>CAVSQT010000001.1:0-474184 GCA_963730145.1 uncultured Solirubrobacterales bacterium
CCAACCGCCCTCGCAACCCAGACCGCGCCGTGGCCGACGGCGACTGGATTCCGTGGTCGACTCGCCGAACACCTCCCGGTCCCGCTGCGAGCCGATCAAGCTCGCCACCGCGCGAGAAGCCGGATCGAGGCGCACGAGCTTCTCGCGCCGGCTGTCGCCGACCCAGACGCCGTCGGCGCCCGCCGCGAGTCCGGCGACGCTCGTGCCCGGCGACGCCGTTCCCGCGACCTCCTTCGTTGCCGGGTCGATCTGCGTCACAGTGTCATCGCCGCGATTCGCGACCCACACATGCTCGGCATCCGCGGACACCTCGGCCGGTAGGCCCCCCGTTGGCACCGTCGAGACGAGCCGATTGGAGCCCGGGTCGATCACGGCCAGCGAGTTGGGGTCGGCCAGGTCCGAGGCGGCGTCGTCACCGCCACCTAAGACGATCGCCGCGACGACAGCCCCAAGCAGCAGGCCGCCGCCGAGCACAATGAGGCCGCCGCCGCGCCGGCGCTTGCGCAGTGCAGCCGCTGCGCTGCGCGGCGGGCTTTCGAGCGCAGGATCCTGGCTCAAGATCGCGCGCTCGAGTCGCTGGAGCTCTGGGCCCGGCTCGAGTTCCAGCTCTTCTCGGAGCGCTCGCCGTCCGGCGCGGTAGCTGCTCGAGGGCCTCCGCCTGGCGGCCGGTGCGGTAGAGCGCGAGCATGAGCTGTCCGCGCGAGACGTTCTCGCGCCGGATGCTCGCGCGCGAGGGACTTCCGCCTCGGTAGCCAGCGCTCGCGGTGGTGGCCCAGCGCAAGGTCGGCTTCGATGTGGTCTCCAGTCACGGCCAGGCGCATCTCGTCGAGCCGGGCGGTCTCGTCTGGGCCGAGCAGCCGGCTCGTGGCGCGAAGTCGGCCAGCGGCGGACCGCGCCAGAGATCGAGCGCCGCGCTCAGCTGCTCGGAGGCATTACGGGGGTCACCCCGCTCGAGGGCGTTGCGCCCATTCTCGGCGAGCCGCGCGAAGCGCTCGGCGTCGACCCGGTCGGCGTCGACCTCGAGCGCATAGCCTCCGCCGCGCGTGACCAAAACGCCTTCGCCAAGAACCTTGCGAAGCCGCGAGACATAGACCTGCACCGTCTTAGTCGCAGTGTCCGGCGGCCGCTCGCCCAGATCTGATCGACTACGCGCTCGACCGAGACGGCTTCGCCGCGGTGCAGCAGCAGGATCGCGAGCACAGCGCGTTGCCTGGCTCCACCGAGCGGCACTGGTCGACCGTCGACCAGGACATCTAGCGAGCCAAGGATGCGGAACTCGACGGTCATTCGCCCCGTCGCCGACGCTATCACCTGTAAGCGCCGAATTTGCCGATCTGCAACCGCAATCAGCCGCGCGTTTACCGCTCTCCTTGAGGGTTCCCGCCGAAGGATCGCATTCGGACGATCCCGCCGAAAGGAACGGACATGAGGAACAGGCACACAATGCGACGCGTTATCGCACTCGCCACCGTGATCGGCACCCTCGCAGCGCCGACCGCGTGGGCGGCGCCGTTCGAGGAGCGCGTTCCAAGCTCCACCGTCAAAGAGGGTTCCGCCGCCGGCAAGGTGCAGGCAGAGTCGTACTCGCCCTCGGCTGTTCCGCAGCAGAGCCCCACGGTCGCGGGCGATCGCTTCAGCTTGGGGCGATGCCGGAATCGGCGCCGCCGCCATGGTCGCGCTCGCGGCTATCGCCGCCGGAGCGCTGGTCGTCACCGGGCACCGCAGCAGCCGCCAGACCGTCGCGTAGCGCAGGCACCGAACGCTCACCTTTGGAGATCCAGTCCCGACTGGCGGGGCTGGATCTCCTCATTTTTGCGGCGGGCTGGGCCTACCGCGAGACGTGGCGACGCGGGCGTGGCATTGCTAGTGAGGGAGGTGGGATTCGGCCGCGCAGGGGCATAACGCTCACGCTTCCGCGGGCACGGCGCCCGGATCGACCACCTGTGGAGATCTATTCACGACAGTCGTTAATGGATCTCCTCAGGACACATCAGGGGACCGAAACCCGGCCCGAACCAACACCGCCCTACCCAGCAAATACCCGGCCGAGCCCCCAACACGGCCCGCGCCCGGCGACCTCCCGGCCCACCCCTACTTCAAGAACCCCTCGTAATTGCGCATCATCAGCTGCGCTTCGAGCTGCTTGACGGTGTCGAGTGCGACGCCGACGACGATCAGGATCGAGGTGCCGCCGAAGAAGAAGTTGGCCGAGGTCTGGGAGATCAGGATCGTCGGCAGCGCCGCGACCGCGCCGAGATACAGCGCGCCCGGGAAGGTCAGGCGCGAGATCGAGGTCGAGGTACTCGGCCGTCGGCCGGCCCGGGCGCACGCCGGGGATGAAGCCGCCGTACTTCTTCAGGTTGTCGGCCTGGTCGACTGGGTTGAAGGTGACGGCCGTGTAGAAGTAGGTGAAGATGATGATGAAGAAGACCTCGCCGACGATGTAGGCCCAGCTCGAGGGGCTGAAGAAGGCGGCGAAGTCGAGCGCGGCGGGGGTGTTGAGCAGCTGCCCGATCGTCGGCGGGAAGGCCATGATCGAGGCGGCGAAGATAACCGGGATCACCCCGGCCATGTTTACGCGCAGGGGCAGATACGTGGAGCCGCCGGTTGTCATCTTGCGCCCGACCACGCGTTTGGCGTATTGCACGGGTATTCGCCGCTGACCCTCCTGGACAAAGACGATGCCGACGATCACCGCCAGCGCGACGAAGGGCATCATTACGACGAAGACCTGGTCGGGGTTGGTCCACCACGACGCGATCCCGGGCCCGATCCCCGATGCGATCGAGGCGAAGATCATCAGGCTGATGCCGTTGCCGATGCCGCGCTGGGTGATCAGCTCGCCGAACCACATCAGCAGCACGCAGCCCGCGGTCAGCGAGATGACGATGACGAAGACCTTGGCGAAGGTGAGGGTGCCGACAACACTTCTCGCCGGTGTTGGTCGTGAACGACTCGAAGAGGAAGACGTAGCCCAGCGACTGGCCGAAAGCGAGGCCGACGGTGAGATAGCGCGTGTACTGGGTGATCTTCTGCTGGCCGACCTCACCCTCCTTCTGCAGGCGCTCGAGCGCCGGCACCACCACCGTCAGCAGCTGCAAGATGATCGAGGCGGTGATGTAGGGCATGATCCCCAGCGCGAACAGCGACAGGCGCTGCAGGCTGCCGCCGGAGAACAGGTTGAGGAAGCCGAGGACGTTGTTGCCGGTGAAGTTGTCCTCGATCGCGTCGACCGCGTCGAGATCGATCCCCGGCGCCGGGATGAAGGCGCCGAGCCGGTAAAGCAACAGCATCGCCAGCGTAAAGGCGATCTTGCGGCGGATCTCCGGAACCGCGAAGGCGTTCGCGATCGTTTGGAGCATCTACTTCTCGATCAGCTCGGCACTGCCGCCGGCCGCCTCGATCTTCTCCTTGGCGGTGGCGCTGAAGGCATGTGCGCGCACGGTCAGCTTCTTCGAGATCTCGCCCTTACCGAGCACCTTGATCGGCGTGCGGCGCTTGGCCAGGCCGGCCTCGCGAAGCGAATCCGGCGTCACCTCGGCGCCCGCGTCGAAGCGCTCCTCGAGATCGGAGAGGTTGATCGGCTGCGTGTGGGTGCGAAAGCGCTCGAACGGCATCGACTTCTTCATGTGCGGTCCGCGCAGCTTGCGCATCCGCATGTGGATCGCCGTCTGCCCGCCCTCGTAGCCGCGCTTTGACTTCGCGCCCGAGCGCGAGCCCGCGCCCTTGTGGCCGCGCCCGGCTGTCTTGCCGGTGCAGAGCCCTGCCGCGGCCCAAGCGCTTCTTCGCGTGGGTCGAGCCGGGCTTGGGGCGGATCGAGTGCAGTCCGATGTCCTCCGGATCGAGGCGGGCCATCAGCTTGCCTCCTTGCGCTCATGGGCGACGCCGCGCGCGGTCGAGACACCGTCGATCTCGACCATATGGCCGACCTTGATCAAGGCGCCGCGAAGCTGCGGTGAGTCCTTCATCGTCGATTCGCGGCCGATCCTGCCGAGCTTGAGGCTCGCGAGCGCGCCCTGCTGCTTGGCGTTGGCGCGGGCGGAGGAGCGGATCTGTCGCAGCTTGACGTCAGCCATTCGAAGCGCCTTCCTCGGCCGGCGGCTCAGCTGGCTCGGGCGGTGCCTCCTCCGTCGCCACCGCAACCGGCGTGGCCGGGGCCGAAACGTCGTCGGTGGCGCTGACCAGCGCCTCGTCCTCGCCGCCGCCGTTCTTCTTCGGCGCGGCTTCGAGAAGATCCAGTCCCAGCACCTGCTTGATCGAGAGGCCGCGAAGCTTGGCGACGTCCTCGGGGCGGCGCAAGCTGACGAGGCCGTCCATCGTCGCCTTGACGAGGTTGATCGGATTCTGTGAGCCGATCGACTTCGAGAGCACGTCGCGGATGCCGGCGAGCTCGAGCACGGCGCGCACGCCACCGCCGGCGATGACGCCGGTACCGGGGCTGGCCGGCCGCAAGACGACGTGACCGGAGCCGAAGCGGCCGATGTTTCGGTGCGGGATCGTCTGGCCGAACTTGGGCACGCGGATCAGGCTCTTGCGCGCGTTTTCAACCGCTTTCTGGATCGCCAGCGGGACCTCGCGGGCCTTGCCGTAGCCGATGCCGACGACCGCGTCCTCATCGCCCACGGCTACCAGCGCCGTGAACGAAAACCGGCGCCCGCCCTTGACCACCTTGGCGACGCGGTTGATTTCGATCACGCGTTCTTGCAGGTCCAGCCCCTGCGGGCTGATGAATTGCACGTCGTGTTTCTTCAGGAACATCTCAGATCACCGTACACATGGAAGAAATTGTTTCGTCTGCGGCTGGAACATCAGCTCTCTTGTTCTGCCTCCGGCTCAAAATTGAAGCCCGCCCTCGCGCGCGCCCTCAGCTAGCGCGCGCACACGGCCGTGGTAGCGATAGCCGCCGCGGTCAAAGACGCAGGTGGTGACGCCGGCTGCCTTCGCCCGTTCGGCGATCAGCTCGCCGACCTTCTTCGCCTGCTCTGAGGCGGTCAGCTTGCGCAGGTCGGCCTCGATCCACGAGACCGAGGCGATCGTGCGCCCGGCGCCGTCGTCGATCAGCTGCGCGAAGACGCCGCGGTTGGAGCGAAATACCGAGAGCCGCGGCCGCTCGGCCGTGCCCGTGATCTTCGCCCGCACGCGACGGCGACGGCGCAGGCGCTGGCTTGGCTTGGTCGTGACTGTCATCGCTAAGCCCTCTTTCCGACCTTGCGGCGGACCTGCTCGTCGAGGTAGCGGATGCCCTTGCCCTTGTAGGGCTCGGGTGGGCGCACGCGACGGATGCGCGCGGCCGTCTCGCCGACGAGCTGCTTGTCGATGCCGCGAATGATCACCTGCGTCGGGATCGGCACCTCGAACTCGATCCCGTCGGGCGCGGGAACCGAGACGGTGTGCGAGTAGCCGACGCTGAGCTCGAGCGCCTTGCCCTGAAGCTTGGCGCGGTAGCCCACGCCCTGGATCTGAAGTTCCTTCGAATAGCCATCGGTGACGCCCTCGACCATGTTGGCGACGAGGCTGCGGGTGAGGCCGTGGATGGCGCGATCGTCGCCGCGGTCGGTCGGGCGCTTGACCGTCAGCGTGCCGTCCTCATCGAGGATCTCCATGCGCTGGCTCACGACCTGCTCGAGCTCGCCCTTGGGGCCGTTGACGGTGACGCGGCCAGGGCCGATCGAGACGGTGACGCCTTCGGGCACTTCAATGGGCTTTTTTCCGATTCGACTCATAGTCAGCTGCTCACCAGACGTAGGCTACGACCTCGCCGCCGACACCTTTGGCGTGTGCTTCGTGACCGGTCATCACGCCTGAGGACGTCGAGACGATCGCGGTCCCCATGCCGCCCTGAACCCGGGGCACGTCGCCAGTCGAGACGTAGCGGCGGCGTCCTGGGCGCGAGATCCGCGTCAGCCCGCTGATCACCGGCTTGCGGTCCTCGGTGTACTTGAGCTGGATCTTGATCACCTCGCCGACGGCAGTCGGCTCGACCTCGAAGCTGGTCAGATAGCCCTGCTCGGTGAGGATGCGGCTGAGCTCCTTCTTCAGGCGCGATGCGGGGACCTCGACGTCGGGGTGCTCGGCGGCGAGCGCGTTGCGAACGCGCGTCAGATAATCGGAAATGGGGTCGGTAAGCATTGGTTTCAGTTCCTGGTTGCTGTTACCAGCTCGCCTTGCTCATGCCGGGCACGTAGCCGCGGTGAGCGGCCTTGCGCAGGCAGAGGCGGCAGAGCCCGAACTTGCGGTAGTACGCCCGCGAGCGGCCGCAGCTGCGACAGCGGTTGTAGTTGCGTGTCTTGTACTTCGATCCGCGCTGCTGGCGCACGCGCTGTGATGTCTTAGCCATCGTTTCCTTCCTCGTCCGAGTCGTCCGAGTCCTCGGACGCGGTCTCCCCGCCTTCTGTGCCCTCTTCGCCTTCCTCGTCCTCCTCGGGCCTGACGGGCTTGGCATAGGCCTCGGGGTTTTCTTCCTTGAGCTGTTCGAGCGCAGCCTGCTCGGCCTCGGCCCGCTGGCGGGCCTCCTCCTTGCGGCGCTCCTCCTCGGGGTCGACCTCGGGCTCGGCGACGCCTGGGCGATGCTCTTGTGAGAAGGGCATGCCCAGCGCCAGCAGAAGCTCGAAAGCCTCCTCGTCGCTCGGGGCACTGGTCGTGATCGCGATGTCGAGACCGCGCACCTCGTCGATCGAGTCGTAATCGATCTCAGGGAAGATCAGCTGCTCGCGAACGCCCATCGAGTAGTTGCCGCGGCCGTCGAAGGCACGCGCATTGAGGCCGCGAAAGTCGCGGATCCGCGGGATCGCGATCGTGATCAGACGATCGAGGAATTCCCACATGCGAGCTCCGCGCAGCGTTACCGCGACGCCTACCGGCATCCCCTCGCGAAGCTTGAAGTTCGCGATCGAGCGCCGGGCGCGTCGAACGCTCGGCGCCTGGCCCGTGATCGTCGCCAGCTGCTCGGTCGCGGCCTCGAGGATCGGCGTCGACTGCTTGGCATCGCCGACACCCATGTTGACCGTGATCTTCTCCACGACCGGCACCTGCATCCGGCTCGTGTAGCCGAACTTCTCGGTCAGGGCGGCGACGATCTCGCTCTCGTATGTCTCGCGCAGGCGCGGCGGCGGTGCCGCCTGCTGGCTCTGCGCAGTTGTTTCTGTCTCAGTCGCTGCCATCACTCGATTCCTTTGCCCGTGCGCTTGCCGTAACGCGAGCGGGCGCCGTTCTTGCCGACGCGCATGCCGACCCGGGTGGGCTTGTTGTCGGCCGGGTCGAGCAGCATCACGTTGGAGATGTCGATCGGACCCTCCTGATCGATGATGCCACTGGCCTGCGCCTGCTGGGTGTCTTTGACCGAACGCGGCCGCGTGTGGCGCTTGTGGATGTTGAGGCCCTCGACGTAGACGCGCCGGCGACCGGGCTCGGTGCGCAGGACGCGACCCGTCTTGCCCTTGTCCTTGCCGGCGATGACGATCACCGAGTCGTCCTTGCGGATGTGCATGCGCTTGGCCATTGGGCTAGAGCACCTCCGGCGCGAGGGAGATGATCCGCATGAAGTTGCGATCGCGAAGCTCGCGCGCGACGGGACCGAAGATGCGCGTCCCGCGGGGGGCGCCCTGGGCGTCGATCAGGACGGCGGCGTTCTCGTCGAAGGAGATGTAGGTGCCGTCGGAGCGGCCGAGCTGCTTGCGGGTGCGAACGACGACCGCCTCGACGACCTCGCCCTTGCGCACGCCGCCGCGCGGCGTCGCGTGCTTGACGGTGGCCGTGATCACGTCGCCGACGCCGGCATAGCGGCGATGCGAGCCGCCCTTGACGCGGATGCAGAGGATCTCGCGAGCCCCGGAGTTGTCTGCGACCTTGAGTCGCGACTCCTGCTGGATCATCGAGCTCTCTCTAGGATTTCGACCAGGCGCCAGCGCTTGGTCCGCGACAGCGGCCGCGACTCGACCAGGCGGACTGTGTCGCCGGCGTTGGCCTCGTTGCGCTCGTCGTGAGCGTGAACGCTGGCGGTGCGGCGGATCACCTTCTCGTAGCGCGGATGGCGACGGACGACGTCGACCTTGACCGTGATCGTCTTGTCGGCCTTGGCCGAGATGACGGTGCCCAGGCGGACCTTCGGGGATGCCCGGCTCGCGCTCTGCCGTGGGCGTGCCCTCGCGGGCCTCGTGCTTGGCGCGTGCCTCGGCGCGGGTGCGAGCCCGGCTCTTTGCCTTCGTCGCACGCTGGGCGGTACGGTCGGCCGAGCGCTCGTCGACGCTGCGCGGCTCGCTGGCCTCACCGGTATGGGTGGAGCGGCGCTGCTTTCGCAGTTGCTTTCGCGTCAGCGGGACCTCGGGCTCACCGTCCTCGGCAGGGGCGGCCGCGGGTGCCTCCTCCGCCGCGGGCGCCTCTTCCGCCGCTGGGCTCTTCGAGCCGCGGGGGCCTCTTCGCCTCGGGAACCGCTTCAGCCTCGGGTGCCTCCTCAGCCTCTTCAGCTTCGGGAGCGTCCTGCGCGGGGGTCTCCTCGGCTTGGGATGCGTCGTCAGCCGGGGCCTCCTCGGGCGCAGCCGTCTCGTCCACCTCGGTCTCGGGCGTCTCGGGCGCGTCCGTCTCTTCGTTCTTTTCTTCTTCGCTCACTTCAATTCCTTCGCAATGTCGATGCCACGCTCGCGGGCGATGGTCATCAGCCGGGCCAGATCACGGCGCGAGCCGCCGAGACCCGATGTGTTGTCGAGCTCTCCGGTCGCGTGGCGAAAGCGCAGATTGAACGCCTCCTCGCGCGCGTCCTTGAGCGCCTGGACCAGATCCTGGTCGCCAAGCGCGTGCACGTCGGAGGCCTTCACTGCCCGGTCCCCTCACGGGTGACGAACTTCGTCTTGATCGGCAGCTTGTGCGCCGCGAGGCGCAGCGCCTCCTTGGCGAGGTCCTCGGGCACACCGGCGAGCTCGAACATGACTTTACCGGGCTTGACCACGGCGACCCAGCCCTCGGGGTTGCCCTTGCCCGAGCCCTGGCGCGTCTCGGCCGGCTTCTTCGTATAGGGCTTGTCGGGGAAGATGTTGATCCAGACCTTGCCGCCGCGCTTGATCTTGCGCGTCATCGCGACTCGGGCGGCCTCGATCTGGCGGTTGGTGATCCAGCCGCGCTCGGTCGCCTTGAGGCCGTACTCGCCGAACGCGACGGTGGCTCCGCCCTTGGTGTTGCCGCGGCGCTTGCCGCGCATCTGCTTGCGGTGCTTGACCCGCTTCGGCATCAGCATCAGCTGGCACCGCCCTCAGGGGGACTCGCGGGCGCAGGGGTCGGCGCTGCGGGCGCGGCGGGCGCGGCGGGCGTTGCGGCGGGCTCGGCCGCGGGAGCAGGCTCCTGTGCCGCCGGCGGGGTCGCCGGAGCTGGGGTCGGTGCCGCGGGCTTGGCGGGCGGTGGCGAGTTGCGCGGCGCTCCCTGGCGCTGGCCGCCCTGACCGCCGCCCGAGCGTCCGCCGCCCTGACCGCCACGCGGGCCGCGGTCGCGGCCCTGCTCGCGGTTGCGCCTGAACGAGCGCGGCGCGAGCTCCTCTTCGTCGGTCGCCGAGCGAAAGCCTTCGGGCATCACCTCGCCCTTGTTGATCCAGCACTTGACGCCGATCCGCCCCGTGGTCGTCTTCGCCTCGACGAAGCCGTAGTCGATGTCGGCGCGCAGCGTGTGCAGCGGCACGCGGCCGTCGGAGTAGCCCTCGGTGCGCGCCATCTCGGCGCCGCCGAGCCGGCCCGAGACCTGGACCTTGACGCCCTTGGCGCCCGAGCGCATGGCGGAGGTCAGCGCGCGCTTCATCGCGCGGCGGAAGGCGACACGATTTTGCAGCTGCTCGGCGATCGACTGAGCGACGAGCTTGGCGTCGAGCTCGGGTCGCTTGATCTCGCGGATGTTGACCTTGACCGGCTTCTTCGTGATCCGGTGCAGGTCGCGGCGCAGGGCGTCGACCTCGGCGCCCGACTTGCCGATGACGATGCCCGGGCGCGCGGTGTGGATATCGACGGTGATCTCACCGCGCTGCTTGACGATGTTGATGTCGGAGAGGCCGGCGTGTGAGAGCTTGCCCTCGATGTGGTCGCGGATCTGGATGTCCTCGACCAGCAGATCGGCGAAGTTGCGCTCGTCGAACCAGTTCGACTTCCAATCGTGGATGTAGCCGACGCGAAAGCCTTCGGGGTGAATCTTCTGTCCCATTGAGTTCTCTGTGCCTCGATCTCCGGCTAGGCGTCGCTAGTCGGGGTCAGCGCCACCGTCAGGTGACTCGTTCTCTTCTCGATTCGGGTCGCGCGACCGCGGGCGCGTGCGCGCCAGCGCTTCAGCGTCGGTCCCTCGTCGACGCAGATCTCAGCGATCCGCAGGTCGTCGGCGATCAGCTCGTGGTTGGCCTCCGCGTTGGCGGCCGCCGATTCGATCAGCCGGGCGACGTCGCGAGCGGCGCCGCGGCTCGAGAAGGCGAGCAGCGTGCGCGCCTCGTCGATCGGCATGCCGCGCACCTGGTCGGCGATCAGGCGCGCCTTGCGCGGCGCGACGCGCACGTAGCGAGCCTTCGCGCGCACCATCGGCGCTTGGAGTTGTCAGTCTGGCTTCGCCATCAGTAGTCGTCCTAGCGGTCCTTGCCGCCGTGGCCGCGGAACGTGCGCGTCGGCGCGAACTCGCCGAGCTTGTGGCCGACCATCGATTCGGAGATGAACACGGGCACGTGCTTGCGCCCGTCGTGGACGGCGATCGTGTGGCCGACCATCTCCGGGAACACGGTCGACATCCGCGACCAGGTCTTGATCATCGTCTTCGCGTTCTGCTCGTTCATGCGCTCGATGCGCTGCATCAGGCGCTCCTCGACGAACGGGCCCTTCTTCGTTGACCTACCCACTGCCTACCTCTTCTTCTTCCCGCGGCGACGGCCGCGAACGATCATCGCGTCGGAGCGCTTGCCCTTCTTGCGGGTGCGATAGCCGAGCGTCGGCTTGCCCCAGGGGGTCACCGGATGGCCGCCGGGCGTCTTGTGCGCCTCGCCGCCACCGTGCGGGTGGTCGACGGGGTTCATCGCGATTCCTCGCGACTGCGGGCGCACGCCCATGTGGCGCTTGCGGCCCGGCCTTGCCGACCTTGACGTTTTGATGCTCGGCGTTGGAGAGCGTGCCGATCGTGGCGCGGCAGTCGGCGCGAACCATGCGCATCTCCGACGACGGCAGGCGCAGCGTCACGATCGCGCCCTCCTTGGCGACGACCTGGATCGCCGAGCCGGCCGAGCGTCCGAGCTTGCCGCCCTGGCCGGGGACCATCTCGACGTTGTGGACGATGGTGCCGGTCGGGATCGAGCGCAGCGGCAGCGCGTTGCCGGCGCGAATGTCGGCTCCCTCGCCGGACTGAACGACGTCGCCGGCCTTGATCCCCGCCGGTGCGAGGACGTAGCTCTTGGCGCCGTCGGCGTAGTGCAGCAGGGCGATGTAGCAGGTGCGGTTGGGGTCGTACTCGACCGTCGCGACCTTGGCCGCGATGCCGTCCTTGCGTCGCTTGAAGTCGATCTCGCGATAGCGGCGCTTGGCGCCGCCGCCACGATGGCGCGCGGTGATACGGCCGCGGGCGTTGCGCCCGCCGCTCGACTTCTTGCCCTTGGTCAGCGCCTTGTAGCGGCTTGCTGTTGGAGGTCAGCTCCTCGCGCTGCTGGTAGGTCGCGAAGCGGCGCCCCGGGCTCGTCGGTCTTGTCTTTCTCATTGCCATCGTGAATCTCCTGCCTACTCCGCCACCGCGGCGCCTTCGAACAACTCGATCCGATCGCCCGGGGCGAGCTCGACGATCGCCTTCTTCCACGAGCGCGTGCGGCCACTGTGGAGGCCGCGGCGCTTGGGCTTGGAGCGAACCTTGATCGTCCGCACCTCGACCACGCCGACGTCGAAGATCTCCTGCACGGCGAGGCGGATCTGCGTCTTGTGGGCGCGATCGGCGACGCGAAACGTGTACTTGTTGTCGGCCATCAGCGCGTAGCTCTTCTCGGAGACGACCGGCTCGAGGATGACTCGCGCGGGTCCATCACTCGCTCTCCTTCTCGGCGTCGGCGCTCGGCGCTGGGCGCTCGGCGCCGGAGCGGGTGACGTCGCCGAGCTTGGCCTCGAGCACCTCGAGCGCCGCCGGCGAGACGATCATCGAAGCGTGTCCGAGGACATCGGCGACGCCGATCGCAGACGCCGGGCGCACCGTGACCTTCTGCAGGTTGCGAAAGCTCATCACGACCCCGCCCTCCTCGGCGTCGACGACGACCAGGGTCGGGCCCTTGGGGCCCCACTTGCGTCAGGGCGTCGAAGGCGGTCTTGGTCGAAGGCGTGTCGTATGCCGGAGGCGTCGATGACGGCGATGCTGTCGCGCGCGGCGTGCACCGAGAGCGCCGAGCGCAGGGCGCGACGGCGGGCCTTGCGATTGACCTTGAAGGTGTGACTGCGCGGCTTCGGGCCGAAGGCGACGCCGCCGCCGCGGCGATGCGGCACGCTCAGCGCGCCGGCGCGGGCGCGACCGGTGCCCTTCTGGCTCCACGCCTTGGCGGTGGTCATCGAGACCTCGCCGCGACCGAGGGTCGAGGCGGTGCCACGGCGCTTGGCGGCGAGATCCGCGCGCGCTGCCTCGTGCACGAGGCTCTCGTGAAAGTCCTCGCCGAAGACGGCGGCGGGCAGGTCGGTCTTCGCCTGCTTGCCCAGGGTCGTCGCCTTGATCGCCTTCTCAGCCATCGCTGCGCACCTCCACGGTGCCGCCCTTGGGACCGGGCACGGCGCCGCGCAGCAACAGCAGGTGGCGCTCGGCGTCGACCTGGAAGACCTCGAGACCCTTCTGGGTGACGCGCTTGCCGCCCATGCGGCCGGGCATCTTCGTGCCCTTGAAGACGCGAGCCGGGTCGGCGCTGGCGCCGATCGAGCCGGGGGCGCGAACGTTGTGGGAGCCGTGGGAGACCGGGCCGCGACCGAAGTTGTGGCGCTTGATCGTGCCCTGAAAGCCCTTGCCGATCGCCTTGGCCGAGACCTTGACGCGCTGGCCGGGCTCGAACTGCTCGACCGACATCGGCTCGCCGACGAGCGCCTCGGGCGCCTCGTCGCGAAACTCGATCAGGCGGCTCATCGTCGGATCGGCGGCGCCGACCTTCCTCAGGTTGCCGAGCACCGGCTTGTTCAGCTTCTTCTCAGGCGTTGGGATCGCCGCGAGCTGCACGGCGGCATAGCCGTCGCGGTCGGGCGTCCGCACCGCGGAGACGATGTTCGGGTGCGCCTCGATCACGGTCACGGGCACGCGGGTGCCGTCCTCGGTGAAGACCTGGGTCATTCCGACCTTCGTGCCGACGATCGCTGCCATCCGTGCCGCCCGCTCGCCCTAGATCTTGATCTCGATGTCGACGCCCGCCGGGAGTGCGTCCAGGCGCTGCAGCGAGTCGATCGTCTTCGGAGTCGGCTGGTGGATGTCGATCAGCCGCTTGTGGGTGCGGATCTCGAAGTGCTCGCGCGAGTCCTTGTCCTTGAACGGGGAGCGGATCACGCAGTAGATGTTGCGCTCGGTCGGCAGCGGCACCGGCCCCGACGACCGAGGCGCCGGTGCGCGTCGCGGTCTCGACGATCTCGCGAGCAGCGCGATCGATGGCGTCATGGTCATACGCCTTCAACCTGATCCGGATCTTGCTTGTCGCGAGAGTTGCCACTGGTCTTTCTTGATTGGTCGTCGGCGCAAAAGGGGCGCCGCCCCGTGTCGGTGGGGCGCCGCCCCGGTCGTATCCGATAAAACAACTGAATGAGCCGCCGGCGGCGGCTCACCTACGCGTGCTACTCGAGGACTTCGGTCACTACCCCGGAGCCGACTGTGCGGCCGCCCTCGCGGATCGCGAAGCGAAGGCCCGGATCCATCGCGATCGGGTTGATCAACTCGATCGTCATCTCGACGTTGTCGCCGGGCATGACCATCTCCGTGCCCTCGGGCAGGTTGGAGACCCCGGTGACGTCGGTCGTGCGGAAGTAGAACTGCGGGCGGTAGCCCGAGAAGAACGGCGTGTGACGGCCACCCTCCTCCTTCTTCAGGCAGTACACCTCGGACTTGAACTTGGTGTGCGGGGTGATCGACCCGGGCTTGGCGAGAACCTGGCCACGCTCGATCTCCTCGCGCTTGGTGCCTCGCAGCAGGCAGCCGGCGTTGTCGCCGGCCTGGCCCTGGTCGAGGTCCTTGTGGAACATCTGCACGCCGGTGACGATCGTCTTCGACGTGTCGGAGATGCCGACGATCTCGATCTCGTCGCCGGTGTTGACGATGCCCTGCTCGATGCGGCCGGTGGCGACCGTGCCGCGGCCGGTGATCGTCATCACGTCCTCGACCGGCATCAGGAACGGCTTGTCGAGGTCGCGCACGGGCTCGGGGATGTAGCTGTCGAGCGCATCGGCGAGCTCGAGGATCGCCTTCTTGCCGTCCTCGTCGCCCTCCAGCGCCTTCAGCGCCGAGCCCTTGATGATCGGCGTCTCGTCGCCGGGGAAGTCGTACTCCTTGAGCAGGTCCTTGACCTCTTCCTCGACGAGCTCGACGAGCTCGTCGTCGTCGACCATGTCGACCTTGTTGAGGAAGACGACGACGTAGGGCACGTTGACCTGGCGCGCGAGCAGGATGTGCTCACGCGTCTGGGGCATCGGGCCGTCGGCCGCGGAGACGACGAGGATCGCGCCGTCCATCTGGGCGGCGCCCGTGATCATGTTCTTGACGTAGTCGGCGTGACCGGGACAGTCGACGTGCGCGTAGTGGCGCTTGTCGGTCTGGTATTCGACGTGCGAGGTCGCGATCGTGATCCCGCGCTCCTTCTCCTCGGGCGCGTTGTCGATCTCGTCGAACGTCTTCGCCTCGGCTCCGCCCTGTTCGGCGAGCACCTTGGTGATCGCTGCGGTCAGCGTCGTCTTGCCGTGGTCGATGTGACCAATCGTGCCGACGTTTACGTGCGGCTTGCTGCGATCAAACTTCTCCGCCATCTCGTTACTCGTGCTCCTTCTTCTTATTCCGTCTAGTTGGTTGTCTAAGTTTTGGACCGTGGTTGCGGCACGCCGCGAACCCGGTATCGACCTGCGGTCGCCCGGGGCGCAACCGACTAAGGATTACAAACGCTTGCCTCGAACGCAGTCCCCCGTCGCTAGCCGGCCGCGACAGGCTCACCCTGCGAGCTCTCGACGATCTGCTCGGCAATGTTAGAAGGCACCTCTTCGTAGCGCTCGAACTGCATCGTGTACGTCGCCCGGCCCTGGGTCGATGAGCGCACGTCGGTGGCGTAGCCGAACATCTCGCCGAGCGGCACGAAGGCGTTGACGGCGAGCGCGTTGCCGCGCTGCTCTTGGCCCTGGACCTTGCCGCGGCGCCGCGAGAGGTCGCCGATGACGTCGCCGAGGAAGTCCTCGGGGGTGACGACCTCGACCGCCATCACGGGCTCCAGCAGCACCGGCTTCGCCTTGCGCGCGGCGTCTTGGACCGCCATCGAGCCGGCGATCTTGAACGCCATCTCGGAGGAGTCGACGTCGTGGTAGGAGCCGTCGGTGAGCTCGACGCGGACGTCGACCACCGGGTAGCCGGCCTTGACGCCCGAGCCCAGCGCCTCCTCGATTCCCTGCTCGACCGCGGGGATGTACTCGCTCGGGATCGCGCCGCCCTTGATCTTGTTGACGAAGTCGAAGCCCTCGCCCGGCGCCGGCTCGAGGTTGATGACGACGTGGGCGAACTGGCCGCGGCCACCGGTCTGGCGCACGAAGCGTGAGACGACCTTCTCGACGCGCTGGCGCACGGTCTCGCGGTAGGCGACCTGCGGGCGGCCGACGTTGGCGTCGACGTTGAACTCGCGCAGGAGGCGGTCGACGATGACCTCGAGGTGAAGCTCGCCCATGCCGTGGATCAGCGTCTGGCCGGTCTCCTCGTCGGTCTCGATGCGGAAGGTCGGGTCCTCCTCGGCGAGACGGGCGAGGCCGCCGCCGAGCTTCTCCTGGTCGGACTTGGTCTTGGGCTCGATCGCGACCGCGATCACCGGCTCGGGGAAGACGATGTTCTCCAGCAGCACCGGCGAGTCGGGGGCCGTGAGCGTGTCGCCCGTGGACGTCTGCTTGAGGCCGACGCCGGCGACGATGTCGCCCGAGTAGGCCTCCTCGATCTCCTCGCGGTGGTTGGCGTGCATCATCAGCAGCCGGCCGATGCGCTCGGTCTTGCCGTTGGTGGCGTTGAGCACGCGGCCACCGGCCGTGAGCTTGCCCGAGTAGACGCGAAAGTAGGTGAGCTTGCCGACGAACGGGTCCGACATGACCTTGAAGGCAAGCGCGGCGAAGGGCTGCGGAGTCGTCGGGCGGGCGCTCGACCTCCTCGCCGACCTCGCCCTTGGCGTTGGTGACGACCGCGCTTCATCGGCGGCACCTCGAGCGGCGAGGGCAGCAGCTCGACGATCGCGTCGAGCAGCGGCTGCACGCCCTTGTTCTTGAAGGCCGAGCCGCAGAGCACGGGCGTGACCTTGAGATCGAGCGTCGCGCGGTGCAGCGACTTCGCGATCCGCTCGTGCGGGATCTCCTGCTCGTCGAGGTACATCTCCATGAGCTCGTCGTCGTAGTCGGCGCAGGCCTCGATCAGATGCGTGCGGGCGTCGTGCGCCGCGTCGACGAGGTTCTCGGGGATCTCGGAGTACTCGAACTCGGTCCCGAGCTCGTCCTTCCACACCAGCGCCTTGTTCTCGATCAGGTCGACGACGCCGATGAAGGCGTCCTCGGCGCCGATCGGGAGCTGGATCGGCAGCGGGTGGGCGCCGAGGCGGTCGCGCATCGTCTCGACCGCGCGGTCGAAGTCGGCGCCGACGCGGTCCATCTTGTTGATGAAGGCGATCCGCGGCACCGCGTACTTGTCGGCCTGGCGCCACACGGTCTCGGACTGGGGCTCGACGCCGGCGACCGAGTCGAAGACGGCGATCGCGCCGTCGAGGACGCGCAGCGAGCGTTCGACCTCGACCGTGAAGTCGACGTGGCCGGGCGTGTCGATGATGTTGATGCGATGGCCGTCCCACTCGCAGGCGGTGGCGGCGGAGGTGATCGTGATCCCGCGCTCTTGCTCCTGCTCCATCCAGTCCATCACGGCAGCGCCCTCGTGGACCTCGCCGAGCTTGTGGGTGCGGCCGGTGTAGAAGAGGATGCGCTCGGTCGTCGTCGTCTTACCGGCGTCGATGTGCGCCATGATCCCGATGTTGCGGGTCTTCTCGAGTGGGAATGAGCGTGGCATTTGTTTCGTAAGGTGCTTAGTTGGTTGCTGTAGGTTTGAGCGGCGGTTAAGACTGCCGTCGCAAGGAGGAGAGACGAACCGGCCGAAAGAGCCGTCTTAGCGCATAAAAAAGGCCCCTTCGGGACCGAGCGCGAGACTGCCACTGAAAGCCCGGAACGATCTTATGTCGTGCGGCTCTCCATGGAAGGAATCCCCGCTCGCGCACCAGGCTCGGGTCGGCCGCAAGCGACGCGTGACTATAGCAGAGGGATAAGGGGCTCCAGGGACGCACCATGAGCGCGGAAACCCCCAACGACAAGCCATCAGACAGCACTCCGGCGATCGCGTCGCGAGGCGCGTAAGGCCGAGGCCGCCAAGGCCGCGGCGGCGAAGGCCCAGGCGGCGAGCTCGCGCCGGGCCGCGCAAGGCCTCGAAGCCGAGGCGGCTGGGCAAGCGGGCGAGACCCGCACGCGGGGCGCAGCGCGCAAGCGCCGCACGCTTTCGACCGATCTCCGGCGCCTGGCAAGTCCCGCCGCCACGGCGGCGACCGAGGCGGTCAAGGTCGGTCGCGAGATGCTGCTGATCCCGGCGCAGGCGTTCATGGCCGTCGCCGAGCTCGCCGGTGCCGGCGTGCTGTGGGTCTGGCGCACCGTGTTGTTGCCGGCCGCGCTTGCGATCGTCGCGCTGCTCGGGGCGCTGCTGCACTTCGGCCAGCGCCATGTGACGCCGGCGCGAGGCGTGATCGTGGTCGCGATCTTTGCCGCGGTCAGCGCTCGCCGTCTCGCAGTGGCTCGACTACCGCGGCGTCAGCGTCGGCAGCGACGCCTACTCGGGCAGCGTCGGCGCCGTCGCCCCCGCTCCCGACGTCGAGACCGAGCGCGCCGGCGAGGCCCACGCTTGGGTGATGTTGCCGCTGGCGCTCGCCGCGATCGTCGTCGTCGTCGCCGCGGCGCGCAAGCGCCCTAGGCTCGCGCCGTCTGCTGATCTTGATCGGGGCCGCGGTGATCGCGATCAGCTTGCTGATCGACATGCCGAAGGCTCTCGACGAGGGCGACGCCGCGGTCGTCTACGAGGGCGCCGAGGCACGCCTGCTCGACGGGTTCTGGGTGCAGCTCGTGACCGCCGGGGTGCTGATCGCCTGCGGGGCGCTGCTGCCGCGCTACCTGCGCGCCGACCCCCGTCGCGACACCGGCTCGGGCCGGGCACGGCTCCGCCGGTGGCGGCGGCAGGCTGCGAAAGGCTCGCCGCCGGCGCCCGAGGCGCCGCCAAGCGCGCCGCGCCCGCAAGACGGCCGCGAGCGCAAGGTCCAGGGAGCGGGCACGTGAACGAGGTCGCCCCCGCAGCGAACCCCGGTAACGGTCAGCCGGCTGACGAGACTGCTCCCGCTCGCGATCCTGGTCTCGGCCGATCGCCCTGTTCGCCTCCGAGTTGATGACGACGTTCGAGTTCACGCCGCCGGGAGCCGAGCCGCTGCTCGAGCAGGACGCCTCCGAGCGCCACGGCAACGCCCTGATGGTGATCGCCGTGTTCGCGGTCGGCGCCCTCGCGCTCGCCGTCTTCACCGGCTCCAAGCCCGCGGCGATCGCGGTCGCAGTCGCCGGCGCCGTCGCGCTGCTGCTCTTCTTGCTCATCGACCTGCCCGACGCCAACGCGATCGGCACCCTCGACGAGGATCGCTTCATCGACGCCGAGGCGGTCCCGCGCGAGGGCTTCTACATGGAGCTGTTCGGAGCGCTGGCGCTGGCGATCACCGGCGTCGCGCTGGCGACCCTCACGCCCGAGCAGCTCGGCGCCCTGCGCCCACGGCGCAGGCGCACGAGCGCGCCACGACCGAACGCAGGCGCGATCGAGCGGCGAGGCCTCGACGAACGGCAGGCCGGGCGCGGTCGAGACGACGTCGAACCGGCCGAGCGGCGGCGGTATCAGCGGTAGCGGCGGGGGTCGGTGGCGCTGCCGACGCGGGTCGACAGCGTCGGCGGTGCGAGTTTGTCAGTGAGGGTGGCGTCGATCTGGCTGCACCTGTGGAGATCCGTTCACGACAGTCGTGAACTGGATCTCCACAGGATCGCGCCGCGAGCGGCACGCGAAGCCCACAGGCGCGCGTCGACTGAGAAACTGAGGCCGCCTACGACGCTTACGGGCGCCGTCAGCCGGACGGCTACCAGCGGTAGTGGGCGAACGCCTTGTTCGCCTGCGCCATGCGGTAGATGTCGTCCTTGCGCTTCCAGGCGCCGCCCTGCTGCTGGACGGAGTCGAGGATCTCGTTGGCGAGGCGCTCGGACATCGTCTTCTCGCGCCGGTTGCGGGCGAAGCTGACGAGCCAGCGCACCGCGAGGGTGCGCGAGCGGCGGGCCGGGACCTCGACGGGCACCTGGTAGGTGGCGCCGCCGACGCGGCGCGAGCGGACCTCGAGCGACGGGGTCAGCTCCTTGATCGCCTCCTCGAGCACCTCGACCGGCTCGCGGCCGCTGCGCTCGCCGACGATCGCCAGCGCGTCGTAGGTGATCTGCTCGGCGACGG
The DNA here is from genome assembly GCA_963730145.1 of uncultured Solirubrobacterales bacterium. GTDB lineage: Bacteria > Actinomycetota > Thermoleophilia > Solirubrobacterales > 70-9 > WHSW01. The sequence continues at coordinate 19,723 of CAVSQT010000001.1, forward strand.
CCTTCTTGCCGTGCTGCATGACCTTGTTGACGACCTGCATCACGAGACGGCTGCGGTGAACCGAATCGGGCTCGACTGGGCGAACGGACGCACGTGCGCGGCGGGGCATCGACTACCGCCCAGCTACTTCTTGACGCCGTACATCGAGCGCGACTGCTTGCGATCCGAGACGCCTGAGGCGTCGAGCGTGCCGCGGATCACCTTGTAGCGGACACCGGGCAGGTCCTTGACGCGGCCGCCGCGGACGAGCACGACCGAGTGCTCTTGCAGATTGTGGCCCTCGCCCGGGATGTAGCAGGTGACTTCCATGCCGTTGGTGAGGCGAACGCGAGCGACCTTGCGAAGCGCGGAGTTCGGCTTCTTCGGGGTGGCCGTGTAGACGCGGGTGCAGACGCCGCGGCGCTGCGGCGCTGAGGTCCGAGCCTTGCGCCCCTGCCCCGACTTCAGGCCTGGCGTCGTCACCTTTTTCTGCGGCGGCTTGCGGCCCTTGCGGATGAGTTGGTTGGTGCTTGGCACGGCGGCGAAGATAGCAGGGCGCCGTCGTTACGCTTGAGCGATGGAGGCCTCTGAAGCACGTCCTGTGCTCGCAGTCGACGTCGACGGAGTGATCAGCCTGTTCGGATTCGAGGGCCCTCTCGACCAGGTCGGCGGCAAGTTTCACCTGATCGACGGCATCGCCCATTGCATCGCCGACGCCGCCGCGTCGCAGCTGGCGCGCCTCGGCGAGGTCTACGAGTTGATCTGGGCCACCGGCTGGGAGGAGCGTGCCAACGACCAGCTGCCGCTGATCCTCGGGCTCCCGGGCGAGCTTCACGCGCTGACCTTCGACGGGCGCGCGCGCTTTGGCACCGCGCACTGGAAGCTCGAGGCGCTCACGAGCTACGCGGCGGACCGGCCGCTGGCCTGGATCGACGACTCGTTCGACCAGAGCTGTCACGACTGGGCCGCGGCGCGAAGCGCGCCGACGCTGCTGGTGCCGACCGAGTCGGCCATCGGGCTCACCGAGGCGCACACGGAGGCGCTCTTGGCATGGGCGCGCGACGGTTACACTCTCGGGTGAGGGACTGGTGAGGCTCGCGACCAGGAAAAACGGCTAGGTGGAAGGCTTTCTTCCCATCTTCTTTCTGATGGTGATCTTGAAGATCCCCGTCGCCGGGCTTCTCTATCTCGTCTGGTGGGCCTACCGGGCCTCGATCCTGCCCGAAGAGCAGTCGGCGCCGCCCGAGGCCGACGAGAACCCGTTCCGCCGCTTCCGCCGCGAGCCCAAGCGTCCACGCGGGCCGCGCCGCGGTGGCCACGGCCCCGATGCGATGCCGCTGCCGGGCTGCCCGCCGGGAGGTCGCGCCCGCCCCGCGGTCGCAGCTACCGCACTCCGAGCAAGCACCGGCCGCAGCGGACAGCGCGGCTCGGCCGAACCCATTCACGACATCTGAGCCGGATCGAGTCATCCCTGGTCAGCGAGGCGCGGCCGTCTCCCGCGGGCCCGCTCAGCGACGAGGACGTCGGCCTTGGCGCACCGCCGGCGATCGATCTGCCCCGCGCGCTGCAGATCCTGCGCTTCAACCAGCGCCAGATCGAGTTCGTCTTTCGCGCCCGCCGCGAGCTCGGCGAGGTTTTTCAGATGCGCAGCGCCGGCAGCGATCCGTACGTGACCAGCCATCCCGACCACGTTCGCTCGCTGTTCACCGCCAAGCCCGAGCAGGCGCCGTCGCTGACGCCGGAGTCGCCCCTGCGCCCGGTCGTCGGGCCGAACTCGGTCCTGACTGCGATCGGGCCCCGCCACATGCGCCAGCGCAAGCTGCTGCTGCCGCCCTTTCACGGCGAGGCGATCGACGAGTACGTGCAGATGATCACCGACGTCACCGCTCGTGAGATCGCGACGTGGCCGCTCGGCGAGCCTTTTGCGCTGGCGCCGCGGATGCAGGCGATCACGCTCGACGTGATCATGGGCGGAATCTTCGGGATCGAGGGCCGACCCGAACGCGGCTCGCCCGAGGCGGGCCTGCGGGCGGCGGTCAAGCACATCACGGCCTTCTCGACCCTGCCCGTCGCTCAGCTCGGCGAGCTGATCAACGTCGCCAGCGACGAGCCCGTCGGGCCTCTGCGCGTCGCCATGGCGATCCTCGACCGCCCGACCTACGCCGTGATCAGAGATCGTCGCCGCGCCGACGACCTCGACGAGCGCCGCGACATCCTCTCGCTGCTGTTGCAGGCGACCGCCGAGGACGGCGAGATGCTCTCCGACAGCGAGGTACGCGACGAGCTCCTGACCCTGGTGCTCGCAGGCCACGAGACCACGGCGAACTCGCTCGCCTGGGCCTGGGAGCGCCTGGTGCGCGCGCCGCAGGCCCACGAACGCCTGCGCGAGGCGGTCGCGGCGACGACGACGCCGACGAGGAGATCGAGGCCGTGATCTTCGAGACGATGCGCTCACGGCCGGTGATCCCGACGACCGGCAGGCGGGTGATGGTCCCCTGGCGCCTCGGCGACTACGCGATACCCGCCGACTCGCCCGTGTTGATCAGCATCCTGCTTCTGCACCACCGCGAGGACGTCTATCCCCAGCCATTCGAGTTCCGCCCCGAGCGCTGGCGCGGGACACAAGCCCGGCACCTACGAGTGGATCCCGTTCGGGGGCGGCATCCGCCGCTGCCTCGGCGCGGCACTGGCGATGGCCGAGCAGCGAGTGGTCCTGCGCGAGATGGTCATGGCGCTCGACCTCGAAGCCGACACGCCCGAGCCCGAGCATGCCCTGCACCGCAACGTGACGATGATCCCGGCGCGTGGCGCGCGGGTCGTCGCGCGTGCGCGCCTCTGAGTCAGTCCGGCGGTCGGTCGCTCAGCCGGCCAGCGCGCGCTCGAGGTCGGCGATCAGGTCCTCGGCCGCCTCGATCCCGCACGAGAGCCGGACGAGGTCGGCGGGCACGGCGGCGTCGGAGTCCTCGACCGACTGATGGGTCATCGCCTGGGGGACCTCGATCAGCGACTCCACCCCACCCAGCGACTCGGCGAGCGAGAAGACCTCGGTGCGGCCGACGAGCGCGACCGCGTCGGGATGGCGGAACGAGACCATGCCGCAGAAGCCCGGCCAGCGCACGTCCTCGACCCCCGGCGCGGTCCGCAGCCACTCGCTCACGGCGCGGCCGTTCTCGGTGTGGCGGGCGACGCGCAGGGCGAGGGTGCGAATCCCGCGGTGGACGAGAAAGCAGTCGAACGGCCCGGGGACCGCACCGACCGAGTTCTGGACGAAGCGGACGCGCTCGTGCAGGTCCTCGTCGGCGCAGATCACAGCGCCTCCGACGACGTCGGAGTGGCCGCCGAGGTACTTGGTGGTCGAATGCACGACAGCGGTCGCGCCGAGCTCGAGCGGGCGCTGGACGATCGGCGTCGCGAAGGTGTTGTCGACGACCACCGTGCGGCCCTCGGCCGCCGCAACGACGCCGGCGATGTCGACCTCGTTGAGCAACGGATTGGTCGGCGTCTCGACCCAGATCAGCTTCGTCTCCGGGCGCAGCGCGGCGCGCAAGGCGTCGAGGTCGCGCCTGGTCGACGAGGTCGTAGGCGAGGCCGAAGCGGGAGAGGACCTTGTCGACGAGCCGGTAGGTGCCGCCGTAGAGGTCGAGCGGCAGGATCAGATGGTCGCCCGCCTCCAGCGCCGCGGTCAACAGCGCGTGCGTCGCCGACATGCCGCTTGCAAACGCCGCCCCGTGACCCCCTTCGAGCTCGCCGAGCGCCCGCTCGAGCGCCGCCCGGGTGGGATTGGCCGAGCGCGAGTAGTCGTAGTCGCCGACGAACTCTCCCGGAGCCGGCTGCACGAAGGTCGAGGTCTGGTGGATCGGCGGGATCACCGAGCCGTAGGTGGGGTCGGGCTCGAGCCCGGCGTGGACGACACGGGTGTCGATCCGTCTGCTCACGCGTTCAGGGCCTCGATCAGGTCGACCGAGACGAGGATGCCGAGCGCGCGCCCGTCGTCGACCACGATCACCGGCTTGCGCTCGCCGAGCAGCATGTGAATCGCGTCGTTGACCGGGCTCTCGGCGGCGAGCTCGGGCAGCGGCGGCTCGATCACCTCGGTGACGGGCTCGCCGAGGATGCCCGGGCGGTCGGCTGAGGCCATCAGCAGGCCGCGCTCGCTGACCGTCCCCATGAAGGCGCGCCCGTCTTCGCCCGAGACCACCGGCACCTGCGAGACGCCGTGCTCGCGCATCAGCTCCAGCACCCGCCCCACCGCGTCGTGGCTGCCGACGGTGAGCAGGGGGCGGTCGTCGCGACGGGCGCGAATCACGTCGCCGACCGTGAGCCCGCCCGCGTCGCCCAGGTAGCCGTGCTCGCGCATCCATGAGTCGTTGAAGACCTTCGATACGTACGGGCGACCGCCGTCGGGGATGATCGTCGCCACCATCGCCTCAGGATCGTCGAGCTCTCGCGCGACCTGCACGGCGGCCCAGAGCGCGGTCCCGGTCGAGCCGCCGGCGAACAAGCCCTCGCGCGCGACCAGCCGGCGGGCGGCCAGGAACGAGTCGCGGTCGCTGACCGTGACGTAGCGGTCGATGATCTCCGGGTCGAGCGTCCCGGGCCAGAAGTCCTCGCCGATGCCCTCCACGCGGTAGGGATGCACGGGCCCTCCCGAGTAGATCGAGCCCTCCGGGTCTGCGCCGATCACCTGGATCTCCGGGTTCTGCTCCTTCAGGTACCGGCCCACTCCCGTGATCGTGCCGCCGGTGCCGACGGCGACCACGAGATGCGTCACGCCGCCTCCCGTCTGGCGCCAGAGCTCGGGCCCGGTCGAGCTGTAGTGGGCTTCCGGGTTGGCCGAGTTGAAGTACTGATTGGGTTGAAAGGCGCCGTCGATCTCCTCCGTGAGCCGATCGGCGACCCGGTAGTAGGACTGCGGCGAGTCGGGCTCGACCGCGGTCGGGCAGACGACGACCTCGGCGCCGAAGGCGCGCAGCGTGTCGATCTTCTCGCGGCTCATCTTGTCCGGCATCACCGCGATCACCTTGTAGCCGCGCAGGGCCGCCGCCATCGCCAGCCCGAGGCCCGTGTTGCCCGAGGTCGGCTCGACCAGCGTCCCGCCAGGTTGCAGCTTGCCGTCGCGCTCGGCGGCCTCGATCATCGCCACCGCGGGGCGGTCCTTGATCGAGCCGCCCGGATTCATGAACTCGACCTTGGCGACGAGCGGGGTCCTCAGGTCGGGCTCCAGGCGCGACAGCCGCACCAACGGCGTCTCGCCGATCAGCCCGAGGACCGACTCGTGGATCTCCGCGGTGCCGACGTCAGAGCGCACTCGATGAGCTTAGGGCCCCGAGGCTCTCGCTGGGCTTCATTGCCCTCCAGGCCGAGCTCCTGCCTGAGATCGTCGGCCACCCGGTCCCCGTCGAGGGTGACCTGCTGCCACGTGTAGCGACAGACGAGAAAGCCGGCGCGGCGCAGGGCAAGCTCGCGCCGCCGGTCCTCCTCGTTGACGCGCGCGTTGGCGTGCGTGGCGTGTCCGTCGAGCTCGACGATCAGACGTTGTCGCCGCCAGAGCGCGTCGACTCGAAAGCCCTCGACCGCCACCTGGACCTCCGGAATCGGCAGACCCGCCGCCTCGACCAAGAGCAGGAACCGCCGCTCGAGCTCGCTCTCGGCCGCGGCCAACTCCGGCATCGACCGCGCGCACGCCGCTCGCAGCGCCTTCGCACCCGGCTGGCCGCGCGGGCAGCTGCGCAATCGCCGTCGCCGGGTCGATCAGCTTTCGGTGCTCCGCTTCAGCGAGGGCCCTGCGAAGCGTTGCCGCTGTCGACGACGGTGGCGAGATCGAGCAACGTTCGCAGGACGGGCGTGACCGGTAGCCGACGCTCGATCACGCGCTCCACTGCGAGAGGGCGGTGAAGCCGCAGGTCGCGGGCGGGTCGAGGTCTGTGCCTCGTGCTCAGGTGAATGACGCGTGGTTCGGCAGTGAGGAGGTGCCACCACCAGGCCGCCGTGGTGTGGCTGAGAGCCGCGCCGGTCGCCGGCATGAAACACAGCCGGCAAGCAGCCGCCCCTCGATCCGAAGCGGCTCATGGCCGACGGCATAGACGCCGGGGTAGAGCCGAACCAGGTAGCCACGCGCAACCAACCGCGAGACGGCCGCTTTGCCGAACCCGAGCGCGCATAACTGAGGCCACGAGATCACACCCCATTGCCTCGATGCGACCCGCCCGATCGCACCTGTGGAGATCGAGTTCCGACTGTCGGAACTAGATCTCCAATCGATGGCCACAGCCACCAGATTGACCCCCAAGTACGCACGCATGGCGCGCAAACCGCGCCGAATCACGCACCCGAGCGCCAACCCGCCCCGACCCCACCCCTCACTGACGCGAAGCTCCAACCCCGACCGAACCCACCCCCAAACGCAAAGAGGCGGCCATCCTGGCCGCCTCTCAGCGAAACGTTCGTACCGAAGCGTCCCTAACTGCTCGAAGCCGCTCCGTCGCCGTCGCCGGTCTCGATCTCCTGGGCGAGCTCCTCGAGCTCCTCGGCGAAGGACGGGCCGAAGCCCTCGAGCTCGGTCACCTCTTCGCCGTCCTCGGCGAGGCCGAGCTCGGCGGCGAGCTCTTCCTCGTCGAGCAGGTCCTCCTCGGGGCGCTGAGCGGGCTCGACGGGCTCGATCTCGAGCGAGCGATAACGCTTGAGACCGGTCGCGGCCGGGATCAGCTTGCCGATGATGACGTTCTCCTTGAGGCCGACGAGGTTGTCTCGCTTGCCCTCGAGAGCGGCGTCGGTGAGCACCTTCGTCGTCTCCTGGAAGGAGGCGGCGGAGAGGAACGACTCGGTCGCCAGCGAGGCCTTGGTGATTCCGAGGATGACCTCCTCGGCCTTCGCCGGGGTGCCGCCGGCTTCCTTGGCCTGCTTGTTGATCAGCTTCAGCTGCTGGCGATCCTCGAGCGCGCCGGGCAGAAGCGTCGTCGAGCCCTTGGTGTCGATCCGAACCCGCTTCAGCATCTGGCGGACGATGATCTCGATGTGCTTGTCGTTGATGTCGACGCCCTGCGCCTTGTAGACGCGCTGGACCTCGCGCACGAGGTAGAGCTCGATCGCCGTCCGGCCGCGGATCCGCAGCAGGTCGGCGGGGTACAGCGACCCCTCCTCGAGCTGAGTCCCGGCCTCGACGCGATCGCCGTGCTTGACCAGCAGACGGGCGCGGGGCGCGAGCTTGTACGGGTGCTCCTCGCCCTTGCTGTCGGTGATCGTCAGGCGGATCTCCTTGTCGGTCTCCTCGATCGCGACCTTGCCCTCGACCTCGGCCATCTCGGCCATGCCCTTGGGCTTGCGCGCCTCGAACAGCTCGACCACGCGGGGCAGGCCCTGGGTGATGTCGAGGCCGGCCACGCCGCCGGTGTGGAAGGTGCGCATGGTCAGCTGCGTGCCGGGCTCGCCGATCGACTGCGCGGCGATGATCCCGACCGCGTCGCCGATCTCGACCAGCGAGCCGGTCGCCAGCGCGCGGCCGTAGCACTGGCGGCAGACCCCGGCGTCGAGCTCGCACTTGAGCACCGAGCGCAGCGGGATCGTCACGTCGTCGGCGTCGCCGAATGCCTCGGCGATCTCCTCGAGCTCGGCCAGATCGACCTCCTGGCTCTTCTTCAGCAGCTCGCGGCCGCGCTTGGTCGCGAACTTCTTCGCGGCCATGCGGCCGATCAGGTTGAGGTTGAGCTCGCCGTCGTCGTTTCGCAGCGGCGCCTCGACGTAGTCCTTGGTCTTGCAGTCGTCGGAGCGGATGATCACGTCCTGGGAGACGTCGACGAGCCGGCGCGTCAGATAGCCCGAGTCGGCCGTGCGCAGGGCGGTGTCGGCGAGTCCCTTGCGGGCGCCGTGGGTCGAGATGAAGTACTCGAGCACCGACAGGCCCTCCATGAAGTTGGACTTGATCGGACGCTCGATGATCTCGCCCTTCGGATTTGCCATCAGGCCGCGCATGCCGGCGAGCTGGCGGATCTGCTTGAACGATCCACGCGCTCCCGAGTTGGCCATCATGAAAATCGGGTTGAGCTCGTCGAGGTTGTCCTCCATCGCCTGGGCGACCTCGTCGGTGGCCCGGTCCCAGAGCACGCGCAGCTGCTCCTTGCGGTCTTCCTCGGAGAGCAGCCCGTCGTCGTACTGACCCTCGATCACGACCACTTCCTTCTCGTAGCCGTCGAGGATCTGCTCCTTGTTGGGCGGCGAGACGACGTGGTTCTTGGAGATCGAGATGCCCGCCTGGCTCGAGTAATGGAACCCGAGCTCCTTGAAGGCGTCGAGCGCCTGCGCCACAGCGGGGGCGCCGTATGCCTCGACCAGGTCGGAGACGATCGCGTTGATCTGGCGCTTCTTCAGCGACTCGTTGACGAACGTGTACTTCTCCGGATCCCAATCGTCCTCCAGCGCCGCGGCGATCGCTCGCTCGATGCTGTCGTTGAAGATGATCCGCCCGACCGTGGTCAGGAAGTGCTCGTGCCCGGCGCGGCGGTACTCGGCGTAGTCGTGCAGCTTGGTGAAGCCGCTCTCGTAGGCGAGCAGGGCCTCCTGGGCCGAGCGGTAGACGTGCGGGCGCTTGCCGTTGACGTCCTTCGCCTTCGCGGTCTTCAGGTCGGCGTCGATCTTCGCCAGCTCCTCGGCGTCGGGGCCGTAGGTGAGGTAGTAGATGCCGAGCACCATGTCCTGCGACGGCGTCGCCAGCGGCGCGCCGTGTGCGGGCGAGAGGATGTTGTTCGACGACAGCATCAGCAGGCGCGCCTCGGCCTGTGCCTCGGCCGAGAGCGGCACGTGCACGGCCATCTGGTCGCCGTCGAAGTCGGCGTTGAAGGCGTGGCAGACCAGGGGGTGAACCTGGATCGCCTTGCCCTCGATCAGGACCGGCTCGAACGCCTGGATGCCGAGGCGGTGAAGCGTCGGCGCGCGGTTGAGCAGCACCGGGTGCTCGTGGATTACCTCCTCGAGCACGTCCCAGACCTCGGGGATCATCGAGTCGACCATCTTCTTGGCCGCCTTGATGTTCTGCACGGCCTTGCGCTCGACCAGGCGGGCCATGATGAACGGCTTGAACAGCTCCAGCGCCATCAGCTTCGGCAGACCGCACTGGTGCAGCTTCAGCGCCGGGCCCGAGACGATCACCGAACGGCCCGAGTAGTCGACGCGCTTGCCGAGCAGGTTCTGGCGGAAGCGCCCCTGCTTGCCCTTGAGCATGTCCGAGAGCGACTTCAGGGCGCGGTTGCCGGGCCCGGTGACGGGCCGGCCGCGACGGCCGTTGTCGAACAGCGCGTCGACGGCCTCCTGCAGCATGCGCTTCTCGTTGTTGACGATGATCTCGGGCGCGCCGAGGTCGAGCAGCCGCTTCAGGCGGTTGTTGCGGTTGATCACGCGGCGGTAGAGGTCGTTGAGGTCGGAGGTCGCGAAGCGGCCACCGTCGAGCTGGACCATCGGGCGCAGCTCCGGCGGGATCACCGGGACGCAGTCGAGCACCATCCACTCGGGCCTGTTGGTCGAGTTGAGGAACGAGGACGCGACCTTGAGCCGCTTCACCGCGCGGGCCTGCTTTTGGCCCTTGGAGGTGGCGATCATCTGCTCGAGCTCTTCGCAGTCGGCCTCGAGGTCGACCTGGTCGAGCAGGTCGCGGACCGACTCCGCGCCCATGCCGCCGCGGAAGTACTCGCCCCAGCCGAAGCGGGGAGCCGAAGCGATCCTTGAGCTCGCGGAAGACGGCCTCGTCGTTGATCACGTCCTTGACCTTCATGTCGGTGAAGGTGCGCCAGACCTCCTCCATGCGCTCGATCGCGTCATCGAGGTAGGCCTCGGTGTCTGAGATCTCCGACTCGAGCGCCTTCTTCGTCTCCTTCAGGAGCTTGGTCTTCTCGGCGGCGTCGAGCTTCTTCGGGTTGGCCCCGAGGCCCTCGGCCCACAGGTAGTCCTCTTCGTCGAACTTCGACTGGTCGCCCTCGCCCTCGATCCAGGCGCTGCGGCGCTCGAGCGACTCGCGCAGCTGCTGCGTGCGCTCCTCGCGCTCGCCGGCGTAGGCGTCGAGGACCTTCTTGACCTCCTTCTCGAGCTTGGTCATGTCCTTGGTCCGCGCTTCCTCGTCGATCCAGGTGACGATCGAAGCGGCGAAGTAGAGGACCTTCTCGAGCTCCTTCGGAGCCATGTCGATCAGGTAGCCGATCCGCGAGGGAACGCCCTTGAAGAACCAGATGTGTGAGACCGGCGCCGCCAGGTCGACGTGACCCATGCGCTCGCGGCGGACCTTGGAGCGGGTCACCTCGACGCCGCAGCGCTCGCAGACGATGCCCTTGTAGCGGACGCGCTTGTACTTGCCGCAGTAGCACTCCCAGTCCTTGGTCGGACCGAAGATGCGCTCGCAGAAGAGCCCGTCCTTCTCGGGCTTCAGCGTGCGGTAGTTGATCGTCTCCGGCTTCGTGACCTCGCCGTGGCTCCAGCTTCGGATCTTCTTCGAGGAGGCGAGGCCGATCTCGATTGCGTCGAAATTATTGATGTCCATATGTGTTCCCGCTACTCCTTGGCCTCTGCCTTTTCGGCTTCTTTGTGCTTTGGCGCCGTTGGTGGTGCCGGATTCGCCCTCGGCGACAACCTGCTCTTCCTTTTCGTCTGCTGCCTTGTCGGCGCTCGGGGCCGTCGGCTCGAACTCCGGAGAGGTCGATGCCGAGCTCCTCGGCGGCGCGCAGCAGCTCGTCGTCTTCTTCGCCGACCTCGACCTCGCCCTCGTTGGCGACGAGGTTGGCGTCGAGCGCGAGGCTCTGGATCTCCTTCAGCAGGACCTTGAACGACTCCGGAACCGAGGGCTCGGGAATGTTCTCGGACTTGACGATCGCCTCGTAGGCCTTGACGCGCCCGACCGTGTCGTCGGACTTGACCGTGAGCATCTCCTGCAGCGTGTAGGCGGCGCCATAGGCCTCCAGCGCCCAGACCTCCATCTCGCCGAAGCGCTGACCGCCGAACTGCGCCTTGCCGCCCAGCGGCTGCTGGGTGACCAGCGAGTAGGGACCGGTCGAACGGGCGTGGATCTTGTCGTCGACCAGGTGCAGCAGCTTGAGGATGTACATGTGGCCGATCGTGATCTTGCCCTCGTAGGGCTCGCCGGTGCGGCCGTTGTAGAGCTGGGTGCTGCCCATCGCCTTGGATCCCGGTCGCGCCGACTCGTCGATGCCGAGATCGATGCCGCGCGCGGCGTTCTCCTTCTGCCACTGCACGAGGGCGTGGTCGACGTCCTCGACGGTGGCGCCGTCGAAGACCGAGGTCGCGACGTTGACCCGGTTGCGATTGAGGTGGCGCTGGCCGTAGGCCTCGGAGCCGTCGTCGTACCAGCCGTTGGCGGCGACCCAGCCGAGGTGCGTCTCGAGCACCTGGCCGATGTTCATCCGGCTCGGCACGCCGAGCGGGTTGAGGATGACGTCGACGGGGGTGCCGTCGGCGAGGAACGGCATGTCGGCCTCGGGCACGATCTTCGAGATCACGCCCTTGTTGCCGTGGCGGCCGGCGAGCTTGTCGCCCTCGGCGATCTTGCGCTTCTTGGCGACGAAGACGCGAACGAGGTTGTTGACGCCCGGCTGCAGATCGTCGCCGGCATCGCGGTCGAAGGTGATGACGTCGATGACGACGCCGCCCTCGCCGTGGGGCACCTTGAGCGAGGTGTCGCGGACCTCGCGCGCCTTCTCCTTGAAGATCGCGCGGATCAGCTTCTCCTCGGCGGTGAGCTCGGTCTCGCCCTTGGGCGTGACCTTGCCGACGAGCAGGTCGCCGGACTGGACCTCGGCGCCGATGCGGACGATGCCGCGCTCGTCGAGGTTGCGCAGCGACTCCTCCGAGCGGTTGGGGATGTCGCGAGTGATCTCCTCGTCGCCGAGCTTGGTCGTACGGGCGTCGACCTCGTACTCCTCGATGTGGATCGAGGTCAGCTCGTCGTCCTTGAACAGGCGCTCGGAGAGGATGATCGCGTCCTCGAAGTTGTAGCCCTCCCACGACATGAAGGCGACCAGGCAGTTCTTGCCCAGCGCGATCTCGCCACCGGCGGTCGAGGAGCCGTCGGCGAGCACGTCGCCCGCCTTCACCTTCTGGCCGACCGAGACCGTCGGGGTCTGGTGGATGATCGTGCCCTGGTTCGAGCGCATGTACTTGTCGAGCGCCGTACTCGTCCTTCTTCTGGCCATGCGAGACGATGATGCGCTCGGCGTCGACGTAGGCGATCTCGCCGTCGTTCTCGGCGAGGATCACGTCGCCGGTGTCGACCGCGACGCGGCGCTCCATGCCGGTGCCGATCAGCGGCGCCTCCGGCTTGAGCAGCGGCACGGCCTGGGCCTGCATGTTCGAGCCCATCAGGGCGCGGTTGGCGTCGTCGTGCTCGAGGAACGGGATCAGCGCCGTCGTGACCGACCAGATCTGGGTCGGCGAGACGTCCATCAGGGTGACGTCCTTCGGCGGCACGAGCACGTACTCGCCCTCGCGGGCGCGACACTGCACCTGCGGGCCCTTGAGCTTGCCGGTCTTCGTCGTCGAACTCGGCGTTCGCCTGGGCGATCGACGTGGTCTTCCTCCTGGGTGGCATCCAGGTGGACGGACCTCCTTCGGTGATCACGCCGTCCTTGACCACCCGGTAGGGGGTGGTGACGAAACCGTGCTCGGAGACCTCCGCGTAGGAGGACAGCGAGCCGATCAGGCCGATGTTCGGGCCCTCGGGCGTCTCGATCGGGCACATGCGGCCGTAGTGGGTCGGGTGCACGTCGCGGACCTCGATCGGGGCACGCTCGCGGGTGAGCCCGCCGGCACCGAGCGCCGAGAGGCGACGGCGGTGCCTGAGGCCGGCGAGCGAGTTCGTCTGGTCCATGAACTGCGACAGCTGCGAGGAGCCGAAGAACTCCTTCTGCGCGGCGACGACCGGGCGGATGTTGATGATCGTCTGCGGCGTGATCGCGTCGGCGTCCTCGGTGGTGAGGCGCTCGCGAACGACGCGCTCCATGCGGTAGAGGCCGACCCGGAACGCGTCCTGGATCAGCTCGCCGACGGTGCGCAGGCGGCGGTTGCCGAAGTGCTCGTACTCGTCGAGGTGCTCGTAGACGGGCTCGCGGGGATAGGTGATCGCCTCCGCGGCGTAGTCCTTGATCGGGTTCTCCTCGTCGATCTCCTCGGGGATGCCGAGGATGCGCGGCAGCGAGACCAGCTCCTTGATCAGGGCGACGATGTCGTCCTTGGTCAGGGTGCGGTGCTCGAGGTCGACGTCGAGGTCGAGCCGGGCGTTGAGCTTGTAACGGCCGACGCGGGTGAGGTCGTAGCGCTTGGGATCGAAGAACAGCTGCTCGAGCAGGGCGCGGGCGGCGTCGACCGAGGGCGGCTCGCCGGGGCGCTGCTTCTTGAACAGCTCGATCAGCGCGCCTTCCTCGGTGCGGGTCGGCTCGGTGTCGGACTCGATCGTGTGACGGATGTAGACGGAGTTGTCGAACAGGCCGAGGATCTCCTCGTCGGTGACGAAGCCCATCGCGCGCAGCAGGACGGTGACCGGCAGCTTGCGCTTGCGGTCGATGCGGACGTAGACGCGTCCCTTCTTGTCGATCTCGAGCTCGAGCCAGGAGCCGCGGGCCGGCATCAGGTTGGCGATGAAGACCTGCTTCTCGCGGTCCTTGGGGCCCATCACGTAGGCGCCGGGCGAGCGCACGAGCTGCGTCACGACGACACGCTCGGTGCCGTTGATGATGAAGGTGCCGCGGTCGGTCATCCACGGGAAGTCGCCCATGAACACCGTCTGCTCACGGATCTCTCCCGTCTCGCGGTTCTGGAATGCCACGGTGACGTTCAGCGGACGCGAGTAGGTGATGTCCTTCTCACGGCACTCCGCGATCGTGTGCGTGGGCTCTTCGAACTTGAAATCGCCGAAGACGATGGCGAGGTTCCCCGTGTAGTCCTCGATCGGGGAGATGTCGTTGATCGTCTCCCGAAGCAGCCCTTTCTTCGGGTCGGTCAGCGCCGCGAACGAGCGGCGCTGGATGTCGATCAAATGTGGGACTTCGCTGGGCTGGGGAAGGCGGGAAAAACTCCTACGGGTGACAGCAGCACTGGATCTGGCCAACTGGGCGACTCCTCAGGTGGTCGAGTGGACGAACCCGGCGCGAGGGATTCGTCGGAAAAAGAGCACAACGGCGCGCGACGCACGAAGATACCACAACAGCTTCGCTGGGCAAAATCGTGCGTACCCGATGTCGGCGATACGGCTACTTCAGCTCGACTGAACCGCCTGCCTCCTCGATCTCGGCCTTGAGCTTGTCGGCCTCCTCGCGTTCGATGCCCTCCTTGATCGGCTTGGGCGCCTCGTCGACAAGAGCCTTGGCGTCCTTGAGCCCGAGGCCCGTGGCCGCGCGAACGGCCTTGATCACCTGGATCTTCTTCTCGCCGGCAGCGGTGAGGACGACGTCGACGGTGCTCGACTCCTCCTCGCGCGGCATCGCCTCCGCCGCCTCCGGCGGCCGGGGCAGCGGCGGCGACTGCGGTTGCCGAGACGCCGAACTCCTCCTCGAGCGCCTTGATGCGCTCGGAGAGCTCGAGCACGGAGATGTTCTTGAGCTCGTCGATCCAGTCTTCGGTGGTCAGCTTGCTGGCCATTTGCTACGCCTCCTCATCGTCCTCGGAGGCCTCGCCCTCGGGCGCGGCCTCCTCGGAAGCTTCTTCATCGGATTCAGTTTCAGGTTCAGCGGCCGGCGTCTCTTCGTCGCCATCCGCCTCAGGTGCTTCTTCGGTCTCTTCGGAAGCCTCAGCGTCGGGCTCCTCTGAAGTCTTCTCCTCGGCGGGTGCCTCCTCGGCGGGCGCCTCCTCGGCCGGAGCCTCCTCGGCCGGCGCTTCCTCGGCCGGGGCCTCCTCAGCCGGAGCTCCTCGGCGGGTGCTTCCTCAGCCGGCGCGGCCGGCGCCTCGCCCGTGACCAGGCCCTGCTCGGCGATCTGGGCGAGCTGGCGCCCGAGGCCGGAGATCAGGTTGTTCATCCCGGCGGCGAGACCGGTGAGCGGGCTCGCGGTGAGGCCGACGAGCTGTCCGTAGAGGGCGTCGCGGCCGGGCAGGCGGGCGATCGTGGTGAAGGCGTCGGGGTCGAGCGCGGCGCCGTCCATGAAGCCGCCCTTGTACTCGAGCTCGTCGTGCTCCTTGGCGAAGTCGAAGATCGCCTTGGCGGCGACCACCGCGTCGCCCTTGATCAGGGTCAGCGCGGTCGGGCCGACGAGCAGCTCGTCGATGTCCTCGGTGCCGGCGTCGGCGACGGCGCGCTTGGCGAGGCGGTTCTTGACCACCTTGAACACAGCGTCGGCCTCGGCCAGCTTGCCGCGCAACTCGGCAGCGTCGGTGACGCTGATGCCGCGGTAGTCGACGGCGAAGATCGCCTCGGCGCCCTTGATGGCTTCGGTGAGCTCGGCGACGGCTGTCTCTTTTTGCGTTCTGTCCATTTGGTCTGTCTCTCGCTGTGGGCTTGGTGCGGCGGCCCGAGAACGAAAAGAGCCTGCGCGCAGGCAGGCTCGAAAAGGCTCAAAGATGAGGGCTCTCGAACTCACCTGCGCCGGTCTTGCGGGGCCATGGCCCCTGCCGACGGTCTCGGGCGGGTTACTGGAGGCGCGAGGCTAGCGAATCGGCCGGCGACTTCGCTCACGTCCACAACTTCGTCAGCTCAGAAAGGGTTCATTTACCGGTGGCACGGTTGATACGGCGGATCTCGGCGGTGGTGGCGGCAGGGCTGGCGGTGGGGTGTATGCCGTCGCCGGCCGGGGCGAGTCCGAGCTACGGCGTCGTCTCCCAGGGGACGCTGACCGAGCGTGACTTCGAGCGCATGGAGCGCGGCCGGGTCGAGAGCCTTCGCTTCTTGCTCCGCCGGGCACTGGTCGAGCCAAGCCGAGGCGAGTACGACTGGTCCAGCGTCGACCCGGTGGTCGAGGCGTCGGCGCGCCACCGGATCGAGCTTCTCCCGATGGTCTACGGCTCGCCCGAATGGGCGCACGAGATCGAGGCACACCCGCCACTCGACGATGCCGCCGATCGCGGCGCGTGGCGACGCTTCTTGACCGCGTTGATCGATCGATACGGGCCGCGAGGCGAGTTCTGGCGAGTGCGCCCAGGAAGGCCGCACCCTATCCGCCGCTGGCAACTCTGGAACGAGCCCAACTTCGATTTCTACTGGGATCCCTCGCCATCGGCTCGCGAGTACGGGCGGCTGATCCAGATCTCGGCCGACACGATCCGGCGCGCGGACCCGGACGCCGAGATCATGCTGGGCGGTGTCGCCTCGGTGCAGAGCGGCGTGCCCTGGTGGCGGTTCATGCGCAACCTCTACGAGAGACCCGGCGTGAAGCGCGATTTCGATTCGGTGGCCCTCCACCCCTACTCCCCAGGGATCCGCGTGCTCGGCGCGCAGATCAGGCTCATGCGCGCGGTGATGCGCGACGGTGGCGACCGGCGTACCCCGCTCGCGATCACCGAGATCGGCTGGGCCTCCGCCGGTGATCCGAGAGCGCCGCTGGTCGTGGGCGAGGCGGGCCAGGCCCGGCTGCTGCGCAAGTCGTTCGCGTACCTGGCGCGCCATCAACGCCAATGGCGAATCTCCGATGTCCACTGGTACGCCTGGCAGGACAGCCTGGCGATCGAGGCCTTCTGCTCGTTCTGCGCGCACGCGGGGCTGTTCGATCTCGACGGCGATGCGAAGCCGGCCTGGCGGGCGTATCAACGCGCGGTGCGCTGATGCTCACGGCGCCGACACGCGGGGCGAACGGTCCCTGGCGCAGAGGAAGATTCCGCGCACGACCCGTGGCCTGACGCGGCACGGCGATGCCGCGCGACCGGCCCGACCGCGCAGCGACTAGGGTCGGCCGATCGCCGACCGCGCGGATCTCGACTTCACCTACTCCCTGATCGACCGGATCTTCCGGCTCAGCCTCGGGGAGCTGGCCGATTTCAGCGGCGCCAAGTACGACGGCGACTTCTCGCTCAGTCTCGAGCAGGCGCAGCGGCGAAAGCACGAGTACGTGGCCGAGCAGATCGGGATCGGGCCTGGCCGCCGCCTGCTCGACCTCGGCTGCGGCTGGGGGCCGCTGCTCGACTTCGCTCGCCGCCGCGGCGCCGAGGGCGTCGGCCTCACCCTGTCCAAGGCGCAGGCCGCCGCATGTCGACGGCACGGTCTCGACGCTCGCATCCAAGACGTGCGCGCGATCGACCCCGGCGACCTGGGCGAGTTCGACGCCATCGCCAGCCTCGGCGCCTTCGAGCACTTCTGCTCGTTCGACGACTATCGAGCCGGCCGCCAGGAGCAGATCTATGCCGAGCTGTTCGAGCGCGTCGCCGCTCTGCTGCCGCCCTCAGGACGCCTCTATCTGCAGACGATGGTCTTCGGGGCCAACATGATCGATCCCGAACGGGCCGACATCGAGGCGCCGCGAGACTCCGACGAGTGGTATCTGGCGCTGATGCTGGCGCAGTTTCCGGGCTCGTTCCTTCCCTTCGGCGCGAACCAGATCGTCGAGGCCGCAGCACCGCACATGACGCTGATCTCCGAGCAGAGCGGGCGACTCGACTACATCGAGACGATCCGGCAATGGCGCCTGCGCTTCGCTCAGCCAAGCCTGCGCAAGACCCTGCTCAAGCTGCGCCTGGTGCCGCGCTATCTCACGAGCCGGCAGTTTCGCCTCGCCTTCACCACCGGAGTCAGCGCCAACACCGTCTGCTTCGAGCGCGAGCTCCTGGACCACCACCGCATGGTCTTCGAGCGCACGGCCTGAGCGCGTTTCCGCCCAGGGGGTCGGCCCCGGGACCGCTGGGTAACGACTGGCGAGACGGCGCGCGCTATCGGCGAGCGCGGTGCGCCCCGGGCAGGTTCGCGGCCGGGCGCACTCGCGGCGACTCGCGGCGGTGCCGCGGCGGCGCCGAGACAGGTTCGCCCCCGGCGGGGTCCAGGCCCAACGGTCACGAAACTCCGACACGACACAACCGATTCGGCCGCGTCAAGCACGCCGGCCGGGTTCGCCACCGCGGAGGTGGCGAAGTCGCCCGGCACGGTCCCAGGGCCAACGTGGCATCATCCGGATCGTGCATATGGACATCGACAGGACCGAGCACACGCGCGCCTGGGAGCGGGCAAGCGAGGCGCCGCCGCTCGTCGGCCGCGACGATCTGCCGGCCGGCGTCAGCCTGCATCGGCTGCAGGCCCACCCCGACGAGCGCGGCCAGTTCACCGAGCTGTTTCGCCGCGAGTGGGAGCTCGAGGTCGATCCGGTGCAGTGGAACATCGTCCGCAGCGAAGCCGGGGTTCTGCGGGGCGTCCACGTCCACCCGCGCCACGACGACTACCTGACGATCGTCAGCGGTCGAGCCGCGATCGGCCTGCGCGACCTGCGCCGCGAATCCCCGACCGCCGACCGCGTCGCCGTGGTCGAGCTCAGCGGCGCGCGAGCCGACGGCGATCTCGATCCCGCACGGCGTCGCCCACGGCTTTCTCTTTCTCGAGCCGTCGATCCACTGCTACGCGGTCTCGCATTACTGGCACCCCAGCGACGAGCTCGGCTGTCGCTGGGACGACCCCGAGCTCGCGATCCCCTGGCCCGAGCAGCCGACGCTGGTCTCTCAGCGCGACGCCGACCGTCCTCGCCGAGCTCGCTCAGCTGCTCAGCCGGCGCTCTGCCGGCGTAGGCGCGCTCGCGCCGAGCGAAGCGCAGCACGCGGCCGGTCGATCCGGCTGCGCACGCAGCCGGATCTCGGGCGATGCGCTCCAGCGCCGCGACGTGGCTCTCGACGATCGGCATCGCCCACCGCCTGCGAGCGCGGCACGAGCTCGGCGTCTCGGTCCTCGGCTGCAGGAGCCGGTCGTAGGCGAGCTGGTAGTCGAGGTCGGACATCGACGACGCGCACGCGGTAGGCGGCCTCGACCTCGGCCGCGGCTCGCAGCGGCCCGTCGGCGCTCGCGATGCGCTGCGACCAAGCCTCGAGCTCGGCGACCCGCTCGTCGGGGCTCACGCCGTTCGCGCCGGCGAGGGAAGGTTGATGCCGGTGACTCGATGGACGCTGCGACAGCGAAACGTCTCGTCGCCGACGAAGCTGCGCGAGGAAGTGGAGGTCGGTCCACATCCCGTCGGGCGCCGGGACTCCAGCCCACGGCAACCGCCGGTAGGCCGTCGACGCTGTGGCTGATGCACCGAAAGCGGGACGCGATTGAAGTGGCGCGCGTCGGAGAGCATCAGCTCGCCGGTGTCCGGGTCGCGAGATGTCGTGCGCATAGATCCACGAGCGATCCGTCGGGCAGGACGGTCACCGCAGGTCGCCGGCGACGACGTCGGCCGTCGAACAGCGCGCAAGCATCGTCTCGACGTGGTCGGGCAGCAAGAGGTCGTCGTCTGAGAGATAGAAGACGTACTCGCCGCGGGCCTGCTCGGTGATCACCGTGTGGCGATGGGCCTCGCCGTGGCGCTCGCCCTTGTCGAACTCGAACAGGCGCACGCTGCTCGTGCTCGCGGCGAGCTCGCGAGCGACCGCGGCTGCCTCAGCGGGCATGCCGTCGCCGACGATCAGCAGCTCGAGCTCGGTGTGGGACTGCGCCGAGCGCGCTGCGCACGGCCGGGCGCAGGGTCGGCCCGTGGTCGTGGCGTCGGCACGACGACGCTGACCAGCGGTGCGCTCATCGAGCCTCGGCCGGCTCGGCACTCGCGGCGCTCGAGGCCGGCGAGCTCGCGAAGGCGGCCCAGCGCAGCGACGATCTCGGCGGCCTCGGCCGCGCTCGAACGCGGCGGCGGCGCCGCCGCCGAGGTGCTCGACGAAGGCCCGAAGCTCACGAAGCAGCGGCATCTCCTGCGAGATCGCACGCCAGCTCGGCTCCGCCCCGATCGCGTCGGCCGCGGCGATCCCGATCGACTCGGCCATCGGATCGGCGAGCCAGGCGACGCCGTCGGCGCAGTCGAGCTGCAGCGAGCGATCGCGCACGTGGCGCGCGCTCGAGACCTCGAGCTCGACGCAGCGGCCGTTCACCGAGCACGGCGCTGATCCCTCGGGGAGCACTGCGGCGTCCCCTCGAGCACGGCGCTGCGCGGCTCCGGCACGAAGCCGAGGATCTCGAGCGCGATCGAGAGGTCGTGCGGCGCCAGGTGCCAGGTCGAGTCGGAGGTCGGATGCGCGTTGCCCCAGCCCAGGCGCCGGGTTCGCAGCCCCAGCGGCTCGCCGAGCTCGCCCGAGCGCGCGATCGCGCCCAGCGCCTCGACTCCCGGGGTGATAGCGCCACTTGTCCATGCAGAAGAGGCGGTCGGGCGCGAGCGCGGCGAGCTCGGCAGCGCTGGCGGGATCGACGGTCAGCGGCTTCTCGCAGAAGACCGGCACGCCGAGCTCGAGCGCGGCGCGGTTGACCGCGGCATGGGAGTCCTCGGGGGTGGCGATGACGATGCCGTCGACGCCGGAGAGCTCGCCGATCGAATCGACGATCTCGGCTGCGCCACCGTCGGACGCGCGCTGGCGCGACTCGGGCGAGCGGGCGACGACCGGAACCTCGCAGCCGAGCGAGCGCAGGTCGCGAAGGATGTGACGTCCCCAGCGCCCGCAGCCGACGAGGCCGACGCGAAGGCTCATCGACTCAGGCTGGTGCGCTAGCCGGCTGCGGCGGGCTCGGCCTCGGCCGGCTCGCTCGCGGGCTCTGCGTCGGAGCCGCCGTTTGCCCGCTCGCCGTCGCCACCGGCGAGGATCTCGCCCTCGCGCAGGCGCGAGGCATCGACGCGGACGCCGGGGCCCATCGACGTCGCCAGGGTGATCGAGAGCAGGTAGCGGCCCTTGGCCGCAGCGGGCTTGGCGCGCACGATCTCGTCGAGGATCGCGGCGTAGTTTTCGAGCAGGTCGCGCTCGGAGAAGCTCGCCTTGCCGAGAGTGAGATGGATGATCCCCTGGCGGTCGGTTCGATACTCGACCTTGCCGGCCTTGGCCTCGCTGACGGCCCTGCCGACATCGTCGGTGACGGTGCCGACCTTTGGGTTGGGCATCTTGCCCTGCGGGCCGAGCACGCGGCCGAGCTTGGACACGACCGGGCCCATCAGCGCCGGGGTGGCGATCGCGACATCGAAGTCGGTCCAGCCCTCCTCGACCTTGGCCGCGAGGTCGGCGGCGCCGACGTGGTCTGCTCCTGCCTCCTCGGCGGCGCGGGCGCCGTCGCCCTCGGCGAAGACGGCCACGGTGACCTGCTTGCCGAGGCCGTTGGGCAGCGCGAGCGTGCCACGCAGCTGCTCCTCGGCGTGGCGGACGTTGACGCCGAGGCGCAGGTGGACCTCGACCGTCTGGTCGAACTTCGAGCCCGCGGCCGTCTGCTTGACCAGCGAGACAGCCTCGGCGGGCGGATAGGCGTGGGTGCGATCGATCTGGGAGAGGGCCTCGCGATAGCGCTTGCCTCGACCCGCCATCAGCCGTCGATCCCCTCGACGGTGACGCCCATCGACCGCGCCGTGCCGGCGATGATGTTGTCGGCGGCGTCGAGGTCGTTGGCGTTGAGGTCGGGCATCTTGCGCTCGGCGATCGAACGCACCTGCGCCTTGGTCAGGCGACCGACCTTCTCGCGGTTGGGCTCGCCCGAGCCCTTGTCGATGCCGAGCGCCTCGCGGATCAGCACCGCGGCCGGCGGCGTCTTGGTGATGAACTCGAACGAGCGGTCCTCGAAGACCGTGATCTCGACCGGGATGATCGTCCCCGTGTCGGCCTGGGTGCGCGCGTTGAACGCCTTGCAGAACTCCATGATGTTGACGCCGTGCTGGCCCAGCGCGGGGCCGACCGGAGGCGCCGGATTGGCCGCCCCGGCGGGGATCTGGAGCTTGATCATCGTGAGGACCTTCTTCGCCATGCGACGCGCGAGGATACAGATGGCCTAGATCAAAGCTCGCAGCGGCATCGATGCTCCGCGCAGAGCAAGATCGAGCGGAGACATCGTCCGCCGTTTAGGCTGCCTCGCTGAGATGATGGAACCTTCGTGGATCGGGATCGGAGCGCAGCGATCAGGAACGACCTGGTTCTGCGATCGTGCTCTGCGAGCACCCGAGGATCTCCTTGACGAGCTGAGGGGATCACGGGCAAGGAGCTTCACTTCTTCGACCGCTTCGTGCGCGACGAGTTCACCACCGCAGACGTCGCGCACTACCGCTCACGCTTCGGATCGGGGCAGGGTGAGTTCACCCCTGGATATCTGCGCTGGCCCTGGGTGCCTCCGCTGCTGCAACGAGCGGCACCTGGAGCACTTCTGATCGTGCTGCTGCGCGATCCGGTCGAACGAGCATTGTCGGCGCTTCGGTGGTACGCGCAGCTCCGTCCCGAACACGAGCGGTCGATGTGGAACCTGATCGGCTCCGACGCGACCTGGGGCAGCATGTACGCGGCTCAGCTTCGGCTGTGGAGCCGGGTGTTCCCGAATGAACGGATCCACGTCGAGCAGTACGAGACGGGCGGTCGCAGACCCCCAACTGGCTGCTGCGAGAATCTGGACGCGGCTCGGACTGGAGCCGGTCGAGATCGGAGAGTTGTCGGAGCGCCACCGAGACCTCGACGACGGATGACGAGCGCTGGGCCGAGCTGCGGCCAGCTACCTCCGTTCGCTCTATCGGGGCCGAGATCGAGCAGCTCACCCGAGATTGGGGAATCGATCCCGGCGCTTGGGGTACCGCGAGCAGGTCGTCAGAGCGGCTGAATGTGGGAGACGAACTCGTCGCCGAGCAGCGCGTGAAGCGCGAACCCGGCGGGCTCGTCGACGAGCTTGAGGCGACCGCCGGGGATCTCCAGCGGCGCCTGCAGCCAGGTGCTCGGGCAGGTGACGACGCCACAGCCGCCGAGCGTCCAGAAGGCGGCGCGATGGACGTGGCCGGCGATCACCGCGCGCACCTGGCGGGTTTCGCGACAGCACTCGGCGACTGCTTCACGGTCGGCACGCGGCAGCACGATCTCGTCCATGGCGGAGATCCCGGTCAGCAGCGGCGGGTGGTGCATCGCGATCACGGTCGGCGCCTCGGGCACGGCGGCGAGCTCGGCATCGAGCCAGCCGAGGCGCTCGGAACCGAGGGCGACCGCCGTCGCTGCCGGGCACGGTGGTGTCGCAGGCGACGATCCGCAGCGGGCCGACGGAGGTCGAGTAGCGATAGTCCCCCTCGCCTGCGCCGCCGTCTGCCAGCGGGAAGTGCTCGTGCATCGCCGCCGGGTCGTCGTGATTGCCCGCGAGCACGTGCACGGCCATCGGCAGCGGCGCGAGCAGCTCGCGCACGCGCTCGTACTCCTCGGCGCTCGGGCCGTTGGCGAGGTCACCGGTGACGATCACGGCATCGGGCAACGGCTTCAGCGCGACCAACGCCTCGCACCGCGGCTTCGAGGCTGGTCGACGAATCGCGCTCGCCATCGGCAGCGAGGTGGATGTGGGGATCGCTGAGCTGAGCGATCAGGGTGGCCTCCGGCATCACGAGAGGAGGCGGTCCTTGTAGTTGGCCGCGCAGGCCTCGCGGTACACCTCGATATCGCCTTCCAGGCGTAGATCCGCCAGCCGCCGGAGGAACAGGTCACGCGCATGGGCGTAGAAATGGAACTCGTGCTCGTAAGCCTCCTCGATGCGAGCCCGTAACGCCGGGGGCAGATCCCAGGCCAGGGGCCGATCCGGGTTTCGCTGATCGCGAGTCCAGGCGACCAATGAGGGCAGGCCGCAAAGAGCCGCGTATGTATAGAGCGACTCCTCGAAGTACTCGGCGATGCCGAACCAGTTGGTGCGGACCTCGATCGCCTCGATCGCGCGGGAATGCATCTCCGCCGGCGCCATCTTGGCTCGGCGCCCGGCATCGCGCCCATAGCCGACGCCGAACTGGTAGATCTGCAGGTACCGCGTTGCATCACCATTGAAGAGGAAGTCCTCGAGGGTCGCCCACGCCTCGGAGCCACCCTCGGCGGGAGCGTGGCGGTTCTTGAGCCAGTGGTAGACAGAGAGCAGCCGCGGTAGCGGGTGGCGAATCTGGGTCATCAAGAACTGGCGCGTCGCGGGCAGGAAAAGCATCGAATAGCCAATGCGCCAGATAGAAGGCGGGAGCGCCGGCTCGGGTCCCGATCGCGTCTCGCACGGCCTCGTGGCGCTCGCGGACGCCGAGGGCTTCGCCACTTTCGCCCTTGGGCACGGACCCACCGTAGGCGGAGATGAACTCATCGCCGCGCGCCTCGAATTCGTAAGCCTCGCGCATCACATGGCCGAGCGCCAGGGAGCCGCTCTTGTTCACGGCGTGAAAGATGATCTCGCCTTGCGCCCGCTCGGCCAGCGCCTCGAGGCCGCCTACGCAGACGCGGAACCGCCGCTTCCGAGGCGACCGTGATGCCCGCCTCGCCTCGATTGGCTCATTCAACGGACACATGCCTGGCCACGAGCCTGATCACCGCGGGATCTTCGCCGTCGAAAGGGGCCAACCCCGTGGCTTCCTTGCAGTGGTCGACCTCGAAACCGGTCTCCTGCACCTCGCGCACGAGCTCGTCGGCGACGATGAAACGCCTGTAGTGACCCGAAACGCGCTCCGTGGGACTGATCACCTCGCCTTCACGAGCCAGCGGATCGTTGATCGAGCGGCACTCGATCAAGAGCTTGCCGCCCTCCGCCAGCAGCCCATGGGCAGCCTCGAGCGTCTCGTTCTGCTCTGCCGCGGTCATCGCGTGAAGGACAAACCGTACGTAGACAACATCGAAGTTCTGCCCGAGCTCGCCGCGCGCGGCCACGGCCGGGAGGTCGCCGGCGATGAAACGAACTGACTCGCTCGGGTCCGCGGCCTGGCAAACGGCTATAGCCGCTCCCGATGCGTCAATTGCCGTGACCCGGTGGCCAAGGCGGGCGAAGAAGAAGGCATCTCGCCCGTTCCCGCATCCGACCTCCAGAACAGAGGCGGCCGGCGGGAGCTCGTGCGCTGCCACCGACTCCGCGAAACCGGAAGGGCTCGAAACTCCGAACCCGGCTTCGTAGAACCGATCCCAGTGCGACGAGCGACCGCTCAGAGCGCGCGGATCGGCGGCGGCCGCGATGTACCCGTTGACGACCTCATCGGCGGCTTGCGCCGGCGCGATCGCACCGTGGTTGGGCACGGTCAGGTCCGGCCTGGTCGGCGGGTCGTACCGGCGCAGCTCGTCACCGATGCTCGGGTAGACGTTCTTCGTCAGCCGATCTCTGCGCTGGCGCTCTTGCTCGGGAACGTCGAGATAGACCTCGAACACTCCGGGAGTTGTAGTCCGAATCCAATCGCGAACCTCGTCGTACATGGCGACCGCCGCCAGGACCACGGTCGAGCCCTGGGAGGCGAGGTAGGCGCCGAGCCTGAAGTAGACCTTGGCGAGCTCGACTCGATCGTCGCGCTGGTATGACCATTTGGCGGCGAAGACCCTGCGCAGGTCGTCTCCGTCGAGAAGCAGCGCCGTCCGTCCTCGCTGATGCAAGGCGCCGGCGACGAGGCGGGCGACCGTGGTCTTTCCCGCCCCGGAGTAGCCGGAGATCCAGATCACCCCGCCCCGAGCGGAGGCGTCCGGTGGCGCAGCTTCAGCCGAGGCGCTCATGCGACCGCGCCTCCAGTCGCTGATGTCGAAGACGTTTCGATCACGGAGGGTCTCTGAGCCAGGAGCGGCTCGACAACCGCAAGCAGCTCGGTCGTGCGCTGGGCGAACGTGTGGCGCGCGAGCACGGCCGCCCTGCCGATCGCACCCTTGGCCTTTCGCAGCTCGGGATCTCGAAGCAGCTCCTCGAGGCGAGATGCGAGCTCATCGCGGGTCTCGTAGGTCGTCACCGCTCCGTCGAACTCCTGATCGAGCCCGTCGACGTGATCGGATACCACGCAGGCAGAACACGCCAACGCGTCATAGATCCGGTTCGAGATGAAGCCCTCGGTGCGCATCTCGGGCCAATGGTCGTTGAGGACCACGTCGGCGCTTGAATACCAGCGGCGAAGCTCTCGATTCTCGATCAGCTCGCCCCGGACGAACCCGGGATCGACCAGGTCGGGGGTCCAATCGCGTCCGTAGATCGCCGGCTCGTGGCCGAGCGCCGTGACGTCATCGACGATCTGGCGCCGCACCTTGCGCGAGTTGCCGACGAACAGGAGCTGGTGGCGGGGGCCGGAGCGATCCGGGAAAAAGCGATCGGGATCGGTGGCCTGCATCAGCACCCGCGCCGGCTTCGTGGAGGAGCTCTGGAGTCGTTCGGCGACTCGGCGCGAGGCTACGAAGACGGCATCGTAGGGCTCGGCCAGATCCTCGCTCACTCGCTCGGGGTGGCTGATGACCCAGAGCAGATTGAGCTGGCCGGGACGAAGACGCAGATCGGACAGCCCGAAGAGGTGCAAACGCAGATCAGCGCGGCCCCCCTTGGCACGGTCTGAATCCGGCATCAGCTCGATCGTCGTCGGATAGCCACGCGCGCGAAACTGGCGCTGGAGGCCCCTGGCGAAGTGAAAGTCACCCCAGGACTCGGCCTCGACCCGCTGCGGCACTGCCGCAGCGATGCTCACTCTGCTCGCTTCGCACCAATCGACCAGCGCCTCGCGTATCTGCGCGGCACGGTGAGCGTAGGTGTGGCGCTCGAGGACCACACTCCGGTAGCGCGACGCCAGTTCCGCCGTCGTTGCGGGGTCGGCCAGCAAGCCGTCGACGACGGAGCGCAGCGATTCCGCGTCGTGCCAAACCGGGAACTCGCCGTCGAAGAGGTCGTGGACCCCCTCGGAATCGTTGCTGACAACAAGCGTCCCCGCGCCAAGTGCGTCGAACACCCTCGCGTTGACCGACCGATACAGCCGGGTGGGTGCGGTGGAGTCGTCGATAACGAGCCGGGCCGATCGATAGATCTCCGGAAGCTGCTCGTATGGCACGGGCCCTTCGCTCAACCCGGCCATCCCGGGGTCTCGCTCCCAGCCACCGCCGAACACGCGCACCGAATTGGCGTTTGCGACGGCCGGAAGCGCCTCCGCGACCGCGCGCGGCTGCTGCCAGGAGCTTCCGCTGAACACGAGGTCCCACCGCGGGGTCGATTCGCGATTGGGACGAAACCTCGCCGGGTTGGTTGCCAGCGGCATCACCTGCGCCGTCTGATGCGAGCGCGCTTCGACGATCGCCTTGGAGCGCGTGGACGAGACGAGGACGATGTCGTAGTCGTCGAAGCCGGGACGCTCGATCCAACGCTCGGTCCAGTTGCGAACCCAGGCGACGAGGATCGCGTTCTCGGGTGAGCTGTGCACCGGAAACGAGTCGAGCATGGCGATGACGACGTCAACGGACGCGTCGATCGACTCCCAGTGGTTGCCGTAGCGCTCCCAGTAGCTGACCTCGAAACCGAGGATGCTGAGCGCATCGCCAAGCTCGTGCGCGGTGTGATAGTCGCCGTAACCCGCGGTGGGGTCGTCCCGGGTCAACGTGATCCCGATTCGAAGCGGATCCTCCGACCAGCGACGCTCGCCGCGAAGGCGGTCGAGCAGAACGGTTCGAAACAGTCGCGACCCCCAACGATCGAGCAGCTCCGTGCGATCGCTGCGGGCGGGATCCTGCGTCACCGACGGCTCACGAGTCCCCGTCGGCCCGCAGGCAGCAGATGGCCGCACCTTCGTAGACCAGTTGCCCTCCGGCTTCGACCAGCTTGAGGCAGAGGTCGACCTCATCGCTGCCCGGCGCCATGCCTGGATCGAGTCCGCCAACGGCCTCATAGGCCTGCCTACGTACGAGCAGGCACGACGTACTCAATGCAGGCACGGCGTGAGTCGATGCGGCGAGCTGTGAAAGCGGGTCCTCCCCGGCGCCCCGGCTGCGCAACTGCGGCAGCCCGTCTCGGTTCACGCCGAAGTCCAGTCCGCGATTCGCGAGCGAGAGATCGTTGCCGGCCGCGTCGCTTCGAAGCAGACGTGGCCCGACCGCGGTGGCACCCGTCTCCTCCAGCGTCTGCACCATGCGCCCGAGCCACCCCGGCGTTATCGGCTCGATCCGCTCGTCCAGAAGCACCAGCAGCTCAGCGTCGCTGCGGTCTGCACCCAGCCGGGTCGCCTCGGCAGAGCTGATCTCGCCGGCGGCGTGCACGACCTCGACCGGCACGGATCCGCTGAGCGCAAGGGTCGACAAGTCCTGGTTCGACCCGGTGACGACGATCAGCTCCCACGGCTCGTACGCGGTGACAGCGAGTCCTTGCACCGCGGCCGAGTTGGCCAAGCCGTTGCGCGCGACGATGATGATCGAGACGTCGGGGCCCTTCGCCGGGCGGCGACATTGCTCTCGGCCAGCGAACGGCGCAGCGCGACTCGATCGATTGATCGCAGCGATGCCGCCTCGTCCGGTTGGCGAGAGGAGTTACCCGACCTGCTGGCGAGCACACGCCGGATCCGGCGACTCAGGCGAAACGGAAGACGGTTGGCGATCTCGTAGTAGGCACGCTTCCAGCGCTCGCGCGAATCGACCACCGCGGCAAGCTCGATCTCGAGCCGCTCGAGCCTCTCGCGCAGCTTCGCATCCTCGGTGGCAGGATCGTGGAGCGCCTGACCTGCCTTCACGGTGGCGACGAGCTCGGGCTCGCGGTTGCCGCTGGAGCGGTTGCGCGCTCGCGCTCGACGAGCGCTCCAGGTTCGACACGGGTCCGGGCGTCGGCCAAGAGGCGATCCAGGCTTCCGGGAGGCCCGGTCGCGAGCGTGAGGCTCTCCCACAGCGATCGGGCGAGCTCCATCAACGGGCCCGGATCCCGATCGTCGGAGACGGATCTGTGCAGCGACGGCTCAGCGAAGGCCACTATCCGTTCCTCGACCTCCGGCGCCGGCTCGCCGAGCGCGATCGTCCGCGCCAGCATGCGAGCCGCAGCGAGCGGCTCGTCCACCAAGTCCCAGTAGTCGACCAGAACGCGATCGTCGACCGTGGTGTTGGCCCACGACGCACACACATACTCGATCCACAGCGCCGCCGAGTGCTCGCGGTCGAGCTCATTTCGCTTCATCAGGCTGTCGGCAAGCGCCGCCGGCTCGCGAAGGCAGAGAACGACGGTGTCCACCTCGACCACGGTGCGCCAGAACGGCAGGGTCAGGCAGAGGCGGGGATCCTTGAACCCGATCGGGCGCTGCTTTCCGGGGAAGAGGGCATCGAGCCAGTCACGGGCACGATCGCGCAGTGGGTCGAGCCCCGTCTCGTGCTCCCAGCCTGGCGCCAACGCCGGGGGACGATCCCAGCTTCCACCCATGGCCTCGAGCAGATCGCGGTTGATGTCGACGAGAGGCAGCGCCTCCCAGTGTCCACGCGGGTTCGCCTCGTCGGCCTGGATGTGCCGTGCCGGCGGCCCGAGGTCGACCCCGAGGAGGTTCACCACCCGAGCTGCAAGCGAGGTGCCGCTCCGGTGCATGCCGGTGATGAAAACGACTTTCCGCATCGCGACGAACAGACTAGACAGGACCCATCGCCGTGGGGCGCGCCGGTTCATCCTGATCGGCGTGGCGAATCAGTCTCGCCGCGATCGTGGCCAGGGCGCTGGCCGATGGCGTTCCCAAATAGAGCGGGCTGACCTGTGGCCGGCGAAAACGCCGGCCCCGTAACCGCGCGTACTCGGCCCGGTAGGACTCGCGTATCTCCGTCGGCCTGGGACTGTTCGTCGCTGCGCCACCGTGGACCTGGTGGAAGGTGCCTTCGCCCAGGAGCACTATCAGCCGGCTCGCCGGAAGCTCGCACGCCCGCACGAAGACGTCGAGGTTGACCAGGCCGCCGCCAGGCGATTGGAAGCCCTCGTCGTAGCCTCCGAGCTCGGTCCAGAGCTCCGCGCGCATGAACAGCGCGTTGCTCTCGGCTATGGGCGCGAACCAGCCACCGGACGAGTTGGCCGAGAACACCGAGACATCGAAGAGCCGGGACGTGTCGCTCGTCCAGTCGACGCTCGCGAGCAGCTCATCCTCGGCCTCGCGGTCGTAGCCGGCCGCGATCGAACGACGCTGGAGGTCGGGCCCCAGGTGGAAGCCGAGGGTCGCGATCACAGCCCGGGGATGGACGCGGGCGGCGAGCAGCGCGTGGCGGACGATCCCGGGGCTGGCGATACGAGCTCCATCCACCATGACTCCGACGAGCGGGGAGACCGCCTCGGCCAGGGCGAGGCCACGGTTGACCGCGCTCGCGGGCGACGGCGAGGCGTCGTCGATGCGCAGCCAGCGGATCCGGGCGCCGAACGCCTCACACGCCGCGCGATCCGGTGGCTGGGTGGAGCCGTTGTCGACGACGATGAGCTCGTAGTCGTCCCGATTCACGCCGCGCTGCAGGGGCGGGGAGAGCGATCGGATCGTGCGCGGTAGCTCGCGCTGCATGTCGTAGGCAACGATCACCAGAGAGAGCTGCGGTTGATCACCTGCGGATCGGGTCCTCCTTCCTCTCGGCTCGAGGCCGGCTTCACTCCGTCCGCTTCAAGAAGCCGCCGGCGTTGAAGCTCACGCCTGCCCGTTCCAATCGGGTGTCGGGAACGAAGTCATGGCGTTTCTTGAGAATCGCCGTAACTGCCTCTCCAGGGCCAGGGCCGTGATCGGGCAGCACCGGTCGGCCGTTGAGGATCGTGTCCTCGACGACGACATAGGACCCGACGGGTACCAGCGGCGAATAAAGCTCGAACTCGTCGACGACGGCTTGGCGGTGATGGGCGCAGATCACGAGCATGCCCCGCGCGCCGTCGCCGACGATCTCATAGATCCGGTCGCGCGTTTCGGGCGCTGCCGCTGCTCCGGTGAGGTAGGTGATCCGCGGATGCTGAGGCAGGCTGGCACCCTTCTGTGTGCGGATCGAGAGCACCTGCCCGGACCCGATCAGCTCGCAGACCGAGGCGAAGAACAACGCTCCGCCGCCAGTCCGTGCCCGGGTTTCGATGATCCAGTCGGGCCGTACGCTGACGATCAGCTCCTGATAGGCGATGAGATCTGCAGGTGCGCGCATCACGCGGCGGCCGAGCCAGGTGGTCTCACGCCATGCGAGGCTGTGCCAGAGAGCGTCGGTGAACTCCGCTCGCAGCTCGTCCGGGATCGGCCTCGGTGTCGTCGGGACGTCGGTCCCTCCGCCGCGAGCTCGCTCTGAAGGCGTTGCTGACGAGCCGGCGCGGCCGCGTGCGGCGCGCCGACGTGCTCACGGAGCCGACGAGATGGCGCGGCTTTCCGGGACCCTTGAAAGGCCGTTTGCGTAGCTGCTCGTAGTGCTTGCGGTAGTCCATCAGGCGCGCATGCCGCTCACCGAGGTCGGGCTGGTTTGTCGTCGTCCCGCCATGAAGCTGATGGAACGAGGCCTCACCGAGGATGTCGACGACCGTCACCCCAGGCGTCGAGGAAAGCCGCTCGAACAGATCGAGGTTCGTATAGCCGCCCCCCGCCATGGAGAAGCTCTCGTCGTAGCCGCCTGCCTGCTCCAGGAGCGCTCGCGGCGCGAACAGGCAGTTGCTCTCCCAGAGACCGTCGAACCAGTCGTGCTCACCGATGAACTGGCCGATCTCGAACAGGCGATAGCCGTCACGAGGCCATCCGATCTCCTCGAACAGCCGATCCTCGTAGGCCTGGTCGTAGCCTCGATCCATCGCCTCTCCCTGCTGACCAGGGCCGAGGTACCAGAGATGCGTCATCACCACTGCCGGCGCGTAAGCCGAGAGCCCGAGCATGCCGTAGCGCAGGACTCCGGGCGAGAGGACGTGTGCCCCGTCGATCATCAGGGCGACCGCTTCGCCGCGACTGGCCTCGATGCCGCGGTTGAGGGCGTGAGCCGGCGAGGGTCGGTGCGCCGGCTCCGAGCTCGACGTAGGAGAACTCGGGCCCGAAGCTGCGAACCAGATCCTCTCCCAGCCTCTGATCGTCCGGCGGAGCCGTTGTCGACGACGACAACCTCGTAGTCGAGCTCGATCGATCCCGCGCTGGTAGGAGCGCGACAGCGATTGCAGCGTTCGCATTGCTTCCCGTCGCATGTTGTAGACGACGACCACGACCGAGAGCTCTGTGCTCGCCGTGGCAAGCGCCGGAGCGAGCGGAGGCGCGCCGGCGGGGGCCGGTTGCCTGCGGAATCGCAGCGAGCACCGGCGCGGATTCCTTGCGCCACATCGCGGCTCCCCAATCGAGGCGCTCGAGGGGTTGCGCTATTCCCTCTCGCGCCCGGAACTCGTCGACCGCGCGCCGGCATCCCGGGGCGTCATAGCGCTGCGATGACGACCGCGCCGCCTCGCGCAATCCGCGCGTACAGATGCTCGAGCGCCGCGGCAGTCGCATCGTGCAGCTCGGCATCGATGTGCACGAGCGCGAGCTCGCCGGTCGCTGCCTCCGCAAGGGTGTCGTCGAAGGAGCCTTGAAGAAAGCGGACACGCTCGTCGAGCAGGCCGAATCGTGCGAACCCGTCGCGGACGACATTGAGCTCGCCAACGAGGTTCGGATGCTCGTCCGCGAGCAGCTCGGCCCCGGCATCGCCGGCCGGTTCCGGTGGCCCGCGAAACGAATCGGCCACCCACACCCGCGGACCCTCGATCTCGTAGGCCTCGAGGACGGCGCGAAGGAAGATCGCACTGCCTCCGCGCCAGACGCCACACGCTGCGAGGTCGCCCTCGACGCCATCGCGGCGCACGGTCTCCATCACCCGCTGGAGCTGGTCGAGCCCGCTGCGACCGACGTGGGTGAAGGGAAAATGCGGTCCGTCCGAAAGCTCGCCCAACGGCGTTCCCGTTTGGCGTGCCTCGCGCAGATCGAGCAATGGCGTGCGCCGCCATCGCGCCGGGTCG
The DNA here is from genome assembly GCA_963730145.1 of uncultured Solirubrobacterales bacterium. Taxonomy (GTDB): domain Bacteria; phylum Actinomycetota; class Thermoleophilia; order Solirubrobacterales; family 70-9; genus WHSW01. Next base: position 52,427 of record CAVSQT010000001.1, read on the forward strand.
CGCAGCGTCACCGCGTCCACGTGCCTGCCCAACTCGAGGTTCTCCTCGAGATACTCGAGCCGGACCTCGTTCTCGATGTGATGGTCGTTGAGCAATGCCGACTTGACCACCTCGAGGTAGCGACGGGCGCTGCGGTCGAGTGCTCGCTGACCCCGAAGCGCGGTCTTTTCGCGACGGATCAGGGCGTCGATGCGAAGCGACTCCGCCAGCTCCAGCAGCTCGCCTCGGCCCTCGCTGCTCTCGAGCCGATCGAGGGCCTCGGCGAGCTGCGGGCGCGAGGCGAGCTGCTGCTGCTCGGCGACGATGGCGAGCCCGAAGTCGATCGGCAGGACGATCATGCCGCAGCGGGCGCTCGAACTCGGCGACGAAGTCGTCGAGCGCGGTCATGACGCCGTTGCGCTCGCTGCCCTCCCGGACCGCGTTGTCGTGCTCGGCATTGAGCCCGCCCTGAGAAAGCAGTTCGGCGTGCCCGGGGGCCAGACCCCTGCGTGCGTACGGCTGGCGGAACTCCTCTGGGATTCGCTCAGGCGCGTAGTAGAGGTCGCGGCGCCCGTAGGGCCAGCCGACGTCGTGCATGAACAACAGCGGCAGCGGCGAATCGGCCTGGCGCGCCGCCTCGGCCAGCATCTTCAGCTCGTGATAGACGGTGTACCAGTTGTGGTCGCCGTCGACGAGGGCCGCGTCCATCGCCGGCAGGCTCGGGAGCACGTCGTGGCTCAGCGCGCGGTGGAAGTGGTAGCGGCCGCTGAACTGGCGCTCTTGCTCGCTCGGGTCGAACATCGGCAGGGGATCGATCACGTGCAGCTCCGCCTCGGGCCCGAGGTCATCGAGCAGCATCGCGGTGGTCTCTCCCCGAAGCGCCCCGATCTCGACGATCCGTCGCGCGCCGGCGGCCCGCAGAACCGGTCCGACGGCAATTTCGTAGAGAGCAGCGAGCGCCATGGCCTAGACGACCCTACGCCAGCAAGCATCGTCCGAAACCGTGGTCTCGAGCGCCCCGGTGATGGCGCGTCGCGCCCGAAACCCGTCGACTACGTCGCGTGTGGCGGGCGACGATGCGTAGCCTTCGACCACGATCTCGCCGCCGAGCGTGACCCTGTCGTAAAGGAGCTCGAGCACCTCACCGGCGGCGTCCCCGCCGAGGTGCAGCAAGGCGATCTTCGCGAGCTGCGCATCGGCGACGGCCTCCCGAGGGGGGCCATCGACGACGCGCACGCCCCCATCGAGCAAACCGGCTCGGTCGAGGCCGGCAGTTGCCGGCTCGCCCGCTACAGGGGCAGATCCGAGCACCCAAACGGCGCGGGACCGCAGCTCGTAGGCCTCGACGTATGCGCGCATGAGCACTGCTGCAAGGTCGGTGCCCTGCCCGCAGCTGACGAAGTCGCCTGCGACCGTTGCCGCCCTGATCGCATCGAGACGGAGCTCGAGCGTGTCGAGGTGCCGGTCCGGGTCATCGAGGCCGCGCTTGAGCAGCTCGAGGTAGCGGCGGGCACCGCGCTCGAACCGGTCCTGCGAGCCGTAGAAGATCGACTGTCCCCAGCTGCACCTCCTTGAGGCGAAGCGACTCCGAGAGCCCGAGCATCTGCCGCAGGAACGGTGGCCGATTGATTTGCTCCAGCGCCTCGGCGAGTTGCGGACGCGAGGCGAGCTGCTGCTGCTCGGCGACGATGGCGAGGCCGAAATAGAACGGAAGCACGACCACGCTCAGCTCACGGTCGTGCTCGGCGACGAAGTCGTCGAGCGCGGTCATGACGCCGTTGCGAGGTCCTCCCTCGAGCTGCGCGTTGTACATCCTCGAGTTGATCCCACCCTTTTCGACCAGCTCCTTGCTGCCACGGCGGATCCCGCGCTGTGCGTACGGCTGGCGGAACTCCTCTGGGATTCGCTCAGGCGCGTAGTAGAGGTCGCGGCGCCCGTAGGGCCAGCCGACGTCGTGCATGAACAAGCAGCGGCAGCGGCGAATCGGCCTGTGCGCGCCGCCTCGGCCAGCATCTTCAGCTCGTTGTAGACGGTGTACCAGTTGTGGTCGCCGTCGATCGAGCGCCGCGTCCATCGCCGGCAGGCTCGGGAGCACGTCGTGGCTCAGCGCGCGGTGGAAGTGGTAGCGGCCGCTGAACCGGCGCTCGTGCTCGCTCGGGTCGAACATCGGCACGGGATCGATCACGTGCAGCTCCGCCTCGGGCCCGAGGTCATCGAGCAGCATCGCGGTGGTCTCGCCCCGAAGCGCGCCGATCTCGACGATCCGTCGCGCGCCGGCGGCTTCGAGGGTGGGTGCGATGACGCGCTTCCAAAACGGGAACATGTCGTTGCTCAGCCGACGACGCTCGGGCGCCGGCCAAGCAGGCGGCAGGCATGCTCGTAGAGCTCGACGTCGAGCGCGTTGTCGGCGAGGATCCGGGCGCGAAAAGCCGCCGAGACCTCTTCGGCCTCGGTTTGGTTCGATCTCAGCGGCGCTCCGAGCCGCCAGCCGAACCGCGCGCGTCAGCTGCTCGCAGAAGGTGTCCAGCTGCTCCTGAACTCCGACTGCGTCGACCTTCTCCAGCCGTGCTTTCGCTCGCTCCAGGCGCTCGCTCGTGAACTCGACCCTGGTCAACGCGCCCGCGTCCATCTCCTCCGGCAGGAGCGAGAGCATCTTGGTCATGTGGTTGTGGATCAAGCCATCGAACCGGAACTGGTCCTCATAGACCTGCTCGAGGGGCATGTGCCGGTCGGCCGGTGTGCGCAGGCGATGGTGGCGAAGGTATGAGAGCGTGCGCTCGAGCGGGTCGCGGAGCACGGTCAACGTGGTGAAGTCGCCCCCGAGCAACTCGGTGGTGCACAGCGGGAAGTGTCCGCTCACGACCTCGATCTCATCAGCGCGAGCCTGCCAGCGCGCAAGCAGATGCTCGACGGAGATCACGCAGGCGACGATGTCGCCATCGGATGCATGCGGGTAGACGGCCCGCTCCGGAAAGTGACGGCGGATCCGCTTGATCAGGCTCGTGCCCGCGGTCTTCTGGAGATGAACGAAGAAGTAGCGGCGCGGTCTCGAGCTCACGACACGCCCCGGGGTGAGCGCGACTGCTCATGGAGCTCACACGCGTACTCGTAGAACTCGATATCGGCCTGGTTGTCCTCGGCAATTCGCCGCCGAAACGAGCTCGGCACCGGGCCGCCGGGATTGACGTGCCAGTTGCGGACTTGGTCGAAACGCCAGTTGAAACGTCGTTGGAGCTGATCGAGCATGGCGTCCGAAGCGCTCCTGAAGGCCGAGCACCTCGACGCTCTCCAGGCGAGACTTGGCGAGCGCGAGGCGGCCGGCATCGATGTCGAGGACGTGCATGTAGGTCTCGGGCTGATCATCCTCGGTGAGCGCGAACAACTTCGCCTGATGATTGTGGATGAACAACTCGAACTCCAGCGGGTCCTCGTAGATCTGCTCGAGCGAGAGGTCGCGATGCCTGCTGTTGTAGCGCTGGCAGTGGCGCAGGTAGGAGAGAGTGCGCTCGACCGGCTCGCGCAGGAGGGTGATGACGCTGACGTCGAACGGGACCAATTCGGCAGCGACGAGTGGAAAGTGGCCGGTGATGACGCGCAGCGTCGCCATCCGCTGCGCCGGTAGCCCGGTCAGATAGGCGATCCGGTAGTTGGCCTCGAGCTGATCGGGGTCGAGCGCGTTGGGATACACCTGCTCGGCTTCGAAGTTCGACTCGATGTGACGTCGAAGCGTCGCTCCCCCGGTCTTCATCACGTGCAGGAAGAAGAACCTCTGTGGCCCTGTCGAGCCGCTGCCCCCGCGCGGCGCAGCGCCTGCCCGATCGTCGCTCCTCACTGAGCCATCCTAGCCGCCGGATGCCGACAGGAGATCCCGCGCCTCAACCGGAATAGACCCCTAAACTGCCCGACCCGCCCGTGTCGACACTTCCCGCCAGATGACCGCCCCCTCGCAGACCCCCCCGGAGTTCCTTTTCGTCATGGGCTGCCCTCGCTCGGGCACGAGCTTCGTCGGCAACCTGCTCAACCTCGACTCGCGGATCGTTCTGGGGCAGGAACGGTTTCAGAAGATCCCCGGCCAGATCAGGCCGTATCACTTCAGTGAGCATGTCTTCTTCAACCCCACCCGCTTCGAGACCCGCCTCCTGGGGCGCCGGGAGCGGGACCGCGAAGGACGGAGCTTCAGCGACCGCTATGAGGTCCTGCGCGAGCGCTGGCGCAGCGGCACCGTGCGTTACATCGGCGACAAGTTCCCCAACTACTCCTCCGTGCTCCCTCATCTCTCCTCGAGCTTCAGCGGCAGCAGGTTCATCTTCCTGCTCCGAGACCTCAACCAGGTCGCATCGTCGTTCAACGTCAGGGCCGAGAATCCGGCGGACGCCTGGCCCGAACACAATGATTATCGCGCCGCGCCCAAGTTCTGGAACGATTCGATTACGAACCTGCGCGAGTACGTCGATCGTGAGGGAAGCGAACGTGTGTTCATCATTCTCTTCGAACGCTTCTACGCCGGGGAGATCGCCTACCTCGAAGCTCTTTTGGGATTCCTCGGCCTCGACGTTCAGGAGGCTGTCTTGACCCGTTTCATCGAGAAAACCGGCCCGCAGCCAGAGCGCGAGAAACGGCGGGGGGTGCTGACGCCGGAGATGGTGAAGTACCTCGATCAGCATCGAGACCGCGACGCCGAGCAGTGGGCTCGCGAGCTGGCCGAGCAGTGATAGGCCCGGATCAGCGCGCTTTGGTGCAGAAGTAGATGTCCTCGCCGCGCATGAGGCCATATCGTTCAGTCTCGGCGGCGCCCAACCGGCTCGAGTAGTCGTCCACCCGGACCTCGAACCCCGACGACGCCAGACGGTCCGCGTAATCCTTTCCGTAAGCACGAACGTGATCGAACTGGCCGTAGCGGCGCTGGCGCTCTTGCGGGTCGGTCACGGTTGGGTCCTCGTCGGTGATCTCGCGGATGACAGGCACCTGAATGATCGCCCAGCCGCTCTTGGTCAGCACCCTCGCAAGCTCACTCATGGCACGCCGGTCGTCGGCTATGTGCTCGAGCACGTGACTGCAGTAGATCACGTCGAAAGTCTCATCCTCGAACTGGATGTCGGTGATGTCCATGCGGATATCACCCTTGTTCGGATGCAGGTCGGCGCTGACGTAGTCGAGCAGCTCACGGCGCCGAAGCTGCAGCTTGAGGACCGGCTCGGGCGCCACGTGCAGCATCTTCAGGCGCCTCGTCGTCGAGAGCAGATTCGTCTCGTTGCGAAAGTAGAGCCAAACCAGCCTGTGGCGCTCGAGCGATCCGCAGCTTCGGGCACCTCGCATTTTCGCGCCCGCGAGGGCTGCGCTCGCCCGCGAAGGGCAGGAAACCCGGGCTCTCGGTGCCGCAGATTGGACAGAGCTTTCCCACCGCGGTCACGATATAGAACCGGGTCGCAAACTCACTCGGGGCCGGACAGGATGCTCACAGCTCTTCGGCAACTCGTGACGCGCGACGCACGAAGAGCCAAGCACCGATACCGCAAACGGCGACGAAGACGGCCAGCGGCCCGAGCAGGTAGACGCTGCCGCCCATCGTCTCCGAGTACGTCGGCGCAGCCGGATCGATCAGCCAGACCCGGCTCTGGGCCAGCAGAGGCGCCAGGGGGTTGACGAACAACACCCCCCGCCAGCTATCCGGGAAGAACTCGATCGGATACAGGATCGGGGACGCGTAGAAGATCGCTCTTGCGAGCGCGCCCCAGACCTGAGCGACGTCGCGCAGGCGCACGTACAAGGCGGAGAGCAGCAGGCAGGCACCCGTGGTGAAGACGATGATGCCGGCGATCGGAAGCGGCACCAGCAGCCAGGTCCATCGCACGCTGACACCGGTTGCCACCAGGAACCCGATAATGATCACGATCGAGAACGCGAGCGTGAGCAGAGTGGTCAGCACGACCGAGAGAGGGACGACCAGTCGCGGGAACTCGACCTTCCGGATCATGCTCTCGCGCGTTACGAGGCAGGTGACCGAGCGTTGTGTCGCCTCGCTGAAGAACTGGAACATCATGATGTTGAACAGCAGCAGGCTGGCGTAGTTCTCGATCTGCCCTCCGAGTCGGACGACACGGGTGAAGGCCAGATAGAGCACCGCGAACAGCAGCAGCGGGCTCAACAGCGTCCACGCATAGCCAAGCACCGAGTCGCTGTAGCGAAGCTGAAACTCCGTTTGAGACGTTCGCCACAGAAGCCGGGAGAATCGAGTCCAGCCACCCTTGTATGCCGACGGCCCGCGCAGGATCTGCAGCTCGCCGTCGTCTGTGATCCCGGCCGGATTCACCCCAGGCTCAGCCGGCATCGTGGAGATGCTCACGCGCGCTCGTCATCGTCACCTCGACCTCGTGGTCGAGCTCGACCAGACCCATGACCGCGGTTTCCTCGCTGACAACGGTGAACTCCGTCGTGCGGGCGCGAGAGATCCGGGCGCGGTCGTCGAGATCGAGCTGGTGTGCCGCGCATGCAACGAAGTAGCGGCCCGGGACGAGCTTGTTCTCAATCGTCGTCACCACATGCAGCCGATCCCCGGGCTCGAGCCCGCGTCCGGCATCTCCGAGGTCGATCAGCGGTGGCACGAAGATCCGCCCGCCCTTGCTGTTGCGGACCTCGATTCGCAAGCCGGCGCGCGCGATCGCGCTCGTCGCCTCGAAGACCGCGTGAAGCCGGATCCGCTGACCTCGCTCGACGTGATCGATTCGCTCGCGGCCGGGGCCGCCGATCCAAACGCCGCGCATGCTGGCTCGGGTGACGCCGCGACGACTTGGCGTCGGCTTGGTCTTGGTCGCCACAGAGCGGTCTCCCTCGAGCTGAACCTCCGCATAGCGCCGCGCCACGGCTTCGGGATCACCGATCCGCTCGATTCGGCCTTTCTCCAGCAGCAGCGCCCGATCACAGATACGCGTCATCCTCGGGAGCTGGTGGGTGACGAGGATCACCGTCTTGTCGGGGTCGTTCTTGAGCGCCGCGAATCGCTCCTCGCACCGCCGCTGGAAGGCCACGTCACCTACCGCCAGAACCTCGTCGAAGAGAAAGATGTCGGCGTCCGTATGCGTTGCGATCGCGAACGCGAGGCGCACCCGCATGCCGGCGGAATAGTTCTTCAGCTTCAGGTCGGCGTACTCCTCGAGATCGGCAAAGCGCATCACGTCGTCGAAGCGCTCACTCGCCACAGACGGTGAGAGCCCGATCATCTCGGCGTTCAGCAGGACGTTCTCCCGTGCGGCAAGATCACCCTGAAAGCCAACCCCGAGCTCGATGACCGGGGCAATCCTGGGCCCGGTCCAGATCGTCCCTGCGTCGGCTCGATAGATGCTGGCGAGGATCTTCAGCAGCGTGCTCTTGCCGCTGCCGTTGCGGCCGACGATGCCGAAGAACTCGCCGCGGGCCACCTCGAATGAGATCTCCTGAAGCACATTGAGTTGCTTCGCCCCTCGGAGTCGAAACGGATGGGCGAGCCGGCCCTTGAAGCCGTTGGCGTGATGGCCGCGGATGGTGAAGCTCTTGCTCAGCCTCTCGACCTTGATTGCCGGCCGCTGCGAGCTCGGCGCCGGCCGCGCGGGAGTCCTCTCGGCTCGGGGCGCGGATCGAATCTCTGCATGGCTCACGAGTTCAAGCTTGTGGTTTGGCGAGGACTATCCGAGCCGATCGCGACCGGGGATACCAGCACGGTGCCTCTCAGAGCCGCTTCGCGGAAACCGTGACGTTGTACTTGATCCCGGGATGAATCTGCGCCTGGAAGCCGAGCTCACCGAGACGGTCGATCAGGCTCGTACCGAAGTCCGTGTAGACGAGGCTGCCGTCAGGATCGGTGGGCGAGCCATGGTACACCGGCGGAAAGAGATTGAAGTCGCGATCGCCGACCGTGTCCACTCGCCTGATGATCTCCTCCTTGAGCGGCCATGCGAACGGCACGGTGAAGACATGAGACCCCCCTTTCCGCAGCGTGCGGCCGATCTCGGCGAAGGCGTCGAACGGGCGGCGGATGTGCTCGAAGATGTCGGATGTGATCACCAGATCGAAGCTCTCGTCCTCGAACGTGAGATTCTGGAGGTCTTCGCAGCGCACCCCCTCGAAGGCCTGCCCTGTCGGGACTCCCTCCCAGAAATAGGACTGGACATAACCCGGAAGGTCTTTCAGCAGTGGCCGAAACGGGCCGATCATCCCAGGCTCGTAGATGCTCGAGCCCGCGAAGCCCGGTTCGATTGCCAGCTCGGCGAGGCTGCCGGCACCGGCCTACGGAGTAGAGCTCGACCAGCACCGCTGCTTGATGGCGGTAGCGCAGGGTCGCGCGGCAGCTCGGACAGGAGAAGTTCTCTCTGATGCTCTTGCGGCCATCGTCCTTGAACTCACCGTCGTAACCCGCAGACACTGCAGAGGCCTGCGTCGAGCTCGATATCTTCGGATCTTGCGTTGCGGCCCGGCGCCAAGCGAGCTCCTTCTCCTGTGCCGCTCATGCCCATCTATCGTAGCCGCGCCTCGAGCTCGCGAATCCTTTCCGTTGCCTGTTCGAGCTCCGCTCGAAGCTGAGCCTCGGTGCGCTGCGCGACATCGAGCAGCTCGACCCGTCTGTCCAAGGCCTCTCGATGCGCGTTCAACTGACGCTCGAGCAAAGCGCGCTCGGAGTTGTTCGAGTTGGCGTCGCCTTCGCTCGTTGAAGCCGCGGCGGCCGCCGGCTGCGGTGAGGACGCTGACCGCTTGACGATCTTCGCGATTGCGGCGATCCGCCGCCGGCGCACGACGGCGAGAGCGATGGCACAGACCACGAGCGCGCAGAGCACGCCAAGGCCGATGGCGACAAGCGTGACCGTTTCCATCGCCGCTAGAGCTCGGTTCCGAGACGGTCGCCGATCAGGTCGACGAACCGTGCGCCGCACGACGATCCCACGAGTTGCGCTCGGTCAGCGACCGTGCCGCTTCGATCTGCTGCTTGTTTCTGCCGTCGGCAAGCGCCTTCTCGACCACGCCAACGAACTCGTCCTGCCCGCCGGCCACCGGGATCACCTCGGTGAGCTCGCCGAGGTTCGGTATCTGGGTCGAAACCGTGGGCACGCCCAGCGAAAGGTAGACCAGCGCCTTGAGCGGGTGCATCGTCTTGGTCATCCGATCGTTGAGGTGGGGGATCAAGGCAACGTCGAACGACCTGATGTAATCCGCGACCCCCGGGTACGGCTTTACGCCGAGGAAATGGACATTGGCGAGATCCTGCAGCTCGAGGATCGTCTTGTCCAGATGGGCTGAGCCGATCAGCACCAGCTGCCACTGCGGCCGCGATTGCGCGAGGTGTCTGAGCAGATCGATGTCGATCCGCGAGGAGAGGTTGCCGACGTAGCCGATTATCGGGCCATCGAGGCGTGCGGAGCTCACGCGGGCGGCGATGTTTGCGGCCCGCCAGTCTGAGGTCGCATCCGTTCGGTATCAGGTGGACATCGTCGGTGAATCGCCGCATCGCGTCTTGCACCGGTGAGCAGTTCGCGATCACCAGGTCGCTGATGCCGAGAATGTCCTGATAGTTGCGTTCCAACCTTGCGTGGTAGGCCCCCGCAGGATCCACCCAGGTTCGATGATCGTCGACGACATCGGCGACGATCAGATCGCCTCCGAGCGCATCGGCAATCGACGGGAACTCGAAGTTGCGAGGCCATACGAGCAGCACGAGCGGCCGATCCCCGAGCCCGTTTCGCGCCATCGCATCGGCGAGGAAGCCGAGGTAGTCGTCGTGGCGTGGCAGCATCGCGCGGATCGCTCTCGGATCGCGATCGGCATCGGCGTAGGCGAACGTATAGCGGTGGATCTTTCCGTCTCGGCGACCGACGCCGCCGATGCGCCGAAGTGTTCCGCGCAGGACCTGGCGATTCTGGCTGATCGCCTTGCCGCCGGAATCGTTCGATAGCGAGCTGAGCTGCGAGTAGGAGATCGGGGCGTCGAAATGCAACAGCCTGTGAATCGAGTCGTGCCGGGCCAGGTGTTCGACCAGCATGTCGTTGCGCCTGCCGAAGATGCCCGTGTCGTTCTGCTTCCAAAAGCAGACGATGTCGACTCCCCGCCCCGCGGTCGTGGGTCTCAGATAGGGGCGACTTTGAACCTGCGAGCGTGGGCGCGGACGGCTTGCCGCCGGCGGCCCTCGATCTCTTGCCCGCTACCGGGACGTGGCCGGCCCCGTTGCTGGATCCGTTGCTGGACGAGCGATCCCGGCTCGAACTGCCGAGATCATCGCGCTGATATCGCAGCAGTTCGCGAAACGGTGCGGCCAGCGGTGTTCTCGGCTCGTCAAGTTTCGTCCGCACGAGGCCGGCGAGTCTCGGCGCCACCGCCGCGTAGCTGAACTCGGTCAGGAACGTCTGACGATGCTCTTGCGCCTCGGCACGATGACGCTCGATATCGCCGAACACGGCGGCTAGCTGCTTCTCGAGCGGTTCCTCTGTCACCGGGATCGCGAGGCCGCGACCGACGGCGTCTGCCAGCGGAGGCGTGGATCGCGCCATGATCGGCACGCCCATCGCAAGAGCGTCCGTGAACTTGGCAGGCATCTGGATACCTGGCGATCTCGCTGGCCGGGTCGGAGAGTAGGCACATGAGGTCCCCGATGAGGAGGTTCCCAGGCAGCTCGCGGAAGGGGCGGTCGCCAACCAGCACCACGTGCTCGGAACGCTTCAGTCTGCCGAGCAGAGGCGGCTCGGTCACTTTTCCGACGATGCACAGCTTGAGGCTCTTGTCACCGATCTGCTCCAGCGCATCGACGATCTCGAGCAGTCCCTTGTGCAACCTCGGCGTGCCGATGAAGACGATCACCTTGTCGGTGGGGCGCAGTCCATACCGAGCACGAATCTCGTTGCGGTCATACAGACCTGGATCGAAACGGGCCTCGTCTCGCGCGTGGGGAATGATCGTGCCGCCATAGAGCGCCTGCAGCTGAGCGCTCGACACGGTGACAGCGTCAGCGGCCGGGATCAGCGAGTCGCAGTACCGGGTCCAAAGGCGCCCGAACGGGGTGTGGATGTCGTCGTCGCTCTCCTCCCGGCGAAGGCCATCGAGATCCAGGCGTGAGGCGTCACCGAAGAACGCGAGCTCGCGGTCGTCCACGTCGAGGATCAGCGGCCTGCCATCGAGCTCCTTCGCGAGCACGCCCAGCCCGAGCGAGGGCAGACGCGGCTTCGAAACGACCACCGCTGACCCGGAGATGCGCCTCGCGACCTTCTCCATCTCGGAAAAATGCTCGGGGAGGTCGCGACCGGGGAATGTCGAGATCGGGATCTCAGCACCTCGCAGCGGCGGCCAGGTCTCATCTCCGTAGCGGGCAAAGGCAGCGGCCACGATCTCGACGCGGTACTCGCGGCTCAGCATCTCGGCGAGCAGGTAGGCGCGGCCCATCGGGTTGTGGCCCGCGTCCCAGGCGACAACGGTGACCTTCTCTCGCCGGGTTACAGCAGGAGCAGCGGCCTGCGGCCGAGCCTGCGACGCGTCGGCCGCAACCGGTAACGGCGTTGGGTCGCCTTTTTCGCCGGGCTCCCTGCCGAGCACGAGCTCGATCCGCTTGATCGTGCTCTCGGGAGCCCTGGCACCACTCGGCTTCCCCCTCTGCCCCAGCGCGAGCCTCCCCAGTCCGACAATTCGACGACCCCAGCGCCATGTTCGCGAAGCCCCGATGGCCCTTACGTCCTCGGCTGCTTGCTCGAGCCCGAGCTCGAGAAGCGCTTCGCCGGGGCCGGACCGCTGGCCGATCAGCTGCGTCGCCATCGCGAGGTCGGAAGCTTGCGCGTGGATCCTGTCCTCCAGGCCCTCGCGCCGTCGCGCCTCGTCATCTAGCGCCTGAGCCAGCTTCTGCTCGCGGGCCGAGAACGCTCGGATCGGCGGCGCCAGACTCCGAGGAGCTTGCGGTGCTTGTCCAATCGCTCTTGCAGTCTGCCGGCCTCGCGACGGCTCAGATCGAGCTCGTCCACCAGCGATTGCAGCCGGGCCTCGAGATCGCTGCGCTCGGTGATTGCTCTTCCGCCTGTGCCGAAGCCGGGCCTCGAGATCGCTGCGCTCGGCTGCTCGCTCTTCAGCCTGTGCCGAAGCCGGGCCTCGAGATCGCTGCGCTCGGCTGCTTGCTCTTCCGCCTGTGCTCGAAGCCGGGCCTCGAGATCGCTGAGCTCGGCTGCTTGCTCTTCAACCTGTAATTGAAGCCGGGCCTCGAGATCGCTGCGCTCGGCTGCTTGCGCCTCCACCTGCTCGGCCAGCTCGCGCTCGCGGGCGACAGCTTTCGCGAGGCGCTCCGAGAGATCGCGTTCTCGCTCGATCAGCTCGCGCTCGCGCGCTTGCGCCTCCGACTTCAGATGCTCGCGCCGCGCGAGCGCGTCGCTGTGCGCTTCCAGGCGCTTGGTCAGCAAAGCGGATGCCTGCCGCTGAGCTTCCAGACTCCTTCATCTGCATTTCGACCCGTTCCTCCAAGCCCGAGCGCTGCCGCTGCTCGACCTCGAGCTGCGCGATGAGCTCGCGCTCGCGCTCGGAAGCGATCACGGAGGCTTGCTCGAGGCTCTCGAGGGTCTCGTTGGCACGGGCGAGCCGACGCTGGCTCTCGCTCAGCTCGGCACGTATGTCAGCCTGCCGGCGGTTGGCGCGGGCGCGCTGCGCGGCGAGTGCGCGGCGCGTATCGCTGCCCAACGCGGACACGGCGAGCTCGAGCGGGGCAGCTCCGACTATCCGCTCCAGGTCAGCGAGCGTGGCTTCGCCCTCGTCCGCGCCGAAGCCACGATTCAGGATCGCCGAGCGGATTTGATCCCAATGGTCGTCGAGCGCAGGCATGTACAGCTCTCGTGCATCGGCCTCTGCCTCTGCGCCGAGCAATCCCGCTGCGGCGACCTCCGCCTGTGCCCATGAAGCAAGGGGCGCCGGGTGCTCGATTCCGGCGACGCCGGCGTGGTGCGAGGTGGCGATGATCGCCCCTGGCGTTCCCAGGCCCATTGCGGTGAACATCGCGCCGCGCGAAGAGCCCAGATAGAGCCTCGACCGCGCGATCAGGCTCGCCACTTGGCGCAGCGACCGCGGGCGATCGATCAGCATCGCCAGCTCCTCCACATGCTCCGCGGCGCGAGCTGCGAGCCGGTCGTCGCCGCGATCGAGATCGAGTGCCAGGAGGCAGATCTTCGCTTCAGCTCGCTGCGCGATTCGGTCGAGCCGGGCGCCGAGGTCAGTAAGTGGCTCCGTTACGGAGCGGGAATCCAAGTGAACGGCGATCAAAGGCTGAGGAAGGGTGGCCGGGCTGCCGCCGGTCGACTGCTCGAAGTCCTCGCCAAGCTCTTGCGGGGTCCAAATCGCGGAGGCGTCCAGCGACGGGTCGGCTGCGATCGCCGGTCGCAAGCCCGTCGCTGCTTCTACGAGCTTGGCGCTGGTGGCGTCTCGCACACAGAGCAGTGAGCTCGCCGTCGCGGCCCAGCGCAGGGTCTCTGCGGCCTGGCCCTGGGACTCGCGTGACAGCCACGGGGCGTTCCAGATGCACGGCGCTTGTGCGCAAGCCGCCGTCACCGTCGCGGCGAACCAAAGCGCCGCCCCGGCGGGAACGAGCGCCTCGTCGGAGCTTTGCGGCTGGGACGAACCTCGGGCGGGTTCCTGAAGCAGCTCCCCGCCGACTATGACCGCGTCGATCTGCCCGGGATCAGCGACGAAGTCGCGGGCCGACACCGTCGGCGCGCACCCGGCCCACCGACCCTGCCCCCCGAGCCGGGACACATGCACGAGCTCGAACTCAGGCGCGCTCAGACGGTGCTCGAGAAGGCGCGGCAGCAGCAGGTCGTCGTAGCTTTCGACGTCGAGGGTGCCGAAATGCGCGACCCTCATCCGAAATCAGCTTCCTCGCCGACCGGGAAGCGCTGGAAGCTCGCGAGCACCCACTGGCCTTCGTCCAGTTGCAGCCCGAACAGGATCTCCCGATCACCCTGTGCCAGTGCGATCACCTGCGCTTGCTTACCGTCGGCACTCACCTTCGCCCTGTCGATCTGCATGGCCGGAAGGGCGTAGAGGTCGCTCTTCTTGTTCTCGCAACCTCCCTCCTTCTGGTCTTCCAAGAACTGCGCCAACGTCGGCGTGATCGACGCGCAGACTTCCTCCGTGTCTCGCGCGCTGGCCGCATCGAGGAACAAGCGCGTGGCGGTGCCCGGACCGGCGCTTGCCGCTTCATCTTCCGCGGCGGCGTTGTCGCCGTCGGAGTCGTCCTCGGCTCCCGTAGTTTGCGCGCCGGTGCTCGTCCCGGCCGGATCAGAGCTTTCCTCCGAGTCATCGCCGCCGCAGGCAGAGAGGCCGAGCGCGGCCAAGACAGCTAGGAGCAGCAGGACTTTCACTGGACGAAAATGGCTCAATTGAACGTGAGGAAGCGCCGCATGCCGTATTTGGTCGTGTAGCGCGGCTCGATCACCCTGGCCTCCCGAAAACCCGAGGATTCCGCAAGATGGAGCAACGAGGGGAGAGTGTGCCAGAACGAGGCGGCATTGCCGACGCTCGCCATCGGATTGTCATTCTCGCGGAACAGCACGCCCTGATAGCCGTCGAGTTCCTGAAGCTGCTCAGCCCAGGGTCGTGCCAGCGGGGGTATGTAGCTCGGGTCGTGGACCTGTGTCTCGAGGATCACCGTCGCGTGCGTACACCGCGAAAGCAGTTCGATCTGATCGTCGAGCGTGAGATGGTAGAAGAGCCCGAGAATCGAGATCAGCGGCGAACCGCTGAGATCGTAGGAGCGGATGTCGCTCTGCACGAAGCGGACCGAACCGAGCTTCTCAGCTGATGGCACCCGTTCGGTTCGCGCGTCCACCGCCGTGACGTCGAAGCCCAAGTCGCGGGCGTGCATGGCGAATGTGCAAGGACCGGCCCCCAGATCCAGCAATTGCTTCTCTTCCCTGGCCTTCAGCAACTCCGTGAAGATCGCGACCCGCAACCGCGCGACAGCGGGCTTGATCAGAACGGTCTGAATCTGCATCCCGGCCACCGGCGCGCTCAGACCTTCTTCACCTGGTCGTAGCCGACCTCGACCGGCGTCTCGCGACCGAAGATCGAGACGAGGATCTTGAGCCGCTGGGCGTCCTCGTTGATCTCGGCGATCTCGCCGGAGAAGTCCGACATCGGGCCGGAGATCACCTTGACCGACTCGCCGACCGAGAACTGGGCGACGGCGCGCGGGCGCTCGGCCGACTCGCGGTGCATGAGCCGGTCGACCTCGGGCTGGCTCAGCGGGATCGGCTTGTTGCGCGAGCCGACGAAGCCGGTGACGCCGGGCGTGTTCTTGACCAGGCCCCAGGCGTCGTCGGTCATCTCCATGTTGACCAGCACGTAGCCGGGCATCGTCCGCTTTTCGACCTGGATTCGCTGGCCGTCCTTGAGCTCTGCCACCTGCTCGGTGGGGACGACGACCTGGCGCACGCGACCGCGCGCGCCCATCGTCTCGACGCGGTGCTCGAGGTTGGACTTGACCTTGTTCTCGTGGCCTGAGTAGGTGTTGATTACGAACCAGCGAAACATTTCTCTAACAGCAGCTTTCTCTTGAAGGGCGGGGGTCGAGTCCGGGCGGTGAGATCAGAGGATCCGCTGGACCAGGAAGTTGAAGATCGCGTCGAGGACGCCGAGGTAGGCGGCCATCACGGCGATGAAGATCAGGGTGATCGCCGAGGCCTGGATCAGGGTCTCGCGATCGGGCCACTGCACGCGCTTGAGCTCGGCGATGCACTGGGCGAAGAAGCCGAGGACGCCACCGCGCTGGCGCTTTTCGACGACGGGCTCGCGCGGAGCGCGGCGGCGCTCGGACTCCTTCTTGCGCGCGGCGCGGTCCTTCTCCTCGGCGCGGCGGGCGCGGCGGCTGATCTTGTCGGCGGGCTCCTCGCCGGCCTCGGGGACGCCGGCGTCGGCGCGCGAGGGCGCCGGCGCGGCCGGCTGCGCGTCGCCGGGCTTGCCCTTGAGCGCCTCGAGGTCGGCGCCCTGCTCGGCGAGCTCGGCCTCGACGACATCGGCCGACTCGGGCACCTGGGTGTCGTGCTGAGCCTGCGATTCGGCGGCAGCACCGCTTTGACCCAGCTGGGCCCGGCGACGCTGCTCTGCCTTTCGCTGTGCGCGGGACTTGGCCACGACGCAGACGCGCTAGCGCGTCTCCTTGTGCGCCGTGTGGTGCTTGCACCAGCGACAGTACTTGCGCATCTCGATTCGGTCGGGCGAGTTACGCCGCGACTTGTTCGTCTGGTAGTTGCGCCGCTTGCAGTCCTCGCAGGCGAGGGTTACGGCGATTCGTACATCTCCGCGAGCCATCTGCTCCTCTGATCAGCTCTGGGGCGACAGGTTGTCGCCCGTCATAAAAAAGACCTCCGCCGCACCCACTCAACAGGGCGAGACACGAGGACTGGCGCAAGGATAGCGCGCGCGGCGGTAACGCGGGTGCGGTCGGTCAGCGACTGCGCCAGGTCAGGCTCGTCGCGCCCGACACCTCGGCCCGGATCCGGTAGCTGCGCGGAAGCTGGAGTTGCGTCGAGAAGGTGTCGCCGCGATCGACCTCGAGCCTCTTCACGGTTCGCCAGCCGTTGCCGCGCTTGAGCTGGATCGCGAGCTTTCCCGACTCTGGGCTCTTGCCCCAAACGCGCGTCTTGCGTCGCAGCTCGTCGGTGACCAGCGGGAATCGAAACGATGTGAACGAGGGCTTCGGCGAGCCGTCGTCGAAGAGCAGGCCCGTCGAGCTGTCGGAGAAACGGGTCGTCAACGGGATCGAACGGCTCGTCCTGAAGCTGAAGCAGGATCGACGACATCGACGTGCTGTTTCCACAGTACGTAGAGGGCCTCCTGGTAGAAACGGGCCTGGGCGTTGAGCGGGAAGCCCTCGACTGTGTCCGGCGGGTTCGAGTCCCACCACAGCTCGGTCGCCCATAGCGGGTGGCGACCGCCGGTGCCGACGGTGTTCGGCTTCTCAGCCGCCCGCAGCACCTCGGTGATGTTCTTGAAGTCGGGAGTGGAGACATCGTCGGGATGGAGCGCGCTTTTGCTCGGGCCGCCGGAGGTGTTGATCGGATGATGCGAGAGGATGTCGAACTTGATCTTGGTCGGGCACTTCGAGGCGTCGAGGTCGCGATCGAGACACAGCAGATCGCGCCAGAACGCCAACGGACGGGTTCGACTTGCGCCCCGGAGGATCGCCGTACGGCGCCAGGCCCCCGGCGACGACCTTGTTTGCCGCGATTGACGCCCTTCACGGCTCTCGAAGACCTCGTTGACCATGCGGCGGTACCGGCGCGGCGCGACGGCGGCGTCGCCCTTGTACTGCGGATCCAGGAAAGAAGCCGAGATTCGGCTCATTCCAGACTTCGAAGTAGCGAACTCTGGGCAGGTCTGCGAAGCCGCCCGAGTACCTGCTCGCGACCGCCGCGGAGAAGTCGCCGAGCGCGGCGGGATCCGGCTTCCAGGTTCCGGGAGGCGCATCGGGATGTCGGTTCGGTCCCTCGGCGAACTCCGGCGCCGAGTAGATCGTGACGAGAACGTCGAGGCCGTTCGCCCTGGCCTCGGCGATCGCCCGGTCGGGGCCCGAGAAATCGTAGGCCGGATCTGCCGGGTTGCGTGGCTCGGCCGGCAGGCTGCGCGCGATCCTGCTCCAGACGAGGTTCACGCGGACGATCTCAGCGTTCGCTGCGAGGGTCCGCTCGAACGCCGCGGCCCGCGTGGCCAGAGTCCGCGGACTGGTAGCTGAATTCGGAGAATCCCGTGGTCAGCGAGCGCGCCGCGGTCGCCGAGCCGACCCAGGCGAGTCCAATGGCGGCGACGGTGGTGAAGAGCGTCGCGGTCGAACGTCGACCCATGCGAAACCTCGACTCCCCGCGTTCCGCGCGGCGGGAACGCAAAAACGCCAAGGCGCCTAGCTTCCGTGCTCGCTGGATCTGCGCGGCGGAGGAAGATGAAGCGGCTGCGCCTATCGCCGCTGCCACCAAGATGATCGGCAGCGCCACTCCGAGTCCGTTCGAGCTCGAGGTCGAGCTCGAGGCATTGTTGCCGATGACCTCGTCCACGACACCGCCAATGCCACCGCCGTCGTCACCGGAGCTCGCGGCCGGTGCTGCCGCCGGAGCCGGTCGCGTCACCGGAGCCCGTGGAGGAGCCATCGCCGTTGCTCGCCGAGCTCCAGCTGCCCGGCGTATCGGACGCCCCTTGCTCCGCCAGGGCAGCCGCGGCCTCGCCGTCGGCGCCCTCGGCGGCGAGCTCGTCGGCCACCGACGGATCCAGCGAGGAGTCGGAGGCAGAAGACGAACCGGAGCCGGAGCCTGAGCCCGACCCGGAGCCGCGAGCTGGAGCCGGAGCCCTCGCCGCCTCCACCGCCGCCGTCGCCTCCACCGCCGCCGCCGTTGCCGCCGGCCGTGGGCGGATTCTCCGTGTATTGGTCGACCCCGGATCCGACGTCCTGCGCCTGTGCGAGCGCCGGCCCGATCGCGACCATGATCACGGCCACCAAAGTTGAAGCTGTTTTTGCCCTGCTCATGACCCCACATACGCAAGCGCTTGCCCGCGGCTGACAGTTGTTTTCGCGACCAGCCCAGAAAGCGTCAGCGGCGCCAGCCGCCGTGCGTATTAAGAACGGCATGCAGATCCAACCGCAGAGCCCACGCTCCGGCGCAGGAGCAGCCTTCGAAGACAGCGCACTCGTCGTCGGCGCAGACCCTGAGGCGTCTCGCCCCGGTTGCGGCCGCCTACGTGCTGCCGTTCTTGCTGGTCGTCTACCTCGCCTTGAAGGGGGGCGGTTACGACCCGATCGTCCGCGGTGAGGTCGGAATCGCGATCTGGTGGATCGTCCTCCTCGGCGCCGCGGCCGGGGTGCTGCCCGCGGCCCAGATATCGCGCGCCGGATGGGCGATGCTCGATCTTGCTCGCCGCTTTCGCCGCCTGGACCACGCTCGCGATCAGCTGGTCGGAGTCGGCCGAGCGCAGCTTCGCCGAAGCCGGCCGGGTGGCCGCCTATCTGGGGGTGCTCGCGCTTGCGCTCGCCGCGCAGCGCGGCGATGCCGTCCGCAGGATCGCGATCGGCGTTGCTGCCGCGATCGCCACGGTCGCCGTTTTGGCGCTGCTCTCGCGCCTGCACCCCGAATGGTTTCCCGTCAACGAGGCGGCGCAGGTGCTGCCCGAGGGGCGCCGCCTCAACTACCCGCTCGGCTACTGGAACGGCCTCGCCGCCCTGATCGCGATCGGGATCCCGCTGGTGCTGTGGATCGCGGCGAGCGCGCGCTCGATCGTCGCACGAGCGCTGGCCGCCGCGGCGCTGCCGGCGATGAGCCTCGCCGCCTACTTCACGCTCTCGCGCGGAGGCGCGATCGAGATCGCGGCGGCGCTGGTCGTCTTCGTCGCGCTTTACCCGGCTCGGCTGCGGCTCGCGCCGACGTTGCTCGTGGCGGGCTTGGGAAGCGGCCTGGCGGTGGCCGCCGCCGCTCAGCGCCACGCCCTCGCCGACGGGTTCACCAGCGCGCTCGCCGAGTCGCAGGGGTCGGAGATGATCGCCGTCGCCCTGGTCGTCTGCACCGGGGTGGCGCTGCTGACGGCGGCGATCGCGCTGGCGGAACGCCACGAGCTCCTGCGAATCCCCACGATCGAGCGCTCGGTCGCGATTCGGTGGCTCGCGGCCGTGGCCGTCGCCTGTCTCGTGGCCGCGATCGCGCTCGGCGTTCCCGGCAAGCTCTCGAACGGCTGGGAGCAGTTCACCGATGCCGGCGCCGGGCCGACCGACACCGCGCAGCGATTCGACAGCGCCGGCGGCAACGGCCGCTACCAGTACTGGTCGTCGATGGTGGACGCGGCCGAGAGCGAGCCGCTGACCGGCATCGGCCCGGGCACGTTCGAGTTGCTGTGGGCTCGCGACGGCAGCAGAACCGGATTCGTCCGCGACGCGCACTCCCTGTATTTCGAGGCCCTCGGCGAGCTCGGTGTCCCGGGGCTGATCCTGATCTGCGCCCTGATCCTGCTCGTTCTCGGCCTCGGGGCGGCGGCGGCGCTGCGCGGCGCCCGCGAGGGCCGGGCGCTCGCCGCGGCGACAACCGCGGGCTGCGTCGCGTTCGTCGTCGCGGCCGGGCTCGACTGGGTTTGGGAGATCCCCGTGATCACCGTCTGCTTTCTCATCCTGGCGGCGTCGCTCGCCGGCGCGCGGCAAGCGGCGACGCAGGCGTCCTCTCGCCGCCGGCTCGGGTCTCGGGTCGGGCTGGCGGCCATGGCGCTGGCCGGAATGGTCATCGTCGCGATCCCGCTCGCCGGCGCGTCGGCGGTTCGCGAGAGCCAGGGGCTCGTGAACGCGGGCGAGCTCAGCGAGGCGCTCGACGCAGCCGGGCGCGCGGACGCGATTCAGCCCTATTCGGCGACGGCGAGCCTGCAGCAGGCGCTGGTCCTCGAGCAGGCGGGAGATCTCGATGGCGCCGTGATCGCAGCCCGCAACTCGACCTCCGACGAGCCGACCAACTGGCGCACCTGGTTCGTGCTCTCGAGACTCGAGGCGCAGACCGGCAACGCCGAAGCGGCTGTCGACGCCTACCGGCGGGCCCGCGACCTGAATCCGAGATCGCCGCTGTTCCAGCAATGACCGAGGAGCAGCGAGATGAACGGACTCGAACCGGACTTGGACGCGGTCGCCGACCGGCTCAGCGCCGAACGCCCGATCCCCCGCGCGGGCTTCAGGGCCGAGCTACGCAGTCATCTGATCGACGCCTCCCGCAGGCGACCGGCGCCCCCACACCGGCTGCGGAGGTTGATCACCGCATACGCGCTCTCGGGCGCCACGCTGCTGGCGGTGGTCGCCGCCGGCGTCGCCGGCGTCGGCCCGCTCGCAGGCTGAGCGGCGGCGGCCGGAATCCGGATGCGGCCGAGGTCAGACCGGGCGGCAGACCATGTAGTGCTGGATGTAGCGCTGCGGCGGATTCAGCGAGACCAGCTCCCAGCCGAGACCGTCCAAGAGCTCCAGGGCGTAGTCCTTGTCGTAACGCGCGATCATCAGCGGCCGATCGGGGACCTCGTCGACGAAGCGGCGATCGTGCCGCGGCGTTGACTTCGCCCGGGCGACGGCGGCTGCAACCCGCGCTCTTTCCTGCGGATCGTCACTGGCGAGCGCCTCGTCGACGGCACGGGCGTAGGGCGACGGGTGATCCGGATCGTTCAGGAACAACGAGAAAAGCAGCTTCCCATTCGGCTTCACATGCCGGCGAAGCAGCCGCAGCATCGCCACGAAGTCGTGCGGGGCCAGGTGCGTGAAGACCGAGAAGAGACAGATCATGTCGAAACTGCGTCGGCCCATTGGGAGCAGGTCGAAGGAGGCGAGCGGCTTGCCGTCCGGGTTGTACATCGCGTTGTGGGCGTCCAGGTGATGGAACTCGAACCTCGGGTCCGAGACGTTGGCCTGGAGCCAGTCGACCACCTGTGAGGAAGCGTCGATCCCCACGTAGGCGCCAATCGCCATCGAGTTGTCGAGCAGCGTCTTGACGACCTTGGTTCCGCAGCCGACGTCGAGCAGCTCGACGCCCGCCAAGTCCTGGCGCGCGAGGGTACGGCGCACAAGCTCGACGACGAAGCGACCGGATTGCAGCCACTCCTCTCGCGACGGGTGGGCTCCGCGTTGCAGGTGCGTCGGGACTGCGAGGCGGCCCTGCTCAGATCGCATCCGCTGCATCGTAATGCCGCCGGCATGGTCGACCCCGAGCGTGCGAGCGTTGCGATTACTCCTCTAGGCTCAGTCTCGTGGCGGCGCTGACCGACCGATCGCGGTGCGGTGGCCCGGGACAGGGATCGGGAATCGAAGAGTCGAGAGCCGGCCTCGTGGTCGATATCGACACGCCCCTTCCCCGCACGATCTCGGGTCATCGGCCCAACCAGGCGTTCATCTCCGGATCCTGCTTTCACCCGGCTCGGCGGCTGTGTGCGCTCGAGACCGAGGTGGATGGCCGCGCCGAGCCGGCGATGGCCCATGCGATGCCGCGGCCAGAGCTCGCGGCCGAGCTCGGGGAAGCCGCGTATCGCAGCGGCTTCTGGGCGATCGTGCAGCTGCCCGCCAGCGCGCACGATCGCACCGTCGAGATCGAGCTCGTAGCGACGTTCGATGACGGGACGACCGCGCGAGTCCCGCTCGTTTCGATCGAGCTCGTCGCGACTCGACCGAAATCTCGGCTCGACGCAGGTCGGTCGAACCGCAATCTGCATGGCCACGTACGAGTCCCCCGCGAACCTGCTCGAGCAGCAGATCGAATCGATCCGCCGGCAGACCGACGAGGACTGGATCTGCCTGATCAGCGACGACAACTCCTCGCCTCAGCGACTCTCGGCGCTCGAGTCGCTGATCGCGGACGACCCTCGATTCGTGCTCTCGCGGTCGGAGCGACGCCGGGGCTTCTTTCACAACTTCGAGCGGGCGCTGGAGATGGTTCCCGCCTCGGCCGAGTTCGTCGCACTCGCAGATCAGGACGACTATTGGTTTCCGGAGAAGCTGGCCGTGTTGCGGTCGAGCATCGGCGATGCGCCGCTCGTCTACAGCGACGCCCGGATCGTCACCGGCGACGGCAGCTTGCTCTCGCCCACGTACTGGAACAGGCGTCGCAACAACAGCTCCAACTTCGCCTCGCTGCTGCTCGCAAACACGGTCTCAGGCTCTTCCGCTTTGTTCAGACGCGAGGTGGTCGAGCTCGCGCTGCCGTTCCCGCCGGCGTTCGGAAAGATCTTTCACGATCATTGGCTGGCCTTGGTGGGGGCGACCATGGGCGAGATCGCTTACGTCGATCGCCCGCTCTACGACTACGTGCAGCACGCGCAGTCGCTGCTCGGCCACGAACACGCCCCGGCCCGCGCCGGCCCGGGCCGGGGGCTCGGCGAGCGGCTGCGGGACTTCCGCGACCGACCGCAGTACTTCTACGAGCACTGGCGGACCAGCTACTTCCAGGAGTACTGCCGCGTATCGCTGATCGCGCGGCTCCTGCTTGCCCGGCGCGAGCATCAGATACCTCCGTCGCGCCGCAGGCAGCTGCGCCGATTCGTCGATAGCGAGCGATCGCCTGGCGCGATCGCCTGGCTGGCCGCGCGCCACGCTCGGGAGCTGGCGGGACGAAACGAGACTCTCGGCGCCGAGGGCCGGTTGCTGCGAGCCTTCCTCTGGCGCCGGCTGCTCGAGGCGCAGCCAAGGAGCCCGTCGACCGCACGGCGGCGGCTTCCGCAGCGGGGCGACTTCCCTAGCGACCGAATCGGCGCGATCTAGCCACCCCCACCGTCCCCCCACCTGCCCGCTCCACCCTGAGAAACACAGGAGGGCTCGCCCGACGTCGCTCGAGCTCGCGCAGCGGTAATGCTGCACCATGCGGGGAGCGTGGCGCCGGCTGGAGTACTCGAGCGGCCGGGACTCGCCCAATTCCATCGGCCGCCCTTGACATCGACCCTCGATGAGGGAGAGTGACATGGCCCGATCACAGGAGACCACAATGCGAGTCCACGCCCGCCGCGTCGTTGCCCACCTTCGACAACAGTGGACGGGTGCGCTTGCCCTGTTCTTGGTCCTCACCGGCGGCGTCGCCTACGCCGCCAACACGGTCTTCAGCACGGACATCGTGGACAACCAGGTCTATTCCGCGGACGTCCGTAATGACGCCTTGGGGAACGGCGGGCTCGCAGCCGTCGACCTCAGGGCCGACTCGGTGAGAACTTCCGAGGTGGCAGATGATTCGCTGACCACTGCCGACATCGGCAGCAATCAGGTGCTGAGCGCAGACGTGCGGGACGACTTCCGGGTGGACGGAGGCCTCAGGACCGAGGACATCGCGCAGGATGCGTTGCTGAGCGAGGACATCGCGCAGGACACGCTCACTGGACCCGACGTCTCCGACAACAGCCTCACGGGCGCCGACGTGGATGAGTCGACGCTCGGGTTCCCGGGTGCGATCAAGACATTCGCTGGCGCCGTCAGCCCCGGCAGCAACCCTCCCGTCGGTCCCGATTACGTGTTCCGCGGTCCGACCGTCAGCATGACGACGACCGCGGCGCAGCCACGTATCACCGGTGCGGCCTCGGCCCCGCTTGCCATCGGCGGCGGTCCGGGCTTGGAAGGCGCATACATCGGCCTCTGTTGGGACTCGCCGGGCGCGGGGGGTCCGCCGGAGAACTTCTATGCTCTCAGCGGCAACGACATGTTCACCGGGGTGGACGAAACCCTCCGCATGCAGTCGGCGAGCGCCTCCATCACGCTCCTCCCCGGCACCTACCAAGTCGGCTTCTGCGTGAAGAAGCCGGCTGGGAACGTGGTGATGGGTGGCGACGTCAACGGCTGGGTCATGCAGAGCGGCTGAGCGGCCGCACCGAGCGGCCGTTAGACGAGCAAAATGAGAGACACAGGAGGCGCCCGCGGGCGCACACCGAGCTACAGCCGCATTCTCAGCGCCGAGGAGGTAGAGGACGACGAGCATCGTGCGGCGGTCGGCGGGCTCTGGGCTGAGATCGGCAGGCTCCAGTTCGAGTTCATGGTGCGTGAGGGCGAGCTGAGCCCGGAGATGAAGCTGCTCGACGTGGGCTGCGGGTGTCTACGCGGAGGCGTTCACTTCATCCCATATCTCGATCCCGGCAACTACTTCGGCATCGACAGCAACCCCTCGTTGATCGATGCCGGCTACAGCGTCGAGGTGCCGCGCCACGGGCTCGCGGGTCGTATCGATCGTGACCAGCTGCTGGTCACCGACGATTTCGGCGCCTGGCGCTTCGGCGTCTCGTTCGATCGCGCGATCGCGGTGAGTGTCTGGACGCACCTGCCCCTGAACCAGATACAACGCTCGATTCGGGAGACCGCGCGCGTGCTGAGCCCTGGCGGTTCGATGTACGCAAGCCTCTTTCTCTGCCAGACCGAGGACCAGCTGTTCGGCCCGATCACACATCAGCCAGGGGGGGTCACGAGCCACCGCGATCGCGATCCCTACCACTACCTATGGGACGACATACGGCATGCCTGCAAGGCAATCGGGCTGCGGCCGGAGCTGATCGGCGATTGGGAGCACCCACGGGCTCAGCAGATGGTGAAGATCACCGTGCCCGAGGCAGGCACCGAACACGTCACGAGCTCGCGCCCAACGTAGCGGCCGGCGGCGCCTGCGAGCATTCGAGGGGTGAAGCGCCTCTACCGAATCGCCGACAACCGTCGTTCTGACTCCCTCGCCAATCGGTATCGGCGCCGGCGCCACCGGATCTTCGAGCAGCTGGTCGACCGCCTCGAGGCCCCGGTTCGGATCTTGGACGTCGGCGGAGACGGAGTCGTACTGGCGGCAGATGGGAGCGCTGGACCGTGAATCGCTCGAGATCGTGCTCCTGAACCTCAACCAGGAGCGCGCCGGCGCCGCCAGCCTTCGCTCAGCTCGCAGGCGATGCTCGCGACCTCCGCCAGTTCGCCGACGACGAGTTCGATGTCGTCTTCTCCAACTCCGTGATCGAGCACCTCGGCGACCTTTCCGACTCAGGAAGCGATGGCGGCCGAGGTTCGCCGCGTCGGACGTGCGTTACTTCGTCCAAACTCCGAATCGTCACTTCCCGATCGAACCGCACTTCTTCTTCCCAGGCTTTCAGTTCCTGCCGCGCAGGATTCAGATCGGCTTGGTGCGGCGGTTCGCGCTCGGCTACCACGAGGCGCTGCCGGACACGGCCGAGGCAACCGCGGCGGTCGAGGAGATCAGGCTGCTCAGCGCCAGGGAGGTGCGCCGGCTTTTCCCCGAGGGCCGGATCCATCGCGAACGGGTCATCGGCATGACGAAGTCGTTCGTCGTCCACGGAGGCTGGGGTGGGGACTGACGGCTCTGCGGCGAGGCCGATTCGGGTGGTCGTCGTCACTCACGACAGCGCCGCCGTCCTCCCCGGCTTGCTCGACTCGCTCGAAGCGGGCATGGAGGGCACTCGATGGCGTCTCGTCGCCGTCGACAACGACTCCCGCGATCGCACTCGCGAGCTGCTGAGGGGATCCGCCCCGGCGGCGCAGCTGATCGAGCTCGATCGCAACCTCGGCTACGCGGCCGCGGTCAATCGCGCCCTGGCTGACACGGGGAGACGAGGACGTGCTCCTGCTGAACCCGGACGTGCGCCTCTCTCGCGGATCGGCAGCCTCGCTGCAGCGCCGGCTTCGTACCGCCTGCCGGCTCGACTCGATCGAGGGCCGGATCGGACTCGCGGCCCCTCTGTGCCAGGACGGCTCCGGCGCCGTCCTGCCGACCCTGCGGCGCGAGCCGACCGTCGGCCCGAGCGCTCGCGGAGACGGTGCTCGGGCGTGCGTCGCGCGGGGAGGCGTGGCTGGGGAGAGGCGGTTCTGGAGATGTCGGCCTACGCCCGCACGACCACGGCGGATTGGATCTCCGGCGCCGCCTTGATGATCTCGAGCGAATGCCTGCAGGCGTGCGGAGAATGGGACGAGCGCTTCTTCCTCTACTCGGAGGACACCGACTACGCCCTGCGCGCGCGCGACGAGGGGTTCATGAGCTGCCTCGAGCCGGAGGCCGAGGTGGTTCATCTCGGCGGTGCATCGAGAGCGGATTCGCGCCTCTGGGCCCTGCTCGCCGTGAACAAGGTGATCCTGCATTCGAAACGCCATGGTCGCGGGCGCGCGATCGCGTTTCGATCCGCGGCCCTGCTCCGCGAGCTGCGACTGGCCGCTCAGCGGCAATCGGCCGAGCCGCCGCGCCGCCGCCGCCCTGCTCGGCCGGGCCCCTACCGAGATCGGCGGACCGAGATGAGGTTCGCCGTGATCGGCAGCCGCGGCTACCCGAGCACGTACGGCGGATTCGAGACCTTCGTCCGCGCGCTCGTTCCCTACGCCGTCGCCGAGGGCCACGAGGTCGTCGTCTACGGCCGCGAGGGGGCCCGGCGAGACCCGCCGCTGATCGTCGACGGCGCCGAATGCGTGCGAACCCGAGGCCTCGACAGCAAGCACCTCTCGACGCCCACCTACGGACTCAGCTCGTGCTGGGACGCACGGCGTCGCGACCTCGACGCCGCCCTGGTGCTCAACTGCGCCAACGGCTACTGGCTGCCGCTGCTGCGCTCGGCAGGCGTTCCCGCAGCCGTCAACGTCGACGGGCTCGAATGGGAACGCGGCAAGTGGAACCGGCTCGGGCGAGCGGTCTTTCGCGGCGGAGCTCGTGTCGCGACTCGAGTCGCGACCAGCCTGGTCAGCGATTCGCGCGCGATCGCCGAGATCTGGCAGCGCGACCTCGGCAGGCGGCCCGCCTACATCCCCTACGGCGGCGAGATCGTCACCGACGACGCCGCCGACGCGCTGGCGCCGCTGGGGATCGAGCCCGGCTCCTACGTCTTGACCGTCGCCCGGCTGGTCCCGGAGAACAACGTCGAGATGGTCGTCGACGGCGTTCGCCGCCTCGAGGCGGAGACCCGGCCGACCCATGTGATCGTCGGATCGGCGAGCCCCGGAGACTCGGCGACTCGCTGCGATGCAGGCGCTCGCGAGCGAGTCCGAGCGCGTCGTCTGGCTCGGCCACGTCTCCGATCAGCGCCTGCTCAGCCAGCTCTTCCGGCATGCGCTCGTCTATCTCCACGGCCACTCCGTCGGCGGCACGAACCCCGCGCTGCTGCAGGCGCTCGGCGCGGGCGCGCCGAGCCTCGCCTTCGACGTCGGCTTCAATCGAGAGGTGCTGGGCGACTGCGACGCATACTTCTCGTCGGCCGACGATCTCGCCCAGCGTCTGACGACGCTGATCGCCTCGCCCGAGCAAGCACGGGCGCTCTCAGAACGCGGTCGCGAGATCGTCCGCTCGCGCTATTCGTGGGATAGCGTCTGCCGGCGCTACATCGAGCTCCTGCAGGAGATCGCCGGCCAGGTCCCCGAGCCACCGGCGCCGCCCGCCACGAATCGTGAAGGTCGAGCTCGTCTGCTCCAGTCGCGAGCTCTTCGGCGCCGATCGTTCGGCGATCAGGCTGGCGACGCTGCTGCAGACGCTGGGGAGCGAGGTCACCCTGACCGTGCCGGCATCGCGGCCCTCCCTGGGAATGGATGAGCTCGCCGAGCGTCGCGGCCTGCGGGTGACCGCCGGCCGGGTCGTGATCGCCTCGAGCCGCGGCGTCACGGGCCTGCGCCCGAGCCCGCGAACCACCCCGCCGGCGAACAGCGACTTGACGATCTACAACTCGTCGGCGGTCCTGGCGCGGCGCGGCGACAGCGCTCCTCGTGCGCTCGTGCTGCGCGAATGGATCGAGCCGCGCAGCGCCAGGCACCGAGCCCTGGTTCGGTTTCACGGGCGCAGGGTGACGCAGGTCGTCGCCGTCTCACACGGAGTCGGCGAACGGTGGGCGGCGTGCGCCGGTGCGCCGAGCGTGACGGAGATCTGCCCCAACTGGCTCGAGCCGCATTGGCTCACCCGTGACGACGACGAGAGCCGGGAAGGCGTGCTGTTCGCCGGCCGCCTCAATCGATGGAAGGGCCATGGCGTCCTCGCGGATGCGTTCGAGCGCGCATTTCGCGACCTGCCCGAGCCCCCCAGCCTGACCTTCCTCGGAGCCGAAGGGCCGGGCAGCCCTTTCCACGAGGCGGCGCGCGCCCTGCGCGAGCGATGCGCTGCCAACGGGTGGACGCTGGCCGACTTCGATCCCGATCCGCGGCCGTGGTTTCGGCGCGCGGCACTGGTCGTCGTCCCCTCGCTTCGCCCCGAGCCCTTCGGCAACGTCGTCCTCGAGGCCCTCGCCTGCGGCGCGACGGTGCTCGCTTTCCCCGGAGGGGGAATCGACGATCTCGCCCCGCGCTTCGGCGACCCATTGATGGTCGTGCCGCGCACGGTCACCGATCTCGCGAGAGGCCTCGGCGACTGGTTCGCGACCGGCGGCAATGGGCAAAGCCGGCAGCGAGCTCAGCCATACGGACGCCGTCATCGCCCGCCACTACACCGCCGAGGCTGCAGCGCCGCGATGGCAAGCGGTGCTCGAACGCGTCGCGCCGTGACTACGTCTCGACGCCGACCGACCTTGCGTACTCGGCCGTCACCGTGTCCCAGCCGAGGACACGATCTGCATCGGCTCTGGCGAGCCCTGCGTCGAACTCGCTGATCGCAAGCCTGACCTTCGCCCCGTCGAGATCCCCGGGCTCTGCGACGCAGAAGTGGCGCCGCAGCAGCGGCGGGTAGCCGGAGGCGCCGAGCGCCGTGGTCAGCACCGGCCGGCCCGCTTCGAGGGCCTCGGCGAGCTTGCACTTGATCCCGCTGCCTCCCGCCACCGGGGCGATCACGCAATCGATCTGCGCGTAGAAGTCCTCGGGGCGATCGACGGCTCCGAGCACGCTTACCGGCTCGCCGGCGAAACGTTCCGAGCCCCATCCCGCGAGGACCACCGTTGAGCTGCGGATCGTCGACGAGCCTCGAGGCGAGTATCTGCTTGGCCGACCCGATCGTCGAGGAGTGCGCGAAGTTGCCCAGCATGCCCACCCGCAACTTGCTCGAATCCGCGCGCGGCGCGCCGACGCCGTCAACGGCACCGGCGTCGGCAGCCAGCGCGCATCGGCGACCTCGCCGCTGAGCGCAGCGTGGTCGTCGTAGCCCGCAACGAGCACGGTGCCGGCTCGTCGCAGCGCGGTGAGCTCGCGCGGGCGAACCGATGCCGCATAGGCTCGTCGCGCGGCTCGGAGTCCACCCCGAGCGGCGCCGGCGTCGTTCAGGTGCGCACGCCAGACGAGGTCGTAGGCGTCGACGACCGTGCGGGCGGGTTCGCCCGAGAGCCGCCGAAGCACCGGCGCGAGATACGTCGTGTGCAGGAACAGGACCGTCGAGCCGAGGGTGGGTCGAGCCGGCTCGAGGTAGTCCGGCAGAGCCCGCCCGGCGAGCCTTCCGCTCTCCCACAGCGTCGAGGGAAAGACCCACCGCTTGAGCGCGTCACCGCGAGAGCCCGATTGCGACTGGCGTCGGATGGCGCGGATCGATCGAGATCGAGATCGAACGGGCCATGCCACCGCTTCGTCTCGGAATCGAAGTAGTGGAGCTCCGTATCGGCGGCGAGCGCGGTCCCGGACAGGGCGGCCGCGAGACGCAACGTCCCGCCGTGCCTTGCCGGCCGGGACGAAGGGGTAGAAGTGCAGGATCCGCATCGACGCGCGGACGACCTGTGGCTCAGTAGGCGCCGCGCCCGTGCGTGATCGCTGCCAGCGTCCGGATCAGCAGCTTGACGTCGTCGCCGATCGACCAGTTGAGGACGTAGGTGTAATCGAGCTTGAGCATGTCGTCGAAGGGGATGTGGCTGCGTCCGAACACCTGCCAAGGGCCCGTGATTCCGGGACGCACGTTGAACCTGGCGAGGTAGTGATCGGTGACGAGCTCGCTCTCTGCCTGGATCAGCGGTCGCGGGCCCACCAGGCTCATCTCGCCGCGCAGGACGTTGATCAGCTGCGGCAGCTCGTCGATCGAGTAGCGGCGCAGGAAGGCGCCGAACCTGGTCACCCGCGGATCCTGGCGCAGCTTGAACATGCCGTCGGTGCGTGGGTTGAGGCCGTCGACCTCGTGCTTGCGCCCGTCGGCGTCCTCGGCCATCGTCCTGAACTTGCGAAGCTCGAAGTACTCGCCGCCACGGCCGACGCGGGGCTGGTGGAAGAAGACCGGCCCGGGCGACCCGAGCTTGATCCGGATCGCAGCGTAGGCGAGCAGCGGCGAGGCGAGCACCAGGCAGACGGAAGCGACGCCGACATCGATCGCGCGCTTGAACAGCGAGGCCGAGCGCGCGCGCCCGGTTGACGGCAGGGTGAGGAAAGGCAGGCCCTCGACGAAGTGGAGCTCCGCGTCGGATCGGAACACCTCGGAATCGCCCGGAACCAGATCGACCTTGATCCCGCCTTCGGAGAGGAACCGCAACGCGCCGGTGCGCTCGTCGAGGCCTTCGTAGCTGCTGGCGAAGATGACGCGATCGACGTCTGCCTGCTCGGCGAGATCGATCAGCGCGTCGACTCGGCTCCTTCCGGCATAACGATCGAGCGAAATTCGCTGAGTCACGTCGACGCCGTACTCGGGATGGCGATCGAGCAGGTCGATGACGCGATCCGCGTCGTCGTCGCGCCCGACGACGAACGCCGACTGGCGATACCACTGCGCCTCTGCGCGCCAAGGCCCTGACCAGGCCGCGGCCGGAGAGGATCATCGGCACCGCGACGAGCCAGAGGGCGATCGCCGGCGACACCGGAGCCGGGCCCGCCGTGACCAACGTGTCGACCAGGAACAAGAGCCAGGTCCAGCCGGCGGCGAGTTGCGCTACGTGACCGATCTCGTCGGCGATCGAGCAATCGAGACGTTGCTCGTCGACGTGGTACATGCCGCCCACTCCCGCCAGCAGCGACCAGGCAACAACGGCGACCGGGATGACCACCAACGGCTGCTGCGGCAGCACCTGGTACCCGAGCGCCTCGGCCGCGCCCAGCAGCCCGAGCGCGCCCACCACCGCGACCGCGTCGCTGATCGCCAGCACGCGTCGCATGGTGATACCCGCGACGATTTCTGTGGCGAATCGCCGACTCGTGGCGCCGGCGCCCGGCGCGGAAGAAGAGCTCGCGCCAGCGCGACGAGCCGTCGCGCCCGTCGGTGCGAAAGCGCTCGGGAACCGGAAACCGGGCGTGCCGATGCGCCGTTGCCGCCGTCGTCGTGCCGTTGCCGGACCGCTCCCGGCCGCTGCGGTAGTTCGCGCAGCTTTTCGCTGACCGTGTCGTCGTAATCCGGCTCGGCCTGTGGAAGGTCGACGAACCTCGCCCGGTCTTCCTCGCGGACCGGGCGATCTCCCCCCCTGACGGATGATCGCGGCAAACTCGACACTTGACTACAGGTGATCTTTGTCGAAACCAGCCGATTAAGCAACCCGGCTACCGGTCAGCCGAGCGGCTCGGGCGTGACGAGCTCGTTTCTGAGCTTTTTCAAGCCACGCGAGAGGATCTGCTGGACGTTGGCGAGGGAGAGCTCGGTCAGCTCGGCGATCTCCGGCCCGGTCAGGTCGCCGCCGAAGCGAAGGGCGATGAGCGTGCGCTCGCGCTCACCCAAGCGTGCCAGAGCCGCCTCGAGGTCAGGGGACAAGCCGAGGTTGGGATCCAGCCCGTCGTCGCCGCCCAGCTGCAGGTCGGCCGCCTCGCCCTCGCCGAGCAGCTCGGTCTGCGCTCGTGCGGTCGCGGCGGAAATGATCGATCAGCAGGTTGTGCGCGATCGTCAGGATCCAGGTCTTGAGGCTGGCGCGCTCTGGATCGAAGCGGTCCCATGCGCGCAGCGCACGCTCGAAGGTCATCTGAGTCAGATCCTCGACCGTTTCGCGCGAGCGCAGGCGGTAGCCGAAGAACCCGTACACGTCCCAGACGTGCTCGTCGTAGGCGCTGGTGAAGCTTTCTCGAGTCTTGGTCATCGATCCAGGTCGCCCGTGCACGCCCCGCATTGCTCTCGTACACTCATCCGCCGGGCGCCCGGATAGCTCAGTTGGTAGAGCACCTCCATGGTAAGGAGGGGGTCACGAGTTCGAGTCTCGTTCCGGGCTTCTCAGCTCCCTGACTGCGAGAGCTCACACGGCTTCGGCCACGCCTGCCGGTCGCGGCCGTTCCGCATTAAAGCGCCTGGCGCAAATCCGTCGCGATCGCCCCCAGCGCCTCGGCCGGCCGGCCGCCGAGCCCGGCGGCGTTGATGAAGCCGTGAATGAGATCGGGCTCGCGGCGAAGCGTCGTCGCCACGCCCGCCTCGCGCAGGCGCTTGGCGTAGGCCTCGCCCTCGTCGCGCAGGGGATCGAAGCCCGCGGTCACGACCAGCGCCGGCGCCACGCCCGAGAGGTCGGTTGCCAGCAGCGGCGAAGCGCTGGGGTCGCGGCGCTCGTCCTCGGTGGCGAAGTAATGATCGCGATACCAGTCCATCTGGCGCTGGGTGAGAAAGAACCCCTCGCCGAACAGCTGTGCCGACCGGTGGTTTGCCGAGTAGTCGGTAACCGGATAGATCAGCGCCTGAAAGGCGGGAGCGGGGCCGCCGTCGAGCTTCGCCCGCAGGGCGACCGCGGCGGCGAGGTTGCCGCCGGCGCTGTCGCCCGCGACCGCGATGCGCCGAGGATCGCCACCGAGAGCCGTGGCCTCGCGGTGGGCCCAGCGAAAGGCGGCGAGGGCATCGTCGACCGCCGCCGGAAAGCGATGCTCGGGCGCGCAGCCGGTAGTCGACCGAGAGCACCAGCGCCCCGCTGTGGCGCGCGAGGAAGCGACACGGTTGGTCGTGGGTGTCGAGATCGCCGATGACGTGGCCGCCACCGTGAAAGAAGACGATCAGCGGCGCCGCGGCCACCAGGTCTTGGGGCGTGTAGAGGCGAGCCGCGATCGTCTCGCTCCCCACCGTCGACGCGCAACTGCGTCACCTTCGCGAGCTCGATCCGCCGCCCGGCAACGGCGCGCGCGTCCGCCCGGGTGGCGGCTCGCTCCACTTCCACCGCTCGCGCCTGAAAGACGCCGGTCCCGGTCAGCGCCGAGACGCGCAGCGCGAGCTGGACGTGAACGTCGAGCTGCTGTCCGTCGATGCGAATCGGGCGCCCGGCGAGCACGCGAGCGACGCGGTCGGGTAGCGCTGAGAGTCCGGCGGCGCCAAGCTTGTCGATCCGCTCGCGCACAGCCCCCGTCGCGCCTCGCTTGCCATCGGTTCAGGCTACCCTGAGCGCCGATGTCGGCCGACGAGCTGGAGAAAACCGACGAGCTGACCGGGGTGGCCTCGCGACGCAGCTTCTTCGAGCAGGCGGCGGTCGTCGTTCGCCGCGGCGCAGGACTCCGGCGAGCCGCTGACCGCCGTGTTCGTGGATCTCAACGGGCTCGCCTACGTCAACGACACCTACGGCCACCATGCCGGCTCCGAGCTGATCCGCGAGGCCGCCGCGGCGCTCACCGCGGTCGCTCGCGAGGGCGATTTGATCGGGCGCATGGGCGGCGACGAGCTGGCGCTGCTGCGGCGTCGGCGGCTCCGACGACGCTCAGACCAGCTTCGCCTCGAGATCGGTGACGCGGTCGCGGTCGCGAGCCGCTCCAGCCGGCCCTTCGGGCTCTCGGTCAGCATCGGCGTCGCAATCGCGACCGCGGCCGAGGCCAACTCGGTCGACGGCCTGCTCAGCCTCGCCGACGATTCGATGTACGAGCACAAGCTCGCCGAAGGCGGAAGGCCGGGCGACGCCCCACGTGCGCACGACCCCACCCTGATCCGAGCCGTCGCGCGGGGCCGGCCCCGTTACCGCCTATGCCGCCGCGGCGATCGCGGTTGCGAAAGCGTCGACGTCGGCGGGCTCGGTGTCCCAGGAGCACATCCACCGCACCTCGCCGGTGGGCGCGTCCCAGACATAGAACGGGTGCTCGCCGTCGAGCTCGGCGAGCAGGCGCTCGGTTGCTCGCGGCTCGAGCCGGGCAAAGACGACGTTGGCTTCGACGGGGTGGCTGATCTCGACGCCCTCGATCGCCTCGACGGCGACGGCGAGGCGAGCCGCCATCGCGTTGGCGTGGGCGGCGTTTCGCAACCACAGATCGCTGCTGAGCAGGGCCTCGAACTGGGCCGAGATGAAGCGCATCTTCGAGGCCAGCTGGCCGAACTGCTTGCGCGTGTAGGCAAAGCGCTCGCCGAGCTCGGGCGCGATGAAGACGACGGCCTCGCCGAGCATGAGCCCGTTCTTGGTGCCGCCGAAGGAAACGACGTCGACGCCGGCGTCGGCACCGAGGGCCGAGAGCGAGCAGTCGAGCGCGGCGGCGGCGTTGGCGAGGCGAGCACCGTCGACGTGCAGGAACATCCCGAGCGAGTGGGCGGCGTCGGCGATCGCCCGCGTCTCATCGAGCGTGTAGACGGTGCCGAGCTCGCTCGACTGGGTGATCGAGACGACTCGCGGCTGAGCCTGGTGCTCGTCGCCGCGGCGCGACTCCCAGCGCTCGACGTCGGCGGCGCTGAGCTTGCCGTGCTCGGTCGCGACGGTGAGCAGCTTGGTGCCGCTGAGGCGCTCGGGTGCGCCGCATTCGTCGACGTGCATGTGCGCCGTCTCGGTGCAGATCACCGCTTCGTGGGAGAGCGTCAGCGCGTCGATCGCGGCGACGTTGGCGCCGGTGCCGTTGAAGACGCAGAAGGCGCGGGCGTCGGGGCCGAAATGCTCGCGAAAGGCGGTCTCGGCGCGCGCGGTCCAGGCGTCGGCGCCGTAGGAGTCGGCGTGGCCGTGGTTGGCGGCGGCGATCGCCGCCAGCACCTCGGGGTGAATGCCGGCGTGGTTGTCGGAGGCAAAGCCCCGCGTCGCGCTCAAGCGCGGGTCACCTCAGCGGATGCAGCGGCAGGCGCTTGCCGTTGATCTTGGCGCCCGCGTTCGAGCAGAGGAAGGCGATCGCCTCGGCGATGTCGTCGGTCGAGGTGAAGCTGCGATAGGGCTTGTCGGGGTTCTCGTCGCGCATCCTCTGGCTCAGGATCGCGTTGATGACGATGATGTTCGCGGTTGCCGCCGACTCGGCCTGGCGAAACGAATCCGCCAGCGCCAGGGTCCAGCTCTCCGCCGCGGCCTTGGTCGCGCCGTAGGCGGCATTGGTGCCGTCGGGGTCCTGGCCCTGCTTCGAGGAGACGAGGACGAAGCGACCGTGCTCGCTGGCCGCGAGCGCGTCGTAGAAGGCGCGCGTGGTGTAGATCGTCGTGCGAACGAGCAGGTCGTGCAGCCACTCGTAGTCGGCCAGCGGCGCCGTCGCCAGGGGCTCGCCGCCCTTCCAGCCACCGACCAGGTGAAGCAGCCCATCGATGCGCCCGAAACGGGTGTCGATCGCCTTGGCCCAGCCGACGCTCGCGTTCTCGTCGAGCAGATCGACGACCTCGGCCTCGATCCGATCCGCCGGCAGACCGAGGTCGGCGACGAGCGCATCGAGGCGCTCCTGGTTCACGTCGGTGATCGCGAGGCTGGCGCCGGCATCGCCGAGGCGGCGGGCGACGACCGGTCCGAGGCTGCCACCGGCCCCGGCAATCGCGATCACACGGCCCTCGAGCGTCGCTCATCGCGCTCACGCTACCGGGCGCCGCGCCGGCGCTGCG
Source organism: uncultured Solirubrobacterales bacterium (assembly GCA_963730145.1). Classification (GTDB taxonomy): domain Bacteria; phylum Actinomycetota; class Thermoleophilia; order Solirubrobacterales; family 70-9; genus WHSW01. Next base: position 88,405 of record CAVSQT010000001.1, read on the forward strand.
ACCAGCATCGCCACGGCGACGCCGACTGCGCCGCCGGCGGTGCCGAAGAAGATGTCGAAGGCGGAGTCGCGCTTGCTCGGAATCAGCGCCGTGTCGAAGACGCGATCGGCGACGATCTCGCCGATCTCCCAGGTGACCGCGATCGCGATCACCGCGGTGGCCGCCGCCAGCGCCAGGGCGGCGCCGCGCATGTGCGAACGCAGGAACTCGGCGATCGCCCAGCCCGCGAGCCCGCCGCCGACGAAGTGGGCGACGGTGCTGGTGCGCCGCGCATCCTCGGCCGAGGCGCTCCAGACGAACCAGAGCAGCGCGACGAGGCCGAGGGCGAGCGGTACGAGGGCGCGGTTGGAAAAGCCGGCGAGCCGAGCTGCGACGAGGCCGCCGAGACAGAGCGCGCACATGATCACGGCGGGGCCGTTTCGCGCGACGAAGAAGCCCAGCGCGAGCAGGCACAACGCGCCCAGGGCGCAGGCGAAGAGGTCGAAGCGCGGACGCTCGCTGAACATCCGCACAGGGTAGGCGAGGGTGAAGCTCGCCTCGACGCCACGCGCCCTCGTCTCAGCGAGTAGTTTCGGCAGATGGTCCGCAAGCCCGTGCGCTCGCCCGAGGTCGCCGAGCTGCGGGCCTTTTGCATGGCCGCGGATCTCGGCACCCTGGGCAGGGCGGCGGTGGCGCTTCAGATCAGCCAGCCGGCGCTGTCGAAGCGGCTGCGGGCGCTGGAGGCGGTTGCGGGCGTCGACCTGCTCGCTCGCTCGCCCAGCGGCGTGAAGATGACCGCCGCCGGACGGCGCCTGTATCCCGAGGCCAAGCGCCTGCTCGACCAGGCAGAGCTCGTAGGCTCGATCCTGAACGAGGGCCAGGGCGAAGCGGAGCCGATCCGCCTCGCCGTCAGCCACACGATCGCCGAGTTCTATCTGCCGGCCGAGCTCGTCGCATATCAGGGAGAGAGCGGCCGTCACCTGCCGGTCGAGCTGACGATCGCCAACTCGAGCGCGGTGCGCGAGATGATCCTCGGCGGCTCCGCAGACACCGGGATCACGGCCTCGAGCCCGGGCGAAGAGGCACACGACGGGCTCGAGGAGCTCGAGCTGGTCGACGACGAGGTGATCGTCGCCGTCCCCAGCGACCATGCCTGGTACCGGCGCAAGACGGTGCCGCAGCGCTCGCTGTTGGCGACGTCGCTGGTGATGCGCGATCCCGAGGCCCACAGCCGTCGCTGCGCCGAGGCCGTGCTGGCCGAGCAGGGCCTTCATTTCGCGCCGGCCCTGGTCGAGGTCGGCAGCACGGCGGTCGCCAAGCGCGAGGCGCTCGATCGCTCGGCGCCGGTGCTGCTCTCGGCGCTCTCGCTCGACGAGGGCCGCGACCGTCTCTTCGCCCGCCCGGTGACCGGGCTGCGCTTTCCCCGCCGCTTCGTCATCGTCGCCCGCTCGCTCGCCTCGCTGCCGCGCGATCAGCGCGATTTCGTCGCCTTCCTCAGGCGCAACGTCGAGGGCGCCTCGGGCAACGGCCGATAGCCGCAGGTTGGGAGGGCCATAACCGGATCGGACGGTGTTTGTCGGTGACGCCGGTCGACAGCCGCGTTGCTGGCCTAAGTTGATCTGTGCGCCGACTGAAACGGCGAGAATCCCAGCGAAGGCCATCCGCCTCGCTACGGCCTCACCGCAGACGACGCGACAACTACATATCTCTCCTCCCTAGCACCGGCGCCCCGTCTCTCTCACGGGGCGCTTCGTTTTGGAGGCCTGCGGGCGGCGCGCGGTCAGGCGCGCGTCAGCGCCGGAGCGAGCTTGGGCTGAAGCTGGACGTAGAAGAGGCTGAGCGGGAACTCGTCGTCGCGGACCAGGTCGACCAGCTGCTTGGGCTCTTCGACCTCGGGCAGCGCGCGGCGGTCGCGGGCCCAGACGGAGCTCTCGGCCGGCGCAACGTATTCGGCGATCAGGTCGTGGGCGGCGATCCACTGGCCGAGCTTGGAGCGGTCGATGCCCGAGTGATAGAGCTCTTGGACGCGATCGCGCAGGCGACCGACGCCCTCGGCGAGGCGGTCCCATTCGAGCGTGAGCCGGTTGTCGGTCCAGTGCAGGTAGCCCTCGCGGTGCAGGAAGGCGAACAGCAGCTGGCCGCCGAGGCCGTCGTAGTTTCGCTTGCGGTCGCCGGTGATCGGGAAGCGAAAGAGGCGGTCGAAGAGGATCGCGTACTGGGCGTGGCGGGCGAAGGCGAAGCCCGTCGCGCTCGAGCTCGACGGCGGCGGCGAAGGCGGTGAGGTCGCAGCGCAGCTCCTCGAGCGAGTACATCCAATAGGGCGAGCGCTGGCGGATCATGAACGGGTCGAAGGGCAGGTCGCCGCGCATGTGGGTGCGGTCGTGGACCAGGTCCCAGAGCATGTAGGCGCTCTCTGAGATCTCCGCCGACGAGAGCAGGCAGGCGGCGTCGGGCGGGAGGTTGAGGCGGAGGATCTCGGCCGCGGCGGAGCCGACGCGGCGAAAGCGCTCGGCCTCGCGGTCGCAGAAGATCGCGCCGAAGTGATAGTCGGAGGGGCGCTCGGCGCTCGAGAACGTCTCGGGAAAGAGCACGGCGCATTCGGAGTCATAGCCGTCCGTGTAGTCGACGAAGGTGACCGGGAGGTACTTGGCGTTGTCGTAGCGGGTGCGCTCGAGCTCGGCGATCCAATCGGGCCAGGGGACGCGGACGATCAGGGCCTCGAAGCAGGTGTCGGTGGAGCCGTTTTGCTTGTACATCGGAAAGACGCAGAGGTGCTCGATCGCGTCGCGGCGGTCGCGCTCGGGGCGAAAGGCCTCGATCGAGCGGGCGAAGTCGGGCTTCGGGTAGCCGGCGTCAGACCAGGCGAGGATGTCGGCGGCGAGCGCGTCGATGTAGTCGTGCTGATGGGCTGAAGTGGGGCTTGAGCGCCTGCGCCGACTCGGCGATCGCGGCGACGAGGCGGCGCAGCACGTCGGCGTCGTGGGCGTCGGTGTCGACCGATCCGTCGGAGGATTGGGTCAGGCGAAGCTCCTGCGTAGCGGCCTTGAGCCGGGTCCAGGCGGGATCGGCAGCGGCCGCAGAGCTGGGTGAGGTGGCGGGGTGGGCGAACGAAGGCTGCGAGGCCCAGTAGACGAGGTTGAGCCAGAGGCGCTCGTGGTCGAGGTCGGCGATGCAGTCGTCGCCGAAGAGGTCGGAGTCGGCGAGGACGACGACGCGCCCGGAGCCATGCTCGGCGATCGCCGCGAGGGCGGCGTTGGGAATGGACGCGGTTGGCTGCGAGCGAGCGATCACGGTGGCGCCGTTCGACGTGCGCAGGGCACCGGCGCGATAGAAGCAGGCCTCGGAGACCCCGGCGAGCGGATCGGCGAAGGGGCCGGCGCCGTTGGCGGGCGCGGTGGGCGCCGGGGCGAGAGGATCGCCGAGGGCTGCGAGGACCCACGAGGGTGCGTCGCCGCGGTGATGCTCGTAGTCCTGAATCGTCGCGTTCTCGATCCCGAGGCCGAAGCGAGCGAGCAGGTCGTTGAGGTTGTTGCCGTACTTGTCCTGCTCGGTCTCGCCGAGGACGACGAGGCCGCCGCCGGCTTCGACGAACGATTCGATCGCGTCGATCTCGCCGGGCTCGAGCTGGGGCCCGCCGCCGTCGACGGTCGCCTCCCACTTCGGCTCGGAGGGATGGGCGATGACGAGCACGGAGGCGTGCGCCAGCGCTTCGCGGGTGAGCGGGCCGGTGGTGTGGGCCGCGGTCTCGAACTCGCGCGCCGAAAGCGCGGCGGCGGCGCGGACGAGAGAGGAGTCGGCGGGATGGGCGGGCTGGATCGCGTCGGCGACGTCGGCGCGGATCGTCCACGCCTCGGAGTGCGATTCGTCGAAGAGCACGCGTGCTGCTTTGGGTGGGGAAACCATGGGTTCTAACGCTAACAGCGCAGCTGGCGACAATCAACGTTGAAATACAGGATATGTGCGCAATAATCTTGCGTATGGACGAGATCGACCGCAGGATTCTTTCGCTGCTGATGGAAGACGGCCGCCGCACCTACGACGACATCGCCGGCCACGTCAACCTCACCGCGCCCTCGGTCAAGCGGCGAGTCGACCGCTTGCGCGCCGAGGGAGCGCTGCGCGGCTTCACCGCGGTGGTCGATCACGCCGCGCTCGGATCGCAGACGGAGGCATTGGTGGAGCTGTTCTATCGCTCGGGCACGACCCTCGACGAGGTCGCGCGCACGCTGGCAGAGCATCCCGAGGTGGCCGAGGCCTGGAGCGTGACGGGCGAGGCCGATGCGATCGCCCGCGTGCGCACGGCCGACAACGCAGACCTCGAGCGCCTGATCGTCGACCTGCAGCGAAACGGGATGGTCGAGCGCACCCGCTCGCAGGTGGTGATGAGCCGGCTCGTCTTCCACGGCACGGGCCAGGGCGATTAGCCGGTCGAGTCCGCTACGAAGTCGTCACATTCTGCGCGCCACACGTGCGTCTGGCGAACGTATGTTTGTGCATGCGCAACCGGCTGATCAACCGCAGCGAACAGGGCGACCTCGGTGAAGCCTCGGCGATCGAGTGGCTGACCGGCATCGGCGCGACGGTGTTGATTCCGGTCGGTCATAGCCCGCACTTCGATCTTGTCGCGGCGGTCCGGGGACGGCTGTGGAGGATCCAGGTCAAGACTTCGACGATTTGTTCGATCACGACCAACGGATACGAGCGCTACGCGGTGCAGCTCGCCGACTCGCGGAGGCAACCAGAGCTGGGGCGGTCTATGCAAGAAGCTTCGATCCGCCCGAGTGACTACTTGTTCGTCATGGTCGGAGACGGACGGCGGTGGATGATTCCAACCTGCGAATTTGAGACGGATCGCACGACGCTTCAGTCTCGGGCGGTCGAAGGTACGCCGAGTACGAGATTTCGACGCGGTATCAATCTGGATTCTGTCGTCCACGGAGCCGACACCGACACGTCTACAATCGCGAACCCCGTCGGGGGAGCGCCGAAGCTGGAGAGTCGGGCTGGGCTGTAAACTCAGTGCCTCGTGCTGAGTGGGTTCGAATCCCACCTCCCCCATCCAGTCGTCGCTCGACACCTTCACGTCGCTCGCGCTCGCGAATACAGCGCTGCCGCTCGATGGTGACCCTGAACCAGAGCCCTGAAGCCGGCGGCACCCAGGTCCTCGTGATCGCGCTGGTGATCGGCGGGCTGATCACGATCGCGGTCGGCGTCTTCCTCGGCGCCACGGTCAGCTCGGCCCTCTACCTCATCGCCCTCGTCAGCCTGATCGACTTCGCGCTCGCCTGGGCCTACAGCTCGGGTCGCCTCGGTCCCACCGCGCAGCGCCGACAAGAGGCCGAAGCGACCGGCGACGCCGCCGCAATCACCGAATCCGATCCCACCTACAACCCCTACGCCCGCGAGGACTGAGCGTCCTGAACGCAAACGGCGCCCCGCAGGGCGCCGTTGCAAATTCGGGCGGCGCGCGCCGCGCGCCAGGACGACTCAGTCGCGCCTGATCGTGTCCTTGACCTTGTCGGCGGCGCCGCCAACCTTGTCCTTGACGGTGCCCGAGGCCTGGTCGACCTTGCCCTCGCGCTTGAGGTCGCCGTCGCCACTGAGCGAGCCGGCGGCCTCCTTGACCTTGCCCTTGGCGTCGTCGGTGTTCTTCGGAGCGTCAGCCATTTCAATCTCCTTCAGTCGTAGTCAGGCGGCGAGACGCACTGTTCGATTCGCCGCTTCTCACCTGTTCCCCAGTCTGCAGGCGCCGAAACCCTGCCTCCGCCTGGGCCTAGGCGAACTCTCGAAGCCGCTGCGCCTCGGGCAGCTGCTTGAGCTTCTTCAGCGTGTTGTTCTCGATCTGGCGAATGCGCTCGCGCGTCACCCCGAACGCCCGCCCAACCTCCTCGAGCGTCAGCGGCTCGTGGCCGCGGAGGCCGTAGCGCAGCTCGATCACCTGGCGCTCGCGCTCGGGCAGCGCATTGAGGGCGCGCTGGACGTCCTCGCGCTGCAGGTTCTCCGTCGCCGTTTCGAACGGCTGCTCGATCTGGTCGTCGGCGACGAAATCACCGAGCTCCGAGTCGTCTTCCTCGCCCACCGGCTTCTCCAGCGAAACCGGCGTCTGCGCGAGACGGAGGATGTCGCGGACCTCGCGCACCGTCACGTTGAGCTCTGTCGCGATCTCCTCCGGCTCCGGCTCTCGCCCGAACCTCTGCACCAGCTGGCGCTCGGCCTGGACGACGCGGTTGAGCTTCTCCACCATGTGGACGGGAATCCGGATCGTGCGCGCCTTGTCGGCGATCGCGCGGGTAACCGCCTGTCGAATCCACCACGTCGCATACGTGGAGAACTTGAAACCGCGCCGGTAATCGAACTTCTCCACCGCCCTGATCAACCCCAGCGATCCTTCCTGGATCAGATCGAGGAAGCTGAGCCCGCGGCCGAGGTAGCCCTTGGCGATCGAGACCACCAGGCGCAGGTTGGCCTCGACCATGTGCTGTTTCGCCCGCATGTCGCCTTTTTCGATCCGCTTTGCCAGCGACACCTCCTGCTCGGCGGTCAGCAGCTCCACGCGGCCGATCGAGCGCAGGTACAGGCGCAGCGAATCGAGGCTCGGCTCGACCGTGAGATCGAGCTCTGCACCCTTCGACTGGCCCGACGCCGAGTCGCCCTGGGCCTCCTTGTAGGCGCTGACACCGTTTGCGGCGATGACGTCCACGCCGTGCTCGATCAGATGGGCGTGCAGGCTGCGGACCTGCTCCTTGGTCACGTCGACCTCATCCAGCGTCGCCGAGATCTCCTCGAACGTCAGGTAGCCGCGCTCTTGCCCCTGGACGATCAGCCCGCAGAGCTCGTCGGAGTCGGGAAGCGAGTCGGGAAGCGAGTCGGCACCGTTCGCGCCCGCAGATGGGTCTGGCCCCGTCCGATGATCCACTAGCAGAACGTCCGCCTCTCCCGACATCCCCCATCTCCTCCTTTAGGCGGGTGCAGTATAGGCCTTGTCCAGCGTTGCGGATACACCTGCTCTTGACAGTGTCAATGCGCACACATGCCTGCGACTTGGTCGCCTGCGCCGGCTCGATCGACCGGCCATCTAACCTTTCGGGAATGGCGACGACCGACACCGCCTCGATCGCAGCGACGACCGCCGACGTCCAGGCGGGTCGCCCCGCAATCGAGGTCAGCCTCACCCGCGTCGGCGTGCGCGGCGTCGAGAAGGTGCTGCGCGTGGCCGCCGCGCCCGGCAGCAACAGCGACGCCCAGGCCGGCAATCTCTACTTCGCCGAGCTCGAGTGCCTGGTCGACCTCAACCCGCAGCAGGCCGGCGTCCACATGTCGCGCTTCGAGGAGATCGTCAACGAGGCGATCGACGGCGTCGTGCTGGCCGAGACGCTGCGCGCCGAGGAGCTCGCCGGTCAGATCGCCGAGCAGGTGCGCGAGCGCCAGAGACGCCCTGCGGGCCGAGGTCACGATCGCCGCCCGGTACCCGGAGACCGTGAGGACGCCGAGCTCGGACCTGCCGACCCAGGAGATCTACACGCTGTTCGGCACCGCGGTCGCCTCCGAGCGCGGCACGCGCACGCTGACCGGAGTCGAGGCTCAGGGCATGACCGCCTGCCCCTGCGCGCAGGGGCTGCTCGCCGGCCGCTCGCGCGAGCGCTTGCTCGCCGACGGCTTCGACGAGGACGAGATCGAGCGCATATTCACCGCGGTTCCCGTCGCCACCCACAACCAGCGCGGGATCGGCTCACTTCATATCGGTCGCACCGAGGGCGCCACGCTCGACGTCGATGCGCGCGACCTGCTGCGCATCGTCGAGCAGTCCATGAGCTCGGAGATCTATGAGCTGATGAAGCGTTCGGACGAGGCCGACGTGGTCGAGAAGGCGCATCGCAACCCACGCTTCGTCGAGGACGTGGTTCGCGAGATGGTCCGCCGCGTTGCCGCGGCCTATCCACAGCTGGCCGTCGACGGCTTCATCCTCGCCCGCCAGGAGAACCTCGAGACGATCCACCGTCACACCGTCGTCGCCGAGCGCTCGGGCGAGATCGCCGAGATCCTCGCCGAGCTCGAGACCGGAGAGCACACGCGCCATCACACCACACGGCGCGAGTGGCTCGAAGCGCCCTGCGCCTGAGCCCCGAGCTCGCTAGTTGGCCGGCTCCACCGCCGCCTCGGCCGGCCTCTCCTCGAAGCCCTTGCGCAGGCTCCACAGATAGTCGAAGCCCGAGATCACGGTCACCGCGACCGCGACGTAGAGCAGAACCTCAGCCCAGACCGGCGTCGGGTCGATCGCGATCAGGGCGAGGATCGCGACGATCTGGAGAAACGTCTTGAGCTTGCCCAGCGGACTCGCCTCGATCACCAGGCCACGCTCGGCGGCGAGGCCGCGCAGACCCGTGACCGCGAGCTCGCGAGCGATGATCACCATCGCCACCCACGCCGCCAGGCGGTTCTGGGAGACGAGCGAGATCAGCGCGGCGATCACCAACAGCTTGTCGGCCAGCGGGTCCATGAGCTTGCCGAACGTCGTCACCTCCTGGCGGCGCCGCGCGATGTAGCCGTCGAGGCCATCGGTGACGGCGGCGAGGGCGAAGACGATCGCGGCGATCAGATCCCCGTCGGGCGTCTCGTCGAGCAACGCGACCACCACCACCGGCACCGCCAGGATCCGCAGCATCGTCAGGCTGTTCGGAATGTTGACCGGGATCATTCGAACTGAGTATCACGGCTGAGAGTGCGACCGGGCATCTCGTTGCTCAGCCGGCAAGCTCGACCGCCCGCGCGAATGCGGCGTCGATCATCTCCACCGTGAGCTTGCCCGTGAACGTGTTCTGCTGCGACGGGTGAAAGCAGCCGAGCAGCGAATATGGCCCGATCGTCGCCTCGGCGCCATGGCCGAAGCGCGGTCGCGGTCGCGGCGTCGCGATGCCGATCCCGCGCAGCGCCCTCAGCGCGCCGTCCCAGGCAAACGCGCCCAGGGCGACGATCACCCTCACGCCCTCGAGCAGCTCGAGCTCGCGCTCGAGATAGGCCAGGCACCGATCGCGCTCGGCGGGAGTCGGCTTGTTCGCCGGTGGCGCGCAGCGGACCACCGCTGAGACGTAGGCGCCGTGCAGCTCGAGCCCGTCGCCTGCGTGCTCGGAGGTCGGCTGGCTTGCCAGGCCGCGACGGTGAAGCGCGGCGTAGAGCCAGTCGCCGGAGCGGTCGCCGGTGAACATGCGCCCGGTGCGGTTGGCACCGTGGGCGGCCGGGGCGAGCCCGACGATCAAGATCGTCGCCTGCGGATCACCGAAGCCCGGCAGCGGGCGCGCCCAGTAGTCCTGACCGCGATAGCGCCGCGGCGGCTCAGCCGCGACCTCCTCGCGCCAGGCGACCAGGCGAGGGCACAGGCGACAGTCGACGACGGTCGCGGCGAGCGCGTCGAGGGCCGGATCGGAGCTCATGCCCTTGTAGGGTGCCGCGAATGCCCAGCCTCTCGCGTCGCGGCTTCATCGCCTTCGGCGGCACCGGTGCCGCCGGCCTCGTCCTCGCCTCGTGCGGCGAGGAGGACGACCCCCGCGCCGAAGGCCGCGACGACGAGTTGCTCAGCGCCGCGCTCGGCGCCGAAACAGCACTGCAAGACGCCTACGACGAAGACGGGCTCGCGGGGATCACGCCGGCCCGGGCCGTTCTCTCGCTTCAAGACGAACGCATCTCGCAGCTCGGCGAACTCGGCGCCGAGGCGCCCGAAGCGCCCGAAGCGGGCGGCGACGTCGTCGATGCGTCGAACGCGGCCATCGCCGCCTACCGCGAACTCGCCGGACTCGGATCGTCGACCGAGGTCCGCGCCGCGGGCACCCGAGGGGTTGCCGAGATCGCAGCGGTCCTCGCCGCCGTCAGCGCCGAGGATCCCGCTCCGACCGCCTTCGTCACCGGCGGCGCCGAAGATCCCTACGAGCCCGAGGTCGACGAGCCCGCCGACGCCGCGACCACCGAAGACACCGAGACGACCTCGACCACCGAGGATGGCGGATGACCGATTCCGCCACGACCCGCCGCGAGGCCCTGCGTCGCGCCGCCCTCGGCGCCGGCGCGCTCACCGTCGCCGGGCTCGCGCAGCCGGTCGCCGCGCTCGCGCAGGCACCCGACGACGAGGACCTGCGTGATTTTCTCGTCGAGGCGATCGGATTCGAGCAGGTGACCGTGCTCGCCTACTCGACCGCCGCGGAAGCAAACGGGGTCGAGCCCGAGCTGAAGGCGACGCTCGAAACCTTCCGCGCTCATGAGCAGGCGCACGCCGACGCCCTTCGCAGCGCCCTCGACGGACTCGGCTTCGATCCTCCGGCGGCGCCGGACTCGGCCACCGACACCGGCGTCTTCGACGATGTCGAAGGACTGTCGGATGACGCCCAGGAGCAGCTCGTGGGACGCCTCGACGACCTCGAGGCACTCGATGGCGCCGCGCCAAGCAGCTGCTCGAGTTCCTCGTCGAGCTCGAGGGCGAGCAGCTCGTCGCTTTACGTCGCCGGCGCTCCGGGGCTCGACAGCGAGGACCTCTCCACCACCGCGACCGAGATCGCCGGCTGTCAGGCCCAGCATCTGGTCGTCCTCGCGCAGGAGCTCGGCGACCCGGCCGCCGATGCGATTGCCTCCGCGGCCGAGACCGCGCAAACGGCTGCCACAGGCGCCGCCGAGTGAGCGACGCAGCCCGCACCGCGCCCCGCTGCGGAGCTCGACCTCGAACCTGATCCGCTGGATGGGCGTCCAAGACGCCAACAACGCCGGCTACGTCCACGGCGGGGTCGTGATGAAGACCTGCGACGAGGCCGCCGCGATCGCGGCGATCCGCCACAGCGGCTGTCGCGTCGTCACCGCCGGGGTCGATCGCATGGTGTTCACCAAGCCGATCAACCCCGGCGAGCTGCTCAACTGCTCGGCCACGGTCAACGCCGCCTGGCGAACCTCGATGGAGGTCGGCGTCAGGGTCGAGGCCGAGAATCCCAGCAGCGGCGAGCGTCGCCACACCTCGACTGCCTACGTGACGATGGTCGCCCTCGGCGACGACGGCAAGCCAACCGCCGTCCCGGGGCTGATCGCCGAGACCGAGGTCGAACGTCGGCGCCAGCGCGAGGCGGAGCTGCGGCGCGCCAACCGCCTCGCCGAACGCGATCAGATTCTCGACGAGCGCAACTAGCGCGCTGCAGCAGCGCTCGCCGATCGCGAGCCCGGCGCACGTGCGAATGCTCACGCGCACTACATTGGGCGCTTCCGAGATGGCCGAGCGCACCCAGCTGAAGAAACTCGCGATCGTTCCCGCCTACAACGAGTCCGGGATGGTCGCGCGCGTCGTCCGCGACATCCGTCGCTCCGCGCCCGACTTCGACGTCGTCGTCATCGACGACGGCTCCTCGGACGCCACCGCCGCCCTGGCCGAAGCCGAGGGCGCGGAGGTGATCCGCCACCCCTACAACCTCGGCATCGGCGGCGCCGTGCAGTCGGGCTACAAGTACGCGCTTCGCAACGACTACGACATCGCGGTCCAGGTCGACGGCGACGGCCAGCACAAGCCCGAGTACCTGCCGCAGATGGCTGCGGCGCTGGAGACGGGCGCCGAGCGAGCCGACATGGTCTACGGCAGCCGCTTCATCGGCGACCCGGGCTACAAGGTCCCGTTCGGCCGCCGGGCGGGAAACATGATCTTCTCGGTCGTGCTCTCCGCGCTCACCCGCCAGAGGATCACCGATCCGACATCGGGCTTTCGGATGACCAACCGCCGTGCGACCGAGCTCTTCGCCCGCGACTACCCGCACGACTACCCCGAGGTCGAGGCGCTGCTGATGCTGCACGCCAACCACCTGCGCATCCACGAGGTCCACGTGGAGATGAACGCCCGCGGCTTCGGCCAGAGCTCGATCGACTACCCGCGCAGCGCCTACTACATGGTCAAGGTCTTGCTCTCGCTGTTCGTCGGCCTCTTTCGCCGCCGGCCGACCCCGGTCGAAGCCGAAGGCAGCGACGCGCGCGGCGTCGACCCGCCGGGCGATCGCCCGGGATGACCGCAGTGCTTCGCCTGCTCGCGGCGCTGCTCGCGTCGTTCGGCGCCCTCGCGCTGGCAGCGCCCGCGCTCGGCGGCGACGCTGGAGGTGACCAGCGAGGCCGAGGAAGGACCGGGCTCGCTCGGGGAGACGATTCTCGAGGCGGGGCCCGGCGACACGATCGAGATTCCCGCCGGCGAGTACCCGCTGACCAACGGCGACACGCTGGTCGAGCAGCAGAACGTCCTGCGCGGCGCCGGCGAGGACGTCACCACCGTGATCCCCACCGGCGGCGGCGACGCGCTCGACGCGATCAGCTACTCGGGCCTCACCGTGGCGCCGGCGCTGCAACCGGAAGGCGCGGGCGACGATGGCGCCCAGATCGAGACCAAGGCCCAGATCCTCGCCCTGGTCGGCACGATCGCGATCTTCCTGCTGATCTTGGAGCTCGTCCGGCGCAGGCGGCTGGTCGAGCGCTACGCGCTGCTGTGGATGTCCGCGGCGCTGGGGCTGCTGGTGCTCGCGATCTGGACCGACGGCCTCGAGGTGATCGCCGACGTGATGGGAATCACCGAGCCCGCCAACGCGATCTTCATCCTCGCCTTCGGTGTCGTCTTCCTGCTGCTGCTGAACTTCTCCGTCGCCACCTCGCGGCTGTCGGAGGAGACGAAGATCCTCGCCCAGGAGGCGGCCCGGCTCGACCACGAGCTGCGCGTGGCTCGTGGCGAGACCGCGGGCGCGAACGGCGCCTCAGAGCGACTTTCAGCGGCGAGGCGCGCCGAGGATCAGGAGCACGAGCGCCCAGTAGAAACGCAGGACGCCGGCTAACAGCGGCGACCGTCCGGCGGCGCCCAGGTAGGGCGAGTCGAGCTCGGCGCTGAGCGTGCTTGCGAAGGCGGCAGCGCCGACGGTGCGCGTGCGCTGGATCTCGCGACGCTCGCGCAGCAGGCGGGGGAGCCAGAGCACGGTCGTCTTCCAGGCGGCGGCCTTCTCGTCGAGCCAGCCGCCGCGGGCGGCGACGGCGACGAGGGCCAGCTCGGTTGCGAGCAGCGCCGGCGCCAGCAGCACGAGCAGCAGTGCCGGATAGGTGCGGATCAGGGTTGCCCAGCGGTTGCGCTCGAGCCAGTGCCACTTCTGCGAGCCCTTGGCGAACTCGTAGCTGTGGTCGACGCGCGCTTCCGACTCGACGCCGAGCCGCCCGCCGAGCAGGCGCAGGCGCAGCGAGAGGTCGACGTCCTCGTGATAGAGGAAGAACTCGGCCGCCATCGCGCCGGCCTCGAGATAGCCGGCGCGTGGCAGCGCCAAGCAGGCGCCCGAGACAAAGCCGGGCTGAACGCGAGCACGGGCGGTTTCGGCTTCCGATTCACCGACACGCTCACCCGCCCCACCGGCCCAGGCGATGCCGGTGAAGTGAACGACGCCGCCTCGCGTGTTGACCTCGGTGCCGCCGGCGCAGGTGACGAGGCCCTGCCAGGCAGCCCAGCCGCGCCCCTCGGTGAGCGGACGCTCGATCGCATCGCGCCAGCCGGGCGCGGGGACGGCGTCGGGGTTGAGCAGGCAGAGCAACTCGCCGCCCGCGGCCCGCGCCCCCTGGTTGCAGGCGGCGGCGAAGCCGAGGTTGGCCCCGGTCTCGATCACGATCGCCTCGGGCGCGAGCTCGCGCACTGCTTCGGCCGAGCCGTCGGCCGAGGCGTTGTCGACGACGATGAGCTCGTCGTCGTCGCGCAGCTGGGCGCTGAGCGCGCGCAGGGTCGGCTCGACCGCAAGGCGAGAATCGTGAGTGACGATGACGACTGACAGGCTTGGCATCGGTGCGCGCCGACGCTAGATGATTTCAACCCGGCTGCACGAGCGCCCGAAGGTCGAGCCGCCTAGGGAAGCCGACCCGCCCTGCGGACCTCGAAGGCTGGGCGAGCGATCACGGCGCGGCGGCCCAGTTCCAGCTTCGCCAGTTGGCCTGTGTCGTCGACGTGGCGCCGGACGCATACTGGTTGGTCATCCAGACTCGCGTCGTACCGGCGGGCGGCGCCGGGTCGGGTGTCGCCGCTGAGTACTCGCCCCAGCTACAGATGTTGTCGGCCCCGGCGCAGTCGAACCCGATGTAGTTGCCCGGGAGAGTGCCGTACGGTAACCGGCGACGACTGGGCTGCGTCCCCCATCTTCGAGACCATGCGCAGCAAGGGCTGGGTGCTGGTGCCCGACGTCGTGTAGCCCATGACCATGTTGCTGCCCCCCGAGGCGGCCGTCCCGAGCCTGCGGCGGTCCGGGGAGATCGCCGCGTTGAAGTTGAACAGCGTGGGGCTGGTCACCTTCCCGGTCTGCAGCACGCCCAGTGTCACGGGGTTGATCTCATACCACCGCACCTCGGCGCCGGCGCCGCCGGCGGTCGTGTGCTGGGTCCAGATCGCGCCGGGCGCGGTCGCCAAGCGAGCGGGATCGACTGCCGAGACTGCCTGGGTCGGGCGTGCGTCGAGCGTGTCGAGCAGTTTCACCGACGGTGTCTCCTGGCTCGCATCGGCGGGAACGTTGTAGCTCGGCACGGTAACCGGGACGCCCGTCAGGATGTGAGGAGTCCCGTCGGGGTGGGCAGTGACGCGGTGAAGAGAAAGCCGCGTGCTCGGCAGCGACATGGTCCTGGCGACGATATGGCCAGTCGTCACGCTGTCGGTCTGGTTCACCGGCACCGGTGTGAACACGGCGGCCGTGCCGGGACCCACGGCCGTGGGCCCGGTGAGGTTCATCTCGACCCCGAACTTGAATGCGCTGGCGGCCGGGCACGTCGTGCCGGCCGGCGGCTTGCTGAGTCCGAACACGTCGGAGCCGAGATAGGCGGTCGGGCTGAACGAGTTGACGCCGACGATCATGAACCGTGCAGCTGTCGCCGAGCTTCGGGTAGTCCGGGAACCTCGATCCGAACGCGACCTCGTACTGGCACCAGTCGGTGGTCCCGTTTCTGGGCGACGCGGTCCTGCTGAAACCGATCGAGATGACATTGTCGGAGGAGCTGCGAACGGTCACGCCCGCGTAGTAGAAGCGGTTGGTCCCCGGGTCCCACAAGATCTGCGGATCGAAGCTGTTGGCCGTAGGGGCCTGGCCGAAGAGCGTGTTCAGCCTCCCGGAGCCGATCGGCGTGTTGCTCGTCTTCGTGTAGATCGCGAACTTGCGGTCGATCAGCTCGATGTAGCGGGCCGAGCTCACGGCACCGGTCGCTTGCGCCGGCGCCGAGGCGGGGTCTCGGACGCCTTCGTAGCTTCTGTCCAGAATCGGCGCCAGCTGCGCGAACTCGATTGCGGCCATGTCTGCTCCGGCGGCCGCGTTTGCCCTCGCCTTCTGGCGTGCATAGGTCTTTTGGTCAGGGACGAGAGCCCCTTCCTCCATCGCGGCGCGCGCGGTGGCGCTCATCGTGCCGTCGGGCGCGGGCCCGGCACCGGCAGCCTGCAGGGTGGGCTCCTGCGCACCCGCGGCGGCCGGCGGCGACAGGAGACTGGCGGCCACCACGCTGCCGATGAGCCATTTCCAACTCGAACGACGGAGCGCTGTGAGCATTTGTCTCCCGTTGCAGGAGGTAGCACGTGCCGGCAACAGCCATCCCGGGGCAGCGTGCGTCTCGAGCCCAACCCTAGCCCCGAAATGGCCGGAGTCAAGCGAGGCGCGCCGCGGCTGACGAAAATTGAAGGCCTGACGTCGCATGGCAACTCAGAGCTTCGATCACCTTAGTTCGTCGAGCTCGACCGCCGGGGCGCGATAACGGCGGCTCCCAGCGCGGAGCCGCGAAAGCCGGCGTCCGGATTCGAACCGGAGACCCCTTCATTACGAGTGAAGTGCTCTACCAACTGAGCTACGCCGGCGTGGCCGCCAGTCTAGGGAGCGGCTGAGGCGAGCGAGGGACTGCGGGACCGCCCTAGCGCTCCGCCAGCTTGTAGCCGACTCCGCGCACGGTGAGCACCAGCTCGGGCTCCTGCGGATCGCGCTCGACCTTCTGGCGCAGGTTGGAGATGTGGACGTCGCAGGCGCGAACGTCGCCTGAGAACTCCGACTGCCACAGCTCCTCCATGATCTCGAGGCGGCTGAAGACCTGGCCGGGGCGCTCGGCGAGCAGGCGCAGGACCTGAAACTCAGAGCGGGTCAGATTCACCGGCTCGCCGCGGATCGAGACCAGGTGGCGGGAGAGGTCGATGCGCACGGTGCCGGTCTCGATCGTCTTCGCCTCGCGCACCGAGCTGGTGCGATCGAGGTCGCGACGGCGCAGCTGGGCTCGTACCCGGCCGAGCAGCTCTCGCACCGAGAACGGCTTGGTGACGTAGTCGTCGGCGCCGACCTCGAGCCCGACGACCTTGTCGACCTCCTGGTCCTTGGCGGTCAGCAGGATGATCGGAACCGGGCTGCGCGACTCGCACGTCGCGGCAGATGTCGAGCCCCGAGCGCCCGGGCATCATGATGTCCAAGATCAGCAGGTCGAAGCCCGGGTCCTCGCCGCCGAGCTTGCCGTCGGCGTCCTCGCCATCGACCGCGAGCGTGACCTCGAAGCCCTCCTGGCGCGAGCGCATAGCCGACGGCGTCGCGCACCGATGGCTCGTCGTCTGCGATCAGGATCCGGTCGCTCATCAGATCCACAGTACCCACACCCGCGCGGTGATCGTGACGGTCGGCATTCACGCCACGGGCGTGGTTGCGGGACTGGCGGCACGAAGGTGCACCCAGAAGGTCGAGCCCTCCCCCTCCACGGATTCGACTCCGAGCTCGCCACCCATGACGTCGACCATTCGCCGCGCGATCGAGAGGCCGAGACCGAAGCCCTGGTGCTCGAGCGAGCCCGAGCCGCGATAGAAGCGCTCGAAGATGCGCTTGACCTCATCGGGCGCGATCCCGGTGCCGGTGTCGGCGACTTCGATCCGTACCTCGCCGTTGCCGCCCGCGAGCGCGCGCAGCGTGACCTTGCCCGGCGCGGGGGTGTTCTTGAACGCGTTCGTCAGCAGGCCGATCAGCACCTGGCGCAAGAGCACCCGGTCGCCCCGGGCGACCAGGTCCGCCCCGCAATGGACCTCGACCTCGATCCCGTCCGGCGCCGCCACCGCCTCGGCCGCCTCCTCGACGACGAGGGCGACGTCCAGCGCCTCGGTGCCACCCTCGCCGACGGCCTCCATCCGCGCCAGCGTCAGCAGCGACTCGGTCAGGCGACTGATCCGCTCGGAGTCCTCGGAGAGGCGACCGAGGAAGTGGTCGCGCGCCTCCGGGTCGTCCTTGGCGCCGGCGCGCAGGACCTCCACCGCCCCGGAGATCCCCGCGATCGGGTTGCGCAGCTCGTGGGCAGCGTTGGAGACGAAGTCACGCTCGGCGACCTCGCGCTGGAGCTCATCGGTGCGGTCGCGCACGACGGCGAGCACGGCGTCCTCGGCCGGCAGTCGGCGGGCGTGTAGCGCGTAAACGCGCTCGCCGACGCGAAGAGCATCGCTCTCGGCCACGGTGACCCGCGCCGCGCGACGAAGCCACGGGACCAGCGGCGCAATCGCGCGCCCGTCGGCAGCGACCAGGTCCACCGCCGCCGTGTTGAAGAAGCGGACCTCACCGTCGGGCTGGACGACCATGACCGCGTCCGAGAGCGCCTCGAAGATCGCCGAGAGGCGGTCGCGCTCCTCGCGCAGGGCGCTGAACGTCTGGCGCAGCGCGCCGCGCATGGTCTCCAGGGCACGACCGAGGTCGGTGATCTCGTCGCGGCCCCCAGGAGCTTCCAGGGGCTCGTCGAGATCGCCCTCGGAGATGCGTGCGGCGCTGTCGGCGAGCCGCTTGATCCGCGAGGTGATCGCGCTGGCGATCAGGAACGAGATCAGGATCGCTACCGCCAGCGCCGCCGCGAGCGCGGTCAGGCGCTCGCTGCGCAACTCGTCGATCGCCTCCTCGACCTGCGGCGAGGGCGATCGAACGCCCGAGCAGGGCACCGTCGATGCTGCCGTCGCGCAGGATCGGCACCGCGGCCAGCGCCACGCCACCGGGAAGCTCCTCGACGACGCGGCCGCCGATCAGCGACGCCTCGACCGCGCGCCGCGTCCCGGGCACGTCCGCCAGCGCGACCCCGCCGGAGCGCTCCGGGCTCGTCAACGCGCCGTCGGAATCGAAGATCCAGACCGAGAAGCCCTCTTCGAGGATGCCCGCAAGCGTCGCCGCGGCCGCGCCCCCCGGGCGGGCGCCGATCTCGTCGGCAAGGCTGTCGGTCCGCCCCAGCGCCAGCTGCGTGAGCTCGTCGTCGGCGACCAGCTCGGTGCTGTCGGAGACCAGCAGATAGGCGAGCCCAAGCGCGATCAGGGCGACCGAGGCAAAGGCGACCGCCAGATAGAGGCGGACGCCGAACGGCCTGCGGCGAACCGAACGCGTGCGGGCTTCGTGCCATGCTGCGGAATTATCTCCTGCCGGCGGACGGCTCAAGCCGCTCTCGTCCGGCGGCTTACCGACGCAGAGGAAAGGCGACCCGGAAGCTGAGCGCTTCGAGGGCGAGCTGCTCGGAGACGTTGACCTGGAGGCGGCGGCGAGTCTCCATCACGAGCTCGGCGCCGCGACGGGCGCGCCGCGGATCGAGCTCGGCTGCGTCGCGTTCGCAGCTCGGCGACGCGGTCGCTGTTGAGGACGAGCTCGGTGGCGCCGTCACCGACTGCGGCGAGATCGCGAAGCCAGCCGCCGAGCAAGGCGAGGCCGAGGTCGAGAGCCGCGGTACGGGCGCGACGCGAGGCGCGCTTGGCCAGCTCCTCGGCGTCGCGGGTGCGCTTGCGGGCGGCGGGCCCGGAGCGCTCCGCGGCCGCCTCCTCCGCCTCGGCGGCGCGGGTGCGCACCCCGGCGGCGGCCAGTTCTCCGGCCTGCTCGGCGGCAGTCGCCAGCGCCAGCCACGGGGCTTCGCCGAGCTCACCGGATCTGGCGGAGCGAGCCAGCTCCTCGACCGCCGCGCGCAGGGCGGCGCCCTCGGGCGCGAGCAGGAAGCGAGCGCGGTCGGCGTCGCCGCCGCAAAGCCGCGACACGGCTCGGCGCTCGGTCGGATCGCCACCGGCTTCCAGGCGTGCCTCGATCGCCTCGGGCGCCAGACGCGCAAACGCCACCGTGCGACAGCGTGATCGCACGGTCTCGAGCAGCGCCTCGGGCTCGGCGCTGACGAGGATCAGGTGGGCGAAGGGAGGTGGCTCTTCGAGCGTCTTGAGCAAGGCGTTCTGGCTTTCCTCCGCCATCGCCTCGGCGGCTTCGATGACGAAGGCCCGATGCTCGCCCTCGAACGGCCGGTAGGCAACCGCCGAGATCACACGCTCGCGCACCTCCTCGACCAGATGCTGGACGCCGGGCGGGCGCAGCCAGACGAGGTCCGGATGGGGCGACGGATCCGCGAGAGCGCGCCGGCGCGCATCGTCAGGGTCGGGGGCCCTGTCGGCGAGCAGCTCCGCCGCCAGGGCGCGCGCAGCGGCCCGCTTGCCGGAGCCGGCCGGCCCGGCGAGAAGGTATGCGTGAAAGGGGTCGGCGACGGCGCTCGCGAGGGCGAGCCGAGCGGCCGGCTGGTCGGCCGTGGCGGCGCTGATCGCCTCCGGGATCGCGACGGCGACGCTCACCGGCGCGCCTCGACGAGCTCGTGGATCTTGTCGACGACATCCCCGACTTCCGCGGAGCCATCGACGACCTCGATGCGGTCCGGGTGCCGCGCCGCAAGCTCGTCGTAGGCCCCGGCGACGAGACGCTGGAACTCGATGCCCTCCGACTCGAAGCGATCGGCACCGTCGCCGTGCACGCTGCGCTGCCTGCTCGGGATCGATCTTCAGCAGCACGGTCAGGTCAGGCAGGCGCGATCCGACCACCAGCGAGTTGACCTGCTCGACGAAGTCGACGCCCAGGCCCCGGGCCACACCCTGATAGGCGACGGTCGAGTCGATGAACCGGTCGCAGACGACATCGCGGCCACGGTCGAGCTCGGGTTGGATCACCGTCGACATCAGCTCGGCGCGCGCGGCGCTGAACAGCATCAGCTCTGCTCGGGGAGTGAGCTCGACATCGGGATCCTTGATCAGCTCGCGAATCCGCTCGCCCGCCTCGGTTCCGCCCGGCTCTCGAATCAGCCGCGCTCTCGGGGCCCAGCCAGTCGGCGAGGAGTGCGGCGTGAGTCGTCTTGCCCGAGCGGTCGATGCCCTCGAAGGTGACGAACACGACCGCGCCGGTTAGGTGCGGGCCCGCTTGGTCCGAGCCGTCGTCGGCGCGGGCTTCTTCGGGCGCCTGCGCCCGCCGCCCTTGGCCGGCGGCTTCGGAGCATCGCCGTCGGCGTCGGCCGCCTGCGCGGTGCCGTCGCTGCCGGCAGCCTTGGCCTGCTCGCGGGCCTCCTTGGCGGCCTCACGCTCGGCGCGCTTCTCGCGCATCTCGACCATCGTCGGGCAGTCGTCGTTGAGACAGAGCTTCCACGGCCGGCCGGGTCCGCGCTTCTTCACCGTCAGCCGCGGGCGCTCGCCACAGACCGAGCACCGCTCCTCGAGGCGCCAGAGCTCGAAGAAGCGCCCCGGCAGAGGACCGCTGACGCGGCAGGAGTCAGGCGACTCGGGGTCGTCGCGGTTCCAGCCCTCGCAGCCGTACATGCGCTTGCCGCCCTTGAGATCGATGATCCGCAGGCGATTGGGCTCGCCGTTCTCCCGCTTGCGACCCTGCCTCTTCGCAGACCTTGCACGGGCCGAGGAACTTGTCCTCGTCCATCCCCTCCCAGATCTGCTTGGCGAGGTCTTCCTTCTTTTCCTCGAGCTCGGTGGTGGTCGTGTGCAGCATCTCGCGGCTGATCCGCACGACCTCGTCCTTGGAGGTCTCACCGGCGGCGATCTTGTCCATGTCGAGCTCGAGCTCGGCGGTCATCTCCGGGGTGGCCATCCGCGGCACGTACTCGTGAAAGGCCTTGTAGAGGGCGATCCCGGTCTCGGTGGGAATCGGTGGATTGGCATAGGCGTAACCGCGGTCGTAGAGCTTTTGGATGATGTCGGCGCGTGTCGCCTTGGTCCCGAGGCCGCGCTCCTCCATCAGCTCGATCAGCTTGCCCTGGCTGATCCGCGAGGGCGGCTGGGTCTCCTTGTCGACGATCCACGGCTCGCCGTCGAGCTCGAGGCTCTGGCCCTGAGTCAAGCGCCGGGATCTCGTCGTCGGAGGAGCGGGCGTAGGTGTAGATCGAGGCATAGCCGGGGTCGACGACCACCGAGCCGCGAACGAAGTACGTCTCCGAGCCGGCCTCGATGTCGGCGCGCGTCGATTCGGTGATCATCGGCTCCGAGAAGGTGGCGAGGAAGCGCCGCACGACGAGCTCGTAGACACGCCGCTTCGGGCCCTCGAGAGCGTTCGGGTAGACCGCCTGCGTCGGGTAGATCGGCGGATGGTCGGTGGTCTCCTTCTTGCCGCGCGTGGCGACGAGCTCGCCCTTGTCGAGCAGGCCCTTGGCCGCGTCGAAGTCCGGGATGCGCACGAGCGCGCTGACCAGCTCGCGCGTGTTCAGCGACTTCGGATAGACGGTGTTGTCGGTGCGCGGATAGGAGATGAAGCCGTCCATGTAGAGGTCCTCGGCGATCCGCATCGCCGCTGCCGGCGTGATTCCCAGGCGCGAGGAGGCGTCGGTCGTGAACGCGGTCGTGTTCAGCGGCGTCGGCGGCTTGCGCGTGTTTCGCTTCGACGAGACCTCCTTGACGATGCCCGGGCTCGCGGTGGCGGCGAGCGCCGCGTCGGCCTCGGCCTTGTCCCAGAACTTGTCGGTCGCGTGGTGGGCCTCGAAGCTGCCGTCGGGATGCGAGAACTTGGCAAAGAGCTCCCAGAAGGGCTTGGCCACATGGGCGCGGCGCTCGAGCTCGCGCTCGACGATCAGCGCCAGGGTCGGGCTCTGGACGCGACCCACCGAGAGGAAGTTGGAGCCGAAGCGGCGGCTGGCGAGCGAGACCGCACGGGTCAGCGTCGCGCCCCAGATCAGGTCGATGTCCTGGCGCGCGGAGCCGGCGTAGGCGAGGTCGTAGGAGAGCTGGTCGAGGTTGGAGAAGGCGCGCTCGATCTCCTCCTTGGTCAGGGCCGAATAGCGGGCGCGCTCGACCGGAGGGCGAGCCGTCACCTCGGCCGCGGCGACGCCCGGGTTGACCTCGAGGATCTGCTGCAGCGCCTCGAGGCCGATCAGCTCGCCTTCGCGGTCGTAGTCGGTGGCGATCACGATCGAGTCGGCGTCCTTGGCCAGCTTGCGCACCGCCTTGACCACGTTCTTGTCGGTCGGCTCGGGGACGAGCTCGGCGTCGATCAGCTCGTGCAGGTCGGTTTCCTGCCAGTTCGAATAGCCCTCGGGAAAGGCGACGCCCATGACGTGACCCTTGAGGCCGACGGTCATCTGGCGGCCGTTCTCGTCGCTCCAGGTATAGAACGGAACCTTGTAGGTCGCGTCCTCGGACGCCTCGCCGCCACTGAGGATCTCGGCGATCTTCTTGGCGGAGTTGTTCTTCTCTGTGACGATCAGTCGCATTTCGGCGCGAGAGTAGCAGGGGGTTCCAACGGCCCCACTAACTACTGGCGCCGTCCTGGCGCCGCCGTTGCAGCCCTATCCTCGCCCGCTTGGCCGACTTGGTGATCTTCGATTGCGACGGCGTGCTGGTCGATTCCGAGCCGATCACATGCTCGGTGATGGCTGCCTGCTTGACCGAGATCGGCCTGCCGATGACGACCGAGCAGTGCATGCGCGACTACGTCGGCAGCTGGTGGCCCGACGTCGTCGAAGACGTCGAAGCGAAGCTCGGCCATGCCCTGCCCGAAGGCTTCACCGAGCAGTACCGAGCACGCCAGAACGCCGCTCTGGCCGAGGGCGTGACGGCGGTGGCGGGCGTGGTCGAGATGCTGGACCGAATCTCGAGCGCGATCTGCGTCGCCTCCAACGGCACCGCCACGAAGATGGAGATCACGCTCGCCTCGGCCGGTCTCGCCGAGCGCTTCGAGGGCCGGATCTTCAGCGCCGGCGAAGTCGAGCGTGGCAAGCCGGCGCCGGACCTGTTCCTGCACGCCGCCGCCAGACTCGGCTTCGAGCCGTCGGCGTGTGCGGTGGTCGAGGACTCGGTGCTGGGAATCGAGGCGGCCCGCGCCGCGGGCATGGCCGCCTACGGCTACACGGGCCACGTCGCGGCGGCCGCGCTCGCGGAGGCCGGCGCGACCACGTTCGACTCGATGGCCGAGCTGCCCGCGCTGCTTCTCTAACCTCAACGCCGTGCCCGCTCAGTCCTATCCAGGCAAGGAATGCGTCTGTCAGTACCGTCGCGGCATCTGCGATCAGAGCTGCGTCCGCGGCATGCTCGAGACGCCGTTCTACATCGCCTGCCTGCGACTCTCCGGCCGCGACTGCCTCGTCGTCGGCGGCGGCGAGATCGGTCTCGAGAAGGTCGAGGGGCTGCTCGCCTGCGACGGCAAGGTGACCCTGGTCGCGCCCGAGGCGAACGACGCCCTGCGCGCCTACGCCGAGGAGGGCTCGATCGCCTGGGAGCAGCGCGAGTATCGAGCCTCCGACCTCGAGGGCAAGTTCCTCGCGATCGCCGCCACCGACGACACCGACGTCAACATCGCCGTCTACGACGACGCCGAGCGCCGGGCGATGCTGGTCAACATCGTCGACGTGCCCTCGCTTTGCAACTTCATCCTGCCGGCGATCGTGCGCACCGGGCCGCTGGCGATCGCGATCTCCACCGCCGGCGCCTCGCCGGCGCTGGCGAAGCGGATCAAGCGCGAGATCGCCGATGGCTTCGGCGAGCCCTACGCCCGGCTCGCGGTGCTGCTCAACGAGGCCCGCGGCTGGGCCAAGGCGACGCTGCCCACCTATCAGGACCGCAAGGCCTTCTTCGAGGAGATCGTCAACGGCGATCCCGATCCGATCGAGTTGATCCGCGACGGGCGCGACCGCGATGTCGTGGCGCTGATCGAGGCCGCGAAGCAGCCGCACGGCCGCTGCGCAGAGGCTGAGCCGCCGGGCCGTCGTCGACGCCAGCAGGCGAGCGTGGACGCTTGCGGCTCAAACCGCGAGCGAGCGCAGGAAGCGCAAGCCGTCCCCCGCGAGCGCGTCCGGCGAGGCGGCCAGCGGCCGCCAGATCGCGACCGCCGTGGCGATTTCCTCGAGCTCGGGGGTAAACGACTCGATCACGAGCGGGCCCCGGTAGCCGGCGTCGACAAGCGCTGCGGCGAAGTCGTCCCAGGCGAAGCGATCGAGCGCCGGGCGCACCGCGGTCGGTGCCGCAGGCGTGTACGTGGGCGATCCGCGATCCGGCGGCGCGAACGGCCGCGGCTGGGTCTCGCTCCTCGATGTTCATGTGGTAGCTGTCGAGCAGCAGGCCGCAGGCGCCGGAATCGACGAGCTCGACCAGCTCGAGGCCCTGCTCGACGGTGTTGATCAGGCTCGTCTCGTAGCGGTTCAGCGGCTCGATGCGCGAGACGGACCCCCCGCTCGCCGGCAAACTCTGCGAGCCCGCGAAGCGATTCGGCGACCCGCTCGATCAGCCTGCGGCGCTCGCCGGAATCGAGCCGCCACAGGCGCCCGACCGCGGAGTACATCGGGCCGGCCACCACCGGGCTCGAGATCGCTTCGGCCACCTCGACGCAATGGCGGAGGTAGTCGACGGTCGCCGGCAACGACGTCGCGGTCGTCGGCGGCCAGGTCGCGGCCAGGGCCGGTGACACTGCAGAGCGTCGTCGTGAGGCCGTGGGCCGCAGCCAGCTCGGCGGCCTGGGACGGGATCCCATTGACCGGGCTGCTCGACCTGGAACTCGATCGCGTCGAAGCCGAGGCCGGCGACGCGAGGGACGAGCTCGGTCGAGGGCGCCGCCGTCGAGCGGCGATGTCCAGCACCCAGGTGCTGATTCCGATCGCGGTCATGACCGTCGTCAGGCAGGAGCGCCGGCCGGACGCGACGCATCGCGCCCGGCCGACTGCAAGCGCCGTACTGCTCTTGCGTTCAGCCGCCCCACTTCTCGGGGTAGCCCTCCATCTCCTCGCAGCCGCACAGTGCGTAGTGCAGGGGCGGCAGGCCTTCGTCTGTCGGCGAGGATGTCGTCGAGGTTGTCCTCGGTGACCGGAGGCTGCGGAAGGATCCACTCCTTCGGCACCTCTTCGCCGTTGAGGATGCGGGTCGCGGCGATGATCGGCGTCCTCCACTGGAAGTTGGAGTAGACCGGCGCGATCGCCGTGAGATCGTCCTCCTGCCACTTGCGCAGGAAGTCGAGCTGGTCCTCACCGGTGATCGGCGGGATCTCCTGACCTGCGTCCTCGAACGCCTCGATCGCGGCGACACTGGTCGCACCGGCGTCCATCCAGACACCGTCGAGCTCACCCTCGCGGGCGATGTAGTCGGAGACGATCTGACTTCGTCTTCGCCGCGTCACCCTCGGTGAACTCGTCGCCGACGATCTCCACGTCGGAGTCGTCGAAGATCTCCTTGGCCGCGGAACAGCGGGTCTCGAGCACGTCGACGCCCGGCAGGATCCGCAGCATCGAGGATCTTGCCGCCCGAATCGACGTTGTCGACCAGGAACTCGGCCGCGTCCGCACCGAACGCGTAGCCGCCGATCGGTTGAATGAACGTCACCGGACAGTCGGTGTCGACACCACGGTCGAAGACGATCACCGGGATACCCGTCTCGCACGCCTGCTCGACGGCCGGCGTCAGCGTCTCGGTGGTGTTCGGCGAGACGATCAGCGCATCGCAGTTGTCCCGCTCGTCAGCGACTCGATGTCGCTGATCTGCTTGTCGTCGCTCGCCTCGGCGTCGATCGGCGGTGAAGTTCGCGATCTCGTCGCTGTGCGCCTCGACCTGGGCCTGCATCGTGGTGCCAGCCGACCGCGCGCCACGGGTTGTCGACCGATGCGTTCGAGAAGCAGACATTCCACGGACCGGCCGTCTTGTACTCGGACGTGTCCACGAGCTCCGGCTCGATCGCCTGGACCCAGGGGTCGTCACCGGCGCCGAAGTCCTCGGGCTCGACGCGCGTTGCGCGAGTTGCGTGTCAAGCTCCGCCTGGTCGAAGAACTCCGAGTTGCTCGTCCGGAGTGAACGACTTCGTCTCGGCATTCGCCGTCTCCTCGCGTCGTCGTCGCTCGTCGCTCGCACGAGTCCGAGTCCGAACGCGAGTTCCGCCGCGGCCACGAAGACCGCGAGCACCCCGATCGCTGCCAGCAACCGTTGCGGCCTACTCGTCAGATCCCATCGCTTTCGCATTGGCTTACCTGCTTCCTTGGTCGATGAACATCGCCTCAGGTCCCCCTGAGCCGATATGACGCGACCGCAACGGCCGCGATGATGACGACGCCCGTGACGGCGTCCTCGAGAGCGCGCGATCACGCCTTAGAGGTTGAGCAGCGTGAACAGCGCTTCGAGGACGAGCGCGCCTGCCATCGCCGCCATCACCGAGCCTCGGCCGCCGCCGAGCACCGCGCCGCCGAGCACGGCCGCGGTGATCGCCTGGAACTCGAGGCCGATGCCGACCTGCGGCCGTGACGCCGGCGAAGCCGCCGAGCAGGATGCCCGCGATCACGGCCGAGGTCGCCGAGATCACGAACGCGGCGGTCCGCACGCGGTCACGTTCGACGCCGCTGAGGCGCGGCGGCGCGGTCGTTGTCGCCGACCGCGAGCAGCTCGGCGCCGAAGTTGCCGCGCAGAGCCAGACGGAGACACCGCGCCGACGGCGAGCAGGATCAGCACCGAGCACGGCAGCTCGATCGAGGACCGGGACGTCCTCGATCCCTAGCGGCCGATCGTCGCGGAAGTTGTCGGCGAGAGCCCCCTGCGGGGCGCCTCCGGTCCACAGGAAGACCGCGCCCGTTCAGGATCAGGAGCATCGACAGCGTGACGATGAAAGACGGCACCTTGAGCTTGGTCGTGACCAGGCCGTTGACGAGGCCGACGATGAGCCCGATCGCGAACAGCAGCACGATCACCGGCACACGTGTTCGCCGGATCTCCGTCGATCAGCTTCGCCGCGACGACGACCACGACGGTGACCAGCGACCCGACCGAGAGATCGAACTCGCCGGAGGCGAGCACGAAGTACGCGCCGATCGCGAGGATCGCGAGTGGCGCCGCCCGCTTCAGGTAGGCGAGGAAGCCCGCGGGGTCGAGGAAGTTCGGGTTGATGATCACGCGATCCAGGCGAAGGCACGATCACCAGCAGCCAGACGACCGGGATCCTCCGCAGCGCGCCCGACGACCCGGGCGAGCACCGCCGGGCGCTCGGCCGGCGCCGGGCGGTGGCTGCGGCGCCGTTCGCTCGGGCGTGCTCATCGCGCCCCTCCGCCAGTGGCGCTGCGCGGGTCGGGAGTCGGCACGCCGCTGCGGCCGGCGACGCTCCTCGCGGCGCGCTTCGGGTCGGCAGCGCAGCGAGTAGGCGGCGACGGCGGCGATGATGATCACGCCGCGGGCGACGTCCTTGGCGAACGCGTTGACCTCGAGCTGGTTGAAGGTGCTGTCGAGGATCGCGAGGATGAAGACGCCAGCCAACGTGCCCGAGCACCCCGCCGCGACCGCCGAGCAGGTAGCCGTGCCGCCGAGCACCACCGCGGCGATCGACTCGAGGTCGTAGCCGCCCTCGGTGCGCGATCGGCGGGCTGCCCGGCCCGAGGCGGCTGGCGATGAAGAGCCCGGTGATCGCGGCGGCGACGCGCGCAGAGCACGTGCGCGCTGATGATCACCCGGTGGGTGCGGACGCCGGAGAGCTTCGCGACCTCCTCGTCGCCGCCGACGGCATAGAGGCGGTTGCCGAAGCGGCTGTAGCGCAGCAGGAACCAGGCACCCGGCGACGACCGCGAGCAGCAGGACACCGAGATCGGGATCGGGCCCCAGCTCTCGAAGCCGAGCGTCTCTGGAAGCCCTCGGGCACGCCGGTGACCGGGCCGGCGTAGTTGCTCTCGACGTAGCCCCGCGAGGATCAGCGCCATGCCGAGGGTCGCGATGAACGCGTTGACGCGCAGCTTGGTGATGACGAGTCCGTTGACGAGGCCGACGCCGGCGCCGAACAGCAAGCACGACGAGGATCCCGAGGATGATCCTGCGAGTCCTGGCCGTTCATCGTCTCGGCCGCCAGGATCGAGCCGAGGCCCACGACCCAGCCGACCGAGAGGTCGAGCGACGCGCCGAGGATCACCAGCGTCTGGCCCGCGGCGACGATGCCGAG
Source organism: uncultured Solirubrobacterales bacterium (assembly GCA_963730145.1). Classification (GTDB taxonomy): domain Bacteria; phylum Actinomycetota; class Thermoleophilia; order Solirubrobacterales; family 70-9; genus WHSW01. The sequence goes on from CAVSQT010000001.1 coordinate 116,541, forward strand.
CGCGACGGAGCGCACGAGCATGTCGCGGATGTTGTCGACGCTCAGGAACTCGCTCGTGCCGCCGTCGATGGATCGTGACCGCGATCAGGCAGGCGATGAAGACGACGATGCAGGACGATGAAGACCGGCCCCGACGGTGCTGCCGGCGAAACGCCGCGAAAGCGCCGCCGATCCCGGCTCAGCGCGCTCGCCGCGCAGGCCGCCGGCGCGGGCGCTCGGACGACCGCGCTCATTCGGAGGCTCCGTCGTCGCCGCAGCGGCGGCGACTCGGTCGCGACGTCCTGCTCGCCGGTGGCCAGGAACATGATGTCGGCCTCCTCGGGCCGGCCGCGGCAGCTCGCCGGCGATCGCGCCCTGGCGCATGACGATGATCCGGTCGCTCATCCCGATCACCTCGGGCAGCTCCGACGAGATCATCACCACGGCGACGCCCTCGTTCGGCGAGACCGCGGATCAGGTCGTGGATGCCGGCCTTGGCGCCGACGTCGATGCCGCGCGTCGGCTCGTCGAAGATCACCAGCCGCGGCTCGGTCGCGAGCCACTTCGCCGAGCACCACCTTCTGCTGGTTGCCGCCGGACAGGAAGCGGACCTCCTGGCCGAGGCCGCGGAAGCGCAGCTCGACGGCCTTGACGAGCGTCCCGACCTCGAGCTCGTGCTCGCGGCGCAGCGGAGCGCCTGCAGCCCGCGCCAGGCGAGGCTCACGTTGTCGCGGATCGACTGCGAGAGCGCCAGCCCCTCGGCCTTGCGGTCCTCGGTGACGAACCCGATCCCGGCGGCGATCGCGGCGCGCGGGGAGCCGATGCGCCGCTCCTTGCCGTCGAGCTCGAGCGTGCCGTGCCGCGAACGGCGTCGGCGCCGAAGATCGCGCGGGCGAGCTCGGTCCGGCCCGACCCCTGGAGGCCGGCGATGCCGACGATCTCCCCGGCGTGCACGTCCAGGTCGATGTCCGAGCAGCAGGTCGTTGCCGGCGCCGCGCAGCTTGAGCCGGACCGGCCCGCGCGTGCCGGCGGCGGCCCGCGGCGGGAAGTACTGGTCGAGCTCGCGGCCGACCATCAGCCGGACCAGCTGCGGCGAGGTCACCTCGGTGCTCGCGACGGTCTTCACCAGCTTGCCGTCCTTGAGCACGGTGATCCGCTCGGCGATCTCGAACACCTCCTTGAGGCGGTGCGAGATGTAGAAGACCGCGAGGCCGCGGTCCTTGAGCCGCTCGACCTGCTCGAACAAGCTGCTCGACCTCGTGGGCGGCGAGCGCCGCGGTGGGCTCGTCCATGACCATGATCCGCGAGTCGAGCGACAGCGCCTTCGCGATCTCGACCGTCTGCTGGCGCGCGACCGGCAGGTTCCCGACCAGCTCGCGCGGCGAGATCGGATCGTCGGGTGCGAGCTCGGCGAGCAGCTCGGCCGAGCGCTCCTCCATCTCCTGGCGGTCGATCAGGATGCCGCGGCGCGGGCTCGCGGCCGAGGAAGATGTTCTCGGCGACCGTGCGGTCGGGCAGGAGGTTGAACTCCTGGTAGATGATCGCGACGCCCGCGCTGCTGCGCCTCGAGCGGGTGGTGGAACTCGACCGGCTCGCCGTCGATCCGGATCTCGCCCGTCGCTCGGCCGGTACGACGCCGGCGAGGATCTTCATCAGGGTCGACTTCCCGGCGCCGTTCTCGCCGACGATCGCGTGCACCTCGCCCGCCGTGCAGTCGAGGTCGACGCCCTCGAGCACCCGCGACGCCGAGGAACTCCTTGCCGATCCCGCTCATCTCGATCAGCGGCGGGCCGTCGCCGTCGCTCTGGCTCTCGACTCGTTCGTCCGTGACGCTCACGGTGACCTCACAGGACCAGCGGTCGCAGGTTGCGGTGGGCGATCTCGAGCCCGGCGTCGACCTTCTCCGGGCGTGCCGCCCCAGACCGGGTCCTCGTGCTCGATCGAGAGCACGCCGTCGAAGCCGCCCTCGTACAGCGCGTCGACGTAGGGGGGGAAGTCGACCTCGCCCAGGCCCGGGATCCGATAGCGCCACCAGCCCATGTCCCAGGGGTCGCTGCTCGCGGGTCGAGGTGCGGCCGAAGAAGCCGTAGCGGTTGCGCTTCTCGGGGAACGTCTCGGCGTCCTTGGCGTGGGCGTGGACGACCTGGTCGACGTAGGGCCGCAGCGCCGCGACCGGGTCGATCCCGATCCAGAGCAGGTGCGAGGGGTCGAAGTTGAGCCAGAGGCCGAGCTCGAACATCCACTCCCAGAGCTCCGGCGAGTAGGCGAGGTTGCCGGGATAGCCGTCGGGATGCCAGCCCTCCATGACGCAGTTCTCGATCATCAGCTTGACCCCGCGCTCGCCCGCGTAGTCGACCAGCGCCGGGAAGACGCGCTCGGCCTCGCGCAGGTTCTCGGCGACGCTCTTGCGAGTTGTCGCGGCCGATGAAGGTCCCGACGGGCACGCCGCCGAGCGCCGCGGCGGCGTCGATGCACGGCGCGCAGGTGGCTCGTGGATCTGCCTCGCGCTCGGCCGGGTCCGGATGCAGGTTGTTGTCGTAGTAGGCGAGCGCGGAGAGCTCGAGCCCGTGCTCGTCGAGCGTCGCCTTCGCCGCGCTCGACCTCGGCCTCGTCGAATCCGTCGCGCGGCGATGTGCGAGGCGACGAAGGGACGGTCGCCGAGCTTCGGCCAGGCCGCGAGCTCGACCGCGTCGAACCCGTGCGCCGCCGGCCCACGCCGCGACCTCGTCGAGCGAGCGCTCGGGCATCGCAGGCGCTGAGCATGCCCGAGCTTCACGGCGCGGCACCTCCACCCAGCCGCCCGCGTGCGCGCCGATTCGAGCACCGCGTCGGTCAGTCGCACCGCGCGCAGCGCCGTCGGCCAGCCAGCGGCAGGCCGTCGGCCGGGCGCGTCGCCGCGGATCGCGGCGTAGGTCTCGGCGACGAAGGCGTCGAAGCAGTCGCTGATAGCCCTGCGGGTGGCCGCCCGGCAGGGTGACGTAGGCCGCTGCCGGCGCGGTCAGGGTGTCGGGGTCGCGCGGGATCTGCTCGATCCCGGAGCGGCGTCCCGACCCACAGCGTCTCCGGCTGCTCCTGGTCGAAACCGAGCGTCTCGGTCGAGCCCGAGAGCTCGAACCAGAGGCGGTTCTTGCGCCCGGCGGAGACCTGGGAGATCACGGTCGAGCCGGCGGCGCCGCCGTCGGTCTCGAACATCAGCATCGCGATGTCCTCGGTCTCGACCGCGCGCAGCGCGGCGCCGTCGCCGTCGCCCTCGCGCTGCGAACGAGTGGCGCCGTCGCGACGCGGCGCTCGGCGTGGGCAACGACCGTGCGCGCCGTCAGCGAGGTGATCCGCTGCCGAAGACGAACTCGATCAGGTCGCACCAGTGCGAGCCGATGTCGGCGAATGCGCGCGAGGCGCCGCCGAGCTCGGCGTCGACGCGCCAGTTGTCGTCGTCGGCGCCGAGCAGCCAGTCCTGCAGATAGCCGCCGTGGAGCAGGCGCAGCTCGCCGAGGCTGCCTGCGCGCACGCGCTCGCGCGCCTCGCGGACCATCGGGTAGTAGCGGTAGGCGAAGGGCACGGTCGCGACCAGACCGGCGGCGTCGGCGGCCGCGGCGATCTCGGCGGCGCCCGCGGCGTCGAGCGCCAGGGGCTTCTCGACGACGACGTGCTTGCCCGCCTCGAGCGCGGCGATCGCGAGCGGAAGGTGGAGATGGTTGGGGGTGCAGATGTGGACGACGTCGATTCCGTCGGAGGCGATCAGCTCCTCCGCGTCGGCGAAGGCGCGATCGGCGCCGAGCTCCGCCGCGGCCGCCGCGCCCGCGCTCGGCGAGTCGAGGCGGCGACGCCGGCGATCCGAGCGCCGGCCAGGCGAGCCGAACGGGCGTGGACGCGGCCGATGAACCCGGTGCCGACGATGCCGACTCGAGCTCGTGGCCGCAGCTTCGGTGGCGCTCGCGGCGAGCGCCGTGGAGCCTCTCTCCTCCATCGCGGCCGAACCTAACAACTTTTGCGTGGTTGTCAAGCAAAAGATCGCAGTTCACTCTGAAGTTCGAGCCTGAATCGCGCAGCGATCTTTTGCGTTCTTGACATGCAAAAGCCGCGTGGTTCACTGTGGACTGCGATGGCCACCAACGAGCCACGCTCGGCGCCGCCGTTCGGCCCGGGCACGATGCTGCAGCTGATCCGCGAGGCAGACGGCTCGACCCGCGCCGACTCGATCGCCCACACCGGCCTCGCACGCTCGACCGTCGCCCAGCGCCTCGAGCAGCTGTCCGCCCACGGGTTGCTGCGCGACGCCGGCGAGAGCTCGTCCACCGGCGGCCGGCCGCCGATGATGATCGCCTTCAACGAGGACGCGGGCGTGATCCTGTCGGCCGACCTCGGCGCCACGCACGCGCGACTCGCGGTCACCAACCTGGCCGGGCACGTGCTCGCCGAGGAGACCGGCGAGCTCGAGATCGCCGCAGGGCCCGAGCGACGGTGCTCGACTGGACCGACGAGCGTTTCCACGTCCTGCTGCGGCGAGATCGACCGCCGCGACGCGGACGTGCGCGGCATCGGCATCGGCGTCCCGGGACCGGTCGAGCACGCGACGGGCCGGCCTCGCAACCCGCCGATCATGCCGGGCTGGGACGGCTACCCGATCCCGGAGCGCTTCGCCGACCGCTACAACGTCCCGGTCCTCGTCGACAACGACGTCAACATCATGGCCCTCGGCGAGCACTGGACCCAGTGGCGCCAGGTCGAGAATCTGCTCTTCGTCAAGGTCGCGACCGGGATCGGCTGCGGGATCGTCGTCGACGGGGCGCATCCATCGCGGCGCCGACGGAGCGGCGGGCGACATCGGCCACATCCGCGTCGCCGGCGAGCGCGCCGAGGAGATCGACCTGCAGCTGCGGCAACGTCGGCTGCCTCGAGGCTCTGGCCGGCGGCAGGGCGATGGCGTCGCAGCTTCGCGAGCAGGGCTTCGAGGCCGAGGACTCGCGCGCCGTGGTCGAGCTCGCGCGCGCCGGCGAGGCGGCGGCGGTGCACGCTGGTGCGCGACTCGGGCCGGCTGATCGGCGAGGTCCTCGCCGCCTCGGTGAACTTCTTCAACCCGTCGGTGATCGTCGTCGGCGGCGACATCGCCCACGCGCAGGAGCAGCTGCTGGCCGGGATTCGCGAGGTCGTCTATCAGCGCTCGCTGCCGTTGGCGACGCGCCACCTGCGCATCGTCCGCAGTCAGCTCGACGACCGCGCCGGGGTGATCGGCGCGGCCGTGATGGTGATCGACCGGGTGCTCTCTCCCGCGGCGATCGACATCGCGATCGCCGCCGCCGAGCCGGGCAAGGCGGCCTTCTCGGTCGGCCGGGCGCCGGGCTGAGGGCCGTACGGCCGCGCTGGGTAATCTCGAGTCGATGAAACTAAGACAGCTCGGCGACAGCGACCTCCAGGTATCCGAGATCTCGCTCGGCTCCTGGCTCACCTACTCCGGCGGCATCGCACGCGACCAGACCAAGGCCTGCACGCGCGCTGCCTTCGATGCCGAGATCAACTTCTTCGACACCGCCAACGTCTACGGCACGGGCGCCGCCGAGGAGGCATGGGGCGAGATCCTCAGCGACTACGACCGCGACTCCTACATCCTCGCGACGAAGGTCTACTTTCAGATGTCGGAGACCGACCGCGGTCTCTCGGCCGAGCAGATCGCAAAGCAGATCGACGCCTCGCTGCGGCGACTTCGCACCGACTACGTCGACCTCTACCAGTGTCATCGGTTCGACACCGAGACGCCGATCGAGGAGACGATGGAGGCCTTGACCGCCGTCGTCGATTCGGGCAAGGCCCGCTACCTCGGCTTCAGCGAGTGGACGCCGGAGCAAATTCAGGCCGGTTTGGATGTGGCCGGCGCCGCCAAGTTCGTTTCCTCGCAACCCCAGTACAACGCGATCTGGCGCGCGCCGGAGGCCGACGTGTTCGAGCTCTGCGCCGCCAACGGGATCTCGCAGATCGTCTGGTCACCGCTGGCCCAGGGGGTGCTCACCGGCAAGTACGAGCCGGGCACCGCGCCCCCGCAGGACTCCCGCGCCGCCAACGAGGAGATGAGCGTCGCGATCGAGCGCTACATGAGCGACGAGGTGCTCGAGGCGGTCGCGCGACTGAAGCCGATCGCCGCCGATGCGGGGATCTCGATGACCCAGCTCGCGCTCGCCTGGGTCCTGCGCCGCGACGAGCTCGCCTCGGCGATCGTCGGCGCTTCACGCCCGGAGCAGGTCCACGCCAACGCCGAGGCCTCGGAGATCGAACTGCCCGCCGACGTGATCGCCGCGGTCGACGACGCGCTGGCCGACGTCGCGGTCACCGAGCCGCGCCTGGCCGGATTCGCCGAGGAAGGCGTCAAGCACCGCTGAGGTAGCGTCAGCGCAGCAGCGCGCAGGTCGAGCACGGGCGTGCCAGCGGCGGTCAACGCGAGCAGCGCTCCGCGCTCACGGCGCGTCGACGTACAGCGCCCGAACGCCACGGCTGCGCAGGCCGTCCCGACGGCGCCGTAGGCCAGCATCAGTTCTTCCACGCGCTCCCGATGGATAGTGCGCTGGTCGCGGTTCGCCTCTGATCGCCACGTCGGCTTTCACGGGAGCCATCCGCTCGCCGGTCTCGTCGCCGACCTCGTCTTCCTGGCCGGTTCGGCGCTGCTGCTCGTCGCGGCCTGGCTGGTCGTGCACCGGACCGGCCGATGAGGTCGGCCTGGCGCGGGTTCTGGGCCTGGTACGAGCGCCACTACACGCTCAACATCTCGATCGCCGCCGCGCTCTTCGTCCTCCAGCTCCTGCATCTGTACTGGCTCGGGGCAGACGTCATCGCCTACCGCCTGTTCGACGAGAGCTTCTGGGATCCGTCGCCGCTGATCGAGAACCTGATCGTCTTCGTCGACTACACGGAGATCCCGGCACTGATCGGCGGCTCGCTGATCTACATCAACGAGCTGCGAAAGGGGTTTGCGGCGGGACCGGTGCTGATGCTGATCTTCCTCAACTCGCAGTGGTTTCACATCTTCTGGATCACCGACGAGTTCATCGTCGACGAGCTCTCCGGCGGCGCGGGTGGCAGCTCGCTGCCGAGCTGGGCGGCGTGGGTAGCGATCATGATCGACTACCTCGAGCTGCCGATCATCTTCGACACCCTGCGACGCGTCGGCGCGGCGCTGCGTGCGCGCGAGGGCGCGAAGGCCGCCGGCGCGATCCGCGACAGCTGACGCGAGCCGCTATCCCGGCAGGGCGAAGAGCGCCACCGCGGCGAAATGCGCTGCGGCGGCGGCGATCACGAGGACGTGGAAGATCTCGTGGTAGCCGAAGACGGTGGGCCTGGGGTCGGGGCGACCGGTGGCGTAGACGACAGCGCCGGTGACGTAGAGGGCGCCGCCGCCCGCGATCAACAGCCCGGCGACGAGGCCGGTCTCGGCGATGATCGCCGGGAAGCCGATCGCGCCGATCAAACCGACCGTGACATAGACGATCGCCGAGACCCACTTCGGCGACGACGTCCACGCCATCTCGACCACGGTGCCGGCGAAGGCGCCGGCCCACACGGCGATCAGCAGCGCCGTCGCCAGCGGGCCCTCCATCACCAGCAGCGAGAACGGCGTCACCGTGCCGGCGATGAGGACGAAGATCATCGCGTGGTCGAGCCGGCGCATCCACTGGCGCGACGATGGTCGCTGCCAGTCGACGCGGTGATAGAGAGCGCTGACGCCGAGCAGCGCGGAGAGGCTGGCGGCGTAGATCGCGACGGCCACCGTCGCCTCGGTGCCCCTTGCCAGGACGACGAGGGCGCCGCCGAGCACCAGGGAGACGAAGAACGCGTACTCGTGGGAGACGCCGCGAAGCCGCGGCTTGATCTTGGCGATCTGCTCGGCGGCTGCGACCTTGGCGGTGGCGACCGTGTCGGCCGCGGCGGCCCGCGCGTCGGCGACCTTCTCGACCGCGGCGTCGCGCGCGTCGGCGATCGCCTCGACCGCGGCGTCGCGACGCTCGCCCATCGCCTCGATCGCAGCCTCGCGACGCTCGTTGAACTTGTCCGCGGGGCTCATCTCGGCCATTATCGCCCGATACCCCGGAGGCCGGCAAGCCATCTACGCGGCCATTGACGCTACATCTAGTGTCTCATCTGAGGGAGGAAAACACTAGTTCAAGTAGAATCCAGGGTCATGGAATGCACCAGATGCGACGGGCCGACCCGGGTCCTGGAGAGCCGTAGGGCCGAGGCCGGCGCCGCGCTGCGGCGACGCCGGGAGTGCTCGGCCTGCGGTCATCGCTTCACGACCTTCGAGCGTCACGCCGCCGAGCCGCTGTACGTCGGCAAGCGCGACGGCGAGCGCCAGCGCTTCGACCGCACGAAGCTGCGGGCGGCACTGCTGCGCTCGACCCACAAGCGCCAGGTCTCAGCCGCCGATGTCGAGGCGCTGGTCCACCGCGTCGAGCTCGCGATCGCCGACGGCGGGTGGCCAGCTGCCCGCATCGCGGATCGGCGAGCTCTGCGTCGAGGGCCTGCGCGATCTCGACTACGGCGCCTACCTGCAGTTCCTCGGAACGCTGCCGTCGCCGGATACGACGCACACGTCGAATCCGGATTTTGCGGTTTCGCCGTCGGCGGGTTCCGTCCGCAGCGCCGGGCAGAGTGCATCGTTACCGCTTGAACCAGCTTCGTAGGGAGAAATGAGGAGATAGAGGATGCCGGAAAGTGCCGCAAATACCGCAAATGTGAGGGATGAAGGCCTGCGCTGCGCGCGCCATCACACGACCCCCGGGGTGCACCCGTTCGACGAGGTCGAGTGGGAGCTTCGCGACGCCATCATCGGCGACCCGGCCAACCCCGCCTTCGAGCAACGCGGCGTCGAGTTCCCCAAGTCCTGGTCACAGAACGCGACCAACATCGTCGCCCAGAAGTACTTTCGCGGCCGCGTGCGGATCCGACGAGCGCGAGAGCTCTGTCAAGCAGATGATCTCCCGCGTCGCCGGCACGATCGCGGGCTGGGGCCGTGAGGGCGGCTATTTCGCCTCCACCGAGGACGCCGACGCCTTCGAGGCCGAGCTCACCCACATCCTCCTTCACCAAAAGGCCGCCTTCAACAGCCCGGTCTGGTTCAACGTCGGCTTCGAAGAGCACCCGCAGTGCTCGGCCTGCTTCATCCTCTCGGTCGACGACACGATGGAGTCGATCCTCGCCTGGAACACCAAGGAAGGCATGATCTTCCGCGGCGGCTCGGGCTCGGGCATCAACCTCTCCAACATCCGCGGCTCGGTCGAGCATCTCTCCAAGGGTGGGCTCGCCTCCGGCCCCGTCTCCTTCATGCGCGGCGCCGACGCCTGGGCGGGAACGATCAAGTCCGGCGGCAAGACGCGGCGCGCGGCGAAGATGGTCGTGCTCAACGTCGACCATCCCGACATCGAGCACTTCATCTGGTGCAAGGCCGACGAGGAGCGCAAGGCCGCGGCGCTTCGCGACGCCGGCTTCGACATGTCGATCGACGGCGAGGGCTTCACCTCGATCCAGTACCAAAACGCCAACAACTCGGTCCGGATCACCGACGAGTTCATGCAGGCGGTCGCCGACGACGCCGACTGGGACCTGATCGCCCGCAACGGCGGCGAGGTGGTCAAGACGCTGCCGGCCCGCGACCTGATGAACCAGATCGCCGAGGCAGCGTGGCGCTGCGCCGATCCCGGCGTGCAGTACGACACCACGATCAACCGCTGGCACACCTCACCGGAGTCCGGGCGGATCAACGCATCCAACCCCTGCTCCGAGTACATGCACGTCGACAACTCGGCCTGCAACCTGGCCTCGATCAACCTGATGAAGTTCCGCCGCGACGACGGCTCCTTCGACACCGCCGAGTTCGAGCAGACCGTCGATGTCGTCTTCCTGGCCCAGGAGATCGTCGTCGGACCCTCGAGCTATCCGACCGAGGAGATCGGCGACAACGCTCGCGCCTTTCGCCAGCTCGGCCTCGGCTACGCCAACCTCGGGGCGCTGTTGATGAGCGACGGCGTTCCCTACGACTCCGATGCCGGTCGCAACATCGCCGGCGCGATCACCGCGCTGATGACCGGCCGCGGCTATCGCAAGTCAGCCGAGATCGCCGCCGCGGTCGGCACCTACGACGAGTACTCGAAGAACCGCGAGGCGCACAACAACGTCATGCGCATGCATCGCGACGCGTCATACGAGCTCGATGGCACCGGCATCAAGGGCGAGCTGGTCGAGGCTGCGCAGCGAAGCTGGGACGAGGCGGTCGAGCTCGGCGACGAGCATGGCTATCGCAACGCTCAGGCGACGGTGCTGGCACCGACCGGAACGATCAGCTTCCTCATGGACTGCGACACGACGGGCATCGAGCCCGACTTCTCGCTGGTCAAGTTCAAGGAGCTGGTCGGCGGCGGTCAGATGACGATCGTCAACCAGACGGTGCCGATGGCACTCGACGCACTCGGTTACTCGGAGGCCGAGGTCGACCAGATCGTCGCCTACATCAACGACAAGGGCACGATCGTCGGCGCGCCGTCGCTCAAGGACCAGCACCTGCCGGTGTTCGACGTCGCCGTGGGCGAGCGCGCGATCTCGCACATGGGCCACATCAAGATGATGGCCGCGGCGCAGCCGTTCCTCTCGGGAGCGATCTCGAAGACGGTCAACCTGCCGCAGACGGCGACCGTCGACGACATCGCCGATGCCTACACCGAGGGCCACAAGCACGGGCTCAAGGCGCTGGCGATCTACCGCGACGGCTCGAAGACGGCGCAGGCGCTTCGCACCGACGCCCAGGACGCAGACGATGCCGACGAAGAGGCGGTCGCGCCGAAGCCCGAGCGTCGCAAGATGCCGTCCGAGCGCGAGTCGATCACCCACAAGTTCTCGATCGCGGGCCACGAGGGCTACATCACCGCCGGCAAGTACGAGGACGGCTCGATCGGCGAGATCTTCCTCACCGACATCGGCAAGGAGGGCTCGACGATCAAGGGCATGATGAACGCCTTCGCGACGGCGGTCTCGATCGGGCTCCAGTACGGGGTGCCGCTGGAGACGCTGGTGAAGAAGTTCAGCTACATGCGCTTCGAGCCCGAAGGGATCACCGGCAACCCGGAGATCCCGTTCGCGAAGTCGATGCCCGACTACATCATGCGCTGGGTCGCGAGCCGCTTCATCGAGGACCTCGACGACCTCGAGGACCTCGGGATCATGACCAAGGAGGTGCGGGCCCGCAAGGAGGCGCAGCTGGCGATCTTCAGCGACGACACCGCCGGCCCCGTCGACTCCGGCAACGGCTCGAACGGGCACGCCAACGGTTCCGCCGAACCGGCGCCGAGACGATCCACCAGCCGGGCAAGACGGTCGCGGCGGCGGAGGCGATGACCGACACGCCCCCGGTTGTGCCGGCGAAGGTCAGCCGCGGCGGCGACCTCGGCCCGGCCTGCGAGCAGTGCGGCGGGATGATGCAGCGGACGGGCTCGTGTTACACGTGTTCGAGCTGCGGCAACAACACCGGCTGCGGCTGATCGGCGGGACTACGCGGCGCCCAACCGGTCTCGGCTAGGGTCAGCGCCGTTCGCGATCTCGCCCAGTTCATAAGGAAGCTCGACCTGCCGGAGGGCTTCTCCGCGCCGACGACGCTCGCCCACGACGACATCCGAGCCCTGGTGCTGACGCGCGCGGACCTCGACGAGGACGTCCGCGCAATCAACGCCAGTCTCGACTTGATCCGACGCACGCGTGGGGGCGATTGGCCGGAGAAAGCCGGTGACGCCCGAGTTCAACTATGTCGACCTCGTCTGGCACGAATGCGAGTTTCGCGAGGGCTTTTCGTTCTCGTATGTCATTCGAGACTCGGGCGGCGGGTACCTCGGCTGCGCCTACCTCTATCCGATGGGCCGCCGCACCGAGCTCACCGAGTCCCTCGCCCGCCACGACGTCGACGTGAGCTGGTGGGTCACGACCGACGCCTACGCCGCCGGCTACTACGACCGGCTCTTCGAGGCCCTCCGGCAATGGCTCACCGAGGACTTCCCCTTCACCCAGCCCTACTGGTCGAACCTCGAGCTCCCCGTTTAGCGACCTCAGCCTGCGGCCCGCCCTGCGGTAAGTCAGCGAGAATCGGTCGTATGCGAGTGCTCTTCCTCGGCGGGACCGGGCCGGTCGGTCATGCGGCCGTCCCGTTGCTGCTCGGCGACGGTCACGAGCTCGCGCTCGCCCATTCCGGTCGCCATCAGCCACCGGAGCCCGAGCGGGTAGAGCAGTTGCTCGGTGAGCGCAGCCCCCTGCTCGCGCCGGGCGGGCCGGTCGAGCGCTGGAGCCCCGAGGTCGTGATCGATACCTTCGCCGGCGGCGCCACGGAGGCGAAGGCGACCGAGCTCGGGCAGATGGCCCAGCGTGCCGGCGTTCAGCAGCTGATCGCGATCAGCTCGGTGGACGTATACCGCCAGGCCGCCGACGCCGGCGTCGACGATCACGAGATCGTCGAGCTCGCCCGCGGCGCGATCCCGATCCTCGAGGATGCGCCCAAGCGCGAGCCTCACGCTTCAGAGGCCGGCCGAGCTCACGACAACGTCGTCATGGAGGCGGCGCTGGAAGGAGCCCCACGGGTGACCGTCCTGCGCCCCGGGGCGATCTACGGCATGCACGCGAATCCCCGCGTCGCGCGAGAGTGGTTCCTGGTCGCCAAGGTCGCCGCCCGCGACGATCGCCTCGAGCTGCCGCTCGGGGGCACGCAGCTCTTTCACCGAGTTGCGCTGGAGCGCGTCGGCGCGGCGATTGCCGCCGCACCGAAGCACGCTCCGGCCGGACGCTGGGCGTGCAACGTCTGCGACCCTCAACTGCTCAGCTTCGGCGCCCTCGCGCGCACCGTCGGTGAGGTCCTCGACTGGACGTGGCAAACCGAGCCGGTCGACTGGCGATCGGACAACGAGAACCCTTGGGGCGTGCGACACCCGGTCGTCGCCGACGTCAGGCGACTCGAGCAGGTGCTCGGCGTGCTCGAGCCCGATCCGCAAGCCGCCACCGTGGCCCAGATCGAGTGGCTGTGGGCGAACCGCGAGAGCCTGGCCGAGCTCGAGCTCGCCTGACGCGGCCCGTTATAGGCTCGCACCGATGGCCGAGTACGAGACGATTCTCTACGGCGTCGATGGCGCGACCGCGACGATCACGCTGAACCGTCCCGAATCGCTGAACACGATCGTCCCGCCGATGCCCGACGAGGTCGAGTCGGCGGTGACCGAAGCGGTCCGCGACCGCGAGGTGAAGGTGATCGTCGTGCGTGGCGCCGGCCGTTCGTTTTGCGCCGGTTACGACTTCGGCGATGGCTTTCGCCACTGGGACGAGCTGCTGACCAGCGAAGGCGAGTGGGACCCGGGCAAGGACTTCGTCGGCGTCACCTCCCTCGCCCTGGCGCCGACCCAGAAGTTCATGAGCATCTGGCGCTCGCCCAAGCCCGTGATCGCCCAGGTCCACGGCTGGTGTGTCGGCGGGGGCAGCGACTTCGCGCTCTGCGCCGACCTCGTCATCGCATCCGAGGACGCCCGTATCGGAACCCCCTACTCCCGCCTCTGGGGCGCCTACCTCTCGGGCATGTGGATCTATCGCCTCGGTCTCGCCAAGGCCAAGCACTACGCGCTCACCGGCAGGCCGCTCTCGGGCATCGAGGCGGCCGAGGTCGAGCTGATCAACGAAGCCGTTCCGTTCGCCGATCTCGAGCGCACCGTAGCCGCCCGCGCCGCCGAGCTCGCGTCGTTGCCGGCGGCTCAGCTCGCGGCGATGAAGCTGATGGTCAACCAGGCCTACGAGAACATGGGGCTGGCCTCGACCCAGACACTTGGCCCGGTTCTGGACGCGATGATGCGGAACATCCCCGAGGCGAAACGGTTCATAGAACGGGCCGAGAGCGAGGGTGTCGGCGCCGTGATCGCCGACCGCGACGGTCCCTTCGGCGATTACAGCGCGGCCGCGCCCGGGGACCAGCCGGACCCCGACAACGTGATCGAGCCTGAAACCGCCTCGAGCCCGGTTGCCGTCGCCGCAAGGCCGATTCCGACGAGGCCAACCCGATCTCGCGCGCCTCGCCCGATCCGGCATGCCTGAAATTGGTCGACCTTCGACATAATTTCGTCGTTTTGGGTGTTTTTTCGACCTTACCCTTGACAAATCGCCCCACTGCGGAAAGAATCGCCGCGTGGCGAGGAGGAGGAGCGGCTCGTTGGCCTCCCTGAGGGAGGACAACCGCAAGAGGGTGATCGAAGCCCTGCGAGAACGGGGTGTCGCCAGCCGGGCCGAACTCGCGCGAATCACCGGCCTCTCACGTTCGACGATCTCGACGATCGTCGCCGACCTGCTCGACTCCGGCCTCGCCGGCGAGCGCGACGGTCACCCCGGCGGTGAGGCGCACGCCGGGCGGCCACCGGTGATGGTCGCACTCAACGGCAAGGCCGGGCTCGCGCTCGGGATCGACTTCGGCCACCGCCACCTGCGTGTCGCGGTCTCCGACCTGTCGCACACCGTGCTCGCTGAAGCCTGGTGCGAGATGGACATCGACCACTCGGCGGAACAGGGGCTAGCTCAGGCAGCCGAGTTCGTCGACCAGGTCCTGGCCGAGGCGGGCGGCGAGCGCGAGCGTGTGATCGGCGTTGGCATGGGCTCTGCCCGCGCCAATCGACCGCGCCACCGGCTCGGTCCAAGGGGCATCGATCCTTCCCGGCTGGGTCGGAGTCGACGCGGCGCTCGAGGCGACGAATCGTCTCGGCCTCGCGGTGGAAGTCGACAACGACGCCAACCTCGGGGCCCTCGCCGAGCTCGTCTGGGGTGCGGCACGGGGCAAGTCGGAGGTCGCCTACATCAAGGTCTCGACCGGAATCGGCGCCGGGTTGATCTCCGGCGGGCGCCTCCAGCACGGAGTCGGCGGTACGGCGGGCGAGATCGGCCATACGCTGCTCGCCGAAGGAGGGCCGGTCTGTCGCTGCGGCAACCGCGGCTGTCTCGAGACGCTCGCCTCCTCGCGGGCGATCGCGGACCTGCTCAGCACCAGCCGGCGCGAGCCGATCTCGACCAAGCGCATGCTCGAGCTGTGCAGCGAGGGCGACGCGGCGGCGCAGCGCCTGGTCGGCGATGCGGGGCGGTCGATCGGGATGGCGGTGGCAAACCTGTGCAACCTGCTCAACCCGGAGTGCGTGATCGTGGGAGGCGATCTCAGCGCCGCCGGCGATCTCCTGCTGGAGCCGCTGCGCGAGGGCGTCAGCCGCTACGCGATCCCGAGCGCCGTTGAGGACCTCGAGATCGTCGCCGGCGTTCTCGGCGAACGCGCCGAGATGCTCGGGGCGCTGGCTTTGGTCATGCACGAATCCGAGCGCTTCGCCGGCTCGGCCCTGCTGAGCGAGGCGGCATGAATTTCAGAGACGTGGAAAACGAGCGCGACGGAAAGCGGAGCGCGAGAGAGGAAAGGAAGAGGGGACCATGCAACCCGCAAACCGAAGCACAGGAGGTACCAGCCGATGAAGGCAAACAGAACGATGCTTGCGATCGCTGCAGCGGCGGCAACGCTCGCGCTCGGAGCATGCGGAGACGACGATGACGAGAGCAGCGACAGCGGCGACTCGAGCGGTGGCAGCGGAGGCACGATCGGCTTCCTGCTGCCTGAGACGCAGACCGCACGCTACGAGTCTCAGGACAAGCCGCTGTTCGAGGCCAAGGTCGAAGAGCTCTGCCCCGAGTGCGAGATCTTCTACCAGAACGCCGATCAGGATCCGGCCAAGCAGCAACAGCAGGTCGAGGCCGCGGTGACCGAGGACGTGGACGTGCTCGTCTTCGACCCGGTCGATTCGACCACGGCGGGCTCGCTCGCCACTCGCGCCAAGGACGCCGGGATCCCGGTGATCAGCTACGACCGGCTGATTCTCGACACGGATCTCGACTACTACGTCTCCTTCGACAGCGTCGAGGTCGGTCGCCAGCAGGGCGAGACGCTGGCGCAGAAGCTCGCCGACGACGGCTCTCCCGAGGGTCCGATCGTGAAGATCAACGGCGACCCGAAGGACAACAACGCCGCTCTCTTCGACGAGGGCTCGGATGCGGCCCTCAGCGACGCCGGCGTCGAGGTCGCCGAGGAGGCCGACACCCCGGATTGGCTGCCCGAGAACGCGCAGCGCCTGCGTGGACCAGGCGATCACCTCGGTCGGCAAGGACGGCTTCGCCGGTGTCTATGCGGCCAATGACGGAACCGCCGGCGGCGCGATCGCAGCGCTCAAGGGGGCGGGCATCGATCCAAAGTCGGTCCCAGTCACCGGTCAGGACGCCGAGCTGGCCGGGATCCAGCGGGTCATCGACGGTGAGCAGTTCATGACGGTCTACAAGCCGATCAAGCCGCTCGCAGAGAGCGCCGCGGAGCTCGCGGTGGCGCTCGCCAACGGCGATGAGCCTCCTGAGGGGCTGATCAACGGCGAGGAGGACAACGGGACCGAGCAGGTGCCGACCGTCTTCCTCGAAACGGTCGCCGTGACCGCGGAGAACGTGCAGGACACAGTCATCGCCGACGACTTCTGGTCGGTCGACGAGATCTGCACGGCGGACTACGCGGATGCGTGCAAGGAGGCGGGCATCCAGTAGGGATCCCTGCCACTGACCCGGACGCGCGAGGAGAGGCTGAGATATGAATCAGGCCACAATGGACACCGAGACGACGGATTCGCTCGGAACCTCTCCTCGCGCTGAAGGGCTTTTCCAAGAGCTTCGGCGCCGTCGAGGCGCTCAAGGAGGTCGACCTCGAGCTCCATCCCGGCGAGGTGGTCGGGCTGGTCGGCGACAACGGCGCCGGCAAGTCGACGCTGATCAAGGCGATCGCCGGGGTGCAGCCGGCCGACCGCGGCGAGGCGAAGTTCGACGGCAGCGCGGTGCAGCTCTCGAGCCCACAGGCCTCGACCGGCCTCGGGATCGCCACCGTTTACCAGGACCTCGCCCTGTGCGAGAACCTCGACGTGGTCGCCAACCTCTTCCTCGGCCAGGAGGTCGCGGGCGGTCGCCTGGTTCTCGACGAGACGGCGATGGAGCAGAAGGCGCTCGACCTGCTCGACTCGCTCGGGGTGACGACGATCCGCAGCGTGCGAATCGATGTCGAGCGACTCTCCGGCGGCCAGCGTCAGGCGATCGCGATCGCCCGCTCCCTGCTCGGCGAGCCGAAGGTCGTGTTGCTCGACGAGCCGACGGCCGCGCTGGGCGTGGTCCAGACCGGCCAGATCCTGGCGATGATCAAGCGCTTGCGCGAGAACGGTCTCGGCGTGATCGTGATCAGCCACAACCTCGCCGACGTGTTTCAGGTCGCCGATCGTGTCGCCGTGCTGCGGCTCGGCCGCCTGGCCGCCACCTTCGACATCGCCAGCGCCAGCCAGGGTGAGATCGTTGCCGCGATCACCGGGGCCGAGTTCGGCAAGCCCGAGCGCCCGACGGAGGAGACCCCGCTGTGACCACGACAACCGCTCCGACCGATCCCGAGCGCGAGAGCTTCTCGCCGATGGTGATGGTGCGCCGGGTGGCGCGGGGCGAGCTCGGCTCGGTTCGCGTGCTGATCGGCATCGCCGTCATCTGGACGATCTTCCAGCTCGCCAACGACCGCTTCCTGAGTGCCGTCAACCTCTCGAACCTGACGTTGCAGATCGCCGCCGTGGCGACGATCTCGATCGGCGTCGTGCTCGTGCTGCTGCTGGGCGAGATCGATCTCTCGGTCGGCGCCGTAAGCGGTCTCGCCGCGGCGGTGATGGCCGTCCTCAGCGTCAAGCAGGGGCTGGCCCCCGAGCTGGCGATCGTCGCCGGCCTGCTCGTCGGCACCCTGATCGGGCTCTTCAACGGCTTCATGGTGACCTTCTTCGGCATCCCCTCGTTCGTGGTCACGCTGGCGGGCCTGCTCGGCTGGCAGGGCGCCCAGTTGGCGGTGCTCGGCGACACCGGCTCGCTCAACCTGCCGCCCTCGACGATCACCGACCTCACCGGCACCTTCTTCGACCCGGCGGTCGGCTGGGCGCTGGCGATCGCGGCGATCGCCGGCTACGCCGCGATGCTCCTGCTCGCTCGCCGCCGGCGCGTGAGCGCCGGGCTCGCGGCTGAGCCGCTGGCCAACACGGTTCTTCGCACCTTGTTCGTCGCCGTTGCGATCGTCGCCGCCGTGCTCATCCTCAACGCCGACCGCGGCGTCCCCCTGGCGGCGCTGATCGTCGTCGTTCTCACCGCCTTCTTCTCCTTCATCGTCGAGCGAACGCGCTACGGGCGCCACATCTTCGCCGTCGGTGGCAACGAGGAAGCGGCGCGACGCGCGGGAATCTCCATCACTCGGATCAAGATCAGCGTCTTCGCACTCGCTTCGACTCTGGCTGCCGCGGGCGGCATCCTCGCCGCCTCACGGCTGCTTTCGGTCAACCAGCAGTCGGGCAGCGGCGACGTCCTGCTGCTCGCGATCGCGGGTCCGGTGATCGCCGGCACAAGCCTCTTCGGCGGCCGCGGCTACGTCTGGTCGGCCCTGCTCGGCGCGATCGTGATCGGCTCGATCGCCAACGGCATGGACCTGCTCGCGCTCGACTCCGACGTCAAGTTCATGATCACGGGAGCCGTCCTGCTCGGCGCGGTGACGATCGATGCGGCGACCCAGCGACGTCGCAAGTCGGCCGGCTGACCTTCTGATCGCGGCCACGCTGGTTACGAGGCCGACGATCGGGAACTGATCGAGGATGGCAACCGAGCCGCTCGGCGTGCAGAGCGCCGACGACAACCCGATGGAAGTCGAGACCGACGAACGCACGGCGCGAGCCGACTGGCGCTCGTCGGTCTATGGCGCCGTGGTCGTCACGCTGCTGATCGGCGTGTGGCTGATCGTCTCCGCCGGATTGCTCGACTACGCCAAGCCGGAGCTGCCGATCATCTGGGGAATCGCGATCGTCCTGCTCAGCCTGCTGCGGCTGCTCGGCCCGATCCGCTCGCGGACGCTCTGCCTCGCAACCGCCGCCGCCGGCGTCCTGGCTGCGATCAGTTCCTTTCTCGCCTCCGAGGGCGCCGGTGAGACGGCCAATGTCGCGCTGCTCGGCCTCGCGACCGCGATCCTCGCGCTCGTCGGCCTCGCCGCCGAGACCGAGGGGCGCCGCGACTCGCGACCGTAGCTCAGTGCTCGCGCAGGAAATCGCGCACCCAGTCGCGAGCCGGATAGCGCCCGCCGTAGAGCGACGGGATGTGGCCGGCGTTTCTCACCACCCGCAGCCGCGACCGCGGGAACTCGGCGGCGACCGCCGCCGCCTCGGTCGGCGCTGGTGACGTCGTCGAGCTCGCCGGCGATCACCAGGGTCGGCACAGCGGGTGCCCGCCGCGCCGGGCGGTGCCGGCGGCTCGTAGAGGTCGGTCGGCTGCGGCCACTCGATGCACATCGGGTAGGTCGCGAAGCTCTCGAGGGCGACCTCGCGCGGGGTGAACGGGCGGAAGCGGTCAGGCGGATAGGAGCGAATCGCGGCGGCGAGCTGCTTGCGCCGGCGCTCTCGCTCGTCGCGGCCTTGTCCCAGAGCATCGAGTAGTCGTTGCAGCTGACCGCGAGCTCGTCGCCGCGCGAGTAGGAGCGCGGGCTGCCCGTAGCCGTCGTCGCCGGCGCGGGTCAGCCGGCGCATCGGGCGCGCGGTCACCGTCAGGTAGCTGGTGACCGCCTCGTTGACGTTGGTGTAGTAGCGGCGCGGCGGCTCGTAGCCCGACGAGCCGATCGCGATCGAGCAGCGGCCCGGCGCCGCGCGGGGTCTGGCGCAGCAGCTCGACGACCCGCGCGCAGCCGCGCTCGCGCCGAGCCGGCGCAGCGGATTCGAACGACGACAGACGATCGCGAGCGAGCGGATCCCGGTGCGGGTGAGGCTCGGAAACCAGCCGCTCTCGCCGCGCACCGGGTAGGCGCTGTCGAGCACCAGCGCATCGAGGTTCTCGCCGTGGCGGTAGGCGTATGACTGGCCGAGGAAGGTGCCGTAGGAGTCGCCGTAGAGCGCGATCGAGTCGAGCCCGAGCGCCTCACGAACGGCGTCGAGGTCGTCGGCGGCGGCCGAGGTGCGATAGCGAGGCGAACGCGGGTCCGAGAATCCGGGCGCACTGGGCGACGCCGTGCGGCGTCGGAGCCACGTCCCTGCTGCAGCTTCGGGCAGTCGATCGCGCGCGAGTGGCCCGTGCCGCGCATGTCGACGGTGACCAGTCGCGGCGTTCGAGCAACGGCCCGAGCATGTGGATGTAGTAGCGGGCGCTGGCGATCGAGCCGTAACCGGGCCCGCCCTCGACCGCGAAGATCGTCCCCAGCGGGGGACGGCTGCGGTCGGTGGCGCGCCCGGACGGCGAACGTGATCGGGATCGCGCCCAGCGACGGGTCGGCGCGCTCGAGTGGCAATCGCAGGGTCCCGCAGCGAAGTCGCTGCGGGCGCACCTTGTCGGCGCAGTCGCCGAGCGCGGCACTCGGCCGCCGGCACGGCCAGCGCACGTTCGCCCGCAGCGCCAGCGCCAGCCGCCAGCACGGCGAGGCCCGCGCGAGCGCCAATCAGCAGCGCTGCGAGCGCGCGGGGGATCAGCTCACCTGCCGGCCGTTGGCGGTCAGCTTCACCTCGATGTTGCCCTTGGTCGCGTTCGAGTAGGGGCAAACCGAATGCGCGGCGCGGACCAGCTCGACCGCCTCGTCGCCCTCGAGCGAAGGCAGGCTGACATCGAGCTCGACGCCGAGCTTGAAGCCGCGCTCGGACGTCGTCAGCAGGTGCACCTTGGAGTCGATCGAAAGCTGGCCGTCTCGACCTTCTGGCGCCGGGCGACCGCAGCGACGGCGTTGTCGAAGCAGGATGCATAGCCGATCGCGAAGAGCTGCTCGGGGTTGGTCGCGTTCTCGGAACCCTCTGCGCCTGGAGCGCGCAGGTCGACCTCCAGGGCGCCGTCGCTGGTCTTGCCGTGGCCGTCCACGCGCCCGCCGTCGACATGGGCCTCGGCCGTGTAGATCGGTTTGCTCATCGCTGTCCGCCTTCCTCTCGTTGGCCCGGTTGCTCGGCTGGCTATCCTTACTTCAGAAAGTAAAGTTACTTCAGTCTTAGAAGCTCAGATCCTCGACTTTCCGAATCGGAGACACGATATGCAGCTGCTGCTGGTTCCACTTGACGACAGCATCCTCTTCCCCGGGATGACCGCCACCATCGCCGCGGAAGTCGGCGACGCCGAGCGGGTTTTCGTCGCTCGTTCGCAACGACGGCGAGTACGCGAACATCGGCACCGTCGCCGAGGTGGTCGAGCAGGGCCGCCTGCCTGGCGGCCTCACCGCGGTCACCCTCACCGGGCTGCATCGCGGCTCGGCCGGAACTGCCACCTCGACTCCCGGCGGTGAGTTGATGATCGACGTCGAGCCGCTTCGCGACCGCGATCCCGCCAGCGACGAGATCCGCGAGCTCGAGCGCGAGTACCGCGCCGTGGTCGAGGAGATCCTCGAGCTGCGCGGCGACGACGGGCGCGTATCCGCCTTCCTGCGGTCGATCTCCGAGCCGGGCGCGCTCGCCGACACCTCCGGCTACAGCCCCGATCTCTCACTCGACGACAAGCAGCGCCTGCTGGAGACGGTCGACGTGCATCGAGCGCCTCGCGCTTGCGCTCGAGCTTCAGCGCGAGCGCCTGGCCGAGCTCCAGGTACGCCGCCGCATTCGCGACGACGTCGATTCCGGCGCGCAAAAGCAGCAGCGCGAGTACTTCCTGCGAAAGCAGATGGAGTCGATCCGCAAGGAGCTCGACGAGGACGACGCCTCGATCGCAGAGGAGTACGAGCGAAAGATCGCCGACTCGGCGATGCCCGACGCCGTTCGCGAGCAGGCCCAGCGTGAGCTCGGCCGGCTCGAGCGCATGGGCGAGGCGAGTGGCGAGTCGTCGATGATCCGCACCTACCTCGACTGGCTGCTCGGCGTGCCGTGGGGCGAGCGCTCGGACGAGAAGCTCGATCCGGTGCAGGCGCGAGAGGTGCTCGACGCCGACCACGCCGGACTCGAAGACGTCAAGGACCGGATCACCGAGTACATCGCCGTGCGGCGGCTGCGCCGCGAGCGCGGAATCGCCGACGAGGGCAGGGGCGCGGGAGCGATCCTCACCCTGATCGGCCCGCCCGGCACCGGCAAGACCTCGATCGGCGAGTCGATCGCCCGCGCCACCGGGCGCGAGTTCGTGCGCATGTCGCTCGGCGGCGTTCGCGACGAGGCCGAGATCCGCGGTCACCGGCGCACCTACATCGGAGCGCTGCCCGGGCGGCTCGTACGCGCGCTCAAGGACGCCGGCACGATCAACCCGGTGATCATGCTCGACGAGGTCGACAAGGTCGGCGCCGACTGGCGCGGCGACCCGAGCTCGGCCCTGCTCGAGGTTCTCGACCCGGCGCAGAACCATTCCTTTCGCGATCACTACCTCGACGTCGAGCTCGATCTCTCACAGGTCCTGTTCATCGCCACGGCGAACGTCGCGGAGACGATTCCCGGGCCGCTGCTCGATCGCATGGAGGTGGTGCGCTTCGACGGCTACACGACCGAGGAGAAGGTCGCGATCGCCCGTGGCTATCTATGGCCGCGCCAGATCGAGCGCAACGGCCTGCGCGCCGACGAGGTCGAGATCGCAGACGAGCTGCTGCGCGAGATCGTCACCGAGTACACCCGCGAGGCGGGCGTGCGCGGACTCGAGCGCGAGCTCGGCAAGCTGCTGCGAAAGACGGCGACCAAGATCGCCTCAGAGCAGGCGAGCGCGCCGGTGGCGATCGACCGCGAAGCAATCCGCGACGGCCTCGGGCGCCAGCGCTTCTTCCAGGAGGCGGCCGAGCGCACGGCCGTTCCCGGTGTCGCAACCGGGCTCTCGGTGACCGGGGCCGGCGGCGACGTGCTGTTCATCGAGACGACCTCGATGCCGGGCAAGGAGGGCTTCGTGCTCACCGGGCAGCTCGGCGACGTGATGAAGGAGTCGGCGCGGATCGCTCTCTCCTACGTCCGCGGCCACGCCGACGAGCTCGGGCTCGAGCGCGAGAAGTTCTCCGATCGCGAGTTCCACATCCACGTCCCGGCGGGAGCGATCCCCAAGGACGGCCCCAGCGCCGGGATCACGATGACCACCGCGCTGGTCTCGCTGCTGACCGGACGACCGGTCAAGCACACGGTCGGGATGACCGGCGAGGTCACGCTGCAGGGCCGGGTGCTGCCGATCGGGGGGCTGAAGCAGAAGGTGCTCGCCGCCCACGCGGCGGGCCTCACCGACGTCGTCATCCCGGAGCGAAACCGCGGCGACCTCGACGAGGTGCCGGAGGAGGTTCGCGAGGCGATGAGCTTCCATCCCGTGCTCTCGATCGGCGAGGTGCTCGAGTTGGCGCTCGAGCCCGAGAGCGCGCGCGAGGCGGTCGCCGGCTAGCGGGCGCGCCGCCTAGAGTGCGCGGGGCATGACCTCCCCGCGTGATCTTCCACCCCCCCGATATGAAGGAGAGCCCGGTCCGGGCGAACCGCCCGAGTCCGAGTTCAGCAACCGCGCCAAGCTGATCATGATCGCCCTCGCCGCGCTCGCGGCGGGGCTCGGCGTCGCCCTGGCACTGATCGCGTCCGATCCGCCGGTCGAGGAGGTCCGCGTCACCAACACGGAAACCGAAACGGAAACCGAGACCGAGACCGAGGTCTCCACCGTCGTCGAGACGACGAGCAGCGTCTCGACCACGACAGAGACCGAGACGGCCGAAGCCGAGACCGTGACCAGCACGGTCGAGGTGCCGGTGGAGACGCCCGAAGAGCCTTAGTGCCGGGTCGCCTCGGTGATCACGTCCGCCGCCCTCGGCGGGCCGCCGCAGGCGCGCAGGGTCTCGCCGAGCTCGCCGGCTCGTCGCGCGTAGCCGCCTGCCAGCACCCGCTCCGCCTCCGCGGCGATGCGCCGCGGGCTCGATCGGCCCAGCATGCGCCCAGCGCCGAGCTCGGCGAGGCGCGCCGCGACCACGGGCTGATCGGCGGTCTGAGGATGCAGCAGGGTCGGCACGCCGAACCACAGCGCCTCGCTTGCCGAGTTCATGCCCGCGTGGGTGACGAACAGGCGGGCTCGCTCGAGCACGGCAAGCTGGGGCACCGAGCGTCGCACGATCGCATTCGCCGGCAGCTCTGCCGAGCGCCGCCGGGTCGAAGCGATCGCCGATCGAGAGCAGCACGGCCTCGTCGCGCCCGGCGAAGGACTCCGAGGCAGTCGCGAAAGAAGCGCGGGCGTTCGTTGAAGACGGTCCCGAGCGAGACGTAGATCAGTGGCCGCCCGGCGATCTCAGCCTCGAGCTCGGCGTCGATCGGCGCCTGCTCGGGCATCGACGGGCCGACGAAGTCGAGCTCTGGCGGCCAGCACGTCGCCGCCGGGTTGAAGCTCGGGCGAGGTGTAGACGATCGTGCGGGCGGCTCCCTCGCGGTTGCTGAAACGCCTCGAGCAGACCCCCCGGATCGATTCCGTAACGGACGCGAATCTCGCGTCGGCGACGATGCAGCCTGATCAGCGAGCCGAGGTGGGCGACGACGTCGGCGCCGAAGCGCGCGACCTCGCGCAGCGGCGGGCGAACGCGGCGATCGAAGGCGAAGGTCGCGGTGGAGCAGACCGAGGGACGCTCGAGAGGCTGAGCGGCGAGCCTCCCCCATGGCGTCATCGAGTCATGAACGACGACGTCGGGGTCGAGCTGACGCAGGCGCTCGAGCGTGAATTCGAGCAGCGCGCGGGGTCGCGCGCAGCAGCAGCTCACCGACGCGAACCATGCCCTCGGGCGGGTTGGCGATCTCGGCTGGAAGACACCTCGTCGCAGGCGACGACCTCGGCGCCCGCCGCCTCCAGCCGTGGCGCCATCTCGGAGCTGGCGAGCGCGCTGACCCGGGCACCGCGCCGACGCAGCTCGGCGATCACCGCTAGCGTGGGGTTGACGTGGCCGGGTAGTGGAATGAGTACGAAGGCGACGTTCATCGCCCGGAAGTCTTGCCGAAACCGCTACACAGCCCCAAATAGTGCTTGGCAGAGCCGTTTTCGGCCTCCTTGCATACTCAACTACTTCTCGCTATACTTTCTGAAGCTGGGGTAGGGGACGTACGACCGCCGAGAGGAGGCACCAATGCCTCGATCAAGAGGCGCTGACAGTCAGCGCAACGAATCCCGCCGCAAGCGCGGGGAGCACCACAACCGAGCTTTGAGCACACCCGCGGGTCGCGTTCGCGACGCGGAGTCGCGCGCCGTCGCTGAACCGACGATGGACAGCCTGCAGCTGTTCATCAACCAGGCGATGCGCTATCCGCTGCTGACGGCGGCCGAGGAGGTCGAGCTCTCGCAGCGGATCGAGAAGGGCGATCTCGCCGCGAAGGAGCGACTGATCAACTCCAATCTGCGACTCGTGATCAAGTTCGCCCGCCGCTACCAGGGATTCGGGCTGCCGATGGGCGACCTGATCCAGGAGGCGATGCTGGGCCTGATCCGCGCCGCGGAGAAGTTCGACTGGCGCCGCGGCTACAAGTTCTCGACCTACGCGGTGCTGTGGATCAAGCAGTCGATTCAGCGCGGCCTCGACAACACCGGGCGCCCCGTGCGCATCCCCGCTCACATCGCCCAGCGCGAGCGGACGATGAACCGCGTCACGGCCGAGCTGACCAAGCAACTGAATCGCGAGCCGACCGACGCCGAGGTCGCCAAGAAGGCGAGCCTGCCGGTGGACGAGGTGACGGCGATGCGCGACCTGACCAGGGTCACGACGAGCCTCGACACCCCCGTCGGCGAAGGCGACACGACGCTGGGAGAGCTGCACGCCCAAAGCACCGAGGACCTCGAGCAGGACGTGCTCGAACGCGAACAGGAGCAGGCGGTCGCAGACGCGCTCGCCGCCCTGCCCGAGGACGAGCGCTTCATCATCCAGGCGCGCTTCGGCACCGGGGGACGGCCGGCTCAAAGCGTCCGCGATGCCGCCCGTGAGCTCGGCGTGACACAGAAGGTCGCCCAGCGACTCGAGGCACAGGGCCTGGAGCGGCTGGCCGCCGCGGGCTCGCTCGAGGGCTGGCGCACCGCAGCCTGAGTGGCCGCGCGGTTGCCGCGCGTTCACATCTCCAATTCCGAAGCGCGACGGTTGGCGCTGGCCGCGCAGGGCTTCGCCGAAGCCCGCCCGCGGGCCGAGCCGACGGGCTGGGACATCCGGCGGGTGATCAACCGTGTCGGCCTGCTGCAGATCGACTCGGTCAACGTGCTCGAGCGCGCTCACTACCTGCCCGCTTTCAGCCGTCTCGGCCCCTACCGGCGAGAGCTGCTCGACCGCGCCTCGGCGCGAGCGCCACGCCGCCTCTTCGAGTACTGGGGGCACGAGGCGTCGCTGCTGCCGGTCGAGCTCCATCGCCTGTTGCGCTGGCGCATGCGGCGCGCCCACACCGACTCCTGGGGAGGGATGCAGCGGATCAAGCGCGAGAACCCACAGCTCGTCGAGCGCGTCCTCGCCGAGGTTCGCGAGCGCGGTCCGATCGCCGCCTCCGAGCTGAGTGAGAAGCGCCCGCGCCGAAGTGGCCCCTGGTGGGATTGGTCGGATGCAAAGCGCGCGATCGAGTGGCTGTTTTGGAGCGGAGAGGTGACCGCGGCCCGGCGCCGGCGCTTCGAGCGCCTTTACGACCTGCCCGAGCGGGTCCTGCCTCGCGCGGCGCTGGAGGCACCGACACCCGCCGACGACGACGCCCAGCGCGAGCTCGTGCGGATCGCGGCCCGCTCGCTCGGAATCAGCGCCGAGCGCGACCTGCGCGATTACTTTCGCCTGCCCGCGGCCGAGGCCAAGCCGCGGATCGCCGAGCTCGTCGAGGCTGGTGAGCTGACCCCGGTCGAGGTCGAGGGCTGGGGGCGCACGCCCGGCTATCTCACGCGCGGGGCGCGGATCCCGAGAACGGTCGATGCCGCCGCTCTGATCGGCCCCTTCGACTCGCTGCTTTGGGAGCGCAGCCGCGTCCTGCGGGTCTTCGGCTTCCACTTTCGCCTCGAGATCTACGTTCCCGCGCCCAAACGCCGCCACGGCTACTACGTGCTGCCGTTCCTGCTCGGCGATCGTCTCGTCGCCCGAGTCGATCTCAAGTCAGATCGCGCCGCGGGCGTGCTGCGTGCGCGGGCGGTCCACCTCGAGCCGGACTCGCCGCCGCACGCGACCGAGGCACTCGACGCCGAGCTCGAGCGGATGGCCGCTTGGCTCGGGCTCGGGGCGGTCGTTCGAGGCTGACGCGGCCGCCTTCAGCGCGCGCGGACGACGAGCGTCTGCAGCGCCCGGCCGATCGGGCCCCTTTCGTCGTGAAGCGCTGTGTCGGCGAGACCGATTCCAGTCGGCTCGGGGACGGTGATCGCATCGAGACAGACCCATTCGGTCGCCGGCATGCGGTGCAGGTGGACGCTGAGATCGACGTTGATGAACAGAAATCGCGACCAGTCGAGCGCGGCGCTGACGCCGTTGCCCGAATCGGCCGCGGTGAGCACACGCTGCAACGGACTCGGCTGCTCGCCGGCGACCAACGCTGCTCGCATCCGCATCCACACGGTCGCCGGGCCCGGCTCGAGAAAGCGCCCGGAGAGAAATCGGTACTCCATCGCCGTGTGGTAGCCGTCGTCCTGCCCGGTTTCGAAGAAGCTCTCCGGTGAACCGTCGGCCGGCGGCGCCAGCGGCGAGCTCGGCCGAGCCGGACTGCCGGCGTCCTCACCGGCGAGGCC
Organism: uncultured Solirubrobacterales bacterium; assembly: GCA_963730145.1. Taxonomy (GTDB): domain Bacteria; phylum Actinomycetota; class Thermoleophilia; order Solirubrobacterales; family 70-9; genus WHSW01. The sequence continues at coordinate 144,225 of CAVSQT010000001.1, forward strand.
GAACGGCAGCTCGACAGCGGTGCGGACGACACGCCAGGCCGTGGCGCGGATCAGCGGCTCGCCGTCCTCGCCTGCGAGCGTCGCCGCGAGCAGCTCGACGCTTCGCCCCGGCCGCACGACTTCCGTGCTCACCGTCAGCGGCGCGATCGGCACCGGCCTCAGGATCTCGAAGGTGATCCGGCCGAACTGCCAGCTCGCCTCGGGCGCGATCGCGGCCGGAGTGCGCTCGAGCTCGCGCGCAATCAGGGCAGTCGGCGGGCCGGCGTGCTGCGAATCGGGGTCCCAGGGCCCGCGCGTGAGCTCGGAGGAAACGAATCGGTCGCCTTGCAGGACATAGAAAGCAGAGTCCATGGACCTCGTAACCTAGGAGACACGATGGAAAAACTTGAAAAGACAGACGCTGAGTGGAAGTCGGAGCTATCGCCCGAGGAGTACAACGTGCTGCGCGAGAAGGGCACCGAGCGTGCCTTCAGCGGCGGCTACTGGGACACCAAGACGGAGGGTGTCTACCGCTGTAAAGGCTGCGGCGCCGAGCTCTTCGACTCGAAGACGAAGTTCGACTCCGGAACCGGCTGGCCGAGCTTCTACGAGCCGATGGAGGGCGAAGCGGTCGAGACCGAGTCCGACCGCACCTTCTTCATGAAGCGGACCGAGGTCCACTGCAGCCGCTGCGGCGGCCACCTCGGTCACGTCTTCGACGACGGCCCGAACCCGACCGGGCAGCGCTACTGCATCAACAGCTGCTCCCTGGAGCTCGACCCTAAGGAGTGACGCCGATCACCGCCGGCGCTCCGGCGGAGACCAGCGCGGGCGGCAGCCGTACGCTGCCGTCGGCCTGCTGACCGTTCTCGATCAACGCGATCAGGGTTCTGCCAACCGCGACGGCGGTGCCGTTGAGCGTGTGCAGCACCTGCGGCGGCGCCTCGGGCTCGGGCCGAAAGCGCGCACCGAGGCGGCGCGCCTGAAAGTCGGTCGTGTTCGAGGCCGAGGTCAGCTCGCGGTAGCGGCCCTGGCTCGGGATCCAGGCCTCACAGTCGAACTTGCGCGCAGCCGGCGCGCCGAGGTCGCCGATCGCGATGTCGACCACCCGGTAGGGCAGCTCGAGCGCGGTGAGGATGCGCTCCTCGATCGCGAGGATGCGCTCGTGCTCTGCGCTCGATTCCTCGGGCGTGACGAACGAGAACATCTCGACCTTGTCGAACTGGTGGACGCGGAAGATCCCGTGAGTGTCCTTGCCGGCAGCGCCGGCCTCACGACGAAAGCAGGTCGAGATCCCGGCGTAGCGGCGCGGCACGTCGGCAGCGTCGAGGATCTCGTCGGCGTGAAGCGCTGCCAGCGAGACCTCGGAGGTACCGACCAAGAAGAGCCCGTCGCGCTCGACCTCGTAGATCATCTCGCGCTCTCCGGGAAAGTAGCCCGTGCCGTAGAGCGGGCCCTCTCGCACGAGCACCGGTGGCACCACCGGCTCGAACCCCTCGGCGCGCACGGTCTCGACCGCAAAGCGGATCAGTGCCAGCTCGACCATGACGAGATCACCCAGCAGATAGGCAAAGCGCGAGCCCGACGCCGCCGCGGCCTTCTCGATCTCGATCCAGCCGTGCATCGAGCCGAGCTCGACGTGGTCGCGAACGTCGAAGTCGAACTGACGGGGCTCGCCGACCTCGCGCAGGGTGACGGCATCGTCCTCCCCACCCTGTGGCGCCTGAGGATCGGGGAAGTTGGGAAGCGTCACGGCGAGCTCGTCGCGACGACGCTCGACCTCGCCGAGCTCGGCCTGCATCTGCTTGAGCTCAGCCGAGACTGCCTTCATCTGCTCGATCACCGCGGAGGCGTCGCCGCCGGCGCGCTTGGCGGCGGCGATCTCGTCGGAGGCCTCGTTTTGGCGGGCACGACGTCCCTCGACCTCGGGCAGCAACTCGCGCCGGCGCGCGTCGAGGGCCAGCAGCTCGTCGAGGGCCTCGGCGGCGCCGCGGCGCGCGAGCGCGGTGCGGGCCGGGCCCGGGTCCTCGCGGATCGCCCTCAGATCCAGCACGATGAGATGGCTGTGGTGACTAGTCGGATGCCGACGACTCGGCCGTCGGGATCGTCGGGCGGTCGACCTCGCTGCCTGCGTACTCGGCGACGAAGTCGGCGATCTGCTCGGCCTCATCTCCGACGACGATGTTCTGGGGCATGATCGCGCCCGAGAAGCCACCGTTTCGGATCGCATAGAGGACGTCCTCTGCGCTTTCCACGCGCTCGTCGAGATTGGGCCCCTGGTTGCGAAGCTCGCGGTTGGCCGAGCCCTGTGCACCTGCGGCCTCGAGCGTGTGACAGCCCGAGCAGCGCTCGGCAAAAAGCACCGCCCCCGTGTAGTTCGGGTCGTCCTCGGAGAGCTCGATGCTCTGCGTACCGCACGCGCCAAGGGCGAGAGCTGCTGAGATCGCGACTGTCGAGGGGAGAAGGCGACGCACCGGGGCGGCATCATACTTTCCGACCCCGCGCCCCGAACTCAGATGAGCCAGCCGCCAAGCCCAGAGCAGTTTCGCGACGCGATGTCGGTCGTGCCGACCGCGGTGACGGTGATCGCGGCAAGCGCCGGCGAGGCGCCCGCCGGTGCCACCGCCAACGCAGTCGCGTCGCTTTCCCTCGAGCCCCCGCTGATGCTCGCCTGCCTCGAGCGCAACTCGCGCACGCTGACCGTCGTGCGCTCTTCGGGACGCTTCTCGGTCAACGTGCTCGGCGCCGGCGACGAGGCGCTGGCGCGAAGCTTCGCCAGCAAGGCGCCGCTGGACGAAAAGTGGTCGGGGGTGGAGTGGTCGCTGGCCGCCGGCGTGCCGAAGCTCGCGGCAGCGCTCGCCTGGATCGCATGCGACCTTCGTGATCTGCTCGACGGTGGCGACCACGTCATCGTCACCGGCGCGGTTGCCGAGCTCGAGCTGGTTGCGGACGCGGCGCCGCTGGTCTTTCACCAGCGGCGAGTACCGCGCGATCGAGAAGGGCCCCGCCTAGCTCAGCGGCGGGGGATGCGGCGCTCTTGCGGGACCGGTAGGCCGCGCCGCTCGCACCACTCGATCAGCTCGCGCCGAGCCTGCTCGGCGGGGTGGAGCCTCGAGAACTGGGTCGTGCTCGGCTGCGTTGTCTGCGGTTCGGCCATCACCTATATAACCGGCCGCACCGCCGATAGTTTCAGTGGCGTGAGCAAAAACAGCCGGATGTACGACCCCACAGCCGCTTGCGGCCTCAAAAGAGGCCGCCGCTGGTCCCGGCCGCCCGCAGCGCGAGGAAGAGCACGAGCAGCGCCGAGACCGCCATGATCCCCGTTTCGCGGCGAACGATCGCGGTCGCGATCAGACGCTGGCGTTCCTTCGGCAGGGCGTCGAAGTCGAGGCCGGCGAGCTCGCTCTCGGCCGCCCCCGAGCGCGCGCCTTCGGCCAGCAGCGTGACCAGCAGCGGCAGCGTTCCGTAGATGTAGTGAAGGCCGTCGGGAGCCTCGTTGCCGAGCAGAAGCAGCACCGATCCGGCGAGCACCTGAACGACGACGGTCGCCTGCGCGACGCGCAGCAGGTACCAGAAGCTGACGCTGGGCTGGTTGCGATACCAGGCGATCGCGCCCCACGCCCCGGCAACCAGGTTGGTCGCGAGCACGACAATGCCGACGACTAGGTGCACGGTCTCCATCGTCGGCGGATCAAAGCATTTGAGAAGACCCGGCCTTGACAGGGGACGAGTTGCCGGCCTGATCATCTGCAGGCATACCCGCCCAGATAGATCGGATTTTCCCGCTTTCTCATGCGGAAACTCACTATGTAGCAACTGAGCACAAACTCGGATACAACTCCCTGTCCGTGCTGCGCAGCTATCTCCCTGTTTTGGTCTTCGTCGGCCTCGGCGTGATCGTCGGTACCGCTTTCGCGGTGCTCAACAGCGTCGTCGGACGCAAGCGCGTCTACACCCGCGCGGCGAAGGCCGATCCGTATGAGTGCGGCCTGCCGAGCGAGGTCTCGCGCACGTTTCGCTTCGGCGTCAGCTTCTACATGGTCGCGATGCTGTTCATCCTCTTCGACATCGAGGTCGTCTTCTTGTATCCGGTCGGAGTCATCATCAACTCGGCCGACTCGATCTTCGTGCTCGTCGAGGTGCTCGTCTTCGTCGTCTTGCTGCTGGTCGCGCTGATCTACGTCTGGCGCCGGGGGGCATTGGATTGGACGTGAAGCGCGAAAAGCTGCGCAAGCACTCGCCCCTGGTCGAGCCTGGTTCACCGAAACACCTGCGGGTGCGCCAGCTGCGCGCCCGTGACCTGCTGCGCGGTGACCTCGACGATGCCGAGCTCGAAGAGCACGTCGAGCAGTCGGTGTTCACGGGCCGGCTCGAGGACCTGCTCAACTGGGGCCGGGCGAACTCGTGCTTTCCGATGACCTTCGGCCTCGCCTGCTGCGCGATGGAGATGATCGCCGTCGTCGGGTCTCCCCGCAACGACCTCGCCCGCTTCGGCGCCGAGGCGCTGCGGGCCTCGCCGCGCCAGGCCGATCTGATCATCCTCTCGGGTCGCGTCTCGATCAAGATGGCGCCGGTCATCCGTCGCCTGTACGACCAGATGCTCGAGCCGCGCTGGGCGATCTCGATGGGAGCGTGCTCTTCCTCCGGCGGGATGTTCGCCAACTACGCGATCGTCCAGGGCGCCGACAAGTTCATGCCGATCGACGTCCACGTCCCCGGCTGTCCGCCACGCCCCGAGGCCCTGATCTACGGCTTCAACAAGCTGCAGCGGATGATCCAGGGCAACCCCGACCAGGGTTGGCGCCGGCGCTACAACGCGATCGGCACCGAGGAGTGGGCGCGCGACGACGTCATCGCCGGTCAGCCGTCAGACGCGGCCGAGGCGGCCTACGGTCGTGCGCGCCAGGCGGTCGCCACGGCCGCCGAGAGCACGGGGCCGGAGGGTGCCGAAGGTCCGGGCCTGGCCGGCGCGGGAACCAAGTAGATGCCGGACGCAGTTGGACTCGAGCTGATCGCGGGCGAGCTTCGCGACGCTCATCCCGGACTCGGTTCACTCCACCTACTACGAGCACGGCGCCGCCTGCCTGATCGTCGACCACGAGCAGATCCTCGCGGTGCTCTCCTGGCTGCGCGACACGCCGGGCCAGGAGTACCGCTTCCTCGCCAGCGTGCACGGCGTCGACTACCTGCCGGCAAGCCCGCGCTTCGGCGTCCACTACGAGATGCTCAACCGCGATCGGGTCGAGCGCATCCGCGTGCGCGCGGCAATACCGGACCCCGCTGCGGACCCCGACCTGGCGGCTGACCCCGGCACCCCCGGAGGCGAAGCCGAGGAGGTGGCCGGGCCCGTTGTCGATTCTTGCGTCGAGCTCTTTCCGACCGCCGAGTTTCAGGAGCGCGAGGTCTATGACTTCTTCGGCATCGTCTTTCGCGGCCATCCCGACCTGCGCCGGATCTTGATGCCCGAGACCTACGTCGGCTGGCCGCAGCGGCGCGACTTTCCGATCGGCGGCGAGCCTGTGATCTTCACGCACAACGAGCGCGTCGTTCCGGGATGGTCGCAGTGAGCAGCGCACACGCGCGGCTCCGGCCCCGTCAGCGGCGGCGACGTAGTTTCGGCCACGAGCGTCGAGGTGATCGGTACCTCGCTGATCGAGCAGCACCGCCGCGGGCGAGCTGCTCGAGCCCGAGCACGAGCTGCTCACGATCAACATGGGCCCGCACCACCCGGCGACGCACGGCGTGCTGCGCCTGCTGGTCGCGCTTCAGGGCGAGCAGGTGATCGACCTCAAGCCGGTGATCGGCTACGTGCACACCGGGATCGAGAAGTCCTGCGAGGACAAGAGCTACTGGAAGGTGATCCCGTTCGTCGAGCGCATGGACTACGTCTCCTACTTCTTCAACATGCAGGCGTTCTGCGGCGCGGTCGAGGAGCTGCTCGAGCTCGAGATCCCGCCGCGGGCGAAGTACCTGCGGACCCTCTTTCTCGAGCTCAACCGGATTCACTCGCACCTGATCTGGCTCGGCACCTCGGCGCTGGATCTCGGCGCCGTTTCGATGCTCTGGTACACGTTTCGCCAGCGCGACGCGATCTTGGACCTGTTCGAGATGGCGACCGGACAGCGGATGCACACCCGCTATTTCCAGGTCGGCGGGGTCTTCGAGGACATCCCGACCGGGTTCGAGGACAAGGTTCGCGCCTACTGCGATCAGATGCCCCGCCGGATCACCCAGTACGAGGCGCTGCTCGATCGCAACGAGATCTTCCTGCAGCGCACGAAGGGCGTTGGCATCGTGCCGCGCGAGCGGCTGATCGAGCTCGGCGTCACCGGGCCGCTGCTGCGGGCCGCCGGAGAGCCCTGGGACCTGCGCAAAGCCGATCCCTACCTCGCCTACGGCGACGTCGAGTTCAAGATCCCGGTCGGCACGGTCGGCGATTGCTACGACCGCTTCCGCGTCCGCATGAGCGAGATGCGCGAATCGGTGAAGATCATCGAGCAGTGCCTCGACGGACTGCCCGAGGGCCCGTTCATCGCCGACGATCGCAAGGTCGTCCTCCCTCCCCGCGAGGAGCTCGCAACCTCGATGGAGGCGCTGATCCATCACTTCAAGCTCGTCACCGAGGGTTTTCGCGTGCCGCCCGGCGAGCTCTACTACGCGATCGAGTCGCCCCGCGGCGAGCTCGGCTGCTACGTCCTCGCCGATGGCTCGGCCAAGCCCGCCCGCGTTCACTTCCGCGACCCCTCGTACGTCAACCTGCAGGCGCTTCGCGACATGTGCGTCGGCGGCTACATCGCCGACCTGATCGCGAACTTGGCGATGCTGGATCCGATCCTCGGAGGCATAGACAGGTGAGCTCCCGGGAGACACCCGGCACCCCCGGAGGCGAAGCCGAGGAGGTGGCCGGATTTGTTCATCTCATGCGGCCGACCGATGAGCTCTCGGCGGCGGAGCGGCGCGAGCTGATCGCCTCGATGCGACCCGAAGACGCCGAGGGCGTGCCTGAGCTGCACGAGGTCGATATCCCGGACGAGCTTCGCGAGCAGATCGAGAGCGCGATGAGCCGGTACCCGCAGCTGCGCTCGGCCTCGATCCCGGCACTTTGGGCCGTGCAGCGCCACTACGGCTGGTGCACACCCGAGGGCATTCGCCAGGCGGCCGCCGTGATGGGCGTCACCCCCGCCTACCTGCAGTCGGTGGCGAGCTTCTACGACCTCTTTCGCACGCGCGAGATCGGCAAGCGCCAGGTGCTCGTGTGCACCAACATCTCCTGCTGGATGCGCGGTGGCGACGAGCTGCTCGAGAGCTTCTGCGAGGCGGCCGGTGTCGACGCCGAGGCGGCCGCACACGGCGGCGCCAGCTCCGACGACGGCGAGCTGTTCGTCAGCGGCTTCGAGTGCCTGGGCGCGTGTGACATCGCGCCGATGGCCTCGATCGACGAGCGCTACTACGGACCGCTGACGGGCGCGGACGCCGCCCGCGCGGTCGAGGCGATTCGCAGCGGCGCCGACGTGCTGGCCGACAAGCAGATGTCGAAGCGGCCCGCGGCCGGTGGGCCCGACGGCGAGCCCGACCCGCGCCTCGCCGAAGTGGAGGGCTGAGGTGCCCGAGACACGAATCCTGTTTCGCCACATCGACGAGCCCGGGCTCGCTTCGATCGAGGTCTACGAGCGCCTCGGCGGCTACCGGGCGCTGAACCGCGCCGTGCGCGAGCTCGAGCCCGACGAGCTGCTCGGTCCGTTCGAGGAGTCCGGCCTGCGGGGCCGCGGTGGCGCCGGCTTCTCGATGGGCAAGAAGGGCTCGTTTCTGCCCCGCGGCGAGATGGAGAAGTACCTCTGCTGCAACGCCGACGAGTCCGAGCCCGGCGCGTTCAAGGACCGCGAGCTGATGATGAAGAACCCGCATCAGCTGATCGAAGGCTGCGCCATAGCGGCGCTTGCGGTCGGCGCCGTCTACGCCTTCGTCTTCATCCGAGGCGAGTATTGGGAGATCGCAGACGTGCTCGATCGTGCCGTCGAGCAGGCCTACGAGGCGGGCTACCTGGGAGCGAACCTCCTCGGCACCGGCTCGCGGGTCGAGCTCGTCGTGCACCGTGGTGCCGGCGCCTACATCTGCGGCGAGGAGACGGCATTGCTCGACGCACTCGAGGGCAAGCGCGGCAACCCTCGGCTGAAGCCGCCGTTCCCGGCGATCCAGGGCCTCTACGGCGGTCCGACGCTGATCAACAACGTCGAGACGCTCTCGAACCTGCCCCACATCGTCAACAACGGCGCCGACTGGTTCAAGCAGTTCGGCACCGAGCAGTCACCGGGGACCAAGGTGGTCTCGGTCTCGGGCTGCGTTCAGCGCCCCGGCAACTACGAGATCGAGCTCGGGATCCCGTCGCGCGAGATCATCTACGGGCTCGCGGGCGGGCCGGCCGAGGGTCGAACTGTCAAGGCCTGGTTTCCGGGCGGCTCCTCCGCCCCGGTCCTGACCGAGGCCGAGCTCGACCTGCCCTACACCTTCGAGGACCTCGCCGAGGCCGGCTCGATGCTCGGCTCGGGATCGATCATCGTCGCCGACGACACCGTCTCGATCCCCCACCTGGCCCTGCGCACGGCGCGCTTCTACCACCACGAGTCCTGCGGTAAGTGCACGCCGTGCCGCGAGGGCACCAACTGGACGGTGAAGATGCTCGAGCGCGTCACCCGCGGCGAGGCGACGCCGATGGACCTCGACATCATCTCCTCGGTCCAGGCGAACATCATCGGCAATTGCCTCTGCGTCCTCGGCGACTCGATGGCAATGCCTGTGGGCGCGATGGTCGCCAAGTTCCGCGAGGAGTTCGAAGCGGCGATCGAGAGCGCGCGGATGGCGCCGGTGGCGGCATGAGCGAGGCGAACAGGATCGTCGTCGTCGTCGACGGCGTCGAGGTCGAGGCCAGCGAGGGAGCGATGCTCGTCGACGCGGCCAAGGGCGGCGACGTCGAGATCCCGGTCTTTTGTTACGAGCCCAAGCTGGGCGGCCCCGTCGGCGCCTGTCGCATGTGCCTGGTCGAGGTCGAGGGCATCCCAAAGCTTCAGACCGCGTGCTCGACACCGGTGCGCGACGGCATGGTCGTCTACACCCGCACCGACCGGGTCGCCGAGGCTCAGAACGCGGTCGTCGAGTTCCTGCTCGTCAACCATCCGCTCGACTGCCCGGTCTGCGACAAGGGCGGCGAGTGCCCGCTTCAGGACATCGCCATGGGCTGGGGGCCGGGGCGCAGCCGGGTCACCGACCCCAAGCGCCATTTTCGCAAGCCCGTGCCCCTGTCGCCGCTGGTTCGAATCGACCGCGAGCGCTGCATCCTCTGCTACCGCTGCGTTCGCTTCTCACAGGACGTCGCCGAGGACGAGCAGCTGCAACTGCTCGAGCGCAGTTCCTCGAGCTACGTCGGCACCTTCGACGAGCGCCCCTACATCGCACCCTTCCACGGCAACATCATCGAGCTCTGCCCGGTCGGCGCGCTGACCTCGGAGGCCTATCGCTTTCGCGCCCGGCCCTGGGACATCGAGGACTCGGGTTCGATCTGCGCCCTGTGCCCGAGTCAGTGCAACGTCAAGTTCACGGTGCGCGACGAGCGCATCCAGCGCGTGCTCGCGCGCGACAACGAGCAGGTCGACAGCGGCTGGCTCTGCGACAAGGGCCGCTTCGGCTTCGACATGGTCAGCTCGGGCGACCGCCTCACGGCGCCGAAGCTGGGCGGGAACGCGGTCGACTGGGGCACCGCCCTCGACGCGGTCGCCGAGCGCCTGCGCGCAGCCGGCGCGAGGACGGCGGCGATCGTCGGCGGCCAGAGCTCCAACGAGGAGGGCTATCTCGTCCAGCGCATCATCCGCGGGCTCGGCTCGGCCAACGTGACCACCGACGCGGCCGAGATCCCACGCGAGCTGCTGGTGGGGCTGTCCGCGCCCCGAGATCGCCGCTTCGATCAGCGACATCGACGAAGCCGAGTCGATCCTCGTGCTCGGCACCGACCCGCTGCACGCGATGCCGATCCTCGACCTGCGCCTGCGGCGGGCGATCCGAAACGGTGCCCGCGTCGTCGTCGCCTCAGAGCGCCCGACCGCGCTCGACGGCGGAGCCGAGGAGACGGCGCGCTACGCGCCCGGTGACGCCGCCGCCTTCACCGCCGCGCTGGCGGCCGAGCTCAGCGACGACCCGGCGCCCGACGGCCCACATCGAGCGGCGGCCGAGCGCATCGGCGGCGAGCTGCGCCCCGGCAAGACCGTGATCGTCTACGGCGAGCGCCTCGGAGCCGGCGCCCTGCAGGCGCTGCTCGAGGTCGCGGGGCACCTGCGCTGCGCGAGCGCCGGCGGCGGACTGCTCGGCGTTCCCGATACGACCAATGCTCGCGGCCTGCGCGAGGTCGGCTGCACTCCGGACTCGACTCCGGGCTTCGTCGCTGCCGCCGACGGTCTCGGCGCCGACGCGATTCGCGAGGCGACTCGAGGCCAACGAGCTCGACGCGATCGTGCTGGTCAACGCCGACCCGATCCGCGACCTCGCCAACGGCGGTGCCTGGGCCGAGACGCTGCGCAAGGCGCGCACCGTGATCTCGATCTCGATGTTCGAGAACGCCTCCGCCGCGGCATCGGCGATCGTCTTGCCGGCGGAGGCCTACGCCGAGAAGGAGGGCACGGTCACGCACCCTGACGGGCGCCTGCAGCGCCTGCGCCCCGCCGTCCCGCGCCCCGGCGAGGTGCGCCCGATGTGGCAGGTGCTCGCCGAGCTCGCCGCCCGCCTCGACGACGAGACCGGGATCGACTCCGCCCCCGAAGCCCTGACCGCGATCGCCAGCGACGTCCCCTTCTACGCCGGCCTCACCCCCGAAGAGATCACCGGCACCGGCCTCCGCTGGCAAGAGAGAGACGCAGCAGAGCAAGGCCCGTGGGACCCGGCGCCGGCAGGGGGTTCGCCGGACACTCACCATCGAGGCGGCCAGAGCCAAGGACTCCGCCGAAGACGCCCCTCCGCGAGATGGGTCCGGCGACGCCCCCTCCGGCGCCGGGGCCCGCCTGCAGGCTCGGCACGTACCGCGACCTTGGTCGTCAGAGGTCACCGACCGCAACGTCGCACTCCAGTTCTTGTCGCCAACCCAGCGCCTCGAGCTCGCACCGTCCGACGCCCAGCGCCTCGAGCTCAACGAGGGCGACGAGGTCGAGGTTCGCTCCAACGGCCACTCGGTTCGCGCCCACGCGGTGATTCGCGAGCGCATGCGCCCCGGCGCCGCCTTTCTGATCGAGGGCACCTCCCGAGACAACGCCAACCTGCTCAACGGCGCCGAGACGATCGAGGTGATCAAGCGGTGATCGCCGACGTCGCTTTCACCGAGGCAGCGTGGATCATGGTCGCGAAATCGATCGTGATCTTCCTCGGGGTCTTTCTCATCGTCCCGGTGCTGACCGTCGTCGAGCGCAAGCTGATCGGCCGCTTCCAGCATCGCTACGGCCCCAACCGCGTCGGCCCCGTCGGGATGATGCAGCCGCTCGCCGACATCCTCAAGCTCGCCGGCAAGCAGGTCTTTCGCCCCGATGCCGCGGTCCCGTTCCTGTTCGCGCTCGGGCCGGCACTGGTGATCTTCTCGGGGATCACGACGATCGCGATCCTGCCGTTCGGCGACGTCAAGGACGGCGTCGGCTTCTACGGCATCGACGTCTCGATCGGCGTCCTCTACTTCTTCGCCTTCGGCTCGCTCGCCTTCTACGGGCTGCTGCTGTCGGGCTGGTCGTCGGGCTCGAAGTACAGCTTCCTCGGCGCCATGCGCGCCGCCGCCCAGCTGATCTCCTACGAGATCGCGATGGGCCTGTCGCTGCTCGGCGCGGTCATGATGGCCGGCTCGCTGTCGCTGGTCTCGATCGTCGAGGCCCAGGACGAGGTCTGGTTCATCGTCCCCCAGTTCGTCGGCTTCTTGATCTTCATGGTCGCCGGCCTCGCCGAGACCAACCGGGCGCCGTTCGACCTCCCCGAGGCCGACGCCGAGCTCGTTCAGGGCTATCAGACCGAGTACGGCGGCACCCGCTTCGCCTCCTTCCTGCTCGCCGAGTACCTGGAGATGTTCGTCGTCTCGGGCATCGCCGTCGCCTTCTTTCTCGGCGGCTGGATGGGGCCCGGCCCCGGCTGGCTCGACCCGTTCTGGATGGTCGCCAAGATCCTCACCCTGATCATGGTCTTCATCTGGATTCGCGCGACGCTGCCGCGGCTGCGCTACGACCAGCTCATGTCGCTCGGCTGGAAGGTGCTGCTGCCGCTCGCGACCCTGAACATGGCGGTAACTGCTGTATTGGTGGTGGCCACGTGAGCGAAGAGTTTCCGTATCTCAAGGACGACGATGTCGTCTCCGTGCAGCGCGGGCCCGAGCCCGGCGGCGCCGCCGGCGCCTATCGCGTCTTCGGTGAGACCCTGCGCGGCTTGAAGACGACGATGGCGCGGCTGTTCGAGGGGCCGGTGACGATCCAGTACCCCGAGGAGAAGACGCCGGTCTACCAGCGCTTTCGCGGACGCCACAAGCTGCATCGCTTCGAGGACACCCATCTCGAGAAGTGCGTCGGCTGCTCGCTGTGCGCGGCGGCCTGTCCCGCCGACTGCATCCGCGTCGTCGCCGCCGAGAACGACCCGGATGACCGCGTCTCTGCCGGCGAGCGCTACGCCGCCGTCTATGAGATCAACCTGGCCCGCTGCATCTTCTGCGGCTATTGCGAGGTGGCGTGCCCGTTCGACGCGATCACCATGGGTCACGAGTACGAGATGGCCGACTACAACCGCGGCGATCTCATCTTCACCAAGGAGATGCTGCTCGCCGAGCCGATCGAGCGCACGCCGCTGAGGCGCGAAGGCGAGTAAAGCGTGGAGGAAGTTGCGTTCTTCGTTGGCGCGATCGGTGCACTGGGCGGCGCGATCGCGGTCATCGCCCTGCGCAATCCGTTCTACAGCGTGCTGGCGCTGATCGTCCACCTGATCTCGCTCGCCGGCCTCTTCCTCCTCCTGCACGCCGAGTTCATCGCCGCGGCTCAGATCGTCGTCTACGCGGGCGCGGTGATGGTCCTCTACCTCTTCGTCACCGCCTACGTCGGCGGCGTCGAGGAGTCGTTCTGGGAGCCGATCCCGGGCCAGCGCTGGCTCGCGCCGCTGCTGGCGATCGCGATATTCGTCGAGGTCTCGATCGCGGTCATCGGCACCTCGCTGAAGGCGATCTCGAGCGAGGGGCCGGTGATCCCCGCGGGCTTCGGCTCGCCCGGCTCGATCGGCGAGCTGTTGCTCGAACGCTTCCTCGTCGTTTTCGAGGCCGCCTCGATGCTGCTGCTGATCGCGGCCGTCGGCGCGATCGTGTTGGCGGGCCGAAAGCGAAGCGAAGGCGAAGAGGCCGGGGCGTAATGGCCGATCGAGTGGTACCTCGTCCTCTCGGCGCTGCTGTTTGCAACCGGCGCCGCCGGGGTGCTGCTGCGTCGCTCGCCGCTGGTGATCCTGCTCTGCCTCGAGCTCATGCTCAACGCCGGCAACCTGGCGCTGGTCGCGTTCTCACGCTCGAGCGGCAACGAGGACGGGCAGGTGTTCGCGCTCGTGGTCATGGTCGTCGCCGCCTGTGAGGTCGTCGTCGGGCTCGGCCTGATCGTGGCGATGTTCCGGCGGCGGATCGCGCTCAACGTCGACGAGATTCGGGAGCTGCGCGGGTGAGCGCCACCACCTTCGCCTGGCTCGTGCTCGGGCTGCCGCTGCTGGGCAGCATGGTGATCGCCTTCGGCTGGCGCTCGCTGCCGGGCAAGACAGCCGGCTACATCGGCACGGCAGCGATCGGGCTCTCCTTCCTCTGCGCGATCGGCGCCCTGGTGATGCTGCTCGACGAGCCCGTCGACGGCCGCCAGCTGACCTCGGTGCTGTGGGACTACGCCTCGGCCGCCGGGCTCGAGATCGAGCTCAACATCCTCGTCGACCCGCTCTCGGTGTTCATGTGTCTCGTCGTCACCGGGGTATCGACGCTGATCCATCTCTACTCGCTTGCCTACATGGGCGGCGACGCGGGCTACCGGCGCTTCTTCAGCTACCTCAACTTCTTCGTCTTCTCGATGCTGCTGCTGGTCTTGGCCGGCAACTTCGTCTTGCTGATCGTCGGCTGGGCCTTCGTCGGCTTCGCCTCATACGCGCTGATCAGCTACTGGTACCGCCGCCAGACCGCGACCACGGCCGGGATGAAGGCGTTCGTGATCAACGTCGTCGGCGACATGGGCCTCGTGCTCGCGGCGCTGCTCGTCTTTCGCGAGCTCGGCACCTTCGACTACCTCGAGAGCTTCGAGGCCGCGCGCGAGACCTTCTCGGTCAACGAGGGCTCGGTCGTCGCGATCTGCCTGCTGCTGTGCGTGGGCGCCTTCGCCAAGTCGGCGCAGGTCCCGTTTCACACCTGGCTGCCCGACGCGATGGAGGGGCCGACACCCGTCTCGGCCCTGATCCACGCGGCGACGATGGTCACCGCCGGCGTCTACCTGATCGCCCGCATGTTCCCGTTCTTCGAGCTGGCTCCAACCGCGGCCGACATCTCCGCCTTCGTCGGCCTGGCGACGCTGCTGATCGCGGGCACGATCGCGCTCGCGGTCACCGATCTGAAGCGGATCATCGCCTACTCGACGATGTCCCAGATCGGCTACATGATCATGGGCGTCTCGATCGGCGCCTACACCGCCGGCCTCTTTCATCTCATGACCCACGCCTTCTTCAAGGCGCTGCTGTTCATGGCCGCCGGCTCGGTGATCGCGGCGATGGCCAACAACCAGAACATCGACAAGATGAGCGGCTTTCGCCGGGCGCTGCCGCTGACCTCGGTGCTGATGATCGCCGGCTGCCTCGCGCTTGCCGGCTTTCCGGGCACCTCGGGCTTCTTCTCGAAGGATGAGATCATGGCCTTCGCCGAGGCCCGCGGCGGGATGTACTGGATCTTCGCCATCGGCGGCTACGCCGGTGCCCTGCTGACCGGCTTCTATGCATTTCGGATCGGGTTCCGGGTCGTCGCCGGTGAGCCCTGCGCCGAGGCGAAGGAGCTCGAGCGAGGTCATCTCGCCCATGGCGAGCCGGTCAACCCGGCAACGGGCGAGCCCGAGGACACCGATGTCGGCTTCCCCGGACCCGAGCATCACATCGCCGAGTGGGCGAAGCCGATGGCGATCGCGATGGGAGTGCTCGGCGTGCTCGCGATCGTCGGCGGCTGGATCCAGATCCCCGGCGTCAACCACGTGCTCGAGAGCTTCTTCGAGGGCACGTTCGAGGAGTCGGAGCTGTTTCACGATCGTGCCCAGCGTCGCCGACTCGTGGCTCGGCCTGCTGGTCGGCGGGATCATCTCGATCGCCGGAATCAGCGCTGCCTACTACTGCTACGTGGCGCGGCCCGGGGTCACGCTGAAGCTGATCGAGCGGCTGCCGCGCACGCACAGGTTCCTGCTCAACAAGTGGTACTTCGATGAGGCGCTCGACTTCCTCGTCTACCGCCCGGTGATCCGGCTCGGGCGCTTTGCCAACTCGGTCTTCGAGCGCTTCGTCGTCAACGGCATCGTCAACGGCACGGTCAACGTCGTTCGCGGCGCCGGCGCCACCGTGCGCGGCGCGCAGTCGGGATTCGTGCGCGCCTACGCGCTGCTCGTGATCGGTGGCTTCGCCGCGCTCGGCGTCTACTTCCTGGTGGTGGCGAGCTGATGCTGAACGTGATCTTGTGGACGCCGGTCGCCGCCGCCGTGCTGATCGCGGTCGCACCCGCGCTCGCCGCCCGGTGGATCGCCGTGCGCGGGCACGCTGGTGACGCTCGGATTCGCGATCGCGATGACCGTCGACTTCAGCTCCGGGACGGCGGCGATCCAGTACGCCGTCGACGAGAGCTGGATCCCCGACCTCGGCGTCCGCTATCAGCTCGGCGTCGACGGGATCAGCGTCTTCTTGGTCTTGATCACCGCCGTGCTGTGGCTCGCCGCGACGCTGTACTCGGCCCTGCGCGGCTATCCCCACGACGGCCGCTCGCGCTTCTACTACCTGCTGCTGGGCATCGGCGAGTTCGCGACGCTCGGCGCCTTCCTCGCCCAGGACCTGCTGCTCTTCGTCTTGTTCTTCGACCTGATGCTGGTCCCGTTCTTCTTCTTGATCGGAGCGTTCGGCGGCGAGAACCGGATCCAGGCGACGACGAAGATGATCGTCTACACGCTCGTCGGCTCGCTGCTGATGTTGGTGGCGGCGATCGCGACGGCGATCTTGGTCTCACAGGAGACGGGCGAGCTCAGCTTCTCGATCGCCTACCTGCGCGAGCACGTGCTCGCCGGCGGCAGCCAGGAGTGGCTGTTCGCGCTGTTCGCGTTCGCCTTCCTCGTCAAGATGCCCGCCTTCCCGATCCACGGCTGGATGGCCGACGCCTACCGCACCGCACCGCTGCCTGTGCTGGCGCTGCTCTCGGGAGTGCTGTCGAAGGTCGGCGCCTACGGCTTCCTGCGCGTCGCCTTCCCGATCTTCCCCGAGGCCACCGTCACCTTTCAGGAGCTGATCCTGATCGTCGGCGTCGCCTCGATCCTCTACGGCTCGATCATGGCCTTCACCCAGACCAGCGTGCGCCTGGTCGCCGGCTATTCGTCGATCGCCCAGCTCGGCTTCATCACGATCGGCCTGCTGGCGATCCGCGCCGACGGCGCCGACGGCGCCGTCTTGCAGATGGTCAACCACGCCCTGGTCACGGTGGCGATGTTCATCGTCATCGCGATCCTCTACGAGCGCACGAAGACCGACGACCTGACGAAGATGGGCGGCATGGCGATGCGGGCCCCGGTGCTCGCCGCCCTGTTCTTGGTGGTGACGATGGCGACCCTGGCGATTCCCGGGTCGGCCAACTTCATCGGCGAGTTCTACATCCTCAACTCCGTCTTCGAGTCGAAGATCGCCTTCGCCTTCATCGCCATCCTCGGCGTCGCGCTGGCGGCGTTCTACGCGCTGCGGCTCTATCAGCGAACGATGCACAACCGGCTGCCCGAGGGCATCGAGTCTCGAGAGATCAGCTGGACGGAGGGTGTCGTGCTGGCGCCGCTGGTCGCCTGCATCGTCGCCCTGGCGCTGTATCCGGGGCTGATCTTGGAGCGGGGCGAGGCGTCGGTGGACGACAAGGTGCAGGCGGTGGTCGACGCCGGCTGCGTGCCGGGCAGCGGCCGAGGCGCGCCCGGCGGCTACGCGCTGGCCTTCTGCGAGGAGGTCGTGCAGCGATGACCTTCACCGCCCCCGAGATCGACTACGCGGGCATCTCGCCGATCATCGCCCTCACCGCGGGCCTCGTCGTGGTGCTGTTGGTCGGCACCTTCAGCGACCGCCGTCAGCGGGTGGCGGTCTCGATCTTCGGCTTCGCGACGCTGGCGGCCGCGGCGGGCCTGTGCATCTGGCAGCTCGGCGAGAGCAAGGACCTGGTCTCGGGTGCGCTTCGCCTCGACGACCTCGGCCTCTCGGCGAGCCTGATCGCGATCGCCGCCGCGATCTTCTGCATCCCGCTGTCGTGGCGCGAGCAGGCCTTCGACAAGCCGCTCGGACCGAGCGGCCACGGCGAGTTCCAGGCGCTGCTGATCTGCTCGGTGCTGGGGATGACGCTGATCGCCCAGGCGCAGAACCTGATCGTCTTCTTCGTCGCGCTCGAGTTGCTCTCGATCCCGCTGTACGTGCTGTGCGGAGCGGCGCTGCGGCGCGAGGCGTCGCTGGAGTCGGGGCTCAAGTACCTGGTGATCGGCTCGCTCGGCTCGGCGACGCTGCTCTACGGCCTCGCCTTCATCTACGGCGCCAGCGGCTCGACCGATTTCGCCGCGATCTCGACCGCGGTCGGCAGCTCGGCCCTCGACGACCCGCTGCTCTTGATCGGGATCGCGCTCTCGGCCACCGGTCTCGCCTTCAAGCTCTCGATCGCCCCCTTCCACCAGTGGACGCCGGACGTCTACGAGGGCGCACCGACGCCCGTGACCGCGTTCATGGCGGTGGCGACCAAGGCCGCGGTCTTCTGCGTCACCGTGCGCTTCTTCGAGGTCGCACTGGGTCCGGCCGTCGACGACTGGCAGCCGGCGCTGGCGGCGCTCGCCGCGGTCTCGATCGTCGTCGGCAACGTCGGCGCGCTGGGCCAGAGCTCGCTCAAGCGCCTGCTCGGCTACTCCGGCGTCGCTCAGGCCGGCTACATGCTGGTCGCGGTGGTCGCCGCCAACGAGGTGGGGGTCAACGCGCTGATCTTCTATCTCGCCGGTTATGCGTTCATGAACCTCGCCGCGTTCGCGGTGATCACGATTCGCGAGCGCGAGACGCCGTTTGGCGACGACATCCGCTCGGTCGAGGGGCTGGGCAAGGAGCGCCCGGCGCTGGCAGTCGCCCTGACCGTGGCCATGCTCGCGCTCGCCGGTCTTCCCGGCACGGTCGGTTTCATCGGCAAGCTGTTTCTGATCGAGGCCGCGGCCGATGCCGATTACACCTGGCTCGGGGTGATGATCGCCGTCGGGACGATGATCTCGCTCGCCTACTACCTGCGGGTGATTGCGGCGGTGTGGATGCGCGACGTGCCCCAGCGCGGCCGGTCAGGGACCGGCGATGCCCGCGATCGCCGGGGCTTCGCAAGAGGCCGACGTCGTCCCGAGCGGGGCGAACTGCAAGGCGATCGTCGGCTTCACCATGATCGCCACGGCCGCCACGGTCTTCTTCGGCGTCATCCCCTCGCCCCTGGTCGAGTGGGCGGCCAACGCCGGCGAGGCGATCGGCTCGCTGCTCGGCTGAGCCGGTGACTTAGCCGCCACATGGCCGCGATCATCGCGGCGATCGTCGTCTCGACGTTCGCCGGAGTGTGGGCCGAGCGCCGCTACGGCGCCGGCGCGACAACGGCGTCGCGCCGGCTGCTGCTGGCGACGCTCTACTTCGTCCTGCCGCCGGTCACCTTCCTCAACCTCGTCGATGCGGATCTCAGCGGCGACGCCGGCCTCGGCATCCTCTTCGGGCTCGTTTCGCTCAGCCTGCTCGGGCTGGTCGCGTGGTTCGTCGCCACGCGCGTACTGCACCTGAGGCGGGCAACGGCGGGAGCGGTGATCTCGTCGGTGATCGTCGTCAACACCGGCTATCTCGGCTACGCCGTGGTCGCGGCGCTATTCGGCTTCGACGAACTCGGCGAGGCCGTGGCCTTCGACATCCTCGTCTCCGGCCCGGCGCTGCTGATCGGCTCGTTCGCCGTCGGCGCTGCTTTCGGCGATGGCGCCGGCGAGACGGTGCGCGACCGCGTCATCGCCTTCTTCACCCGCAACCCGGCGCTCTACGCGGCGCTGCTGGCCTTCGTCGCGCCGTCCTCGCTCGCGCCCGAGGCGTTGGTCGAGATCTCGCGGGTGGCGATCATCTGCATCCTGCCGCTGGGCTTCTTCGCGGTGGGCGTCGCCCTGGCCGAGGGCGCGGAAACGGGTGTGGCGGCGTTTCCGCCGCGCTTCGACAAGCCGGTTGCCACCGCCGTCGCGATCCGCCTCGCCGGCGGGCCGCTGCTGTTGCTGGCGCTCAGTGCCGCCTTCATCGACCTCCCCGACACCTACCTGCTGCTGGCGGCGATGCCATGCGGACTGAACACGATGGTCGTCGGGCATGCGTACGGCTTGGACCTGCGAGTCGCTGCGGGCGCGATCGCGTGGTCGACGGCGATCGCAGTCATCGGGTTGAGCGTGGCGGCTGTGGTCAGGTGAGCGCTCCAGCCCCGGTTTGAAGCCGTCTTCGCGAGGAGATTCGCCCCGACCTGCGTAATAGGGAGGAGCGATGTCACTCACCGCGCACGTGGACCCGGCGATCGAGCTGATCGAGCACCGCTTCCGGAGCGGTCCCGGAGCGACCGGTCTCGCCTACCTGCGAAGCCACGCGTACTTCAACCAGCTGTCGCCGGCCGACGCCTGCCTGGACTCCTTTCTCGGCTACGAGCTCGATCCGTCCGCGGTTCGTCCGCTCGGCGGCAACGGCGACGGGTCACTCGGGGTGATCGTCGGCCGGGATGAAGCGTTCGCCGTGCCCCTGCGCCGCGCGGTCGCCGCGGTCATCACCTCGGGCTACCTGACGATGCTGTCGATCGAGGACCCGCCCGGATCCGATTGGGTGCCGAACCGCGACGCCGAGGCACTTTGGAGATTCTGGGTCAGCCATCTGCGCCCGACCGGGATACTGGCGCTCGGAATCCCCGCTGAGCTCGCGGAGTCTGTCGGGCGAGACGGCGGCGCGCACCTGGAGGCTGAGATCGCCCGGCTCGGGCTCAAGCCCGGGAATGTTCCGGCGCCGGGCCGTCTCCCGTCGGTGCTCGGAGCTCGCCAAGTTCGGCCTCTTGCTCCGCGTCGGCCAGACGACCGCTTGCAGCGACGCCGAGTTCGAGCACGCCCAGGCCGCCGACCAGGGCGAGTTCACGCGCTCAAGGCCTTAGCCGGTCGTCCGAGGCGAAACTACCCAGGCGACGGAGCCTCTGCTTCGAGCAGCCGTTTGAGACGCTCTTCGTCGCGTCGGGAATCACGGGTCAAGAGTCGGGAGAACACCGGCTCGAGCAGACTCGCCGGCCCGTGGGCGCGGAACTGAATCCGGCTGGTCAGAACCGTGCCGGTCGCGCTGGGCGCCGTCACGTACGAAGCACGGCCCGTGAGCCAGCCGGCGGGGATCTCGAACTCCACGTAGCGGCCCTCTTCGAAGCAGACGAACCGGTTCCGGGACACGATCTCGCGACCGGCGAACCGGCGGATGAACTCGTGCTCGGTGCCTACCCCGATAGGCCCCTTGGTCAAGCGGCGAACCTCGTGGAGCCCGTCCTGCCACCGCGGCGCGTTGGTCTGGTCAGCGACGAACGCGAAGACTTCGGAAACGGGACGAGCGATCTCCAGCTTCGTCTCCAGATCAATCATGGTGCCCGAGCAGTATCTCGGCTTCTGCCCCTCGGGCAGACCAGCAGTGCCCGCTTCGCATGGCTGTCGAAACGACCCGTTGCCGTTCGTCTTAAAGGTGAGGAGGCGCAAGCCCCTCAGATAAACCTGCCGGCGCCGAGTCGCCGGCGCTGGGAAGGGAAGAACGATGCAGACCGAAAATCGCAGCCAGAAGATTGCTGTCACGGGAGCCACCGGCCGGGTCGGATCGCACCTCGTCGAGATCCTCGAGCAGCGTGGACACGATGTGGTCCCGATCGCGCGCTCCAAGGGTGTGGACGTGGTCAGCGGCGAGGGGCTCGACGAGGCGCTCGCCGGGGCCGAGTCGATCATCGACACGGCCACCGGGCCCTCACCCGACCAGGAGGCGGCGACCGCATTCTTCACCGCCTCGGCACGCAACCTCCAGCGAGCCGGCGCCGCAGCTGGGGCGAGGCGGATCGTCGTCGTCTCGATCATCGGCATCGACAAGTTCGAGGGTGGCTACAACGCGGCGAAGGTGGCGCAGGAGCAGACACTGCTCGAAGGGTCGCTCCCGGTCCGGATCGTTCGCGCCGCCCAGTTCCACGAGTTCGTCGATCAGCTGGTCGGGTGGACGATCCAGGACGGTGTCGCCTACCTGCCCGAGATGCGAACGCAGCTCGTGGCCGCCCGCGTCGTCGCCGAGACCCTTGCTGATGCGGCCGAGGAGTCGGAAATCGAGAACGGCAGGATGACCGAAGTCGGCGGCCCGCAGGAGGAGCGTCTCGCCGATGTGGCCGCCGTGCTCTTCGCCAGCAGAGGTGACTCGATCGAGATCCGCGAGGGCCGCCAGCCCGGCGACCCGGACGCTGCGGCCTACGCGGAGGGCGCCGCGCTGCCCAACCCGGGCGCGAAGCTCGCCGGCCCCAGCTTCGAAGGTTGGCTCGCGGCGGCCTAGGCGACAGGGGTCGAGTGCCCCTTCGCGCAGTGCGGACGGGCGAGCGCTCTGTTAGAACGCGAAACGTGAAGATCAACAGGGTGGTGCCAAACGTCAGGTCGGATCGGCCCGCCGAGACGCGAGACTTCTTTGTCGAGCTGCTCGGCTTCGAGGCCGTGATGGATCTGGGGTGGGTCGCAACGGTGGCGTCGCCGACCAACCCCTCGGCCCAGGTGACCATCATCGGCAACGACGATCCCGCCGCGCCCGGTATCTCGGTGGAGGTGGACGACGTCGACGCCGTCCACGCGAGGGCCATCGAGCGGGGACTCGAGATCGCCTATCCCTTGCGCGACGAGGAGTGGGGAGTTCGGCGCTTCATGCTTCGCGAACCGAGTGGGACCGTTGTCAACGTCCTCTCCCACCGCTCCAGCTGAGCGACGAGAGCAGTCGAAACCTTGGCGGCGCAAGGTGCCTGCCACTCGGGCAAGCCGGCAGCAGAGCGCGGGGGTCAGCCGGTAGCGGCCGCCTCCGTCGCCCGCTTGGACATCTCGTCCGGCGGGACCTCCTCCACATGCGTTGCGACGTGCCAATGGTGGCCGAATGGATCCTCGAAGGTTCCTGAGCGGTCGCCGTAGAACTTGTCTTCGACCGGGCGCAAGGCCTCGGCGCCGGATTCGATTGCGCGCTTGAAGACGCTGTCCGCGTCCTCCACGTAGACATGTAGCGACACCGGAGTGCCACCGACGGTCTTCGGGCCGCGGGCGTCCATCTCCGGGTGCTCGTCGGCGAGCATGATCACTGAGTCGCCTACCCCCAGCTCGGCGTGACCGACCTTGCCGTCCGGTCCTTCCATGCGCATCCGCTCGGTGGCGCCGAGCACTGACGTGTAGAAGTCGATCGCGGCGGACGCGTCGTCGACAATGAGGTAGGGAGTAACGCGCGGGTAGCCATCCGGGATTGGGTTGACCATCGCTTTCATCTCCTGCGGTCGGGGTGGCTGAAGTGGACTGGCGTACGGATGGTACGGAGGGGAGGTAGCGTTCGCACATGCCCCTGGTCGATCACGTCGACTTGGTCGTCGCCTCGATCGAACGCAGCCTGCCGTTCTACAGGGACCTGCTGGCGCCCCTGGGGTGGGTGGGGGCGGTCGAGGAAGAGGGCGAGCGCGGCGAGACGATCCACTACTTGTGGGGGCCCGGACTTCGGCGGCTCGCTTGGGCTCCGTCAGCGCCAGTCGCAGACCGACGCCCCCTACGATCGCTACTCGGTCGGACTGCACCATCTGGCGTTCGAGGCCCCGACACGGGCCGCGGTCGACGAGGCGGCAAGCTGGCTGCGAGGCGTGGGAGCCGAGATCGACGGCGAGCCCGGAGAGCGCCATTACACGCCTGCCTATTACGCCGTGTTCTTCCTCGATCCGGACGGTCTCAAGCTCGAAGTCGTCCACCGACCGCGTCCCTTCAGCCTCTCGTTCGCCCGCGGGCTGGTCCGAGGCGCCGGCTCGATCGGGGCGGCGCGGCGGCGGCGGTCGTAGACCAACCGGGATGGAGCCTCGATCGTTGGGCGACCTCGCGAATCCGGCCACGCTCACCGTCCTCGATAGCGGCCAGGCGATCGAGTTCACCTTCGAGGACCTGATCAGGTACCACGGTCGCGGTTCGCCCGGCGGAGTCGCGCATGCGTTCAAGGTGATGGAGCAGGGCCTGCGACTACTGGACCCGGCCGGGCCCCCCGAGCGCCGCGAGATCACGGTCACCACGGCTTTCGGCGGGCCCGGTGCCCGTGACGCATTCGAGTGCGTTACCCGTGCTGTCACCGAGAACCGCTACGCCGTCGACCCGTCACTCGCCCGCCCCGAGCTCGGTTCGACACGGTCTCGCTTCATCTTTCGACTCGGTTACCGCAGCCGGACCGCGACGCTCGTCCTCCGAAGCGGGTTCGTGACCGAGGAGTTCCTCGACCTCGCCGGCCGGGAGACGCGCACGCCGCAGGAGGAGGCGCGCCTGACGCAGCTCAAGCAGGAGATGGCGGCGCGGGTGATGTCGGCGGCCGCCTCCGACGTCTACGACGCGACCCTCGAAACGTGACCTTCGAATCAGGCCCGATCGAGTGAACTCGACAGAGCCGGCGACCTCGTCAATGTCTGGAGAACCACGCAGTAGCGCTCGGTGAGACGCTGAAGCGTCGCGAGTTCCTCGTCGCCGGCATCCGACTCGATCTCGAACCGAAGCCGGATCTCCTTGAAGCCGACCGGGACCTCCTTGTCGACGGCCAGGGTCCCGCGCCAATCGAGATCGCCTTCCGCGTGGATGGCACCGGTCACGGCGATGCCCATGGCGGTGGCAACCGAGCGCATGGTCACGCCGGCACACGCGACCAAAGACTGCAGCAGCATGTCGCCGGAGCAGGCGAGGCTTCCGTCGCCCCCGGTACCTGGGTGAAGGCCCGCCTCGACGAGGGCCTGCCCGGTTTGTACCGAGCAGGAGATGCCCTGCTCGAGCGAACCGTCGGCCCGGAGGGTGATCTGCGCGGAGGCGGGCTGCTCTCGATAACGGCTCTTGATCGGCCCCTGCAGCTCGCGTAGCTCGTCGCGCGTCGGTGAGGCAGGCATCAGTCGGGCGGCTGCGGGTCGAGCGGATGCAGCTCGGAGCGCTCGAGCGCCTCGCTTCGCAGATGTGCGATCGCCACGTACTCGGGCGAGCTGGTCATGTCGAGAAAGGCCTGGCGCGTCGGATACTCGACCAGGATCACCAAGTCCCACTTGCTCGGTCCGATCACCGGCACGTTCGCGTCACCGGCGAAGACGAGCCTGCCGCCGACCTTCTCCAGCAGCGGAGTCACGGCCTCGGCGTATTCGGCGTAGCGCTCGTAGCCCCCGGCCGGCTTGAAATCGAGCAGATTGAGCATCACCACCGGGCCCTCGCCGGCACGCTCGGCGAGCTCGGTCACTGCGATCGGGTTGAGGTCGGCGAGCTGGTCGGATTGAGGTGTCGCTGACATCGAGACGATTCTATGGCTCGGCGAGGTCCTGAAACGCGAACGCCCGGCGAAGTCACCGGGCGTCCATCTTGCTCCTATCTGACCGCGATGCCGGAGCCTGTCGCGGTTGGCGGCCGCTAGTCGATGTCGATCTCGCCACAGGCAGCCGGATTGACGATGACGTCGTTGCGGTCGGCGCGAACCTCGTCGCCGCCCTCGCAGGTGATCGTGTCGGCCGTCGCCCCAACGGGCTGCCCGCCACTGTCACGGGCATCGACCTCATCGACCCCGGGGCCTCCGTTGAACGCGTCCGCACCCTTGTTGTCGCGGACATCGTCGGGACCGGCGTCGCCGTTGAGCGTGTCGTTGCCATCCTGGCCATCGACGTTGTCGCGTCCGTTACCACCGTTGAGCGCGTCGTTCTGCGGCCCGCCCCGGAGCTCGTCGCGACCGTCCTGGCCGGTGAACTTATCGGCACCGCGGTTGCCTTCGAGCTTGTCGTTGCCCAGACCGCCGTCGATCTGGTCGTCGCCCCGCTCGCCGTCGACGAAGTCGTTGCCGCCGAGAGCGGAGATCTGGTCGGCCAGGTTGGTTCCGCGAATCTGGTCCGGGCCCTCCGTCCCGGTGATCACCGCGGCTGTGGCAACCGCAGCCAGAGCGAGCGCGGCAACCGCGGTCAGGAAGACGGGAATGCTGCGTACGCGTGTGTTGCGACTCATCTGTGCTCCTTCGGTCGAAAACCTTCCCTACCCCCCAACAACACTCGGAAAGGGCGAGGATCACGCCGGCCTCAGGACGCTTAGATTCCCCCTACTCCCCCACCTAAGGAGGCAGACATGGCACAGGTGATCGCACGTGTGAAGGTCGAGGACTACGACCGGTTCATCGCCACATTCAGCACCCGCGGTGCGGAGAAGCGACGCGAGCACGGATGTCGCGGCGTTCGCGTGTTTCGTGTCCTCGACGATCCCGCAGCAGATCGTCAACGTCTTCGACTGGGATCGCTCCGGAATCGAAGCCTTCATGGCCGATCCCGAAGTACCCGAGGTGATGCGGGCCGCAGGGCTTCAGGGCCCGCCCGAGTTCACCTTCGTCGAGCAGGTCGAAGAGCTCGAGGCCTAGCGGCCTGCCGAGGGACCATTCTCGGCCGACGTTAAGGTGCTGCCTCTCCCGGCCAGCGACGGGCGCCGAGCTCCCGGGAGATGCCGCGGGCAGCATCGATGACCGCCGAGCGCAGTCCCTTGGAGGGACCTCGCGGCATCACCAAGTCGGTCTCGCCGACGACGCCTATCGCCCCAACCGCGGCGCCGGACCGATCGAAGATGGCACCGGCGAGACTCGACTCACCGAGCACTGCCTCGTCGCGCTCCCGCGCGACTCCGCTCTCGCGGACGGCCTTGAGCTCTGTCCTAAGGCTCTTCGCCGCGAGTGTTCGGCCGGTCAGCTTGGTCAGGCCCGCCGCCACCAGATCGTTGACGAGCTCCCTGGGCGCATAGGCGAGAATGGCCTTGCCGAGCGCGCTGGCGTGAACCGGTAGCTCCGCACCGACCTCGAGCACCTGAAACGTGGCGTCGGGACTGAAGACGTGGTGGACGACGACCACACTGGGGCCATGCATGACCCCCACCCGCACCGCAGCCGACGTGCGCTCGGCGAGGCGCTCGGCATGAACAATCGAGCGCCCGCGGAGCTCGTTGAGGTCGAGGTACGAGTTGCCGAGATGGAGCAGGCCGGGACCGAGCTGGTACTTCTCGGACTCGCGGTCCTGCTCGACGAAGCCATGTGCCTGAAGAGTCTGCAACAGCCCGTGGACGGTGGGACGGGTGATCCCGAGGCGATCCGCGAGCTCGCTTACACCGAGGCGCCGCGGCCCGCTGGCGAGCGCCCGAAGGATCCGCGCTGACCGATCGACGGACTGGATCGTTCCTTTCGATCTGCCGGTCTTGGCGCTTGGCACGGCTGTTTGAGAGTTCAGCGTTATTCGGCATTGTCGAATCGCCTTCGGTGATGTAGACTACCTCGAATGACGGAGGAGGCACCCCAGATGGTTGGAATCGTGCTTGTTTCGCATAGTGCCGACGCTGGCTCAGGGACTGGCCGAGCTCGCCGGTCAGATGGCCGGGCCCGAGGTCGACATCATCGCAGCGGGAGGCGGCCCTTCGGGGGACCTCGGCACCGACGAGGACCGCGTTCGCACCGCGGTGCGGCGTGCCGACCGCGGCGGCGGAGTCGTCGTGCTTGCCGATCTGGGTAGCTCGGTGCTGACGACTCGCCACGTGCTCGAGAGTCGGGCGAACGGTCACGTTCGCCTCGTGGACGCGCCCTTCGTCGAGGGCGCGGTTGCAGCGGCCGTCGCGTCATCGGCGGGAAGCCCAATCGCTGGTGTCGTCGAAGCAGCGGAGGCCGCGCGTGGCGTCAACAAGCTCTGAGGTTGCAGTCGAAATGCCTGCGGAGGTCGATCTGCACGCTCGTCCCGCTGCCAACTTCGTCCGCGCCGCGATGCAGTTCGACGCGGACATAACGGTGGCATCGGACGGCCGCGAGGCAGACGCAAAAAGCCTGCTCGCGGTGCTCGCGCTAGGCGCGAGAGGCGGATCGACGTTGCGCCTCAGCGCTCACGGGGTCGACGCCGATCGGGCCGTCGACGACCTCAGCGCCTGCATCGGCTCGCTCGAGTAGGGACAGCCGGTCAGAGATGTCGGCGACCAGGTTCTCGACCTGCGCAGGGGTCTCGAGCCGCCGCGCGGCCACTTCGAGCGCCTTGACCTGGTCGAAATTGAGCACGCGAACCCATTGCCGCAATGTGCCGACGCGAGCCGCTCCAACGCTGAGCTCGTCGATGCCGGCACCGACCAGAAGTGGAACGGTGATCGGATCCGAGGCAGCCTCACCGCAAACCTCCGTAGGTACACCAGCCTCAACCGCCGCCCTCGATACCACTGCTATTGCGCGCAGCACGCGCGGGTTGTGGGTGCAAGCAGCCTGAGGCGCGAAGCGGTCGGCGCGCAGGATCGAATGGGTGAGGTCGTTGGTCCCGATGCTGAGGAAATCAACCTCGGCGGCGATCGCGCGGACTGCATCAACTCCTGCGGATGTTTCGATCATCGCCCCGAGGCGCGGCGGACGACTGCCGGGAACCGCTTTCACGGCGTGGCCGATCAACTCCCGTGTCGCGAGCACCTGATCGACGCTGTCGACCATGGGCAACAGCAGGCGGAGTTGCGTACCAACAGCCGACGCCAGGATTGCGCGCAACTGCGCCGTGAGTCGGGTGGGATAGTCGAGCAGTAGCGCGATCCCGCGCTGCTCAACCCCGGTCAAGAACGGCGGCGTCTTGTCGGCACCGAAGTCGAGAACGCGCACGGTTGCGACTCGGCCCTGAAGCTGCACCAAAATCGGGTCCAAGGTGCGGCGGTGCTCGTCCTCGGTCGGCCAGTCGAGTGCGGTCAGGAAGGCGAGCTCTGTGCGCAGCAGGCCAACGCCCTCGGCGCCTGCATCCAAGGCGCATGCGAGCTCCGCCGAACCTGAGACATTGGCCAGTACTCGAACGCGGTGGCCGTCTTCGGTGACCGCCGGAAGCTCGCGGTCAGCCGTCGCCTGTGCGCGTCTGGCGGCCAGCCGGTCGAGCGCGGTGCCGGCAGCAGCGATTCTGCCGGCAGAGGGCGAGAGAAAGACGGTGCCGAGATTGCCGTCGACGACCACGTCGCTGCCAGGAGCGGCTGCGAGGAGCGTGCGACCAACACCGACGACCATGGGAATGCCCATTGATCGCGCCACAATCGCGGCATGAGCCGAGACGCCGCCACCGGTCAGCGCGATGCCCGCAACGCCCGCGTCCAGCTCCGCAACCTCCGCTGGGCCGAGGTCTTCGGCGACCAGGATCTCTCGAGCGCCATCGCCCACCGCGACCTGCGGCGACCCCGGCTGTGAGCCGATCAACCCGGCCGCGCGGCGACCGACGCTGCGGACATCGTCGGCTCGTTCGGCAAGCCGCGCGTCCTCGAGCGCAGCGATCGTCTCCGCCTGCGCCTCAGAGACGTCGAGAATCGCCGCCGCCGCCGGCAGCCCGGCATCGAACACCGCCGCCAGGACCTCACGGCGGAGCGCCGGATCCTGGGCGATCAGAGCCCCGGTCTCGACTATCTCCGCTTCCTCGTGTCGCCCGGACTCCCGCAGGTTCGCCGCGATCGCCTCGATCTCCGCGCCGGCCCGATCGAGAGCATTGCGCGCGACCGCCATCTCGCCCCGGCGCAGGCTGCGGGGAATCCGGTCACGGTCGACCGCGGCCGGGGTCACCAGAATCCTTACTGCGCCGACGGCCTCGCCGGGTGCCGCGGAAAGCCCGACGAGCGGCTTCTCCATGGCTCAGCCCTCTGCAGCCACGGTGGCTTCGAGCGCCCTGACGATCAAGGCTGTCGAAGTCGCGCCGGGATCCTGGTGTCCGACGGAGCGCTCGCCCAAGTACGACGCTCGGCCCTTTCGCGCCTGCATCGGGATCGTCGCCCGCATGCCCTCCTCGGCCGCCTCGGCCGCCGCTGTCAAAGCGATTGCGATGGGGCGCTCGGCCTCGATCGCGTGCCGTAGTGCGCTGACAGCCGGCGCCAGTGCGTCAACCATCGTCTTGTCACCCGTCGATGCGGCTCCCAGATCCACGATCCCGTCCAGGGCCGCGTCCAAGGCGCCGACGAGGCCGTCGCCGTCGAGCTCGGCGCGATCACCGAGCGATCGACCGGCTCGGCGAAGCGCCGTGCCCCAGAGCGGGCCACTTGCACCTCCGATCGTCGAAACGAGGGTCTTACCGGCGACGATCAGGAGCTGGCCGGGCGGAAGCGGAATCGTCCTGCCCAGCCAGCGCCTTGGTTACCGAGTCGAATCCGCGCCTCATGTTGAGGCCGTGGTCGCCATCTCCGATGGCTGAATCCAACTGCGTCAGGTAGTCACACTGGGCGCTAACGGCCCTAGAGCTCTCCTGCATCCAGTTGGTGATCGTTGTGCTCTGCACGACCGACTCGGTGATCATCGGCTCTCAGACTCCCCAGCGGAGCGCAGCCGTGTTAACGGGAGCATCCCACAGCGCCGTCATCTCGTCGTCGAGCTCGAGCAATGTCAGCGATGCCCCGGCCATCTCCAGCGATGTGATGTAGCTCCCGACGAGCCGGCGAACCGGCTGCAACCCGGACGCTTGCAATGCGTCATCGATCTCGCCGTAGAGCAGATAGAGCTCCAGCTGCGGGGTGCCACCCATCCCGTTGACGAACGGCAGCACCTTCGCGCCATCGGCGGGATCCAGATCGCTGACGACCGCCTCGACCATCAGCGCGGCGATCTCGTGAGCGCTTGCCAGCGGCTCGCGCCGGCGCCCCGGCTCTCCATGGATGCCGATACCGACCTCCATCTCGTCGTCGGGCAGGTCGAATATCGGCTTTCCGGCAGCCGGCGGGATGCACGAGGAGAGGGCCACACCGAACGACCGCGCCCTCTCGTTGACTCGACGAGCGATGCCCGCGACCGCTTGCAGGTCATCCCCGCGTTCGGCCGCGGCACCGGCGATCTTCTCGGCTAGCACGGTCGCTCCCACGCCGCGCCTGCCGGCCGTGTACAGGGAGTCCTGGACGGCGACGTCGTCGTCCAGGAGCACCGATTCGACCTCGATGCCTTCATCTGCCGCGTCCTCCGCGGCGAGCTTGAAGTTCATCACGTCGCCGGTGTAGTTCTTGACCAAATGAACGACACCCGCGCCGCCGTCGACCGCCTTGGTCGCCGCCAGCATCTGCTCTGGGACCGGCGACGTGAAGACCGCGCCCGGACAGGCCGCGTCCAACATTCCAGGCCCGACGAAGCCGCCGTGGAGCGGTTCGTGGCCGGAGCCGCCCCCCGACACGAGCCCGACCTTGTCCTTCACCGGCGCGTCGGCGCGGACGATGATCCTCGCTTCGGCGTCATAGCTGAGTAGGTCGGCGTGCGCGGCCGCAAGGCCGGCAACCGATTCCTCGACGATCGCTTCCGCATCGTTGAGGAACTTCTTCATAGTCGTCGCTGTTGCTGTCGTCATCGTGGACTCTCCTCACTTGACCGCGGCGCTGACGTCGGCCGAGTCGGTTCTGGCGCCATTCGAGGCACCGGGATCGGGATGGGTGACGGCTTCCTTGATCGGCATCGCGACGACACGCGGCGTTGCAAGGAGGTCGTAGACAAAGGCGGCCAAAGCTGCGCCGACAAGTCCAGGCAGGATGTAGACGGGGATCAGCTGACCCCAGCTGGTCGGTCCGTCGCCGATCGCCGAGACGAGCTCGGGACCGAACGCCCTGGCAGGATTGAGCGAGGCTCCGGTCAGCGGCCCGACGATCATGATGATCGCGACCACGACACCGCCGATGATCAGACCGGCGAAATCACCCGGTGACCGCTTGTCGACGATCCCGAGGATCGTGAACATGAGGATGAAGGTGCCGATTCCTTCGGCGAACATCGCCGAGCCCCAGCTCGTCGTGGCTTCGTCGAACGAGGTCTGTCCCATACCGAGGTCGATACCACCTTGGGCGAACAAGGCCCAGATAGCGAAGGCCCCAACTACGGCGCCGATCACCTGACCCGTCCAGTAGGCCGGCACCTCACGCCACGGAAAGCGCTTGGTGGTAGCCAAGGCAAACGTGACGGCCGGATTTATGTGACAGCCCGAGACCTTGCCGAGCGCGTACACCAGCGCCGCGATCACGAGTCCGAACGCAAACGAAATTCCGAGCAGGTCGGCACCCGTGAGCGGCGCATCGCCATTCAGCTTCAGCGTCGCGACTACGGACCCCGGTCCGACGAGTACGAGCAACGCGGTGCCGAGTCCCTCGGCCAGCGTGCGCTGCTTCAGTGAATGCTCCATCGCCTCTCCTCCGTTGAGTTGTATTCGACAATGTCGAACACGATTCGGAGAAGATACACCTTCAGGGACTGATGTCAAGCGGCGAGTAGCGTTCAGGTATGCCCGTCACGTTCGCCTGGGGCGCCTGGAGCCGCTGTCAACTTCGAGTTCGTCTACGAAACGATCAATCGCTGAGCGCGGCGGCGACCTCACGCAGGGCTTCCGTGTGGCGATCGACGTGCTCGGCCGTGGTCGCCGGCGACATCAGGGCCATCATGTGAAACGGGGTCATCAGCACGTTGCGGTTGAGCATCCACAGGTGCAGCAGCGCGTCGAGCTCGTGGTCGAGCGCGGCCGCGGCCTCGCCCCCGGTGCGCGGCGGCGGCGAGCGGAACATGTACTCGACGCGACATCCGAGCCGCGTTACCGACCAGTCGAGTGAATGCTCTGCGATCGTCTCGGCAACCCCGGACTCGAAGCGCTCGCCGAGGCCGATCATGTGCTCGAACGCCGCGTCGGTGAGCACCTCGGCAAGCGTCGCGCGGACCGCCGCCAGCGACAACGCGTTGCCGGCCAGGGTGCCGCCGATGCCGCCGACGTCGGCGACCAACGGGCTGGTCTTGGCGAGGACGCGCTCGCCCACCTCCTCGGTGAAGCCGTAAGCCCCGACCGGAATCCCGCCGCCGATCGCCTTGCCGATCGTGAGCACGTCGGGATCGAGGCCGTGCGCGGCCGTATAGCCGCCGGGGCCGCAGCACAGGGTGTGGGTTTCATCGATCACCAGCAACGTCCCAGCCTCGCGGGTGAGCTCGCGCATACCCTCGTGATAACCGGCTTCGGGCAGGACGATGCCGATGTTCGTCAGTGCCGGCTCGACCAGGACGCAGGCGACATCGCCGTGGGCGAGCTCGCGTTCCAATGCTTCGAGGTCGTTGATCTCGACGACGCGGGTGGTCTCGGTGGGATCGACCGGCGGCCCGAAGCTGCCCTCGCGAGGGGCGACGCGACCCGCGGCGAGATCGGCGACCGTCTCGTCGACGGTGCCGTGGTAGCAGTGGTTGTGCACGATGATCTTCGAGCGCCCGGTGATCTCGCGAGCGATCCTGATCACGAACCGGTTCGCGTCGGTCGCCGAGAGCGTGAACTGCCAGTTGCGCAGCCCAAAGCGCCGCTGCATCTCCTCGCCGACCACGGCTGCATCCTCGGTCGGCAGCATCGCCGTGATTCCTCGAGCGAGGCGGTCGTTGACCGCCACGATCGTGGGCTCAGGCGAATGCCCGGTCATCGCGCCGGTGTCGCCGAGGCAGAGGTCGGCGTAGACGTGGCCGTCGACGTCGACGAGCTCGGCGCCCTCGGCCCGCTCGAAGAACACCGGGAACTCGCCGGGCCAGCGCGTCATCCAGTTCATCGGCACCCCGGAGAGAAGCGACGCTCGGGCTCGCTCGTGGAGCTCCCGCGAGCGCGGATGCGACGCGGCGAAGCGCGCCTGCTCGCGCTCGGCCAGGGCTTCGATCCGGTCGCGCTCGATCACGCTGGCCATCCTTACACGATCGTCGTGAGGCCAAAGCTCGCGAGCGCCATGGCCAGCGGGTAGTGAATACTGGAAGCGATGAGCGAGAACCTCGAGCGCTACCGCGACGCCCTCGACGCCTGGAACCGGCGCGACCTCGTCTGGATCCTCGAGCAGGCGGCGGCGGATTTCGAGTTTCACACAGCGCAGCTCTTTCCCGGGATCGAGCCGGTCTATCGCGGTCGCGAGGGCATGGTCGAGTTCTGGACGACGTTCATCGAGGAGCCGTGGGCGCTGTTTCGCCTCGACGTCGAGGAGATGATCGACGGCGACGACGACCGCGTTCTGGCCCTGATCACCTTCACCGGCGTCGAGCGCGGAACGAGCACCGAGGTCACCCTGCAGTACGCCCACCTCGCTGTCTTCCGCGGCGAGGAGGTCGTCCGGATCGACGCCTACTCGGACTGGGACGAGGCGCGCGAGGCCGCCGGGCTGAGCTAGCGAGCGCGCGATGCTCCAGCACGTCTCGATCGAGGTGCTGCCCGGCGACGTCGACGCTGCGGTGGCGTTCTGGGGCCTGCTCGGCTTCGAAGTCGTCGAGTCGCCCGACCCGCTCGGCGACTACGTCACCTGGGTCGAGCGCGAGGGGACCCAGATCCACCTGATCCACACCGACGGCGCCACCGTCCCGGTGCTCGGCCACGCGGCGGTCGTCGTCGAGGAGTTCGAGGCGACGATCGCTCGCGTCGCAGACGCGGGACACGAGGTCGAGGAGACCCGCGATCTCTGGGGTGCGCGCCGGGCCTTCGCCGTCGGACCGGGCGGCCACCGGGTCGAGCTGATGGCCGCGCCGCCTGCTGCCCAGCCGCTGAACACGGCCCCGCCGCGCGGTTCACTACAGTCGCGCCCGTGCGCTACCCGGTCGAATCGTTCACGCCCGCAGAGACCGCTCTGCTCGAGCCTCATTTCACCAACCTCGACCGACCCGTGTTCAGCCTCGTCAACCTGCCTGAGACGGTCAAGGGAGCGCTCTTTGCTCGCTATTCGCGCTATCCAGGCACGCTGCGCCGCCTCTATCTCGAGGAGTTCGCGGCCGAGATGCCGGAGGGTGGGCGGCCGTTCGACGGCGTCGAGGGCGAGCGCGCCGCCGGGCTCTACGAGCGCGTGTTCATCGGCTATGGCGACGACTCGATCGCCCAGGTCGGAGGCGCGCATGTCGCCTGCGAATGGGTCTCCAACGTGCTCACCAAGGTGCTTCAGCGCGGGCGCTTGGCGGCCTATCTGGAGCAGTCGACGCGCTACATCCCCTATGACAAGCCGATCGAGGGGATCGGCGGCTATCGCTACTACGCCGACTCCGACCTCGGCCCCTCGTACCGGCAGGCGATGGACGAGATCTTCGCGATCTACTCGCGCAGCCTCGTAGCGCTCCAGGCGTGGGCGGCGGAGCGCTGGCCGCGCGCAGACGATCAGCCCGAGGGCGCCTGGCGAGGATCGATCAGGGCGAAGTCGCTCGACCTGCTGCGCGGGCTGCTGCCGGCGGCGACGCTCAGCCACGTCGGCATCTACGCCTCCGGCCAGGCCTACGAGCAGCTGCTGCTTCGCCTGGCCGCCTCGCCGCTGCCCGAGGCACGCGCCTACGGTGAGATGCTGCTGACCGAGCTGCAGCGGGTGATCCCGAGCTTCGTCTCGCGCGTCGACCGGCCCGACCGCGGCGGCGACTGGGTCGAGCACCTGCGCGAGCGTCGCGAGGCAACCGAGCGCGCCGTGGCGAGGCTCGGCCTCGACCGACGCGGTGGCGACAGCGTGCCCTCGGTGGAGCTCGTCCACGTCGACGGCAGCGAGGAGGACCTGCTGAGCGCTTCGCTGTATGAGTCCGCAGGGGTTTCGCAGGCGGAGATCCGCAGCCGCGTCGGCGCCCTCGATCCGATCGAGCGGGCGGAGACGATCGGCGAGCTCGCCGGCGAGCGCCGCAATCGTCGCCACCGTCCCGGCCGCGGCTGGGAGGCGGTGCGCTACCGCTTCGAGATCGTCTCCGACTACGGCGGCTTTCGCGACCTCCAGCGCCATCGGATGCTGACCTGCCAGTGGCAACGCCTCGGGCCGGACCTCGGCGCCGGCGTCCCGGAAGAGGTGCGGGAGTCCGGCGAAGGCGGCGAGTACGAGCGCGCGCTCGAGATCTCACACCGCGAGTTCGACCGCCTCGAGCAGGCCGGCATGCCGGACGCCGCGCCGTACGCGCTTTGTCTCGGCTATCGCATCCGCTACGTGCTCGACCTCAACGCGCGCGAGGCGATGCACCTGTGCGAGCTGCGCTCCGGCCGCGAGGGGCACCCGACCTACCGCGCCGTCGCCCAGGCGATGCACGAGCGCATCGCCGCGGTCCATCCAGCCGTAGCGGCAGCGATGAGCCACGTCGACTCCTCGACCGAGCCGCGCCTCGAGCGCATCCTGAGCGAGATCCGCACGCATCGAAAGCGCGTCGAGGCCGGACAGGCGAGCGACGTGCCGCCGGGCGTCAGCTCGCTCGGCTGACGCTGAGGGCGTTACGCGCATGATCGAGCGGCGACCGGGTAGCAGGCGAGAACGATGAGCGAGCAGGAAGAAACCCTCGACGAGGAGCTCGCTGTCGAGCGCCTCAACGTCGCGCTCTCGCTGCAGCTGCGTTCGGCGCTTCAGTACTCGCTGACGGCGGCGAGCCTTGTCGGGTTCGAGATCCAAGCCGTCGGCGCCAAGCTGACCCAGTACGGCGACGAGGAGCTCGCCGACGCGCGCAGGCTGATCGAGAAGATCGTCTCGCTCGGCGGCACGCCGACGACCGACGTCGCCGAGCTTCGCGCTGAAGGCGAGCCCGGCTGCTGCGATCGGCTGGCTCATCGAGTGCGAGAGCGAGGCGGTCGAAGCGCTACAGGCGGCGATCGAGCCGACGGGCCGCGAGGGGCGCTCGGAGGCGCTCGAGCACATGCTCGAGCACATGATCATGCGCAAGCAGGCCCAGGTCGACTTCCTCGAACGCGCCCGCGCCACGCCGTAGTCGCGCTGCTGAAACCTCACCCTGCCGGTGAAGGGCCAGTTACTACGCCTGAGACGGAGTAACTTCACACTCGGACGGACGGCGCCGTGCGACCGATCAGGGAATCCGCAGCTTCTTCTCGCACCCGCGGGCTCGGTCGCGTCCGGCGCCGCCGTCGCAGACGTCGCGGCCCGGCCCGCCGACGATGAGATCGCGGCCGCTGCCGCCGCGCAAGCGATCGCCACCGGCCGCGCCTGAGAGACGGTCGTTGCCGCCGCCGCCACAGGCGCGGTCGTTGCCTTCGGCGGCGGCGACGCGGTCGTCGCCGCCGACCAGCTTGAACACGTCCGCGCCCCCGCCCCCGGCGTAGTCCTGCGGGCCCGAGCCGCCGAGGTTCGTCACCTGCGTGCCCGCGCAGAGAAGCGGCGGACCCGACGAGCTCGTGAACAGCTCCTCGGCGATCGAGCCGTGGTAGGGGCCGTAGACGTGGTGGAAGTCGCCCTGGTAGCCGTAGCTCGTGAGCCCGATCAACGCCCCGCGGCCGTTGATCCAGCCACCGCCGCTGGAACCGCCGGCCATGTCGCAGTCGATTGCCAGCGGCACCGGTCCGCTACCCGGCGGGGGGCCGATGGTGTCGTCGGAGC
The DNA here is from genome assembly GCA_963730145.1 of uncultured Solirubrobacterales bacterium. Classification (GTDB taxonomy): domain Bacteria; phylum Actinomycetota; class Thermoleophilia; order Solirubrobacterales; family 70-9; genus WHSW01. The sequence goes on from CAVSQT010000001.1 coordinate 181,025, forward strand.
CGAGCGCAGAGGTGCAGCTGAAGAGACGCTCGCCGTCGAACTCGAGCCGCAGCGCCCCGGCGTTGGGCTCCGCCGGATAGCCGAAGGCGGTGACTCTGCCCGTGCGCTCGCGGTTGAACTCGATCGCGCGGGCGCCGAGCACGTCCTCGATGCCGCGACCCTGGTCGTCGCGAGCGAGCACGGCGGCGCCGATGTCGAGGCGGCTGTTCTGCTCTTGCTCCCACCCGCTCGTCGTCAGCAGCTGCTTTGCGGGCCAGCCGCCGAACGGCCGCTCACCGTCGCGATAGCCGGGCACGAACAGCCACCGCGAGGCGAAGCCGGCACCGACGTCGGAGCCGTTGACGCAATGACCGGCGGTCCAGGCGAGCGCGCGGCTGTTGGAGCTGACGACGGTGGCCGAGCAGACGTAGTCGCCGGGCGCGCTGCCGTCGCTGAGGGTGAAGAAGACCTTGCCGTGAATGCGGTTGGGATAGCTCGCGTTGTCGGCGCTGAGATCCACGGCGGCGGACCGCCGCGCAAGCCGGTCGCGTTGGCGCACCTGAGGCGCCGGCGCACGCGAGCTCGCACCGCCGCCACCGAGAAGGAGCTCAGCCGGTTTCGCCGCTCGCATCCGCCGCGCCGTCCAGTACTCGCGGGTGGCACGGGCGCTGTGCTCGTCCGCGAGCGGTCCAGAACGCACCACGTCGGCAGCGGCAACGAGCTCGCCTCGACCGGCCGGCCAAGCCACGGCGGCGGTCGCGGCTGCGATTGCGAGGACCAGCCACGAGCGCGGCGCCAAGCAGTCGCGCGCGAGTCGTCGTTGGCTTGACCCGCCAAGACCTGGTCACCGCTTTCACTCTAGGCAAGTGCCGTCTCGCGCGCGACGATCAACGGCGCTCGGCGATGAGCGCGTCGGCTCGGGCCTTGGCGGCGGCGCTCACCGGCCGCCCGAGTGCGCTGCGCCGCCGCACCACGGCCTCGTAGGCGCGGTTGACGAGGCCAGGAGCCGCGAGTCACCGCTGCCGCCGCCGGCCCGCCGCCCGGCAACAACTCCAACAGCGGCGCCGCAGCGTCGCCCCCCGAGCGCACCGTGCCGTCGTCGTCGACCAGATGCCACGACGCCATCCGCAGCTCGGGCTCGACCTCGCTCAGCAGGACGTCGGCCTCGGCGTCTTGCAGGGCGACCGGGCGCAAGCGCCGACCGCGATCCCAGCGCAACACCCAGCCCAGCGCCCAGCGACAGAAGCCGCAGTCGGCGTCGTAGAGGATCGCCGACCGCGCGGCGTTCACGCCAGCGTCTCGGCGGTCCACTCGAGCACCGGCCCGGTCGCCTTCGCCGAGGTCGTCGAGGAAGAGCTGGTGTCCCGCGCCGTCGACCTCGATGTAGTCGGCGCGAGGAGGCCGGGCGCGCTCGAGCGAGCGCCGGGTGAACTTGGGTGTGACCATGCCGTCCGCCGAGCCGATGAGGACGAGCACCGGGAGTGCTCACCTGCTCCCAGGCGATCGCCGGCTCGAAGCCGATGTAGCTGGCGACCGAGCGCGCGGTGACCTCGAAGTTGAAGAGGTCGTCCGTTTCCTGCTCGAAGTAGCTTCGGGTCACCGGGTCGAGCGCGACCTGGGAGTAGTCGGCGATCTGGCGCACACCGATCCGCAGCTGGGGAGCGACTCTGCCGATCCGCCGCATCAGCGGCGCCTTGCGGGCGAACGAGCGACTGGGGTGAACGTCGGGGTGACCGATGCAATGGCAGATCGCTGCATCGACGTCGGGCTCGCGGGTGAGCAGGTACCAGCTCATGATCCCGCCGAGCGAGTCGCCGAGCAGGACCACGGGCCCGCTCGAGCCGGCGCGCGCGAGACCGATCGCGAGCTCGAGCACGCCCAGATCCTCCTCCAGGGTGGCGTCGCCACGCCGACCCTCGGAGAGGCCGTGCCCGGGCCGATCGACAACGAGCGAGTTGTAGCCGCCCTGCGAGAGGGCCGCGGCGAGCCCGAGCTGGCGTCGGGCGTGGTCGCCGAGGCCGTGGGCGATGACGAACGTCGCCGCCTTGGAGTCGTCGCCGTGGCGCTCGAGGTGGATTCGCGCACCGCGAAACGGATGCCACTCGTGCTCCAGCCGCTCGATCTCACCCTCGAGATCGAGCGCGGCCAGCGCCTCGTTGCGCCCCTGCGCCTCCAGCACCAGGCGGGTCGACACACCCAGCAGCCGCTCCGCTTCCTGCGCGCTCGGCAGCGCCTCGCCGAAGCGAAACCCCTCCCTGGTGCTCACCGCCGGCGCTTGCGCTTCTTCTTCTTGGCGCGCTCGCGACGGGCGCTGTGATCGCGGCTGTCGTCCGGTTCGAACAGCTCGGTGGCGTCGCCCTCGACGACGTCGGGGCCACCCGCTGCCGCCGGCACCGGTTGCGCCTGCTCGCCCGGCTTCGGCCACGGCATCGCGACGCCGGCATCCCAAGCCGGCGGGCGTCCCTTGCGCAGCTTGTCGAGGATCGTCAATCCGAGCCAGCCGAACCACAGCATCAGCGCCAGCAGGGAGATCGCCGGGACGATGAACAGCGCCGAGGCGCCGAGCGCCATCCCGAGCGTGGCGAAGAATCGCGTCAACAGACCCGCCCGCAGCGCCTGCAGCGGCACGTAGACCATGACCACGATCAGGCCGAGCAGCGCCGGAAACAGCAGGTTCTGCGCGATGTCGAAGGCGACCGAGTCCTCGGCGAGGTCGTCGAGCAGGGTGTAGATGTCGCCGCCCGCGCCCGACTGGGCGACGAAGTCCGAGGCGACCGAAGTCTGGGCGATCCAGGCGAAGATCCCCTGGAGCGCGAGCAGGATCGGGCCGATGAAGACGAACCCGACCATCGGCCCGCTGACACGAGGGTTACGAGCCTGCGCGGCGCGGAAGAGGTAGAGCAGCGGGAACAGCAGCAGGACGAAGGCGATCGAGCGCAGGACGACCGAGAGCAGCAGGTCGGTGGCCGCCTCGTCGATCGCCCGGTAGCGCTCGGTCTCGACGCCCGCGAGCGGGACCGCGCCACCTTGGTCGAGCGCGACCGAGACGATGTAGATCGGGGCCGCGGCGATCGCCGCATAGCCGGCGAGGCGGGCGCCGCGCTCCTCGCGCTCGAGAATCTGCTCGCGATTCAGGGCCATGCCTCAGTCGCTGAGCCGCTCTCCACGGCGATCGGCGTCGATGCTGGCGGCGGTGAGCTCGACGCGGTCGGCGCCGGCGCGAACGGGCACGTAGTCGTCCTCGCGCCCGGCAATTCGCGAAACGCGCTCGCCGACGGCCAGGATCCCGTCGAGGAACGGGCGACGCGAAACCGATCAGGCCCTCGAAGCGGGCGCGGAGTCGCTGCTGGCGCGGAGTCGGCGGTGCCATGACGCGAGTCCTAGCCGCGCTCGTGGAAGAAGAACCCGGGCAGCGCGCCCTCGATGACCTCCTGGGTCATCCGCTGGGCGACCTCGAGGTTGCCGCTACGCACGGCGATGTCGTCGAGAGTGACGATCCCGACCAGCGACGAGCCTTCGACGATGGGCAGACGGCGAATGCGATGCTGAACCATGAGCGCCGCCGCCTCCTCGAGGTCCATGTCGGGCTCACCGGTGACCAGCGGCCGCGAGGCGTGCTCGGCAACCGGCTCGCCAGGAGCTCGCTCCTCGGCCAGCGCACGCACGGTGAGATCGCGATCGGTGACCATCGCCGCCGGCTCGCCGTCGGGGTCGCAGATGACGACGGACCCGACCGAGTGGTCGCGCATCAGCTGGGCGACGCGCAGCAGGTCCGCATCCGCGTCGGCGGTCACCACCCCCGAGGTCATGATCTCGCGCAGTTGCACCGGCAGAACATACCGGCGCGAACCGGGCACTGGACGACCGATTCGCGATCGCGCACGCTCGGGGATCGGGGATCAGTCATCTAGTCTCCTGCGCCGATGAGCGCCGACGAGCTCAACCCCTGCCCACTTTGCGGCGAGCCGCTGTACGGCTGGATCGCGCTTCCCGCCGCCGGCGGCGAGGCAAGCGTCGGGATGCCGCTCAGCGCCCTGCCGAACACCGAACGCGTACTCGACCGCTGCGAGAACTGCGGCGTTGCGATCGAGCACGGGCGCGAGGTCGACCTGGTTGCCGAGTGGGAGGCCGTCTGTCGCGCCCGCGACAGCGGCGGGCGCGAGATCGCGGTCCCCAACCGCGCCAGCTTTCAGGCCGCGATCGGGGTCGAGGGCTGGGCGGCGATCGGCCTCTCGCCCGGGCAGCCTGCTGCTGACCCCGGACAGCCTCCACCGCCTCGCCGAGCACAACGGCGAGCGGCTCGAGCAGCTGCGCTGGCCGCGTTGGGGCCGCACGCAGGCCTGGATGCTGCAGACGCTGCTCAACGGCCTCACCTTCCACCCCAATTTCGCCCGCGAGGTACGCGCCGGTCGCCTGCACCGAAACGACGGTCGCGGCGCGCTTCGCTTCTACGCCGACGCGATCGTCACCGTTCTCGGCGCTCCGCTGGTCGCGCTCGTCTCGTTTCCGCTCGAGCTCGTCGGAGCGCTCGCCAAGCGTGGCGGCGAGATGATCGCGACGACGACGCGCGTCGAGCTAGTTGCTGGTGCCCGAGCGCCACATGCGCTTGGCGAGCGGCAGCAGCGCCATCCGTGGCGAGTGCTGGCCGGCGATCGCCCCGGCGCGGTTCATCGCGCCCGGAACGACCACGCGCTTGCCGTTGTCCGCCCCGTCGACGGCGGCGCGGGCGACGAAGTCGACGTCGGTCCAGAACATCTCCGGCAGGCTGTCCTCGGCTCCGCCGACGCCGGCGACCTCGACGAACTCGGTCTTCACCGGTCCCGGACAGAGCGCGGTCACGGTCACGCCCTTGCCCTTGAGCTCGGCGTGGGTCGCCTCGCTCAGCGACGAGCACGAAGGCCTTGGTCGCGGCGTAGGTGGCGGTGCCGGGGATCGGCTGAAAGGAGGCTGTCGAGGCGACGTTGATGATCGCGCCGCGGCCGCGCTCGGCCATCGCCGGCGAGTAGCGCGCCTGGAGATCGAGCAGCGCCTCGCAGTTGAGCGCGACCATGGCGACGACGCGCTCGCGGTCGGTCTTGTGAAGCGGTGCCGAGTCGCCGAAGCCGGCGTTGTTGACCAGCACCTCGACGTCGAGGCCGAGCGCGTCGACGGCGGCGGCGAGGCGGTCGCGCTCCTCGGCTCGACCGAGGTCGGCGGCGATCGTCTCGACGCGGACGCCATGCTCGCCCGAGATCTCCGTCGCCAGCTCGCGCAGGCGATCCTCGCGGCGGGCGACCAGGGTGAGACCGTGGCCGCGGCGGGCGAGCTCGCGCGCGATCTCGGCTCCGATCCCAGAGGAGGGGCCCGTGACCAGGGCCGTCGAGGATTGCGAGGGAGGTGGCAGGGCCATCGCCGCTGAGCCTACCGCGATGTCGCCTGTGCCGGACGAGCCGCCGAGGACCGAGGTCTATGATCGTGGTATGGAAGGTTCAGACCCATTCGGCGGCATGTTCGGCGACCCCGACGAGCTTCGCGGCAGGCTCTCGGAGATGGCGGAGCAGATGCAGGGCGCCCAGAAGGTCGCGTTCGCCGACACGGCGATCAAGCTCGCGGTCGAGATGACGGTCGCCTCGATCAACCGCCTCGATCTCACCGGCGGCAGCGACGAGCAGGCGATCCAGGTCCGCGACGCGATCCGCATCGTCTTTCCGGAAGCGGTGACCCTCGTGCGCGAGGCGCGCGAGGGTCTTTCCTGATCGGTCGCTGAAACGTCACTCGCGGCGCGCCTCGCGTGCGCGCGGCCGCGCCTAGCGTTGCCGCGAGCGTGCGGTTGCGATCTCAAGCAGGCTCGGCGACGGTCGAGCACGCCGGGCTGTCGTTGCTCGTCGCCGCCGCGCTTGCCGTCGACCGTCGCCGCGGTCGCGGCCGGCGGCAGCGACGCAGGGCGCGAGCTCGGCTTCTCCTTGGCGCGCAAGCTGCGCTGCGCCGCGGTCGGGCCCGGGCCGTGCTGGCGCGATCCCTGACCGAGGCCTACGGGCGCTCGCTCGCGGGTGCGGTGCGAGCGCTGGCGCCGGCGCCCGTTGCGCTCGCGGGGCCGGGCGGGTCGGCGCTGCTGCCGGTCGACTTTCGCCACTGCCGGTCGCGTCGTGCGCGGCGCCGGGCGAGCGCTACGGGCTGACCGCGTCGAATCGGCGGGTGACGGTGTTCGTCGCGGTGGCCGACCGACGGCGGGCGGCGGCGCCGTCGATCACCTACTGGCAGTACCGGCCCGGGTTGGGCTGGGTGGCGGAGGTGGTGGATGTGAGCGGCGGAGCGCGTCGCCGAGCTTGCTTCGACGCCGCTGCTGGAGGCCGATGTGCCGGTGCTGGTGGCGCTGGAGACGCTGGCGGGCGCAACCACTACGACTTCGCGGCCGGCGAGGAGCCGCCTGGCGGTGGCAGATCGACGCGTGACGTCGTGTGGAGATCCGGTTCCGACTGTCGAACTGGATCTCCGCAGGTCTACCAGTGGGCGTCGTGGTGCTCCATCACGCCGAAGGCCTCGGCGAGCTCGAGCCCGCCCGGGCAGCGTGCCGGTGAAGGTGCCGAACGGCTGGCGGTAGCTGTAGCTCGACGAACGGCCGCTTCTCCTCCTTGCTGCGCTCGCACTCGGCGCTGAACTCGAGCCGGCCGCCGTCGAGCGCGATCGCGTCGAGGCCCTCGAAGCTCGACCGGGCCGGGCTCGGAGGCGACGCCGTCGACCCAGATCGCGCGCTCGGAGCGCTGCGGCGGATCGTTGATGCCGCTGACCAGGTTCCAGCCGACCTCGCGGCCGTCGGTGGTCGACGCCGACGCCGGCCGACCAGTCCCAGACGGTGTGGTGGGGGTGATAGCCGCACGACTCGTCCTCGACCCCGCGCGCCTCGACAGCGGATCCGCCGCTCGCCGATGCGCACGTCGCAGTCGACCGGCACGACCCGCTTGCGCGTCCAGACGTAGCCGTCGTCCTCGCCGGTCGGGCAGACGCTCTCGGCCCAGGCTGCCCTCGCCGACGCGCAGGAAGGCGCGGACCTGCTCCTCGCCCTCCTGCGCGCGCCGCCTCGATCCGCACCATCGCGCCGCCCTCGTCGGGCGCCCAGTCGATGCGTCCCGGTGTCCTCGTCGTCGGCGAGCTCGGTCCAGACCTCGCCGCGGGCGCCCGGCGCCAGCAGTGCGCGTGCGCTCGTGCATCTCGCCCGACTCGCGATCCCAGACCGCCCAGAAGGTCTGGCCGATCGGGCCGACGCCGACGCGGGCGGCGCAGAGCAGCAGCTCGTCGCTGAAGACGCCGAGATAGCGCCAGCGCTTGCGCCACGACCCGTTGCGGCGCAGCGGGACCTTGCCGGGCGGCAGCGGCAGCTCGGGCCGGCGCCGCCCGGTCCTCGCCATGGCAGTCCCTCGGTCACGGCAGCTACTCGATCTTGCAGATCGGGTCGCCGGCGTTGATCGCGGCGCCCTCGGAGACGTTGAGCTCGGTCACCTTGCCGGCGACGTGGGCGGTGATCTCGTTCTCCATCTTCATCGCCTCGATCACGCAGATCAGCGCGCCCTCCTCGACCTCGGCGCCCTTGCTCGACCGCGACCTTGAGCACCGTGCCCTGAAGCGGCGAGGGCAGCGCGGGACCGCTGGCGCCGCCGCCGCGACGCCGCCGGAGCGCTCGCGCTTCGGCGGGCGCTTGCCGCCCGCCGGCGGCGCCGCCGCCGCCGGCCGGCGCCGCGGCGCCGATCACCTTGACCGCGTGCAGGCGCCCGTCGACCTCGACCGCGTAGGTGCGCTCGACGAGCTCTCCTGCCGCCTCCTCCGACCTCGCGCCCGGAGGCGGCGGAGGCCGTGTCGGGCGCTGCAGCGTCTTCAGCCACTTCTTGTCCTCGGTCAGGTCGCGGCAGGTCTCGCCCTTGGCCCACTGCTCGGTCGCGAGGATCGCCTTGTGGAACGGGATCAGGGTCGTCAGCGGCTCGATCTCGTACTCGCCGAGCGCCCGCAGCATGCGCGCCGTCGCCTTCTCGCGGTCGACGTCCCAGGTGATCAGCTTGGCGACCATCGGGTCGTAGAGCGGCGTCACCTCCGAGCCGGCCTCGAGCCCGGAGTCGACGCGCACGCCGGGGCCGGCGGGCTCGATGTAGTGGTCGATCCTGCCCGGGGCCGGGGCGAAGTTCTTGTGCGCCGCCTCGGCGTTGATCCGGCACTCGATCGCGTGGCCGCGCAGCTCGACCTCGTCCTGGGCGATCGAGAGCTCCTCGCCGGCGGCGATCCGCACCTGCTCGCGGACGATGTCGATGCCGGTGACCATCTCGGTCACGCAGTGCTCGACCTGGACCCGGGTGTTCATCTCGAGGAAGAAGTACTCGTCGCCGACCTGCATGCCCTCGACCGTGCCGGCGCCGCGGTAGTCGACGGCGCGCGCGGCCTCGGTGGCGATCTTGCCGATCCGCTCGCGCATCTCGTCGTCGACGTGCGGGCCCGGGCGCCTCCTCGATCAGCTTCTGGTGGCGGCGCTGGATCGAGCAGTCGCGCTCGCCGAGGTGGATCACGTTGCCGTGCGAGTCGGCGAGCACCTGGACCTCGACGTGGCGCGGGTCCTCGAGGTAGCGCTCGAGGTAGACGCGGTCGTCGGAGAAGAACTTCTCGCCCTCGCGAGCGGCGCCCTCGAACGCCTCGGCGAGGTCGTCGGCGGTCATGCGCGACGCGAAAGCCCTTGCCGCCGCCGCCGCCGGCCGCCTTGCAGGCGACCGGATAGCCGATCTCCTTCGGCCGTCTTGCGCGGCGGCCTTGACGTCGGGCGAGGGCTCGGTCGAGCCCGGGCACGATCGGCACGCCGGCCTCCTGCATGATCTCGCGGGCGCGGGTCTTCGAGCCCATCGCCTCGATCGCGCTCGCGGGCGGGCCGATGAAGACGATCCCGGCCTCCTCGCAGGCGCGTGGCGAAGGCGGCGTTCTCGGCCAGGAAGCCGTAGCCGGGATGGATCGCCTCGGCGCCGGACTTCTTCGCCACCTCGATGATCTTCTCGATCGTGAGGTAGCTCTCGGCCGGGATCGCCGGGCCGAGCAGGAAGGCCTCGTCGGCCTCGCGGACGTGCGGGCGTCTCGCGGTCGGCCTCGGAGTAGACGCCGACCGAGGCGATGCCCATCTCCTCGAGCGCCCGCATGACCCGGATCGCGATCTCACCCCGGTTCGCGACCAGGACCTTCTCGAACATGGCGCGGGAGGCTAATCGGACAGGCTCGGCGCCGTCCGTGACGGTGTTGACGTGACCATGACATCACGGGTAACCATTGACATCGTGCGGTGTAACATTGGCCGATGTCGACGATCGAAGGAGCCGCGATGAACGCCACCGACACCTCCCCCGCCGCCGGCGCCGCGCTCGGCGAGGTCTTCGCTCGCCACCGGCGGCGCCCTGATCGCGACCGCGGTCCTGCTCTACCTCGGCTGGGCCCACCGCACCGGCCGCACCGACCTGCTGCGCCGCGTCGCCGACTGCGCCGCGCGCGACACCGGCTTCGCCCCCTGGGCCGCGCTGCCCTCGCTGCTCGCCGCCGGCTCGCTGCTGGTCGCGCTGCTCGGCATGTACTGGGACATCTCCCTGCACATCGACGACGGCCGCGACGCCGGGCCGCTCGCCAACCCGGCCCACTACCTGATCCTCTTCGGCCTCTACGGCATCTTCGCCGCCGGCTTCCTCGCGATCGTCCTGCCCGAGGGCAAGCCGAGCCGCGGCGCCGTGCGGATCAGCGGCGACTGGTACGCGCCGCTCGGCGGCATCGCGATGATGGCCTCCGCCGCGTTCGCGCTGATCGGCTTCCCGCTCGACGACGTCTGGCACCGGATCTTCGGCCAGGACGTGACCCTCTGGGGCCCGACGCACCTGATGCTGATCGGCGGCGCCGGCCTGACCCTGATCGGCAGCGCGATCCTGATCGTCGAGGGCCGCGTGCCGAGCTCGGCGAGACCGCGGCAGCTGGCGCCGCCGGTTCGCCGCGCGGTCGCCGGCTGTTCGCCTTCGGCGGCCTGCTGATCGGCCTCTCGACCTTCCAGGCCGAGTTCGACTTCGGCGTGCCGCAGTTCAACCTCGTGCTCGAGCCGATCATGCTCGCCTTCGCCGCCGGCGTCGCGCTGGTCGGCGCGCGGCTCTGGATCGGCCCCGGCGCCGCGCTCGGCGCCGCCCTCTTCTTCATCGTCGTCCGCGGCATGCGTCGCGCTGATCGTCGGCCCGGTGCTCGGCGAGACGACGCCGCACTTCCCGCTCTACCTCGCCGAGGCGCTCTGCGTCGAGCTGCTGGCGCTCGTCGATCTCGACCACGGCGCCCCTACGCGTTCGGCGCCGTCGCGGGCGCGCTGATCGGCACCGTCGGCTTCGCCGCCGAGTACGCCTGGTCGCACGTCTGGATGCCGGTCCCGTGGCCGCGAGAGCCTGATCGCCGACGCGCTGCTGCCCGCGCTGGTCGACCGGCGATCGCCGCCGGGCTCGTCGGCGCCTACCTCGGCGCGCGCGCTCGCCGCCGCCGAGCGCGCCAGGCCGACGCCGCGAGGCGTCCGCGCCGCCCGCCGTCGATCGTCCCGGCCGCGCTCGGCGCGGCGCGCGATCGCCGCCGTCGTCGCGCTCAACGTCGGCGACCCGCGCACCGACGGCGGATCGCGGCGAGGTGACCCTGACCGAGGTCGACTCCGGGCCCGGCGCGCACCGTCGACGCGACCGTCGAGCATCGACCCGGCCGACGCGGCCGACGACGCCGTACTGGGTCAGCGCGATCGCCTGGCAGGGCGGCGAGAAGCTGCATCTCGAGCACCTCGAGCGAGACCGCGCCCGGGCGTCTACGAGACGACCGAGCCGCTGCCCGTCGCACGGCACCTGGAAGACGCTGATCCGCGCTCCACCGCGACGACGCCGCTGCTCGGCCTGCCGATCTACCTGCCCGAGGACACGCGCGATCCCGGCCCCGGCGGTGCCCGCGCCGGCCGAGCTTCGAGCGCGCCGTTCGTCGACGAGACCGAGATCCTCCAGCGCGAGCTCAAGGACGACGTCCCGGGCTACCTCGCGGGCGTCGCCTACTCGATCGTCGCCGCGATCGTGCTCGGCGCTGATCGCTGCTGCTCGGCTGGGTGCTGCGCCGCCTCGGCCGCGCCGGCGAGGCGAGCCGACCCGGCGCCGGCGCCGGCAGAGCCGCAGCCTCGGCGCCCGCGAGGCGCCGGCATGAGCGCCATCGCGTGCTCGCCCACGCCGGCCACTGGCTGACGCACGATCGGCTTCGCCGCCGCGCCGCTGACCGTGATCGCGCGGCATCGCGGCGATCGATCCTGGCCGAGCGCCGGCGCGCCGCGAGCTGACCGAAGCGCCGCGCAGCTCAGGCCGTGCGCGCGCCAGGCGCTGGCGATCTGCCTCGACGTGGCGGTCGTCGGTGCCGCAGCAGCCGCCGAGCACGCTGAGGTTCGGAAGCGCGCTCGCGCAGCGCCGCGTAGCGCGCGCGCGAGGTCGGCGGGGTCGCCCTCGTCGAGCTCGGTCGCCTCGTCGAGCTCGGCGTGGCTCATCGTCGAGGCGTTGGCCCGCAGGCCGCGAATCCGCTCGCGCCCACGGCGGCGCCGGCGTCGAGCACGCGCTCGAAGTGGGTCGGGTGGGCGCAGTTGACCATGTAGTAGGCGGGGCGCCGCGCCGGCCTCGGCGTCGACCTGCTCGATCGCCTCCGCCGAGCGCCTGGCCGCTCGGCAGCCGGCCGTCGGTCTCGACCGTGAACGAGATCACCGCCGGGATGCCCGCCGCCGGCGGCGGCGCGGGCGATCCCGATCGCCTCGTCGACGTAGGTCATCGTGATCGCCGTGACCAGGTCGGCCGCCGTGTCGGCGAAGGTCTCGATCTGGGTCGAGTGGTAGTCGCTCGGCCTCGTCGGCCGAGAGCAGCTGGCTGCGGCTGGTAGCCGTCGTCCTGCGGCCCGATGCAGCCGCTGATCACGATCGGGCCGGCGACGCTCGGCCGTGCTCGTCGCGGAGCTCCTCCATCAGCTCGATCGCGCGCCGGTTGAGCGCGTCGAGCTCGCTCCGCGCGAGTAGCCGAGCTCCTCGGCCCAGCGCGGGCTCGCGCGCCAGGTCGGGCTCTCGAGCACGAAGCCGGCGCCGTGCTCGGCCGCCGACCGCGAGGTACGGCTCGTAGTAGCGCGCGCAGCGTCTCGCGGCCCTGCTCGTCGTCGAGCAGGGCGAAGGCGGCGAACAGCGGCAGGTCGATGCCCGCGGTGGAAGATCAGCGTCGTCTCGATGCCGCCGTCGGTGAGGAACAGGCCGCCGTCGAGCTGCGGGCAGCCGGCTCAGCGCTCATCGTGCATCTCGCGTATCTCGGGCGCTCATCTCCAGCCCCTGGTAGCGGGCTCGGCGGCGGGCGAAGGCGAGGTCGTCCGGCGCGCAGGCTCGGGTAGGTCTTCTTCGAGCGCGCGTGCGGCCCGTCGTGGGCCTTGATCACCGCGGCGCGCAGCGCCGCGCGATGCTCGCCGCAGGCGTAGCGGTTCGGCCCGTAGATGCCGCGCCCGTGCCAGATCAGCCAGCCGCCCGGGCCGCAGTCGACGTACTGGCCGAAGCGGTAGTGCAGCAGCTGGCGCTCGATGCTGATCTGGGTGATCTGGTCGGGCTCGGCTGCGGCAGAACTCGCACCTGAAGATCAGGCCGGCAGGGCACCGAGCTCAGATTACCGCGACGATCGCACGGCCGCGAGCCGCTCAGGCGGCGCTGCGAGCTCCGGGCCGTCCATGCGGATCACCTGCTCGCGACCCGGGCCGACGCCGACGAGCGCTGATCGGCACCCCGGCGCCGTCGGAGATCGCGGCGAGGTAGTCGCGCGCCTCGGGCGGCAGGTCGGCCTCGCTGCGGGCGCCGCGTGATGTCGTCCTCCCAGCCGGGCATCTCCTCGTACTCGGGCGTCGCCGTGTGCAGGATCGACTGGTGGTAGGGGAACTCGTCGAAGACGGCGCCCTCGCTGCCGCGGTAGCGGACCGCGATCCGCAGCGGGTCGAGGCCGGAGAGCACGTCGAGCTTGGTGATCGCCAGCGCCGAGAGCCGGTTGAGCCGGGTCGCGTAGCGCAGCGCGACGAGGTCGAGCCAGCCGCAGCGGCGCTCGCGACCGGTGGTGGTGCCGAACTCGTGGCCCGGTCGCGCAGGTGAGTCGCCGACCTCGTCGTCGAGCTCGGTCGGAAACGGGCCGGCGCCGACGCGCGTCGTGTAGGCCTTGCACACGCCCCAGACCTCGTCGATGTCGGTCGGCCCGACGCCGGCGCCGACGCAGGCCGCGCCGGCGACCGGGTTCGACGAGGTGACGAACGGATAGGTGCCGTGGTCGAGGTCGAGCAGCGCCGCCTGGGCGCCCTCGAAGAGCACCGTCTCGCCGCGCGTCGAGCGCCTCCCAGCACAGCCGCGAGGTGTCGGCGATGTGGGGCTCGAGGCGGTGGCCGTAGCGCAGGTACTCCTCGGTCATCGTGTGCAGGTCGAGCTTCGGATCGCGCGCGAACGGGCGCAGCAGCTGCTGCTTGGGCTCGAGCGCGGCGGCGATCTTCTTGCGCAGGATCTTCGCGTCGAGCAGGTCCTGGACGCGGATCCCGAGGCGCGCCGACTTGTCGGCGTAGCAGGGGCCGATGCCGCGCTTGGTGGTGCCGATCTCGAGCTTGCCGAGCTTCGCCTCGCCGGCGGTGTCGAGCATCACGTGGTAGGGCATGATCAGGTGCGCGTTGGCCGAGAGCCTTGAGGCCGCTGACGTCGATGCCGCGGCGGCGCAGGCCGTCGAGCTCGCCGATCAGGACCGTCGGGGTCGACGACGACGCCGTTGCCGATCACGCAGGTCTTGCCCGGATGCAGGATCCCCGACGGGATCAGGTGGAACTTGAACGTCTCGCCGTCGCGGACGATCGTGTGGCCGGCGTTGTTGCCGCCCTGAAAGCGCACGACCATGGCGGCGCGCTCGGCGAGCAGGTCGACGACCTTGCCCTTGCCCTCGTCGCCCCACTGGGTCCCGATGATCACCACGCCCGGCATCGGCAGGTGATTATGCGGATCGCGCAAGCCGAGCGCGGCTGCAGCCGGCCTCAGGCGACGCGGTAGCGCTGGTCCTCGCCGTAGAGCGGCAGCGTCTCGCACATCTCGACCAGCCGCGAGACCGTGCGCTCGCCGATCTGCTCCTCGAGCTCGTCGAGCTCGAGGTTGGTGGTGACGACCATCGAGCGGCTGGTCGCGTAGCGCTCGTCGACGATCGCGTAGAGCTGCTCGAGCACCCAGTCGCTGCGCTTCTCGGCGCCGAGGTCGTCGATGTGCAGCAGGTCGACCGAGGTCAGGCGCTCGAAGAACTCGAGGTAGGAGAGCTCGCCGGCGTCGGCGTCGTAGGTGCGGCGGATGCGCGCGAGCAGGCGCGGCAGCGAGTAGATCGCGACCGAGCGCCCGGCCTCGATCGCCGACTTCGAGACGAGCATCGCGAGCGTCGTCTTGCCGGTGCCGACGTCGCCCTCGAGCCACAGGCCGCGCCCCTCGGCGATGTTGTCGTCGATCGTCGTCGATGTAGCCGCGCACGGCATCGATCGTCGCCGCGTCTGCGGATGACGAGCCATGTCGGCGATCGGCGGGCGGTCGAAGCCGACGCCTCGGTACTTGTCGGGCAGCACCGAGCGCACGCCGCTCGTCCGCGCCTGCTTCGAGCGCGCACGCTCGCGGCACTCGCAGGCGTGGCCGAGTCGTCGTCGTGCAAGACCCAGCCGCTGCCGTCGCAGACCCCGAGCGGGCAGGCCCGGGGAAGCGTCTCGACGTTCGCGCTCAACTGTCGGCGGCCTCGACGAGCGGCTCGACGCTCTCGCCGCCGCGCGGCCGGCGCTGCGAGTCGGCGTAGCGAGACGCTGGCGAACGAGGCGTACTTCTCGTGGAAGGCGAGCTCGACCGTGTCGATCGGCCCGTTTCGGTTCTTGCGCACGATCAGCTCGGCGATCCCCTCGTACTTCTCGCGCTCTTCCTCGTCGACCTCGTCATCGCGATCTGGTAGTAGTCCTCGCGGTAGATGAAGGCGACCAGGTCGGCGTCCTGCTCGAGGTTGCCGGACTCGCGCAGGTCGGAGAGGATCGGGCGCTTGTCGCGACCGGCGCGCTGCTCGGGCGCACGCGAGAGCTGCGAGAGCGCGATCACCGGCACCTTGAGCTCGCGGGCGAGGATCTTCAGCCCGCGGCTCATCTGACCGACCTGCTCGACGCGGTTGGCGCGCATGTCCTCGGCGCGCATCAGCTGGATGTAGTCGAAGACGATCAGCGCCAGGCCGCCGTTGCCGGCGCTGATCTCGTGCGCGTGCAGGCGCCGCGCCTTGGCCCGCAGGTCGAGCATGCTCAGGTCCGACGACTCGTCGATCCACAGCGGCGCGGTCTCGATCTCGTTGCAGACGCCGAGCAGCCGCTTCCAGTCCTTCTCGTTGACCTTGCCCTTGCGCAGGCGGTCGCTGGGGATCCTCGAGCGCTTGGCGATCAGGCGCTGGGCGAGCTCGGAGTCCGACATCTCGAGCGAGAAGAAGGCGACCGGGCGGCGCTCCTTGATCGAGACGTGCTCGGCGATGTTGGCGACGAGGCCCGACTTGCCCATGCCCGGGCGCGCCGCGAGGATGATCAGGTTGCCGGGCTGAAAGCCGCCGGTGATCTTGTCGAGGTCGGTGAAGCCCGAGGCCGTGCCGGTGACCTCGGCCTTGCCGGTGGCGAGCTCCTCGAGGCGGTCGACCTCGCGCGAGAGGATGTCCTTGAGCACGTGGAAGTCCTCGGCCTGCTCCTCGTGGGCGACGTTGAAGAGCAGGCGCTCGGCCGACTCGGCCAGCTCCTGGGGCTCGCCCTCGGCGCCGTAGACCGACTGCTGGATCTGCTGCGAGGCGGCGAGCAGGCGGCGCAGCAGCGCGTTCTGCTTGACGATGCGCGCGTAGTGCTTGGCGTTGCCGGGCACCGGCACCGTCGAGGCGAGGTGGGAGACGCCTTCGCGGCCACCGGCCTGTTCGAGCTCGCCCTGCTGCTTGAGCAGCTCGGAGACGGTGAGCGCGTCGACCGGCTCGCTGCGCTCGTAGAGGCGTCTTGATCGCGCGGAAGATGAGCCGGTGGCGGTCGCGGTAGAAGTCCTCGTCGACGAGGCGGACGTCGAGGATGACCGGGTTCATCGCCGCCTCGGAGACCATCAGCGCGCCCAGCACCGACTCCTCGGCCTCGAGGTTCTGCGGCGGGACGTGTGCTTCAGCGGTTGCCATGGTCTCTATTCAAGGCTCGGGGGCGGCGGATCTAGCCCCACTCGGGGCCGCATCCGAGCAAACCACAGCGCGCGGCTGCCCGCTGGACGTCATCCCGCATCGAGGGCGAAAACGGATCAGGCGAGGCTTGCTGGCGGGCGCTACTTGGCTTCGGCGACGATCGTCTTGACCTTGGCGACCGCGCCGCCGGGGAGCTCGATCTCGACCATGTAGGTGCCGATGTCGCGGATCGGGTCGTCGAGGCGGATCTTCTTGCGATCGATCTTGAGGCCGCGAGCCTCGGCGATCGCGTCGGCGATCTCGGCGTTGGTGACCGACCCGTAGAGCTTTCCGTCCTCGCCGGCGCGGTGCTGGATCGTCAGCACCGTCTTCGACAGCAGCGCTGCCGTCTCCCCGGCGCGCGCTTCGGCCTCGCGGGCGGCACTTCTCGGCCGACTCGCGGCGGCGCTGCGCCTCGTCGAGCGACGCCTGGGTCGCCGGCTGGGCGAGCTTGCGCGGGACGAGGTAGTTGCGCAGGTAGCCGGACGAGACGTCGACGGCGTCGCCGGCCGCGCCGAGGTCCGCCACGTCCTTGAGCAGGATCGCCTGCGCCATCGCGTCCGGTCCTATCTCTCGCCGACGTACGGAAGCAGCGCCAGCTCGCGGGCGCGACGAACCGCCAGCCCGAGCTGCTGCTGGTGGCGGCGCGAGAGACCGGTGACGCGACGCGAGCGCACCTTGCCGCGATCGGAGATGAAGCGGCGCAGCGTGTTCAGATCCTTGTAGTCGATGTTCTCGACGTTGATCCGCGTGTACTTGCGCGGGCGAAAGCGATCGCCGAAACGCCCGCGACGCCGCGCGCCGGGACCGGCAGGGGTCGGCTGAGCACGCTGCTTGCGGGCCATCAGCGGCCGCCTCGGGTGTCGTCGATCATCGTCATTTCGCGCAAACGCGCCGCACTACGGGCGGCGCGAAGCGGATTCTAGCCAGTCGACCGCTCAGCGCCGAGGCTCAGAAGCGGCGTTCAGGGCGGCGAGAGCCAAGCCGGGCAAGGAAGCAGGGAGCGCCGCGTGCTCCGCACGCAAGCGACCGATGACGCCGCCAGGCGCCGGCAATCGCCGTCCTGAACTAGAACGGGATGTCGTCGTCGGAGGCGCCGACGGCCGCCGGCTGCTGTGGGCTGTCGAAGTCGGAGGTGTCGGCGGGGATGTCGGACTTGCTGGCCTGGAAGCGTTCTCCGCCACCCTCCTGAGCAGCGCCGTCGCGGCTGCCGAGGAACTGCACCGAGTTGGCGATGATCGCCACCTTCTGGCGCTTGCCCGAGCCGTCCTTGGCCTCCCACTCGCTCCAGTCGAGCCGTCCCTCGACCGCGACGGGGCGGCCCTTGCTCAGGTAGGTGGAGCAGTTCTCGCCCTGGGCGCCAAAGACCGTGACGTCGAAGTAGTTCGGCTTGTCGATCCAGTTGCCGCTGCCGTCCTTGCGGCGCGAGTTGACGGCAACACGCATCTCGCATACGGCCATGCCGCTGTTGGTGCTCCGAAGCTCGGGATCGCGGGTCAGGTTCCCGGTGATCACGACCACGTTCATATTCGTTGCTGCCACTTGAGATCAGTACCTCTCTCGAATTCGCTTTTCTCCGTCCTCAGTCTAAGAGGGCGACCGGCAGCTTCTCGCCCCCGGCGAGCGCGAACAGCGGAAAGAGCGGGAACTACTCGGAGGGAGGCGTGCGGCTCGGCCGGGGCCTCAGGCGTGGCGGCTGCCGGCTCGGGGGCGTCGGCCGGGGGCTCGGCGGCCGCTGCGGGCTCGGCCGGAGCCGTGCCTCGGCCGCCGGAGCGGGTTCCGCCGCCGGCGCGGCTTCCTCGGCCGCCGGAGCGGGCGCGTCCGGCGAAGGCGCGGGCTCCGGCGCGGCCGCGGCGGCCGCCGGCGCCGCGGCTGGCGGCGGCGAGAAGCTGTCGTCGCCGCGATCCTCGTAGTCGTCGCGTCCGCGACCACGTCCACCGCGACCGCCGGGGCGCCCGGAAGACGCGCCGGCGAGCGAGACCGGGGGTCCCGGCTCGATCACCGGCGAGTCGGGATCGACCTTGAAGATGCGAAAGCGCAGGACGCCGTCGGTGATCCGGAGGTTGTGATTGAGCTCGTCGAGCAGCGGGCTCTCCGTCTCGAAGCGAAAGAAGCGGTAGTCGGCCTCGTTTCGCTTCTCGATCTCGTAGGCGAGCTTGCGCAGGCCCCAGGCCTTCTCGGCCTTGAGGCTGCCGCTGGACTCGATCCGGGTACGCGCATCCGACGCGATCTTGTCGCGCTGCTCGTCCGGGGACTCCGGATCGAGCATCAGCACGAGTTCATATTCGGACACGCTCATAAGCGGCGGACGACTATAGCGATGCGCAATCCCATTGCCGTGCGCCGATCTGGGCATGGAGGGGGCGCGACACAGGTGTCCGGGCTTGTTGGCCGCAGATGCTCAGAAGCAGAGTCCGCTGGAGCAACGTGGCCCGCGCCGGCGCGATCGGCGCCGGCGACGATCGGCGCGATCGCGGCGCTGCCGATGCTGCTCGAGGCGCCTGACCCGCGGCCGCTGCCGGCCGACGTCGGGCTCGACAGCGGCGCGACGGGGGCTCAAGCGTTCGTCTCAGCCGGCGAAGGCGCCGGATCGCCGGCCGCAGACCGCGACGCACGGCCCAGAGCGCCGCCCTGAGCCAAGCGAGGTCGAGCCGCCGTGAGCCCGCGCCGAGCACGCGCGATGAGCGCGGTCGCGCGGCCGAGCGCGCCGGCGATCGCCGAGCCGCAACCCGGCGACAGCTCGGATCGTGAGCTCGAGCCGGCGAGCATTGCCCCGGCCACCGCCCGCCCCTGCCCCCGCCGCCGCGCCCGAGCCCGTTTCGGCGGCGCCACCGGCGCCGGTCTCGACCGCCCGCCCCGGCCACCTGACCCGCCTCCCGCGCCCGAAGCCGGCATCTCCAGATCACGACGGCCACACCCAGCCCCCTCCCGGCCCCGAGCCAGTTCGGCTTCGAGCAATGAACAGGAGACCGCTCATGTCGCCGTAGCCGACGCCGGATCCTTCTCCTCGGCGCTGCTCGCCGCCGCGGCGGCGCTGCCTGCTGGCGGCGCCGCGCGCCGATGCGGGCAACTACGTCGTCACCCAGTGCAGCCCGAGCAACCCGAGCGCCGGCCAGGCGACCTGGGAATCCTCGAGCGCGAGCTATCAGCCGCGCTCGCGCTGCGGCGTCGACGACGGCGGCCTGCAGGCGTTTCACGACGCCGAGCAGTCGGGCCTCTATCACTTCGGCGCCTGGGTCTGGCGCGCTCCCGCCGGGACCGTGTTCACGAGCATCCAGGCCAACGCCAGCCTGACCAACCAGGCCGGCCACCAGGGTCAGCTCGTGGCGACGCGCCCGGGCGGCGAGCTCGCCGTCTTCGGCGCCGAGCACGCCGACTTTCGCGTCCATCAGCTCGACGGCGAGTTCACCCAGTTTCACTCCTGGCTTCGCTGCGTCGCTCCCGGTCCCGGGCGACCGTGCGGGCGCGCCGGCGACGACAGCGCCCATGCCTACGTTCGCGGCGTCTTCCTGCAGACCGAGGATCGCGCCACGCCGGCGCTGACGCTCACCGGCGGCTCGCTGCTCGGCTCGCCGGTGGTTCGCGGCCTGCGCGGGCTCACCTTCAGCGCCACCGATCAGGGCAGCGGCGTCCGCAAGGTCTACGTCGAGGCCAACGGCTCGACCGTGGTCACCGACATCCGCAACTGCGCGGTGATCGACGGCTTCGCCACCGCGCTCAGCCCCTGTCCGGCGGCGACGAGCGAAGTCGGCCGCCGTACCGACCACGGCGCCCGCGTTCGTCACCGGGCCGAACACCGTCACCGCCTGCGTCGAGGACCTCGCCCTCGACGGCGCCCCCAACCGCGCCTGCGAGCAGCGCCAGGTCTGGGTCGACAACGCCTGTCCCGCCTCGGCGGTCGCCGGCGGCTCGGCGCTCAGCGCCGGGTTCGGCCGCGACGGCGCCGAGACCGTCGTGGTGCGCTCCGATCGCGCCGGCGATCGTTCGCGGCCGGGTCAGCGGCGTCGGCGCGGGAGCCACGGTCTGTGCTCTGACCCGGGTGCTGCTCAGCGGCCAGCCGATCGTCGTCGGTGCCACGGCGACGACGGCGGCCGACGGGTCGTACGCGCTCGAGCTGCCGCCCGGGGCCGGGCGCGAGGTCTTCCTCCACTACGTCGTCGGCGACGAGGTCGTCGCGCGCCATGGCCTGACGCTGCGAGCGAGCGCGCGCCCGACGCTCGCGGTCAAACCCAGGCGCGGTGTGCGAACCCGCGACCGCCTCTACTTCACGCGGCACCCTCCCCGGCCCGGCCTGCTTCGACCGAGTGGTCAAGGTCCAGGCGCGACTGGGCAAGCGCCGCTGGCAGGTCTTTCGCACCGATCGCGCCGACGAGTCGTGCGCGTTCAGCGCCCGCTACAAGCTGCGGGCCACGCGCACGGCGCGCAGGTACCGCTTCCGCGCCCTCGTCCCGCAGCAGGCCGGCTACCCGTTCGAGCGCGGCCACTCGGCAACGGCTCGGGTGAAGGTCAGAGCCGGCGCCGCTAGTCGCGCGGCGCGCTTGGCGCCGATGTCGGCGAGCTGCTCGGAGATCCAGACGCCGGGGTCGCGCTCGCGGACGATCTCGCGCAGCCGCGCGGCGCGCAGGCGGCGCTCCTCGGGATCCATCGTCAGCGCCCGGTGGATCGTGTCGGCCTGCTCTTGGATGTCGAACGGGTTGACCGAGAGCGTGCAGTCGCCGAGCTCCTCGTGGGAGCCGGTGTTCTCGGACAGCATGACGACGCCGTCGCGGGTGTTGACGGCCGGCGCCTCCTTGGCGACGAGGTTCATCCCGTCGAACATCGAGTTGACCATGAGCAGGTCGAAGTGCTTGTAGCGGGCGACGGCCTCGGGAAAGTTCTCGTAGATGCGCAGGTCGATCGGCATCCAGTCGGTGGTGCCGTGGCGGTGGTTGACGACCGCCACCAGGGCCTCGATCCGCTCCAGGTACTCGGCGTACTCGGGCACGTCTTGGCGCGACGGCTGCAGATGGGCGATGAAGGTGACGCGCTCGCGAAACTCCGGGTGCTGCTGGAGGAAGACGTCGAAGGCGGTGAACCCGCGCAGGACGTTCTTGGAGAGGTCGGCGCGGTCGACGCGGATGATCAGGTGGTCGCGGCGGCGGCGCAGCAGCTCGCGCTCGTACTCGGCCACCTCCTCGGAGGCCGCGGCGCGGTCGAGGCGCTTGGCGTCGATGCCGAGCGGATAGGCGCGGACCCAGGTCTCGCGTCCCGAGTGCAGGACGGCGCCGCGCTCGTGGTCGACCTCGAGCTCCATCAGCTCGCGACAGCAGTGCAGGAAGTTGCGGCAGTAGGCGGTCGTGTGAAAGCCGATGATGTCGTTGGCGAGCAGGCCGCGGTAGATCTCCTCGCGCCAGCGCGCGGGAAGGATCCGCCAGCTGTCGGGCTGCGACCAGGGGATGTGGACGAAGTGCTGGAGCAAGCGCGTCGGGGCGCTGCTCGCGGACGAGCGCCGGCGCCGTGTAGAGGTGGTAGTCGTGGAACATCACCAGCGGCTCGCTGTCGTCGGCGATCGTCTGCAGCACCGCCTCGGCGATGTCGCGGTTGACCACCGTGTAGCCCTCGTCCCAGGCGTCGGCCTCCTCCTGGCGGATGTCGGGCGCGTTGGAGAGGTCCCAGAGGTAGTGCTGGATGAACCACAGGATCGGGTTGGCGATCACGTTGTAGAAGCGGTCGTAGGCGACGGACTCGCTCTCGACCAGGAGCACGTCGTAGGAGACGCCGTCGAGCTCGAGCGCGACCGGCTCGCCGTCGGCCTCGCGGGCGACGGCGACGTCCTCGTCGGTCATCGCCGAGGCGACCCAGAGCGCGCCGCGGTGGGCGACCAGGCCGGTGAGCGCGGTCACCAGCCCGCCGCCGCCGCGCTGGACCACGCGCTCGCCGCCGGCACCTCGCTCGAACTGCGCCGGGCCGCGGTTGGAGACGATGACTAGCCGCTGGTCGGCCATGCGCCTGAGACTAGTGGGCCGCCCGCGACTCGCCGCCTGAGCCGCGGCGGCTTCAGGTGTCGATCTCGGTGAACAGCTGCGAGCCAGTCGCGCAGCAGGCGCGGCGTGAGGAAGTGCTCGCGGGCGTGCTCCTTGCCGGCGCGGCCGATCCGCTTCGCCAGCTCGGGGTCCTCGAGGATCTCGATCGAGCGCCGGGCGGCCTCCTCGGGCGAGTCGACCAGGAAGCCCGAGACGCCGTCCTCGATCTGCAGCGGGATGCCGCCGACGTCGCCGCCGATCGTCGGCCGGCCCTTCCACTGCGCCTCGGTCACGGTGAGCCCGAAGCCCTCGCGGATCGACTTCTGCATGCAGACGTCGGCCTGCGACTGGAAGGCGTTGATCTCGATCGCGCCGACGTTGTTGAGGTTGTTGAGGATCTTGATGTCGGGGTCGCCGTCGGCGTGGCGGACGGTCTCGTGGAAGAACTCCCAGCCCTCGGGGTCGTCGGTGGCCATCGAGCCCGACAAGCGCGAGCTGCGCGTCGGGGATCTTCTCCTTGACCATGCGGTAGCTGTCGATCACGCCGATCGGGTCCTTCCACGGATCGAAGCGCGAGACCTGGCGGATCAGCGGCCGGTCGGTGTCGATTCCGAACTGCTCGCAGACGAAGGCGGCGTCCTCGGGCGAGAGCGCCATGTTCTTCGGCGAGAGCGGGTCGATCGCCGGCGGGCAGATCTTCACCAGCCCGCCGTCGAGCCCGTCGGGCACGTACTCCTGGCGGTGCCAGACGCTCGCGTCGTAGCCGTCGATCAGCGGCAGCAGGCGCTCGATCGTCGCCGGGTTCGGGGTCGAGAGGTCGATGTGACAGCGCCAGATCCAGCGCCGTGCGCTGCTCGCGCGCGTTCTGCATCATCCCGGCCGGCTGCGGGTCGTGGACGATGATCACGTCCCACTCGCCCTCGAGGCCCTGGGCGTTCATCACGTTGTAGGCCTCGAAGACCTCCCACTGCTGGTCGGAGATCGTCTGCGGGTCGCCCTGAAGCGAGTTGTGCATCAGCTTCGTGACGTTGAAGAACTCCTCGCGGCCGAGGATCACCTGCCAGTGGGCGTCGAGGCCGACGTCGCGCATCAGCGGCACCAGCGTGTAGAGGATCTCCGAGACGCCGCCGCCGAACGCGGTCGCGCTGACGTGCAGGACACGCTTGCCCTTGAGCGGCTCGGCGAGCTCGCGGATCTCGTCGATCAGGCCGCGGCCCGAGGATGTGCGTGTAGTCCGCAAGCGACTTGTGGCCGAGAGGTACCTCCGTGAAGCACGGCGCGGCACGCTAGCGAGACGCTCGGCGACGTCGCGAGGCGCGAGCTGCGCCCGCGAGCTCAGTTGATCGCCTCGGTCGGGCGCTCGCCGAGCGTGATCTCGACCTGCTCCTCGTCGCCGTCGCGGATCACGTCGAGGGTCACCTCGTCGCCCGGGTCGAGCAGCGAGATCGATCCGCGGCAGGTCGGCGTTGTCGTCGATCGCCTCGCCGTTGACGGCGACGATCACGTCGCCGCCGGCGTCGACCTGGCTGGCCCTGGAAGCGGATCGGCTCGTCGCCCGCCTGCAGGCCGGCGTCGTCGGCGGGGCCGCCGGCGACGACCTCGGCGACGAGCGCGCCGGTCTCGACGTCGAGGTCGAGGCGCTCGGCGAGCTGCGGGTAGAGCGGCTGGGTGGTGACGCCGGCGTAGGCGTAGCGAACCTCGCCGTTCTCGCGCAGCTGCTCGATCGAGCGCTCGGCGAGGTCGATCGGGACGGCGAAGCCGACGCCCTCGTTGCCGCCGGAGGAGGTCTGGATCTGCTGGTTGATGCCGACGACCTCGCCGGCGCGCGTCGAGCAGCGGGCCGCCGGAGTTGCCGGGGTTGATCGAGGCGTCGGTCTGGATCGCGCCGTCGATCCGGAAGTCGGTCAGCGACTCGATCGAGCGATCGGAGGCCGAGACGATGCCGACCGAGAGCGATTGGTTCTGCTCGCCGAACGGGCTGCCGATCGCGGCGACCCCCTCGCCGACCTCGACGTCGTTCTCGGAGCCGAGCGGCAGCGGCGTGCAGGTCGAGGCCCTCCGGGTCGACCTTGAGCAGGGCGACGTCGGCGAACGGGTCGAAGCCGACGATCTCGGCCTCGACCTGGTTGCGGTCGGCGAACTGGACGTAGACCTCGGTCGCCTCGTTGCAGCGGGCCCGGCTGGGCGCCGGTGGTCGCGGCGTCGGTGACGACGTGGGCGTTGGTGACGATCTCGCCCTCGTCGGAGATCACGAAGCCCGAGCCCTGGCCGGCGGCCGGCCCGCCGCCGCCGAGGAGGCTCGCGGTCGCGTCGCTGCCGCCGAAGACCGAGGTCACCGTGACCACGCCGGGCGCCGGCGTTCTCGTAGATCGCCTGCGAGTCGAAGGCGCCGTCCGTCGGCCTCGATCACGACCCGCTGCGCGCCGTCGTCCTCGGTCGGTCGTGGTCTGCGGCGCCGGTCGGTCACGGCGTCGGTCGGCGCTCGGCGAGTCCTCGTCGCCGCAGGCGGCGAGCGCGAGCGACGGCGGCCAGCGAGCAGCGAAGCGCAGGCGCGAGCGGCGCGCGACCATCGCTCAGGCCGCATCGACGCGTCGGCGGGCAGGCGCAGCTCGAACTCGGTGCGCCCGCGGCGCGAGCGCAGCTCGAGCGAGCCGCCCATCCGCAGCGCGAGCTCGCGCGCGATCGCCAGCCCGAGGCCGGAGCCGCTGACCTCGTCGCCGGTGTAGAAGCGCTCGAAGACGCGCTCGCGCGAGCGCGGGTCGATGCCCGGCCCGTCGTCGGTGACGACGAGGCTCGCCGATCCGTTCTCGATGTCTGAGCCCCTACCTTGATCGCCGTTCCCTCCGGCGTGTGCGTGAGCGCGTTGTCGATCAGGATACGCATGATCTGCGCGACCCTGTCCGGGTCGGCGCTGGCGGCCGCGCCGGCGGTCGCCGCTCGACCTCGAGATCTCGGAGCCGTGGCGCTCGGCGGTCGGCCCGAACTCCTCGGCGACCCGGCGCGCGACCTCGGCCAGGTCGACCCGCTCGCGGCGGATCTGAGATCGCGTCGGCGTCGAGCTTCGAGAGGTCGAGCAGGTCGACGGTCAGCTTCGTCAGCCGGTCGACCTGCTCGCGCATCGTGCGCACGAACTCGGCCCGCGCCTCGGGATCGGGATCCTCGTCCTCGAGCAGCTCGACGAACCCCGAGAGCGAGAAGATCGGCGTGCGCAGCTCGTGCGAGGCGTTGGCGATGAACTCCTTGCGGGCGCTGTCGAGGCGCGCGAGGCGCTTCTGCATCTCGTTGAAGGTCATCGCCAGCTGGCCGACCTCGTCGCTGGAGTCGACCGGGATCGGGCTGGAGAAGTCGCCGTCGGCGACCTTCTCGGCGGCCTCCTCGAGCCGGCGCAGGCGGCGCGCGTGCGCGCCGCGCGACGAGCCAGCCGGCGCCGAGCGCGGCGAGCAGGGCGATCGCCCCCGCGATCAGGATCTGGCGGCGGATCAGGGCGACGTTGTCGTCGACGTCGGCGAGGTCGGTCGAGAAGACGGCGACCCAGCGCGGCTCGCCGTCGTCGAGCAGCGCGACCGCGGTCTCGCCGAGGCGCTCGCCGCCGACCGCTCGACCGCGCTCGCGACGCGGGCCGGCGACGCGCCGCCGCCGCGGCGGCCGGGTAGTCGGGCAGCGACCGCGGTGCGCTCGAGCTCGGAGTCGGCGACCACGAACGCCGGCTCGGGCCCGGCGGCCCCTCGCGCACGCCGAGCACCGTCACCCGCGGGCCGGTGCGCTGGTCGATCGCGCGCACGCAGCGCGCGCAGCCGCTGCCTGCGAGACCCCGGCGTCCATCGCCGCCTGCAGCCGCGGCGCTCTGCTCGCCGGCGACCTGCTCGAGGCCGCCGCAGCTTCTCCGCGGTCAGGCTCGAGCGCAGCTGCGGGACGACGTAGAGGTAGATGAACCCGACCGCCGCCGCCGTGATCACGAAGAAGAGCAGCGCGAGCCGGTTGCGAACCGAGTTCACGGGCTACTCGTCGCGGAAGCGGTAGCCGACGCCGCGCACCGTGAACAGGTACTCGGGCTGGCGCGGGTCGCGCTCGAGCTTCTCGCGCAGGTGGCGGATGTGGACGTCGATCGTGCGCGGGTCGCGGTAGGCGGAGTCGCCCCAGACCTGCTCGAGCAGCATCTCGCGGGTCATCACCCGGCCCGGCGCGCCCGCGAGCGAGGCGAGAGATCTCGAACTCGACGTAGGTGAGCCGCACGGCCTCGCCGCGGACGGTGACGGCGCGGCGCTCGAAGTCGATCTCGATCTCGCCGGCGACGATCGGCTCCGCCGCCGGGCCGGCCGCGCAGCATCTCCGAGCGCCGCAGCGCCGCCTTCACCCGGCTGCGGAACTCGCGCACCGAGAACGGCTTGGTGATGTAGTCGTCGGCCCCCATCTCGAGCCCGAGCACCTTGTCGATCTCGTCGTCCTTGGCGGTCAGCATGATGATCGGCACCTGGCTGCGGCCGCGCAGCCGGCGGCAGACCTCGATCCCGTCGAGCTTCGGCAGCATGATGTCGAGCACGACGAGGTCGAAGCGCTGCTCGGCGAAGCGGTCGAGCGCCTCGCGGCCGTCGAGCGCCGAGACGACCTCGTAGCCGTCCTTGCGCAGCGGGTAGGCGAGCAGCGTCTGCACCGACTGCTCGTCGTCGACGAGCAGGATTCGCGCCGCTGCTCTCGGCGTCGCTGCAGCCATGCACGCGAAGCGTAATCGCGGACCGCCCCCGCACCCGGTCGGCAGTATGCAGACGGCGACCGCCTTGCCGATCGACTTCCGCCTCTACCGCCTCGCCTTCATGCCCGCGCTGCTCGCGGTGATCGTGCTCGATGTTCTCGCTCGAGGGAGCGCCCGACGCGATCGAGCCGGTCGACGCCGCCGACCACCTTCGAGGGCGACCGCGCCGCGGCCGCCGCGCGCCAGATCGCCGAGCTCGGCGCCCGAGCGCTCGCCGGGCAGCCCGGGCGACGACGCGATCGCCGACCTCGTCGCCGAGCGCTTCGACGAGATCGCCGCCGGCGCGGTCACCGAGCAGCGCTTCGAGGCAGAGGTCGAGGGCGAGGACGTCGAGCTGCGAAACGTCCTCGCTCACGCTGCCCGGCGACGCCGGACTCGACGATCGTCGTGCTCGCGGCGCGCGACTCGGCGCGCAGGCGCCGGCGCGGCGTCGAGCGCCGCGGCGACCGGGCTCCTGATCGAGCTCGCGAACGCGCTCGGGGTCGCCGGCCACGAGAAGACGTTCGTGCTCGCCTCGACCAGCGGCTCGCAGGTCGGCTTCGCGGGCATGCGCGAGCTCGTCGACGGGCTTGCCCGAGCGACGACGGTCGCGGCCGTGATCGTGATCTCCCAGCCGGGCGCCGGCGAGCCCGCGCCGCCCTTCGTGGTCACCACGCTCGACCGACGCGTCGAGCGCCTCGGTGCAGCTCGAGCGCACGGCCGAGCTCGCCGTCGAGACCCAGGCCGAGCTGCGATCGGCCGAGGACGGCTGGTTCACGCAGCTCGCCCGCCTCGCGATCCCCTCCGGTCTCGGCGACCAGGCGCCGCTGATCGCCGAGGGCTTCGACGCGATCGCGATCTCCTCGGCCGGCGAGCGGCCGCTCGAGCGAGCGACCGAGCCTGCTCAGCGCCGAGACGCTCGACGCGTTCGGGCGCGCGGTGCAGTCGACGGTCGCCGCCGTCGACGTCGCCGAGCCGCCTCTGATCCACGGGCCCGCAGACCCACCTCGAGCTCGGCGACAACCTGGTCCCGGGGTGGACGCTGTCGCTGCTCGCGCTGGCGCTGCTGCTGCCGGCGCTGGTGGCGGCGGTCGACGCCTGCGCGCGCGCGGCACGCCAGGGCGAGCGATCGGCTCGGGCTGCTTTGGGCGGCGCTGCGCAGCCTGCCGTTCTTCGGCGCGCTCGCGGCGCTCTACGGCTTGGCGCTCGTCGGCGCCGTGCCCCGAGCCCGCCGTTTCCGTTCGATCCCGGCCTCGTTCGGCTCGGCGCCCGGGCGGCGATCGTCCTGGCTCTGCTCGCGCTCGTCGCCGTCGCGATCGCGCTGCGCCTGCGCCGAACGCGCGACCCGCGGCCCCGAACGCGCCGCGGCCGGCCTCGGCGCGATCGCCTCGTCGGCGGTCCTGGTGCTCTGGCTCGCCAACCCGTACCTCGCGCTGCTCGTCGCCCCGGCGGCGCACGTCTGGCTGCTGGCCGGCGGCGAGCGGCGCGCGGCGCCGCTCGATCGCGGTCGCTGCGGCAACGCTGGTCGCCTGCCTGCCGGGCGCGCTCGCGCTCGCCGCGATCGCCGACGCGCTCGACCTCGGCGCCGACGCGCCCTGGACCTTCGACGTTGATGGTCGCCGACGGCCAGATCGGCCTCGGCGTCGCCGTGGCGCTGTGCTTGCTCGCCGGCGCCCTCGTGGGCGGTGTCGCGCACGCGATTCGTGGACCCCGAGAGCCTCCTGAGCGGCGGCCGGCCGAGCCGCAGCGCCGGTGCACCCGGACCTCGAGCGACCGCGTAACTGGACGTAATGCCTATCGCGTGCTCGTCCGCAGGAGCCGATCACCTTGTCTGAGCGAGCGCAGTCCGGCGGTGCTTGACTTGAAGCGACATGGGTCGCGGCGAGCAAGACTCACGACACGAGAGGCCAGAGAAGGGGTTGAAGGAGTTGAAGCGCGAGATCGCACTCAACCAATACCGACGTCGACGCCTGGGCCGTCGCCGACGCGATCCTCGGCAAGATGCGCCTGCTCAGGCAGGGCCGCCTGGCGCTCGACGACCACGCAGCTGATCGAATCCAGCCGCCGGCACAGGAGCACCGTCGGGCCGACTGAGCACGCACGCCCGCCCCGGTTCGACCTCGCCGATCACCGTCAGCGTCGAGCCGGCACGCCCGACCGCATCGCGTCGCCCGGTCGACGCGCTCGCGCGGCAGCGGTCGCGAGCAGCTCGTAGTCCTCGCCGCCGCCGGCGACCAGCTCGCAGCCGGCTCGACGCCGGCGGCCCGCGCGACCTCGGCCACGCCCGTCCTGCGACCGGCACGCGATTCGAGCGTCGATCGCGAGCCCGACCCCGCTGGCCTCGGCGAGGTGCCCGGCGTCGCCGCCGAGACCGTCGGAGAGGTCGATCATCGCGCTGGCGCCGGCCTCGGCCAGCGCCCGTCCGGCGGCCAGCCGCGGCTCGCGGCTCGAGCTGGCGCGGCGCAGCGCGTCGGCCACCTGCTGCGCTCGAGCGACGTCGGCGAGCTCGGGGCGCTCGAGCAGCAGCAGCCCCGCCGCGGCGCCGCCGAGCTCGCCGGTGACCACGATCGCATCGCCGGGCCGGGCGCCCGAGCGCGGACCAGCGATCGCGCCGGCGAGCGCCTCGCCGACCACCGTCACCGCGACGAGCAGGACCGGCGCCGCCGTGACGTCGCCGCCGGCGACGGCGACGCCGTGCTCGCCGGCGAGCGCGCCGAGCCCGTCGGCGAGCTCGAGCAGCTGCGTCGTCGCCGACGCTCGGCTGGGACGCCGAGCTGGACGTAGGCCTCGCGCGCCACGGCGCCCATCGCGGCGAGGTCCGAGAGCGCGACCGCGAGCGCCTTGTGGCCGACGCTGCGCGGCTCGAACGGCGGGATCCGGAAGTGCACGCCCTCGACCAGGGCGTCGACGCTGGTCGCGGTCGCCGCGGCGCGCTGCGAGATCGCGGCGTCGTCGCCGCTGCCGACGATCAGGCCCGGAGCGCTCTCGGCGCCCCCGCCCGCGCGACGCGCTCGCGGATCGCGGCGATCAGCTCGAACTCGGACATTGCCGGCTCTTGCGCCACGGCTGAAGCACCGCGCCAGCGCGTGCTAGGCGCCGGCGATGCCGCCCTCGCTGGTGCCGCCGCCGGGGCCGCCCGTCGGCGGCGCTCCGCCGCCGCCGGCGTCGTCGGGTGGATCGGCGCCGGCGCCGGCTCCTGGCCGGCGCCCGGGCGCGTAGAGGTCGGGGTCGAAGTCGTCTGCGGCGGGTGCGTCATCGGTCTCGGTGTCGTCGGTGTCGGTCGCGTCCGGGGTCGTCGGTGGTGGTGTCCGTGGTCGTGTCGGAGTCGTCGTAGCTGCCCGAACGGTCTGGTCGCTGAAGAAGCCCGAGAGCGTCGGCTGGGTTCTCAGGCTCGGGGAAGTCGTCGCAGGGCTCGGAGGCGGCGACGAGCATGTAGTCGTGCCAGATCGGCGCCGCGAGGTCGGCGCCGTAGCCGGGCAGCGGGACGCGCTCGTCGGGGTTGCCGACCCAGACCGCGGTCGAGACGTGCGGCGTGTAGCCGACGAACCAGGCGTCGGACTGCTCCTCGGTGGTGCCGGTCTTGCCCGCCGCCGGGCAGGGGATGTCGCAGCACGACGCGGTGCCGTAGTCGAGCGTGCCCGGTCATCACGTCGGCGACCTGTAGGCGACGCCGTCCTCGACCACCCGCGTCGCCCTCGGGGTCCTCGGGCTCGTCGACCTCGCCGTCGGGGAACTCGACCTTCTCGATCGCGGTCGGGTCGTGGTGGACACCGCCGTTGGCGATCGTCGCGTAGGCGTTCGACATCTCGAGCACCGAGCAGCACTCGGAGGTGCCGCCGAGCACATCGGACGCGAACGGCTCGAGCGGGCTGGTGATGCCCAGCTCCGTGGCCATCTCGTGAAGTTCTCGGGGCCGACGTCGATCACGAGCTGGGCGTAGACGGTGTTGACCGAGCTCGCGGTCGCCGCGCGCAGGCTCATCGAGCCGCTGCCGCCGCCGCTCACGGTCCACGCCTCGCCGCCTTCGTACGGGAAGAGCGTGATCGAGCTCGGGGCCGAGTAGTAGGTCGAGTCCGGATCGATGCCCTGGTCGACCGCGGCCGTGAGCACGAAGCGGCTTGAACGCGGAGCCCGGCTGGCGCCCGCCCTGCGCGGCGAGGTTGAACTGGCTGTCCTCGTAGGGCTCCGAGGAGGCCATCGCGATGATCTCGCCGGTCTCGCGTCTTGGTCGAGACCAGCGCGTTGGCGGCGCCGGAGACCGGGTGTGCGGCGATCGCCTGCTGCGGCCGCCGCCTGCAGCCGCGGGTCGAGCGTCGTGTAGACCTTGAGCCCGCCCTCGCGCACGGTCTCGACGCCGTACTCGTCGATCAGCTCCTGCTGGACGAAGTCGAAGAAGTACTGCTCGTCGCGCGGCTCGTAGCGATAGCCGCGCTCGAGGCCGAGGCCGTCGCGCAGCGTCTCGCGGTAGGCGGACTCGCTGATGTAGCCCTGCTCGACCATCGCCGTCGAGCACCTGGGCGCGGCGCTTCTTGGCGCCGTCGGGGTTGAGGAAGGGGTTGTAGTCGGTCGGCGCCTGCGGCAGGCCCGCGAGCAGCGCGGCCTCGCCGAGGTTGAGCTCGGAGACGTCCTTGTTGAAGAAGACCTGCGAGGCGGCCTCGACGCCGATCGACGGTCTTGCCGTCGTTGGTGCCGTACGAGGCCGTGTTCAGGTACTGCTCGAGGATCTCGTGCTTGGTGTACTCCTCCTCGTACTCGCGCGCCATCTCGGCTCTCGATGATCTTGCGCTCGATCGTGTCCTCGGGATCCTCGATGTAGAGGTTGCGCACGAGCTGCTGGGTGATCGTCGAAGCGCCCTGGCGGACCTCGCCGGCCTCGAAGTTCTCGACCGCGGCGCGGATGATCGCGCTGTAGTCGACGCCGTCGTGCTCGTAGAAGTTCTCGTCCTCGATCGCGATCGTCGCGTTCTTCAGCTTCTTCGGGCATCTTGTCGAGATCGACCGGGCTCGCGGATGACGTCGGTCTGCACGTAGCCGAGGCTGGTGCCGTCGGCGGCGAAGACCTCGGAGTTGGCGCCGCTGTCGAGCGGCTTCAGCGTGTCGATCGACGGGCGCCGAGGCGGCGACGTCGATGACCCAGATCCCGACGCTCGCGAGCGGCGATCCCGATCGCCGCGAGGACGACCGCGAATCCGAGCAGGATCTTCTTGCCGACCGAGCCCCCAGCCTGCTTTGCGCGTCTACGTGCTCGTGCGCTCATCAGTGGCGAAAGGGTAGCGAGCGGTTGGCATTACCAAGCCATACGCGGGCCCGGGCTTGCAGGATCAGGCGGGGTCGTCGTCGCCTTCGAGCACGCCCGCCTGGCGCAGCAGGTTCTGGGCGCGCTCGCGCAGCGCCGACTCCTCGCCGGCGGCGCGCGGTGCCGCCGGGGCGCCGCGGACCGTGGATCTCGATCCGGACTCCCTCGTGGGTGACCTCGGCGATCTCGATCTGCAGACGGCTCGAGCCGGCTCAGCGCCTCGCGCGCCTTGTTCAGGTCGGCTCCGGGCGGCACCCAGACCGAAGCCCGAGCGGGCGCGGTGAGGTCCCCGGTCGAGCGGTTGACGACGACGCTGGTGACCACGAGCTCGTTCGGCACGATCACGAGCCGGCCGTCGCCGGTGTCGATGAAGGTGTGCGAGAGGGTGAGGTCGTCGACGCGGCCGGTCTCGTCTTCGATCGTGACCTTGTCGCCGATGCGGATCGGCTGTGAGATCGCCAGCAGGATGCCGGCGAGCGGGTTGGCGAGGATCTTCTGGGCGGCGAAGCCGAGGACGAGGCCGATCACGGCGCTCGAGGCGAGGATCGCGTTGGCGAGCTTGTTCAGCTTCTCGAACTGGCTCGAGCGCGATCCCGATGCCGATGACGATGATCGCGACGAAGACGAGCCGGCGGACCATGCGCAGCCGCGTGTTCGTCGCCCGCGAGACGACCGTGGTCTCGCCGCCGACCCGCGAGGCGACGCGAGGTCGCCCGGGCGATGACGAAGCGGTCGACGACGAAGGCGAGGACGAACGCGATCGCCAGCGAGATCAGCGGCCGAGACCCAGTCTCCGTTGGCCTCCCAGAAGGTCTCTCTCGGGCACGGTGTCGATCCTGCCAATCTTCGCCGCCGAATGACGACTCGCGCGGTATTTCTCGATGCACTCGGCACGATCGTCGAGCTCGATTCGCCCTGGACGCATCTCGCCGATGCGCTCGGCGTCGAGGCCGACGAGCGAGCTGGTCGGCGCTGTGCGCAAGGAGATGGCCTTCTACAAGCAGCACGCCCACGAGGGAGTCGACGAGGCGTCGCTTGCCGAGCTGCGCGCACGCTGTGCCGACCTGCTCTCGTTCGAGCTCGACCGCGAGGTCGTCGGTGCAGACGATGATGGACGTCGATCCGCTTCGAGGCCGCTGCCGACGCCGGCCCGGCGCTGGCCGCGTTGCGCGAGCGCTCGCTGACGCTCGTCTGCGTCTCCAACTGGGACATCTCGCTGCCCGAGGTGCTCGAGCGCTGCGGTCTCGGCGCCGCCTTCGACGGCGTCGTCACCTCGGCCGGATCGGGAGCGCGAAAGCCCGATCCGGCGATCTTCGCGCCGGCGCTCGAGCTCGCCCGCTGCGAGCCGGGCGAGGCGCTTCACGTCGGCGACACGGCGGAGGAGGACGTCGCCGCGGCACGAGGCCGCCGGCATCCCTTGCCTACTGTTGGACCGAGACGGCGGCGGCGACATCGCCTCGCTGACCGAGATCGAGGAGCATCTTGAACGCCGTGAGCAGCGAGCCCCCACCCCCACCCACCGGACCGCCCCCGAGCGGCCCTCCGGCACCGCCGACTTCCCTGCCGGCACCCTGCGCCGCCGCTCACCGGAGTCCGAATGGGGGCCATCGCGGGTGCTGCTCGGGTTCCTGCTGTTCTTGGTCGTCGTCTTCTTCGAGGCGATCGTGATCCAGTTCTTCGATCGCGACATCGACACGCTCGCCGGCCGTCTCACGCTTCAGGGCCTTCTCGGCGCCTCGCTGATCGCGGTTGCCTTCGCCGCCGCCTCGCCCGGCTCGAGCGTGTTCGCCTCCCCCGCGGCGCTCGGCTGGCGGCGGCCGAAGCGCGGCTGGATCGGTCCGACCCTCGGTCGCCTACTTCGGCTACGTCGCCTGCGCGCTCGTCCTCGCCGCTCTGGTCTCCCCC
Source organism: uncultured Solirubrobacterales bacterium (assembly GCA_963730145.1). Lineage (GTDB taxonomy): Bacteria > Actinomycetota > Thermoleophilia > Solirubrobacterales > 70-9 > WHSW01. The sequence goes on from CAVSQT010000001.1 coordinate 215,195, forward strand.
GAGCAGGAGGACATCACCCGCGAGCTCGGCTTCGACGAGGGCGGGTTCGCGGCGATCGCGGTCGGCTTCTTGGTGATCGCGATGGCGCCCGCTGAGCGAGGAGATCTTCTTCCGCGGCTTCATGTTCAAGGGCCTGCGACGGGGAACGCCGCTCGTCTTCGCCGCGGCGCTGTCGTCGGCGGTCTGGGGGCTGTTTCACTACACCGGGCCCGACTCGTGGGCGGTCTGCCTGCAGCTCGCGGTCTTCGGCCTGTTCTTGGCCTGGCTCTATGAGCGCACGGGCTCGATCTGGCCGCCGATCGGGGTGCACATGTTCAACAACACCCTCGCCTTCATCCTCCTGACGTCGACTTGAGTGCCCGAGACGCCGCCCGCGTCTGGCACAATGGCGCCGTGAAATTTCGCTCCACGTTGCTCGTGGGGTGTCGCTGCAGGGTTGCTGGCACCCGCCGGAGCGGTCGCGCAGGACCTGCGCCCGCCGAAGGCGCCGCCGCGGCCGCGGCAGCTCGCCGCGGGCGGTGGCGGCAGGCGGCGGCAACGGTGGCGGTGGAGGCGGCGCCGCAGTCGCCCGGCCCGGCGCCCGCGAAGATCAAGCTCGAGCTCAAGGGCGTCAACAACGGCAAGGTCGAGGTCGGCGACCGGGTCGAAGCGATCGGCAAGGTGACCCCGTTCGTCGGCGGCCAGAAGGTCGAGATCAAGCTCGGCAACAAGGGCGACACGGTGATCAAGAAGACGCCGTTCGTGCGCCAGGTCAAGGGCAAGAACTTCGGGCGCTTCAAGCTGCGCTCGAAGCCGCTGATCGAGGCGGGCAAGTACCGGGTTCGCGCGCGCAAGGCGGCGACCGGCGCGCAGGCCGGCGGCAGCGCGAAGTCGAAGGGCTTCAAGCTCACGTATCCCGACCTCGACCCCGGCGACAGCGGCCCGGCGGTGGCTGTGTTCAACGACCTCCTGCGCGATCGCGGCTACTTCAACACCGACAAGTCCAACTACGGCTCGCACACCGAGCGCGCCGTGATGGCCTTCCGCAAGGTCAACGGGATGGCGCGCAACTTCCAGGCGACGCCGGGGATCTTCCAGATCGCTCGCCGCCGGCAAGGGCGGCTTTCAGGCCAAGTACCCGAACGCCGGCAAGCACGCCGAGGTCGACATCTCCAAGCAGGTGATGGCGCTGGTCGACGACGGCGAGGTCAAGTACGTCTTCCACATCGCCACCGGCGCCGCCGGCGACACCCTCGGACCAGGGCCACTTCACCTTCTACCGCAAGGACCCGGGCTTCAACTCGCTCGGGATGTACTACTCGGTCTATTACAACCGCGGCGAGGCCACCCACGGCTACCACTCGGTTCCGCCCTACCCCGCCAGCCACGGCTGCATCCGCAACCCGATCCCCGACTCGGTCTTCATCTACAACTGGATCGACCTCGGCGACAAGATGTACGTCTACGGCTAGCGCCGTTGAGCTCGAGCGAAGACGCCCGCGCGACCCTGATCGCCGAGCTGCGCGAGCACGCGCTGGTGATCGGGGAGGTGACGCTGTCGAGCGGGCAGCACGGCCGCAGTACTACGTCGACGCGCGCCGGGCGCTGCTGCGCCCGGCCGGCTTTCGCGCCGCCGGCGAGCTGATCGCCGAGGCCGCGGTCGCGCGCACGGCGCCGAGGCGGTCGGCGGCCCGGTGATGGCGGCGATCCCGCTCGCCTGCGCGGCGATCGCGGTGCCCGCAGGGCGACGGGCTGGTCGGCTTCTTCGTCCGCAAGGAGCGCAAGGAGCACGGCCTGCAGCGCATGGTCGAGGGGCCGGTCGAGCGCGGGCGACCAAGGTGCTGGTGGTCGAGGACACGGTCACCACCGGCGGCTCGACGGTCGCAGCGATCGAGCGCATCCGCGAGCAGGGACTCGAGATCGTCGGCGCGCTGGCGGTCGTCGACCGGCTCGCCGGCGGCGCCGAGGCGATCGCGGCCGCGGCCGACGCTCCGTTCGAGGCGCTGACGACGATCGACGACATCTACCCGGAGCGCCCCGACCGCTAGCACGAGGTCGACGGCAGCCCGTCCCACTATGGGACGTCAGCTGCCAGTCGGCGGGCTGGCTCTGAATGCCGTCGGCGGCGCTCGGGTGCGCAGCGTTTCGACCACCCGCTCGGCGAGCTCGCGGCTCTCCTCGGCGCTGGGCTTGGCGTTGGCGGCGATCACGGCGGTGAAGGTGGCGACGCCCTCGCGCCGCAGGACGATCACCGAGATGTCCTGCTCGACTCCGGTCGCGCTCGCGGTCGCGGTCGCTCGCACCTCGACGGCCTCGTAGTTGCGGCCGAACGGCCGCGCCATCGACGGCTCGATCTCGTCGCGGTAGCCGGGCAGGGCGCGCGCGGCTCGCTCTGCGTACTCGTCGACTCGGCACCGCGAGCCCGTCGGGGGAGCGGTCGGGCGAGATCGTCAGCACGACCAGCCGGTCGAACGAGCGGATCGTCGATCCTTCCGCGTCGCCGCTCGGCCTTCCACCCCCGCGGCAGCCCGATCGCGAACCCGCCTCGCGATTGACGTACGGCCGCCAGGATTTCGGCAGCTTCGGCAGCGGGTCTGCGGTCTCACCGGCGACGGGCACCGGCGTCGCTCGGTGCCGGCTCGTCCTTCTCCCCGCAGCTCGCGCCGGCGACCACCGCGAAGGCGCAAAGGACCCCGGCCAGGGCGCGCCGCAGGCTCACTTGAGCGCGTCGCGCCCGCGCCCGCGTCGGTCGTTGATCCGGCGCAGCGGATGCGCGACCTGGCTCACGTCCTCGAGGTGGGGCTCGAGGCGCTCGAGCGAGCCCTGCAGCTCGCCGACGTCGCCGCCCATGCTCTCGACCGCGGCGCGCATCTTCTTCACCTCGTCGTCGAGCGAGTCGACCTTGGCCTGGATCCCGTCGAGCGAGACCAGCAGCTTCGGCAGCACCGCCATCCCCTCGGCGATCGTGCGGATGTCGGCGAGCGCGCCGCCGAGCAGGCGCGGGATCTGCATCAGGTCGACGGCGCCGCGGCGCTCGAGCGCGCGCTCGTCGGCGGCCGAGCGCGCCGCCTCGTCGAGGATCTCGGGCTCCTCGCTCATCCGCTCTGCCTTCAGCGAGTAGACGGTGACGTCGCTGGGCACGCCCTTGGCGCGGAACAGCAGCTTCTTTCGCGAGCCGAGACCGAGTCCGGGTCGAGCCCTCGAGCGCGTCGCCGGAGACGAGGACCTCGCCGCCGGAGGCGTGCGTCGGCGACCCGGGCGGCGACGTTGACGTCGACGCCGAGGTAGTCGTCGCCGAGGCGGCGCGGCGTAGCCGACGTGCATTCCGGCGCGCATACGGGGACGGTACCCGGCGACCTCGACGTCATCGAGGCGCTCGCGGGCCTCGAGGACCGCCGTCGACCGCCTCGTCGGGATCGGCGAAGACCGCCATCATCCCGTCGCCGAGGCGCTTGACGACCTCGCCGTGGTGGCTGGGCGACCGGCGGCTCGATCGCCTCGGCGACCGCGCGCAGCAGCTCGAGCGCGATGTCGTCGCCCGCCTCCAGCGCCCAGTCGGAGAAGCCGACGAGGTCGGTGAAGACGATCGCGCAGCCGGTCGTCGCCGAGCTTCTCGCCGCCCACCTCGGCGACCGCCTCCCAGACCTGAAGCGCGCTCAGCCCGGCCTCCTTGAGGACCCCGGGCCGCTCTGGGCGAGCGTCGCCGAGCCGGCGGGCCATCACCTGGCGCGGCTCCGAGCCGGCGGTCGAGAGCGGATCGCCGTAGCGGCGTCGCCCGGGCAGCAGCCTGCGGGCGATCTTCATCGCGGTCATCAGCTTCGGGCCGAGCCGCGCTGCTCGACGCCGGTCTCGGGCTCTGGCGTCTCGTCGGATCATCGCGACTACGGCGGATTACACCACCTGCGGCACGAACCGTTACATCGCCGCGATGTCAAGATCGGTCGCAGCTTGCGCCGCTTCGGCGCCAGCGCATAGAGTCAGCCGCCGTGACCACCGTCCGCGAGGCCTCCTTCGACCTCTTCCGCGCCCACGGGATGACGACGATGTTCGGCAACCCGGGCTCGACCGAGCTGCCGATGCTGCGGCGACTTCCCCGACGACTTCAACTACGTGCTCGGGCTCCAGGAGGCGGTCGTCGTCGGCATGGCCGACGGCTACGCCCAGGCGAGCGGCGCGCCCGGCGCTGGTCAACCTGCACACCGCGCCCGGGCGTCGGCAACGCGATGGGCGCGATCTTCAACGCCCAGGCCAACCACTCGCCGCTGGTGATCACCGCCGGCCAGCAGGTCGCGGTCGCTGATCACGATGCAGGCCAACCTGACCAACCGCGACGCGACCCGGATGCCGCACCCGCTGGTCAAGTGGAGCTACGAGCCGGCGCGGGCCGAGGACGTGCCGCTCGCGCTCGCGCGCGCGACGCACCTGGCGACGCTGCCGCCGAAGGGCCCGACCTTCGTCTCGATCCCGATGGACGACTGGGACGCCGAGGTCGACGAGGCGGACGCGAGCGCGGCGATCGAGCGCACGGACGACCGGCCGCGCCGGCGGCGACCCGGAGGCGGTCGCCGATCTCGCCCGCCGCCTCGAGGCGGCGTCGAACCCGGTGCTGGTCGCCGGCCCCGACATCGACGCCAGCGGCGCCTGGGACGCGGCGGTCGCGCTCGCCGAGCGCCAGCGCCTGCCGGTGTTCGCGATCCCGGCGACCGGCGGCGGGCGGCTCGGCTTCCCCGAGGGCCACCCGAACTTCCGCGGCGTCCTGCCGCCGGCGATCGGCCCGCTCTCGGAGACGCTCGCCGGGCGCGACCTGATCCTCGTCGTCGGCTCCTCGGTCTTCCCCTACTACCCGAACATCCCCGGGCCGCTGCTGCCCGAGGGCGCGAGCCTGGTCGCGATCACCTCCGACCCCGACGAGGCGGCGCGGGCGCCGATGGGCGACGCGATCGTCGCCGACGTCAGGCTGACGCTCGAGCGCGCTGCTCGACGAGGTCGGCGAGTCCGACCGCGACCCGGGCGAGTCGCTGCCCGAGCCGAGCGCCGGCCCCGAGGAGGACCCGATCACCGGCACGGCGGCGATGCACGCGCTCGCCGCCGTCTTCCCCGACGACGGGATCGTCGTGCTCGAGGCGCCCTCGTCGACGCTGGCGCTGCGCAACCAGCTGCGGCTCTCGCGGCCCGGCAGCTACTACTTCGGCGCCGGCGGCGGGCTCGGCTTCGGGCTCTCGGCCGCGGTCGGCGTGCAGCTCGCCCAGCCCGACCGCCCGGTCGTCTGCGTCGTCGGCGAGGGCTCGGTGCAGTACGCGGTCACCGCCTTCTGGAGCGCGGTCGCCTACGACGCGCCGGTCACCTTCCTCGTCCTGCGAAACAGCGAGTACGCGATCCTCAAGTGGTTCTCGGCGATCGAGGGGTCGAGGGCGCTCCCGGGCTCGACCTGCCCGGCGCTCGACACCGCCGCGATCGCCGCCGGCTACGGCGTCGACACGCAGCGAGTCAGCACGGCGCCGACGAGCTGCGCGAGGCGCTCGCCGCGGCGATCGCCGCCGAGCGCCCGGAGCTGGTCGAGGTCGGGGTCGCGCCGGGGATGTGGCTGTTCTAGCGCGCGGCGGGTAGGGCAGATGGCGCTGCTCGAGCCGAAGGTCGAGCCGCTCGCGCCCGAGCCGACCGCCGGCGAGCGCCGACGCCGCGCCCGACTGGGTCGCCGCCGGGACCCCGGAGCCGCTTCGCGCCGAGCTCGTCGCCCTGCTCGGCGCCGACCGCGTGCTCTGCGCGCGCCTCCGACATCGTCCGCTACGCCTCCGACGCGAGCCCGTACCGGCTCTTCCCGAAGGCGGTGGTGATGGCCCGCGACACCGCCGACGTCGCCAAGGTGCTCGCCTACGGGCGGCGCACCTCGATCCCGGTCATCTTCCGCGCCGGCGGCACCAGCCTCAACGGCCAGGGCCAGACCGACGGGATCCTCGTCGACGTCCGCCGCCACTGGCGCGGCGTCGCGGTCGCTCGACGGCGGCGCCCGCGCGCGGGTCAAGCCCGGCACGGTGCTCGGCCACGTCAACCGCGTGCTCGCCCCCACGGCTACAAGCTCGGCCCCGACCCGGCCTCGACCGACATCGCCTGCGTCGGCGGCGTGATCGCCAACAACTCGGGCGGCATGCGCTGCGGCGTCACGCACGACTCCTACCGGACGGTCAGCGCGCTGACCTTCGTGCTCGCCTCCGGGCACGGTGATCGACACCGCCGCGCCCGACGCCGAGCAGCGCTTCGCCGAGGCCGAGCCCGAGCTCGCCGCGGGGCTGCTCGAGATCCGCGACGAGATCCTCGCCGACACCGAGCTCAGCGACGCGGATCCGGCGCAAGTTCGAGATCAAGAACACGACCGGCTACCGGCTCTGCGCCTTCCTCGACGCCGAGACGCCGGTGGAGATCTTCCGCCGCCTGCTGGTCGGCTCGGAGGGCACGCTGGCGTTCATCGCCGAGGCCGTCTTCGAGACCGTCGCGCAGCCGACGCGGACGACCTGTCTCGTGGCTTCACTTCCCGGGCATCGAGCGGCGATCGCGCCGGTCAACGACCTGATCGCGGCCGGCGCCCGCGCGGTCGAGCTGATGGTCGCCCCGGCGCTGATCGTCGCCGCCACAACATCCGCGGCACGCCCGCAGAGCTGGCGCGAGCTCGACCCGGCCTCGGCGGCGCTGCTGGTCGAGTTCGGCGGCGCCGACGACGCCGAGCTCGACGCCGCCGAGGCGCGCGCGGCCGAGGTGCTCGCCGGCCACGAGCTGATCCGCGCGCCCGACTTCCACCGCGACCACGAGACGGTCGAGATCTACTGGACGGTGCGCGAGGGCCTGCACGGGCTGGTCGGCAAGATGCGCCCGCCGGGCACGGCGCTGATCGTCGAGGACGTCTGCGTGCCGCCGGCGCGGATCGCCGAGTGGCGCCCGCGACCTGCAGGCGCTGCTCGGCGAGCACGGCTTCCTCACCGGCGTCGCCGGCCACGCCTCGGCCGGCAACCTGCACTTCATGCTCACCCCGGACTTCGCCAAGCCCGAGGACCTCGAGCGCTACGACGCCTTCATGGAGAGGCTGATCGCGCTGATCGTCGACCAGTACGACGGCTCGCTGAAGGCCGAGCACGGCACCGGGCGTCAACATGGCGCCGTTCGTCGAGCGCGAGTGGGGCGACGAAGGCGACCGAGCTGATGCGGCGGGTCAAGCGGCTCGCCGACCCCGACGGCGTGCTCGGCGCCCGGCGTCGTGCTCAACGACGACCCCGGCGCCCACCTGCGCAACCTGAAGACGACGCCGCCGATCGAGGACGAGGCGACGACCTGCGTCGAGTGCGGCTTCTGCGAGCCGGTCTGCCCGAGCCGCGACCTGACGACGACGCCGCGCCAGCGGATCGTCCTGCGCCGCGAGATGGCGCGCCAGGCGCCCGGCTCGCCGGTGCTCGAGGCGCTGCTGGAGGAGTACGAGTACGACGCGCTCGAGACCTGCGCCGCCGACGGCACCTGCGCGCTCGCCTGCCCGCTGGGGATCGACACCGGCAAGCTGGTCAAGGCGCTGCGCGCGCCAGCAGCGCAGCGCGCGCGCCGAGCAAGGTCGCGCTGCGGCTGGCCGAGCGCTGGGAGTCGGTCGAGCGCGCGGCGCGCGCCGGGCTCGCGGCCGGCGACGCGCGGACCGCTCGCGTCGCGGAGCGATGCGCGGCGCCAGCCGCGCGCGCGCGCAGGGCGATCTCGAGCGAGCTCGTTCCCGCAGTGGCCCGCGAACATGCCGCAGCCCGGCGCCCGCGGAGCTGCCGGCGACGTCACGCGCGGGCGCCGCCGCCGTCTACCTGCCGGCCTGCGTCAACCGGATCTTCGGCCGCGCGCGCAACGGCGGCGACCGGCCCGAGCCTGCCCGAGGCGCTGGTCGCGGTCTCCGCGCGCGCCGGGCTGCCGCTGTGGATCCCCGACGACGTCGCCGGGCACTGCTGCGCGACGCCGTGGACCTCGAAGGGCTACGCGGCGGGCGCGCGGCGAATGGCCAACCACACGGTCGGCGCGCTCTGGCGCTGGAGCGACGGCGGGCGCGCTGCCGGTCGTCTGCGACGCGAGCTCGTGCACGCTCGGGCTTGCCGCGGAGGCGGTCGGCGCTGCTCAGCGAGGTCAACGCCGAGCGCCACGGCAAGCTCGAGATCCTCGACTCGATCGCCTGGGCGCGCGAGCGCTGCTGCCGCGACTGAGCTCAAGCGCAAGCTCGCCTCGGTCGCCGTCCATCCCCCCTGCGCGAGCCGCCACCTCGAGCCGACGCCGACCTGGCCGCGATCGCCGGCGACGCTCGCCGACGAGGTCGACGTCCCGGTCGCCGCCACCTGCTGCGGCTTCGCCGGCGACCGCGGCCTGCTGCATCCCGAGCTGCCGCTCGCGGCCACCGCCGAGCAGGCGGCCGAGCTCGCCGGCCGCCACTTCGACGCCGCACCTGTGCTCGAACCGCACCTGCGAGATCGGGCTCCAGCAGGGGACCGGCCGCACCTACGAGTCGTTCGTCTTCGCGCTCGAGGAGCTGACGCGGTAGCGAAGGACGATGCCGATGGGGAGCGGCTACGGAGTTGATGGCCTCCCGGCGAGAGTCGCCGTCGGATGTGATCAGCTGCAGACCCGCAATCTCTTGCGGACACCCCAGGCGTTCAGGGTTCCGGAGTCGCCGGAAAGCCTGGTCGTCGATGCGAAGGGTCCACGTGCCCGCCTGGCTCAGGCCGTCGAACACCGAGAGCGGAGTCTCGGGCCGGAACGATCCGGTGAAGGGCGGCGCCCGGCGCTTATCGCGGTTGCCGCCTCGTCGTCGAACACCGTGTTGGTGAAGTTGTCGCCGCTGCCGCCGCGGTTGTTGACCAGGGTCGACCGAAGGCGAGCCGCCGGGCCCGATCAGCGTGATCTCGAGGTCACCGTCGAAGGTGTGCGTCAAGTCGGAATTCGCACGTCGAGGTCCTGAATCGTGCCGGCGCCGGCGATCGACGAGCGTCGACTCGACTGTGCCCTGCTGCCGGAATCGCCTTCGGCACGTCGGTGCTGTTGACGTTCACCGCCGCACCCGGTCCACTGCCGGTCGGAACGTGATCGGGATCTGGAAGTTACCCTGGCCGGTGGTCACGTCGAGCGAGAGGCGGGCCGTCGCGCCGCAGGCGAAGGTCGGCGCCAGCCGCACCCTGAACGGCGTGGTGTTGAACGCGGTCGCGTTCGCGGCGATGTTCGGATAGGCCGAGCTCGGCGCCGGCACGGTGATGCCCGGCGCCGCCGCGGAGAGCGTCGCAGCTGATCCCCGTTGCCGTCCCGGTGCCGAGGTTCCTGCAGCCGCTCGCGCAGGCGGAACTGCTCGCCGGGCTCGATCTTGCCGTCGCCGTCGCCGATCTCGGTCGTCGGTGGCGCAAGGTCGTGGACGAGGATCGGTCCGCTCGACGGGTTCGCGTTGGAGACCACGAGCGCGTAGTCCTGATCGGTCGTGTCGGCGTTGCCGGGAACCCCGTCGCCGGCGATGTTGGTCGCCCGCACGTCGACCGCGAAGCGGCCGCTCGTCCCGGCCGGCAGGAAGACGTTCTCGACGTTGTTGCGCGGATCGGCCGAGCCCCCGGTCGCCGACTCGCCGCCGGCGAAGACGTTGCCCTTGTAGCTGGCGCCACCGGCGTGGACGACGAGGTCGAGGTCGTTGACGAAGGCGTTTCCGGTCAGGCGGCCCGGGAGCGTCGGTCCAGGCCAGCGTCACCTTCAGCGGCTCGCCGAGCGTCGGCGACCGCGTAGAGCGCGTCGGTCCGCGTCTGACCGGTCGCGGCGAAGCGCGGCGTCTGGTCGACGAACTCGCGGCGGTCCCGTCGACGACGTTGCCGAGGTTGATCCGGCCCCATCCCTGGATCTGGGTCGGGATGTTCGCGTTCGTGCCGCCGGCGCCGTTGTTGCCGCCGACCTGATCGGTGGCCGTGTTGACCATGATCGCCTTGGTCAGCGCCGGTGACGGCACCGCGGGCCGCCGCCCTCCTCGCGTGCGTACCAGTCGCGGATCAGCGCGGCGAAGCCGGTGGTCTCGGGCGCCGCCTGGGAGGTGCCCGAGACCAGCGAGTAGAGCGTGCTGCCCGCCGGGAACTGCGGGTTGCAGGTGCCGCTGCCGTTGTACTCGGCTCCGCGTCTGCGGCTGGGCACCGGTGACATGGGTGCCGGGGGCGACGACGTCGGGCTTCGTCCGCCGTCGTCGGTCGGCCCGCGGCTGGAGAAGTCGATGATGTCCTTGGCGCTGTTGGCGCCGGCGTCGGTGACGCCGCAGCCGTCGGTGGACCCGATCGACGCGGACGTTCTCGGAGGCGCCCGACGGTGATCACGTTCTTGGCCGTGCCGGGCGCGCCGATCGTGTTCGCCCCGGAGCCGGCGTTGCCGGCCGAGAAGACCTCGACCATCTGCTGGTTGCCGGCGACGGCGGGGCGGGCGTCGCGGGTCAGCAAGTCGTACTCCCGCGAGTCGGCGTTGTAGGCGCCGTTCACGTGCGCGCCCCAGGAGTTGTTCGAGACCCGCGCGCCCTGGGCATAGGCGTTGGAGACGAGCGCCGTGAACGAGGTCGCTGACGTCGAAGCTGCCGGCGCAGTTGAAGATCTTGGTCGCGCCGACCCGCGCACGCGGCGCGATCCCGATCCCGTAGTTGAATCCCTGGGCGTCCTCGACGGTTGCGCCGGTACCGCTGTTGAAGCCGGTCGCGATCGAGGCGACGTTGGTGCCGTGACCGCCGCAGTCACGGGCGTTGGAGTCGCCGCCGTGATCTCCTGCGCGTAGTCGATCCGGGTCGCGCCCGCCGGGTTCCCGTTGACGAAGAAGTCGGGATGCGAGCCGGCGGGCGGCGGCACCACGCCCTTGTCGAGGCCCTCGTCGGTGATGTCGACCGTGAAGTTCATCAGCGATCGTCGGGAAGCCCTGGGCGGTGAGAAAGCCAGGTAGCCGGGCCCGGTCGGCACCGTGCCGCGCGGCGTTCAGGCTTCCCGGCGACGATCTGCGCGGCCCGCTCGTCGAGCAGCTTCGGCGACGACCTACGGCTCGACGCTGACGACCCCCGGGTCGGCGGCGAGCTCGGTCGAGCGTCCGGCCTCGATCTCGACGAACTGACGATCGTCTCGCCGACGCTGGAGCTGCCGCGAAGCTCGTTCGCCGGCCGCTTCGGTCTGGCGCGGGCAGCGGCGCCGGTCGCTGCCCGAGAGCGTCTCGACCGCCACCTTCACGGTTCCGCGAGCCGGCGAGGCCGGGCGCGGTCTTGTCGGCCGCCGTGAACGGCACGCCGCGCACGCGCGTCATCGGCGGCGAACTCGGCGAGCGCGGCGGTCTCGTCCGCCGCTGCGTAGACCAGGTAGGCGTTCTGGGCCATGTAGGTGATCGACCGTGACCCCGGTCTTGCGCAGCGCGTCGAGCCAGGCGTCCTTGATCGGTCCGACGAACTGGACCACGGCCAGCGATTCGCCGCTCCGGCTCGAGCCTGGGCTCGTCGGCCGGATCCAGCGTGCCGTCGGCGGCTGCGACCGTGCGCATGTCGTCGCGGCGATCGGCGCCCGCAAGCTTCAGCCTCTCGTGCGCCGAGCCATCGGCCGAAACGAGCGTGAACGACGAGTAGTCCGCGACAACCCGCGCGCCTGCTTCGTCGATCGCGGCGTCGCCGTCGGCCGTGGCCGGGACCAGGTACAGATGGCGCCCGTCGAGATCTCGCGCCGCGGCTGAGGTCTCGCTGCCGTCGCCACCGCCGACGTTCACGGAGCCTGCCTGGGCGATTGCTGCGACTGACCCCACCAGAAGCACCGACATGAAGGAAATCACCGTGCGACGACGCCTCAAACACACCCTCCGGAATCCAATACGCACCCGCCACGAGCGCGCGATTGCGCCGACCGTACACCCGATTTCCCGAAAGTCAATCGACGGCGCCAGTCATCTCGGCGGTCTCGCGGACCCCCGGCCGCGCTGTCCCAGCCCTCGGCAGTAGCGCTCAGCGCAATCGCGCCGAGCCGCTGACGATGATCCGCTCGCAGCCGGCGAGCACGCGATCCGCAGCCGTCGACACGGGCCGTCGTCGTTGCCCGCGCCGCAGTCGATTCGGTCACGGTCTCCGTCGACCGCGTCGACTCGGTCGTCGCCGCTTCCGCCGCGAAGCTCGTCGGCCCCGGTGCCGCCGCGAACGACGTCGACGCCGCGCCCGACCCGAAACCGCGTCCGTGCCAGAGCCACCACGGACGAGGTCGCCGCCCGATCCACCCACGACGCAGTCGGCGCCACCGACGCCACGCAGCTCATCGTCGCCGCCGGCGCCGTCGATCGCATCGGCATCGGGACCCCCGGTGATTACGTCCTCAGTCTCGCCACCGGCGATCGAACGGGCGCTGGCTCCGAGGCATTCGGCCAGTTCGGGCGACGGCGAGGAAGGAGGCTCTGTCGCGGTCTCGCACGGGCTCTGGGTCCCGGCGTCGCTCGGGCACAGGTCCTGGGTCTCGTCGCCGTAGCCGTCAGCGTCGAGATCCTCCTCGAGCGTCGCTGCGAGATCGAATTGATGAGCCCCGGTGAGAGGGAAGGACGCGGTTGAGCCGGCGGCCATGTCGCCGCTCGAGCTCCTGAACACGTAGCCGCGCTTTCGCGCCCGGCAGTCACCGGCGGTCACCGTGTAGAAGCCGATCACGTCCCCCGCCTGAGCCGGGATCCGCGCCGGATAGGTGTTGACCGTGTTCGCGATCGGCGCCTGGGCGACGCTCTCCCCGACGATCAGGTACTTCGAGTCGCCGAGCTCGCGCGCGAGCTTGAACTCGAGCTGTGGCGGGGCCGAGCCGCCCTGAAGCTCCACGAGGTGATCACGCCATCGTCGGCCGCGGCGTACTCGTTGTCCGGCGTGCTCGACTGCAGATAGGTCGTGTTCGCGTCGCAGAGGATGTTCGGCGACAGCGTGGCGCCGATCTGCGTCGCGGCCCGTGCATCAGCCGGCGCGGTTACCACGCCCACCGCGATCACGATTACGGCTCGTCGCAGCCACGCCGGGCAGCGCTCGGGCGTCTCGCGTGCTTTCGGCGTCAAGCTGGCTTACGGGCTCGGGCGCCTGATCCTGAGCCTGAAGCAGCCGACGGTGCCGGTATCTGCCCCGGCGTCATCGGTGATCCGCAGGGTCCATTGGCCGTTCTGCGGGCCGCCGTTGAATCCGGAAAGCAGGCCCTCGGGCTTGAAGCTGCCGGCGAACGGGGCCGCGCCGGCGACGATCGATGTCGCCGCTTGGTCGTTGAAGACCGTCGGCGTGCCGGTGCAGTCGTTGGTGCCGTTGCCAAAGTTGTCGCCGCTGGCGCCGTTGTCAGTCGAGAGCTCGACGATCGGGGCGCCGCCCGGACCGAGCAGGAACATGTCGAGGTCGGAGTCGAAGGTGTGGTTGAGGCGCACGTGGGCGTCGACGTCGAGCACCGTGCCCGCCGTGTCGACGTTGAGCGGCACGTTGACCGTGCCGCTGTCGGGGATCGGGGTCGCAAGATTGCCGGTGCTGAAGGTCTGCGGTCACCGACGGCACGCTGTTGACCGTGATCGTGGCCGAGTCGGCGTTGTTGGCGGGAACGGTCTCGTTGTCGGACGTCGTCACGACCGCGCGGACCGTGCGGGTCCCTGGGGTTGCGCCGGTGGCGACGACCTGACGCGCCTTCAGCTGACCCGCTGTGAAATTGCCCAGCGAGCAGCCGACGAAGCCGTCGATCAGGTCACAGTCGCCGTTTGCCGACTGAAACGCGAGCCCGGTCGACGGCGGCATGCTGACGTAGACGTCACGCGCGGGAGCGCCGTTGGCTGTCACCCGCAGCCCGATCGTGGTGGTCGAGCCCTGGTCGATCGTGGCGGGCGCAGGCACGACTTCGACGCTGACGTCGGCATTGGTCACTGGCGAGGTGGAGGCGATCTGTGCGTACCAGACGTCGGGCTGGTTGGCGTGGAAGCTGTTGCCGTCACGGTTGTCGGACCAGATCGTGTGGAAAGCGGTGTTGCTCGAATCGATCTGGTCGTAGTCGCCCATGTAGGTCGGGTTGATCACCGGGTCCTGCCCGATCACGACCGGGTTGTCGGGACCGAGCTGGAAGCTGCGGCGCAGGGCGATCGTCCCCGGTGGTGTTGTTCATCACCGCGGTGCGCCCGCGACGATGGAAGTAGAGGTTGTTCGGAGTCGTGGCTGCGGCTGTAGTAGCCGAACATGACCCTGTTTCCGGCCGGGGTGATCGAGACCGTGGGGAAGAACTGATCGCGGGCGACGTCGTCGTTGACTCGCACGGGCGCCGACCAGGTGGCGCCGCCATCGGTCGAGCGGACGTAGAAGGCATCGCCACGGTCGGTTCCGCCGGCGGGCCGGGGTCGTCGTTGTAGGTGACGACGAGATCGCCACTGACCGGGTTGACCGCCGCGTGCGGGAAGGAGTTGGAGCGCAGGCCGCCGTTGAGGCCGAGGTCGCCGTTGGCGCTGGTCGTCGCCAGGTCAGCCACCTGGACCTCCGGGCGCGAAGCGTGAGGCCGAGGTCGGTCGACTTGCGCACGAAGAGCTTGTTGTCGCCGCCCTGGCCGCCGCTGCCGGTGCCGCGGTAATAGAAGACGTAGACCTCGTGAGCGGGCCCGACGACGACGAAGCAGCCCTGTCCGCCGGTGGAGACCAGCACGCCCTGGTTGGGCGTGAAGCTCGCACCGGCGTCGGTCGAGCGGGTCATGCGGATCTCGCGCCGCCGCCGGCCGATGAACCGGGTCCAGCACAGATAGACGTTGCCGTTGCCGGTACCGGCAGCGTTGTCGACCGCCATCCACTCCTTGTCCTGGAAGTCGCCGCGAGCCGGCGAAGCCGGGCGTGCCGTTGACGGGGGCACCGAAGCTGGCGCCGCCGTCGGTCGACTTGAACACCTGGATGTTCTCGCCCGTGTTGAAGCCGAGGGTGGAGAAGTACAGGGTGTTCGATGCGTCGTGGCTGGCGAGCACCGGGTCGCCGGCGTCACCTTCCGCGCTCACCGGCAGCGCTCCGCGATCGGTGAAGCTCGCCCGCGTTGGTCGAGTTGGCAAAGCCGGTGAAGTGGTCGGCGGCACAGCATGAGCCGGAGTCGTTCCAGCCGGCGACCACGTTGGCTCCGTCGACGACGATCGTCGTCTCGCTCTGCGTGTCCTGCGCCGTCGCATCGGCGGCCGGGTTGTTGACGGCGGTCGCGTTGATGCGCCGCGTCAGGCTCTCGGGGAAGAGCTGCGGCGGAGCGGGCGCCGGAGAGAGCGCGGCATCGCGGTTGAGCGCCGCTCCGGAGCGTGGATCGCCGTTGCCGGCGCCGGCGCTCTTGCCGCGGAGCCCGCCTGGGCGATGCCTCCCACTGAGCCAGCCAGCGCAACGCGACAACCCGCGATAACCATCCGACGCCTCAAGCACACCCTCCCGAATCCGTTACGCGCCCGCCACGGGCACGAGATTGCGCCGACCGTACACGATCTGCCCGAAAGTCAATCGACGGCGCCAGATGTCGACGAATCGTCTGGCTGGCCACGCCATGAGCATGAGAGACTGCTGTGGATGCGCCAGCTGACCAGCCTCGACGCCCAGTTCCTCGCGCTCGAGAACGCGCGCCAGAGCGGGCACGTCGGCGGGGTCGCGATCCTCGATCCGAGCACCGCCCCGGGCGGCAAGCTCGAGCTCGCCGACGTCCAGCAGATGCTCGCCGAGCGGCTGCCGCTGCTGCCGCCGATGCGCTGGCGTCTGGCCGAGGTGCCGTTCGGCCTCGACTACCCGTACTGGGTCGACGACGCGGACTTCGACCTCGACTTCCACGTCCGCGAGCTCGCGCTGCCGCCGCCGGGCACCGACGAGAAGCTCGCCGAGCAGGTGGCGCGGATCGTCGCCCGGCCGCTCGACCGCGCCCGGCCGCTGTGGGAGCTGTATCTGATCCACGGGCTCGAGGACGGCATCGTGGCGATGCTGACCAAGATCCACCACGCGGCCATCGACGGCCTCTCCGGGCGCCGAGATCATGGGCGTGCTCTTCGACCTCGAGCCGGACCGGCGCCGCGAGCTGCCGGAGCGGCGCGGGCGCGGCAACGGCCGCGAGCCCGGGCGAGGTCGAGATGCTCGCCCGCGGCGTGCTCGGCCTGCCGCGCTACCCGGTGCGGATGCTGCGCTCGCTGCCGAACGCGCTGCCGAACCTCGACGAGACCGCCGTTCGGCAACCTTCCGGGGGCCGAGCGGGTGGCGAACGCCTCCGAGCGGCTGCGCGACGCGGTCCGCGGCCAGCGCGAGGGCGGTGAGCTCGAGCGCACCGACCTGCAAGCCGCCGCGGACCTCGTTCAACGGCCGCGTCTCGCCGCACCGGCGCTTCGTCTTCGGCCAGCTCTCGCTCGACGAGGTCAAGGCGGTCAAGAACGCACCACGGGGTGCACCGTCAACGACGTCGTCGTCGCGATCTGCGCCGGCGCCGTGCGGCGGTGGCTGATCTCGCACGGCGAGCTGCCCGCCGACCCGCTGGTCGCCCAGATCCCGGTCTCGGTGCGCAGCGACGAGCAGCAGGGCACGCTACGGCAACCGGATCATGCTGATGAGCGCCCCGCTGCACACCAACGATCGTCGACCCGGTCGAGCGCCTGCAGCTCGACCCACGAGGCGCTCGACTCGATGAAGAAGCGCCACCGGGCGATGCCGGCCGACGCTGCTGCAGGACGCCAACCACTTCATCCCCCCGGCGGTCTTCGCTCGCGCCGCCCGCGCGACCACGGCGCTCGCGCTCGAGCCGCCGCGGCCGCCCGACCTGGAACCTGGTGATCTCGAACGTCCCCGGCCCGCAGTTCCCGCTCTACTGCGCCGGCGCCGAGCTGAAGGCCAACTACCCGGTCTCGGTGGTCACCGACGGCATGGGGCTCAACATCACGGTGATGAGCTACTGCGGCAAGATGGACTTCGGCATCGTCACCGACCGCGACCAGATGCCCGACGCCTGGCGCATGATCGAGTGGCTCGAGGCGGCGCTGGAGGAGCTCAAGCAGACCGTGGGCGCTGCCGCGGCCTGAGGGCCGAGAAAGCCAGTGCCCCGGGTAGGAGTCGAACCTACGACCTACCGCTTAGGAGGCGGTCGCTCTATCCACTGAGCTACCGGGGCTCGAGCGCAGATCGTAGGGCGCCTGCAGGCGCCGGCGCCGGCGGCCTCACTAGCTCGCCGCCCCGCCGAGGAAGACCGTGTCGACCAGCGGCACCCCGGGCCGGTAGATCAGGTGGACGTAGGAGGGTGCGTCGAGCAGGACCGCGTCGGCGCGGGCACCCGGGGCGAGATGGCCGACATCGGTGCGCCGCAGCGCCAGCGCGCCGCCGAGCGTCGCCGAGAGCAGCGCCTCCTCGATCGTCATCCCCAGCTCGCGCACGGCGAGGGCGATGCAAAACGACATCGAGGTCGTGTAGCTCGAGCCGGGGTTGGTGTTCGTCGCGATCGCGGTCGCGACGCCGGCGTCGATCGCACGGCGGGCGTCGGGATAGGGCTGGCGGGTCGAGAAGTCCGTCGCCGGCAGAAAGGTGGCGACGGTGTCGCTCGCCGCCAGCGCCTCGATGTCCGAGTCGGCGAGGTAGGTGCAGTGGTCGACCGAGGCGGCGCCCGCCTCGACCGCCACGCGCACGCCCTCGCCCGGGCCCAGCTGATTGCCGTGGACCCGCAGCCCGAGACCGGCCGCGCGTCCTGCCTCGAGCACCGCGCGCGACTGGTCGGCGTCGAAGGCGCCCTGCTCGCAGAAGACGTCGATCCAGCGACAGCGCGGCGAGCACGCGGCGAGCATCTCGCCGCAGACGAGCTCGACGTAATCGTCCGCCCGTCCCTCGTACTCGTCGGGGACGACGTGCGCGCCGAGGAAGGTGACGTCGTCGGTGAACTCGGCGGCGGCGGCGCACAGCCGCGCCTCGGTCTCGACCGTGAGCCCGTAGCCGGACTTGATCTCGACGTGGGTGATGCCGGCGGCAAGGCCTTCCGCACGGCGGGCGCTCGCCAGCGCCAGCAGCTCGGCGTCGCTCGCGGCCCGAGTCGCCTGCGTCGTCACGCGGATGCCGCCTGCCTCGTAGGGCCGCCCGGACATCCGCGCCGCGAACTCGTCGGCGCGGTCGCCGGCGAAGACCAGGTGCGTGTGGCTGTCGACGAACCCCGGGATCAGGCAGCGCCCGGCCGCGTCGAACCGCTCGTCGGCCGCGGCGCCCGCATCCTCGATCGCGAGCACGTGGCCGTCCTCGACGACGAGGGCAGCATCGCGGCGCAGGCCCAGCGGCCCCTCGCCGAGCTCGGGGTCGTTCGTGGCCAGCAGGCCGATGTCATCGATCACGAGGGTGCTCATCCGATCAGTCCGCCGATCGTCTCGCGCAGCTCGGCGGCGACGTCGAGCTCTCGGTGGCGGCCGTCGCTGACGATCGCGCGGCCCCCGCAGATGACGCTGTCGATGTCGGCTGCGGTCGCCGCGAACACCGCCGCCTCGAGCGCGTTGGCGGCGCCGGTTGCGGCCAGGCGGACGCCATCGAGCCGAAGCGTGACCAGATCGGCGATCCGCCCCGCCTCGATCGCGCCGGCTTCGGGCCAGCCGATGCAGGCGTGGCCGGCGTGCGTGGCGGCGGCGAGCAGCGACTGCGGCGAATGATGGCCGCGCTCGCCGCTGGCCAGCCGTTCGTCGAGCTCGACCGCTCGCGCCTCCTCGAGCATGTCGATGACCGCGTGCGAGTCCGAGCCGAGCGCGAGCGACGCTCCCGCCTCGCGCAGGAGGCGCCCCGGGCCGATGCCGTCGCCGAGGTCGCGCTCGGTCGTCGGACAGAGACAGCAGCAGCAGCCGGCCGAGCCGAGGGTGGCGGTGTCGCCGGCGCTGAGATGTGTCGCGTGCACCGCCGTGAAGCCGGATCGCAGGGCGCCCGCCCGCTCGAGCAGCCCGGTCGGCGTCAGTCCATACGCTCTCGAGGCAGGCCTCGTTCTCGGCCGGCTGCTCGGAGACGTGGGCATGCAGGGGGCGATCGCGCTCGGCCGACCAAGCGGCCACCGCCGTCGCCGCGGCAGGGTCGACCGCGCGGACGCTGTGGATCGCCGCGCCGACGCGGGCACCGCGGTCCGTCGGCCAGCTCGTCCACGCGGGCGGCCCAGGCCGCGGCGTCGCCGTCGGAGAAGCGCCGCTGCACCGTGTTCAGCGGTTCACCGATGCCGCCGTGCAAATAGCAGGCATCGAGCAGCGTGATCCGGATCCCGGCCTGCGCCGGCGGCTGCGATCAGCGCCCTCGCCGATCTCGTTCGGGTCCTCGTAGGGCTCACCGGCCGGGACCATGGTGCAGGTAGTGAAACTCGCCGACGGCGGTGATCCCCGACAACGCCATCTCGGCGAAGGTCGCCCGCGCCAGGCGAAGGTAGCTGTCGGGATCGAGCTTGGCCGCGAGCTCGTACATGCGCTCACGCCAGGTCCAGAAGCTGCCGCTCTCGCCGTGCGTGCGCCCGCGCAGCGCACGATGAAAGGCATGCGAGTGCGAGTTGGCAAAGCCGGGCAAGGTCAGGCCGCCGAGCCTGGTGGCGCCGGCAGGAGCCGCGGCGACGCCGGCGGAGACATCGACGATGTGCTCCCCGTCGACCTCGACCACGACGCCGCTCTCGGCCCGCTCGCCGCCGAGCCACGCAAGCTCGCACCAGTAGGTACCGACCACGCTCACGAACCCACGCGCTCGACGAACTCGGTGATGCGCTCGACGAACGCCTCGCGGTGGAAGCGCTCGAACTGCTCCCAGGTCGTCAGCGTCCTCGGGTCGCCGACACGATCGACGAAGAGGACGCCGTCGAGGTGGTCGACCTCGTGCTGGAAGGTTCCCGCCGTGAGCCCGCGCTTGACCACGTCGTGCTCCTGCCCCTCGCGGTCGAGGTAGCGCACCCGGGTGTTGACGTGGCGTTCGAGCTCGCCACGCAGGTCCGGGACCGAGAGGCAGCCCTCGTTGATCGCGACCATCTCGGAGTCGAGCGGCTCGATCACCGGGTTGACGAACACGGTCAGCGCGATCGGCGGCTTGTACGGATAGCGCGGGTTGTTGTCGACCTCGGCGACCGCGATCCGCAACGCGCGGCCGATCTGGTTGGCGGCGAGGCCGGCGCCTCCGGCGGCGCGCATCGTCTCGATCATGTCGTCGATCAACGTCTGAACCTCAGCTGAGGCGAGCTCGTCGCGGCTCACCTCGCGGGCGCGCTCGCGCAGCACCGGATGCCCGATCTGAAGAATCGGCAGCGTCGCCACCTAGCCGCCGGACCCTGGCTGGTCGACCATCGGCACCCGCACGCCCCGCTGCGAGGCGACTTCCAGCGCGCGCTCATAGCCTGCGTCGGCGTGGCGGATCACGCCCATGCCGGGATCGGCGGTGAGCACCCGGTCGAGCTTCTGCGCGGCGAGCTCGGTGCCGTCGGCGACACAGACCATGCCGGCATGAATCGAGCGCCCGATCCCGACCCCGCCGCCGTCATGGATGCTGACCCAGGCCGCGCCGGAGGCGGTGTTGACGAGGGCATTGAGCAGAGGCCAGTCGGCGATCGCGTCGGATCCGTCGAGCATCGACTCCGTCTCGCGATAGGGCGAGGCGACCGAGCCCGAGTCGAGATGGTCGCGACCGATCACGACCGGGGCGCTGAGCTCGCCGCTTCGGACCATCTCGTTGAAGCGCAGTCCGAGCCGCCGGCGCTCGCCGTAGCCAAGCCAGCAGATTCGCGCCGGCAGTCCCTGGAAGGCGATGCGCTCGCCCGCCATCGCGATCCAGCGGGCCAGCGCCTCGTCGTCGGGGAACTCGGCCAGCACGGCGCGGTCGGTTGCGGCGATGTCGGCCGGATCGCCCGACAGCGCCACCCACCGAAACGGGCCCTTGCCCTCGCTGAACAGCGGCCGGATGTAGGCGGGGACGAAGCCCGGATAGGCAAAGGCGTTCTCGAAGCCGCCGAGCTCGGCCTCGCGGCGCAGGCTGTTGCCGTAGTCGAAGACCTCGGCGCCGGCCTCCATGAACCCGACCATGGCGAAGCAGTGGGCCGCCGCCGAAGCGCGGGCGCGCTCGATGTAGCCGTCGGGGTCACGCTCGCGCAGCTCTGCGGCCTCGGCCAGCGTCAGGCCCGCCGGCACGTAGCCGACGAGCGGGTCGTGGGCGCTGGTCTGGTCGGTGACGATGTCCGCCTCGAAGCCGCGGCGCAGCAGCTCGGGCACGACCTCGGCGGCGTTGGCGCAGAGGCCGATGCTGGCGGCGCGGCGCTCGCGCTTGGCGGCGACGCAGCGGCGATCGCGTCGTCGAGGTCGTCGGCACGCTCGTCGAGATAGCGAGTCTCGAGCCGCCTGCGGATCCGCTCCGGGTCGACCTCGATGCAGAGCGCGACGCCGTCGTTCATCGTCACCGCCAGCGGCTGCGCGCCGCCCATCCCGCCGAGCCCGGCCGTGAGCGTGATCGTCCCGGCAAGCGTGCCGCCGAAGCGTCGCCGCGCGATCTCGGCGAAGCATTCGTAGGTGCCCTGGACGATCCCCTGGCTGCCGATGTAGATCCACGAGCCGGCGGTCATCTGACCGTACATCGTCAGCCCGAGCTGCTCGAGGCGGCGAAACTCGTCCCAGTTGGCCCATTCGCCGACGAGGTTGGAGTTGGCGATGAGGACGCGCGGCGCCCACTCGTGGGTGCGAAAGACGCCGACGGGCTTTCCCGACTGCACCAGCAGCGTCTCGTCGTCGGCGAGCGCACGCAGCTCGCCGACGATCACGTCGAAGGCCTGCCACGAGCGCGCGGCACGGCCGGTGCCGCCGTAGACGACGAGGTCGTCGGGGCGCTCGGCGACATCGGGGTCGAGGTTGTTCATCAGCATCCGCAGCGCGGCCTCCTGCGGCCAGCCCCGGCAGGAGAGCTCTGCCCCGGTGGGCGCGCGGACCTCTCGCGGGCCGCTCACCGCAGCGCTCCAGGGTGCAGGACCGGAAACCGCGGATTGTCGAACGGGTCGCCGGGGACGAGCTCGCGCTCGAGCCCGGGGAAGGGCGGGCTCGTCGGATGCGGACGCGGGGCGTAGCGGGCGTCATCGCCGAGCAGCCGTACCGAGAACGCCCGGCGCAGCGTCGGCGACCCGCCGGCCTGGTGCAGGGTCAGCATGTGAAAGGCGACGGCGTCGCCGGGCTGCAGTTCCCAGCCGAGGATCTCGTGATCGGAGCGGGCCGCCTCGATGTCGGGCACCTCCGCGAGCTCGCCCTCGTCGAAGACAAGCGCGGTCTGCGAGACGAAGGTTCGCGGCATGTACCAGGTTCCCGAGGCGTGCGACCCGGCAACGAACTCGAGCGTGTTCTCGCGCCCGACCGGGTCGACGGGGAGCCACAGGGAGACGTTCTGGCGACCTTCGACACAGTAATACGGCTGGTCCTGATGCCACGGGCTCGGCTCCTCGCTGCCCGCCTCCTTGACCAGCACGTGGTCGTGAAACAGCCGCACCGTCTGCGCTCCCACCAACTTCGCGGCCAGCGCTCCGAGGCCGGCCTCGTGGATCACCGTCTCGTACTCGCTGATCCGATCCCAGTTGCAGAAATCCTCGAAGAAGGTCTGACCCGCGCCGTGGCCCTGTGCCAGGGGCCCGGGCTCGGCACGATTTCGCTCGATCCCGCGCCGAAGGGTCTCCACCTGCGCGGCCGAGAGCAGGCCGCGGATCGGCACCGCCCCGTCGCGTCGAAACGCCTCGATGATGCTGCGATCGACCGCACCGTGGCCGGCAGCCTCGACCACGTCGCGGTTCGGCTTCGCTTCGCCTCGACTCAATCGAGCTCTCCGATCTCGGCTTCGACCCGGGCGATCAGCGCCCCCTGCGCAAGCAGCGCTTCGACCGCGGCAAGCTCCGGCGAGAGCCAGCGGTCGGGGCCGGGGCCGGGCACCACCGTCCGCAGCGCGGTCAGTGCGGCGCCGGTGCCGCGGGCGGGCTCGAGCGGCGCCCGCAGCTCGAGGCCACGGCCGGCGCATGTGAGCTCGACGGCGAGGATGCGGCGCAGATTGGCGACCACGGTGCGCAGCTTTCGCGCCGCGCCCCAGCCCATCGAGACGTGGTCCTCCTGCATCGCGCTCGTCGGCAGCGAGTCGACCGACGCAGGCGCCGCCAGCCGGCGGTTCTCGGCCACCATCGCCGCCTGCGTGTACTGCGAGATCATCAGCCCGGAGTCGACGCCGGCGTCGGGGGCGAGGAAGGGCGGCAGCCCCTGCGAGCGCGTCGCGTCGAGCAGGCGGTCGGTACGCCGCTCCGAGATCGCCCCGACCTCGGCGGCCGCGATCGCGAGGAAGTCGCAGGCGAAAGCAACCGGAGCACCGTGAAAGTTGCCGCACGACTCGACCCGGCCGTCGGGCAGCACCATCGGGTTGTCGATCGCCGAGACCAGCTCGGCAGCGGCCACGGTCTCGGCGTGAGCGACGGTGTCCCGCGCGGCGCCGTGGACCTGGGGCGTGCAGCGAATCGAGTAGGCATCCTGGACGCGCGGGTCTCCCTCGCGATGACTGGCAACGATCGCCGATCCCGCCAGCAACCGCCGCAGATTTGCGGCACTGGCCGCCTGACCTCGGTGCGGGCGCAGGGCGATGAGATCGGCGGCGAAGGCGCGATCGGTGCCGAGCAGCGCCTCGGTCGTCATCGCCGCGGCGATGTCGGCGGCGGTTGCGAGCTGCGGCGAGATCGGCGAGCGCGAGCACGAGCATGCCGAGGACTCCGTCGGTGCCGTTGATCAGCGCCAGTCCCTCCTTGGGCCCGAGGACCGGCGGCTCGATCCCGGCGCCCGCGAGAGCCTCGGCGGAGGCAACCGGGGCGCCGTCGGCGTCCATCACCTCGCCCTCGCCGATCAGCGCCAGGGCGCAATGCGCCAGCGGCGCCAGATCGCCGCTGGCGCCGAGCGAGCCGTGCTCGTAGACGACCGGGTCGAGCCCGGCGTCGAGCATCGCCAGCATCGTCTCGGCGAGCAGCGGCCGTGCGCCCGAGCGCCCGAGCGCCAGCGAACGGGCGCGCAGGAAGAGCATCGCCCTGACGACTTCACGCTCGACCGGCGGCCCCATTCCGGCGGCATGGGAGCGCACCAGCGCGCGCTGCAGCTCGGTCCGGCGCTCGGCTGGAATCCGGGTATGGGCGAGGGACCCGAACCCGGTCGAGATCCCGTATGCGGGCTCGTCGGCGGCGGCGAGGCGGGCGACGACCTCGGCTGTCTGCTCCATCGCCTCCCGGGCGGCGTCGCCGAGCTCGGCGCGGGCGCCGCGGCGGGCAACCGCTACGACCGCCTCGGCCGTCGCACCGCTCGCTCCCAGCTCGATCGTCTCGATCTCTGTCACCTCGCTCTCGCGGCGAGCATATCTACGGGCCCGAGACCGCCTCGATGCCTTCGCGCTCGCCAACGGTGGTCACCGTTCGAGACCGCGACTCGCGCAGCGCGTCGGCGTGGTCGCGGTCGGCGCCTGGCCGCGCCGGCAGCACCGCGTAGTCGCCGGGGCGCACCCATGTCGGCACGTAGCGGACCCTTCGCACCTCGACCTCGCCGCGGCGGGCGCGAAAGTCGAGCAGCGCGACGAGCCCGTCCTGAGTTTCGACCGGCAGCCCCGACGCGGCGCCCTGGTTGGAGACCAGGTTGCCCTCGCTGAAGACGACGAACTTGCCGTTGATGCGCTCGATCGCCTGGACGACGTGCGGGTGCTGGCCGACCACCGCGGTGATCAGCGGCGATGCCGTCAGCCGCTTCGCGATCTCGCGCTGCGACGCGTTCGGCTCGCTCGAGTACTCGTCGCCCCAGTGGATGTTGACGATCACCGCCTCGGCGCCCGCTCGCTTCGCCCGTCGCGCCTTCTCGAGGATCGCCTTCGCACCCGCCGCTGGATCGGCGGCCGCGTACTCGTCGAGCGCCCAAGCGCTCGGTGCGATGAAGCCGTTGGTGGCGTCGGTGAAGGAGAGGTAGCCGAGCTTGACGCCGCCAACGCGCAGAATCGTCGGCCGCCGCTCGGCCTTTGCCGTGGCGAAGGAGCCGGAGTGCTCGATCCCCTGCTCGTCGAGCGCTCGAACCGTGTCTCGAATCCCCTCGATTCCCTGATCGAGCGAGTGGTTGGAGGCCGTCGAGCAGGCGTCCCAGCCGCTGCGCTCGATCGACGCGGCGAGGTCGATCGGCGTGTTGAAGACCGGGTAGGTTGCCGGTGGGCCGGGGCCGAGCGGGGTTTCGAGGTGACAGAGGGCGAGGTCGACGTCGCGCACGTAGGGCTCGATCGCCTCGAAGAACGGGGCGAAGTCGTAGCTCTCACCGCCACCGTTGGCGAGCGCACGAGCGAGCAGCGGGCTGTGCATGAGCAGGTCGCCGCTGACCGAGACCGTGAAGCGCCGCGTCTTCGGCTGCTTCTTGGCGGGCGCGGGCGACTGCACCGGATCCGCCCGGGCGGGCGGTCGCAGCGCTCGGCTGCGTCATCGGCTCTGCCGGATCGTCGAGGAACAGCCACAGAGCCAGCGCGGCGGCCAGCGCTGACGATCGCCAACGCTGCTGCCAACCAGCGGCGCCTCGCTGTCAGCTGCTAATCCTCCTCGTCGGCTGCGTAGAGGCTCTCCGAGGCGACCAAGGCGACGTTTCTGCCCCAGAGCTTGATCTCGAGGTAGAGGTCGTCGCCGAAGCCGTGGACCGCGTCGACGGCGACGACGGTGAAACGACCGTCGGCGACCGGGGCCTGGTCGATCGTCTCGCCTTCGAGCTCGGCGGTGACGGCGACTGCGCCGCGCACCAGCGGCAAGCCCCAGACCAGCGTGACGTCGCCGCCGCGGCCACCGTCGGTGCGCCATTGGCCGATGACGTCGTCGTTGAGGTCGATCTTCCAGTCGGGGTTGTCGTCGGCGGTGACGTCGGTGAAGTCGACCTTGGCGCGCAGATCGCTGGGCTCGCCGTCGTCGTCGGCGGCGGCGAACGAGACCCAGCCGTAGAACTCGGCGAGGACCTCCTCGCCGTCGTCGTCCTTGACCGCCTGCGCGGCGCGACCGCTGGCGGGAACGTAGACGCGACCTCCCCAGGAGCGGTCGGGAAACCATTTCACGGTCATCGGGTCGAGCGCCGAGCCCGCCTCGTCGGCGAGCGGGGCGCAGGCCTTGGCGAACTCCTCGCGCAGGCGCTCCTCCCAGCGGCCATAGGGACGGCCCTCCTGCGCGGCATCGGCGATGAAGCGGGGAAAGGGCTGGCGGACGGGCGGCATCGGCCTGGCAGCGTACCCGTCGGCGCGCGGGCGCTTCGAGCGCCCGCGCGAGGTCGGCTCAGCCGAGCGCCTCGCGCAGGTCCGAGGCCGCGCGCTCGGGCGGGTAGACGTTGATCTCCACCCCGGTGCCCATCTCGAACCCGGCCTTCGTCGTCAGTCGCGGGGCGATGTCGATGTACCAGCTGAACTCGGCGACACCACGCGGCGCGGTTCGTACCCAGAGGTTGAGCTGCGGCACCGAGCCGAGCGCTCCGCCGAGCGCCCGCATCGCTGTCGCGATCATCGCCGCACCGCCCTCGTCGTCCTCGAAACGAGCGCGCCGGGCGCCGGGGAATGACGCGCAGCTCGAACGGGGAGCGCGAGGCCCAGGGGCAGATCAGAGCCGCCTCGTCGTCGACGGCGACCAGACGTTCACGGCGGCGCACCTCCTCGGTGGTGATGTCCTGAAGCAGGTGCGCGCCCATCGTGCGCTCGTGGTAAGCCGCGGCGCGCTCGCGCTCGCGCGCGATCGCCGCCGGCACGAACCCGAGCGCGTACAGCTGAGCATGGGAATGCTCGAGCGAGCCTCCGGCGAGCGGCCCCTCGTTGACGATCAGATGCAGATAGGCGGCGTCGGGATGGGCGCGCATGCGCTCGCGCCAGCCGGCCACGGCGAGCGCGAGCTGCTCGTCGCCGAGCTGCGCCAGCGCCGTCGCGTGCTCGGGGCCGTTGACGATCACCTCGTGCGCGCCGGTCGCCGGCTGCGAGCGAAAGAGATCGGCCTCGGCGCCGCGGGTCGATGCCGCCAGCGGATCGATCGAGCTGGCGAAGCCGCTCTCCACCGGCGCGGCGTGTCCGGCGCCTGACGCCTGCTCGAGCGGGCACGAGCACCGGATACAGGTTCGGCACCGAGCGCACGAGCCAGCCGGGCGTATCGGGCTCCCCGCCCTGTGGCCTGTTGGCCCAGACCTCGGGCGGGGTTCGCTGCTCACGCCCGACGCAAAAGGGACATCTCTCGGCGGCGCCGGGATTCGTCTGCGCCGGCTCGGGGACGAAGGCATCCGGGCGCTCGAGCCCGACCGGGCGCGAGGATCGCCCGCAGCCCGTTGAGCTGGTCGATCCGGATCTCTGACAAGCCCTGGGCCTAGGCGGGGGGGTCTGGCGCGAGCGTCGGTGGCGCCGGCGGCTTCGCGGGGTTCGGCGACGACGGAACGCTCGACGGCGCATGAGGTTCGAGCAGCGGCTTGAGCAGGTCGATCGGCAGCGGGAAGACGACGGTGGTGCTGTTGTTGACGCCGATCTCGACCAGCGTCTGCAGGTAGCGCAGCTGCAGAGTCGCCGGGTTCTCGCTCATGATGTTGGCCGCCTGGGAGAGCTTCTCCGAGGCCTGGAACTCGCCGTCGGCGGCGATGACCTTGGCGCGCCGCTCGCGCTCTGCCTCGGCCTGGCGGGCGATCGCGCGCTGCATCTCCGCCGGCAACTCGACGTCCTTGACCTCGACGGTCGAGACCTTCACGCCCCAGGGCTCGGTCTGCTCGTCGATGATCTGCTGCAGATCGGTGTTGAGGCGCTCGCGCTCGGCCAGCAGCGCATCGAGCTCGGCCTTGCCGAGGACCGAGCGCAGGGTGGTCTGCGAGATCTGCGAGGTGGCGAGGAGGAAGTTCTCGACCTCGGTGATCGCCTTGTTCGGATCGATGACGCGGAAGTAGGCGACGGCGTTGACCCGGACGGTGACGTTGTCCTTGGTGATGATCTCCTGGGGCGGGACGTTCAGGGTCACCGTGCGCAGGTCGATGCGGACCATCTGGTCGATGAACGGGATCAGCAGGATCAGGCCCGGGCCCTTTTGCGCGATCAGGCGGCCGAGACGGAAGATGACTCCGCGCTCGTACTCGCGCAGGATTCGCACCGAGGAGGCAAGCAGGATCAGGATGAAGACCGCGATTACTGCGATGACCGCGAGGGCGACTGTCACGAGCTGGCTCCTTCGGCAGGGGTGTTTTCGGTCTCGGCGACCGGGCGTACGCGCAGCGTCAACCCTTCGACCGCCTCGACTCGGACTCTAGCGCCGCGCTCGCGCAGCCGTTCGGCCTCGGCCTCCGAGCCGTCGTCGGCGAGCGTCGCCTTCCACAGCGCGCCGTGGACGAAGACCTGTCCCAGCGGGCTGAGCGGGACGCGCACGTCTCCCTCCGCGCCCAGCAGCTCCTCCCACCCGGTGAGCACCGGGTTGCGACTGGCCTCGAGCACCTTTCTGACCGCGAACGCCGAGCAGTCCGGCGGTGACGATCGCGGCGCCGATCACCAGCGGCGTCGAGACGTCGAAGTCCGAGCCGGTGTCGAACAGCAGCAGCCCGGAGGCGACCAGCGCGACGGCCCCGATCGCGCCGACGATCCCGTTGGTGGGCAGATGGGCCTCGGCGATGATCATCGCGATGCCGACGACCAGCAGCGCGATGCCCACGGCCGTGACGGGGAGCTGCGAGGTGCCGAAGGCGCCGAGCAGGAAGGAGACGACGCCGAGGGTGCCGGGGATGATCAGCCCCGGGCTGAAGAGCTCGATCGCGATCCCGATGATGCCGACCAAGAGCAGGAGGAAGGCGATGTTCGGGTTGACGAGGATCTGCAGCAGCTCGTACTGCAGCGTCATGTCGCGCTGGTCGGTGACGAGCCCGGCGGTTTCGAGGGTTGCCGCCTTGGCGCCCTTGACGGCGAAGCCGTCGAGCGCCTCGATCAACTCCTCCTCGCTGGCCACGACGAGATCGATCAGCTCCTGCTCGAGCGCCTCGGCGGCGGTGAAGTTCTCGGCCTCGGTGACCATCGTCTCGGCCACGGCGCCGTTGCGACCGTGGCTCTCGGCGAGGGCGCGGATGAAGGCCGACGCGTCGTTTTCGACCTTCTCGCCGAGGGTGCCGCCGATGTCATCGCCGGTGGCGGTGACCGCGCTGGCGGAGCCGATGTTGGTCTGCGGCGCCATCGCGGCGACGTCGGCGGCCTCGGTGATGAAGGCGCCGGCCGAGGCGGCGCGCGCCGTGTCGGGCGAGACGTAGACGACGACCGGCATCGGCGCCTCGACGATGTCCTGGATGATCGCTCGCATCGAGCTGTCGAGCCCGCCGGGGGTGTCGAGGCGAATGACGACCAAGGGCGCGCCCTCGTCTGCCGCGTCGCCAAGCGCGCTGTCGATCCACTTCTCGGTCGCGGGATCGATCGTCCCGGAGAGCTCGATCGAGGGCACGGTCTGCGTCTCTTGAGCGCCACCGGCGCCCGGGCAAGAGCAGCAGGCCCGCCAGCACGCGTCAAGAGCATACCAGTGTGCGTGCGCCGGCTCATCGAGTCGATTATCCGCTCTGCAGCGGCGTCAGCCGAGGTACTTGGTGATCTCGGCGTTGAGATCGGCGGCGGAGTCGTAGGGGCCCTGGCGCGTGTACAGGAGCTCGCCCTCGGCGCTGTAGAAGGCGGTTGAAGGAAAGTAGAAGCCCTTGATCTGATCCTCGATCTCGTTCTCGGGGTCGCTGATGCTGGGGTACGGAAGCGGGAGCTCGTCGAGGAAGGTCTCGGCCGCGTCGGTCGAGTCGTCGGCGTTGACGCCGATGAAGGCGATCTCCTCGCCGCGCCTGATCGCGGCCTCCTGAAAGAAGGGGAACTCGTATCGGCAAGGACCGCACCACGATGCCCACTTGTTGACGACGACCGGATTGCCCTCGAGCTCGGCCAGCTTCTCCTCGAACACCTCGGGCCCGCCCTCGATGATCGTGTTGGCGTCGGCATAGAGGTCGGCGAGCGCCGGCGGCGCTCCCGCGAGCGCCTCTGCGAACTCGCTCTCGGCCCCGACCGACTCGGGATTTCCCGAGCCGGGGTCGTCAGCGTCCCGCCGCCACATGCCGCGAACGTGAGCGCCGCCGTGATCGCGCTCGCCGCGGCGAGGGCGCCAAGTCTGCTCTTGGGGAGAGTTCTGTCGCGCATCTGCCCGTGAGTGTGGTTCAATGAGCCCTTGGTCCCGTAGGAACTCGGACCAGCGGAGGACGTCGGTCCGGCTAAGGGGTATTCGTATCCCGGTCCGGCGCCCACCTCTTCTGAGCTTACTTCGCTCGTCGCCACATCCTGAAAACCCCGTTCGGTATTAGGCGAGCACGGGATCACATCCCCCCTTCCCATGTCCAATCACACTGACGTTGCTGCGAAAGCGGCCAGCGAGTTGAGCGAGGCTGAACTCGATCTAGTCCGGGATTTCTCCCGAGAGCCGATCCTGCTCGAAGGCGAGACTCTCGCCGACCTCGTCCCGGGCACGGCCCGCCTGCGCGCGGTCGAGGCGGCTCTCGCGGAGATCCGCGACGGCGCCGAGACACCGTCGATGCAGTGGCGCCGCGACTACTCCCTGCTGCTCGGGCTCGAGCGCCTGCTGTCGGAGGACAAGCCGGAGCTTCTCGACGGCGCCGAGCTCAACGACCACCAGGTCGACGCGCTCTCCGGGACTCTCGCCGCGATGACCACGGAGCTGGAGAGCCCCGAGGGCGAAGCGCGGCAGAACGGTCGCAACGGCAAGGCGCAGACCAACGGCAACGAGGGCGCCGCGGTCGAGGTCAAGCCCAGCGCCAAAGCCGGTTGCCGCCGTCGACGACGAAGAGGACGTCGACGACGGCGCCGACCTGCTCGACGACGACGACCTCGAAGCGGAAGGCGAGGAGCTGCCCGCCGGAGAGCGAGGAGCTCGCCGAGGACGAGGAGCCCCAGGACTGGGAGGAGCCCGACGCCGAGGCCGACGAGGATCTGGTCGCAGAGGCCCCCGAGGATCCCGGCGCCGACCGCAGGTTCTGGTTCGAGCACGCGACCGGCGCCGGCAAGACCGTGGCCGCCGTCGGCTTCATCGAGGCTTCACGTACCGGCGGCGTGCTCATCCTCACCCACCGTCGCAATCTCGTCGACCAGTTCATCGGCGAGATCTCGACGCGCGGGTACAAGGATCGTCTCTCGCCGCCGCTGCTCGACGGGTCCGATCATCCCTACGGGCCGGTGACGGTCGAGACCTACCAGTGGTTCGTGCGCAACGCCGGGCGCGTCTCGGATGCCTACTCGATCGTGATCTGCGACGAGGCACACACCGCGCTCGGTGAGAAGACCAGCGCCTGCATCCGCAACTGGACCGGCCCGGTGTTCATCGGCATGACCGCGACCGGCGCCCTGATCGCCCGCCACGTCGCAGACCTCTTCCCGACCCAGACCTCGCGCTTCGACCTCGCCCAGGCCGCGCGCCGGGGCGTGATCTCACCTCTGCGCTGCATCCGCATACCGCCGGGCCCGGGAGTGCGAACGATCGCCAAGGTGCCGCTGCGCCGCGGCGAGGTCGACCAGGACTTCGACCAGGAAGAGCTCGCGGCGCTGCTCGATCAGGAGCCCTTCAACGTCGCCATCGCCGACCTCTACCAGTCGCGCTTCAAGCGTGTGCCGGGCGTCGTCTACACCGCCGGCGTCAAGCACGCCAAGAACGTCGCCGCAGCGTTTCGCAAGGTCGGCATCAACGCCCAGGCCGTCTCGGGCGAGACGCCGAAGCGCGAGCTGGCCGAGATCCTCGCCGGCTTCGAGCGCGGCGAGGTCGACGTGCTCTGCAACGCGATGCTGCTCGCCGAGGGCTGGAACTCACCCCGCGCAACGATCTGCATGCACCTGGCGCCGACGGCATCACGGCGCGTCTACCAGCAGCGCGTCGGTCGCGTCACGCGCCGCAACCCGGGCAAGGAAGCCGGCCTCGTGATCGACCTCGTGCACCCGGCGACGACATCGGACGAGACGATCGTCACCCTGCACAGCCTGCTCGACCGCGACGTCTACCGCGGCGGAGCGATCGTCGTCGGCCCGGTTCGCCGCGGCCGCGGACGCAGGGTGCGCGTCGAGCGCCGCGTCGTCCCGGTCGCCGCCGAGCCCGAGCGCCGGCTCGCGGTGCTCGAGCGCGAGCTGTGGCGAATCGCGGTGGAGAACCTCAACTACTCCGAGCAGCACGCTTGGGCGGCGCTGGCCGGAGCGCGCGTTGACGTCGAACAACTGGCGCCGCGTGAAGACGATGATCCAGCACGATCAGGCCAAGGAGTTGCGCCGGCGCTTCCTGCTCACGTGCCTGCAGCGAAACCGAAACCACCAGCTGCGACTGAAGGCGCTGAGCGAAGTCGCGGCGCTGCGCGAGGCAGAGCCCTTCGACGATGCGGTCGATGTCGTCGCCGCCTGGCCGCGCGACGAGCGCCGCGCCGGAGCCAAGGTGCTGCTCAACGCCTTGGCCGAGAAGCGAATCGGCCGCCGCGACCAGGCCCAGGCCTGGGTTTGGCGCTTGGCCGAGATGACGCGCGAGCTGCACGAGGAATACGCGGTTCAGCGCTGGCCGGAGACGAAGCGGCTGCTCGGGCTCTTCGTCAACTCCTCAGGACGCGCCCACGGCCGCAACGCGCGCCGGATCGTGCACGCGACGCGCCAGCAGGACCGCCGCCTCGCGGTCTCGCTGCTGGCGGCGGCGGTGGCCCACACGCCCGAGGCCGAGGAGGTTCTTCGCGGCGCCCGCATGCGGCTGGCGAGAAAGCCCTCGGCCGTCGCCCGCGAGCTCTTGCGCAACTTCCCCAAGGGGGGCAAGCGCCGGGCGACGGCGACGCCAAGCGCGACGACTCCGAGTCCAACGGCCGCTCGCGCGAGAAGCTCGCACCGGAGAAGGGCGAGGCCAAGCCAGAGCAGTCGGACGAAGCCGACGACGAGGCGGTCGAAGCGGTCGCCGAGGACGAAGCGGCCTAGCACGCGACGGCGGCGATTGCAGACGTTGACCCCGACCAGCGTGTGATCAACCCTTCAACCGCGGAGTCGCAGGCTGACCTCGCCCGAGCCGAGCGCCACGCGCTCGCCGTCGGCCGTCTCGACCACGAGGTCGCCGCGATCGTCGACGCCGCGGGCGACGCCGGTCCCGGCCTCGACCCCGGCTCCCTCCCAGCCGACCTCGCGCCCGCTGAGCGCATCGCGACGGTGAAACGCCTCGACCGCGTCGCGCGCGACTCGCCACCGTCCAGCGAGCAAGCGACTCGCAGACAGCGCATCGCGGACGGCGTCGACGCTGACGCCGCCGCCGATCGAGATCGCCGGCCAGCGCACGTCGTCGGGAAACTCATCGTCGGCGATCGCGACGTTGACGCCGACGCCGATCACCGCCCACTGCGGCGGGCGTGCTTCGATCAGCACCCCGGCGACCTTTCGCTCGTCGATCCAGACGTCGTTGGGCCATTTGATCGCGCAGGCGTGAGAGCTGACCGACTCGATCGCCTCGCAGACGGCAACCGCAACCGCCAGCGGCAGCAGCGCCTGCTCGAGCTCGAGCGGCCGCAGGATCGCCGAGTACAGCAGCGCCGCGCCGGCCGGCGCCGACCATGCCCGGCCTCGGCGCCCGCGCCCGGCGCTCTGCTCGTCGGCGGTGACGATGGTCCCACTCGGAGCGCCGGCTTCTGCGAGCTCGCGGGCGCGATCGTTGGTCGACCCGATCCGCCGCAGGTGCAGATGGGGGTGGCCGAAGTCGCTCACATCGCCGTCAGCGCGACGCGCTCGCCCGGCTGTCAGCGTGAGCACGTCGGCGGCGCTGCCGAGGTTGATGGCGAGCGCCAGCGAACCCGAGGCGCCGGCGTAGACCAGCAACTGATCGGCGCCGACCTCGGCGAAGGTGCGGCCGTAAAGCGCCTCCGAGGACCGCCGAGGGGCGCTGACGCGAAGCCGCTGACCGACGCGCAGGCCCGCGAGCTCGGCGTCGGCGGCCGTCGCGCGCAGGGTCGCATTGCCGAAGTCGTCGACGTAGCCGACCTCGGCCGTGAGCCTGACCCCGGGCTCGATCTCCGGCTCGCCCAGCTCGAGCTGTTGAAGCGAGTCCGGGTCGATCGCCTCGCCGAGGCTCGCCAGCGGCTCGCCGAGCGCCAGATGCGCAGCGACGGGAGCAAAGATGTCGCGGCCGTGGAAGGTCTCGGATACCGGCTCGAGCCGGGCGCTCGAGGACGAGATCTCGACCGCTTCCGACGGCGCCGCCGAAATGTGCGATCGCAGTCGACAAGCAGCCCGTTGTCGGGTCCGACGAACAGGCGCCCTTCGGCCGCCGTCGCCACCGCCACCGCTGCTCGTGAGCTGCCGACGCCAGGATCGACGACGGCGAGGTGGACGCCGGCGGGAGCGAACGGCGTCGAGTTCGCCAGCACCGCGGCGCCTTGGCGCACGTCGTGGCGAGCGATGCCGTGGCTGAGGTCGATCAGCGCGGCGTCTCGGGCGCGATCTTCGCGATCACCGCGCGACAGATCCCGGCGAAGCCGTCCGCCTCGCCGTAGTCGGAGAGAAAGGTGATCGGGCGCGGCGTCATGCGGGCAATCTACGCCGCGCAGGAGCAGGCGCTACCGAGAGCGCGCGCGCAGGTAGGCGCGCATCGGCCGGCTGAAGATGGCACCGAAGCGACCGACTTCGTCAACGCGTTCGCAACGACGGAGTCGATTCGCATCGTCGCGCACGAAGACGTCGTCTCGTCCGGGGCCGCAGTCGATCGTGTCCGGCGCCCGCCCAAGGCCTCGACGTAGTCGTTGCCGGGACCGGCCTCGACCACATCGGCGCCCGGTCCACCGGCGATCACGTCGGTTGCCGGCGACCCGGTGATCGCATCCGCACCCTGTCCACCGAACAAGAAGAAAATACCGTTGCTCGGCGTCGTCGAGGTGCTATCCGCTTCGGCGCTCAGAACATCGTCCGAGCCACCGCCGAGCAGCAACGGCACAGCGCTCGGATCGAGAACGAGATCGGCATCGGGAAGCGTCTCGAGCGAGTTGAAGTTGATCTCGATGCCGCTGGTCGATCTGACCGCTGTGACGTGGTCCTGCTCGCGCGTGAATCGCACCGTTGCCAAACCACCGCCCAAGTTCGCGCGGATCTCGATCTCCGAGCTTCCGTCACCCTCGTCGACTACACCGGGCTCCAAGAAGCCATAAGCGAGGTCGAGGGTGAGGTCGATCGATTCCGCGGCCTTGCCCTTCGCGATCCTCAGTCGATCGGTGTTGTCGACCGTAACCGGACCTTGCGCGCATGGAACCGGTGGCTCGAATGGAAAGTCACCCTCGATGATCGCGATGCCGTCGCCGCGCCGCTGCACCGCGACGTTCGTCGGTAACGCACACTCAACGCCTCCTCGAGCATCCTCCGGAAATCCAGGCGGGAGGTTCAGCCGCTCGGGCTTCGCTTGACGAACACGTACCGCTGCCGTCGCTTTCGCGGGATTGAACGAGCACGACACCAGCCGTTCCTCTCCAGGACGCGCCCCCTGTGCGTTTCCCGACACCGCAGCTGCCCCGACCAACACGACCAAAGTGACGAAGCCGCCGATGAACCTCCCTGCCATGAACCGACAGTACCGCCGCTGGAGGAAGGAGGCGCCGACCGCGTCGGCGTTCAGATCGAACGCGCCGCGTCGGCGAGCAGCGCCTCGACCAGGCCCGACGGGTCGTGGCGTTCAGCCTCGACGTGCACCTCGAGCCCGGCTTCGCGCGCGGTCTCGCTCGTCACCGGGCCGATCGAGACGATTCGCGCTTGGCGCGGGAAGCGGTCGCCGATCGCCTCGAGCAGGTTGCGCACCGTCGACGACGAGGTGAAGGTGACGTAGTCGGCCGTCTGCGCGGCTTCGATCGCCTCGGGATCGGGTTGCTCGCGAACGGTCTCATAGACGGCGACGACATCGACGTCGCCGCCGCGATCGCGCAAGGCGTCGGGGAGCACGTCGCGTGCCTCGGCCGCGCGGGCGATGAGCACCGGGCGGCCCTCGTACGTCGACGTCGGCGAGTGCCTCGATCAGCGCCTCGGCGACGAAGCGATCAGGGACGATGTCGGCGATCACGCCGCGCTGCGGCCAGCGCCGCAGCGGTGCCGGGGCCGATCGCGGCCACGGTCGCATTGGCGAGCGCGCGGGCGTCGCGGCCCTGTGCGGCCATCGCCTCGAACAGCAGGCGGACGCCGTTGGGGCTGGTGAGACAGACGAGCGCGTAGGTGTGGAGGCTGGCGACGGCGTCGCGCACGGCGGCGCTCTCGATCGTCGGCTCGATCCGGATCGCGGGCAGCTCGATCGCCTCGGCGCCGAGCTCGCGCAGGGTCTCAGCGAGACCACTCGCCTGCGCTCGGGCTCGGGTGACGACGACGCGCTTGCCGTGAAGCGGGCGACGCTCGAGCCAGGCGAGCGCCTCGCGCCGCGCCGCGACCTCGCCGAAGAGCAGTATCGCCGGCGCGCCGAGGCCGCTCGGCCGCGACCGCCTCGGGCAGTTCGGCGAGCGTCGAGACGACGGTGCGCTGGTCGGGATGGGTGCCGCGCATGATCGCCGCGGCAGGCTGGGCGGGGTCGCGCCCGGCCGCGGCCAGGCTCTCGGCGATCAAGGGCAGGTTCTTCACGCCCATGTAGAGCACGAGCGTGCCGGGAAAGCGCGCCAGCGCATCCCAGTCGAGCGCCGTCTCGGGCTTCTCGGGGTCTTCGTGACCGGTGACGAAGGCGACCGCCGAGGCGTCGTCGCGGTGGGTCACCGGAATCCCGGCGTAGGCCGGCACGGCGACCCCGGCGGTGACCCCCGGGACGATCTCGAACTCGATCCCGGCCTCGGCCAGGACCTCCGCCTCCTCGCCGCCGCGACCGAAGACGAACGGATCGCCGCCCTTGAGGCGAACGACGCTGCGCCCGGCGCGGGCGTGCTCGACGATCAGCGCCTCGATCTCCGCCTGGGCCTCGTTGGCGCGAAACTGCTCCAGGCCCGACTTCTTGCCGACGTAGACGAGCTCGGCGTCCTCGCGGGCGCCGCTCGAGCGCGGTCGGACCGATCAGCCGGTCATAGAGGACGACGTCGGCCGAGGCGATCAGCGCCAGCGATCGCGCTGTCATCAGACCGGGGTCGCCGGGCCCGGCACCGACGAGGTAGACGATCCCGGGTCGCGCGCTCATCCCGTCTTCGCTGCTTCGAGCTCGGCCTGGTCGAGGATCACGCGTGCGCCCGCGGCGACCATGCGCTCGACCAGTGCCTCGCCCAGCGCGACCGGCTGGCTCGCGTCGCCGCTGATGCGATCGCGGACCCAGGCGCCGCCGTCGGCAAGCCCGGCGTAACCGCGGATGACGAGGTCGTCGCCCTCGACGCGGGCGCAGATGCCGACCGGCGTGTCGCAGCTGGCCTCGAGCGCGCGCACCGCGGCCCGCTCGGCCGTGAGCTCGATCAAGGCATTGCGATCGGAGATCTCGGCGGCCTCGGCGACCCCGGGGCCGTCATGGTCGCTGAGCGCCTCGATCGCGAGACAGCCCTGACCGGGTGCGGGAACGAGATCGTCGATCTCGAAGCGAAACGAGATCTCGCGTTCGCGCCCGAGCCGGCGAACGCCGGCGCTGGCAAGCACGATCGCGTCGTAGTCGCCGGCGGCGAGCTTGGCGAGGCGGGTATCGACGTTGCCGTGCAGATCGGCGATCTCGAGATCGGGGCGCGCGGCGAGCAGCTGCGAGCGCCGGCGCACGCTCGCGGTCCCGACCCTCGCCCCCTCGGCGAGGTCGTCCAGCGACGACGCCTCGCCGATCAGGGCATCGCTCGGCTCCTCGCGCTCGGGCACGCCGACGATCGCCAGTCCCTCGGGAAGCTCACCCGGAAGGTCCTTGGCCGAATGCACGCCGATGTCGGCCTCCCCGGCCAGCAGCGCGCGCTCGACCCCGGCCACCCAGCGCTGCTTGTCGTCGACGCCGGGCTCTTCGTTTCGCACCTCGACGATCTCGGCGCCGCCGATCGCGACGGAGACGATCTCGGCCTGGACGAGCGCCAGGGCGCTGCCCCTGGTCGCGAGCCTGACCGCGCTCACCGGTCGTGGCCGGAGTGCTTGCGCTGGCGCTCGCGAAGGTCGGAGACCTCGGCGCCGCCGGCCTCGAGCGGCTCGGAGCCGGGATCGAGGCCGAAGAGCTGACGCAAGACCGCGACCTCGGCGTAGGCGTCGCCCTCGCTCGCAACCCGCTTCAGCCGCAGCGTCGGTTCGTGCAGAAGCCGCGAGGCGATCGCCTTCGCCGCAACGCGCAGGCGCTCGGCGTCGGCCTCGCCGAGATTCTCCCAGCGACTTGCGTTCTCGGCCAGCACGCGCTCGACGATCTCGTCGGCGCGCTCGCGCAGCGCCGCCACCGTCGCGGTCACGTCCTGCGAGGCGAGCCAGCGGTCGAAGCGCGCCGTCTCGGTGCGAACGATGCCCTCGACCAGGCGCGCCTCGGCCTCGCGCCCGGAGACGTTTCGCTCCACCAGTGCCTGGAGGTCGTCCATGTCATAGAGGCTCGTCGCCGCGACCTCACGACATGACGGATGGATGTCTCGCGGCACCGCGAGGTCGATCATCAGCAGCGGACGACCTTCGCGCGCCAGCATCACCTCGGCCAGCGCCTCGCGCTCGATCACCTGATGCGGCGAGCTGGTCGAGGCGACGACGATGTCCGCGGCGACCAGCTGCTCGGGAAGGTCCTCGAAGCGCACGGCCTCGCCCGCGAAGCGCTCGGCCAATCCGATCGCGCGGTCGTAGTGGCGGTTGGCGATGAAGATCGCCTGCACGCCCTTGGCCGCCAGGGCACGGGCGGTGAGCTCGGCCGTCTCTCCGGCGCCGACGACGAGCACGCGGCGCTGCTCGAGCTCGCCCAGGGTGCGCTGCGCGAGCTCGACCGCGACCGACGGGATCGACATCGAGCGCTCCGAGATCTTCGTCTCGGTGCGAGCGCGCTTGCCGGTCGCCAGGGCGGCGCGAAAGAGCCGGTTGAGGATCGGGCCGGTGGCGCCCTCGACGAGGGCGAGCTCGTAGGCGCGCTTGACCTGCCCCTGAATCTCGGCCTCGCCGATGATCATCGAGTCGAGCCCGGCGGTGACCTTGAGCAGGTGCTCGGCCGCAGCGGAGCCCTGCAGCGAGTAGAGGTGGCCGACGAGGTCCGTCGGCTGCATCTCGGCCTCGCGCGAGAGATGGCCGAGCGCGACGGCCTCGGCTCCGACGGGGTCGGAGGCGTAGATGAAGAGCTCGGTGCGGTTGCAGGTCGAGATCGCCGCCGCCTCGAGCACCTCCTCGCGGTCGGTGAGACCGGCGAGCAGGCTGACGGCGCGGCCCTCGGTCAGCGCCATGCGCTCGCGCAGCTCGAGCGGGGCGGTCTTGTGCGAGACGCCGAGGGCCAGCAGCTCACTCATGCGTGCACCTCTTCGCGGTCGGGTTCGGCGGTCGGGCACGGAGCGATCGCGCTCGGCGAGCTCCGCGAGCTCGCCCAGCTCGCGGTCGATGCGCGCGAGGCGGGCGGCCATGATCGCGACGTAGATCAGCAGCAGGGCGAGGAAGACGAGGTAGGCGGCGGCTACGTACTTGCCGGCCTCGTCGAGCGGCAGCGCGGGCATCAGCTCGACGTGCCTTCGGCGGCGACCGGCGCGATCCGCGAGCTCGAGGCGGCCGGCGTCCCTGTTGTCGAGCGCGCGGCGCAGGCGCCCGATTCGCGCTCGCGAGGACTTCGTGGCGAGCTCGAAGCGCACCAGGGTCTCCCACAGCAGCGCGATCGCGACGAAGCAGACGAGAAAGGTCAGCGGTCATCTTCGGCGTCAGCCCGCCGTCGGCGGTGGCGAAGACGCGCGGATGCACCAGCGACTCGGCCATGCGCACGGCCATGAAGTTGAGCGGGACGAAGGCACCGGCTGTGATCGCGAAGACCGAGGCGTAGCGCGCTTGGCGCTCACGATCTTCGATCGCGTAGCGCAGCGGGTAATAGGTGCAGTAGAGAAGGAAGACGATCAGAAACGAGACCAGCGTCGGCTCCTCCCAGACGAACCACTGCCCCCACGACGCCTTGGCCCAGATCGCGCCGGTGACCAGCACGGCGACGCCGAAGATGATCGCGATGTGGATCGAGACGTAGGAGCGCACGTCCCATTTCGAGTCGCCCGAGCGCAGGTGCAGGATCGCCTGGATCGCGGCGACGATGAACCCGACCAGGGCGACGATCGCCAGCGGCACGTGCAGATAGAAGATCTTCTGAATGAAGCCCTGGTCGGCGTCGCTGGGCGTCCAGAAGAAGACCAAGGCTGAAGCCCGCGACCAAAGTCACGACCGTGAGCGCGGGAAGGATTCGCGGGGCCTTGAAGCTCATTTTCAGCGGCTCGTGCGGCTAGTCCTCGAGCAGGTAGTCATAGACCGCGTAGCCGACGAGCAAGAACACCACATCGTAGAGAGCGAGCACCGCGATCCACTTGCCAAAGCCCTCATATGAGGGGCCTCCTGCGGCCAGCAGCGGCTCCGCCGCGCTCGCGGCGGCGATCATCACCGGAACCAGCAGCGGCAACAACAACAGCGGCGAGACCAGGTCCCGGGCGCGCGAGTTGACCGCGATCGAGGAGACGATGGCGCCGATCGTCGCCATGCCGAGGTTGGCCGCGACGAGCACCACGGCGAGCGCCGGCAAGCCGCCCGGCCCGTCGAGAAAGAGGATCGCGAACACCGGCACCGCGATCAGCTCGAGCGCGGTCAGGTAGATCGCCAGCACGCAGACCTTGGCGGCGAACAGCGCCGCGCCGTCGATCGGCGCCAGGCGGATCACGTCGAAGCCTCCCTGCTCGCGCTCGGCGACGAAGACGCGATTGATCGCCAGGATCGCCGCGAACAGGATCGTCGCCAGCAGCACGCCGGCGGCGAGGCTGCCCTCGAGGCTGGTGCGGTCGAGGCCGAAGCGAAAGAGGACGAACGTGGTTGCCGCGAACAAAGCCATGGCCGGCACCGACTCGAGCGTGCGAAGCTCGGTCCGCAGGTCCTTGGCGAGGATGGCGCGAAAGGCGCTCATGTGACCTCTGCGAAGACGGCGCGCACCTCGGCCGGCGAGATCGACGCGGCCGGGCCGCTGTAGACGGCGCTGCCGCCTGCTCCGAGGACGAGGACACGATCGGCGGAGGCGAGGCCGGCTTCGACGTCGTGGGTGACGATGACGCGGCTGCGCCCCGGCGCCGGCGCCAGCAGCTCCTCCACGGCGGTCACCGCGGCGAGGTCGAGGTGCGATGAGGGCTCGTCGAGCAGCAGCAGCTCGGGCTCGGCGATCAGGGCGCGGCAGATCGCGGCGCGCTGGCGCAAGCCGGCCGAGAGGTTTCGCACGAGCTCGGCGGCGCGGTGGCCGATGCCCGCGGCGTCGAGCAGCTCGTCGATGCGCGGCGATCGCGGCGAGAGACCGTGAAGGCGCGCGTTGAACTCGAGGTTCTCGCGCACGCTGAGCTCGCGGTAGAGCAGCGGCTCGTGGCCGAGATAGCCGATGCGGCCGCGCGCCTTCCAAGCCTCTCGCGGCAACGAAGCGCCCAGCACCGAGACTTCGCCGCCGGTGGGACGCAGCAGCGTCGCGAGGATTCGCAGCAACGTCGTCTTGCCGGCCCCGTTGGGCCCGAGCGACGACCACGGTCTCGCCGGCCGGCAGCTCGAGTGAGATGTCGCGAAGCACCCGCGTCTCGTTGTAGTCGCGATGCAGCCCGCGGACCGTTATCGCAGGCTGAGACACGGTCGCGGCTTCAGGCGCCTGTGGCTCGAGCGCTGTCTCCATCCCGACAGGATCGCTGATCGAGGCGCTCTGCGCCGCTGACGAGCTGTCGGGGGGCTGGAGCGCCCGGATCCCGAAGTTGCGGATCGGTCCGGTGCCACGTCGAACGCCTGGCGATCGGACCTCCGGCCGCTGCCTCGGCCGTAACTACGGGCACCGATGCGCATCCTGCTCCTACTCTCGCTCGTCGCCCTCTGGGCGGGACTCAGCCGCAGTCCACCCACCCTCACCGACAGAGCTCAACCTCGAGCGCGCGCCGAGCAGCCCGTCGCCCGCTCGCAAGTCGAATGGCGCGAC
Organism: uncultured Solirubrobacterales bacterium; assembly: GCA_963730145.1. Classification (GTDB taxonomy): domain Bacteria; phylum Actinomycetota; class Thermoleophilia; order Solirubrobacterales; family 70-9; genus WHSW01. Next base: position 257,199 of record CAVSQT010000001.1, read on the forward strand.
TCGGCGGCGATCGGTGCGCCCGAAGCCGGGCGGCTCGTACGCGGCGTTCGCTTTCCCGCCGAAGGCCGTTCGTTCTTCACCTGGGACCCGGTCCTTCGGCGCTCACCCGACCGCGACTGGCGCCGCTGGGGCACGGACGACCTCGTGCGAACGACGCTCGCCGTCGTGCGCCGAGTTCGGGCGCGCTCACCCGAACGCGCCCCGCGTCGGCGTAGGCGATCTCAGCCTTCCCGAGGGCGGCTACTTCGGCCGGGAGGTCAGCGGCGGCATCGGCCACGCAACGCACCAGAACGGGCTCGACGTCGACGTCTACTACCCGCGCCTCGACCGCCGCGAGCGTCCGCCGCGCACGGTCGCACAGGTCGACGTCGGGCTCGCCCAGGAGCTGGTCGACATGTTCGTCGCCGCGGGAGCGGTGACGATCTACGTCGGTCCCAACCTGCCTCTCACCGGCCCCGCCGGGTGTGATCGTGCCGCTCGTCAACCACGACAACCACCTTCACGCTCGCATCGCTGCGCCCTAGACTGACCGGCATGGATGATCAAACCGCACCAACGCAGAGCGCTCCGGCGCGAACCACCGTCGCCACCTTCGGCACCTATCGCGAGGCGGAGCGAGCGGTGGACTTCCTCTCCGACCGCGGGTTTCCGGTCGAGCGCGCGGCGATCGTCGGCACCGGTCTGAAGACGGTCGAGCAGATCGCGGGCCGCATGACCACCGGCAGGGCAGCGCTGATGGGCGCGCTTCAGGGAGCGATGATCGGGGTCTTCTTCGCCCTGCTGTTCGGGCTCTTCTTCGACGCCGAGTCCTTCCTCGGCATCCTCCTCTACGGCCTCATCGCCGGCACGGTGTTCGGCGCCAGCTTCGCCGCCATGGCCCAGTTCGCCCAGCGCGGGCGCCGTGACTTCGCCTCGATCCAGTCGATGCAGGCGGAGCGCTACGAGCTCCAGGTCGACCACGAGGTCTCGGCCAAGGCCAAGCAGGAGCTGCTCGAGCTCGACTGAGCGCGTCGCTGCGAGCCGGCCTGAGCCCGGCTACCTTCCGCTTCGAAGCGTCCGCCGCGCCACCTTGGCCAGCGGGCCGATGCCTTCCTTGAGCCCGCGCATCCGGATCGCGCCGCGGCCGTAGAGGATGCGCGCCGACGAGCGCAGGGCGGTGCCGAGCTCGGCGTCGTAGGGCTGCCACCAGAAGTCGCGGGTCAGTCCCGGCTCCCAGGCGATGTGCTTGACGTTGACGCACTCATAGAAGCCGAACTTCGAGTGCGAGCGCCCGACGCCCGGAGTCCTTGATCCCGCCCCACGAGGTCTGCGCCGCTCCGTGTGAGTAGGAGTGATCGTTGATCCACACCATCCCCGATTCGATCCGTCGCGCGATCCGCTCGCCCTTGGCGCGGTCGGTGGTCCAAACCGAGGCGCCGAGCCCGAAGTTGGAGTCGTTGGCGCGCGCGAGCGCCTCGACCTCGTCGGCGACGACGATCACCGGCGCGACCGGGCCGAAGATCTCCTCGCTCATGATCCGCATCTCGTCCTCGACGCCGGCGAGCACCGTCGGGGCGATGAAGCGGCCCGGGTAGCCGGCCAGCTCGCGTGGCCCGCCGGTGAGCAGATCGGCCCCGGCCGAGACCGCGTCGTCGACCAGTCCGGTGACGAGATCTGCCTGATCGGCGGAGACCATCGGCCCGATCTCGGTCTCCCAGTCGAGCGGATCGCCGACGGTGAGCCGCTCGGTCTCGCGCCGCACCCCGGCGAGGAAGTCGTCGGCCACCGACTCGACGACATAGGTTCGCTCGATCCCCGAGCAGGTCTGGCCGGCGTTGGCGAAGGCGCCCCAGACACAGCCGGAGACGGCGTTTGCCAGGTCGGCGTCCGCGCAGACGATCTGCGGATCCTTGCCGCCGAGCTCGAGCACGCATCCCTTGAGTCGCTCGGCGCAGATCTCGCCGACCTTGCGGCCGACCTCGACCGAGCCGGTGAAGAAGATCTTCTGCGTCGATGCCTCACACAGCGCCTGCCCGACCGCGCCGCCGCCATGCACCGTGCGCACCAGTCCCTGGGGGAAGCCGGCGTCGTCGAAGACCCGCTGGATTCGCTCGCCCAGCAGCGGCGTCAGGCTCGCCGGCTTGAGCACGACTCCGTTGCCCGCCATCAGCGCGATCGCGACCTCGCCGAAGGGGATCGACCAGGGATAGTTCCAGGGCGCGATCACTCCTACGACCCCCAGGGGCTCATAGGAGAAGAAGCTGCGCTTGGCCTTGAGAAACGCCTGCGGGTAGGGGATCTTCTCGTCGGCGAGGATGCGCGGGCCGGCCTCGGCACACCACTTCAGCGTGTCGATGGTCGGGATCACCTCCATCACGTAGCTCTCCGTGATCGGCTTGCCCTGCTCGCGCGTCAGCAGCTCGGCGACCTGCTCGATGTCCTCGACGAGCACGTCCATCGCGCGCCGCATGTAGCGAGCGCGATCGGCGAGCGACAGCTGCGCCCAGAACGGCTGCACCTCGGCGACGTCGTCGACCACGGCCTGCACCTGCCCGGGCGCGATCGTCTCCACGGTTCCGACGAGCTCGCCGGTGGCCGGATTGAAGGATTCGAGTTGGCCCATGACCCGGCGCGATTCTATGGCGCGCGGCGGCGGGCTCAGCCAGGCGCGCTCGGCTCAGATCGCCTCGTCGCTCTGCGCAGCGGCGTCGAGGCGCTCGCGCAGCTCGGCCTCGAGCCCGCGATCGGTCGGCTCGTAGAAGCGCTCGCCCTGAACCTCGGGCGGGAGCAACGGCTGGTCGGAGATCCCGCCCGGCTCGTCGTGGGCGTACTTGTAGCCGGTGCCGCGCCCCAGCTTCTTGGCGCCGGCGTAGTGGGCGTCGCGCAGGTAGTCGGGCGGGAGCTTGGCGCCGTGCTCGCGCACGTGGGCCATCGCCGCCGATATCGCCGTCGTCGATGCGTTGGACTTCGGCGCCAGGGCGAGGTACGCGGCCGCCTGGGCGAGGTTGAGCGCGCACTCCGGGAGGCCGACGCGATCGACCGCCTGCGCGGCAGCGGTCGCGACCACGCAGCGCGGTCGGATCGGCGTTGCCGATGTCCTCGGAAGCGAGGATGACCATGCGCCGGGCGATGAAGCGCGGGTCCTCGCCTCCCTCGAGCATCGTCGCCAGGTAGTAGATCGAGGCGTCGGGATCGGAGCCGCGCATCGACTTGATCAACGCCGAGGCGTAGTCGTAGTGGCGATCGCCCTGCTTGTCGAAGGTGACGGCCTTGCGCTGCAGCGCGTCCTCGGCCAGCTCGAGGTCGATCGCCGATTCGGCCGCCGCTCGCAGCCTCGACCGCGCGCTCGAGCGCGCCCAGTGCGGTGCGCGCGTCGCCGCCCGAGCGCACCGCCAGAAGCTCGACCGCCTCGTCGCTGATCTCGGGCGCGGGTGCGATCCCGCGCTCGGAATCCTCGAGCGCCCGGCGGATCAGCTTGCCGACATCCTCGGCATCGAGCGCGCGCAGCTCGTAGATCTGCGCCCGGCTGAGCAAGGCCGAGTTGACCTCGAAGTAGGGGTTCTCGGTCGTCGCGCCGATCAGCGTCACCAGCCCCTCCTCCACCGCGGGCAGGAGCGCATCCTGCTGGGCCTTGTTGAAGCGGTGGATCTCGTCGAGGAAGAAGATCGTCGCCTGGCCGGTGGCACGGCGGCGCTCGCCCGCTCGCTCGATCACGGCGCGTACCTGAGCCCGGCCGGCGTTGACCGCCGACTCCTCCTCGAACGCTCCATGCGCGGCCCCGGCGACGATCCGCGCCAGCGTCGTCTTGCCCGAACCCGGCGGCCCGTAGAGGACCATCGAGTGCGGCTCGCCTGTCTCGATCGCCGTGCGCAGGGTCGATCCCGGGCCGAGCAGATGCTCTTGGCCGACGAGCTCGTCGAGCGTCCGCGGGCGCATCCGCACCGCCAGCGGTGCGTCGGCGACGGGCACAGCCGAGCGCTCGGAGCCGCGCTGCGACTCCGAATCGTCGAACAACCTCTCCATCCGCCCAGTATGAACCGGCCGAGCGGCAGCAAACTTCGGCGCGCGACGGTAGCCACCGGTCGGCACCGCGCCGTTACGCTCCGTCCATGGAGGAGGTCGGGCAGCTGACCGCGAGCCGGCTCGGCGACGAGGCCGTCGAGCTCCTGTGCGAGCTCGTTCAGCTCAACACCGTCAACCCGCCCGGCAACGAGCGCCCTGCCCAGGAGCTGCTCGCCGAGCGGCTCACGGAGGCGGGCTTCGAGTGCGAGCTGCTCGCCGCCGAGCCACAACGGCCGAACCTCGTCGCCCGCCTTGGCGGCGCAGCCGATGGCCCGACGCTGTGCCTGCTCGGCCACGTCGACACCGTCCCCGCCGATGCCTCCGAATGGAGCTTCGACCCTTGGGCCGGCGACGTCGTCGACGGCCAGGTTCGAGGCCGTGGCACCCAGGACATGAAGGACCAGGTCGCGGCCGAAGTCGCCGCGGCCTGCCATCTGGCCCGCGATGGATGGCGCCCGGGCCACGGCGAGCTCAAGCTCGTGCTGACCGCCGACGAGGAGGCGGGGGCGCCGCTTGGAGCGCAGTGGCTGTGTCGCGAGCACGCCGATGCCGTGCGGGCCGATTTCGTCGTCAACGAGGGCGGGGGCACGGCGTTCACGGTCGACGGGCGCAGGATCTACCCGCTGTGCACCGGCGAGAAGGGCGTCTGTCGCTTCCTGCTTCGCGCCCGCGGTGTCGCCGGCCACGCCTCGGTCCCGGCGCTCGGCGATAACGCCTTGCTCAAGCTCGCCCCGGCGCTGACCCGCCTCGGCCGGCAGCCGCCGCTCGAACCCACGGCCGACGGTCTCGCCTTCCTCTCGGCGGTGATCGGCGACGAGATCGAAGCCGAAGCGGTCGAAGCGGCGATGGAGCGCCTGCGCGAGCTCAACTCGCGCGCCGCCGACTATCTCGCCGATCCGATGATGCGGGTGACACTCGTGCCGACCAAGGTCAGCGCGTCGCAGAAGTCGAACGTGATCCCGTCGCGCGCCGAGGCCCTGATCGACTGCCGGGTGCCTCCGGGCGACGGACCCGACGAGGTCCTCGCCTGCGTCGAGGCGATCCTCGGCGACCTCGCCGACACGGTTGAGATCGAGTTCGTCGACCCCGTCATCGGCAACAGCTCGCCGGCGCAGTCGGATTTCGCCGACTCGATCGCTTCCTCGCTCGCGGAAATCGATCCCGGCGCTACGCTCGCCCCCATCGTCATGCCCGGTTTCAGCGACAGTCACTGGTTTCGGAAGGCCTTCCCCGAGGCCGTCGTCTACGGCTTCTCGCCGCAGCACGAGCTCGACCTCTTCACCGCAACGCCACTGATTCACGGCGCCGACGAGCGCACCGCCGTCGCCGATGTCGAGCTCGCCGCGACCTTCTTTGCCGATCTCAGCAGCCGGGTGCTGGCATGAGCGAGATCCCTGACCTCAGCGCCGGCAGCAACGGCGGTGGCAGCGAGAAATGGGACGGGGAGAAGATGCGCCTCGGCGGCATGGCGCTGCGAAACGGCCTCCTGATCCATGGCCCGACCCATTGGGCGGTCGCTGCCCGAAACGGTGGCGGCGAGATCGAGCGGGCCTCCGGGCCGAAACCGAGCCTGGCGCGAGGCCGACTGGGCAAGGTTCCGCTGCTTCGCGGTCCGCTGCGCCTGGCCGAAGCGATGGCCGTGATTCCCTTGGTGCGGATGCGGCTGCGCTCGGTGCGGCTGCCGTTCGAGGATCCGGGCGTTGTCGCTGCCGCGGGGCTGAGCATGCTCGTGTCGGCCACCCTGCGCCGCTTCGGGCGCCCGACGGTCGCGCGCGAGACCGTGGTCGCCGTCCTCGGCGCGCTGCCGGCGCTGACCGCTCTTCGCGATCCTTCGCTGGCCGCCTATCACGCCGCTGAGCACAAGGCGATCGGCGCCTACGAGCAGGACACCGACGCCGCCGAGATGCCAAAGGAACATCAGCGCTGCGGCTCGAACCTGATCGCTCCGATGCTGGCGACGTCGATCGCCGGGCAGCTGCTGATCGAGCGGGTCCTCGACGATCCCGGCCCGATTGCACGCGCCGCGGTCGGGCTCGCCGGGGTCGGGGTCGCGGTCGAGCTCTTCGTCTACGCCGAGCGCCACCCCGGCTCGGCGATCGGCCGCGCGGTCCATGGCCCGGGCTATGAGATCCAGCGCCTGGTCTCGACTCGCGAGCCCAGCGACGACCAGCTGGCGGTGGGCCGCGCGGCCCTGGACGAGATTCTTCGCGCCGAGAGCGCAAGCACGCCGCGCTGAGCGCCGCGCGCCGACGCCGCGCTCAGACGAATCCTCATGACCGAGGCGGCTGCTACTTGCCGCCCTTCTTCTCCTCCTCGACTACGCGCCACTTGTGCTTCGCCGGAGACTCATCGGTCTTGCCCTGGGCGACGGCGCGCACCTTGAACTTGTGCTTGCCGACATCGACGCGCTTCTTGAACGGCGAGTCGCAGCTCTTGAACTTGCCCTTGTCGAGCTTGCACTCGAAGCTCGAATCGGGCACCGATGAGGTGAACTTGAACTTCGCCTTGCGCTTGGTCGTCTTCTTCTTCGGCTTCTTGGTGATCTCGGTGTCGGGGCCGACGGTGACCGTCGCGGTCGCCGCGGCGCTCGTGGCCGCACCGTCCGAGGCGGCGAACTCGAACGTGTCGGTGCCGCTGGTGACGGTGCTATCGGGCGTGTAGGTCACCGAGTCGCCTTCGACCTCGCCGAGCGTGCCGTCGGCCGGCGGCGTCACGATCGTTCGGGTGAGCGGATTGCCGTTGGGGTCGCTGCAGGTCAGCGGCACGCTGACAGCCTCTCCCGGACCCGTGATCGCACTGGTCGTCGCTACAGCTCGGCGGCTGCGGCCGCGTCCGGGCCCGTGTAGCGCAGGATCACGAGCCCGAAGTCGCGATCGGAGCCGGCGATCAGGCGCTCGCCCGCCGGCGTCGTGAACTCCTCGATGCCCCAGAAGTTCGAGCCGTTGGGCCCGATCCAAGCACCGGTCTGCTGCAGTCCGTCGGCGCGACTGAAGCGCAGCACGCGGATACCACCCGAGTAGTAGGAGACATAGCCGAGGTTCTCGGTCGGGTCGGTTGCGAACTCGTGGATCGAGAGATCGCCGAAGTCCGAGGCGAAGCGCGCGTCGAGCGACTCGGGGATCGCGAACGCGTCGAGCTCCTCGCTCGTCGCGCGCGTCGTAGAGGTGGGCGTAGCCCCAGCCGTCGAACTGCGGCACGGCGGCAACATCCTCGCCAGGCCTGGCCGATGCTCGGGTTGTGCGCCGGGCGGCGTACGGGATCTCGGCTGCCCAGGAGTCTGTCCGAACAGCAGATGCAGCGCCTCGTGGGTCGTGCAGACGGCGACGATCGCGAGCGACCGTGAACCCGCCCGAGCCGCAGTTCGCGCCGGTTGCCGGTGCCGTCGGTGGCGGTTGACCGAGCAGGACCGCGTCCCAGCCGGCGTCGACCGCGCTCTCGGCCTTCTCGCCTGGGAAGCAGCGCTCTCCTCCGGCGTCCTGCGGGATCGTCGGTCCGGCCCGCGCTGGAGGACGAGGATCGCCTCCTCGCCCGGCTCGAGGGTCGGGTCGACGGCCGGCCGGTCGGGCACTGGCAGCCGATGCGGCGACAGCCGTAGCCGCCGTAGTACGGTCGGCGCCGTTGAGCACGCCGTCGAGCCAACGTCGAGGTCGGCGCGGCTGCCGCCGATCGCGCTGCCCGGGAACTCACCGGCGTTCGGTGCCGGTCGTGATCTCGACCTCGTCGACGCGATCAGGCGCGAAGTCCTCGTCGGCGGCGAGCAGGAACTCGTTGTCGTGCGAGAACTCGCCCTGGTGCGCGTTGCCCTCCGGCGGGTCGAACCCGGTGAGCGGGTCGGGCTCGTCGAAGTTGGTGTCGGTGATGTAGGTCGGGTTGGCCGGGTCGGTGACGTCGAGCTGGACGTAGCCGGCGTCCCAGTAGGAGACCATCATCCGCATCCGGCCGTCGATCTGCTTGACGACCATGTCGTGGTTGAAGATCGGTCTGCCCGTTCGCGCCCTCGCCGACGATCTGGTCGAACTCGGGCAGCGTGAAGAGGTCGAAGTCGTTGATGAACTCCGGGTTCGGCCGGATCGGTGATGTCGAAGATGTCGACGTCGGCGAACTCGGTGTTGTCGACGCCGACCAGGAAGGCACGGGGCCCGTCCTGCCAGACGAAGACGCTGTGGTAGGAGTTGGCCAGCCGCTCGGGGTCGGGATCGGGATCGAGCGAGCCGTCCGGCGTCTTGTCGCCGACGTTCTGGACCAGCGTCACCGGGTTGGTCGGGTCGGTGACGTCGTAGAGGTCGAAGCCGCCGGCGGTCGTCGGGCACGTCGGGCGGACGCGTGTCGTCGTTCGAGCAGGCCTCGTCGTTGACCGCGAGCAGGTCGCCGGTGAACTGCGGCGTGTCGAGTCGAGACGACGTGCGCGCCCTCGCCGTGGTAGTAGCCGGGCTGCGGCGGGCAGGAAGCCGATCTCCTGCGGGTTCGCGGGGTCGCGGATGTCGGCGATGTAGGTGCCGCCGCTTGGTGCAGGACTCGGCTCGTCCCAGCAGTCATCAGGTAGGCGAAGCCGTCGTGGACGGCGAGGTCGGCGATCTGGCCTTCGACGATCGGGCCCTGCGAAGCGGTCGGCTCGAGCTCGACCGACGACCTCGAGGTTCTGCTCGACCGGCGGCAGGTGGCCGAAGAGGGCGTCGTGATGTCGCGGCGGCTGCTGCGAGCCGTTGAGCGCGCCCACGGGTGCCGTGTCCGCGCGACTCGCACTCGGAGTCGCGATCACCGGCGACCGCGGTCGTAGTGGTCAGCAGCGCGAGCGTGAAGGCGCCGGCGACGAAACGCGCGAGGCCCGAGGACGAGTAATGCAATTTGTTCTCCCTGTTGAACGTCAGCCACCGCGGGCCGATCGAGCCCCCCGATGGCCCGTGCCCTGCCTCAGCGTCCGAGGGCAGGCCCTGGCATCCAATCACTCCGTGCAACCAGATTTCAAGCCGAATTTCATCGGCAGATCCGAGTGTCGTCAGGGACGAACGATGACCGGCTCGCGATCAGCCGCACCGAGTTGCCCGCGCCGTCGACGACCTTGGTCTCGAGCTTGGCGGCGACCGCGCCGGCGCGCTCCAGGGCCTTGCGGGCGCTGCGGTCGGCACGGACGAACGCGTAGGTGCGGCCGGCGCCGTCGAGTCGGGCCGAGCCGGTGGCGACGACACGATCCCTGCCCAGCCCGAGCTTGCGCGCGAGGCGGCGGTCGACAGCGACCCGCGCCGTCGCGGCACAGGCCTCGGAGCAGCGCATCCGCACGATCATCCCCGCGGCGAGCTGGGCGAGCGTCTGTCGTTTCTGCGCTCGCGCGCGTCGCCTGTCGGCGCGGTGTCGTCGCCTCCGGCCCGGCGGGGCGATCGCCGACTCGTCGGGATCGCACGCGGTGCCGATGCCGTCGCCGTCCGCGTCGAGCTGGTCGTTGATCAGTCCGTCGCCGTCGGCGTCGGTCGGCTTCGAGGTTGTAGACGGTCGGGCAGTTGTCGAACTCGTTGTCGAACCCGTCGCCGTCGAGGTCGCGGTCGCAGACGTCGCCGCGGTCGTCGCCGTCGACATCCTGCTGGTCGGGGTTGGCGGCGAAGTCGCAGTTGTCGTCGTCGTTGATCACGCCGTCGGCGTCGGAATCGACCGGCGGGCAGGCATCGCCGAAGCCGTCGCCGTCGGCGTCCGTCCTGATCGGGATTGCGGTCGATCGCGGCAGTTGTCGAGCTCGGCACCGGCGGAGTCGAAGTCGTCGATCCCGTCGGCGTCGTCGTCGTCGTCGCAGGCGTCGCCGTCGCGTCGCCGGCCGGCATCGCGGGCGGCCGGGTCGGCCGAGGTTCGTCGGTGTTGATCTGGCTGCCGTTCTTGATCGAACGGGCAGTTGTCGACGCCGTCGCCGACCTCGTCACCGTCGACGTCGCCGGGCTCGGGATGTCGCAGCTCGGTCCGGCGGTCGCCGTCCTCCGGCCTTGCCGCTCGACCCGCCGCGCGACGAGCCGGATCTTGGGCGCCCGCGCCTCGCTCGAGTTGCCGCCGGGATCGGTGCCGACGACGCTGAGCCGGACCCGCACCTTGCGCCCGGCCGCCAGGGCCTTGGCTGGCGCGCTTGGCAGCGGTCGACGGCTGAGCTTGTAGGTGATCGCCGCCCCGGCGCCGCCGACATGGCGACCGGGCGCGACTCGGCGGTCAGCGGCAACCTCAGGCCGGCGATCTCGAGGAATCCGGAGGCGCTCACCGTCCCGCTCTCGCTCGAGGTCGCGTAGACGCGAACCCGGCGCGAGCGGTCGAGCGTCTGCACCGTCTCGGCGCCGGCCTCGACCGCCGGAGTGCCCGGGCTTGTCGGGAACGTAGCCGGCCGGCGGCGCGGTCGCGACGCGGGTGACGATCTCGCAGTCGGCGGCGATCTGATCGAGCGTGTCGGCGTCGACCTCGTCGTTTCCCGCTCCACAGCCGACGACGTCGGCGAGGCCGTCGCGGCTCAGCAGTCGATCGTCGCCCGGGTCCAGCGTCGAGGTTGTCGTCGCCGAGCCCGCCGTCGAGCGCATCGTCGCCGTCGCCTCCGGCGAGCGCGTCGTTGCCGTCGCCTCCGGCGACCTCGTCGCCGGCCGGTCCGCCGGTCGAGCTGGTCGGCACCGGGGCCGCCGAGCATCGTCGCGGGCACGGCGATGGCCACGGTGGCGGTGTCCTCGCGCTCGCCGAGGTCGAGTCGCAGGCGAGAGACGCCGCTGCTCGGACAGAGCACCTGGACGATGAACCCTCCCTCGACCTGACCGGGGTCGCAGGTTCCCGGATCGATGCCGCCGTCGACGGTCGGGTCGCGCAGGTCGATCATCGAGCCGCTGGGGGCGACGGTCAGCGTGTTGAGCGAGGTCGCATCCTCGGAGAGGTACGAGACGATGCCGTCGGCCGGGCGCACGAGCGAGTGGCCGGACGCGAGCTGCGGTGCGGTCACGAGCGACAACGCCGCGACTGTCAGGACGAGGCGCTTCATGGTCTGAAAACGTACTCCCAACTCCGCGCGCCGTCAGTGGTGTGGGCGATCGTGCCGTCGCTGAGGGCGACGAACAGCTCCTCGGCGGAGACCGGCTCGATCTTGTAGGGCTCGCCCTCGAGCGGCTCGAGCGCGTCCCAGGTATCGCCGCCGTCGGGCGGAGCGCTCAACCGTGCCGTCGGCGTCGGCGCGATAGAGCGCGTCTGCCTCGGGCCAGGCGAAGCGGGCACCCTCGGTTGCGAGCACAGGGCGCCAGCCCTCGCCCTCGTCCTCGGAGCGAAAGACCTGATCGTCGGTGGCGACCACGATCCGGGCCGGGTCCGCCGGGTCGACCTCGAAGTCGATGATCAGGCCTCTCGGCGTGAAGTGCTCGGCGAAGGTGAGCTCCGCCGTCCTCGGAGATCACGAGGGCGCTGAGGACCGCGTCCCAGGCGTAGATTCGGTCGTGCTTGAGCACGATCTTGTGCAGGTCGGCGAGGCCGAGACGCGAGACGACCTCCCAGGTGCGGCCATCGTCGTCGGAGCGGATGAAGCCGAGGTACTGCGGCAGGGTGCGCTCGTCGGGATGACCGGATCCGATCAGCACCCCGGGCGACTCGTACTTGATCTCGAGGAACGTGCCGACGCGTCGAGCTGGCGCCCTCGGCGCTGATCGTGCCGCGCTCGCGGCTGACCTCGTCGGTCTCCGGGTCGATGCGGATAGAAGCCGCGGTTGGTGGTGAGCAGGAGCTCGTCGCTGCGCTCGTCGCGTTCGAGCGAGTTGATCAGCGGCGGGCGGCGCGTCGAGAGTCGACCAGCCGACTCGAAAGCCCGGCAGCGGTCGTCGTCGTCCGCGCCGCAGCCGGCGGCGGCCGTTGCCGCCATCAGGGTCAGCAGCAGCGCCGAGTGCCGCCTCATCCCTGCGCACTCGCGAGCAGCCATAGGGCGAGCGTAGTGAAGCCGATCATCACCCCGAGCATCCAGTACTGGGAGCGCAGCGCGAGGCGTGAATCGGAGAAGAGCGACGAGCGCGCGGTCGTGGGCGAGGACCAGCCCGGCGACGTGCCCGGCGATGACGAACCCGACCTGCAGGTACCAGGCGTCGTTCTGGCTGAGGACGCCGTAGTCGATCGATGCGGTCGCGGTCCCGAACAGGTCCCAGCCCTCGCCGAGCGGATCCGAGACCAGGTAGACGATCGCCTGACCCTCGAAGACCAGGAACGTGAGGTAATGAGCGACGACGTAGACGAAGGCGATCGGAACCAGCGTGTGGACGAAGGCGCGCCGCAGACGCTCGGGCGTCGAGGCCGGGGGCGATCGAGCGCATCGCCGGCGATCCCCAGGGCGTAGAGGCGCGGCGATCAGGGCGACGCCGAGGCCGAGGCCGAGGGTTGCGGTCAGCGTCGGCGCATCGCGCTCGAGCGTGGCCGGTGAGGTCGGTCCAAAGCGAGCCGCTGCTGAAGCCGTCGTAGGTGACGGTCCCGATCATCACGACGACGCACGGCAACCGTTCCCGGGACGGGGTCGAGACGCGGCAGACCAGCCAGCGGCGGGCGCAGGCCGAGCGATGCCGTCGCGACGCTCGAGCGGCGAGATCCGCGCGAACAGGTCGAAGTAGACGGCGAACGCCTCGCCACGACGGGTCCAGCTCTCGACTCCCCAGACCGTCTGCGCTGCGAGGGTGATGGCGGTGTACCCGGCAACCGCGATTGCGATTGTCCGCGGCTGCTCGCTCCACCCGGATGCGAGCTCGATCCAGGTGAAGGCCAGCAGGCCCGCGGCGGCCGGCCAGCGACCGAGTCGCTGCGGATACTCGCGCGGCTGCCGATCGGAGGGGCGCAGGCGCTCGATCAGCGCGGCCGATCGCTCGCCACGGACTGAGCGCGCGAAAGATTCCGCCGAACAGGGCGCTCGCGAACGCCATGCCAACCCAGAAGGTGATGAAGACGAACGTCGGGGAGATGTTGTCCAGCGGACTCTGGGTGCCGGCGAGGCCGGCGACCAGCGACCAGCGCCAGCGCTCCGACGCCGATCAGCGCGGCGACCGCGTCGAGCAGCGGCGACCCGAGGGCGCGGCCGAGCAGTCCCGGCAGCGCGCGCCAACGGTCGCGCTTGCAGACGGGGCTCCTGCCAGAGAAAGCCGAGGGCGAGAAACGAGACGATCAGGACCACGAGCGCCGCCCAGATGAACAACCACTCCGGAATCGGGAGGTTGGCGCGCTGAACCAGTCCGTGCCCCGCGGCGCTCGCCGGAATCAGCAGGACCGTGGCGCCGACGAGCGCCACGACAGCTGAGTGGCGCGCGGTTCGCGGCACTAGTCGACGAGGCTAACGCCGGATCGCGAAAAAGACCTTGATCCCCTTGGCGCAACGAAACTCGATCCGCGTACCGGCGCCGTAGTTCTCGCACTTGTAGCCACGCGGGTGATCCTTGTGCTTGAGGTAGTCGACCGCGAACCGCTTCGCCTTCTTGCAGCGAATCTGATCGGCCTTGACGTTGAACTTGTCACCCTTGACCTTGACGTTGCCGCAGTTCGTCGGCGGCACCACCGCTGACGCCGGCGAGCGCAGAAGCCAGGGCGACCGCAACCGTCGCGAGAACAAGCGCGAGAACGCAATGTCTGCCTGAACGGAGCCTTGCCACTCCACCTACTCCTTAATCCCCCGATCGAGATCGAGAGTACAGAAACCGACCGCGCCGGCGCTGAAAAACGGTCGTTGTCGCCCCTGGACGAAATATTGAGGGCCGAAAGCGCCCAGTTGGCGTACCTTTGTCGTAGTCGGCACGATGCCGGCTCATGGCAGGAAGGCCGTTCAGATGCTCGTTTCTACTTTCTTGGGCCTGACGTGGGACCTGTACACGATCAGCACGCTGCTGATGCTGGCCTTCATGGGAATCATCGCCGTCTTCGTCGTGCGCACGTTCAGCATGATGCCGCGGACCAAGCCGAAGGAGATCAGCCCGCGCTCGAAGAGCTCGGTCACATGGGACGACGTCGCCGGCGTCGACGAGACCAAGGATGAGCTCCGCGAGGTCGTCGACTTCCTCTCCGATCCGAAGCGCTTCAAGCAGCTCGGTGCCACCGTGCCGAAGGGGATCCTGCTGCACGGACCTCCCGGCACCGGCAAGACCCTGCTGGCCAAGGCGGTCGCCCACGAGTCGGGCGCGCAGTTCTTCAGCCAGTCGGCCTCCAACTTCATCGAGATGTTCGCCGGCCTCGGCGCGGCTCGCATCCGCAGGCTCTTTCGCGACGCGCGCGAGAACGCCCCGGCGATCATCTTCATCGACGAGCTCGACGCTGTCGGAGCGGCTCGCGGCTCCGACATATCGGGCGAGCGCGACCAGACGCTGAACCAGTTGCTGGTCGAGATGGACGGCTTCGAGGGACGCGACAACGTCGTCGTCATGGCGGCCTCGAACATGCTCGAGAAGCTCGACAAGGCCCTGCTTCGCCCCGGTCGCTTCGACCGTCAGGTGTTCGTGCCGCCGCCGGATGTCAACGGCCGCCGCACGATCCTCGAGGTCCACACCCGAGGCAAGCCGCTGGCCCAGGGTGTCGACCTCGAGCGCGTCGCGCGCCACGCCGCCGGCCTCACCGGCGCCGACCTCGCCAACCTCGCCAACGAGGCGGCGATCCTCGCCGGGCGCAACAAGCGCGAGTTCATCATCCAGGCCGATTTCGACGATGCCTTCGAGCGCGTGATCGCAGGGCTGCAGTCGCGACGGGTGATCAACAGCCATGAGAAGCGCGTCGTGGCCTGGCACGAGGCCGGGCACGCGCTGGTGTCCGAGCTGCTGCCGACCGTGGACAAGGTGGAGAAGGTGTCGATCATTCCCCGCGGCAAGGCGCTCGGTTACACCCTCAACCTGCCCCAGGAAGACCGCTATCTGAAGTCGCGCGAAGAGCTGATCGACTACGCCAAGGTGCTGCTCGGCGGACGCGTCGCCGAGCAGATCACGTTCGGAAAGGTGACCACCGGAGCCTCCGACGACCTCAGCCGCGTGACCACGATCGCGCGCTCGATGGTGCACGAGTACGGCATGGGAACGACGATCCGTTCGCACCAGGTCCCCGGGGACGACTTCACGCTGTCGGAGGCGCTGCGCCAGACCCGCGACGAGGAGATCCAGGCAATCGCCGAGGAGGCCTATCGTGGCGCCAACGAGCTCCTCTGCGATCACCGCGACCTGCTCGACGAGATCGCCGAGCGGCTGCTCGTCAACGAGGTGATCGAGCGCGAGGAGATCCAGGCGATCATGAGCGCCAAGCGCGAAGCGCCGCAACGACCGCTGCGCGACCCGGAGCGCGAGGCCCAGGGCATGCCCGCCGAGGTCTTCGTCTCGGAGCCTCCGCCCGAATAACTGCGGCGCGGCTCGCTAGATTGAGCCGATGTTCGGGCTGATCGATCACGTCGGCGTCGCCGTCGCCGATCTCGACGAGGCTTTGGCGCTCTACGGGGGCACATTCGGGATGCCGGTCGCACACCGCGAAACCGTCGACGAGCAGGGAGTCGAGGCGGTTCTGCTCGATGTCGGCGACTGCCACGTCGAGCTCCTGCGCCCGCTCGGCCCGGACACGCCGGTGGGAAGGTTCATCGAGCGCAAGGGCCCGGGGCTGCACCACGTCGCATACCGTGTCGACGACATCGAGGCGGCGCTTTCGAAGCTCGCCGAAGCGGGCGTCGAGCTGATCGACTCCGAGCCGCGAATCGGGATCCGGCAAAGCCGAGTCGCGTTCGTACATCCCAAGGCCACCGCAAGCGTGCTGACCGAGATCGTCGAACCTGCCCAAGAACACTGAGGAGGCCCATCGATGGCGGACGAGAACAGCAAGGTTGAGATCGGGTTCGGGATCGGGCAGGTGCTCTCGGTCAAGCTGGGCGAGAGCGACCTGCGTGAGCTGCGCCGGGCAGTCGAAGCCGACAAGGGCTGGTACGACGTCAAGGTCCAGGAGGGCACGGTCGCGCTCAACCTGGCCACGGTCGTGTTCATCCGAGTCACGGACGCGGCCCGCGGCGTCGGCTTTTCGAACTAGCGGGTGGCGTTCACCACGCTCGAAGCGCGCGGGCAGATCCTCGACGATCTCGGCGCCGCGGTCGACCAGATCGCCCTGGCGACCGCGCTCCTGGCCGAGGCCTACGAGCAACTCGACGTGACCACCGCGGATCGTCTCGAGGACGAGCTCTACCGACCCGTGCAGCGAGCGTTTGGCCGGGCCAAGCGCACGCACGCCCAGTTCGCCGAGCGATCTCGACTCTCACGACAGCCGTTCGAGCCGACGGCGTTGCACGTGCGCCGTCACAGCTTCAAGGAGATGATCGAGCGTGCGGTGGCGAGCCGCCGTCCGACGCGGATCGCCAGATCGCCGAGCTGCAGGACTCGATGCTGCCGATCGAGGCCGGCGACGGCGAGTTGCGCGCCGGCCTCGGCGAGGTCCGCGAGCTGCTTGCGAGCGCTGACCAGCCGGGCGCCGCAGTTCCTGCGCACCCTCGGCCGCTAGGACCCCACGATGCGCCTACGCCATCTCGCGCCCGGGCTCTTCGCCGGGCACGGCGCCGGTTGTGGTCTCGGTCTCGCTGTTGCGCTCGGCCCGCCGCGGGTACAAGTCGGAGTCCATGGCCCGCTTGCGACGAGTCGACTGCGCCACGGCCGGGCATCCGTCGGGTCCGCCGCGGCACGCGGCTTCGGCTACGTCGAGGAGGACGGCACGCCGATCGTCGATCGCGAGGTGCGTCGAGCGGATCGCCGAGCTGGCGATCCCGCCCGCCTGGAAGGAGGTCTGGATCTGCCCTCACCCGCACGGCCACATCCAGGCCACCGGGAGTCGACGCCGCGCGGGCGCAAGCAGTACCTCTACCACCCCGACTGGCGCGAGTCGATCGCGACCGCGAGAAGTTCGACTCGATGGAGAGCTTCGCCAAGGCGCTGCCGGCGATGCGCGAGCGCGACCGAGGCCGATCTCGCGCTGCGCGGCCTCGTCCGCGACCGTGTCCTCGCCTGCTCGGTGCGCCTGCTCGATCTCGGCTTCTTCCGGATCGGCTCCGATCGCTACACCGCCGAGAACGAGACCTTCGGGCTCTCGACCCTGCGCCGAAAGCACGTCAAGGTCAGCCGCGGCGTCGCCTCCTTCGACTACACGGCGAAGGGCTCCAAGCGCCACCGCCAGGAGATCGCCGACCCCGTCGTCGTGCCGACGATCAAGTCGCTGCTGGATCGCAAGGGCGGCGGCTACGAGCTGCTCGCCTATCGCGACGGCCGCAGCTGGGTCGACGTCAAGGCGCGCCGACATCAACGAGTACCTGAAGGAGGTGATGCGGCGGCGACTACACGCGCCAAGGACTTCCGCACCTGGAACGCGACCGTGCTCGCTGCGGTCGAGCTCGCCGCCAACGGTCACGAGGCGAAGACCGAAGACGGCCCGAAAGCGCGCCGCCACCGCGGCGACCAAGCGCGTCGCCGACTACCTCGACGAACACCCCGCGGTCTGCCGCAGCGCCTACATCGACCCCCGCGTGTTCGACCGCTACGACTCCGGGCGAGACGATCCGCGCCTCGCTCAAGCGCATGGTCGCCGGCAGGCGACCCCGGCGAGTTCGTCGAGCGCGAGAAGATCGAGCGCGCGGTGCTGCGGCTGCTGCGCGACTGAGCTCAGCCGAGCGCTGTCAGAGCAGCGCCGGCCAGAGGCGCTCCTCGGCGGCCGAGCACCGCCTGCGGCAGCGTCGCCGACCTCGCGCCACAGCGGCTCGGGTCGGGCTCGTCGGCCTCGCTCGCGGCCAGCAGCGCCGCGGCGAGCGCCGTCCAGCGCTCGGCCGCCGTCGGCCGCGAGGCCGGCCTGCGGGCTCTCCGACCTCGGCGAGAAAGCGCGAGTACATGAGCCGGAAGTTGCCGCCGCCGGTGCCGCGGCGCTCGATCACCTGGTAGCCGAAGCGCGCGCACCACTGCCAGTCGTCGATCTGCTCGGGCCAGCTCGCCGACCTCGGCGGCGAAGCGCCGCAGCGCCGGCAGCCCCTCGAACTCGCCCATCGCCGGCTCGATCATCTGCCGCGCGTTGCGCTCGATCGCCGCGCGGCGGCCGCGGCGCGGGATCGTCGAGCTCGGCGCCCGCGGGCAGGGTCAGCATGTGGCCGGCGAGCGGGAAGATCGGGTGCTCGCCGTGGCGGGCGCGGGCGAGGTTCTCCAGGCGCGTCGTCTGCAGCTCGCCGAAGGCGGTGTCGGAGAGGTAGGCGACCTCGTCGTCGTAGCCGGCGAGGACGACCGCGTGGCCCGGGAAAGTGGGCCGAGCTGCCGTAGTGGTCGAGGTAGTAGAGGTCGGTGAGCAGCAGCGCCGGCGCGGCCGGCGTCGACCGCCGCGCGCGCCGCCTCCCACGACTCGCCCGGGTCCGTCGAAGGTGTCGCAGCTCGAGCGGCAGCCCGGTGAGCTCGCAGAACTGCTGCTCGAGGCGGCCGACGCGCCCGTTGATGAAGCGCGACGGCGACTGGCCGTCGAGCGGCACGTAGTAGAAGCAGACGCCCGGCGCCGAGCCCGAGCGCCATCTCCTCGGAGATCTCGACGCCGTCGAAGGCGAGCAGGTTGCGCAGCGCGGTCGAGCCGCAGTGGTTGCCGGGCACGTGGCGGTAGCCCGGCGACCATCGTCGCGCTCACGCCGTGCGCCCCCCGCAGCCGCAGGTACTCGGTGCGCGCCTTGAAGCTCGTGCGCATCTCGTCGGTGAGCTCCTCGAGGAACTCCTCGCGGTAGGTCGAGTCGGTCAGCATCGCGACCGCGAAGTAGAAGCCCGAGAAGGCGGCGAGACCGCCCGCGACGCGCAGCAGCTCCTCGGTGAGCTCGAAACTGCTCGCCGCCGATCGAGACTCGAGACCAGCGCGTCGCCGGTCGTCGCCGATCCACTCCTCGCGCACCGACGTCGTCGATCGCCAGCATGCCGAAGACGACGAAGAAGGCGCCGATCGTGAGGCTGACGATCAGCACCTGCACGCGCCTGGCTGACGAACAGCACGAGGCCGACGTTGATCCCGCTGCGCGCGGGTCAGCGGCGGGCCGTCCGGCGCTCGCCTCGCGCTCGAGCCGCGCGCGTCTCGCGCGGCACCCGCACGAACAGGAAGGCGGTGCCGAGGACGACGAAGAGGCCGATCACCGCAGGCGTAGGCGAAGGTCGCTGATGCTCGCCGAAGATGTCCCACATCTCCTCGGTGGTGAACGAGAGCAGGGCGAAGATCGCCAGCAGCGGCACCGCCTTCGCCAGCAGGCCGAGCGACGAGGCGAGCTGGCCCGCGAGCCGCGCGAGCGACCCAGCGCAGGATCGCCAGCAGGCCGTAGACGAAGACCGCGTAGATCAGCGCGAGGATCAGCAGGTTCGCCGCGATCGTGGCCGCGGAACTGCCGAGCTGACCGCCGAAGATCAGCGGCAGCAGCGCCGGCAGGAGCGACGAACGCGGCGAGCTCGGTCTTGCCGATGCGCTCGGGGATCGCGCTCGGCGGGCAGCCGAAGGCGACGTTGATCACGGCGATCGCGACGAGCATGAAGGCGATCCCGCCGATGACCGCGAGCACGTTCTGCCACCAGCTCCAGTCGAGCTGACCGGCGCCGAGCAGCTCGGCGAGAAGGACGAGGCCGAGCAGCGGCGCGGCGCGGTTGAAGACGTCGGTCGAGGCCGAGAACCCCTCGACGAACAGCGGCAGGCCGGCGCGGCGAAACTGCCTCTCGTAGCGCTTGATCGCTGGTCACGCGCGGATTCTGCCCGTTTCGCGAGCGCCGGCGGGTACGCCTGCACGGTAGCCAGGGAAGGAGCCCGCTTGACCATCGCGTATCGTCGCGTCTGCATCATCCTCGCGTCCTCGCGTTCCTGCTCCGCGCGCCTCGTGGTGGCCGCAGAAGGGCGTCGACAAGACCTCGGCGCCGGCCAGACGCGGCTCGAAGCTCCCGGGCAAGGCCGGCGAGCTCGCCGAGAAGCCGTTCGAGACCTCGCGCAAGGCGGCCAACAAGAGCGCGCGAAGGGCCGCGAGGGCCGCCAAGCCCCCTAGCTGCGATCGCGTTGCTCGCCAACCCGGATCCGGGTCGGGCGAGGCGGGGGAGTCGAGCGCTGCTCGCGCCGGACCGACGTCGCGCTTCGCTCTCGACCGTGCGACGCGCCGTCGCGGCCCGCGCGGATCATCGTCGCCGGTGGCGACGGCTCGGTCGGCTGCGGCGCCGCGGCCGCGGCGCGCGCCGGCGTCCCGCTCGGTGTCGTGCCGGTCGGCACGGCCAACGACTTCGCCCGCGCGCTGGAGCTTCCCGACGAGCTCGCCGAGGCGGTCGAGCTCGCCGCCACGGCGACTCGAACGCGGGCCTCGACCTCGGTCGCGTCGGCGAGCGCCCGTTCGTCAACGCCGCCAGCGCCGGTCTCTCGCCGGTCGCCGCGCGCGAGGCCCACGGGCTCAAGCGGCGGCTCGGCCCCCTCGCCTACCGGTCGGCGCCCTGCGCGCCGGCCTGCGCACCGACCCGATTGCCTGCCGCGTCGTCTGCGACGGCGACGAGCTCTTCGAGGGCAAGGCGTGGCAGGTGATCGTCGCCTGCACCGGGCGCCTTCGGCGGCGGCTCCGAGGTCGAGGCCGATCCCGCACGACGGCGTCCTCGACGTCGTCGTCGATCGAGGGCAGCTCGCGGGCGCGACTGGTCCACCGCGCCTACGGGATGCGCGCCGGGCGGGATCGAGGGCCAGTCGGGAGTCGTCACCGGCGACGGGCGCGAGGTCAACGTCGACACCGACGGCGTCACCGGCTTCAACGTCGACGGCGAGGTGCTCACAGACGAAGCAGCTTCATTTCACGATCGAGCCGCGCGCCTTCGAGGTGGTGGTCGGCTGATGAGCCTCGGGCTGCGCGACCTGCGCCTCGATCCGCCGCGCCTTCGGCGCGCCGAGCCGGCATGGAGGCGCGCCTGGCGCAAGTACCGGCTGATGGCGCTGACCGCGCACCGCGGCCGTCGGCTGGTATGCCGCCGACAGCCTGCGCCACCGCCGCGAGGGCGCCTTCGGCTACGAGATCGAGCCCGACCTCGAGGTCGACTCGGAGGACTTCCTGCGCGCGGCCGAGGCCCTGACCGCGCGCGGCGATCACCACCGGCAACAAGGCGGAGCTGCTGATCAACGGCGACCAGATCTTCCCCGCCTTCATCGAGACGATCGAGTCGGCGGAGCAGACGCTGAACGTGCAGACCTACGTCTACTGGCGCGGCGACATCGCCGCCGAGGTGGCCGGGGCGATCGCCGCGCAGCGCCAAGGCGGGAGTCCGCTGCAACGTCATCCTCGATGCCCTCGGTGCGGCTCAGATCAAGCGCTCGCTGATCAACGACATGCGCGACGCGGGCGTGCGCGTGATCCTCTTTCGGCCGCCGAAGCCATACGCGGTCAAGCGGCTGCAGAACCGCACCCACCGCCGCGTGCTCGTCGCCGACGGCCGCGTCGGCATGACCGGCGGCGTCGGCATCGCCGAGGAGTGGACCGGCGACGCGCAGGACTCCGATCACTGGCGAGACAGCCACGTACGCGTCCGCGGGCCGGTGGTGCGCAGCATGCAGGGCGCCTTTGCCGAGAACTGGCTCGAGGCAACCGGCGAGGTGCTCGCCGGCGACGAGTACCTGCCCGAGCTCGAGCCGCTCGGCGACGAGGGCCGGATGCAGTTCGTGCGCTCGTCGGCGCCAAGGTCGGCGACACCAACGCCGAGGCCCTCTACTACCTGGCGATCGCCTCGGCCCAGCGCTCGATCGAGCTCACCGCCGCCTATTTCGTTCCCAGGCCCGCCTTCACCGACGCACTCGCCGCTGCTGCCGAGCGCGGGGTCGACGTCCGCATCCTCGTCCCCGGCCCGCACATCGACAAGGGCTTCGTCCGCGTCGCCGGCCGCGCCGCCTACGAGCAGCTGTTCGAGGCGGGGGTGCGGATGTACGAGTTCCAGCCGACGATGCTGCACGCGAAGACGCTCTGCATCGACGGCATCTGGTCGTCGGTCGGCACGATCAACTTCGACAACCGCTCGTTTCAGCTGCACGACGAGGTCACCCTCTGCGTCTGGGACAGGCAGTTCGCCGACGCGCTCTCGAAGGCCTTCGACGCAGACCTCGAGCGCTCCGACGAGATCACCGCCGAGCGCTGGAGCGACCGCTCGCTGTTTCAGCGCGCGACGGAGGCCTCGACGAAGCTGCTGCGCCGCGAGCTCTGAGTGCTCCCCGTATCCTGCGGCTCGTGCTGCTGACTCGAAGCCGATCTCCTCGGCGCCGCGCCGTCAAGGCGACCAAGGCTGCGAGCCGACGGCTGCTCCCCGGCCGCCGCGTCACGCCGCGCAATCCCGTGCTGGCCGCGCTCGGCGACGCCGACCAGGCGGTGCTGCGCTTCCTGCGCACGCGCGGCCACACCGAGCCCGCCGAGACGATCATGAAGGCGCTCGGGCTCGCCGGCGAGCATGGGTTCGTCTGGGCCGGGATCGGGGCGATCGGGGCCTCGGTCGACGAGAAGCGCCGCAGTCAGTACCTCACCGCCGCGCTGGTCGGCGCCGGCCGCTGTCGTCGTCAACTTCGCCTTCAAGGTCGGCGTTCGGGCGCGAGCGCCCGCTGATCGAGGATCACCCGGCGCTCGCCAGGGCGCCGAGCAAGCTCTCGTTCCCCTCGGCCCACGCGACTTCGTCGGTCGCGGCGGCGACCGCGCTCGGGCGCGTGCAGCCACTGGCCCGCCCGTACCTGTTCGCGCTCGCCGCGGCGATCTGCGTCGGGCGTCCCTACCTCGGCATGCACTACCCATCCGACGTCCTCGCCGGCGCCGCGCTCGGCTTCGGGCTCGGCATGCTCGTCCCCGGGCTCGGCGAGGCGCCGACCGAGGAGCGCCTGTTCGAGCTCGCCGTCGACGCCAACGAGCGCGCGCAGGCGACCAGTCACGCTCCCGGCAACGGCGGCGCCACTGCGCCTGCCCCGATCGACGACGTCGCCGAGGCCGGCGAGACTCCCTCCGAAACGGCGTGAAGATCGCAATCGTCGGCCTGCCGAACGCCGGCAAGTCGACGCTGTTCAACGCGCTGACGCGCGCCGGCGCGGAGACCGGCGACTACGCCTTCACCACGATCGACCCCAACGTGGCGGTCGTTCCGGTTCCCGACGAGCGCCTCGACCAGGTCGCCGCCACGGTGCGATCGAGCCAGGTCGTCAACGAGACGATCGAGTTCCACGACATCGCCGGCCTCGTCCCCGGCGCATCGCAGGGAGAGGGGCTCGGCAACCAGTTTCTCGGCCGCGATTCGCGAGACCGACGCGATCTGCCATGTCGTGCGCTGCCATCACAGCGGCGGCGTGCCCCATCCCGAGGGACGGATCGATCCGCTCGACGACATCGAGCTGATCGAGACCGAGCTGCTCGCCGCCGACCTCGATCAAGCCGAGCGCCGGCTCGAGCGCGTGGTCAAGCAGGCCCGCTCCGGCGACAAGGAGTACGTCGCCGAGCAGGCCTGGCTCGAGCAGGTGGTCGAAGGCCTCGGCGCCGGCACGCCGGTTCGCGAGATCCCGCCTCCCGACGCGGCCAAGGACGCGCCCCGGCGCCTGTTCGCGCTGACCTCGAAGCCGATCCTCTACGTCGCCAACGTCGACGAGGGCGTCGACGAGGTGCCGGAGGCCGTCGCCGAGCACGCACGCAAGGTCGGCGCCGGCGCGGTCCCGATCTCGGCCCGGGTCGAGGTCGAGCTCGGCGATCTCGACGATGACGCCGAGGCGGCCGAGATGCGGACGGAGCTCGGGATCTCCGAATCCGGGCTTGTCGCGCCTGATCGGCGCCGCCTTCGAGCTGCTGGAGCTGATCGTCTTCTTCACCGCAGGCGAGGACAAGGAGGCGATGGCGCGCTCGCTTCGACGCGGCTCCACCGCCTGGGAGGCAGCGGGCACGATCCACGGCGAGATCCAGGACGCCTTCGTGCGCGCCGAGGTCGTCGCCTGGAGCGATCTCGTCGAGGCCGGCGGCTACGCCGGCGCTCGCGATCAGGGCCGGCTGCGCACCGAGGGTCGTACCTACGTCGTCGCCGACGGCGACGTGATCACGATCAAGGTCTGACCTGCGCGATCAGCCGCCGAGCAGCTCCTCGCCGCGGTTGGAGACCGTGACGTGGATCGCCCCCGGCTCGACCGCGTAGTCGAGCACGGAGAGCGAACGAAGGCGATCGAGCACGAACTGAAAGGCGTTGGCCTGGCGCTTGGACTCGTAGTCTCGGCGGACGTCGAACGACCAGCCCGTCGTATGCAGCGAGTACTCGGCGGTCGCCTCCGGGTTGACGCCGACGAGCAGCTCCTGGTACTCGCGATCGCGGACGGCGCTCGTCACCTGCAGCGGGGCCGCCGCACCGCTCTCATTTCGCACGAGCTCGGCGAGGTAGGTGAGCGTCGCCAGCGCCTCCGGGCGCAGCGCGCGGTAGAGCGCGGGCTCCTGGTCGAGCTCGCTCGCGAGCTCGCCGATGTCGCGGTCCGGCTCCCAGCCCAGCGCGGGCTGATTCGGCAGCGGCACGAGCTCGCCGTCGTCGATCGCCGACTCGATCTCGTCGGGCGAGTCGAAGACCTCGGTCTCGTTCTCGGGGTGAAACACCTCCTCCATGGTCGCCTTCGCGGTCGCGAGCTCGGCGGTCGCGTCGAGAGCGTCGGGGTCGGAGCGGTAGCGCTCGAGGATCTCCTCGGACGCCCTCACCTTCCACAGGTACTGCGACGACTCGTCGCCAAGGCCGCTGAGGAACTCGTAGGTCTCGGCATGGTCGGATGGCCCGGAGTCGAAGTAGAGCTCGGCATAGCTGAGCTCGGCCGACGCCACCACCTCGGCGATCGGAGTCTTCTGCGACGCGCCGGTGAAGGAGCGAATCGCCGTCTCGAGATTGCCGATGCCCATGTGGTAGGAGACGACCGCGAGATCGTCGGCGCCGAAGCGCTCGCGCGCTATTTCGAGATAGGTGGCGGCGCCCTCGATCGCCGCAGCGGGATCGAAGCGCTGGTCGATCGCCGTGCGCTGGTCGCGCAGGCGCTGGGCCTGCTCGGGCGTGTTCGCATCGGCGATCTGCTCGGTCAAGGCGATGCTGGCGGGCAGGTCGACGGGGATCCCGAGCAGGTCGGTGGCGGTGCTGGGGATGATCTGGGCAAGTCCGGAGGCCGCCTCGGGCGTCGGCCCGGCCATCACGTACGGGCGGCCGGCGCTCTCGAGGAAGATCATCGCCTCGAGCGTGTCCGGATCGACGCCGTGGCGGCCGGCGGCAGCCTCGATCTCGTCGCGGTAGGCGATCGTGCGCCTGGCCGATGCCGAGACGCCACCCGGGCTCTTCTCGTAGATCACGTGAGAAGCTCCCGCGGCCGCTCGCGCTTCGAAGTCCGCACGCCGGCTCGGCCTCCAGCTCAGGGGATCGCGTGCCGGCGTCGCCAGCGGCGCTGGCCTCGTTGGTGATCCGGGCGACCTTGACCTCGAGCGGCTCGCGATCACCGAAGCCGAGGGCAATGGCGATTGCGGCGACGCCGGCCGCCGCCGCGACCAACACCAGCGTGGCGCCGAACGCGCGCGCGAACAGATCCCGACGTCGCGGTTCGTCATCCACGGCGGCGCATGTTAGGGTCCGCCTCAGTGGCCGCGCCTAAATATCCGACTGTTACCGCTCCCTCCCCACCGCGTCTGTGTCGGAGTGATCGCCGCGATCGTCTGCACCACGGTGCTCAGGCCAAGGCGAAGGGCTTCGAGTACGGGGTCACCGCCGGCGACGTCACCTCGAGCTCGGCGATCCTGTGGGCGCACGCTGACAAGTCCGGGACCACCTACGTGCAGCTTGTCCACAACTTCCGCTTTGGGCGCTGCGACAAGGAGCATTCGTTCGCCAAGGTGAAGGCGAAGAAGAGCAACGACAACACCGTCCAGAAGACGGTCAAGTCACTCGACCCGGATACCACCTACGAGTTCCGCTTCTGCACCCCGTCGGGCGGGCACTCCGACACGGGCAAGTTCACCACCGCGCCGAAGCCGAACAAGAAGGAGACGATCAGCTTCGCGCTCTCGGGCGACCAGGACGCGCGCCCGCTGCCGGGCCAGAGCACGCCCTACTGGAACAACTTCGAGGTCTGGGATCGCGATCCGGGCCCAGAAGAACGACTTCAACGTGCTCCTCGGCGACACGATCTACTCCGACACCGAGGTGCCGGGCTACACGCTCGCCGACGTCGCTTTGACGGTGAAGCAGAAGTGGCAGGCCTACAAGACCAACCTCGCGCTCAAGCCCTGGGCGAAGGCCCGCGGCTCGGCCGCCTACTACGGCAGCTGGGACGACCACGAGTTCGTCAACGACTTCGCCCGCGGCGAGGACGTCTTCCCGCTCGGCGTCGGCGACGTCAACATCGACGGCGACGAGCTCTACGAACGCGGTGTCGACGCCTACACCGACTACACCCCGGTCACCTACAAGAAGAAGACCGGCATCTACCGCTCGGTCCAGTGGGGCAAGAACCTCGAGGTCTTCTTCCTCGACGACCGCTCGTTCCGCTCCAACGGCTCCGACTACCAGGGCGTCTGCGACAACCCCGCCGGCAGCGGCGACCCGGATCTCGCCCCGACGGCGCCGCAGTCGACCCGCAACACCTTCTCCGTGGTCGCGCCGCAGCTCGCGAACCCGCCGCCGCCGGAATGCGTCGCTTCGATCAACGATCCCAGCCGCACCATGCTCGGCTCGAAGCAGCTGGCGAAGTTCAAGAAGGAGGTCGCAGCGTCGGACGCGACCTTCAAGGTGATCTTCAACCAGGTCCCGATCCAGCAGTACTACGCGCTGCCCTACGACCGCTGGGAGGGATATGCGGCCGAGCGCAAGGCGCTTCTGAGCTACCTGCGACCGATCAAGAACGTCGTCTTCCTGACCACCGACGTGCACGCCAACCTCGTCAACGACGCCCGCTTCTGCACGCTCGGCGATGGCTGCCCGCAGGACTCCGGCATCCTCGATATCACCACCGGCCCGATCGCCACCGCGACCTACTCGGAGGAGATCGAGGGCACGCTCGGCAATCCCAGCGGCGGCGCCTTGCTCCACGACGCCTTCTTCAAGCCGCAGCCTCCAGACGGGGTCGGCATGCAGTGCGCGGCCAGCGATCAGTTCAGCTACGCCCAGGTCGAGGTGAGCAAGTCGGCGTTGACGGTCGATCTGCTCGACGCTGCCGATCAGCCCGTGCGCGATACCGGCGACAGCTCCGCGCCGGGCGGCACGCCGTGCGCGCAGGTCGTCCTCGCCAAGGAGTAGACGCCGCCGCTTCGGCGGGCTGTTAGGTTGCGCCGGTGCGAACCGAAGCGCGCTTTCCGGGCGTCGAGATCGGCGCCGGGCACTACGAGAGCTTCTACATCAAGGCGACGCGGCCCGGCGGGGGCCAGGGCCTGTGGCTGCGCCACACCGTTCACAAGCGCCCGCATGAGGCGCCGAGCGGCTCGATCTGGCTGACCCTGTTCGATGCCGACGCGGCGGGTCCGCGGGCGACCAAGCTCACCGTCGGCGCGTCGGCCATCTCCGCGCCGGCGGGCGGCTACATCGAGATCGCCGACGCCCTGCTGGAGCCGGGCCGGGCCGTGGGCAGCGTCGAGACCGCGGA
Source organism: uncultured Solirubrobacterales bacterium (assembly GCA_963730145.1). GTDB lineage: Bacteria > Actinomycetota > Thermoleophilia > Solirubrobacterales > 70-9 > WHSW01. Next base: position 284,808 of record CAVSQT010000001.1, read on the forward strand.
GATGACGGCGAGCTGGGACCTGAGCTACGAATCGGAAGCGGAGGCGTTTCGCCACATTCCCTACGAGTTCCTCTACGGCGCGCCGTTGCCGAAGACGAAGTTTCTCTCGCCCTACCCGAATGCGCGCTACTCGGGCACCGTGACGATCGACGGACGCGAGGTGACGGTCGACCGCTGGCCCGGGATGGTCGGCCACAACTGGGGCTCCGAGCACGCCGAGCGCTGGACCTGGATTCAGGCGAACGAGTTCCGTGAGGGCGACGGCTGGTTCGACGCCGCGCTCGGGCGGATCAAGGTCGGGCCGATGACGACGCCGTGGATCGGCAACGCGATGCTCTGCATCGGCGGCGAGCGCCACCGCCTCGGCGGCTTCGACCGGATTCGCTCGACCAAGGTCGACGATTCGCCGACCGAGTGCGAGTTCGAGCTCGCCGGGCAAGCAGATCAGGGTCCGCGGTCGCGTCTTCTGCGAGCCGCGAAACGTCGTCGGCTGGGTCTACGCCGACCCGGTCGGGCCCGAGCACAACACCGTCAACTGCTCGATCTCCGATCTCGAGCTGATCGTGGAGCGAAAGGGGCGCGAGGCTCTGCGCCTGGAGTGCGTCGGCGGCGCCGCTTATGAGCTCGGCATGCGCGAGACCGACCACGGCATCGCCCTGCAGCCCTATCCCGACGGTTAGGCGCCTCTACTTCACCTTCCACCGGTACTTCTGCACCTTGCCGATCAGGCTGCCGGCGACCGCACGGGCCTTGAAAACGTGCTTGCCGTCCTTCAGGTTCTTGTACCTCACCGGCACCCGGCATTGCTTGAACTTCTTCTTGTCGAGCTTGCACTCGATCACGGCGGCCTTGTTGTCGCTGACCGGCTTGAACCTCGCGGTGTCCTTCTTGATCTTCGGGAACTTGATCAGGAGATCCGGTCCACGGGCACAGCCGACCTTCGGGAGCGACGAGGACGTCGCTGCGGTCGAGCTCGGCGATGCCGGTGAAGTCGCCGCAATGCCACTTGTCGGACTCGCCGTCCTTGAGCTTGAAGACGTCCTGCACGCCGCAGTCGTCGTAAACCGTGTCGCGCCCCGGGCCGCCGATGTTCGTATCGGCAACGGTGAACGGACAATCGGTGGAGTCGGGTAGCTCGACCAGCGCGTCGTCACCGGCGCCGCCGTCGAGCAGGTCGCCGACGAAGCCGCCGAAGTCGCCATGGTTGGTCATCGTGTCGGCACCGCCCTCGCCGAGCAACGTCCCCGCGTCGGTGAGCACGTCGTCTCCGTCGCCGCCCGAGATCGTCGCGGCCGTGGCGCCGTTGGCATCGATCTCGTCGTTGCCGTTGCCGCCGGAGAGGGTGGTGCTGGGCGGGCTGTCGGGCGGCAGGGCCCTGATTACGTCGTCGCCGTCGCCGCCGGCGACGATGTCGACGCCGCCGTAGGATCGGATCAGGTCGTTGCCGGAGCTGCCGACGATGTCGTCGTTCGATTCGGTCAGCGCGCTTTCCACCCTGAGGCCGGGCTCAGTCGCCGTTCCCTCCGGGGGTATGCCGTTGTAGCGAAACGTGTTCGGGGCGTTGTCGGGGCCGAACACCGGCGGAAACGCGAGATCGGCGCGGACGCGGTTCATCGCCGTCGCCCCGATGACGCGGGGGCAGCGCAGTGAGCTCGAACTGAGCTGGGTGCAGGCGCCGCCGCTGTTGTTCGTCCGTGATCGCGACCGAGTCGGTGAACGTGTAGCTGCGTCGCGTCGCCGTCGATCGTCAGCGTGTTCGCCTCACCGGCTGCCGGCAGGAACGTGTAGAGACCCTGGCTCGTGTTCGTCACGACGCTGGCGGCGCCGGCACTGGCCGGGACGAGCAGTCCGCCGGCGACGATGACGAGGGCAAGGGATGCGCGGCAACGCTCGTGCTTGCACCCGTTTGCGCTGAGCTCGCCGGTGTTCCATGTCCCGGCGGCCCGACCCTACATCACCCCAGCCGGATGGCTCAGCGGTGCTTGAAGCGCGCCCAGGTCGAGCGCAGCTCCAGCCGGGCGCGCAGGGTGTCGCCGGTGACGGTCTGGCTGCCGCTCGAGCCGACGACGCGAGCGCGGACGATCCGTGGCGAGCGGCCCCGCTCGATCACCTCGATCTTCTCCAGCCGGCCGCTGAACAGGCCGGTCAGCTCCGACTCCATCTTCTCGTCGGAGTAGGTCTCGGTCCAGTTGTGGACCGGCGATGCGTCGTCGAAGGGATCCTCGACCGACTTCAGATACGGGATCGCGTTGCCGCCCGAGAAGCCGAACTCCGAGTTCTCGGTCAGGCCGCCGGAGGTCGAGTGGTAGTACGTGATCGCGGTCTCGCCGTTGTAGGTCGACGACCTCGCCCGCGGTCGCATCGACAGCTCGGTTGGTCGTGCGCGGTCTCCGAGGAGCGGCCGCCGTAGACCTGGCTGCGGGTGTCGGCGTAGTGGTCGAACGGACCTTCTCGGTCGGTCGCGAGGGCGTAGGAGCGCGCCACGACCGCCTGCGCGCGAAGCGCCTGCTTGCGGCCACGACGACGGCACCTCGTTGGCGACGACGCCCTTCACGTAGGGCTCGACGCCGAGCTGGTTGATGACCAGCAGCGAGCCACCTTGGTTGCGGGCGACGAGCGCGCCCCGATAGCGGCCCGTGCCGGCGATCTTCACGATCCTTGCCGGCCTTGCCCTCGAGGCCGCAGCTGCGGATCCTGTCGCCGTCGGGCGAGCGCAACTCGATGCCGCCGCGCGCTGGGCGCGAACGAGTACCTTCGCGTCGGCATCGATGCTCCTGCCGCAGGCTCTGCCCGCGCCGCTGAACGCGACCGAGCCCTGGCCCGAGGCGAGCAGGACCCGGATCGGCTCGCCGCCGGCCTGGCCGAGCCTGGTGTGCTTGTAGTAGTGGCCGAGGATCTCTCTGTAGTTGCGGCCGTTCTCGGCAAAGCCGAACGCCCCGTACTGCGAGAGCCCGACGCCGTGGCCGAAACCGTGGCCCTTGACCGTCCACGAGGCATGCGCCGTCGCCGGTGCGAGCATCGCGACGGTCGCGAGCAGGGTCATGGTTGTGCGGGTGACAAGCCTCATCGAATCCGGGTCCCTGACCCTGCAACAGGGTAGGGAGGGCAGAAGTCGCGGTCGCACGAATCCGACCGATACGCTGGCACGAATCGAATGGAGGTCGTCAATGAGCGTCACTGATCGGGAGAAGGCGGCTATCGAGGGGGCTCCGAAGCAGCTCTTCATCGGTGGCGAATGGCGAGATTCCGCGACAGGCGAGAAGCTCGCGGTCGACGATCCCGCGACCGGTGAGACGATCTGCGAGATCGCCGACGCCGCGCCCGAGGATGCCCAGGCGGCGATCGACGCCGCGGCTTCGGCGCAGGGCGAGTGGGCGCGCAGCGCTCCCAACGAGCGCAGCGAGATCCTCTGGCGCGCCTTCGAGCTGATTCACGAGCGCATCGACGATCTCGCCCTGCTCATGACCCTGGAGATGGGCAAGTCGGTGACCGAGTCGAAGGCCGAGCTCACCTACGCGGCCGAGTTCTTTCGCTGGTTCTCGGGCGAGGCGCTGCGCATCGACGGCTACTACAAGGTGGCCGGCAACGGCGCCTCGCGTGTCCTCGTCATGCGCCAGCCGATCGGGCCCTGCTACTTCATCACCCCCTGGAACTTTCCCAACGCGATGGGCACGCGCAAGATCGGACCCGCCGTCGCCGCGGGCTGCACGATGGTCGTCAAGCCCGCCCAGCAGACCCCGCTGTCGATGCTGGCGCTGGCGAAGCTGCTCGCCGACGCCGGCCTCCCCGACGGCGTCATGAACGTCGTCACCGGCTCCTCCTCGAGCGAGATCTCGAAGCCGATCCTCGCCGACGAGCGGCTGCGAAAGCTCTCCTTCACCGGCTCGACCGAAGTCGGCAAGAAGCTGATCGCCCAGGCGGCCGACAACGTGCTCAAGGTCTCGATGGAGCTGGGTGGCAACGCGCCGTTTCTCGTCTTCGACGACGCCGACATCGACGACGTGCTCGAGGGCGCGATGATCGCCAAGATGCGCAACATCGGCGAGGCCTGCACCTCGGCCAACCGCTTCCACGTGGCGGACTCGATCGCCGAGGAGTTCACCGAGAAGCTGGCGCAGCGCATGGGCTCGCTCAAGCTCGGTCGCGGGACCGAGGAGGGCGTCGACGTCGGCCCGCTGATCGACGCCGACCAGCGCGACAAGGTCGCCGAGCTCGTCGACGACGCGACGGCGAAGGGCGCAAAGGTCGTCGTCGGCGGCTCGAAGGTGGACGGCGCCGGCTACTTCTTCGAGCCGACGGTCCTGGGCGACGTCCCCGCCGACGCGCGGGTGCTCGACGAGGAGATCTTCGGACCGGTGGCCCCGGTGGCGGCGCTTCGACTCGGAGGAGGAGGCGATCGCCGCCGCCAACAACACCGAGTACGGGCTCGTCTCCTACGTCTTCACCAACGACCTGAAGCGGGCGCTGCGCGTCTGCGAGGCGCTCGAGACCGGGATGATCGGCCTCAACCAGGGCATGGTCTCCAACGCCGGCGCGCCGTTTGGCGGCGTCAAGCAATCGGGCGTCGGGCGCGAGGGCGGCAACGAGGGGATCGAGGAGTACCTGGAGACCAAGTACGTGGCCGTCAACCTCTGATCGGGCGTCAGGGCGTCAGCGCCTCGCCCGGCTTGTAGTCCGGGAACAGCGACTGCAGGAGCGGAACGAACCGGTCGAAGCGTTCGATCTCGCAGCCGTTGGCCCGGCTGAACTCGCCCTCGACCGGCTCGCCGGCGAGGTTGCCGGTGATCGTCGCCGTCTCGGGGCCGCCGAAGATCTCGGTGCACGCGGTCTCGGCAGGCACCGGCTCGAAGTCGGCGGCGGTGAGGCTCTCCGCGCCGGGGCAGTCCGACCTGGGATTCACAGGCGACGGTCCCGGTGCGCGCTGCTTCATCGCCCTGCTCGCCGTCGACGTCGAGGGTCACCTCCAGGCTGGTCCCGGCCGCGCTCGGCGAGTCCTCGTCATCGGAGTCGGAGCCACAGCCGGCGGCCGCAAGCGCCGCGCACGCGACCGCCAGCAGCTGTGGCCCGTGCGGATCAGCGTCCGAGGAACTGGCCGACGAGGCCGCTGATCGTGCCCCGCTTCTCGAGATAGCACTGGTGGTACTCCTCGGCGCGCCAGAACGGCTGCGCCGGCTCGATCTCGGTCACGATCGGCTGCTGTAGTTGCGGCTGGGTGGCGTCGAGCACGCGGCGCGCGGTCTCGGCCTGCGCCTCGGAGTCGGTGAAGATCACCGAGCGGTACTGGTGGCCGACGTCGGGGCCCTGGCGGTTGAGCTGCGTCGGGTCGTGGAGCTCGAAGTACGTCTCGACCAGGGTCTCGTAATCGACCTTCGCCGGGTCGTACTCGACCTGGACGACCTCGACGTGTCCGGTCGTGCCGCTGCAGACCTGCTCGTAGGTCGGGTTGTCGACGGTGCCGCCCTCGTAGCCGACGACGGTGTCGACGACGCCGTCGAGCTCGCGAAAGCGCTGCTCGACCTGCCAGAAGCAGCCGGCGCCGAAGGTCGCCTTCTCGGTTGCGGGCGCGCTTGCGTCTCGTCGCTCGTCTCGTCTGCCGTTGGCCTCGGTCGTATCACGCCTTCACTCGTGCGGGCGAGCCATCTTGACGGAAGTCGAGGGCCTGCTCGAGCACCTGCTCGTCGACCCCCCGCTCGGTCGCGACCTCGCGCACCGTGCGGCCGGAGGCTCGCCGCCTCCTTGACGATCTCGGCGGCGTCGTCGTAGCCGATGTGCGGGTTGAGCGCGGTCGCGACCTGAAGCGTCGACTCGGCGTGGCGCTGGAGCATCTCCTCGTTCGGCTCGATGCCGCTGACGCATTGCTCGTCGAGCAGGCGGGCGGCGGCGGCGAGCAGCTTGATCGAGTCGAGCAGGTTGCGGGCGATCAGCGGCACGCGCACGTTGAGCTCGAACTGGCCCTGGGTGCCGGCGAGCGTGATCGCGGCGTCGTTGCCGATCACCTGGTCGCCGACCTGGATCACGACCTCGGGGATCACCGGGTTGACCTTGCCGGGCATGATCGAGGAGCCCTTCTGCAGCTCCGGCAGCCGGATCTCGGCGAGGCCCGGCGCGCGGGCCGGAGCCCATCAGCGCCAGGTCGTTGGCGATCTTGATCATCGAGACGGCGACCACCTTGAGCGCGCCCGAGAGCTCGACCAGCGCGTCGCGGTTGGCCTGCGCCTCGAAGCGGTCGTCGGGGGCCGAGATCTCGAGCCCGGTCGCCTCGCGAGAGCTTCTCGCGCACCCGCTGCGGCGAACTCGGCGTGGGTGTTGATCGCCGGTGCCGGTCGCGGTGCCGCCGAGCGGGATCTGGCCGACGCGCCCGAGCGTGTCGCGGACGCGCGCGGCGCCGAGGCGGATCTGCGAGGCGAAGCCGGCGAACTCCTGGCCCAGGGTCACCGGGACCGCGTCCATCAGGTGGGTGCGGCCGGACTTGACGTGGTCGGCGAACTCGTCGGCCTTGGCGTCGAGCGTCGCGGCGAGCCCGTCGAGCGCCGGCAGCAGGTCGTCGCTGACCTCGCCGAGCGCCGCGAGATGGACCGCCGACGGGAAGACGTCGTTGGAGGACTGGCCCATGTTGACGTGGTCGTTGGGATGGGCGCCGTCGCCGGCGAGGTTGGCGAGCACCTCGTTGGCGTTCATGTTCGACGAGGTGCCCGAGCCGGTCTGGAAGACGTCGACCGGGAACTGATCGTCGTGCTCGCCCGCCGCGACGGCGTCGCCGGCGGCAGCGATCCGCTCGGCGAGGTCGCCGTCGAGCTTGCCGAGCTCGGCGTTGACGCGGGCGGCGGCGCCCTTGATCCGGCCGAGCCAGTGGATCACCGGAGCCGGGATCGGATGGCCGGAGACGGGGAAGTTGTCGACCGCCTTGTCGGTCTCGCCGCCCCAGAGCTTGGTCTCGGTGTCGGTGCTCAATCTCGCCTTTCGTGAGTCGCTCGCCTGGACGATCCAGGCTATCGGCCGGGCTTGGAAGCGGCCCGCCGGCGTTCGACGATAGGCGCGCGCCTTCTCGCGGTTGCCGCATTCCTCCATTCGACACCAGGTCGCCGAGCGGTTGCGCGAATGGTCATAGAAGGCCCAGATGCAGTCGTCGGCGTAACAGACCTTGAGCCGCGCCCAGGTGCCTGCGCGCATCGACTCGTGGACGATCGCCAGCAGGCCCGCGATCGCCGCGTCGACACCGCCGCCCGCGGCGAGGATCTCCCCTCCGTCGCCGTCGAAGCGCAGCCCGAACCGCATCTGTCGACGCTTCGCGGTTGAGCGCGGCGAGCCCGTCAGCCGGCGGTGGCGCGCCCGTGTTGTTGGCGCTCAGCAGCCCGCGCAGGCGCCTCGCGCAAGCTGACGAGCCGCTCGAGCTCGCGGGCCGACGGCGTTGCGCCCGCGCCCGGTAGGCCGCTTTGCGCGAGCCATTGCTGGGCGAGCTCGGGGCTCGCGAGCGCATCCGTGCCCTCGTCGTCGTCGCGGGTGTTGACGAAGCCGATGACGAGGTCGAGGCCCGCCGGCGCCGGTTGATCGCTCATAACCAGCAAGTATACCGACGCCGGTTATGCTATAACCAGTCATACCGTTACACCGGTTAGCCCCCCTATCGAGGAGGACAGGATGAATTCGATGCTCGCAGTGCTCTATCTCGGCGCCGACAAGGCCGGGACGCAGCAGCGCACCCGCAGCCGCGAGGTCGCGCAGCCCGCGCCGCCAACGGCGCGGACCCGGCGCTGGTTCTAGCCCGTCTCCTGGCCGGCGTCGTAGCCCTGGCCGATATCTCGTTCGATCTCGGCTGAGAACGGCTTGCCGTCCGGACCGGCGTAGCGCGCCGCGGAATCCAGTCGCAAGATCAGGTCCTGGTGGATGCCTCCGGTCGTCGCGGCGGCCTCCTGAATCGCGCCGACCAGATAGCCAAGCGCGATCGCCTTGCGCTCGAGCTCGGCCTCGGCGCCGGCGGCGCCGGAATCGCGCAGCCGCAGGATGTCGCGGTTGAGCTCGGTCGCCGCCGCGACCACCGACTCGCCCACCGAGGCAAGCGCGCCCGGCTCCTGATCCTTGGTGATGCAGAGGCTGATCGCGGTGGTCCCGTCGAGGCGTACCTCGCCCGGAGCGGCCTCCAGGGCGGCCAGGTACGCAGCGGGCGGCGCGACGCAGGCCGACGGGGTTTCGGGCGCGTCGTCGGAACCGCAGCCCGCGAGCGCAGCGATCGATGCGAGCGTCCCTGCCAGGGCGGATCTCAGCTTCACGCTCCAGAGACTAGATGCCGCCTTTACGCTGCTCGATCGTGGAGACCGAAGCGCCACTCGACGGCATCGTGGTTGCCGACTTCACCCGCGTGCTCGCGGGACCGCTGGCGACGATGACGCTTGGCGATCTCGGCGCCGACGTGATCAAGGTCGAGTCCCCGGCCGGTGACGAGACCCGCACCTGGACTCCGCCTGAATCCGCCCAGGGCGAGTCCACCTACTACCTCGCGGTGAACCGCAACAAGCGCTCGCTGATCTGCGACCTGTCGAACCCCGAGGATGTGAAGCTGGCCCGCGAGCTGGCAAGGCGCGCCGATGTCCTCGTCGAGAACTTCAAGCCGCGGACGCTCGAGCGATTCGGCCTCGGCTACGACTCGTTGCGAGCGGCCAATCCCGGCCTCGTTCATTGCTCGATCACCGGCTTCGGCCCAGGCGAGGGCGCCTCGCTGCCCGCCTACGACCCGCTGCTGCAGGCGCTCAGCGGCCTCATGTCGATCACCGGCCCGGCCGATGGCGAGCCCTCGAAGGTCGGTGTGGCGCTGATCGACGTCGTCAGCGGCCAGTCCGCGGCGATCGCGATCCTGGCGGCACTGGCCGCGCGCGCTCGCACCGGCGAGGGCCAGCGAATCGAGGTCAACCTGCTTTCCAGCGCGCTGGCGGCGCTTGCCAACCAGGCCTCGGGTTATCTCAACGCGGGCGTCGTGCCGACACGGATGGGCAACGTCCATCCCAGCATCGAGCCGTTCGCCACCTACGCGACCCGCGACCGGCCGCTGATGATCTGCGCCGGCAACGATCGCCAGTTCGCGGCGCTGTGCGAGGCGATCGGCGCCTCCGAGCTCGGCGACGATCCACGCTTTGCCACCAACCCGGACCGGGTCGCCAATCGCGACGCGTTACGGGCGCTGCTCGAATCGAGATTGGCAACGCTGACGGCGGCGCAGTGGACCGAGCGCCTTCGAGAGGCCGGTGTCGCGGCCGGCCCCGTCAACGACATCCCCGCCGCGTTCGAGCTCGCCCGCTCGTTGGGCCTCGATCCCGTCGACGAGACCGACGGCGTGCGCACGGTCGCCTCACCGCTTGGCTTGCGCTCGACGCCGACGACGACACGGCGGCGTCCGCCTCGCCTCGGCGAGCACGGTGACGAGATTCGCGCCTGGCTCGAGACGCGCGCCACGGACGCCCGGCGATGAGCTCATACGACGATCTCGCCGCCGCGCGCGGCCTGCGCCCGGCGCCGGGCTTTCATCCCGGACCGCTGACGCCGCTGCTGGCCGAGGGCGGCAGCATCGAGCTCGCCCATGAAGGCGATCTGATCGCCGGAGTGACGGGGACGATCGGCCGCTTTCGCACCGGCCGCTTCGAGTTCCACACCGTCTTCGCCCGAGTTGCCGAGTCGCAGCAGTTCGTGCCGCGGCTGATGTGCGTCCGGCTCGGGCGGATCACGAGCGACAGCCACTACGGCTTCGAGGTTCGAAGCTCGCGGCTGTGGACCGAGAGCGTGAAGCTGAACGAACGCTTCAAGGTCAGCGTCAGCCCGTTTCAAGACGACAACTGGCTGCGACAGCTGTTCGTGCCGACCTTCATCGACTGGCTCGGCGAGAGCTCGCCCGGCGACTTCTCCTTCGAGCTCGCCTACGGCTCGCTGCTGTGCTCGGTCGAGGAAGACGATCCGGATCCGCAAGCACTGGCGGCGCTCTGGGATGCGGCGGCCACGGTCGCGACACGCATCCGCGACGAGTCCAACGAATGAGCGTCGCCTGATGCAGATCAACCGCACCGGCTACTTCCTGCTCGCGTTCTTCTTCATCGGCGGGCTGATCTTCACCGTGGTCGAGTTCACCGTTTTCCCGTTCCCCATCTTTCTCGGGCCGATCTGGGTGATCACCTCGGTCGGCCTCGGGATCTACGCGCTGGCGCAGCGAAGGAAGGGCAGGCACGAGCAGCTGCTGTGGAAAACCGGCATCCGCGGCAAGGGCACCCTGATCAGCGCCAGCTCGGGCGCGATCGTGAACGAGCAGCCGTTGATGACGCTCGTGCTCGACCCTCGAGATCCCCGGGCAGGCGCCGCGCGAGGTGCGCAGGCGGCTGATCATCTCCAACTTCGCGGCCCACCTGATGCAGCCCGGGGTCGTCCTGCCCGTCTACGTCAACCCGCGCGACCCCGACGACATCCTCGTCGTCTGGTGAGCCAGACCTTGACAACGCTCGATCCCGTGAGAGGGTGGACCTCGTGGGATGCGGGCACCGGGGCGATCCTCGCGCTCGCCGTAGCAGATACCGGCATGACGCCGGAAGGGAGATGCACCTATGAGCGGACCGGTTCGTGGTCACATTCGGGGCAATGTGATCGGGTACGTGGCGCTGTTCGTAGCCCTGAGTGGGACCGCCTATGCGACCCACCCCGGGGGCGACGACACGATCGACACCGGCGACATCATCAACAACCAGGTAAGGGCCGCCGACATCGGCAATAACGCCGTGCTACTCGGGCGAGGTGCGCGACGACACTTTCGCCGGCGGCGGCCTGGCGGACATCGACCTGGCGGCGGGCTCGGTTCGCACATCCGAGGTGCTCGACGACACCCAGGCGGGCGGCGGCCTGGCGGCCGCGGACCTGCAGGCGAGCTCGGTCGCGCAGTCCGAGATCGCGACCGACGGCGTCGCGGCGCTCGAGATCCAGGACAACTCGATCGACTCCGGTGAGATCATCGACTTCCAGCTCACCAACCAGGACGTCGGGGTGCTGTTCGCGCAGGTGAACGCCGACGGCACGGTCGCCAACTCGAGCGGCGGCGTCACCGTCGACCAGGATCGGCGCTCGGCCACGTACGCGGTCGACTACGGCTCGCAACATCACGAGCTGCGCCTTCGTCACGACGCAGGGTGAGGCGGGGGCCGGCGGCGCCGGCGGCGCGATCACCGGCGTCACCGATCGCGCCGGCAACGTCGAGGCCACGTTCACGACGATCCGAACAACGCGAACGCGGCTGCCGACCGCGCCTTCCAGCAGATCGTGGTCTGCTAGGCAGCGGCGGAACCGGACAACCGAATCTCGAACGGGGCGGCACAGCCGCCCCGTCAGCGACGGGGAGAAGCCCGGCGACTGCTGAGCCGAGCCCGCTCCTAGAATCCGGCGCCATGCCCGGATTCCGCCCCGTCGACCCGAAGCAGTCGTTCCCCGAGCTCGAGCAGCGGGTGCTCGAGCGCTGGCGCGAGGACGACGTCTTCGCTCGCCAGCTCGAGCAGCGCCGTGAGGCCGGCGCGCCGATCTGGAGCTTCTACGAGGGGCCGCCGACCGCCAACGGCAAGCCCGGTTCCCACCACGTGCTCTCGCGCGTGTTCAAGGACGTCTACCCGCGCTTTCAGGCGATGCGGGGTCACTACGTGCCGCGCAAGGCCGGCTGGGATTGCCACGGGCTGCCGGTCGAGCTCGAGGTCGAGAAGGAGCTCGGGATCTCGTCCAAGGCGGAGATCGAGGAGTTCGGGATCGCCGAGTTCAACGCCCGCTGCCGCGAGTCGGTCTTTCGCTACGTCTCCGACTGGAACGCGCTGACCGAGCGCATCGGCTTCTGGATCGACCTCGACGATCCCTACGTCACGCTCGACAACGACTACATCGAGTCGGTCTGGTGGTCGCTGCGCCAGATCGCCGACGCCGGTCGCCTCTACGAGGGCCACAAGGTCGTGCCCTACTGCCCGCGCTGCGGCACCGCTCTCTCGTCGCACGAGGTCGCGTCCGGCTACGAGGACGTGGTCGATCCCTCGGTCTACGTTCGCCTGCCGGTGACGGAGGTGCCGCCCTCCGACGCGATCCCCGAGCACCCGGTGCTCCCGGCGACTCGCTCGTCGTCTGGACGACCACTCCGTGGACGCTGATCTCCCACGCCGCGGTCGCCGCCGGAGCGGAGATCGAGTACGTCCGCGCGCGCGTCGGCGGGGAGGTGCTGATCGTCGCCCGAGCGCTCGCCGAGCAGGTCCTCGGCGAGGAGGTGGAGATCCTCAGCCACCTGCCCGGGACGGCGCTCGAGGGCATCCGCTACGAGGCGCCTTTCGACTACATCCAGGGCTCGGACTTCGGCCCGCTCGGTCACAGCGTCCTGCTCGGCGACTTCGTCACCACCGACGACGGCACGGGCCTCGTGCACACCGCGCTCGCCTTCGGCGAGGACGACTTCCGCCTCGGCGAGAAGTACGGGATGACGCTGCAGAACCCGGTCAAGCCCGACGGCCGCTTCGACGAGCGCGTCCCCGACTTCCAGGGCAAGCTCGTCTACGACCACAACCCCGAGATCGTCGCGGCGCTCGAGGCCAAGGGGCGCCTGCTGCGCGCCGAGGACTACGAGCACGCCTACCCGCACTGCTGGCGCTGCGGCACCGCGCTGCTCTACTACGCGAAGGCGAGCTGGTACATCCGCACGACCGAGGTCCGCGACCGCATGCTGGCCGAGAACGAGAAGATCGGCTGGCACCCCGAGCACGTCAAGCACGGGCGCTTCGGCAAGTGGCTCGAGGGCAACGTCGACTGGGCGCTCTCGCGCGAGCGCTACTGGGGCACGCCGCTGCCCGTCTGGCGGTGCGAGTCGGCCGACTGCGACGGCGAGCTCTGCGCCGGCTCGGTCGCCGACCTGCGCGAGCGCGGCGGCGAGGTTCCCGACGACCTGCACCGACCCTACATCGACGAGGTCGTGCTCGATTGCGACGACTGCGGCGGCAAGATGCGACGGGTGCCCGAGGTGATCGACGCCTGGTACGACTCGGGCTCGATGCCGTTCGCGCAGTTCCACTACCCGTTCGAGGGTGAGGAGCAGTTTCGCGAGCGCTTCCCGGCCGACTACATCTGCGAGGGCGCAGGACCAGACCCGCGGCTGGTTCTACTCGCAGCTTGCGATCTCGACCCTGGTCTTCGACCAGGCGGACTTTCGCAACTGCGTCTGCCTCGGGCTCATCCTCGATCCCGAGGGCCAGAAGATGTCGAAATCGAAGGGCAACGTCGTCGACCCATGGTCGGTGCTCGACACCCATGGCGCCGATGCCTTTCGCTGGTACTACCTGAGCACCCAGCAGCCCTGGGCCGGCTATCGCTTCTCGGCCGAGACGGTCGGCGAGTCGGTGCGCCAGTTCATGCTGACGCTGTGGAACACGTACTCGTTCTGGGTGCTCTACGCGAATGCCGAGGAACTCGCGCTCGACGATGTCGCTGCGCTCGCCGGCGCGAGTCACGAGCTCGACAAATGGGCGCTCTCGCGCCTGCAGGGCCTGACGCGGACGGTGATCGAGCGCATGGACGACTACGACTGCACCTCCGCGGGCCAGGCGATCGCCGCGTACGTCGACGAGCTCTCGAACTGGTACGTGCGGCTCAACCGCAGGCGCTTCTGGGACGGCGACCTCGCCGCCTTTCAGACGCTGCGCCATTGCCTGGTCGAGGTCTCGAAGCTGCTTGCTCCGTTCACGCCGTTCATCGCGGACGAGATCCACGCCAACCTCAGCCCCGACGACCGACTCCGTCCACCTCTGCGATTTCCCCGAGCCCGATCGCCGAGCTCGAGGACCGCGAGCTCGAGGCGGGAGTCGAGGCGGCGATGCGCGCGATCGAGCTCGGTCGCGCCGCCCGAGCTCAGGCGAAGGTGAAGATGCGCCAGCCCTTGCGAACGGCGGTGATCGTCGCGACCGAGGCCGAGCGCGTCGAGATCGAGCGCCTGTCGGAGATCGTCTCGGCCGAGCTCAACGTCAAGGAGCTCGAGTTCGTCTCCGAGGAGGGCGAGCTGGTCTCGTACTCGGTCAAGCCGAACTACCGCACCCTGGGACCGCGCTTCGGCAAGGCGATGCCGCAGGTTGCCGCGGCGATCGAGTCGCTGGACCCCGAGCACGCCGCCGAGGCGATCCGCGGCGAGCGCAGGATCGGCGTCAACATCGACGGCCACGACCACTCGCTCGAGCCCGACGACCTGACGCTCGTGATGCAGCCGCTCGATGGCTACGAGGTCGAGGTCGAGGCCGGACGCGCCGTCGCGCTCGCGCTCGAGCTCGACGACGAGCTGCGCCGCGAGGGCCGAGCGCGCGAGATCGTCCACGCGATCCAGAACGCCCGCAAGCAGGGCGGGCTGGACGTCACCGACCGGGTTCAGCTGAGCCTGGGCGGCGACCCACAGCTGCTCGAGGCGGCGCGTGCGCACGAGCAATACGTCGCCGGCGAGACCCTCGCGACATCGGTCAGCTACGACGGCGCGGACGGGGTCACGGCGACGATCGACGGCGCCGAGTTGCGGATCGAGGTGGCCGAGCTTGAGCGAGGACTACTGGACCTTGAGCGTCAGCTTCATGTCCTCTTTGTGGATCGAGCAGATCAGCTTGTAGGTCCCGGTCTTCTTGAACTTCTTGGTGAAGTTGACGCCCTGCTGATCGGTGATGCCCGAGGAGAAATCTCGACCGGGTCCCTTCTTCTTGACGACATCGTGCTTGCTGTCGCCGACCCATTTGAACTTGACCTTGGTTCCCTTCGAGATCGTCGTGCTCGACGGCGAGAAGAAGTCGTCGCCGACCGCGATCGTCGTCGAGCCGCCGGCCAGCGCGCTCGAAGCAAGGGCAAAGGCACCGACCAGGGCCGCGACCAAGCCGACGGCGATCGCCGCCCTCGCGCGACTCATCCCGACACCAGCGCCGGCTCGAGCTCGGCTTCCAGGCGCTTCTTCGGCAGGGCGCCGACGACGCGCTTGGCCTCGGCGCCGTCGCGAAAGAGGATCAGGGTCGGAATCGAGAGCACCTCGTAGCGCGCCGCCGTCTGCTGGTTGTCATCGACGTTGAGGCTGAGGATCGTGATGTCGTCGCGCTCACCCGCCATCTCTTCGAGGATCGGATGCACGACGCGGCACGGGCCGCACCACGGGGCCCAGAAGTCGACCAGGACCGGAGAGTCGGACTCCAGCACGTCGGCCTGGAATGTCGCGTCGGTCACGTCGGGGAGCTTGCCTGTCAACTCGGTCTCCTAACCCATCGTCTGCTTGGTAGTAGCGGTCAGTCCATCGACTGCCCGAGACGTTACTTCAAAAAATATAGTACGAGGTCGCGCACGCCCTTCACACGGCCTCGACTATAGGCGCCTCGCCGGATCGGTAGTGCGGCGACGCAGGCGCATCAGCGGCACGCGCATGGCTGCTTCCCAGACGATCGCGCCGCTCATCTTCGACTCGCCGACGCGGCGGTCGCGAAAGACGATCGGCACCTCGACGACGCGAAAGCCGGCCCTGACGGCGCGGTAGGTGGTCTCCACCTGAAACGCATAGCCGATCGATGCGATCGTCTCCAGGTCGATGCCCTCCAGGACCTCGCGCCGGTAGACCTTGAAGCCGGCGGTGAGGTCGTTGACCCTGACGCCGAGGATGGCGCGGGCGTAGGCGCTGCCGCCGCGGCTGATCAGTCGCCGGGTCGGGCCCCATTGCGCCACTCCCCCGCCTTCGACGTAGCGAGAGCCGACGGCCAGGTCGGCCTCGCCGACCGCAGCGATCAGGCGCGGCAGGTCCGCGGGGTCGTGGGAGAAATCCGCGTCCATCTGCGCGATCAGCTCCGCGCCGGCGTCGAGCGCCTGGCGAAAGCCGGCGACGTAGGCGGGCCCGATGCCGCCCTTGCGCGCGCGATGGAGAACCGAAACGTCGTCGTGAGCGGCGGCGAGGCGGTCGGCGATCTCGCCGGTCCCATCCGGCGAGGCATCGTCGACGATCAGCACTCGCCGTTCGCCCGCAGGCAGGCGCTGACGCACCGCGGCAACGATGGCTTCGAGGTTCTCGGCCTCGTTGTAGGTGGGCAGGACCAGCCACACTCGCGCGGTCGGGGGCACCCGCGCAATCTATTGTTGAATCGAGATGCGCAACGCGGAAATCGCAGAGGCGATGTCGGAGCTGGCGACGCTCTACGAGCTCGACGGAGCGAACCGCTACCGCGTCATCGCCTACAAGGAGGCGGCTCGCGTCATCCGCCAGAGCCCGGTCTCGATCGCCGAGCTCGCGCGCGCCGGCCGCGCCACCGAGCTCGCCGGCATCGGCGACACGCTGCAGGCGAAGATCGTCGACCTCGTCGAGACGGGGCAGATTCCAGCCGCCGAGAAGCTGAAGGCGAAGTTCCCGCCTTCGCTGATCGAGGTGACGCGAATCCCGGGCCTCGGCTCGAAGACGGTGCGCCGGCTCTACGACGAGCTCGGGATCGCCAGCCTGGAGGACCTGCGCGAGGCCGCCGAAGGCGAGAAGATCAGAGGTCTCAAGGGTCTCGGCGCCAAGGTCGAGGACAACGTGATCGAAGCTCTCGCCAAGCTCGGCGACGACGGCCCTGCGGAGCGCCTGCTGCTCTCGCGACGTGCTCGACGTGGCCGAGGAGCTGGCGGCGGCGCTGCGCGAGCACCCGGCCAGCGACGCGGTCGAGGTCGCCGGCTCGGCTCGGCGTATGACCGAGACCTGCAAGGACGTCGACCTGATCGCAACGGCGAGCGATCCCGAGGCGCTTGCCGTCGCCCTGACCGAGCACGAGCTCGCCGCTCAGGCCGGCTCGGCCGGCGTCTCGGGGACGCGGATCGCGACTCACAACGGGATCTCGGTCGACCTGCGGATCGTCGAGCCCGACGCCTACGGCAACCTGCTTCAGCATTTCACCGGCTCGGCTCAGCACAACGTCGACCTGCGCGAGCGCGCCGTCAAGCAGGGCCTCTCGGTCTCCGAGCACGGGATCCTCGAAACGGAGACCGGCGACGTCGCCCGCTACGCGACCGAGGCCGAGGTCTACGAGCGCCTCGGGCTCACCTACATCGAGCCCGAGCTGCGCGAGGGCAACGGTGAGATCGCCGCCGCGGCGGAGGGCGAGCTGCCCGACCTGGTCGAGATCGCGGACATCCGCGGCGACCTTCACTGCCACACGACGCTGTCGGACGGGCGCAACTCGCTCGAGGAAATGGCCGAAGGCGCACGAGCGCGCGGCTACGGCTACCTCGCGGTCACCGACCACTCCGCCACGCACGGCTTCGGCAACCACGTGACCGCGGAGATGCTGCTCGAACGTGTCGAGGAGGTCGCCGAGCTCAACGCCGGCTACAAGGGCAAGCGATTTCGCCTGCTCGCCGGCTCCGAGGTCAACATCATGCCCAACGGCTCGCCTGACTACGACGACGAGGTGCTCGAGCAGCTCGACTGGGTGATCGCCAGCGTCCATACCTCGTTTCGGATGTCCGGCAAGGAGATGACCAAGCGGGTGATCGCCGCGATCGAGCACCCGCTGATCGACTGCATCGGCCACCTCACGGGCCGCCTGATCGGCAGGCGCGAGCCCTACGACATCGACGTCGAGGCCGTGGCCGCGGCGGCCGCGGCGAACGGGACGATGATCGAGATCAACGGCAACCCCAACCGCCGCGACCTCTCCGAGCGCCACGCGCGCCTCGCCTGCGACGCCGGCGTCCTCATCTGCGTCAACACCGACGCCCACGGCGTCGACACCCTGAGCAACATGAAGTACGGGCTCGCCACCGCCCGCCGCGGCTGGCTCACCGCCGCCGACATCGCCAACACCCGCTCCTGGACGCAGTTCGCGAAGCTGCGCAAGCGGGCGCAGCGCTAGCGGGACGGCGAGCTCTCGGCCGGTGGACGGTCGCTGGTTTGCTTGGACTTCGCGTGGTAAGTCCAAGTTTCGGTTGTGGCGACTTACTACCGCTATGCGGGAAGAAATCGCCACGCACCGGCAATTGCGGTTCTGAGCGGGCGATGCACCCATGAGTTGCCTGGGGCCGGACCTAGGACGTTGGACGAAAAGCGCAACTTGGCGCGCGCCGGTCGCTGGGACTGTGTCCGAGGAGCGGACTTGCAAAACAGGGCGCTTTGCATGGGAAAGCGAATCGAACGCGGCCCCCGCCTTTACGGCTGCTCGCGCTTCAGCCTGACTCGCAGCTCCTCAATGGCGCTGTTTCCGGCCTGGCCGGTGAGCTTCACCTTGACCTTCGCCTTTGCTTTCTTGCCGTGCTCAAGCGCCTGGGCGATCTTCTTGGCCGCCGCATTCGTCGGCTTCAGCTTCAGCGTCTTGGTCTGGCCTGCGTCGACCCTGACGGACTTCGGCTTCAGCTTGTAGGTGGGGTTGACCTTGATCTTGCCGCCGGCCTTGGCGGTCAGGCGCTCCTTCGCCTTGACACGCACCTGGATGCGGATCCTCTCGCCCTTCTGCCTCTGGGTTCGCTTCGCGGTCACCTCGCCCGGAGGCTGGAGGGCGTTGACCGCGATGGCGTAGGGGTAACCAAGACCGCTGATGAATCGCTCGTTTACGCCCGTGCCGTCGACGTTGGCGCGGCCGATCATGCCCTTCTCGTGGTCGTAGTCGTAGGCGATTCGCCCAGTAGAGGTAGTTCTCATCTACCTCCAAACTGCCGGCGCCCCTCGTGAGTGTTATGAAGTTGTAGTCAACGTCGGTTCCGTCGAGGTTCGCACGGCCAATGGTCCCGCCCCTGCACTCCGGCGTGGGCCTGAAGACGCAGCCGGCATGGGTCCAGTAGACGTGACCGGCATCGACCGCGACGTCGACGACGTACTGGTCGTTGCCGCTGATGATGAATCGCTCGTTTACGCCCGTGCCGTCGAGGTTGGCGCGGCCGATGGAGCCTGATCCCGGGCCGGGGAATGATCCCAACGTGGCCCAGAAGACATGGCTAGCGTCGACAGCGAGGCCGCTTAACTCATCGCTCGTGGTGATAAATCTCTGATCGACCCCGGTGCCATCGAGGTTGGCGCGCCCGATGGCCCCCCGCTCCCCGTGTGAGAAACCGCCCCTCCCCGTCCCGTAGACATGGGCTCCATCGACCGCCAGGTCGTACATGGAAGACGCACCCCCGACTACAAATCACAGGAACGAGCCCATCGATGAAGCTCGGGTCGACACTCGTGCCGTCGATGTTGGAGCGGCTAACGTCGTCATTCCGGTCGGACCAATAGAGATGCCCCGCGTCTGCGGTGATGACGCCCGCGTGCTGGTCTAAGAACCCTCGGTCGACGCCGGTGCCGTCGAGGTTCGCGCGGCCGATCGCGGCGTTGCGGCCGCTTTCCGTCCAGTAGATGTAGGCCTCGGCGCGGGGCGCAAGGGCTAGGGGCGAGACCAGCAGCGCGGCGAGCATGGCGAGCACGGCTGCGATCGTCGGCCACGCCCGGGTGCGCTCCCTGGACTTCTGCGTCAGAGCCATCTGCTCTCCCGACCTGGGACGCGTTCAGTCTCCCACCGGCTGCGCACTTGTCAAGGATGGAAACGTCTGCTTTCCATGCAAGGTGAAATGTTTGCATTGGACGAGAAGTCCAAGGTGTTCTCGGCGTGGAAAGCACAACCTTTCCCGGGCGCGAGATACTGCGCGGGCGATGTCGCAGGAGAACGTCGAGAACGTCAGGCGCGGGATCGATGCCTGGAATCGCGGCGACCTCGACGAGTGGCTTGGTGGCTTCGCCCCGGACGCGGAGTTGCATACCACCGGCCGGTTCGCGGATCAGGGCGTATACCGGGGGCGTGCGGGGCTGCAGCAGTACTGGGCCGAAATCTGGGAGGACTTCGAGGAACTGAGCCTTTCGATTTCCGACTTGCGGGCTATTGGCGACAGGGTGTTTTTCGCAGTGACGGTCAGGGGCCGGGGCAAGCGGAGCAAGGTGCCGGTGGAGGGGCCGAACTGGTTCGTTGCGACATTGCGTGACGGACTGGCCGTGCGCGTCGAGACTTACGTCGATCCCTCGGAAGCCCTCGAAGCCGCCGGGCTGTCGGAGTAGGCGATGTCGCAGGAGAATGTGGAGATTGCCCGGCGATGTTTCGACGCCTGGAATCGAGACGACCTCGGTGCCTTTCTGGCCGAAATCGACCCCGAGGTGTTATGGCATACGGCCATCGAGGGAACAGCCGAGGGGGAGGACATGGTGTATCGAGGCCACGACGGGGCGCGGCAGATCTGGAAGGACTACCGCGGCGAGGTGTTCAGTCAGATCGGGTTATCGGAGATCGAGCTGCTCGACCTCGGCGATGCGGTCTTGCGACTCGGTCGTCTCAAAGTCACCGGGCAGGCCAGCGGGGTGGAGATGGAGAGCGAGTTCGCCCAGCATGTCGTGATGCGCGACGGGCTGATCGTCTCCTCGCGTGACTACCTCAGCCACGCCGAGGCCCTCGAAGCCGCCGGGCTGAGGGAGTAGCTCAGAAGTACCGCTTTGGACGAGGAGACCAAGTTCTTCTGAGCGTGGAGAGTCCAACCTTCGCGAAGGCGACAAGCGCAACTGTTCGGGACCAGCGTGGGGCTCGACGGGTGAGCCCGCGTTCGCTGGATCCGGCAGAGGCGCCATGGAGCCCCGGGACCTACCGCCCTCGGGCCTGCTCCAGGTTCGACTGGTGGATGCCGGACATCCAGTCCGCATCCAGGCGTGCGTCGACCGGTTCCTCTCCTCGCCGCAGCGCGTCGATGTAGGCACGATCGGCGGCGAGGCGGGCCGCCACCTCGGGACCCTCGGCGACGGCACCGTGGCCGGGGACCAGGACATCGACCTGTCTGACGGCCTCATCCAGTCGGTCGAGTGCCGTCTCGTAGGCGCCCACCTGATCGTCTTGGCGAGAGTCGAAGATCGGGATCAGGACGTCGGAGAGCATGTCGCCGGCGAGCAGGACGCCACGGTCGGCGAGGAGGATCGCGGCGTGGCCGACAGCGTGCGCCTGATGTTCGATGATCTCGCCCGGCACGGGTCCGCCGTCTGCGGGCAGCGGGGTGACTAGCGCGACTAGGTCGAGAGGGACGCCTGACGCGCCGTCTTCCTCCGGCCCCTCCCGCTGCTGCTCTCGGGTTTCACTGGCGAAGCTGACGCCTGCGGCGGTGGCGTAGCGAGGCACGTCGCCGAACCGGTCATGCCAGAGCAGGTGGTCCCAGTGGGGATGGGTGGAGAACCCGGCGACCACCGGAATGCCGAGCCGGTCCACGTCATCGGCGAGCCGGTTCAGCTCGGCACCATGGATGCCGGGATCGACCAGGATCAACCCACCCTCCCCGCGCACCACGATGGAGTTGGTCCAGACCCACTCGCTCTGCCGGACCCAGACGCCGTCGGCCACCTGATTCAGCTCGCCCATCTCCACTCCAATCGGTTGGTCACGGTACTGAGACAGCGATCCGCGGCCAGATTCATCGCTTTCAGCGTCCGCTGGGCGCGATGTTGTGGGTGCAAGCGGGACGCGGCCGCATCAACGAAGCGGCGACGGGACGCGGCCTCGCCGTAGCCAAAGTTCCGCTTTGGACGAGAGCTCCAACGTCTTTCTGAGCGTGTCAACCCGGCCAGGGCACCGTAGGATTGCGACCGTGCCGTTCACGCTCAGGAACCTCAAGGAGGACCTGGAGGATCTCGGGTCCAATTTCGACGGCGCGCCGGACCTGGAGTTCCGCTTGGCGACCGAGGCGCTCGAGCTCGAGCAATCCGGCCTGGGCTACCAGCGCGTCCCGCCCGGCTATCGCTTTCCGTACGGCCACACGCACAAGACGCAGGAGGAGGTGTACGTGGTCCTGCGCGGGAGCGGGCGGATGAAGCTCGACGACGAGATCGTCGAGCTCAAGGAGTGGGACGCGGTGCGCATCCCGCCCGGTACGTGGCGAGGCTACGAGGCCGGGCCCGAGGGCCTCGAGATCATCGTCATCGGCGCTCCCAATCTCGGCGAGGCTCCGCGTGAAGACGTCGAGGGACAGCGCGACTGGTGGGCTGACTAGCGCCAGGTAGATGCGTCGGCCGCTAAGTACCGGTGCGCTCGCGGTGCTTGCATCCAGGCCAGCAACAGGGGCGACGCTGGCCTTCCTCGAGCTCCTCCTGTGTCCGGCGAATGCGGCGCTTCCGGGTGGTCTGCTGCTTCGCATCCTCGACCCAGCAGATGAATTCGTTACGAGCCAAGGGTGTGATGTCGTTCCATGCGTCGAGTGCCGTTGTGTTGGCGATCAGCACCTTGCGTAGGTCTGCAGGCAACTTGTGCACTACCCCACCGGGCACTCCCTGGCTACTCATATGCCCAAAGGTAGCGAGCCGCAATTCCAACGCATCGAGAGCGACCATCCCGATGGATCGCGAGATACTGCGCGGGCGATGTCGCAGGAGAAGCCTGCGTAAGCGAACCTTCGAGGAGCACATCATGGGCGTTCCCTACGAGTTCTTCTACCGGCTCGGCTTCCACCCCTGGGAGGATCTCGCAGAGCATCGACCGTTCGCCGACAAGCTCGCTGACTTGTTCGCCCGCGAGGAGGCAGGACGCGAGCCGCCCTACGGACCGGCGCTCGACCTCGGCTGCGGGAGCGGGATCTGGGGTGTCGAACTGGCGAAGCGCGGTTGGCAGGTCACGGGTGTCGACATGGTTGAGAAGGCCGTCGAGCGGGGGCGCGACCGGGTGCGCCAAGCCGGTGTCGAGATGCGACTTGTTCAGGGCGACGTCACCGACCTTCGAGCGGCAGACATCGGCTCAGACTTCCGCTTGGTCCTGGACACAGGCACCTTCCACGGCCTCACCGATGAACACCGCGCCGCGATGGGCCGCGAGGTCAGCAAGATCGCTGCCGCCGATGCCACGGTGCTGCTCGACGTGTTTGCGCCCGGGCGCAGAGGGCCCCTGCCTCGCGGCGCGACGCGCAGCGAGGTTGAGACTGCCTTTCCACAGTGGACGGTGACCGACGTCGAGGTGGCGGACACCGAACCGGACGCACTCGCAAGGTTGTTGAGGTTCGACGAGCACTTTTACCGGCTTCGTCGAGAGTGAGATCTTGGACTCGTCATCCAAACCCCTGAAGGACGTGAGCTGAGTGACGCAGACCGACGCAGAGCGGGTTCGGAGCTTGATCGAGCAGTGGGCAGCCGCGGTACACCGCGGTGACATGGAGGGCGTGTTGGCCGACCATGCCGACGACATCGTGATGTTCGATGTGCCGCCACCCTACGAGGGCGTTCGCGGCATCGACGCCTATCGCGAGACCTGGCCACCCTTCTTCGAGTGGCAAGCGCAGGGTGCGTTGTTTGAGATCGTCTCCCTCGAGGTCACCGCCGGCGATCGCGTCGCCTATGCCCATGCCCTGCTGCGCTGCGGAACTCAGCAGGAGCTCGCCGAGCAACCGGCGAACCGCCTACGCCTCACACTCGGGCTGCGCAAAGAGCAGGATCGCTGGGTCGTCGCACATGAGCATCACTCCTTCCCCGACGGCTAGCCAACAGCGGTCGGCCTCCCTAGCCGCCGACTAGGGTGTGCGCGTGGTTTCGCTTCGGCCGCTCAGCGAATCGAACCGTCAAGCGGTCGAGGCTCTGCGCGTTTCGCCGAGCCAAGAGCGCTTCGTCAGCAGCGTCGCCCAGTCATTACGCGAAGCCGCAGAACACCCCGACGCTCGCGCCTTGTACTGGGTGGTTCACGCCGATGACACGCCGGTGGGGTTCGTGATGATCGCCGACGAGGTCAGAAGTCCCGACTACATCCCGCACTACCTGTGGAAGCTCCTGATTGACGAGCGTTACCAGCGACAGGGCTTTGGCACTGCCACGCTCGACTTGATCGTCGAGTACTTCCGTGGACGACCCGGAGTCGAGGCGCTGAGCACGAGCGCCGGTCAGGGCGAGGGCAGCCCGGTCACCTTCTACGAGCGCTACGGCTTTGAGCACACCGGTGAAGTGCTCGACGACGAGGTGGTGCTTCGGCTCAGGCTCCGCGGTGGTCGTTAAGAAGCCCATGGCCGAGCGCGCGATCCGCGCCCGGATCACCGGAAAGGTGCGGGACGTGGGCCTCCGGGATGCCGCCGTCGGGCGCGCGAGCCGCCTTGGAGTGCTCGGATGGGTCAGGCATGGCGAGGAGGAGGATGCACTCGTTCACGCCGAGGGCGGTCGCGACGACGTCGAGGCTCTGATCACCTTCCTCCAGGAGGGGCCCGGCGACGCCCGGGTCGACGCCGTCGAGGTCGCGGAGGTCAAGCCGGAGGGCCACGAGCAATTCGCGATCCGCGGGGTCAGCGCCGGGGTTTTCGTCGTCCAGGAGCACCAGGCCACCGCCCACCACTTCGACCTGCGACTCGAGCTCGACGGTGTGATGCGCTCATGGGCCGTGCCGAAGGAACCATCGATGGACCCCGCCGTCAAGCGCATGGCCATCCAGGTCCCAGATCACCCGATCGAGCACAACGACTTCGAGGGCGAGACCGACGGCGGTTGGGTCCGCGCCTGGGACCGCGGTACCTACGAGCAGGGAGGCCGCGTGCCCTGGCCCGAGGCCCTCGACCGCGGCCACGCCGTCTTTGTCCTTCATGGCGAGCGCCTGAAGGGCGGCTTCGCCCTCCAGCGCACCCGCGGCGGCGAGAAATCTCAGTGGCTACTGATCAAGCGCCGCGACGAGCAGGCGCGGTCGACTTGACGGGGAAGCCCTATTGGTTGCCGAAACTAGTTTGCTAGCCTAATTAGCAATGGTAACCACACCCCCACCGACGAGCGACACCGCCGCTCGCCTTCGGCTCGCGATCGTGCGCACGGCTCGTCGCCTGCGCCAGGAGGCCACAGGTGCCGAGCACGACAGCCTCAGCCCCACCCTTGCCGCTGCCCTGGCGACGATCGAGGCTCACGGACCGCTGACGCCGAGCGAGCTGGCCCAGCGTGAGCGGGTCCAGCGCCCGACCGCCACCCGGACGATCGCCAACCTCGAGGCCTCGGGGCTGATCGAACGCACCGCCGACCCGGCCGACGGCCGCGCCTGCCTGGTCAGCTCCACGAGCGAGGGCAGGTCGCTGCTGAAGCGGCTGCGCGGTCGCAAGAACGCCTATATCGCGAAACGCCTCAAACGCCTCAACGCCGATGAGATCGAGACCTTGGAACGGGCCGCCGGAATCCTCGAGCGGATGCTCGAGGACGACGGGGGGCGTGGATGAGCGCTGCGCTGCGCCGCTCCTTCGACTCACTCGAGGTCCCAAACTACCGCCGCTACTTCGGCGGACAGCTCGTCAGCCTCAGCGGCAACTGGATGCAGATGGTCGCCGAGATGTGGCTGATCCTCGAGCTCACCGGCAGCGGCGTCGCCGTCGGTGTCACCTCCGCGCTTCAGTTCCTGCCGATCCTGCTCTTCGGCGCCTGGGGCGGCGTGCTCGCCGATCGCCTGCCCAAGCGCTCGCTGCTGATCGCCACACAGGCGGCGATGGCGGTTCCGGCGTTGATGCTCTGGGGCCTGACCGCCAGCGGCGGCGTCGAGCCCTGGATGGTGTTCGCGCTCGTCTTCGTTCGCGGCGCCGTCAACGCGATCGACAACCCGACCCGCCAGAGCTTCGTGATCGAGATGGTCGGCGCCGGACCGCGTCGTCAACGCGGTCAGCCTCAACAGCCTCCTCGTCCACTCCGCCAGGATCGTCGGCCCGGCGACTGCCGGCATCCTGATCGCGACGATCGGCGTCTCCCCGTGCTTCCTGCTCAACGCGCTGACGTTCGCGGCGATGATCTTCGCCCTGCGCACGATGGATCCGGCCCGGCTCGAAGTCGCCGCGACCGCTGATCGTGACGACGCAGGAGTCTTGGCGGCAGTGCGCTACGTGCGCCGCGAGCCGGCCCTGCTGATCCCGATGGCGATGATGGTCGTCGTCGGCCTCCTGGCCTTCAACTTCCACGTTCTGCTGCCGCTGCTCGGGCGCTTCACCTTCGACGGTGGCGCCGGCGCCTATACGGCTCTTGCGGTGGCGATGGCCGTCGGCTCCGTCACCGGCGCGCTCGTCACCGGCGCGCGCGGCCGCGTCAACCAACGGCTGCTGGTCGGCTCGGCCGCTGCCTTCGGGCTGTTCGCGCTGATCGCCGCCATGGCCCCGACGCTGGAGCTGGCCCTGATCGCCCTGGTTCCACTCGGGGCGGCATCGGTGACCTTCGCCGCCGGCGTCAACTCGACGCTGCAGCTCGACGCCGAACCGGCGATGCGCGGACGGGTGATGGCTCTGTACTCGGTCGTCTTCTTGGGCTCGACACCGATCGGCGGCCCGCTCGTGGGCTGGCTCTCGGAGTTCGCCGGCCCCCGCGCCGGCCTCGTCCTGGCCGGGGTGGCTGCATTGGCGGCGGCCGCCGGTGGCGCGCTCGCGTACGCCCGCCTGTCCGGGCGGCAACTCCCGCAGCCGTCGACAGCGCTAGCCGCTCTCGACGGGTGGCGGCGGAGGCGGCTTCACCGTTGGCGCCCGGTCGCGATAGAGGCCGGGGGTGCGGATCACGCGCAGAGGCTCGAGCGCCGAGGAGGCCTCGACGTAGAAGCGAACCCCGTCGCGCTCCTCGATCGCGGAGACGGCGTCCTCGCGACCACGCCAGGCGAGCGCGGTGGCGATCGCGTACCCGGCGCCGATCGCGGCGACCTGCGGCCACACCCAGCCGGCGCCGCCGACGACCAGGGCGAAGGCGACGATCGGCCACAGCCGCGAGAACGCAATTCGTCCCGGGCTCTGCGAAGGCAGGCTGGTCGCGGTCCTCGCACCCGCGAGCACGCGGCTCATCGCGCCGGCAGCCCGCGCCGGGCGGCCGAGCCAGAAGCCGATCGCCGCAGCTGCGATCCACCAGCCGGCGGCCACCGCTAGGGCGAACGTATCGACCTCGCGATTGGCGACGATGACGCTGATCGCCCCAAGCGCGGTCGCGACACCCGCGGTCAGCAAGACGGTGCTGCGAAGCAGATCGGCGAACAGCATCAGAGAAGGCCTTTGAGAACCTCGTTGAAGCCCTCGGGGCCGGCGACGACGAGGTCGGCCTCGTTCTGGATGCGGTCGGGCCCCTCGGCCGAGGCGACGCCGACGCACACCGCGCGCTCGAGCTCGCCCGCGCGCTCGAGCTCGCGCAGCGCCGCGAAGGCGTCGAGGTCGGTGCTGTCGTCGCCGCCGAACAGCGCCTTGCTCACGCCCGAGGCGGCCACCAGCCCACGGGCGGCAACTCCCTTGTCGACCGTGGCGACGGGCCGGATCTCCAACACCTTGCGCCCGAAATGGACGAACAGCCCCTCGCGCCGCGCGAGCTCGGCCAGCGCCCTGGCGCGCTGCTCGGCGAGCTCCTCGTCGTCGGCCCCGCGCCAGTGAATTGCCTGGATCGGCCCCTTGTCCTCGAGCCTGAGGCCGACCCTGGCGAGGTCGTTCCAGTCGAGGCGCGAGGCGAATCCCGAGGCCGCGCTGCCGCGCCGGCCGACCGCTTCGTCGAGGCTCGGCTCGAGCTCGCCGGGACGCAGCAACTCGAGCCCGTGGTTGCCGGCATAGGTGAGCTGATCGAGGCCGACCATTCGCCTGGCGGCGCTCGCGCGGCGACCGCTGATGCAGGCGACGAGCCGGTATCGGGTGGCGAGCTGCGCCAGCAGCTCGCGGGTCGCGGCCGGCACCGCGGCGGCCGCGGGGTCGGCGACGATCGGTGCGAGCGTCCCGTCGATGTCGCAGAGGATCGCGCTGGAACCAGGGTCGGCGCGCAGGGGCGCAAGGATCGTCTCGGCTTCGGTGGCGGCCATCGGGGAATCTAGTATCGCCGCCGTGCCCGCAGATCGATGGCTGAAGCTCGCGACGATCGCGACCGCCGCCGGGGCGTTCAGCGCCATGTTCGGGGTCGGGGGCGGTGTCGTGCTCGGTGCCGCTGCTGATCATCTGGCTCGCCTACGGCGAGCGCGAGGCGGCGGGCACGAGCCTCGCGGCAATCGCCGCGATCGCGCTGCTGGCGACCGTCGGCCAGGGGCTGTACGGCAACGTCGACCTGCTCGAGGGGCTGTTGATCGGCATCCCCGCGGTCGGCGGCGTGCTGGTCGGCACCCAGGTCCAGCAGCTGATCTCAGAACGAGCCGTGTCGGCCATGTTCGCCGTCCTGCTGGTCGCCGTCGCAATCCAGTTGCTGGTCGGCTGATGGAATACGTGCTCGCGGCCGTGCTCGGATTCACCGGCGGCGTCGTCGGGGGGACGCTCGGCGTCGGCGGTGGAGTCATCTTCGTTCCCGCCTTGGTGCTCGCGTTCGACGAGCCACAGCTCCGCGCCGAGGCAACCTCGCTGCTGGCGATCTTTCCGATGGCGGTCGTCGGCGCCTGGCGCCAGCATTCCCTCGGCAACGTTCGCCTCCGCGACGCTTTGCTGATCGGAGCGCTGTCTCCGATCGGCGTGGTCGCCGGCGTCGTGCTCTCGAACGCGGTCTCGCAGCGCCTGCTCGAGGTCGCTTTCGCGATCTTGGTGCTGCTGGTCGCGGCTCAGCTTGCGCGCCGGGTGATCGCCGCCTCGCCGCAGGTCGGTGGCGGCTAGACGCCGCCCTCGAGCGCG
This sequence comes from uncultured Solirubrobacterales bacterium, assembly GCA_963730145.1. Taxonomy (GTDB): domain Bacteria; phylum Actinomycetota; class Thermoleophilia; order Solirubrobacterales; family 70-9; genus WHSW01. The sequence continues at coordinate 313,344 of CAVSQT010000001.1, forward strand.
CCCTTGACCGAGGCGTCGAGGGCGTTGATCCGATACAGCGCCAGCGCCTCCGCCGTGGCGAATCCACCGCGCCTACCGCTCGTACGGCCCTGGGCAGCGTCTGGGCCGTGGTGTGAGAGCACGCAGTTGAGCAGCGCCAGGCGACGCTCGGGCGCAAGCGTGCCGCAGGATCGATTGACGATCTCCGCCCCGATCGCCAGATGGCCGAGCATCTGCCCCTCCTCGGAGATGCCGAACTCGGCTCCGTAGGTGAACTCTCGCGCCTTGCCGATGTCATGGCAGATCGCCGCCGCCATCAGCAGGTCGGAGTCGAGGCGCGGATGCAGGGCGCTGGTTTCGAGCACCAGGGTCGCGACCGCCACCGTGTGCTCGATCAGCCCGCCGAGGTAGGCATGGTGGCCGCTGCGGGTGCAGGGCGCGCGGCGAAACCCGTCCGCCTCGGGACCCGTGACGACCGCCGCCTCGACGACCGCGCGCAGGGCCGGATCGTGGACTTCGCGGATCAGATGCTCGAGAAACCCCTCCAGCTCCTCGACCGAGCGATAGGCGGCAGGGAGGAACTCGACGGGGTCGAACGCGCCGGGGTCGATCCGGTGTGCGTCGTCGAGCTCTGCGACCAGCTCGCCGCGGAAGCGCTCGACCTTGCCCCGGGCGACGATCGCGTCGCCGGCATCGAAGCGCAGGCCGATCCGGTCCGCCTCGCGAAAGACCCGGGCCGAGAGCACGCCGCTGCGATCTCGCAGGCGCAGCGAGAGATACGAGCCTCCGTTTCGCGAGGTCAGGCGCTCCTTCGACAAGCAGGCGTAGCGGCCCTCGAAGCGCTGGCCCGAGCGCAGCTCGGAGACCTCGGGGTGGATCTGTGCGACGGCAGCTTCGATGTGGTCGATGTTGACTGGAGGAGCGGACACGGAGTTGTAGGTAGGCTCGGTCAGAATGGAAGCTCTGAGATGGGAGGGTGATCCGCCGCGGCTGAGATCGCCGGTCTTGGTCGCCGCCTTCGCGGGGTGGAACGACGCAGCGAACGCCGCCACGACCGCGCTCGAAGCGGTCGCTCTCTCGCTCGACGCAGAGCTCGTGGCCGAGATCGATCCCGAGGAGTTCTACGACTTCCAGGTGACACGGCCGACGATCCGTTTCGCCGAGGGTCAGACGCGTGAGGTCGACTGGCCTCAGAACGTCGTCTTCGCCGCCCGAGCGCCGAATGCCGAGCGCGACCTCGTCCTGCTCTCGGGTATCGAGCCGAACCTGCGCTGGCGCACGTTCGCCGACGCCGTGGTCGAGGTCGCCACCCGGCTCGACGTCGAGATGGTGGTCACCCTCGGCGCCCTGCTCGCCGACGTCCCGCACACCAGCCCGGTGCCGATCACGGGCCTCGCCTCCGACCCCGAGCTCGTCGAGCGGCTCACGCTCAGCCGCTCCAGCTACGAAGGGCCCACCGGCATCGTCGGCATCGTCCACGACGCCTGCCGGGTCGCAGGGCTGACCTCCGCCAGCCTCTGGGCTGCTGTGCCGCACTACGTCGCGGCGGTGCCCAACCCGAAGGCGGCACTGGCCCTGCTGCGCCGCCTCGAGGCGTTCACGGGAGTCGCGATCGAGGCCTCGGAGCTCGAGGAGGCGATGGGTCGTTTCGAGACCCAGGTCGATCGTGCCGTCGCTTCCAACCCGGAGATCGAGGAGCTCGTGCGCCGGCTGGAGACCGAGCAGGCCGAGGAGGACGATCTCGACGCCGAAGACGTCCCGTCGGGCGACACGATCGCCCGCGACTTTCAGCGATTTCTACGTCAGCGCGGCGACGAGGCCGGCGGACCCACCTGAGCGGTCGCGAGCGCGCTCAGGCCTCGGACGCGGGGCAGATCAGGCGGTAATCGCACCAGGAGCAGATCTCGTGAGAAGGCCGGGGCTCGAAGTCCTGGTCTTCGATCCCGGCGGCGACCTCGAGCACGGTGCGTTCGACGCGCTCGGCGTCGTCGGGCTCGGCATGCAGCTCGACTCGCTCGTCGGCGAGCACGTACCAGTAGCTGCCGATCTCGGCCTCGATCTCCCACGCCTCGCGTGCCGCCAGCCGGTACAGCGCCAGCTGCACGTCGCCGCTGAGCTTCGGGCCCGAGCCCGGGTCACCGGTCTTGTAGTCGATCAGCTCGTAGCCGCCGCCGGGTAGGCGGTCGACGCGGTCGACTCGCCCGCGCAGATGGTGCGGGCCGATCGCGAAGGAGAAGTTTCGCTCGAGCCACATCGGCCGCGATTCGGAGCGCAGGTTGTGCTCCTCGTAGCGTGCCAGGGCGGCAACGGCGCGATCGCGGTACTGAAGCTCGTCGTCTGAGGAGCCGAAGCCCTGGCGGCGCCAGCCCGCCTCGAACAAGGTCAGCAAACGATTCAAGCCGCCACTTCGCCGGTCGCCACCGGCGCGCATCTCATCGGAGTGAAAGCGCTCGAGGACGTTGTGAATGAGGATGCCGAATCGCTGATTGATCGTCGGCTCCTGCGGAATCGCAAAGACGCGCGCGAACTTGTACTTCAGCGGGCAGGTGCGATAGAGGTCGATGTCGGACGCCGAAAGCCCCAGCCCGCCCTTTCGCCGCGGCAGAAACTGCTCCAGCGACGGCTCGCGCCGCGCGGCGATCTGCTCGCGGCGCTTGCCGCGCTCGCGCTCCTCGCCGATCACGTACTGATCGAGAGAAGACGCGTCCATCTCCATGCGTTGCTCCGGCGACGCGATCCGGCCCAGCACCTCGTTGATGGCGGCGAGCACCTCCGGCGCGGGCTCCGCGCCGGGGCGCTGGATCAATGCCGCCAGCTTGACCAGCTCCAGGTATCGAGCAACCGCCGCGTTGACGTCGGCCGCGGTGTCGAGTCGCATCTCAGACAGCGCCGAGCCGGCGCGCCACGATGCCTCGAGGACCTCGTCGCGAAGCGTTCGGTACGTCGAATGAAGGCCCTCCGCCGGCCCGAACAACTCCTCGTCGTGAAACTCCTCCTCGCCGCCGGCAGCCTCGCGAGCGTGGCGATAGATCCGAGACGGCGCCGCGGCGCCGCCCTCCTCGCCCTGCGGCCACGAGAGCACCAGAGCCGCCCGCGCCCGCGTCATCGCGACGTGGGCGAGCGCCAGGCGGCGGCTTGCGGTGAGCTCTTCACCAGGCTCGGGCAGCGACTCTGCGAGCAGCTCGTCGGGAATCCACGAGTCCTCCCAGTGACGTGCGGCGACGGCGCCGCTTCGCAGACCGAGGAGGTAGACGTGGTCGAACTCGAGGCCCTTGATCTGATCGGGCTCGGCGACGAGCACAGCCCCCGCGACGGGCCGGTCGCAGTCGTCGTCGCCGACCTCGCCTGCGTCGGCAACCGCGGTCAGGTGGCGGATGAACTCTCGCACCGACCCGCGCGGCTCGCGTCGCGACCAGTCCGCGGCGAGCTCAGCCAGACGCGAGAGGTTGACCAAGCGCTCCGCGGTCTCCGGACTGGCGGCGAAAAGGCGATGGCGCCGCATGCCGACGCGCTCGATCAAGCGGCGGACGAAGACATCCGCCCGCATCTGCTCGAGTGCATTCGAGGCGGCCTTGTGAAGGCGCAGGAAGGCTTGGATTCGATCGCGAGCTTCGGGCGGGAGCTGGGGACTGTCGAGCGCGGCCTCCAGGGCCGAGACCATGTCGAGCTTTCGCCGCCGCGCGATCGTCGTCACCTTCGCCAGGTCGACCGAGCGCAGATCGACTGGCGGCCTGGTCAGGGCGCGGACGACAGCGGCCGCGTCGCCCGGATTGGCGAGCATGCGCAGCCAGGCGAGCGCGTCACGAACCTCGGGACGCTGGAAGAAGGCGGCGTCGCCGGCGAAGCGAAATGGCACGCTGCGCTCCTCCAGCGCAGCGGCGACCAGACGTCCCTCGCGCCAGCCGGCGCCGGCGATGATGCAGATGCGCTCAGCCGGGACGTCGCCCATGGCGAGCAGCTGCTCGGCCTCGCGCGCGACGGCCTGGGCCTGGGCGCGATCGTTCTCGCAGCGCCAGAAACGCACGGACTCGGGATTGCGGATCGCCCCCTCGAGCTCGATCTCGGTAGCGCCGGGGTGGCTTGCGCGAAACGCCTCGAGCGAGGCGGCGCCGGCGCTGCGAAAGCGCCGCGTAGCCTGGCTCGGGTCGCAGGCGGCGGTGAGGTCGGCATCGGGAGCCGCGGCGAGGGCTGAGAGCATGCGCCGGTGGGCGGCGCCGTTGTCCTCGAGCTCGTCGGCGAGCACGTGCGGAAAGCGGCCGCTGACCGCTTCGCGGAGGTCGGCCCGGTCGCCCAGCAGACGCCCGAGCTCGAGCACGAGGTCGCCGCCGTCGAGGCTCCCGGCCTCGCGCAGAATGCGATCGTGACGGGCGAAAAGCTCCGCGAACTCGATTTCGCGCTCGGCTCGCTCGCGCTCGGCGGCGCTGGTGGCCGCCCGTGACGCGGCCACGGCCCACTCGCGCAGCGTCGCCGGCGCGATCGCCTCGGCCTTGAGCACATCGACGCGGCGCAGCAGGCGTGCCAGCAGGCCGGCGGGGTTGCCGCGAATCTCGTGGTGTCGCAGGGGCAGATCGTCGACGCGCTCGAGCAGGATCGCGAGGCGATCCGCCGGGCCGACGGTGGTGAAGAAGGGGTCGAGGCCGGCCTCGACCGAGTACTCGCGCAGCAGCGCCTCCGCTGCTTCCTCATAGGTGTGGACCCAGAGCTCCTCGTGCGGGCGGTCCAGCAGCGCCTCGGCGCGAGCGCGAAGTTGGGAGCGGGCGGCTCGCGATCGGGCGAGGACGAGCACGTGCTCGGTGCGGACGCCGCGGCTGGCGAGCCCCTCGAGACGCAAGGCGAGCGCCTCGGTACGCCCCGAGCCCGCGGCGCCCAGCACCAGCAGCGGGCCGCCGTCGTGCGTGGCCACAGCTCTCTGAGCGGCAGTCGGCGTCTGGGCTTCGGTGGGCACAGCGACGAGGTCTAGCATGGGCGCATGGCAGGTCAAGAGCATGCGGGGCTCGCCGCCGAGCGCTGGCTGGACGCGTTTCGCCTCATGGCCGGCGAACAGCGGGCGCTGTTCGAATCGACTCGCGGCATTGCCGCGCGCACCGAGTACCTCGGCGAGATCGGCGAGGGCGGCGACCGCACGCTGGTCATCGACGCTCAGGCAGAGGACATCGTCTTCGCCGGGCTCGAGCGCCTGCACGCGGAGGGCGCCAGCTTCACCGCGATCTCCGAGGAGCGCGGCGAGGTCGTCTTCGGCGACGGCTCAGCGCCCGATCGCGTCGTCATCGACCCGATCGACGGCTCGCTCAACGCGCGGCGCACGATTCCCTCGTTCGCCCTTTCGATCGCGGTTGCCTCAGGGCCCTCGATGGCCGACGTCAACCTCGGCTTCGTCCACGACTTCGGTGCCGGCGAGGAGTTCACCGCCGAGCTCGGAGGCGGCGCACGCCTCGATGGCGAGCCGCTGGTGGCGCGAGGACCCGGATACGGGCTCGAGCTCGTCGGGCTCGAGGCGAGCCAGCCCGAGCTGATCGGGCCGCTGATCGATGGCCTCAAGGGCAAGGCCTACCGGTGTCGCTCGATCGGGGCCCTGGCGATCACCCTCTGCTACGTCGCCGCGGGCCGCCTCGACGGCATGCTCAGCGGTCGGCCCTGTCGCTCGGTCGACGTCGCGGCAGCGCAGCTGATCGCCCGTGAAGCCGGCGCCAGCCTCGTCTTCGGCGAGCTTTCGCTCGAGCAGGCACCGCTCGGCCTCGACAGAGCGCTACGAAGTCGTCGCGGGCCTCGACGAGAAACTGCTTGATGCCCTGGTCGAAGTGCGAAACGGCGCCACGGCGCAGCGCGCGTGAGCGACGGCGCGGCACTTGTCGACTGGGGCCTGAGCAGGCGAGCGGCCTCCGCGGTGATCTCAGGATTGCCGCCGATCGCGGGCCTCGGCAGCGACCCCGCCGGCCGGCGCGCGCAGCTACAGCGCCGGCGAGGTCGAGGCGGCGTGCCGGCGGGCGATCTCCGAGGTGTCCGAGTACTCGGGCTTGGGGGCGGTGGCCTCTCCGCCCCCGGCCGAGCTGATCGATCGCCGCGAATGGGCGAGCAACGCGCTCGCCATGCTGGCGCAGGCGGCGCGGCCGCTGGAACAGCGCCTCGCCCGGGATCTCAGCCTCCCCGGCCCGCTGGGAGCCGTGGCCCATCGCGTCGTCGGTGCCGCCGCCGGAGCCGAAGCCGGTCTCGCGGTCGGCTATGCCGCCAGGCACGTGCTCGGTCAGTACGACTTCGCCCTGTTCGGCCCGCAGCGCCCGGCGCGGCTGCTGTTCGTCGCCGAGAACATGGAGGATGCGCGGCGACGGCTCGACGGCGATCACGACACCTTCCTGCGCTGGGTTGCGCTTCACGAGACCACGCATGTGGTTCAGTTCGAGCGGGTCGAATGGCTGTCCGGGCACATGCGCGAGCTCGCCGGCGGGCTGCTCTCGGCCGCCGCTGACGGGGTCGATTCGTCGAGCCTGAGCGCGCTTGTCAAGCGCTGCCTTCGGGAGCCCGGCGAGATCGTGCGCGCGCTGCATGCGCGGCGAGGTTTCGCGCCTGCTGGCCGATCCCGAGCAGGCCGCCCGCCTCGACCGCCTGCAGGCAACGATGGCTGTGATCGAAGGACATGCCGAACACGTCATGGACGCCTGCGCCGCGGACCTCGGCCCGGACCTGACCGAGCTCCGCCGCAAGCTCGATCAACGTCGCGAGCGCCGCGGAGGACTTGCGCGCGGTTCTCGCCAGGCTGCTCGGCCTGGAAGCGAAACTGCGCCAGTACGAGCTCGGCAAGCGCTTCTGCGATGGCGTCGTCGCCGCAGGCGGGCCCGGTCGTTGCGCTTGGTTTGGCGCTCTCCCGGCTGACCTTCCCAGCCTCGAGGAGCTCGAGGCATCCCGCCGCGTGGCTCGCACGGGTCAGCGAGCTCTCGCGCCAGCCGGCGTAACCCGCTCCGCCCTCTGGTTTACAAACGCATGTTCGGGGTACTTGCTATGCTGAACATCCTTAGAAATAAGGAACTTATGAAAAACGACTCACCGAGGGGTTGAGAACACAAATGGCCACCACACCCAAGACCACCACCACAAAGCGCCGCAGCACCAAGGCGCAGACCAAGCCCAGGACCACCACCACGACCCGCAGCGACAGCGCGCAGGTCAAGGAGGGCGTGACCAAGGCTTCCAACGGAGCCGCCGCGATCCTCCGCCAGGGCGCCGAGCGTGCGCTGGACGTCCCTGTCGGCGCAGCGCTTACGGTGCGCGACCGCGTCGAGGAAGTCGTCGAGCCTTGGACCAGCGCCACGGCCCGTGAGAAGGAGCTCAAGAGCCTTCGCACGCAGGTCACCCGCGAGTTCAACAGGTTCGAGCGCCGCGGTGGGCAGGCACGTCGCAAGGCCGTCTCGCGGGTTCGTTCGACTCGCAGGCAGGTCGAGCGCGAGGTCAAGTCCCGTCGTCGCGAGGTCGAGCGGCAGGTCAAGCAGAACCGCAACCGGCTCGAGACCCAGCTGCGGAAGGCCAGCACGACCGTCCAGCAGCGCGTCGGTACGGCTTCGTAGCCAAACCGCTCGTCACTTAGCCCGAGTCGCCCGCGTCAGAGGTTGGCGGCGATTCGGAGAAGCTGTCCGCACGTACCTCTCGTGGGCAGAACAGCAACCTCTCCTCCAGACCGACCGGCCAACGTGGCCGGTCGGTCTACGTTTGGGGCTGATGCGATCGCCGGCCGTTCTCGGTGCGCGCAGCGGCGCCGTCTGCTTCAATCGGTGACATGCCCACTGCTGAACAAGTCACAGAAGCCCTGCGGGCGGTGATCGACCCTGAGCTGCGCCGCTCGATCGTCGATTTGGGCATGGTGCGCTCGATCGACATCCACGACAGCGGCAAGGTCGAGGTCGTCGTCTCGCTGACCACCGCCGGCTGCCCGATCCGCTCCCACTTTCAGCAGGCGGTCGCCCTCAACGTCTCCAAGCTCGACGGTGTGACCGAGGTCGGCGTTGGCTTCGACGTCCTCTCCGACGAGGAGAAGAGCAACCTTCAGCAGGCGCTCGGACGGCCGGGCGGGCTGCCGGAGGGCGCCCTGGCGGCAGTCAAGAACGTGATCTGCGTCGCGTCCGGCAAAGGGGGTGTCGGCAAGTCGACGATGACCGCCAACCTTGCCGCGGCGCTGCAAGCCGAGGGCAAGGCCGCGGGTGCGCTCGACGCCGACGTCTACGGCTACTCGATTCCCCGCATGCTCGGCGTCGACGAGCGCCCAGATGTCAACGCGGAGCGCAAGATCATCCCCCCGATCGGACCGGCGGGAATCAAGGTCATGTCGATCGGCTTCTTTCTCGAGCACAACGCTGCCGTGGTCTGGCGTGGGCCGATGCTGCACAAGGCGATCCAGCAGTTCCTCGAGGACGTGGCCTGGGAGGATCTCGACTACCTGCTCTTGGACCTGCCGCCCGGGTACCGGCGACGTCTCGATGACGCTCGCCCAGCTGCTGCCCCAGGCGCGGGTGATCGTCGTCACGACTCCACAGCCGGCGGCGCAGTCGGTCGCCAAACGCGCTGCCGACATGGCGGCAAAGGTCGACCTCGAGGTGCTCGGCGTGATCGAGAACATGTCGGGCTTCACGACCCCCGACGGCCAGCGCTTCACGATCTTCGGCGAGGGAGGCGGGCAGTTGCTCGCCGACGAGCTCGACGTGCCATTGCTCGGCAAGGTGCCCCTCTCCGAGGACCTGCGCGTCGGCGCCGACGGGGGAATGCCGCTGGTGCTGTCAGACCCCGACGCCCCCGCCTCGGTCGCGATCCGCCAGGCCGCACGCGGGATCATCGCCATGACTCCGCAGGAGCTGCCCGTGATGCAGGCCGAGACGCTGACCGCCGCAGCTCCCGCTGGACCGGTGAGCGGCACCGCGCTGCCCGTCGTCCAGGTCCAGGGCTAGCGACCGCGCCGTCGGTGGACGCGCGCCTCGAGCCCAACCGCGAGTTCTGGGACGAGCGCGTCCCGATCCACGTCGGCAGCGACTTCTACGACGTCGAACGCTTCGAGGCGGGCGCCGACACGCTGCGCCCCTTCGAGATCGAGGAGATGGGGCCCGTCGAGGGCAAGCGCTTGGTGCATCTGCAGTGCCATTTCGGCCTCGATTCGCTGTCGTGGGCGCGTCGCGGTGCCACGGTCGTCGGCGTCGACTTCTCCGCTGCCGCTGTCGAGGCCGCGAACGGCCTCGCCACGAAGCTGGAGCTCGACGCACGCTTCGTCGCCGCTGACGTCTACGAGGCCGCCAGCGGCACTGGGCGGCGAGCAGTACGACATCGTCTACACCGGCCTCGGGGCGCTCAACTGGCTGCCCGACCTGACCCGCTGGGCCGAGGTGGTCGCCTCGCTGCTCTCGCCCGGCGGCTTCATCTACCTGAGCGAGTTCCACCCGGTCACCTGGATGCTCGCCGATGAGGATCTCTCCGTCGAGCGCAGCTACTTCCACGACGCCGAAGGGGTCGAGTTCGACGACCCCGGCACCTACGCTGACCTCTCGGCACAGACCTCTCACAACGTCACCCGCGAATGGGCGCATTCGCTCGCCGATGTCGTTGGCGCGCTGCTCGACGCGGGCCTGCGCCTCGAGCTCTTCAACGAGCACGACTACACGCTGTTCGAGCGCTGGCCCTTCCTGATCGAAGATCGCGAGGCACTCGCGGCCGGCAGCGTCTACCGCCTGCCCGAGGACATGCCGCGGCTTCCGTTGATGTACTCGCTGCGAGCGCGGCGGGTCTAGGAGGGGCGAGCGCTTGATGGATTTGGGGGGATGGCGACCCCAGATACATCAGACGCGCGAAGGTTGGCGGCGACAGCACGCAGCGTCGTCTACGACTTCGGCCGGTCGGTAACGGATCTGTTCGTGAGTGAAGCGAATCGCGGTTAGCCCGGCGGTCGCGTGGACCTGGTCGCGGCGAGCGTCGCGCGACTGCGTTGACGGCGTGCGGTGGTATCGCAGGCCATCGGTTTCGATCACGAGGCCGAGTTCGGGCCAGATAGAAGTCGACGCGGTAGCCGTTGACGAGCTGGCGGGTGAGGGGAACCGGCATGCCGGCCCGGTCTGCGATCGGAAGGAAGAGGCGCTCGAGCTTCGAGTCAGTGAGGCGGAATGTCGCGTCGGTCGAGCAGGTTCCGCAGGTGCGGCGATCCCGGGCGATGGCCGCGCGTCGTCGAGTTCCTCTCGGAGTCGATCCAGATCGATCAGGTCGCGGCGATCCGCCTCGTTGACTGCTCGTTCGAGGGGCTCGTCGGCGAAGTGCGCGCGCGAGGTCGATCAACGTTCTGATGGAGTCGTGACCGCGATGCCGCTGTTGCTCCGTCACGTCCGCTTCGGTCAGGGCTGGGCGCCGGTACACACGAATGCCGCGCCGACGGACGGGACTCTGCCGCCTCACCGACACCTCGATCTCGCGACCGGGTGCGCATAGTCCCCACAGAGCACCGGCGCTGCGATGGCTGAGCGCCGCGCTGTCGCCGCAGGCCAGAACCGCCGCGGTCCAGGTACCCGAGCCTGCTGATGGTCTCGGCGCCCGACGGCGTAGATCCCCGTGTGGATCCGATGCAGACGCTCGCTCGTGATCCAGTACTTGATCTGTTCGGCCGTAACCCCGTGCGCCAGCAACTGAGCTCGTGAGACCACTCCGTGCTGAGCGGTCGCCAGCTCCAACGCGACGTGCCAGGACGTTCGATGCTTTTGGTGGCTCATGCCACCAAAGTCATCAGCCGGCCGCTATTCGCCCCTGGGCAGGCGCTTGCGGGCGCCGCGGATCGCCTTGCCGACTCCGTCGGGGATTCGCGAGCGCAGGTCGAGCGCGCCGGCGCCGAGCACCCGTGCTCCGTGCAGTCCGAGGCGGACGAGCTGAAGGCGGTCGGCGAGCGAGAGATCACCGAGCTCGGCCTCCCCGCTTCGGACCTCGTCGAGGTCGTAGCGGCGGCGCTCGCGGACGAACTCGAGCGTCGCGTCGACGGTGCGATCGTCGAGCCCACAGCTGCGCAGGCCCTGGTCGAGCCAGGCGATCGTCGATTCGTAGCCGAGCGCGAAATCGCTCGCGCGCAGCTCTCGACTGAGAAAGCCGCCGAAGTCGCCCATGAAATCGCCCGCAAGCAGGCTGCCGGGATCGTCATCGCCGCCGGCGAGCAGCAGCGGCGAGATCACGTCGATCTCGATGCGCTCCTTGCCGACCGTGCCTCCGATCTCGCACAGGGCTCGATGAAGCAGGTCGCGGCGACTGCCGCCGGCATGATCCGGGCGCTGGTCCTCGCCCGAGCGCATCTCCTCGAGCTCACCCTCGACGTGTTCCAGGAAGCCCCGAAGGACCTCTTCGGCTCCCTTTCCAAGCTCGCCGTCGAGCTCGTCGGCAAGGCGCTCGGTCCATTCGATTCTCGAATTGACCTTCTCGATGTGGCGCAGGTCGTCGAACAGGCTCTGCTGGGAGAGCACCCCGAGCGCGCGCGAGGCGCCCTCCTGCCAGCTCGGATCGGCGTCGGGATCGCACCAGACCTTGGTCTCGGCGGTTTCCGAGCGCGGGTCGATCAGCAGATGGGCTGCCGAGCGCGTCGTCGCGGCGGCCGTGCAGAGAACGGGCGGCTGCGATCACGCGGCTCAGCGGCTGCGAGCCGAGCAGGCCGCCGTCTGAGTACCAGAGATGACCGGAGTCGGGGAAGTTGTCGATCCCGTGCTGGCGATAGCCCTCGGCGTCGGCACTTCGGTCGATCAGCTGGGGAGCGAACCCGCCGGGGCTCGCCGCCGAGGCGAGCACGAAGTCCAGCGGCGCGTGGCCCTCGGGCTCGAGCACCTGGCTCGCGCCGCCTCCTGGCTCGAGCTCGAACTCGCACCAATCGGCATAGGTCACGCCCCTGAGCGGCTCATCGGTCCGCAGGCCGCGGATCGGGTAGGTGTTGCCGCGAAGGCCGGTTACCTGGATGTGCAGCGCCAGTGAACGATCCTGACGCAGGTCGATCTCGCCTTCGCCGGGCTCGGCGGGGCCATGGCCGGCAAGGACCTCGGGCAACCCCTGACGCAGGTCGTCGAACGACAGCAGCGCCTTGGAGTCGTTGCTGCGCAGCAGTGGCAGCGTCACCCGATCGACCCAGGTCTCGTGCAGGAGCTCTTCTGGATCGAGGCCCTCGAGCAGGGCGTAGGCGGTGAACAGGGCGACGAGGGCACCCGCCGAGGCGCCTCCGATCGCGTCGATGCTCGCTTCCTGGTCGTCTGCCTGGTCGAGGTGGCGCACAGCCAGCGCCAGCGCGGCAGCGGCGCCCGCCTCGTAGGCTCCGAGCGAAGCGCCTCCTGACAGGGTGAGGCTGAGGCGAAGGGGCGGCACCGCAGGTGCGACTACCCGCAGCCCCGTCTACTTACCGGCGAAGTACTCCGCGTTGAGCGGCGTGTACTTCTGCCACTCCTCGGGAAGCTGATCCTCGGCGAAGCAGGCATCGACCGGGCAGGCCTCGACACAGGCGTCGCAGTCGATGCACTCGTCGGGATCGATGTAGAGCTGCTCGACGTTTTCGTAGTCGGGCTCATCGGGGGTCGGATGGATGCAGTCGACCGGACACACCTCGACACACGAGTTGTCCTTCTGGCCAATGCAGGGTTCGGCGATGACGTAAGCCAAGGTCTCTTCCTTCTTGGGTCGACGGCGTTTCGCGGTCTCGGACCTCTCGGCCCCCGGACGAACGCGGCATTCTAGATGGTCGCTCATGCCAGCGCAGGCGCTGGCCCTAAGCTGCGGCCGATGATCCTGGTCACCGGAGCGACAGGAACCGTGGGCCGGGCGCTGCTACCGAAGCTGCTCGACAGTGGTGAGGAGGTGCGGGCGTTGGTGCGCGACCCGCGCGGTCTCGGGCGCCTGCGCGTCGAGGTTCGGATCGCGCTCGGCGACCTGATCGAGCTCGCCGACCCCCGCGTCATGCGCCAGGCATTGCGCGGCGTCTCGACCGTGGTCCACCTCGCCGCCGCGATCCGCGACCAGCCCCATGCCCCCGTCGAGGAGCTCAACGGTCTCGCGACGGCCCGATTGGTCCGCGCCGCCGAGACAGGCGCCGTCGAGCGCTTCGTCTTCTTCTCGGCGCTAGGGGCAACCGAGATTCAGCGAACGCGCTTCTTTCGCGCCAAAGCCCTGGCCGAGCGGGCGGTACGCGATTCCCAGCTCGCGACCACCGTCTTCGCGCCTTCGATCGTCTATGCCACCGACGATCCCTGGGTCACGCTCCAGCGCCGCCTCGCACTGCTGCCGGCGATACCGGTCTCAGGCGCCGGCAGAGCCGTCTTCGAGCCGATCTGGACCGAGGACGTTGCTCGCTGCGTCGTCGCCGACTTGGCCGCCGCAAACGGCGACTCCAAACGGTACGAGCTGGCCGGACCCGAGCGACTCAGCTACGACCAGATGGCGCGCCTGATCGCGCGCTCAACCGGTCGCGAGCGCCCACTCGTCCATGTTCCCCTGGGACTTGTGCGGGCCGGGCTCAACGGCGTGCGGCGTGTGGTCGGCGACGCCGCCTTTGCCACTTGGGAGGAAGCGGAGCTGATGGAGGTCGGCATGGTCGCGGAGCGGGGGCCGAGCGATGCGCTCGAGCTCGGAGTCGAACCCCGCCCCATGGGCGAGGTCTTGGGCGCCTGAGCAAAAAAAAGGCCCGGCCGCAATGGCCGGGCCCTTTGCAAAGGCACGCTTCCAAGCGGGCATTGCCCGCGATGGAAGTGGCTACATCATTCCGCCCATGTCCGGCATACCGCCGCCGGGCATGCCGCCGCCGTCCTTCTCGGGCGGCTCGGCGACGATCGCCTCGGTGGTGAGGATGTTCTTGGCGATCGAGGCCGCGTTCTGCAGCGCAGAGCGCGTGACCATGGTCGGGTCGATGACTCCGTCCTTGATCAGGTCGCCGTACTCGCCCGTTTCGGCGTTCAGACCCTCGCCCGGCTTCAGGCCCTGGATCTTGTTGACCACAACCGAGCCCTCGAGGCCGGAGTTGTAGGAGATCTGGCGGATCGGCTCCTCGAGCGACTTGCGGATGATCTCCGCCCCCGTCGCCTCGTCGGCGTCGAGCTTCTTCGAGTCGATCGCCGCGACCGCGTTCAGCAGCGCCACGCCGCCGCCCGGGACGATGCCCTCTTCGAGCGCCGCGCGAGTCGCCTGCAGGGCGTCCTCGACACGGTGCTTCTTCTCCTTCATCTCGGTCTCGGTGGCAGCGCCGACCTTGACCACGGCAACACCGCCCGCGAGCTTCGCCAGGCGCTCTTGCAGCTTCTCCCGGTCGAAGTCGGAGTCGGTGTTCTCGATCTCGGACCGGATCTGGTTGATCCGTCCCTCGATCGCCCTTCTTCTCACCGGCGCCGTCGATGATCGTCGTCGTGTCCTTGGAGACGACGACGCGACGGGCGCGGCCGAGCTGCGAGATCTCGGTGTTCTCGAGCTTGAGGCCCATCTCCTCGGTGATCACTTCGCCGCCGCTGAGGATCGCGATGTCCTCGAGCATCCGCTTGCGGCGGTCGCCGAAGCCCGGCGCCTTGACCGCAACGCCGGTGAAGGTGCCACGGAGCTTGTTGACGACGAGCGTCGCGAGCGACTCGCCCTCGACGTCCTCGGCGATGATCACGAGTGGCTTGCCCGACTGCATCGTCTGCTCGAGCACGGGCAGAACGTCGCGGACGGAGCCGATCTTCTGGTTCGCGATGAGGATGTAGGGCTCCTCGAGCACCGCCTCCATGCGGTCCTGGTCGGTGACCATGTAGGGCGAGATGTAGCCCTTGTCGAACTGCATGCCCTCGGTGAACTCGAGCTCCATGCCGAACGTCTGGCCCTCCTCGACGTTGACGACGCCGTCCTTGCCGACCTTCTCGATCGCGTCAGCGATGATGTTGCCGATCTCCTCGTCGGCAGCCGAGATCGCGGCGACGCGGGCGATCTGCTCCTTGCCACCGACCTCCTTCGACTGCTTGTTGCGCAGGTGATCGACGACCTGGTCGACGGCCGACTCGATGCCGCGGCGAAGCGCCAGCGGATTGGCCCCGGCGGCGACGTTCTTGAGGCCGTGGCGGACGATCGTCTGCGCCAGCAGCGTCGCGGTCGTGGTGCCGTCACCGGCGACGTCGTTGGTCGCCGTGGCGACCTCGCGGACGAGCTGGGCGCCCTGGTTCTCGAACACGTCCTCGATCTCGATCTCACGAGCGATCGTGACGCCGTCGTTGGTGATCGTCGGTGCGCCGAACTTCTTGTCCAGGACTACGTAGCGACCCTTCGGGCCGAGCGTGACCTTGACTGCGTTTGCGACTGCGTCGACGCCGGCCTGTAGTGCCGCACGGGCCTCAGCGTCGTACTTGAGCTCCTTATGAGCCATGTTTCATTCCTCCTAGGTCGAAAGTTGGGTTAGACGACTTTTGCGAGAACGTCCGATTCGCGCAGGACCAACACGTCCTCGCCATCGATCTTGATCTCGGTGCCGCCGTACTTGCTGTAGAGGACCTCGTCGCCCTCTGCGACGTCGAGCGGGATCCGCTTCTCGCCGTCCTCGTCCCAGGCTCCGTCACCGACTGCGATGACCTTGCCCTTCTGCGGCTTCTCCTTCGCCGTGTCCGGCAGGACGATGCCACTGGCGGTCGTCTGCTCCTCGTCCACGGCCTTGACGATCAGACGATCGCCGAGGGGCTTCAAGTTCTTCATAGGTACTACCTCCGTAGGGTTGGCGCTTCAACAAAGCTTTGGCTTCGACACAGGGTGTCAGCCGTGCGCTTGGCACTCTACAGATGAGAGTGCCAGCGCGGACGAGAGTGTAGCGATCGCCCCGCCACGTCGATATCTCAGTCGTCACGACTGAGATCCACGCACTGTCGCTGGGACTCTGCGCGGCTAACGTGACAAGCGGGCGGATGCCGATGGGAAACCGACCGGTGACCGTGCGCCAGGGGACGGGCGCCCAACGCCGGCAAGACGATGATTCGATCTCGACTGCCCCAATGAGCACGAGCCTCCCCGAGGCGCCGAGCGCCGACACGGTTTCGGCCGACCACGTGGCGATGCCTGCGCTTTCAGCCGAGGCCCTGACCAGGGCGCTGCTCGGAGCGGCGCTCGACTGCGTCATCGTCATCGACGGGCAGGGGCTGGTGTTGGAATGGAACGAAGCCGCAACGCGCACGTTCGGCTACGAGCGAGAGCAAGCGCTCGGGGTCGAGCTCGCGGAGTTGATCATTCCCGAGCGCCTGCGAGCCGCCCATCGAGACGGGATGGCACGCTACCTGGCGACCTCGGAGCCGCGAGTGCTCGGACGGCGAATCGAGACCGAGGCGATGCGAGCAGACGGCAGCGAGTTGCCGGTCGAGCTCGCGATCACGCAGGTCGACGACCGACCGCTCCCTGTTCGTCGGCTACCTGCGAGACATCAGCGCCCGCCGCCAGCGTGAGAGCGAGCTGGCTGCCGCGAGCAGGTCACTGGAAGAGGCAGAGATGCGTTATCGCACCCTGCTCGAGCGACTGCCTTCGATCGCCTACCGCGCCGGGCTCGGCAGCGAGGGTGAATGGAAGTACGTCTCACCGCAGATCGAGGAGATCCTCGGTTACACCCAGGCCGAGTGGCTGTCGGACCCGACCTTCTGGGAGAAGCGGATGCATCCTGACGACGTCGCTGAGGTGATCGCAGAGGAGCTCCGCTGCGCGGCCGAAGGAAGAGCGCTGGACGTCGAGTACAGGATCTACGCCCGCGACGGGCGCGTCGTCTGGCTTCGCGACCGAGCCTCGATCGGCGTGTCCGATGAAGACGGAAGCAGAGTGGTCGAGGGGCTGCTGACCGACATCACCGAGCGCAAGCGCGCCGAAGCTCAGCTTCGATACCTCGTCGACCACGACGACCTCACGGGTCTGCTCACCCGCCGCGGCTTCGAAAACGCTCTCGACCGCAGCCTCGCCGAGCAATCTCTGCGCGATGACGTGGCGGTCGTGATCATCGATCTCGACCATCTCAAGCGGGTCAACGACTCGCTCGGACACGCGGCCGGCGACCGTGTGATCAGAGAGGTCGCGGCGATGCTGCGCGACTGTCTGCGCGACGAGGAGCTCTTGGCCCGCCTCAGCGGTGATGAGTTCGGCCTGCTCATGCCCGGCATCGACGAGGACGCCGCGCGCGCTCGGGTGCTCGGGCTTCTCGACGTCGTGCGCCACCGCGGCGGCTCGGGCACGATCACCGCGAGCGCCGGAATCGCGATGGCCACCAACGTCGCCCGCGTCACCGCCGCCGACCTGTTGATCGCCGCCGACACCGCGCTGTATGAGGCCAAGAACGCCGGACGTGACCGGGTCTCGGTCTTCACAGGCAAGAATCGAGAGCGGCTCGAGTTGGTGAGCCGGGTGCGCGAAGCGATCGAGGGCGAGAAGCTGATCCTCTACTCGCAGCCGTTGATCGACCTGCGAAACGGCGAGGTTTGGGCCGAGGAGTTGCTCGTGCGCATGCACGGCGCAGATGGTGAGGTCATCTCCGCCGGTCAGTTCATCCCGATCGCCGAGAACTTCGGGCTGATCAAGCTGATCGACCGCTGGGTCGTCTCGCAGGCCCTGGACCTCGCCGCGCAGGGCAGGAGAATGACCGTCAACCTTTCCGCCGCATCGATCACGGATCTCGAGCTGATCCGCTCCGCCTGCGCCAGGCTGAAGCGCGAGCGCATCGATCCCGATCTGCTGGTCTTCGAGATCACCGAGACGACCGCGACGCCGGCGATCGAGTCGCTGCGAGAGTTTGCGGCCGTGGTCGAGCGCGCGGGATGCCACCTCGCGCTCGACGATGTCGGTACGGGCTTCGGCTCGCTGACGTATCTGCGCCACCTGCCGTTCCGATATCTGAAGATCGACATGGAGTTCGTGCGCGGGGTCGCCGAATCGTCTGCCGATGCGCGGATCGTCCGCTCGCTGATCTCGATCGCGCACGGGTTCGGGATGCGAACCGTGGCCGAGGGTGTCGAGGACGCATCGCGTGCTCGAGCAGCTGAAGGCGTTCGGCGTCGACTACGCCCAGGGCTACCACCTGGGCCGCCCGGCGCCGGTCGACGTCAGCCCGAGGCCAGCAGCCTGACACCGAGCAGCTCGGCGATCCCGGTGGCGCCGTTTCGCATCACCCAGTCGTGGTTCTGGCGGAAAACGGGGTTCAGGACCGGTGCCAGCAGCGTCATCCAGCGCTTCGACGTCGAGACGTTCCACTCGATAGAGAACGGCCGTGACCCCATCCTGCTCGAACAGGCGCCAGGTGCCCGTACCGATGAGCTCGCCGGAGAGGTCGGCGACGACCAGGCGCGGCTTCTCGATCACCCGCGCCTTCGCCTCGAAGACCAGTGAGTACCCAACCTTCGCCCGCCACGTGAGGCGCGAGTGGGCGCCGATGCCGGCCTCGTCACCGGGATCGAGCTCGACCACGCTTTCGAGCCCCTGCCACCAGCTCGGCCAGGCGCGCTGGTCGTAGATCGCCTCCCAGACTCGCTCGCGCTCGCACTCCAGCAGCCACGTGCTGAGGAAGCTGTAGTTCAGTTTCGGGAGGGCTCGCCGTTGCCGAAGCCCGGCGGCGGTTCGTGCACCCGCGAGAAACGCACGACCGTGACCGTCTCCTCCGGGTCGATGTCTCGTCCGTAGATCTGGCGCATGAATCCGAGCGTCTCCTCGACACGGCGAAACTCGGGATTGTCGTGCTCGATGTCGCGTGGGGAGAGGTCGCCCGCGCGCTTGACCTCGACATCGTCGATGACGGCGGTGAAGATCTTCTCGCGCGGGCTGTGCTGGTGGCCGATCGTCACCCACAGAAGCTGGCCGCGCTGGTACTTGCGCGACTTGTCCCCGAGGCGGATCGTCGCGGTCTTGCGGCCACGCTTGAGCTGATCGCTGAACGCCGGTGAGAAGAAGTTGAGCGCGAAGAAGCCGTGGGCCATCTGCTCGTGAGCCTATCGGTCGGGATCGGGGAACCCCTGCTCGCCGAGCAGGCGTACGAAGCGACAGGGAGCGATCGCCGTCCGCTCGAGGCCGGCGCCCGAGTCGAGGTCGAAGTCGACCTCGGTGCGGGCAATCACCGTCAGCTGCTCCGCCACTCCCGCGACCAGCGGAATCACGATCCGGCCGCCGACCGCGAGCTGGTCGATCAGCGCCGGCGGCAATCGCGGCGCCGCCGCATGCACGGCGATTGCGTCGAACGGGGCCTGTTCGGCGAGCCCGAGCGTGCCGTCACCGAGGCGAACGTCGACGTTGTCGCAGCCGAGATCGTGCAGACGGCGTTCGGCCTCGGAGGCGAGAGCCTCGATTCGCTCGATGCTGACGACCGAGGCGGCGAGGTGGGAGAGGATCGCCGTCGAGTAGCCCGAGCCCGTGCCGATCTCGAGCACGTGCTCGGTCCCGCCGAGACGAAGCGCCTGAGCGATCGCGGCGACGATCCACGGCTGGGAGATGGTCTGCTCGCAGCCGATCGGCAGGGCGCCATCGCGATAGGCCCGGGAATGAAGGCGCCGGGTGACGAAGAGCTCGCGCGGCACATGCGCCATCGCCTCGAGCACGCGTTCGTCGGAGATCCCGCGCCGGCGCAGCTGGCGCTCGACCATCTTCGTGCGCCTGGCGTCGAAATCGATCATTCGCGGGAGACGCTTGGTCGCCGCAGCTAGAAGATGTAGGCGCGCAGGCGGCGCGGCTCGAGCACCGTGACCCGGCCTCTTCCGACCGCGACCACACCCGCACGCTCGAGCGTGGCGAGGAAACGGCTGACGCTCTCACGCGAGGTGCCCGCGAGCTGAGCCAGGTCAGCCTGGGTCATCTGCACGGTGATGCCCTGGCGATCGACGGGGACGACCTCCTCGGCGATCAGCTGCGAGAGAACGCCGGCGACGCGGCTGGGAACGGTCTGAAACGACTGCCGAGCGACGCGCTCGTTGGTCTCGCGCAGGCGGCGAGTGATCGCGACGATCAGCTTCGCCGCGATGTCGCCGTGGTCGGCGATCACCCGGCGCACGTCGGACGCAGGCAAGGCGAGCAGCTCCGCCTCGGTCAGCGTTTCGACGCTGGCCGAGCGGCTGCCTCCGTCGAGCATCGCCAGCTCGCCGAAGATGTCGCCGGGTCCCAGGGTCGCGAGCGCGATCGCGCGGCCGTCGGAGTGCTCGCGGGTCACCCGCAGCTCGCCGCTGCGAACGATGTAGCAGGCATCGGATTGATCGCCCTCATGGAAGACGCGCACGTTCTTCGGAAACGCGCGCGGAACCGCGACCGAGCCGATGCGCTCGAGCTCGGCCGGCGAAAGGTCGCTGAACAGCGGTACGCGCGAGAGCAACTGCGCGGATGCCTCTCCCATCGCCCCAAGTATCCCGTTTGGCGGCCGGTCAGGCCTGACAGGACGCACACCAGTAGGCGATGCGGTTGTCGTCGCCCTGTCCGCGCGACTGCACGGCTGCGCCGCAGCGCGGACAACCGCGCCGGGTGGCGCGATAGATCGAGTGCGGACGGCGGCCCTTGGCGATCGAGATCTTCATCACCCGCTCGTTCTCGGCGACAACCAGCTCGAGCTCATCCGCGGTCAGCTGGTCGACCTTGCGCCAGGGACTGACCCGGGCGCGAAACAGCGCCTCGTTTCGGATCGCGTTGCCGATGCCGCCGATGATCTCCTGATCGAGCAGGGCGTCGCCGATCTCGCGGCCACGACCGAGCCGGCGCAGGCGTTCGGCGGCGGCGCCAACCTCGAACCCGGGGCGAAGCGGGTCCGGGCCGAGTCGGCGCAGGCCCGGGTCGTTTCGCATCCGCGTCTCGCTGACAACGCGCAGCAGCTTGCCGCCGGTCTGGGAAGCGATTCCACGGCCAGACGCCAGTCGCAGCCACGGCTTCCCGTACGGCAGGCGTCCGTCGGCGCTGATGAACCAGCGTCCGTTCATGCCGAGGTGGCTGTGGACGACCACGCCACCGGAGAAATGCGCGACCAGGTGCTTGCCGAACGCTTCGGCGTTGTCGAGCGTTCGCCCCTGCAACTCGGCGGCGCGGTTGAAGATCGGCGAACGAGGGTTGGGGGCGTCGGCGAGCGCGATCTCCTTGCCCTTGAGCGCGGCGTTCATGCGAGCGGCCGCACGATGGATCGTGTCGCCCTCGGGCATGCTCAGCCCGCTGCCACCAGCCTGCGCGGCTGGCGCGAGAAGCCGGCGGCGATGATCTGCGCCTCGAGGCCCGAGCCCATCACCGGCTCACCGTCGACGCGCTCGATGCCGAGCTTCGGGATCAGCTTCGAGAACGCGGCTTCTGCCAGGCGCGAGACCGCCTCGACCAGCGCCTCGCCCTCGAGCTCGACGAGGCGGACGATGCCCTTGCCGCCGCGCTCGACGTAGACGATCGGCTTGCCGCCACAAAGCAGGACGAACGCCCCGGGCGTGCGCGAGGGCCGCCGTCCCTGCTCGCGCTTGGGCCAGGCGAGCGAGGCGCCATAGGGCTGGGCGGGGTCGGTCGCGGCGAGGATCAGGTACTCGTCTTCGACCTGCGGCATCGCGCGCAGGCGCTCGACCGCGCCCGCAAGCGCGAACTGCGCTCCCCCGAGCCCCTCGACGAAATAGCCGCGGCGCGCGGTACCGAGGATCTCCAGATTGGAGAGCTCGCCATAGAGGCTGGAAAAGCCCCCCGGGACGCCCTCTGCGAGCACCGTCTCACGGGTGACGATGCCGTAGCGCTCGAGCATCAGCTCTGCCTGGGCGCGCAGGCGTGGGCCGTGCTTGGGCGCGTTTCGAAACAGCGTCTCGGTCAGCGACCAGCGTCCGACGATCGCCTCGGAGGACCCGTGGCGACGCGAGGCAAAGCGCCGTTGCGGGCGACGGTCGCGCCCGACCGCGGTCAGCCGGCGAGCGCGCAGCGGAGCGAAGCCGTCGTTGGTGACCTCGCCGGCCCAGACGAGATCCCAAAGCGCGGCGTGAAGCTCTTCGCGCTCGTGGTCGAGCTCGGCGACGAGGTCGAGCCAGAATGAGGGTGCCGCCGCGAGCAGCTCGCGGATCGCGTCGTGCACCTCGCCCTCGGGTCGATCGAGCTTGGCGTTCGACGGGGGTGGGCCGGCGAGACGAACGTCCTCGCGAAAGTAGAGCGCGACGCGACCGGTGCGCGCCAGTGATCCGGCGCCGATCCAGACGATCTCGCCGCTGGTGGTGAGCTGGTCGAGCCAGTTGGGGCTGTAGGCGCCGAGGCGGCGCGGGAGCACATCGCGCTCCCACACCTCGGGCGTCAGAGCGACGCCTTGCAGCGGCACGAGCGCCTCGCGCAGGCGATCGGGGCCGGCGCCTGCGGGGCGGTGGGCGTCGACGTTCTGCCATGCCGGCAGGAAACGCGCAAGCTCGGACTGATCGACCGCTTCGACCTCCTTGCGAAGCGCGGCGACGCTGGCGCGGCGCACGCGGCGAAGCACGTCGGTGTCGCACCACTCGCGCTCGCTCCCACCCGGGAGAAGCTCACCGCGAACGAGCTGGCCGCTGCGCTCGAGCTCCTTCAATGCGCTCGAGACGTCGACGCCGAAGCGCGCCTTCGGCTTCGCCGTGGGGAAGGGCCCGTGGGTGCGCGCATAGCGGCGAACCAGCGCCGTCATCGCCTCGGGCACCTCCTCCAAGAAGACGTCGGGCAAGCCACCGGGCGGCGGCACGCCGAGGGCGTCGCGATAGAGGCCGGCGTCCTCGGCCGCGATCCAGCGCTCCTCGCCCGCGATGCGAACCTCGACCGCGCGGCGCTCACGCTCGAGCTTGTCGAGCATCGACTTCGCCGAGTAGCCGTCCGCGGTTCGCAGCTCGGCCTCCTCGAGCGTCAGGTCGCCGAGGCGGCGAAGCACCTGCTGCAGTCCGTCGCGGTCCTTGGCCAGGGCGTCGGGGTGCATCAGCTGCAGCGACCGCTCGACCTCCTCGAGCGCCTCGACGTCGATCAGCTCGCGCAGCTCCTCGGCCCCGAGCAGCTCCGAGAGCAGGTCGCGATCGAGCGCCAGTGCCGCCGCGCGGCGCTCGGCGTTGGGCGTATCGCCCTCGTACATGTAGGTGGCGACGTAGTCGAACAGCAGCGAGGACGCAAACGGCGACGCCGTCTGCGTTTCGACCTCGACCAGGGTGATCTTTCGCGACTGCAGGTCGCGCAGCAGGTCGACCAGCGCCGGCAGGTCGAGCACGTCGCGCAGGCACTCGCGGTAGGTCTCGAGGATGACCGGAAAGCGGGGAAAGTCCTTGGCGACCTCGAGCAGGCTCTGCGACTTCAGGCGCTGCTGCCACAGCGGCGTGCGCTTGCCGGGATAGGCGCGGGGGATGAGCAGGCTGCGGGCGGCGTTCTCACGAAAGCGAGCGCCGAACAGAGCCGAGCCGCCAAGCTCGCGAACGACGAGGTCCTCGACCTCCTCGGGCTCGAGCATGATCATCTCCGCGTCGGGTGGCTCGTCGGCGTCGGGCAGGTGGATGACGATTCCGTCGTCGGACCAGATCGCGTCGGCTTCGAGGTCGAGCTCGTTGCGAATGCGGGCCGAGATCGCGAGGCCCCAGGCGGCGTGCACCCGGCCGCCGAACGGGGAGAGCACGCAGAGGCGCCAATCGCCGATCTCGTCGCGGAACTTCTCGACGACGAGCGTCTGGTCGGAGGGCACGACGCGGGTCGCTGCCTGCTGCTCGCGCAGATAGGTGAGGAGGTTCTGGGCGGCGCGCTCGTCGAGATCGTTCTCCACCGCGAGCGTCGCCGCATCCTTGGACACCGCTTCGCGTGAGAAGGCGCCGATCGCGCGCCCGAGCTCCGAGGGCCGTCCGACACCGTCGCCGCGCCAGAACGGAACCGCGCCGGGAACCCCGGGAGCCGGAACGACGATCACCCGGTCGCGGGTGATCTCCTGGATCCGCCAGGTCGTCGCTCCAAGGAGGAACGTCTGGCCGGCGCGAGCCTCGTAGACCATCTCCTCGTCGAGCTCGCCGACGCGGCGACCGTCGGGCAGATGGACGCCGTAGAGGCCGCGATCGGGGATCGTGCCGGCGTTGGTGACCGCGAGCTGGCGCGCGCCCTTGCGCCCGCGAACCGTGCCATGGGTCCGGTCCCATACGAGGCGCGGGCGCAGCTCGGCGAACTTCTCCGAGGGATAGCGGCCGTCGAGCATGTCGAGCACGTTCTCGAGCTGCTCGCGCGAGAGCTCCGAGAATGGCTCCGACGAGGTCACGACCCGTTCGAGCTCGTTCACCTCCCATTCGCTGTCGGCGACCATCGCGACGATGTGCTGGGCGAGCACGTCGAGCGGGTTGCGCGGGATCACCGTCTCCTCGATCTCGCCCCTTCGCATCCGCTGGGCGACGACCGCGCACTCGAGCAGGTCGGCGCGGAACTTGGGGAAGATCCTCCCCTTGGAGACCTCGTTGAGCTGGTGGCCCGCGCGGCCCACCCGCTGCAGGCCCCTGGAGACGGACTTGGGCGACTCGACCTGGATCACGAGGTCGAGCGCTCCCATGTCGATGCCGAGCTCGAGCGAGGAGGTGGCGACGAGGCAGGGCAGCCTGCCCGACTTCAGCAGCTCCTCCACGACCAGGCGCTCTTCGTGGGCTAGGGAGCCGTGGTGGGCTCTGGCGATTTCCTCGAAGGGCGTTGGCGTCTTGCGGCGGGCGGGTCCTGTCGGCGAGGACTCCCGCCGCCGTCCTCGGCTGGCGCCTGCGGGCGGGCGTCGGGAGGCCCTCCCTCGCCGCCACCCGCCCGAGCGGCGTTTCGGCTGCGGGAATTGCCGGCTTGTTCGGTGGCTGGGAGTTCTTGTTCTTCGACTTCGTTGTGGAGCTCGTTGAGGCGCTTGGCTAGGCGTTCGGCGCCGCGGCGGTTGTTGACGAAGATGATCGTCGAGGTGTGCTCGCGGACGAGGCGCAGGAGCTCGGGGTAGATCGCGGGCCAGATCGAGCGCGGGTTGGGGATCGCCTCGAGCGCGGCGACCGGATCGAGAGGCTCGGGCGATGATCCATCGGCGGTTATCCCGGGCGTGCCGAGGTCCGTCATGTCCTCGACGGGCACGACGATCTCGAGGTCGAGGTCCTTGCGGACGCCGGCGTTGACGATCTCGCACTTGCGCTTGGGGCCGACGAGGAACTGCGCGACGCGTTCGAGCGGGCGCTGAGTGGCCGAGAGACCGATCCGCTGCGGGTCGCGGCGCTCGGGTCGCGAGGCAGGGTCGAGCGAGGCCTGCTCGTCGGCTTCGTGATTGAGCACGAGGTGCGAGAGGCGCTCGAGCGTCAGCGCCAGATGCGAGCCGCGCTTGGACTGCGCCACGGCGTGGATCTCGTCGACGATCACCGCCTCGACCCCGGTGAGTATCTCGCGCACCTGTGAGGTGATCATCAGATACAGCGACTCCGGCGTCGTGATCAGGATGTCCGGCGGCGTGCGCTTCATCGCCTGGCGCTCCTTCTGCGGGGTGTCGCCGGTGCGAAGCCCGACCGAGACCTCGGCGCCGATGCCCTTCAGCGGCGCGCGCAGGTTGCGCTCGACGTCGTAGGAGAGCGCTTTCAGGGGCGAGACGTAGACGATCTTCACCCCGGTTCCAAGCTGCTCGGGGCGGCGGGCGAGGGTGTCGATCCCCCACAGAAACGCGCTCAGCGTCTTGCCCGATCCCGTCGGCGCGCAGATCAAGGTGTTGGCGCCGGTGGCGATCTTCGGCCAGCCGGCGGCCTGGGCCGGGGTCGGAGCCTCGAACGACGCCTCGAACCAGCGGCGCGTGGGCTCGCTGAAGCCGTCGAGAGGGTTGATATTCGTGGTCGCTTCAGAGGCCATGCTCAACCGATCGATTCTACGGATCCGCGCGGTTGGGCCGCTAGAGTGCAGCGGTGCCAGAGGGAGCAAGGGCAGCGGTGGTCCGGGCGGCTATCGACGCTCAGAATCGCGGCGACCTCGATGCTGTCGTCGCCGCATGCCGCGACGACGTCGAGATGAAGCGCGTTGACGGGATCCCCGACCAGGGACTGATTCGCGGCAAGCAGGCGCTACGGGAGTTTCTCTCACCCGACGTGTTCTCCGAGCAGAGGCTGGAGCTGCTCGGGATGACCGAAGGCGAAGACGCGGTGATCGCCCATCTGCGCGTTCGCAACCGCGGCGCGGCGAGCGGCATCGACCTCGAGGTCGAGTCCTACATCGTCTACCTGTTCGATGGCGATCAGGTCCACAGGGTCGAGAGCTGGCGCGGACGAGAGGATGCGGAGCGCTCGTCGGGCCTGCGGCTCTAAAACGGCAGCTCGCCGGCGATCTCGGCGAGCCTGGGCGCGCTGCGGTCGCGCTGCGACGTCTGGGGATCGTCCAGCGGCCACTCGACCCCGACGTCGGGGTCGTCCCAGGCAATGCCGCGCTCGGTCTCGGGCTCGTAGTAGCTGGAGAGCTTGTAGTGGACGTCGGCCACGTCTGAGAGCACGCAGAAGCCGTGGGCGAAGCCGACCGGGACGAAGAACTGGCGGTGGTGTTCGTCGTCGAGCTCGTAGCCCTCCCACTCGCCGTAGGTGGCCGAACCGCGGCGCAGGTCGACGGCGACGTCGAAGATGCGCCCGCGCGCGCAGCGCACGAGCTTCGCCTGCCCGGGCGTCGTCTGGAAGTGAAGGCCGCGGAGGATGCCGTGGCCTGAGCGTGAGTGGTTGTCCTGGACGAACTCGACGTCGACGCCGTGCTCGCGCCAAGCCTCGGCGCTGAAGGACTCGACGAGGAAGCCGCGCTCGTCTCCGTGGACGCCCGGTTCGAGCAGAACGAGGCCGTCGATCCTCGTCTCCAGTCGCTCGGCGCTCATCAGCCGAGCGCTGATCCGTACTGGCGCGCGTAATAGTCGCGGTACTCACCCGAGCGGATCGGCTGCCACCAGGCCTCGTTTTCGCGGTACCACTCGACCGTGCGCTCGATCCCCTGATCGAAGCTGATCGCGGCCTTCCAGCCCAGCGCCTCGGTCTTGTCGGCAGACAGCGAGTAGCGGCGATCGTGGCCGAGGCGATCGGTGACGTAGCTGATCAGCGACTCGTCGCGGCCGGTGAGCTCGAGGATGCGCTTGACGACATCGATGTTGGCGAGCTCGTCGGGGCCGCCGACGTTGTAGACCTCACCCGCCTCGCCGAACTCGAGCACGGTGTCGATCGCGCTGGCGAAGTCGAGGGCCCAGAGCCAGTTTCTGACCTGCAAGCCGTCGCCGTAGACGGGCAGCGGATCACCCGCCAGGGCGTTGAGGATGCACAGCGGGATCAGCTTCTCCGGGTACTGGCGCGGGCCGTAGTTGTTCGAGGCGCGGACGATGAGCGCATCCGTGCCGTAGGTGTTGCGAAAGGCGCCGACGAGCAGGTCGCCACCGGCCTTGGAGGCCGAATAGGGCGAGGACGGGTCGAGCGGGGAGCTCTCGGTGAACGAGCCGTCCTCGATCGAGCCGTAGACCTCGTCGGTGGAGATCTGCAGGAACCTCACGCCCGCGTCGCGGGCGGCTTCGAGGAGGACGAAGGTGCCGTGGACGTCGGTTTGGATGAACTCGCCGGGATCCTCGATCGAGCGGTCGACGTGAGTCTCGGCGGCGAAGTTGACGATCGCGTCGCAGCCGTCGATCGCCCGGCGCACGGCATCGCGGTCGCTGATGTCGGCGACGACGAGCTCGAAGCGCCCGGGGTCGAGACCCTCGAGGTTCTCGCGACGGCCCGCATAGGTGAGCTTGTCGAGCACCCTGACCTCGGACTGCGGATGGTTGTCGAGGCGGTGGCGCACGTAGCCCGAGCCGATGAAGCCGGCGCCGCCGGTGACGAGGACCTTCATCGCGCCACCACCGCTTCGCGCTTTGCCAGGTACTCGATCAGTCCCTGATGCCAGTCCGGCAGCTCGATCGCGTCGCGGCGCTCGCTGGCGAGAACCGAGAACGGCGGCCGCGGCGCCGGCCGGTCGAGCATCGTCGTCGTCCCCGCCATCACCCGGCACTCCGAGCCGACCTGATCGAAGATCTCCTGGGCGAACTCGAACCACGAGCAGCGCCCCGCCGCGCTGATGTGATGGATGCCGAAGTCGTCTCCCTCCGCGAGCATCGCGATGCCCTCGGCCAGGTGCGACGTGTAGGTCGGCGTGCCCACCTGGTCGGAGACGACGATGACCTCCGACTGCTCGCCTGCCAGCCGCAGCATCGTCTCGACGAAGTTGGAGCCGTTGATGCCGTAGAGCCAGGACGAGCGGACGATGAAGTGGCGTGGGTTGGCGATCGAGACCGAGGTCTCGCCGGCCTGCTTGGAGCGCCCGTAGGCCGAGATCGCCGCCGGCAGGTCGGACTCGAGATAGGGCGAACGCTTGTCGCCGTCGAAGACGTAATCGCTCGAGACGTAGAGGACCTTGGCCCCATAGGAGGCAGCCGTGGCCGAGACGATGCCGGCGGCGACGTCGTTGACGCGCATCGCTTCGCGCTCGTGATCCTCGGCGCGGTCGACGTCGGTCCAGGCGGCGCAGTTGACGACGATCTGCGGCTTGACCTCGGCGATCACCTCCTCGACCAATGCGGAGTCGGTGATGTCGAGCTCGGCATGCGTCAAGCCGATCACCTCGTGGCCGCGAGCAGACATCGCGACGACGACGTCGGATCCGAGCATGCCACCGGCTCCCGCAACCAGCGCCCTCATGGGATCGAGATCTCCGACTTGTCGCCGACGATCATCCGCAGGGTCTTCGGCATCTCGTCGCTGTGGACGAGCTTGACGTCGCGTCCCAGCAGGCTCGCCTCGATTCGCGTGTCGAGATTTCTCACCTCGACGCCCGAGAGCAGGATCGAGTGCTCGACCTCCGAGCCGACGATCTCGACGCCGGGGCCCACCGAGGTGTAGGGACCGACGTAGGAGTCGATGATGCGAGCGCCGGCGCCGATCGTCACCGGGCCGCGCACGACCGAGCGCTCCAGTACCGCGCCGGCCTCGATCGATACTCGCCCTTCGATGCGGCTGGCCTCGTCGATCTCGCCCTCGATCGAAGGCTCGATCTCCTCGAGCACCAGCCGGTTGGCGTCGAGCATGTCGGCGAGCTGGCCCGTGTCCTTCCACCAGCCGCCGACCGTGTGGCTCTCGACCCGCGAGCCGTTGTCGATCAGCTCCTGCAGGGCGTCGGTGATCTCGAGCTCGTTTCGCCACGAAGGCTCGATCGAGCGGGCGGCATCGAAGATCTTCGAGGTGAACATGTAGACGCCGACCAGCGCCATGTTCGAGGGTGGGTCCTTCGGCTTCTCGACCAGGCGGACGACGCTGTCGCCGTCGAGCTCGGCGACGCCGTAGTGCCACGGGTCGGGAACCTCGGTGAGCAGGATCAGGGCGTCGGGCTCGTTGGCGCGAAAGGCGCCGACGAGGTCGGTGATGCCGTCGCGCAGGAGGTTGTCGCCGAGGTACATGACGAACGGGGCCGAGTCGATGAAGTCCTGCGCCGTGAGCACCGCGTGGGCGAGGCCGGCCGGGCGATCCTGGGAGATGTAGGTGATCGAGGCGCCGAAGCTCGAGCCATCGCCCACCGCCTCGCGGATCTCGTCGCCGGTCTCGGGCGCGATGATGATCCCGATCTGCTCGATCCCGGCGTCGACGAGAGCCTCGATCCCGTAGAAGAGCACGGGCTTGTTGGCCACCGGCACGAGTTGCTTGGCCGAGGTGTGGGTGATCGGACGCAGGCGCGTGCCGGCGCCGCCCGAAAGGATTAGGCCCTTGAGCGCCTCCATCGGGCGCAGAGGCTAGCCGTCCGGCCGCGAAGCGGCGACGGGGGCTCCCGCCTCAGTAGCTGTTGCCGAGCTTGCGGTGATCCCAGCTCGCCGCGCGCACGGCTCGAAAGCGGATCGCGACCCGCTTCGCCGCCTGCGCCTCGAGCGCCGCGGCGGCGTCGCCTTCGATCGAGTCGATGCCGTCGGAGTAGCGCACGGTCAGCTCCTTGCCGAACTCGGAGACGCGTTCGGTCTCGCGGATCAGCTCGGCCTCGCATTCGAGCTGGACGCCGCGAAGCTCGAGGTACTCGTCGCCGGTCTCGATCAGCAGCGTCGCGCGCGGATCGCGCTCGAGATTTCGCACCTTCTGCGACTTGGCGTAGGTCCAGATCCAGATCTCCTGCGGCGGGCCGTCGGCAAGCGGCTCGTCCTCGGGCGGACGCAGCGTGAACCACATCGGCATCGCGTGCGGCCAGCCGCGCGGGCCGTGCGTGCAGACGATCACGACCCGCTGCGATTCGAGCAACTCGAGCTGCTCGGCCGGGACTGAGGACGATCTGGTCGCGGCGGCTCATCGTCCGCGCAGTCGTCGACCGCGCTCCATGGTCGCCATCGAGCGCTCGGCGCCAGTCGGGTCGACGCGCGGCCCTCGGCCGCGAGCTTCTCGAGGTGAGCCTGCATCGCGATCGCGGCGGCCGGGCGCAGCGGCTCGGGCACGTCATCCCAGACGGTCGCCAGCAGCGCGGCTCGCGAGCGCTCGCCGGCGTCGAGCGCGGCGAGCAGGCGGCGCTCGCGCGACTCGCGGTGCTCGACGTACTCGGCGATCTTCGCCGCCGGATCGTTGATCAAGGGCCCGTGACCAGGGGCGAGGACGTCGACGTCGAGCTCGGCGACGCGGCGCAGCGAGGCCATGTAGTCGGCCAGCGAGCCGCCACCGGCGGCCGGGGGCACGATCGTCGAGCCCTCGCCGAGGATCAGGTCGCCGCAGAAGCAGACGCGCTCGCGAACGAAGCAGACGTGGTCGGCGGCGTGGCCGGGTGTCGGCACGATCGTGAATCCGGCGATCTCGGATACCCCGGGGTCGGGGACGCGACCTGCCGCGGCCGCGAGCCCGTCGAGCGCTCCTTCACTCGCCGCCGAGGGCCGCGATCATCGCCGCCGCTTCGCTCGAGCTTGCCCGCCTCGCCCCAGAGCACGCGGCTCACCGAGCGCCTCGACTCCCTCGGTGTGATCGGAGTGCCCATGGGTGAGCAGGACGCCGCCGATCCCGCCGCGGCTCGCCGCCTCGGCGCGGATCGAATCGAGATGCGCCGGCGTCAGCGGGCCCGGGATCGATCACATAGGCGGGCTCGCGGCCGACGACGTAGGTGTTCGTGCCTGCGAGCGTCATCGGCCCCGGGTTGGGGCGCGACGAGGCAGGTCGAACTGCGCTGCGCTCAGGCGACGGCCTTGGCGACGGCCTCGCGCGCTTCGCTCGGGCTCGAGCACGACGAGGTCGCCGACCCCCTTGAGCACCTCGCGCACGAGCCAGTCGTCGGAGCCGTAGGGAACCTCGACGACGACGGCGCCGTCGGAGAGCTCCTCGACCACCGTGCGCTGCTCTCGCAGCCAGCGAGCTCGCACCGGCGAGACCCAGACGCGGGCGACCCCGGCCGTGGTCACCTCGCCGTGCACGAGCCACTCCTGCTCGGCGAGCATCTCCTCGACGCCGTCGCGAGGCTCGAACGTCGCGCTTGGTCGCCACGGCCTTCTTCATCCGGTCGAGGCGGAAATGGCGCGTGTCCTTGCGGCCGAGGTCGAAGCAGCCGAGATACCAGCCCTCGGGCCCTTTGACCAGCTGATAGGGCTCGACCTCGCGCTTGACGAAGGAGTCCTCGTTCTCCTTGTAGTACTCGAGCTCGAGCACCTTGTTGTGCTGGATCGCGCCGTTGACGGTCCGCACCACCGATGAGTCGTCGCGGCCGGGAGCGATCTCGAGCCCTTCCTGCGAGGGGTCGTGGCCGAGCGCGGCGACGATCTTCTCGCGCGCCGTCAGCAGCCCGGCCTGGGGCAGATGGTCGCCGAAGAGGTCGATCGCCGCGACCAGCGCCTTTGCCTCGAGCGGCAGCAGGCGGGCCGGGCGGGCGAAGTTGTCGCCGTAGGTGTCGGGGTCGATCTCGATCCGGTCGCCGACGATCTCCGCGTAGAGGACGTAGGTGCCGCCGCCGAAGTTGACGACGTTGAGCACGTCGAGGTCCTCGCGCAGCTCCTCGATCGAGATGTTGAGCTCCGAGAGGACCTGGGCTGTCGGCAGCTCGCGCTCTTCGCGAGCGGCGCCGATCAGGAGGCCGGCGAGCGTGACGAGACGAGCGAACCGCTCCGGGCGGATGACGGATTCGGCGCGGCCGTTGGCGCTCGAGCGCGCGCGGCCGCTTCCCTCGGCAACCGGCCGGCTGATCGTCTTGGCGACGTCGAACTCCGTGCGGTGGCGGTCGCGCAGCAGCTCGAGGCGCTCGTTGGCGTCCTTGGCAAGCTCGGGCGGGTCGAGCAGGCGGGCGTTGTCGCGCCATGAGAGCACCCAGGAGATCAGCTGACGGGCCGAGGCGTAGTCGGTCTCGAATACCGACCCGCGACTGCCCTTGACCCCATCGGCCTTGACCGGCTTGCGAAAGTTGCCGTGGCGGCCGAAGTCGCGTTCGACGAGCCAGACGATCCGCTCGCGCAGGAACACCGTGGCGCGGCCCTCGACCTCGCCCATCTGCCAGTCGGCGCGCTGGGCGTAGTCGCGGCGGTCGAAGTTCTCCGGTGGCGAGAAGTCGTGCTCGGCCTTGGTCGCGTAGGAGACCTTGCCGCGGATGCGCGAGAGGCGAAAGACGCGGACCTCGTCGCGCTCGTGGGCGTGGCCGATCAAATAGAACTGGCCCTCGCGAAAGACGAGGTGGTAGGGGTTGACCTTGCGGTCTGAGGTCTCGTCGCGCTGCAGCGAGTAGTAGGAGAACTCGATCGTCTTGCGGCGCGAGATCGCCGTCTCGATCTTCGCCAATCGCTGCGACAGCTCCTTGCCGCCGCCGGCGGAGGAGAGCTTGACGTCGATCGGCGCCTCGTCGTCCTCGATCAGCGGGCTCGGTCTGCCCCACGACACCTGCTGCAGGGCGAGGCGCAACGGCTCGGCGTAGGCGAACTCGCCGTCGAGCAGCCCGAGCGCCGTACGCAGGGCGGCGAGCTCGGAGTCCGAGAAGGCGATCGCCGGCAGGTAGTAGTTCTCCGGCGGCAGCGCGTAGAGCTCGGCCTCGAAGAAGCCCTCAGCCGGCTTTTCGACCTGAAGCGAGATGCCGAGGCTCTCGAGCTCGGCGCGGTCGGCGTAGAAGCGGCGCGCGAACGCATCCTCGTTCATCGAGGAGTAGCCCTCGACCTCGCGCTTGATCTCGAGCGCCGACACCGGGCGGCGATTCGCCATCAGGAACGAGATCAACGAGAGCTGGCGGATCAGCTTCTCGGTGTCCTTCGCCATTGCGCCGAGGATATTGGGGTCCGAGCCCACCGTCGCCGCCCCGCTGCGCAAAGTGCGTAGATTGCTACGCGTTCGGCACTCACCGAGGGGAATTCATGATCGGTGCAGGCACCATCATCAACCCGATCATCAAGATCGTCACCACCGTGGCGATCCTTGCGGCGATCGGGATCTTCATCGTCCGGCCGATCCTCGACACGACCGAGAAGACGATCAGCGAGGTCAACGAGAACGTCCGCCAGTCGCAAGCAGCAGGCGCAGCAGCGCAGCCAGGAGCTGGCGCAGAGCATCGAGCTCGAGACCTCGCAGTCGCGCACCAGCTCGTTCATCGCCAGCCTCAATTCGACCTGGCCCGAGGCCGCCCGAGAGATCCGCTCGTGCCTCAAGCGAGCCGGCGACAAGCTCGGCGCCGACGCAGCGCTGCGAGCGTCTTGCCGAGCGGGTCGTGCACAACGTCCAGAGCAACCGCAACTTCGCGCTCTCGTACGCGACCAGCGTCGCCGCCCAGGGCGACGCCGCCGGCGCCGACGCGGATCGAGCAGTGCGTCGAGGACGCCGGGTACGAGTCGCGACCGATGCAGCGCTGCCGCGACCTCGCCGACGAGCTGCTCTTCGGCTGATCGCGCCAACGCGCAGACCGCCTGCGCGGATAGAGTCCCGCCAACTCGACGCCCGAGGGGGATCAGATGCTTGGCGCCGGCACGATCATCAATCCGATCATCAAGATCGTCACCACGGTGGTGATTCTCGGCGCGGTCTACCTCTTCATCGTCAAGCCGACGCTCGATACGACCAACGACGTCGTCGGCCAGAGCCTCGACTCGTTCAACGAGAGCTTCGAGGGCTTCGACGGCCTGCCCGACAACGTGCAGAGCCAGATCGACGACGCCTTCGACGAGACCGACTCGCAGGCCCTCCAGGACTGCATCCAGCGAGCGATCGCCGACTCGAAGCCCGAACGCGTCGGCGACCGGGTTCAGCGCTGCACGAAGCGCTTCGGACCGAACGTCAGGCGGCGCGGGAGCCGAAGTACGCGGCGGAGTCGATGCCGCGGTCGAAGCGCGACCAGGTCTGGCCGTCGGGCAGCTCGCGCTCGATGCGATCGAAGCTGCCGAGGGTGCCGCCGAGGTTGTCCATCGCGTGCACGAGCGTGGCCTCGCGCGTCGCCGGGACCACCGGCGAGCCGTGCTCGAGCTTGCCGTGGTGGGAGAGGACGATGTGCAGGACCGCCTGCGCGAGCTCGGGGTCGAAGCCCTCGATCCGCTCGATCTCGCTGCGCACGAGGTAGTAGCCGAGCGGGATCTCGCCCTGGAGGCGCCCGAGGTCGGTGAGGTCGATCGCCAGCGGATCGTCGTTGTAGGCCTGCGTCTTGCCGATGTCGTGAAGCAGCGCTCCGGTGACGGCGACGTCGCGGTCGATCCCGGGAAAGGCCGCAGCCGCAGCGCTCACCGCCTCGGCGACCGAGACCGTGTGGTCGAGCAAGCCGTGCGGGTAGGCCTGGTGGTAGTACTTCGCCGCCGGAGCGATTCGAAAGCGCTCCCAGATCTCCGAGCCGGTGCCGAAGATGCGCTCGAGCAGAGCGCCGAGGTGCGGGTTCTGGATCGTCGCCAGCAGCTCGCGCAGCTGTGTCTCGAGCTGATCGACCGAGACCGGCGGGCCCTCGGCGAGGTCGTCGTGCTGATACTCGCCGGCGTCGGCGGGGCGAATCGAGCGAATCGTGATCTTCGATCCGTACTGGGGATGGACCGCGAACTTGCCCTCGATGTGGACCACCGCCCCGGGCGCGCAGCAATCGAAGAGCTCGTCGACGTCGTCCCATGCCACCGCCTCGACCGAGCCGGTGCGGTCGGCGACGATCAAGCCTGATGAAGTCCTCACCGCTTCGGCGCGTGCGCCGCTCGCGCTCGCGAACCGCGAACACCGCGCCGACCGCGTCGCCCTCGGCGAGCTCGCGGATGAAGGTGCGGATCAGCGGCAGCGCCGTCGGGGCCGGCGGAGCTTCCCCGAGCGGAGCCTGGAGGGCTTCGATCTGACCCTGGCTACTCATTGAAACTCAAGGTAGTCAGAGACCCGGACGGCGCAAATCTCTTCCCGCTGTTCACCTGTTGCAAGTCGCCGGCGTAGCCACGAAGCTGACAGGCTCGCAAGACGGGCTCGGCCGGCGAGACTCTCCCGTGCATGGGTGCAGGCACTTCGAAGCGACGATCGCAGGGATCTGCGCTCTATCGACGCTCGGACGAGTCGTCGGGAGGCGGCGAGTAATGCGGCGCGAGCTCGCGGTCGACCGGGTCGAGCGGCACCGGCTCGTCGGGGGCGAATGGGATCGCCGCAGCCGCGGCGGTGCGCTCGAGCTCGCGCGCGAACTGGGCGCCGAGGATGACCGCGACGTTCGTCAGCCATAGCCAGATCAAGAAGACGATCACTCCGGCGAGGCTGCCGTAGGTGTTGGCGTAGGAGCCGAAGTTGGCGACGTAGACGCTGAAGGCGGCCGAGGCGAGCAGCCAGATAACGGTCGCCAGAGCACTGCCCGGAAGGATCCAGCGAAGTCCCTCGTGCGAGGTGTGCGGCGACCAGCGATAGAGCAGGCCGATCACGACCACGACCATCGCGAACAGGATCGGCCATTTCGCGATCGCGAAGAGGGTCAGCGCCGTGTCGCCGATGCCGAGCTCGTCGCCGATCGCCTCGGCCAGCGGTCCGGTGAGCACGAGCGCGAGCAGGACGGCGACGAGGATCATCGTCATCACGAGGGTGATCCCCATCTGCAACGGGCGCAGCTTGTAGAACGGCCGATCCTCCTCCGTCTCGTAGATCTCGTTCGAGATGCGCATGAACGCGCCGACGTAGCCCGAGGCCGACCACAGGCCCAAGACGATCCCGAGAACGAGCGCGAAGCCGGCGGCGCCGGAGCTCTCGACGATGTCGTCGACCGGGTCTCTGATCGCATCGACGGTCGACTGCGAGCCGAGGTCGTCGATGATGCTGAGCAGGCTCGCGATCGTCTCCTGATTGCCGAAGACGCCGAGCAGGGAGACCAAGACGATCAGCCCCGGGAACAGGGAGAGCACCGTGTAGTAGGTGAGCGCGGCCGCGTCGTCGGTGCGGTCGTTGTTGCGAAACTCCTTGACCGCGTCGCGCAGCGTGTGCCACCAACCGCGCGGGCGTGACGTCGGTCGGGCCTTCGATCGGGCTCACGCTCTGCAAGCTACCCGGCGGCACGCCGGGCTCACGCGAGCGCGCTGATCGGGAGGCTAGATCTCCTCGTCGTCGATGACGATGTCCTCGTCCTCTCTCGTCATCACGTCGCCGAGGAAGAGGTCGGCATCCTCGACGTCGGTATCGAGCGGATCGGCATCGGGCTCGATCATCTCCTCGTCGTCGGGAGGATTGGAGGACTGCGCATCGCCAAGGCTGGCTTCTTCAGGTGTTTCCATGGCGACGTCTTACCCCCTAGCGCCAGCGCCCAATCCCGCAAGCGATGACGACGGCGCCGGGGGCGAGACCGAAGGGCTCGCCACCTCCCGAGGCCAGGCCGTCGCTCTGGCAAGGAAGCAGGGAGCGCCGCGTGCTCCGCACGCAAGCGACCGATGACGCCGCCAGACGGCGGCCATGGCCCGGGAGGTGGCGAGACCCGGAATCGAACCGGGGACACCACGATTTTCAGTCGTGTGCTCTACCAACTGAGCTATCTCGCCTCGCGGCGCGTAAGGCTAGCGAGGCACCGGCCGGCCGGGGGCTTCAGCCTGCGGCGCGAAGCGGCCGCGCCTGGGCCGCGGCGAGGTTGATCATCTGCTCCATCAGCTCGAGCGAGCCGGCCTTGTGCAGGGGCTCGTTGAGGTTGCCGCACTTGGGGCTCTGCACGCAGGAGGGGCAGCCGTGCTCGCAGGGGCACTCGCCGACCAGTCTCGCCGCGTCGCCGACCAAGCGCTCGAACTCGTCGTAGCCGCGCTTGGCGATGCCGACGCCGCCGGGGTGGCCGTCGTAGATGAAGATCGTCGGCCTGCCGGTTTGGAAGTGGATGTTGGTCGAAAGGCCGCCGATGTCCCAGCGGTCGCACATCGCGAGCAGGGGCAGCACCGCGATCTGGCTGTGCTCGGCGGCGTGAAGCGCGCCCAGCAGCACCTCGGTCGGCATCGCCGGCGGCCCGGCAAGCTCGTCGGGCAGCACGTACCAAAGCGCCTGCGTGGGGAAGTTCTGCTCGGGGAGGTCGAGTGCGACCATGTCGATCACCGAGTGGTCGGTGAGGCTCTTTCGCTGAAACGCGATCACCTGCTCGGTGACCGAGACCTCGCCGAAGTTGAGCTCGACCGCGCCGCTGCGAGTCGGCCCGATCCGGCGCTGCTCGTCGATCTCCTCGACGTACACCGCGGTCTCCTTCTTCGGCTGCGTGTACCAGTCGCCGGCGAACTCCTCGACGATCGCGCGGCGCGAGTCGACGTCGAGCTCGGCGACCTCGTACGAGCGCCCCAGGTGCAGGTAGATCGCCCCGGGGTGGATCGTCGTGAAAGCGCGTTCGGCCTCGACCTGGCCGAGCAGCTCGCCGGAGTTGCGGTCGATCACCGCGACCGAGTCCAGCGAGGCCGAGCGCAGCGAGATCTCACCCGCCGGGAAGCCGGCCTCGCGCGGCAGATAGCGGTTGTCGCGGCTTCGGCGCAAGCGCCCGGCTCCAACCAGCGCGTCGGCGCGATCGCGCCAATGCTCGCCCAGGATCGCGTCGTCGTTTGCCCCCGGCTGCTCGCCGACACCGCCGAGCGGCGCCTCGTAGGCGGCGGCCAGCACGTGGGCCGTCTGGATGCGCTCGTTGGTGTGGTCGAGAATCGCCGCCTCGACCGGGCGCTCGAGAAACTCGTCGGGGTGGCGGCAGAAGAACTGATCGAGCGCATCCTCGCCGGCGACGTAGAGGGCGATGCCCTCGCGGCGGCGGCCCGCCCTGCCCCACATCTGGCGCAGGCTGGCAACCGTGCCGGGGAAGGTGACGCAGATCGCGGCGTCGAGCTCGCCGATGTCGATGCCGAGCTCGAGCGCGTCGGTGGTGACCACCGCGAGCAGCTCGCCGCTCGAGAGCTTGCGCTCGATCTCGCGTCGCTGCTGAGGCGTGTAGCCGGCGCGGTAGGGCGCGATGCGCGCGGCGAGACCGGGTTCGCCCAGCTGCTCGAGGCGCATCCGCGCGAACTTCTGGATCAGCTCGATCCCGCGCCGGCTGCGCAGAAAGCAGATCGTGCGCGAGCCGTTGACGACGAGATCCGAGAGCAGCTCGGCCGACTC
Source organism: uncultured Solirubrobacterales bacterium (assembly GCA_963730145.1). GTDB lineage: Bacteria > Actinomycetota > Thermoleophilia > Solirubrobacterales > 70-9 > WHSW01. Next base: position 351,710 of record CAVSQT010000001.1, read on the forward strand.
CGAGAGCACCGAGCGGCGCTTCATCGTCTTCGGGTCGGTCACCGGCGGGTTCCAGATCGCGATCCGCCGCTTCGCCCGCGGGGCGCCGTCGGAATCGACGAGCGCGAACTCCGTCCCGGTCAGCCGCTCGGCGAGCTCGACCGGGTTGGCGATCGTCGCCGAGGCCAAGATGAACCGAGGCTCGGAGCCGTAGACGCGCGCGACCCGGCGCAGGCGCCGCAGGACGTTGGCCACGTGCGAGCCGAAGACACCACGATATGTGTGGGCCTCGTCGACGACGACGAAGCGCAGGTTCGCGAGGAAGTCGCCCCAGCCCTTGTGGTGGGCGAGCAGGCCCATGTTGAGCATGTCGGGATTGGTCAGGACGAGGTTCGAGCGCCGGCGAATCGCCGGGCGATCGTCCTTGGGCGTGTCGCCGTCATAGATCGCGTGGACGAGCCCGGGCGGATTCAGCAGCGAGAGCTTTCGCGCCTGGTCCTGGGCGAGGGCCTTGGTCGGGTAGATGTAGAGCGCGCGCGCCTTGGGATCGGTCGCGATCGCATCGAGCACCGGCAGGTTGAACGAAAGCGACTTGCCCGAGGCGGTGCCGCTGGTGATGATCACGTCGCCCGCTCTCGCCTTCTCCAGCGCCTCGAGCTGGTGCGAGTAGAGCTCGCTGATGCACCCGCGCGCGAGCGCCTCGACCAGCGATGGCGACAGCGATCGCGGCAGCTCGACGGTGCTTGGAGGCCGCGACGCCTCGACGCTCGTCGTCACCAGCCTCGCGTCGATCTCGCCCGCCTCGAGCAGGCGCTCCCAGGCAAGCGGGGCGGCGGCGAACGGGTCGCTCATCATGCGCCCGCCGTGATCGCGGCGGCGGTCCGCATCGCGTCGAGCGCTTCGACATCGTGCAGGCGCAGCATCTCGGCGCCCGCGGCAACCGCGAGCGCCGTCGCCGCAAGCGTCGCCGGCCCGCGCTGCTCGGGCTCCACTCGCCGATCCCACGATCCGGCGACGACCGCGCCGAGGAAGTCCTTGCGAGAGAGGGCGACGAACAGGGGTCGCCCCAGCGTTCGCAGCTCACCGAGCCCGCGCAGCAGCTCGAGATCGTCGTCGGTGCCGAGGTCGAAATCGAGCCCCGGGTCGAGCGCGATCTGCGACGCGTCGCAGCCAAGCTCGACGGCCCGCTCCAGTCGTTCGGCAAACCAGCGCTTGACCTCGTCGACGACGTCGTCGTAGCGCCGGCTGGGCCGATCGACCCGTGGCGGTCCTTCGATGTGCATGAGCACGTAGCCGCAGCCGGTCTCGGCGACGAGCTCGAGCATCGCGTCCTCGCCACCGCCGATGTCGTTGATCGCGGCCGCGCCGGCGTCGAGCGCTCGACGCGCGACGTCGGGCGAGAACGTGTCCGCCAGCACCGGCACGTCCGTCGCCGCCGCCAGCTGCTCGATCGCCGGCACCAGCCTTGCCGCCTCGCTTTCGGGCGCGACCGGCGGCCCGCTGCGCGCCGCGACCGCGCCGACGTCGATCATGTCGAAGCCGGCCTCGACGAGCTCGAGCCCGTCCGCCACCGCCTGCACGGCGGTGCCGCTGCGTGCGCCGGCGTAGAAGGAGTCGTCGGTGACGTTGACGATCGCGGCTGCGAGTGGCGGCGGAAAGCTGAGCTCGAGGTCGTTCAGGCGCCAGACGGACATCGGTGACTAAGTTAGTCCTCCGATGGCGCTGCGCTGTGTCTACACCGACCTCGACGGAACCCTGCTCGGGCCTCAGGGCTCGCTGTTTCGCGATCCCGACGGCAACTTCAGCCTGCTTCAGGCCCGTGCGCTGGAGGCCTGCAACCGTGCCGGCGTCGAGGTCGTGATCATGTCCGGTCGGCGCGAGTCCACGGTGCGCTCCGACGCGCGGCTGATGGGCCACGGCTCCTACATCTACGAGGCGGGCTGTGGGGTGATGATCGACGGCGAGCGCACCTACCTGACCGGCGATTGGACGCCCGACGAGAACGGGACGCCGGCTGAGAAGCTCGTCGACACCGGCGTTCCGGAGATGCTCTTCGAGCACTTCGAAGGCAAGCTCGAGTGGCACGCGCCGTGGCACACCGGCCGTGAGCTCTCGCTGCTGATGCGCGGCGAGGTCGACGTCGCCGCCGCCAACGAGCTGATCGCGCGCGAGGGCCACGACGACCTGCGCTTTCTCGACAACGGAGCGATCAACCGGCCGCATGGACGGGATCGAAGGGCCGACCCACGCCTACCACCTGGTTCCCGGTGGAGCGAGCAAGGCGAAGGGAGTCGCCTTTCACATGCGGGCTCGCGGCTACGCCGCCGCGGAGTGCATCGCGATCGGCGATTCGATCGAGGACCTCGAGGCGGCGGCCTCCGTCGGGCGCTACTTCTGTGTCGCCAACGGCCCCGAAGGCGACGATGCCCTGCGCGAGGCGCTGTCGCGATTTGCCAACGCGACCGTCACCGAAGGCGCGATGGGCGAGGGCTTCTACGAAGCGGTCGTTTCGACGCTGGCCGAGCGTGGCTGAGCGTTAGACGACCGTCGCCTGCAGCAGCACGCCCGCGAGCCCCGATCCGAGCACGACCCAGAGGACCGTGAGCTTGCCGTGGAAGGTGTTGAGTGCGGCGAAGGCCGCGATCGCGATCAGCGCGGTCCAGACATCGATCACGCCCGTGTCGAGGATCTCGACGACGACCGCGCCGATCAACCCGATCACCGCTGCGGCGACGCCGAGCAGGAACGGCCTGATGCGGTCGTTGTCGGCGATGGCGACGAACTGGCGGTGGAAGAAGATCGGAAAGACGAAGGCGGGTAGGAAGATCCCCAACGTGATCACCAGCGCGCCGACCAGGCCACCGGCGAGATAGCCGACGAAGGTCCCGAAGATGACGAGCGGAGCCGGCAGGATGCCGCCGATCGCGAGCCCGTCGATGAACTCCTTCTGGGTCAGCCATTCGTGATTGTCGACCGCCGCGTCCTGGAGGAACGGGATCACCGTGAACGCACCGCCGAAGGTCACGAGCCCGGCCTTCAGCCCCTCGAGGAAGATCTCGCCGGTGAGCGAGAGCGTGATCGTCCCGATCGCCAATCCGAGCGCGACGGGACCGAGCGAGATCGAGCTCGCCCGGTGCAGCAGGCGTTCGCCGTTGGTCCACAGCTCGTAGGCGATGCCGCCGCCGACAAGGACGAGGATGAAGGTGGCGTCGGCGAACATCGTCAGCGCGAAGCCGGCGACGGCGATCAGCGCCAGCGGGATATCGGTGATGAACGAGCCGCTGAGGCGGACGATCGCACGGGCGACGAGCGCGCCAACCGCGGCGTTGAGCCCGTAGAAGAGCGTGTCGAGGTCCGCGGCCAGGTCGGTCTCGACGTAGAGCGCCGACAGCGCCAGCATGAGGACGAGGCCCGGCAGCATGAAGCCGATGCCTGCTGCGAAGCCGCCGAGCTTGCCCGCCCTGGTGCGGCCGAAGTACACGCAGAGCTCATGGGCTTCCGGCCCCGGAAGCACCTGGTAGACGGCGAGGGTCTTGCGGAAGGTCTCGTCCGAGACCCATTTCTCCTCGTCGACGCACTCGCGCTTGAGCATCGCGATCTGGGCCGCCGGCCCGCCCCAGGCGAGGGCGCCGAACTTGAGGAACCGCCAGAAGATGGCCGGCCGCGAGTCGGTCGATCGCGGCTCGGCGCCGCCGTCGGATTCCCGCCGCATCGCGGTGATCCTTGCAGGCGATGCCGAGTGGGCGCGGACGCCGCGACCTCTAGACTCGGTGCAGATGGCAACCGAGCACGCCACCGTCGCCGAGGAGGAGTACCTGCAGATCATCTTCTGGCTGGAGGAGGCCGGGCTGCCGATGACGGGCGCCAACGTCGCCCGCGCGATGCAGCTCTCGCCGCCCACCGTGCACGAGATGATCGGCCGACTCGAGCGCGACGGCTACGTCACCCGCGCCGACGACAAGTCGCTCTCCTTCACCGATGAGGGGCGCCAGCACGCCAACGCGATCGTGCGCCGCCACCGGCTGATCGAGCGCTTCCTCACCGACGTCCTCGGGATCCCCTGGGACGAGGTGCACGAGGAGGCCGAACGACTCGAGCACGCGATGTCGCCTGTGCTGGAGGAACGCATGCTCGCCGCGATCGGCGACGCCACCACCTGCCCGCACGGCCACCCGATCGTCGAGGGTGAGCGTGAGGCCGGAGCGCTGCTCGCCGACGTCGAGGCCGGCGCGAGCGTGGTCGTGCTGCGCTTCGAGAACGAAGCCGAGGAGCTCTTGCACTACCTCAAGGACAGCGGCCTGCACCCAGGCCTCGACGGCACGCTCGACAGCGCAGATGAGCACGAGGTCGTGGTCGTCTCCAGCGACGGACGCCACACCGTCTCGCGCTCGGTCGCGGAAACGGTCTCGGTCCGAGCCGAGCCGATGCCCGCGGCTCGCGCCCCGCTTCCCGAAGCGCTCGTTCTTTCGACCGATCGCTACGGCCGCTAGAACGCGGCTGCCCGGCCCGCGGCGGCTAGACGTCTCCGCAGATCTGCCGTAAGCGGCGGTAGAGCTGTGCGTCTTGGGGGTTGATCGAAAAGCCGCGGCGGCGGACGTTGGCTTCGTGCTCGCGCACGGCGGCGGCGAGCGCGGAGAAACGGCGCTCGGCCATCCGGCGCTCGCTCGTGGGATCAAGCTTTCGGCTTCCTTCGATGATCTGGACAGGGCTCACAGCTCCACCTCCTCAGGCGATTGGTCAGAACTTGACCTTAGCAGTTGCCTACCTAAATGGTAGACAAAGATTTCGAGCACGCAGGACGACGCTACGCACCGGCGGCGGGCCGTTGTTGCAAGCCGGTGAACGACGGGTCAGGCAGGCGCGCCGGCTCGAGCAGAGGCGAGCGCGCGGGCGAGCCGCGAGACGCCCTCGTCGATCTGCTCGACCGGGACGCTTGCGAACGCCAGCCGCAGGCTCGTCGAGCCGCCCTCGAGCAGGAAGTCGGGGCCGGCGACGAAGGCGACGCCCTCATCCTTGGCCGCGGCCAAGGCGGCGACCGTGTCGTGACCTTCGGGCAGGTCGAGCCAGAGGAAGTAGCCGCCTTCGGGCGCATTGAAGCGGGCCTCGGGCAGGTGAGCGCCGAGGGCCGTGACGAGCGCGTCGCGCCGCTGGCGCAAAGCGTCGTTGACGAACTCGATGTTGCGATGAAGCGCGCCCGAGCGACAGAGCTCCAGCACGATCGACTCGGCCAGCATGTTCGGCGAGATGTAGTGCTCGGAGCCGCGCTTGGCGAGCGTGGCGATGTGCTCGACCGGCCCGGCCACGTAGCCGACACGGACTCCGGGGCTGACCGTCTTGGAAAACGAGGAGGCGTGGATCACCTTGTCGGCCTCGTCGAGCGAGAGCATCGTCGGAGCGGTGAAGCCACCGAAGCTGATCAGCCGGTAGGGGTCGTCCTCGAAGATGAGGAAGTCGTGCTCGGCGGCAAGCTCGACCATGCGGCTTCGCTTCTCGATCGAGAGCGTGCAGCCGGCGGGGTTGTGGAAGTGGGGAATCACGTGGGCGAGCCTCACCGGCCCGTCGGCGAGCGCCCGCTCGAAGGCTTCGATGTCGACGCCGTCGGCTTCGAGCGGGACCGGCACGAGCTCGGCGCCGGTGCGACCCAGAAGCAGCAGCGTGCGGTCGTAGGAAGGCTGCTCGACGATCACCCTGTCGCCGGGCTCGATCATGTAGCGAAAGAGCAGCGCGGCAGCCTCCATCGAGCCGTTGGTCACCATCACCTGCTTCGAGTCGATTGCGTGCAGCTCGCTCGCGATCCACTCGCACAGTCCGGGATGGCCGATGCCGGTGCCGTAGGAGAGCGCCCGCTCCCAGTCGTCGGCGAGCGCCGTTTGCGCAGCCTCGCGCACCGCATCGACCGGGAGGATGTCTGCGCTGGGAGCGCCGCGAGCGAAGCTGATCACGTCGGAGGCCATCTGCATCCGACGATAGTGCAAATCAGGTCTACGGTTGGGGCGGCGCCTCACCCATTCGAGCCGCTTCGCGAGCTCCTAGCGGGAGTTCATCGCCTCGACGGCGAGCTGCGCGGTCTCGGTCGGGCTCTTGCCGACTCGCACGCCCTTGGCCTCGAGCGCCTCCTTCTTGGCCTGTGCGGTGCCGGAGGAGCCGGAGATGATCGCGCCGGCGTGGCCCATCTGCTTGCCCGGCGGCGCCGTGAAGCCGGCGATGTAGGCGACGACCGGCTTGGTCACCGACTCGGCGATGAAGTCTGCGGCGCGCTCCTCCGCATCGCCGCCGATCTCGCCGACCATGACGATCATCTCGGTCTCGTCGTCGGCCTCGTAGAGCTTGAGGATGTCGATGAAGTCCGAGCCGACGATCGGATCGCCGCCGATGCCGACGATCGAGGAGTTGCCCATCCCGGCCTGCTTGAGCTCGTTGCCGATCTGGTAGGTCAGCGTGCCCGACTTGGAGACGACGCCGATCGAGCCGGCGTCGAAGAACTGGGCCGGGATGATGCCGACGTTGGCCTTGCCGGGCGAGAGGATGCCGGGGCAGTTGGGGCCGATCAGTCGCACGCCGGCCTCACGCGCCTTCCAGTACACACGCATCATGTCGAGCACCGGGATGCCCTCGGTGATCGCGATCACCGTCGAGATCCCGGCATCGATCGCTTCCTCGATCGCGGGGGCGGCAAAGCGCGCAGGTACGAAGATCATCGAGGTGTTGGCGCCGCGTTCGTCGACCGCCTCCTTGATCGAGTCGAAGACCGGCACCCCGTCGACGTCCTGGCCGCCCTTGCCCGGGGTGACACCGGCGACCAGGTCGGTGCCGTAGTCGCGGTTTCTGAGGCCGTGGAAGGTGCCCTCGCGGCCGGTCAGCCCGCTGACCACCAGCTTCGTCTCGGTGTCGACGATGATGCTCATTGGTTGGCCAGCTCGACCACGCGCTTGGCGGCGCCGAGCATCGTCTTCTCCTGGTGCAGGTTGGCGCAGCTCGGCCGCCGCCAGCAGCGCCAGGCCCTCCTCGGAGTTGGTTCCGTCGAGGCGGACGACCACCGGCATCGTGATCCCGATCTGCTGCGAGGCCTCGATGATGCCCTTGGCGATCTCGTCGCAGCGGGTGATGCCGCCGAAGATGTTGAAGAGGATCGCGGTGACGTTCTCGTCGGAGGTGATCACCTCGAGCGCGTCGACGATCGCCTCGGCCTTGGAGCCGCCGCCGGCATCGAGGAAGTTCGCCGGGCGCCCGCCCGCCTGGGCGACGACATCGAGCGTCGACATGCAGAGGCCGGCACCGTTGCCGAGGATGCCGATGTTGCCGCCGAGCTTGACGTAGGTGAGGCCCTTCTCCTTGGCCATCGCCTCCTGGGGGTCCTCGGCCGACTTGTCGGAGAGCTCGGCGAGCTCGGGATGGCGATAGAGGGCGTTGCCGTCGATCGTCACCTTCGAGTCCAGCGCCACCACCTCGCGGTCGTTGGTGACGATCAGCGGGTTGATCTCGATCAGCGTCGCGTCCTCCTCGACGACCACAGTCGCCAGCTTGATCAGCATCTCGGCAACCTGATCGGTGACGTCCTCGTCGATGCCCGCGTCGACGGCCAGCTCTTCGGCGAGCCCTGGAGTCATTCCCTCAGACGGCTCGATATGGCGCTTGACCAGCGCGTCGGGGTCGTTCTCGGCGACCTCTTCGACGTCCATGCCCCCCATCCGCGAGACCATCGCCAGAAGCTTCTTCTCGGAGCGGTCGAGGATGATCGAGGCGTAGTACTCGGAGGCGATCTCGGAGGCCTGCTCGATCCAGAGGTCGTGAACGGTGAAGCCGCGGATGTCCATGCCGAGGATCGCCTCCGCGTGGGTGCGAGCCTCGTTTTCGTCCTTGGCGACCTTGATCCCTCCGGCCTTGCCGCGGCCGCCTATCGCCACCTGGGCCTTGATCACACACGGGTAGCCGATCTCGTTGGCGGCGGCGACCGCATCCTCGACCGTCGTCGCATGACGCCCGGCGGGCACCGGCACACCGTGCTTGGCGAAGAGCTGCTTGCCCTGATATTCGAGGAGGTCCATCGGCGGGCCGCGAGCCTACAAGAACCTGTCTTCGAACCTCGTGCGTGGGCGGGTCGAGCGGCAATCGGCGGCGGCTTGCCATACTCCCGCGGCGCGAGCGCGCGGTTGCCGAGGGAAATGTGGTGGTGCCGCGCGCGAAGCACGTTTATGCCTCTGCCGAAGCTCAAAGACATCACGTGGGTCACCACCGATTGCTATGGCACCCTGATCGATTGGGAGAAGGGCTTGATCGACGCTTTCTCCAAGGAGGCCACCCGCGATGGCTTCTCCTTCGACGAGCAGAAGTTCATCGACCGCTTCCTCGAGGTCCAAGCCGAGATCATGAGCGGCTCATACGAGCTCTACGCCGAGGTCCTGCGCCGGACCGCGGTCAAGGTGGCCGGCGAGTTCGGCTGGGAGCTCGAGCCTTCGCGAGCGCAGTTCGTACCGGACAGCGTCGCACGCTGGCTTCCGTTTCGCGAGGCCAATGCGGCGATGGACCGCCTCGCCAAGCGCTATCAGCTGGGGATCGTCTCGAACATCGACGACAAGCTGCTGGGCGTCTCGCGGCGCCACCTCAGAACCGAGCTCGAGCTCGTCGTCACCGCTCAGCAGGTGCGCAGCTACAAGCCCGACGAGGCGCACTTCAAGGAGGCCGCACGGCGCATCGGCGGCAAGAAGGGGTGGGTCCACATCGCGTCGGGCTACTCCGCCGACGTCGAGCCGCTGCTGAAGATGAAGGTCCCGGTGATCTGGGTCAACCGCCGCGGCGAGAAGCTCGAAGGGCGCAAGCGTCCCGACGCGGAGGTCAAGACCCTCCGCGACGCAGCGAAGAAGCTCGGTGCCGGCGACCGCTGATCTCGGCGCGGTCGACGGCGAACCAAACTCGCCCGCAGGCGATCCGGCGGACGAGGCGATGGTCGCGAGGGCGCGCGAGCGCTTCGCCGGCGAGCGCGGCAAGCTCGAACGTCGCCGAAAGCAGGCCGAACGCACGGGTGCGCTCCCCAACCTGATCGTCGTCGGCGGCCTCAAGTGCGGCACGACCAGCCTGCATCACTACCTCAGCCTGCATCCGCAGATTGCGATGTCGCGCCCCAAGGAGCTCAACTTCTTCGTCTCCGAGCTCAACTGGGAACTGGGGCCGCAGTGGTACGCGAGCCACTTCGACCGCCGGGCGCCGGTGCGCGGGGAAACCTCGCCGCACTACACGAACATGCCGCGCTTTCAGGGCGTCGCGGCGAGGATGCGCGAGACGCTCGGCGCGCAAACGCGGCTGATCTACATGGTCCGCGATCCCTACGAGCGCTTGCTCTCACATTTCCTGCACAACGAGGGCGGCGGCTACGAGACGAGGTCGATGGAGGCGGCGCTGACACCCTCGAAGCTCCTACGTCGCGCGTTCGCTCTATGCGATGCAGCTCGTGCCCTACCTGGAGGCGTTCGCGCGCGAGCAGATCCTGGTCGTCGACAACAGCGAGCTCGCGCTCGAGCGCGAGGCGACGCTCGCCCGTGTGTTCGAGTTCTGCGGCGTCGATGCGGCCTTCACCTCGCAGCAGTTCGAACGCGAGTGGGAGACGGGCAGCGCCAGGGCGAAGCCGGGCGGCGGCGGGTTTCATCTCATGGACCGAGCGGTGCGACTGCCGGGCTTGCGCGCCTTCGACCGCAACTTCGACCGGCTGCCCGAGTCGCTGCGCTGGATGGTCGAGCGGGTGGTTCACGACCCGGGTTCGGGTCAGGCGCCGAAGCCGGAGCTGCCGAGCGGGATCCGCGAGCGTCTCGAGCCGCTGTTCGCCGCCGACCTCGCCAAGCTCGAGCGGCTCGCTGGACGCAGCTTCGGCTGGTCGGCCGACGGCGGATCATCTAGGTTTCGAGCGTGAGCCTGGGACTTCCCGACGGGATCAAAGCGTGCCTTTTCGATCTCGACGGCGTGCTGACGCAGACGGCGAAGGTGCATGCCGTCGCCTGGAAGGAGATGTTCGACGGCTTCCTTCGCGAGCGAGCCGAGCGCGATGGCGAGGAGTTCGTGGCCTTCGACGGCCGCGGCGACTACGACCGCTACGTCGACGGCAAGCCCCGCGCCGACGGCGTGCGCTCGTTTCTTCAGTCACGCTCGATCGAGCTCGAGGAGGGCAGCGCCGACGACCCGCCGGAAGCCGAGACGATCGCCGCGCTCGGATTGCGCAAGAACGCGCTCGTGCTGAAGCTGATCGAAGAGCGGGGAGTCGAGCCCTACGAGGGCTCTATTCGCTACGTCGAGGCGGCGACGAAAGCCGGCCTCGCGCTCGCCGTCGTCTCGTCGAGCACGAACTGCAGGGCGGTCCTGGCCGCCGCGGGCATCGAGGACATGTTCGCCGAGATCATCGACGGCACGGTGGCCGAGGAGCAGGGCCTCGCCGGCAAGCCGGCGCCCGATACCTTTCTCGCCGGAGCGCGGGCGTTCGGCGTCGAGCCCGCCGAGGCGGCGGTCTACGAGGACGCGCTGGCCGGCGTCGAGGCCGGCAGGGCCGGCAACTTCGGCTGCGTCATCGGGGTCGATCGGGTCGGACAGGCCGAGGCGCTCGCCGAGCACGGCGCCGACATGGTCGTCGCCGACCTCGATGAGCTGCTCGACCGATGATCGGACGCCACGCTTTCGACGTCGACGCCTGGACCGTGCGAGAGCCGAGCCTCAACCTCGAGATCCTCGCCCAGACGGAGTCTCTGTTCGCCCTCTCCAACGGCCACATCGGACTGCGCGGCAATCTCGACGAGGGGGAGCCGTACGGGCTCCCCGGCACCTATGTGAACGGATTTTTCGAGGCGCGGCCGCTGCCTTACGCCGAGGCTGGATACGGCTACCCGGAGTCGGGTCAGAGCGTCGTCAACGCGACCAACGGAAAGATCATCCGGCTGCTGATCGGCGACTCGCTGTTCGACGTCCGCTACGGACAGCTGCTTCGCCACGAGCGCGTCCTCGATCTGCGCGACGGCACCCTCACCCGCGAGGTCGAATGGATGAGCCCGACGGGTCAAGGCGTACGCGTGCGCAGCGTCCGCTTCGTCTCGCTGACCCAGCGAGCGGTCGCCGCGATCCGCTACGAGGTCGAGCCGATCGAGTCGAGCGCCCGAGTGGTGCTTCAATCCGAGCTGGTGGCGAACGAGCCGCTTCCGGTCGCCACCGACGATCCGCGCGCCGCCGCCGTCGCCACCCCGTTGGCCTGCGAGCTGGCCTCCGATCACGACCTCGGCGCGATCTTGGTCCACATCACCGAACGCAGCAAGCTCCGGCTCGCGGCGGGATTCGAACACGTCGTCGACGGACCCGAGGGCCTCGATACCGAGACCGTGGCTGACGACGATCTCGCACGAGCGACGATCACGGCCGAGGTCGAGCCCGGAAAGCCGCTTCAGCTGACCAAGTTCATCGCCTACGGCTGGTCGAGCCGGCGCTCGATGCCGGCGATGCGCGATCAGGTCGAGGGAGCGCTCGCGCAGGCTCGCCACACCGGCTGGGACGAGCTGCTCACCGGGCAGCGCGAGTACCTCGATTCCTTTTGGTCGCGCGCCGACGTCGAGATCGGCGGCGAGCCACGCCTGCAGCAGGCGCTTCGCTTCGGCATGTTCCACGTCTTGCAGGCAGGCTCGCGGGCCGAGAGCCGAGCGATCCCGGCCAAGGGCCTGACCGGCTCGGGCTACGACGGCCACGCCTTCTGGGACACCGAGGCGTTCGTCTTGCCGATGCTGATCTACTCGATGCCGGATGCGGCACGCGATGCGCTGCGCTGGCGCCACGCGACGATCGAGCGCGCCAAGGAGCGCGCCGCCCAGCTCGGACTCGAAGGCGCCGCGTTTCCCTGGCGCACGATCCGTGGCGACGAGTGCTCGGGCTATTGGCCGGCGGGGACGGCCGCGTTTCACATCAACGCGGCCATCGGCAACTCCACCGCGCGCTACATGAAGGCGACCGACGACCACGAGTTCGCCGAGTCCTGCGGGGTCGAGCTGCTGGTCGAAACCGCACGGCTGTGGCGCTCGCTCGGCCATCACGAGCCGGCCGGAGCCTTTCGCATCGACGGCGTCACCGGCCCCGACGAGTACAGCTCGATCGCCGACAACAACGTCTACACCAATCTCGCCGCCGCGCGCAATCTGCGCGACGCCGCCGACGCGGTCGAGGCGATGCCCGATCTCGCCCGCCATCTCGGCGTCGACGTCGAGGAGGCAGCGAGCTGGCGCGATGCGGCTGCAGCGATGACGATCCCCTACGACGACGCGCTCGGCGTTCATCCCCAGGCCGAGGGCTTCACCCATCACGCACGCTGGGACTTCGAGTCGACGCCGCCGGACTCCTATCCGCTGTTCCTGCACTTTCCCTACTTCGACCTGTACCGAAAGCAGGTCGTAAAGCAGGCCGATCTGGTGCTCGCGCTGCATCTCTTCGGAGATTCGTTCACGGCCGCCGAGAAGGCGCGCAACTTCGCCTACTACGAGGAGCTGACCGTGCGCGACTCATCGCTTTCGGCCTGCACGCAGTCGGTGGTCGCGGCCGAGGTGGGTCAGCTCGACCTCGCCTTCGAGTACATGATCGAGGCCGCGCTGATGGATCTCGACGATCTCGCCCACAACACGCGCGACGGCGTCCACATGGCATCTCTGGCCGGTGCCTGGGTCGCGGCTGTCGGCGGCTTCGGCGGCACCCGCGATTACGACGGGCAGCTCAGCTTCGCGCCGCGATTGCCCCAGCAGCTGTCCAGCCTGAGGTTCCGGCTCGCGATCCGCGGCTGTGTCGTCGAGGTCAGCACGACCGATCATCAAGCCCTCTACAAGCTGGTCGAGGGCGACGAGCTGACGATCAGCCACCACGGCGAATCGATCGTCTTGAAGGCCGACAGCCCGCAGACTCGGACGATTCCGAAGCTCGAAGCCGGTCCTCGCCCCGGGTCCCCTGCCGGGCGCAAGCCGCTCAGCGTCGAAGACTTCGGGTAGGGCCGGCTTCGATGAGGCGTCTCTTCCCAGATCCTGGCGAGACCACCGTCGCCGACCAGGCGCGCTCGCTCGACCTCGTTTCGAAGGCTCACGCCGAGCGCCCGTACACGATCACCAACTTCGCCCTCACGCTCGACGGACACGCCACGATCGACGGACGCTCCGGGCCGATCGGCTCCGCGGCAGACACCGCGATGCTGGTCGCGCTGCGAACCCGAGTCGACGCCGTGATGATCGGCGCGGGGACGATGCGCGCCGAGCGCTACGGGCGCGTGATCCGCGATCCGCAAAAGCGCGCGGCGCGAGAGCGCGAGGGACTGCCGCACGACCCCTTGATGGTGATCGTCAGCGGCCGGCTCGAGCTTCCCTGGGATGCGCCGCTGTTCACGGAGGGTCATGGTCGCGTCCTGATCGCGACGGTCTCGGACGCCGACGTTCCCGAGACAGCCACCAGCGTGCGCCTGCTGCGCCACCCCGGAGGCGTCGATTTCACGGCGCTGATGTCGCATCTGCGAGTCGAGCGCGGCATCCGTGCGCTGCTGTGCGAAGGAGGGCCGCGCCTGCACTCCCAGCTCGTCGAGCAAGGGCTCATCGACGAGCTCTTCGTCACGCACGCGCCGAAGCTTGCCGGCGGCGGTGGCCCGGGCCTGTTCACCGGTCTCAGCGCCGAGGAGCGCCGGCTCGAGCTCGCCTGGCTGTTGCACGAGCCGACGAGCGATGAGCTGTTCGGGCGCTACCGGCAGCTGCGCTAGCGATCGACCGGCGCCCCGCGTGCCGGGAAGCGACCGCGAGTGCCGGCCTTCTAGCAGCCGATGGCGGTCAGCGTCGGCCTGCGCCCGGCAAAGCGTGCGCGAAGGACGCCAGTCGAGCGCTCGAAGCGCCAGCGCCGCGCTGCCAGCTCGCGCCCGTCGACCTCGAGCCGGCATGGCCGCAGGGGCCGGCGCAGCGTCTTCATCGATGCCTGCAGCTCGTAACGGCGGCGCATCTTGCCCGCGATCCTCAACTGCCATCGACCCCGGCGCTCGATCGAGCGGATCGTCTCGCTGCTGTAGAACGCGGCACGACTGCGTCCGTGGGGAAAGGCGAGCAGCTCGGCGCGGCGGCGATTGGCGGCCAGGGTCTGGATGCCCTCGACGCCGTTGCCGTAGCCGGCAAGCGTGTCGACTCGCGCCGGCAGCATCGCGATCACCGCGCCGCGGCGAACGAACAGCGGCAGCTCCGTGAGCGGCGCCGGGACGGTGAGATCGCGGCGACCGCGCAGGACGGAGGCCTTGCCGAGGCGCAGGCCGCCGCTCGTCTCCCGGTACGCGGCGCTGCGCCAGAGGTCGATCCACCGCCCGCGCGGCAGGTAGGCGCGTTCGCTGCACTTGCCCGGGATCGAGGACCGGCGCCGCGAGCAGGTCGGGGCCGAACAGGAACTCGTCGTCGACCTCGGCGGCGCGCGAATCGCGTGGGTAGACGAGCCCGAGGTGGCGCATCACCGGCATCCCGGTGCGGCGGTACTCGGCGACCGCAGCGTCGAGATAGGGATAGAGCTGGGTGTGCAGCTTGGTGTAGCGGCGCCAGTTGGCGATCTGGTCGGGGTCGCTGACCTGGGGTCGATCGCGGCGCGGCACCGCCACCCCGTTTGCCTGTGTGCGCATCACCGGCGACACGGCGCCGAGCTGGACCCAGCGCGTCAGCAGCTCGGGGGTGAGCCGGTTCGGGCCGAGGGCAAAGAAGCCGCCGATGTCCGAGCCCCAGATCGCGACGCCCGACGTACCGACGCTGAGCGCCTGGGTCACGGCCGAGCGCAGGCCATCGAAGCCCCAGCTCGTTGTCGGATCGCCGCCCCAGACCACGGTCGCGCAGGCGGCGGAGCCAGTCCAGCCCGAGCGCTGGAAACGCACGATCGGTCGCGGGGCGTCGCTCGTCGCCTCGTGGGCCGCGCAGTGATAGCGAGTCGGGTACGGGTTGTGCGCGCGGGTGCCGGCGATTGCGCCGGCGGAGACCGAGTCGAGCGGCGTGTACTCGCCGAAATCCTCCATCCAGCCGTCGTAGCCGTCGCCAACGGCCGCGTCGAGCACGCGGGCGTACTCGATGCGCCCTGCCTCGGTGAAGAAGTCGTACTGGGCGACCGAGAAGCTGGCGTCGATGTCGGTGCCGTAGCGGTAGAGGTAGGGCTCGCCGGAGGACGTCGTCGGTCAGCGCTCCGGCCGCAGCCGCGCGCTCGTAGGCGTCGGCGTAGCTGGTGCACACCATCGGGTTGAAGTAGGTGGTGATGGCAACGCCCGCGGCGTGCGCGGCGGCGGTGCGTGCGCCCTGGTCGGTCCCGGCCTGCTCGGCGCACGGCAGATAGTGGACGTAGGTCTGCAGGACCGAGAGCGGGGCGTCGGCCGCTCGCAGCAGGGCGATCTCGGAGAGCTCATCGTCGTCTGCCTGGTACCAGGTGCCGAGCGCCCATGGCGCCGGCGGTGCGGGCTGGCGCCCGGTCGCGCGGGTGAAGCGGCGCAAGGCATCGGCCGGTGTCGGACCGGCGAAGAATCGCAGCGAGAGCATCGACGGCGGACCACCTGCGCTGGCGCCGGACTCCCCGGCGGGCGCCGCGATGACCTCGGCGCTCCACGCATCGGCGCCGTCCGAGGCGAGGCGAAACAGGCTCGTCTCGGGATTGTCGACGAGCACGCCGTAACCCGCCGTCGAAAGCAGCCAGGGAATCGGGAAGTAGGTCGCTTCGGAGTGGCCATCGCGCAGGCCCCAGGCGGGCGTGAAGAGATTGATCGCGGGATACTCGAGATCCTGGTAGGGACCATCGGCGACGTAGTTCTCGACCACGTTGCCGCGCTGGTCGACGGCGTTGGAACGCTCGCCGAAACCGAGGTAGCGCTCATCGGGTCGAGCGGCGAACCCGATCCCCAGTGCCTCGACATCGTCGAGCGAACCGGTCAGCCGAGCCTGCATCGCGATCACGCCCTTGCCCGCAGGCTCGAGGCGCAGCTCGAAGCTGTGCTGCGGATCGGTGGTCGCGAGCGTCGCGGTGTAGACGCCGCGACGCGAGCGAGCGTCGCCGATCTCGGTCGCGTGCTGCCAGCCCGCCGCGGTTCGGAAGCCCAGCGCCCTCGCCCCTGCGCCCGGAGTGCCCGCTCCCGTGAGCTGCTCGAGCACGGTGCGTCCCGCGCGATCGGTGAGACGCAGCTGCCACGAGCTCGAGCCGACCTCGGCGCGCAGCGCGCCGGCCTCGACCTCGGGCGCGGCGAGCGCGGTCGCGGAGCCGCTCAGCGCGCCGAGCCCGATCGAGATCGCGAACGCAACTACGCCACGAGATCTCACCGCGCGAGCCTAACCGCGCCCAGCGACTCGGCGCGGCAGTCAGGCTCTCGAAATCTAGACCGAGCCGGAGCTCACGTATTCGCCCGCTTCATCGGGAATCAGCCCCGCCTGCTCGGAGGCGATCTCGCCTCGGCGCAGCATCCTCATGCCCAGGATCGTCGCCCCGAGCAGACCCGCCACACCGAAGCTGACCTGGACGCTGAGCACTCCCTCCGGAGTCCAGTAGACGTCGTCGAGCTCGAGCAGCAGCGCCGCCTCGTCGAAGGTGAGGCCGATGCCGGCGCCGAAAGGAAAGGCGAGGATCTCCTCGAGCCGGTCGCTCTTGGTCACGAGCCCCGCACCCCCCGCGGCGAACGCGACCAGGATCCCAGGGACGAAATGGTGCACGTGACGTCCGCGGACACTGACGGCTCCGAAAGGCCACCAGCCCCCGCGCATGCCCCAGGTGGAGAGGCGCATGAGAGCGAACCCGCCGCTGAACCCGCTGAGGATGTTGAAGAGAACGATCTCGCGCCGCGGCGCAGCCGAATAGCCCTCGCGTACGACCGTGACCGTGTCCTGTGTCGCCTGTGTCGCCGTACCAAGCGCGTGCTCGGCGCTCTCGAGGACCGTGCCCTGCGCATCGCCTTCGCCCGCGCGGCGGCTGACCATGCGAAGGAACTGGCCCGCGAACACGGTCCCCGCCGTCGCGGCTGCGCCGACGGCGAGCGCAACCGTGAGCCTGTCGGCGCGACGCTCGCGGCTTCGCCTCGTACCGAGCAACGCGCTCTACAGCCGGATCAGGTTGTGAGCCGCGATTCCACGGGTGACCCCGCGGAAGTCGACCACCAGGGCCGCATCCGCGACGACGCGCTCGTAGTCGATCTGATCGTGAGCGGTGACGATGCAGGCCAGATCGGTCTCGGCCAGCGCCTCGGCGAGATCGACTGAGCGCAATCCGAACTCGCTGAGCTCGGGGACGTGTGGGTCGTGGTAGGCGACCACGGCGCCGAGCTCACGCAGCAGGGTGGCGATCTTCAGCGACGGTGCCTCGCGGATGTCGCCGACGCCCGCCTTGTAGGAGACGCCCAGCAGCAGGATCTTCGAGTCGCGAACCGGCTTGCCGACATCGTTGAGAGCGCGAACGACGCGCTCGACGCAGAAATGCGGCTGCTGCTGGTTGATCTTCCCGGCAAGCTCGATGAACTCGGCCGGGAAGTCGTACTCGCGCGCCTTGAAGGCGAGATAGAACGGGTCGACGGGCAAGCAGTGGCCTCCCATCCCCGGACCGGGATCGAAGCGCATGAAGCCGTAGGGCTTGGTGGCCGCCGCATCGATCACCTCCCAGACGTCGATCTCCATCCGGTCACACAGGACCGAGAGCTCGTTGACCAGCGCGATGTTGACCGAGCGAAAGATGTTCTCCAGCAGCTTCGTCATCTCTGCCGCCTCGGGAGTGGAGACCGTCGACGACCTCGTCGCAGATCGCCGAGTAGACCTCGACCGCGCGCTCGAGGCAGGCGTCGGTCAGGCCACCGACGACCTTCGGCGTCGTGCGCAGGGAATGGTCGCTGCGCCCCGGGTCGATCCGCTCGGGAGAGAAGGCGAGGTTGAAGTCGCGTCCCGCGGCCAAGCCCGACTCCTCGAGGATCGGCTGCAGGCGCTCGCGGGTCGTGCCGGGATAGGTGGTCGACTCGAGCACTACGAGCTGGCCTTGGCGCAGAACGCCTGCCAGCGAGCGCCCGGCGTCGGAGATGTAGCTGAGGTCGGGCTCGCGCTGGTTGGCCAGCGGCGTCGGCACGCAGATCAGGACCGCGTCGCAGCTCGGCCAGCTCGCTCGGGTCGGTGGTGAAGCGCATGAGGGCGGCGGCATCGGTCAGGCGCGCGTCGGCGACGTCTTCGATCTCGCTGTGTCCCGCGCGCAGCGACTCCACGGTGCGACTGTCGACATCGACGCCGACGACCTCGTTGCCCGCCTCGGCAAATGCCACGGCGAGCGGAAGGCCGACGTAGCCGAGGCCGATGATCCCGACTGTCATGCGACCTCAGTGTAGGTGGGCACCAGCTGAGCGATCAGCCGGCCGTTGAGTGCCGAGGCGTCTATCGCGGCGGGCGTCGCCTCGAGCGCGATCAGCATCTTCGTCGCGACCAACGCCGCTGCGAGCGCAGCATCGGACGCGTCGCCAAGCATCACCCTGGCGGGCCTCCGTGCGGCGAACTCGGCCTCGAAAGCGACCAGGTGCCGGGCCAGGCCGGCCGCCGTGTCATCGGCCTCGTCGCTTGTGATCACTCGTTCTTCGGTCAATGTCTATCAATCCGATCAACAAATGGCGTGATGTGTGCACCTTTTCCGCCGCACGGCCGATATTGTGCAGCAGGATGAAGCGCCTGTTCTCACCGTGCGTGAACGCGGCCCGCCATCTGGCCTGGTACCTCAACTACCAGGTCAACGGCCGGACCAGGCCCCGCGGCTGATCTAAGCACGCGTCAGGGGCGTGCTCGTGCGCGTGCCTGCGATGCGGGGACGGAGCGCAGGCTCCGCATCTCGATCACCTCGGTCGAACCGAGGATCTCGCCCTGAGCAGGCTTTCCCAGTCGCCGTAGCTCAGCGGGCTTGGCCTTGGGGGCGTACTGGCTGAAGCGGTAGAGGCCGGCGCCTAGCCCGGCCACCAGCCCTGGAGCCAGGGTCTGCACGATCGACAGCGAGACGCCCGCGGGCGCCAGCATGAACTCGGCGCCGAGAACTGCGATCGCCGCTATCCCTGCCCCTTCGAAGGCGGCGAGGCCAATCGCCTCGCGCACGCCCTTGACCTCTGCGGTCATGAGCCGAAGTTAGGGCCACGTCGGATGGGCGAAGTGAAGAGCTTGTTACTGCGGGCCCTTCCTCGCGCGCGGCGCATACGATCGCGCCATGGCGGCAAGCTCGCAGCGCAATCGAGAAATCGACAGTTCGCGCTTCGCCTTGTGTGCGTCGGGGCCGTGGGAGCGCGCCGGCGAGCTGCTCGACGAGCTGCGTGCGGGTGGTCTGGCGAACGCAAGCGTCGCCGACGTGATCGCTTCGGCGGACCGCCGCGGGCGGGCGCTCGAGCCCAGCGAGCCTCCCCTCGCCGCGATCGAGCAACCGATAGACGCCGGCTTCGGCTGGGACGCAGACGACTCGACGACGACGCACTGGTATCCGCAAGGGATCACCAGCAGTCACGACGCCTGCGCCGGCGGGCGCTGGAGCGACCGCGAGGTGCTCATGGTGAGCTGGGTCCGCAGCCGCAACGCGAGCGTGCGAGTCAGCGTCTGCGAGCTCGGCGACGGCGCCCCGCGCTATCGCCACGTGCTGCTGGTCGAGCCGGTGCGTCGCTTCTGGCGAGAGGCGATCGATCTGAAGCCGATCCGCGTGCACGCAGGCGGCATCGTTTGGAGGGGGGGTCATCTCTACGTCGCCGACACGCTGCGCGGCCTGCGGGTGTTCGCGGTCGACGAGATGCTCACGGTCGCGACCGACGGGCCGCCTGGCTTCGTCGGACATCGCAACGGTCGCTGGTACGGCGCCGGGCATCGGTACGTGATGCCGCAGATCGGGACATTGCGGATGCCGCTGCTGCGCTCGATCGTCGATCGCGGCCCTCGGTTCTCATTCGTATCGTTGCGCCGGCGGCCGGGTGAGGCCGACAGTTCGGTGATCAGCGGGGAGTACCGGCGCAAGCAGCCGGGCGCGCGCGTCGTCGAATGGCCGGTTTTCGCTGACGGCGCGAATCTGACCACGGGAACGACGGTGCGGGCAAGCTCGGCGGTGACGGCGGGTCGCGCCAACCTCCAGGGCGCATTGGCGGTGGGTGACCGGTTGCTGCTGGCCTCGAGCGGCGGTGGGCGTGGCGGGGTCGGCAGGCTCGCCGTCTACGAAGGCGACCGCTTGGTGGCCGATCATCCTTGGGCGAACGGTCCCGAGGACCTCGCCTACGCGCCGGTGCGCGACCTCGTCCTCTCGCTCACCGAGCACCCGGTGGGACCGGACTCCGAGCGCGCCGGCCGCGTCGTGTTCGGGGTCCGTTGCCGGGGGCTGGTGGAAGCTCTGGGCGACTGAAGGATCGATCGCGCGTGTGGCGCTCAGCCATCGACCGTATTGGCGGGACTGCGGCGCTTGGCGAGGAGGATCCGGCTCGCATGTGGGTCTCGCTTGAGCTCGACCTCGTCCATCAGCGCGGTCATGATCGCGATCCCACGGCCGCGGTTGCCCGCGGGCGGGGGCTCGCTCGGCTCCTCGATGCTGCCCCCCCAGACCTCGAGCAGCAGATCGCCGTGCTCCGGGGCGAGGCGGAGGTGGACCATTCCGTCCTCACTCGGCCTGCCGTGCTCGATCGCGTTCATCAGCGCCTCGGTGGCCGCGAGCTTCATGTCCCAGATCGCCGCGTCGTCGTAGCCGAGCTCAGCCGCGGCCTCCTCGATCAGGCGGCGCGCATCGTCAAGGCCAGGGCCCTCTGCGGAGAGCGCGATTTCCCTGCGCATCGGCTTGAACACGTTGGACTCGTCGTCGATCCATGCCTCCACCTCGCGAGCCGGTAGCGCAGGGGCAAAGTGCCAACCTTGGGCGAGATCGCAGCCGAGCTCTTGCAGCCGCTTCAGCACCTGCTCGTCCTCGACGCCCTCGGCAACGACGTCAAGGCCGAGAGATTGTCCGAGACGGATCACCCCGGCGACGAAGGCTTCACCGTCACCGTCGGTGTCGGCGATGAACGTCCGGTCGATCTTGACCTGATCGACTGGAAACAGGCGCAGCCAAAGCAGCGACGAGTACCCCGTGCCGAAGTCGTCGATCGAGATCGAGACTCCGAGGGAGCTGAGGGCGTCGAGCACCGCGCGCGCCAACTCGGGCTCGTGAAGCACGGCTGTCTCGGTCACCTCGAGCGTCAGCATCTGCGCCGAAACGCCGTGGTGCTCGAGCAGCTCCTCGACTCGCTCGACGATGGCGAAGCTGCGCAGGGAAGCGGCGGAGAGATTCACGGAAACCGGAAGCTCGCGACCCGCGCGTCGCCATTCCCCGGCCTGAGCCAGGGCGAGGTCGAGGACGTGGCAGGTAACGGGGCCGATGATCTCATTCGATTCCGCGTCCGTGAGAAACCGGCCCGGCAGCAGCAACTCGCTCTGGCGGCGCCAGCGAAGCAGCGCTTCGACGGCGATCGGCTTACCCGTCTCGAGCTCGATCTGCGGCTGGAAATGCAGCTCGAACTCTCCTCGCTCGAGGCCTCGCCGAATCGCCCGAACGACACGGCGACGAGGCCGGCGCGGGGCGAGGGCGAGGGCACAGGCAAGCCGGTCGATCGCCGGCAGGGAGGCGAGCCAGAGCAAGACCGCCGCGGCCGCGAAAAGTCCATAGGTCGCCGCATCGCCGCGTTCGAGGCCCAGGACCTCGGCGGAACGAGCAAGAAGCAGGAAGGCAGCACCGCAGACGACGATCAGCACAAAGCTGGCGAGCGCGACCTGTCTGCGTGCCTTGCGCAGCTTCGCGTCGTGGGCGTTTCGGCCCAGGAGGCGCTCCTCCGACGGCTCAGGAAGACGAACGTCCGCGAGGCGGCGGATCCTGTGCCTACGCTCGACGCCGGGCTCCCGACTCATGGGAGAGCTATCGACGCCTTGTAGGCGGTCTTGAGCGGACTGGACGGCGATCTCGCAGCGGCCGGCGGCTCTAGCGCGGCAACAGGATCAGGCGCCGCCCGCAGCGTCCTCGCGCGACTCGAAGAAATCGAAGGTGGCCTGGAGGCCGATGACGTCGAAGACGCGCAGCATGTTGGCGTCCGAGCAGACGATCGGCATCCGCCATCTCCTCGCCTCGAGCTGCTCCCCCCAGGTGACGAGCACGCCGATCATGCGAGAGTCGATGAAGCTCGCGGCGGAGAGGTCGACGATGAGCGTCCGGTCGCTGTCGCGCGCCAAAGCCTCGACGAACGCCGCCCGCAGGGCGTCCTCGAGCGCCGCGGCAGCGCTCGCGTCGGCCTCGCCGGCGACGACGATCACGCCGCCGGCGGCGTGGGGCTCGGAGTGGATCGAATGTGCCATTGCGTCAGGGGGCCGGAAAACGGCCACGAAGCTTAAGTCCGAGCCTCAAGTGTCCGATGACACTACCATGCGCGCGCCAGCCCGGTGGACGCTCCGACTCGCGATTGCGTGCACGCTGCCGACGCTGGCGCTCTCGCCCGTGGCTCTCGGGCAAGTCCAAGATGTGGGCCTCCCCGAGGTCGATCTGCCCAGGCTTCCGCCGGCACCGACACTGCTGCCGCCGATACCCTCGGCCGAGGAGCTCGTCGACACGGTCGAGCACGCGACCGGCGTGGCCGTTCCCGGCGACCGGCCGGCAACTCCGCCGCCTGCCCCGGCCACGAGCGAACCGGCGACGCCACCCCCCGCGAGCCCGGCTCCCGCACCGCTACCCACAGAGTCCGAACAAGGCCGTCCTGGCGTCGAGGACACCTCGCCGAGCACGCGAGCCGCGACGGCGGCGGATCGCAGCGGTGGTGCGGCGGCGCCGCCCGCCGCAACGGCACCGACGGCGAGCGCACGCCTGCCGAGACCTCCGAAGCCTCCTCGACTCCGAGTCGCCAAGGCGAGAAGCAGTCGCCGTTGGGGCAGGTCTTCGAAGCGATCGAGGAGTTTCCTTGGGCGCTGATGGCGGCGGTCGCGGCGCTGGCGGCGCTGGGGATGCTGATGGCTGCGCGTTCCGCGCTGCTGGTGAGGCTGGCGCGAAGACTGACGAATCAGGGGGACGAGCTGCGCATGGACGTCGGCGCCATGCAGTCGGCGCTGCTGCCGACGATCCCGGAGCGAATCGCCGGCGTCGAGATCTCGGTTGCCTACCGCGCCGCCCAGGGGCCTGCGGCCGGTGGCGACTTCCATGACGTGCTCGCGCTGGAGGGTGGCCGTGTCGCCGTCATCGTCGGTGACGTCTGCGGACACGGACGCGAGGCGTTGACGGTCACCGCGCTGGTTCATTACACGGTGCGCGCATACCTCGAGGCTGGACTGGCGCCACGCGAGGCGCTGCGCCTCGCCGACGAGGCGCTCGGCGGCAAGCTCGGGAGCGATTTCGCGACCGTGCTCGCGGCGATCTACGACCCCACGAGCAGCACGCTCGAGTACTCGACGGCGGGGCACCACCCGCCGCTGATCCTCGGTGCCGGCAGCGACCATGCGATCATCGAGATGACGCCGCCGCCGATCGGCGCCGGCGGCCCCTCCGGCTTTCGCCAGACGAGCGTCTCACTGCCCCCCGCAAGCCGAGTCTGCTTCTTCACCGACGGTATGGTCGAACACAGGGGTGAGGATGGAGCGATGCTCGAGCGCGAGGGCTTCGCCGCCCTGCTCGGCGAGCTCGACGAGCGAATCGAGGCGACAGATGCGCTCGGCGGCGTCGGCGACTCTGGTCCGCAGACCGATGACATGACGGTTTGCCTGATGCGGCCGCATGACGCCGCCGGGGACGGGACGGTGTTCGAGGAGCTCGAGCTGGACTCGCGCGTCGACCCAAGAAACCCGTCCGCGTTCCTGCTCGCCTGCGGTCTCGACGCCGGCGAGGTCGAGCTGGCGATGAAAGAGATCTCCGCGCGCGCCGACAAGTCGCTGCTGCAGGTAAGGCGCGGCTGCGAGGGCACCACGTTCAAGGTCACCGCCCCAATCGCGTACGAACGCGGGGCGCATCTGTCGCAATCACGATGGACGCCGTCCCCGGCTTTGGCGAGCTGAGTTAGACAACCGCGCCAAGCGCACGCCTGAAGCTACTTGCGCTTCTTGTACGCCTTGGCGTCGTAGTCCTTGAAGAAGACCGAGACCGTGTGCTGGTCGGAGGGCCAGTTCGGCACGTTGATCGTCTCGGTCTGGGCCCGCGGCGCCCGCATCTTCTCGGTGACCGCGATCCTTCCGCTGGCATCGGGGCTGGACGGCATGTAGTTGTCGACGCCGGTCAGAAAGCCGATCGAGTTGAACGGCGCGAGCGACGCGCTTGTGTCGGAGAGGCCGTCGGAGTTCTTGTCGAAGTTGAACACGGCCAGAACCCGGCGCGACCGGGGCGCGACCGCTGGGCTGATGACGTTGAAGCCGTTGAACGACAGCGTGTCGTTCAACTCCGGGGTCGGCTGATCGCCCCAGAACTCGCGCATCCGCGTCACGGCGACGCTGACGTGGTTGGGGCTGCGCTCGATGAACGGGTCGAGGGCCGGTGCCGTGAGCACGCGGTAGAAGGAGTCGTCGCGCTCGAACGGCTCGGGATAGTTGTGGATGGTCGACTCGCCCGGTCGCGAGAGCTCGAACTCGTAGTGGCGGCGACCGCCGACCTTGAATGGGCCGAAGTCACCGCCGGCATCGAGCGCCTTCTCATAGACCGGCCTGTTCGAGGCGCGCTGCCCGGACTTGTCGTCGAGGAGGTAGACACGGAGCGTCCCGCCGTCGATCCCGGTGTTGTTGGGAAAGACGAGGCCGCGGCCCTTGACCTTGACCTTGTTCGGCTTCTCCGGCACCACCTGCTTCGTCTCGGGCTTGTCCCCGAGCAGGAAGGCGTAGACCTTGGCGAAGGCCTTGGCCGACGTCGTGACCTCCGTGTGGGCCTTGCTGGGGAAGTAGACGTTCTCGGCTCCTCCGATCGCGCCGGGCCTGATCGCCCTCGCCCCAGACGGCCAGCGTCGGAACGCCACCGGGCGGCGTATCGCTGGTACGGCCGTCGAAGTTCACGTAGCGACGAACGGAGGCTGCCCGCTCCGGCGTCGCCAGGTACGTGTGCATCACGGTCGTGCCGCGCGAGTGGGCGAGGATGTCGACCTGCTCTGCGCCGGTGCTCGCCTCGACGTTGGCGATGAAGCCATCGAGATTGGCGACGGCCAGGTCGTTGTTCGACCCGAGCGTGTCGTACTCGTAGGCGAAGATTCTGTTCTGAGGAAAGCCGTTCGAGGTCAGGCGCATGGCGTTGGTCTCGAACTGCTGCGCGGAGCCCGAGTTCCCGTGGACGAAGATCACCGGAGTGGGCGGATCGCCGCTGGGGGCTGCGGCCGCGCTCGACGCAAAGCCAAGCGATAAGACTGCCGCTATCAGGGCGGCGACTCGTGCAAACAACACCTGAACTCCCCTCTCATTCCCTGCCTGAGACGACCGAGCCGGGAAGCATCCCACAAGTCGTTGGGACCGTGCCCGCGTGCTGGCCGCCGCTTTGCTGAAGAGAAAGCCATGGGCCGTGCAGGGATCGAACCTGCGACCTTGAGATTAAGAGTCTCCTGCTCTACCAGCTGAGCTAACGGCCCTCGGACGGGGCATGGTAGCGAGGGAAATCGAGCCCGGCGAAAGCCGGCGCGAGGAGCGATCAGGGTGCCGGCGCGGGCGCTGGAGCGCCGAGCCCGGTGTCGCCGCCAAGCGAGCCGAACGGGTCCTCGAGCTGAGGGCTGGTCGGAGTCGTCGCCGCCCTGGCTCTGCTGCTCCTTGATCGCCTCCTGCTGCTTGACCGCCTGCTTTCGCAGGTCCTCGAGGTTCTTTTCGATCAGCTTTCGCTGCGAGGGATCGGCGAGCGCGACCGACTTCTTCGCCGCCTCGTCGCCGGCCTTGAGCTGGCCGTCGGCGTAGAGGTAGAAGGCGAGCTGGCCGTAGGCGGCCGAGGTGTCCTGCGACTCGGCGACGATCTCCTGCGCCGAAGCGGCGCCGTCGGCGTCGGCGAGCAGGACGAAGGCCTGGGCGACGTTGGCGGCGGCGCCGACGTCGGGCTTGGCGGGCTTGGTCTCGAGATACTCCTCCCAGCGCTGCACCGAGCGCTCGAGGTCGGCGCGCGAGCCTTCGGTGATCTCGGTGGCGCCGGTCGTCGGGTCGGTGGTGACCCCGCTCTCGGTCGCCGAGAGGAAGTGGAGGCGAACGAGCTCGAGCAGAGCGGCCTCGTCGCCCGGGGTCGCCGCGAGCGTTTCCTCTGCGTCCTCGATCTGCGACTCGTACTGGGTGCTGCCGCTGGAGTCGTTGCCGCCGATTCCGAGCGCGTCGAAGATGCCGCCGCTGACGTCGCTGCCGATGCCGAAGCCGACGAAGCTGATGAAGAAGATGAAGGCGAGAAACCCGAACACGATCTGGACCACGCGCCGGCGCTTGCCGCTCTTGAGATCGAAGATCATCGGTCGGGAGGCTAGCGAGCCGTCTTGGGGCGGTAACCGCCTGCTCTTCTTCGACGGTCGGCAGCACCGCGGTCGGGGCCCTTGCCTCGCGAGGCTCTTCTTCGTATACGGGCTCCACCGGCGTGTCCGGGCGCGCCGGTGGCGGGTCGGGATCGTCAGGCTCGTCGTCGTCCGGCGGCTCGTCATCGCCGTCGTCCGTCGTCGTCGTCCGAGATCCTCGAGTGACCGAATCTTCGCGCCAGGATGATGCTGCCCTCGTAGAGGAAGATCAGCGGGATCATGATCAGGAACATGCTCACCGGGTCGCCGCCGGGCAGGGCCGCGGCGACGATCGAGATGCCGAAGATCACGTACTTGCGGTTCGCCGCCAGCTGATCGGGCGTGACGATCTCGAGCCGGGTCAGCGACAGGACCCCGATCGGGATCTGAAACAGGAGCCCCATCGCGATCATCGTCAGCCCGAGGAAGCCGTAGTACTCCTTCGCGCGCACCTGGATGTTGAACTCGGACTCGTTGAAGTTGAGCAGGAACTCGACCGCTGCCGGCATGACGATGAAGTAGGCGAACGCGACTCCCGCCAGGAACAGGAACGGGACCGCCATCAGGAACGGGAAGACGACCTTCTTCTCCTTCGGCGAGAGCGCGGGCAGGATGAAGGCGTAGGCCTGGTAGAGCAGGAACGGCAGCGAGATCACCATCGCGCCGTATGCCGCGACCGTCATCGTCGTGAAGAACGGCTCGGTCGGGCTCAGGGTCAGCGGCGGCTGGTCGCTGGGCAGCGAGCGGTTGGCGATCTCCAGCATCGTGTTGTCCTGCCAGAAGCACAGGGCGAAGGCGCCGCCGAAGACGACGAGGCTGATGATGATCCGGGAGCGCAGCTCGTCCAGGTGCGAGACGAGCGTCATCCGCTCATCGAACTGAGCTGTCTTCACGCGCGCCACTAAGGCACCCTGGGCCCGCGCGGGGCGGACGTCATCGTCAGCGGCGGTTCTCGGTTACGACTTCGCCCTCGACAGGCTCGGCGCCGGCCTCGGGTTGCGGCTGAGCTGATGCGGCCTCGAGCTTTGCTCGCTGGGCCTTGTCGTCGTCATCGTCATCGTCGCTGTCGCCCGTGATCGCGTCCTTGAAGTCGCGCATCCCTCGGCCGAGCGAGGAGCCGAGCTCGGGAAGGCGCTTGGGACCGAACACGATCAGCGCGATGACGAGCACGATCGCAATTTGCCAAACACTGAAATCCATCTACCCAAAGAGTACTGACGTGACGGCGGTATGGATCATTCACGCTCGAAGTTGAGATAGAAGCGCGACGGCGTGGGTTCGTCCTGTCCCTGGTACTTGGAGCCCGTTTCGTTGGAGCCGTAGGGGCGTGAGACAGGCGCGTCCATGCGCATGAACGAGATCTGGCCGATCGGCATTCGGTGGTAGATCGTGATCGGCAGATTGGCGACGTTGGACAGCTCCAAGGTCAGGTTGCCCTCGAAGCCTGCGTCGACGAACCCGGCCGTGGAGTGGATCAGCAGCCCGAGACGCCCGAGCGAGCTCTTGCCCTCGAGCCGGGCGACGATGTCGTCGGGCAGCTTCACCCGCTCCAGGGTCTGGCCGAGCACGAACTCGCCGGGATGCAGGATGAACGGCTCCTCGTCGACCTCGACCAGCGAGGTCAGGTCCTCCATCGGCTGGCGCACGTCGATGTAGGGATAACGAGCGTTGTTGAAGACGCGGAACTTGCGATCGACGCGCACGTCGACGCTCGACGGCTGCACGAGCGCCGGGTCGAACGGGTCGAAGACGATCCGCCCCGCCTCGACCTCGGCTCGGATCGTTGTGTCGGAGAGCACCATGCGGGCTGGCAGTCTAGGCACCCATCCGGCCAGGGACCGCTGCGGAGGGGCGGTTCCGGCTAAAGCCGACCGTGACCAGCGCCGATATCGCGAATGAGATGGCCGACAGCGAGACACCCGAGCTCGACCGCGAAGCAGCGAAGCTGCTCGCTTCTGGCCTCGACTCGCGCCCGCGCGCAGCCGCAAAGCGCACCAAGGCCGATCTGCACGTCTGCCCCTGCTGTGACTCCGAGCTCGTCTACCCGATCGACTGGGCCCCGGTCGCCGGCAGTCGCTGGATCGTCGAGCTGCGCTGCCCCGACTGCGAATGGCGCGGCTCGGGCACCTTCGGCCAGGCAGCAGGTGGATCGCTTCGACGACGTCCTCGACACCGGCACAGCGTGCCTGCTCGACGAGCTCAAGCTCCTCACTCAGGCCAACATGAACGAGCAGATCGAGCGCTTCGTCGCCGCGCTGCACGCCGGCGACATCCTTCCCGAAGACTTCTGATCGCCAGACACGCCTGACGCGTCAGGAGTAGCGTCGACGACGCCGTCGGCGACCAAGCGCGAGCAGGTCGCGTCGCTGCTCGTCGAGCATCGCGCGTTCGACAAGCGCCTGCCTTGGCCGCTTCGACCCGCCCGCGCGCATCCGCTCGAACCTCCTCGAGGACGCCGGTGGCTGCGATGCGGTCACACAGCGCCGCCGCCGATTCGGCGTCGAGGCCGCTGAGGTCGATCTCGGCCAGCGACGGGTCGCGCTCGCGGGCGCGGATCATCGGCAGCGTCACGGTCCCGTCGAGCAGGTCGGTGCCGCGGGCCTTGCCGGTGCGATCCGACGGTCCGGTGATGTCGAGGACGTCGTCGAGCAGCTGGAAGGCGAGCCCGATCTCGCGTCCGTACAGCGTCAGCGCCGTCGCGGCGTCCGCGCTGGGTTCGGGATCGGCGCCGACGAGACACGCGCACTCGAACAGCCGAGCTGTCTTCAGCATGCAGCGCTCGAGATAGCGCTCGGCCTCGAGCGAGGGCGAGAAGGCGTCGCGGCGCTGCATCAGCTCACCTCGAGCCAAGCCCGACCGACGCGCTCGCAAGCAGCGCGACACGACGAGCGGCATCGCCCTCGGCCTCGCTGAGCTCGGCGAAGGCGCGTGAGAGCAGCAGATCGCCGACGGCCGTCGCCGTCTTGCGTCCCGCGCGTGCGAACACGGTCGGGCGCCCGCGCCGCAGCGGCGCCGCGTCGAGGACGTCGTCGTGGACCAGGGTCGCCATGTGAACGAGCTCGACGGCGACCGCGGCGCGGACCGCGTCGTCGCCGGCGTCGGCGCCGGCGCAGAGCAGGACCAGCATCGGTCGCATGCGCTTGCCGCCCGCGGCCAGAGTCGCGCCCGCCTCGGCCGCCAGCGCCTCGCCGTGGCCCTCGACGAGCTCGCCGAGGCGGCGCTCGACGGCGCTCATGCGTCGCGGCAGCCACGACTCCGAGGCGTCGAGGACGCGGGTGACCGGCGGCGGAATCTCGGAGCGGCTCACGAGGGCTCAGGCCGGACGGGTGCCGGAGTGGATCGCGATGATCCCACCGGCCAGCACCGTGTAGCGGATGCTCTCGAGCCCGGCCCTGTCCATGATCAGCGCCAGGCCCGCGGGCGGCGGGAAGCGCTTGACCGACTCGGGCAGGTAGGTGTAGGCCTCGCGGTCGCCCGCGAGCGTGCCCAGCAGCGGCACGAGGCGGTCGAACCACAGCGAGAAGAAGGTCGAGAGCGGCGGCCGGGTCGGGTTGGTGATCTCGAGGATCACCAGGCGCCCGCCGGGCTTGAGCACGCGGGCGAGCTCGGCTACGCCGCGGTCGAGGTCGGCGAGATTGCGGACGCCGAAACCGACCGTGACCGCGTCGAACGAGCTCGCGTCGTAAGGCAGCTCGAGCGCATCGCCCCACTCGAAGCGCACCGGGGCCAGCTCGCGCTCGCTCGCCTTCGAGCGCGCCAGGTCGAGCATCCGCTCGGAGAAGTCGGAGCCGATGACGCGGCCTTCGGGGCCGACGCGGCGGGCGAGCTCGAAGGCGAGGTCGCCGGTGCCACAGCAGGCGTCGAGGGCGCTGTCGCCGGGTTCGAGCTCGGCGCGGTCGGCGGCTCGCTCGCGCCAGCGGTGATGAAGGCCCGCGGTCATCGCCGAGTTCATCAGGTCATAGACACCCGCGATGCGATCGAACATTCCCCGGATCTGGCCGGCGAACTGCTCCTGCTCTTCGGGGTCGGCTATTGCAGCGACGCCAGGAACTTGACGAGGTTGTCGAACTTCTCGTCAGGCAGCGCGCCGTACTCGGGCATGATCCCGGCGGGGTTGACGAGGGTGCGCTCGATCGCCTGCGCGGGCAGCTTCGCGCCGATCTCGGTCAGCTCGGGGCCCGGCCCGTCGTTGCCGTTCTCGCCGAACTTGTGGCAGGCGAGACAGCCCGACTGCGCGGCGACCTGCTTGCCGTTTTCGAACTGCGGCGCGACCTCGAGGTCGATCTCGGTCGGCGAGCCGGCCGAGGCGCCGAGGAAGGTGAGGTAGGCCATCGCGATGATCGTCAGGATCCCGGCCGTGGTCGCGATCGGCCGGCGCTCGGGCCGGCGCTCGGGGTTGCGATCGTAGAACGGCAACAGCAGGAGCAAGACCATGCACAGCGTCGGGATCCCGATCGTCGCGACCGGCACCAGCTCCGGCGGCTTGATCACCTTCAGCAGCTCGAAGAGGAAGAAGAAGTACCACTCGGGCCGCGGCACGTAGGTGGTCGTCGTCGGGTCGGCCTTCGGGCCCGAGCTCGGCGCCGAGGACGAGCGACATCACGATCATCACGATGGCGACGACGAGGAACATCGCCGAGTCCTTGGTGATCGCGTAGGGGAAGAAGGGCTTGCCCTTCTTCTTCAGCACCTCGTATTCGCGGAGGTACTCCTCCTTCTCGGCGTTGTTCACCCGACCTCCTCCTCGCGCACGGACTTCGGCTGCGAGTCGGCGCGCACCCATGGCGGCGCCGTCGTTCCCTGCTTGACGACGAGGTAGAGGTGGGCGCCGATCAGGGCGATGATCGCTCCGGGCACCAAGAGCATGTGCACGGCGTAGAAGCGCGGCAGCGTCGTCGCCCCGATCTCCGAGCCGGCGCGCAGGAAGTCGGCCAGGTAGGGCCCGACGACCGGCCCCGTTCCGGTGATGTTCATGGCCACGATCGTCGCCCAGTAGGAGCGCTGGTCGAAGGGCAGCAGGTAGCCGGTCAGGCCCATGACCAGGGTGAGGATGACGAGGACGACGCCGATCACCCAGTTGAGCTCGCGGGGGTACTTGTAGGCGCCGAAGAAGAACGTCCTGCCCATGTGCAGGAAGATGAGGATGATCATCAGCGTCGCGCCCCACTTGTGCAGGCCGCGGACGAACTCGCCGAGGAAGACGTCGTTGGTCAGGTGGGCGACCGAGTTGTAGGCCTCGGTCGAGGAGGGGACGTAGTACATCGCCAGGAAGACGCCGGTGAGCGCCTGCATCGCAAAGGCGAACAGCGTCGCCGAGCCCAGGGTGTAGAACCAGTTCGTTCCCTTCGGGACCTTGCGCAGCAGCATGCCGGTGAGAAACGGCGAGGCGCCGGTGCGCGAGTCGAGCCAGCCGATGACATCGATGCCGCCTTCCTTGGCGGTCTCGAGCGCGCCTCGCCCGGAGCCGTTTGCGTCCTTGCCCGCGGCGCCGTTGCGACCGGCGCCGTTGCCGTTGCCCGTTGCCCACCGAGGCGCCTTCGCCCGGCTTTCGCGGCTTCTTCAGGACTGCTGGGACGGGCAGCTTCGGCATCTAGATCAACGTATCAGGGAGGCGGAGCGGTGGTCGGGCGCGGCGGATAGAGATATTCCCAGACCCCACCGGTGAACTCGCCGGGGTCGCGGGCGCGAACGGGTTCGAGATCGTTGGTGACGCTGTAGCGCGGGCCGACCTCGAGCGTGTCGCCGGTGATCCGCGTCTGGAAGCGGTCGAGCGGGCGCACCGGAGGGCCGCCGATGACCTTGCCCTCGAAGTCGTAGACGCCGCCGTGACAGGGGCAGATGAAGTTGCCGGCCGCCTTGACGAAGCGCACCGGGCAGCCGAGGTGGGCGCAGCGGGTCGAGATCGCGATGTACTCGCTCGGGTCCTCGTCGAGGTCGGGGCTGCCCTGGCGGATGTAGACGGTCGGTCTTGCCGGAGTCGCCGACTCCGTCGACGATCGTGATCACCGCCTGGCGGTAGGTGTCCGGCGAGAAGTCGTCGGGCGAGCCGACCCCCTCCCACGTCTCCTCGGGGCTGTCGAAGAGCGGCGCGAGGGCGAAACCGACCACAGGCAGCGCCACCGCCGTGACGGCAACGGCGCCAAGCGCCTGCCCACCGACCGCGAAAGCACCACGGCGAGTCATCGTCTCGCCTTCGTAGTAGCCCGCGGGTTTGGGCTTCTCGGGGGCGGTCCCCCGCTTCTTGTCCGCCTGGTCAGCCAAGAGTGGAGAGTGGTCGAGCAAGTCTAATGAAGCTGCGCCGTGGTCAAGAGGCTCGCCGATGCCCGCTTCGGCCGCGGCCGAATGCGGCACCGGCCCAGAGCGCGCGGCGCGCCCCGTCGGCGCCGCGTCGAAGCTCGGCCTTCGCCTGCTCGTGGGCGGGCTCGGCGCCGGCGGCGATCGCGGTCACACAGGCCAGCCACAGCACCGCGACCGTGATCTCGGTTGCGCTCGTCGAGCTCGTCTCGGTCATGAACCTGGGCGGCGAGGCTGATCAGATCGGAGAGCTCGCGCACCGCCTCGAGGTCGCCGAGCGCCGCGAGGCGCTCGAGGCCGAGGGCGTAGAGGTAGTCGCCGGCGAGCAGGGCGAGGTCGCCGTCGGCGCCGACGACCACGCGGCCGGCCGCGTAGTGCAGGAGATAGCCCTCGCGCACGGACTCGACGACGAGCGCGTAGGCGGCCGCGATCGGCCGCGGCCCTGGGACCGGCGGCGGCAAGCAGGCCCAGCACCGGCACGTCGTCGACGTCGACGACGTGCGGGCTCACGACCGAGTCCTCGGCGCGCAGGTCGGCGGCAGGCGCGGCCAGGGCGTCGGCCGGGTCAGCCATCGCTGCCCTCGCTCAGCGGCGAACGCCTCGGCCGCCGCGTCGCAGGTGCGGTCGATCGCCGCCTCGTCGTGGGCGAGGGAGACGAACCAGGCCTCGAACTGGGAGGCCGGCGGATAGATGCCGCGTTCGAGCAGCGCGCGGGCAGAAGCGCCCGTAGGCGTCGAGGTCGCAGGCGGTCGCCGCCGGCGAAGTCCCGCGGACGGCTCGGCGGAGAAGAACGGGGTCACGAGCCCGGGCGCCGAGACGACGCTGACCGGGCGGTCGCCGGCGGCGGCGCGCAGGCCCGTCGCGAGACGCTCGCTGAGCTCGCCGAGGCGCTCGTAGGCGGCCGCGTCGAGGCGCGCCAGGGTCGCCAGCCCGGCGGCGACCGCGAGCGGGTTGCCCGACAGCGTCCCAGCCTGGTAGACGTCGCCGGCCGGCGCGACCCGTTGCATCAGCTCGCGCGAGCCGCCGTAGGCGGCGGCGGGAAGGCCGCCGCCGATGACCTTGCCCATGACCGTGATGTCGGCCTGCGACGCCGTAGAGCTCCTGGGCGCCGCCGCGGGCGACGCGAAAGCCCGAGATCACCTCGTCGAGCACGAGCAGGGCCCCGTGTTCGCTCGGCGAGCTGCGCGCAGCTCGGCGAGAAAGCCGGCGCGCGGCGGCACCAGGCCCATGTTCGCCGGCAGCGGCTCGGCCAGGATCGCCGCTACCTCATGCGCTTCGAGCGGCGCTGCGGACCGCGTCGATCGTCGTTCCAGGCGACGACGATCGTCGTCGCCGCCTGCGCGGCCGGCACTCCCGGGCTCGCCGGGATCCCCTGGGTCGCAAGGCCCGAGCCGGCCTCGGCAAGCAGGCCGTCGACGTGGCCGTGGTAGGCGCCGGCGAACTTGATCAGCTTCTCGCGCCCGGTGGCGGCGCGGGCAAGGCGGACCGCGCTCATCGTCGCCTCGGTGCCCGAGCTGACCATGCGCAGCATCTCGACCGAGTCGAAGCGGTCGCAGACCTCCGCCGCGAGCTCGACCTCGCCCTCGGTCGGAGCGCCGAAGCTCGTGCCCCGGGCCGCTGCCGCGCGAACCGCCTCGAGCACGCCGGGGTCGGCGTGGCCGAGGATCAGCGGGCCCCAGGAGCAGACCCAGTCGACGTAGCGGTTGCCGTCGACGTCGACGAGCTCGCAGCCCTCGCCGCGCTCGACGAAGATCGGATGCTCGCGGCCGATCGAGCGCATCGCGCGCACCGGCGAGTTGACGCCGCCGGGGAGCAGGTCCACGGCGCGGCGAAAGAGGGCTTCAGAGGTGGCGGTGTCCACTAACCGGCAGCATGCTCTGCCTCCCACTCCGCGTAATCGTCGGTGAAGTAGTGCAGCCGGATCTTCTTGAACTCGGTCGATGAGTAGAGCGTCGCGCGGTCCTCGCCGTGGAGGTCGTGCTCGTCGGCGATCGAGTCGAGGATCGCGTCGCACTCCTACTTCGAGCGGCCGTGGGCCATCGTGAACACCGAGTAGGGCCAGTCGGCGTAGGTGGGGCGCTCGTAGCAGTGCGAGATCCCGCGGACGGCCGACATCTGCGTGCCGACCTCGAGGATCTTCTCCTCGGGCACCTTCCAGACGCCCATGCCGTTGGCCGAGAAGCCGGCGCGGCGGTGATAGAGGATCGCCGCGACGCGGCGCAGGATCTTGCGTTCGACCATGCCGTCGAGGTGCGCGAGGAGCTCGTCGGTGGTCATCCCGGCCTCGGCGGCGGCGTCGTCGTAGGGGCGGTCGACGACCGCCATCGGACCCTGAAGCGCCCTGATCACGGCGATGTCGGTGTCGTCGTAGGGCTGGGCATCGAGCTCGCGCGGCGTCGCAGCCTCGGCGACCGCGGCGAGCGCCTCGGTGCCCTTCTCCATCTCCAGGTTCATGTTGATCTTGAACAGCTTCAGGGTCGGCAGCTGGCGGATCGACTCGGCGCCGGTGAGCCGCTGCAGCACCTCGAGCGTGCCCTGCAGGCCGAGCTCGGAGTCGGGCGGGGTGGCGATCGTGAACCAGAGGTTGAACTCGTGGGTGCGCAGGTAGTTGTGGGAGACGCCGGGGTGCGAGTTGATGATCTTCGCCGCGCGATGCGGGTTCTCGGAGTCGACCTTGGCGGCGACGAGCATCGATTCGTAGCCGAGCGCCCGGGTGTCGAAGATCGGCGTGATCTCGCGGATGATCCGCTCGCTGACGAGCCGCTGGGTGCGCGCCATCAGCTCGTCGAGGTCGAGCTCGCGCCTCGACGGCGAGCGCGCGTACGGCTCGCGGATCGAGCGGGAAGCTCGACTGCAGCAGGTTCATCAGCCGCTTGTCGGTGTCGTCGAGCGGGATCGCGGCGCCGTCCTTGCGCGAGCGCACCTTCGGCTGCGCCATCTTCACCGAAGCCACCCCGCCACCTCCTTGGCGTAGTAGGTGAAGATCACGTCGGCGCCGGCGCGGCGGATCGCGGTCAGCGCCTCGAGCGCGGCGGCGCGCTCGTCGAGCCAGCCGTTTGCCGCCGCGGCCTTGAGCATCGAGTACTCGCCCGAGACCTGGTAGGCGGCGATCGGCAGGTCGACGTCGTCGCGGATCGCGCGGATCACGTCGAGGTACGGCAGCGCCGGCTTGACCATCACCATGTCGGCGCCCTCCTCGACGTCGAGGCGGACCTCGCGCAGCGCCTCGCGCACGTTCGCGGGGTCCATCTGGTAGCCGCGGCGGTCGCCGAACTCGGGCGTCGACTCGGCCGCCTCGCGGAAGGGGCCGTAGAAGGCGGAGGCGTACTTGGCCGAGTAGGCGATGATCGGGGTCTCGGCGTGGCCCTCCTCGTCGAGCTGGTGGCGGATCATGCCGATGCGCCCGTCCATCATGTCGGAGGGAGCGACGACGTCGGCGCCGGCCTCGGCGTGGGAGATCGCCGTCTTCGCCAGCAGCTCGAGCGTGATGTCGTTGTCGACCTCGCCGTCGCGAACGAAGCCGCAGTGGCCGTGGATCGGTGTACTCGCAAAGGCAGACGTCGGTGATCACGGTGAGCTCGGGATGGGCCTCCTTCAGCGCCCGCACGGCCATCTGCACGACGCCCTCGTCGTCGTAGGCGCCGGCGGCCGGTCTCGTCCTTGGTCGAGGGGATCCCGAACAGGATCACGGCCTCGACGCCGACCGCGAGCAGCTCGGACGCCTCGGCGACGAGCTCGTTGATCGAGAAGCGCTCGATCCCGGGCATCGACTCGACCGGCTCGCGCACGCTCTCGCCGGAGACCACGAACAGCGGCTGGATCAGGTGTCGCGGCGAGAGCTCGGTCTCGCGGACGAGATCGCGAAGCGCGCTTCGTGCGCCGCAGGCGCCGCATGCGCGTGGCGGGAAAGCTCACTCCTGAGATTCTAGGGGCGCTCAGCCCTCGAGCCCTTCGGCCAGCGGCATCGTCGCGCTCAGCAACGGCGAGGCCTCGTCGGCGTCCTGGTCGCAGACGAAGACGAAATCGACGACGCCGGTGTCGATCGTCGCGTGCACGCCCTCGACCTTCCACTCGCGGTCGATCGTGCGCAGGCGCCTGACCTCGCCCGAGATCTCGATCGCGCCGACGACCGAGCCGCGGATCGTGCCTTCGTCCGGCCCGTCGGCGACCTCGGCCGAGGCGGTGAAGACGATCGTGTCGTCGTCGAGCGCCGTCGCATCGCTGAAACAGAGGCTCGTGCCGTCGAGCTCGCCGAGCTCGTAGCTGCGCACCGCGCGCAGCTCGCCGGGGTCGATGGCGAGATCGCCGGCGAGCGAGCCCATGACCTCGTCGAGGTCGAGCTCGACGATCAGGTTCTTGCCCTCGGCGCCGTTGCCGCGCTGAAACAGCCAGAAGGCGTCGCCGAGGATCGCCGCTCCCTCGATGTTGAGCTCGTCGATGTCGCGGCGCAGGAGCGTGTACAGCGGCTCGAGGTCGATCGTGCGCGGCTCGCCCGCGAGCGAGCCGTCGGGCGCGAGCGACGAGAAGAAGCCGCGATCGCGGCTCTGCTTCGAGCCCGAGCCGAGCCCGAGCAGGCCGCCGTAGGGCTCGCCGGCGAACGGCGGCAGCGCAGTCAGCGCCTCGATGTCGGGCTTGTCGCGGCTGCGCTCGCCGGCATCCTCCGACAACTCCCCGGGCAGGACCCGGCGCAGCTCGCCAGGCTCGGGCGTCGAGACGGTGAACACGGCGAGGTCGAGCTCGTCGTCGCCGATCACGTAGATGAAGTCGCCCGCGCCGAGCGACCGCCGAGGCGGAGGAGACGTACGGAGCGCGATCGTCGCCATCCGGGCGCGCGACATCGAGGTCGCGCAGCTTGCGCAGCTCGAGCGGGGGCAGATCCTCGGGCTTTGCCTCGTGGTCGCTCAGCCCAGCGCCGCCTTTGCCTTGGCGCTGTCGGCGTAGAACTCGCCGTGAACGACCTTGCCGTCGCTGAAGCGCATCAGGTGAGCAAACGGAGCCTCGAAGCTCCCGCCCTCGCCCGTGGCTCGTTGCGTCCCGCGCACGGCCACCCACTCGCCCGCGTCGATGAACTCCTCCGGTTCGACCGCGAAGTCCGACCAGTAGTTCGGGATCTGCCCGAAGTTGGCCATGATCGCATCGCGGCCCGTGGCGGTCCCGCCGAGCGGCAGCTCATCCGAGGTGACCCAATCGGCGTCCTCGGCGAACAGCCCGGCGAGCGTCTCCATGTCGCCGCTGCCAAACGCCTCGTACGCGGCCTTTGCGGTTTCGACGTTGTCCGACATCGCTCCTCCTGACGGTGCTGAACGTGCGCGCCCGCCGACCGGGCGCTTACCCACCCTATGCCACGTTTCGTCTCAGCCAAACCGCCGCAGCGCCAGGCGCGCGAGCAGGCCGTAGGCGACGACGATCGCGGCGCAGTGCAGCAGCGGCACGAGGATGTCGGGACCGGCCGAGTCGAGCGCGCCCTGCATCGCGTCGAGCGCCGGGTCGAACGGAAACAGCGCGCGGACGATCTCGATCACGTTGATAGACGCCGCCGCTGACCGTGCCCGACGGCACCAGCGAGAGGAAGGCGATCGGCAGCGAGACCATGAACGCGAGCAGCGAGCTCGCGCGCACCTCCCTGGCCGAGCCGCCGATCGCGGCGCCGAAGGCCGCGAACGCGCCGCCCGCCGGCCGAGGATCGCGAGCAGGATCAGCGGCGCCCGGCCCCAGTCGATCGAGACCAGCGCCGTCAGCGCCGCGAGCAGGAGCAGGGTGACGGCGAACGAGGCGACGATCCCGAGCAGCGACCTTCTCGGCCAGCAGCCCCGAGGGGCCGACCATGCCGCGGGTGATCCGGGCGAAGGCGTTCTCCTCGCGCTCGAGCGCCAGCGAGCCGGCGACGAGCAGCACGGTGACGAACATCAGCGTCACCGTCGCGGCGACCGCGATCGCGAAGG
This sequence comes from uncultured Solirubrobacterales bacterium, assembly GCA_963730145.1. Classification (GTDB taxonomy): domain Bacteria; phylum Actinomycetota; class Thermoleophilia; order Solirubrobacterales; family 70-9; genus WHSW01. The sequence goes on from CAVSQT010000001.1 coordinate 390,362, forward strand.
TGTCGAGCTCCGAGCTGTCGCCGGCGACCACCTGCTTGTCGACCGCGATCGGCTCGGCGATCGCGCCGAGCAGCGGCAGCGCGAAGTCGAGGTTCTCGCGGCGAGGTCGGCGAACGCGGATCACCTGCTCGAGCGCCTCGCGGGCGTCGCTGTCGGGCGGGCAGCTCGTCGCCGACCGCCTTCAGGATCGCCGCCGCCTTGTCGAGGCCGAGGATGTCGACGTCGCCGATCAGCGGCAGGTCGAAGCGCGCCGCCCTCGATCAGCAGGTCGAGGTAGGTGGCGGCCTCGTCGGAGATCCGCTGGGAGAGGATCAGGTTCGCCTCGGTGATCAGCGCCTGGATCCGGTCGTCGACGAGGCTCGCCTTGACCGGGTCGTCCTCGTTGACGAGCACCTCGACCTGCGGGCTGCTGCGGGTTCAAGCTCGCCAGCGACTCGAGCTTGTCGAGCAGGTCCTCGGGCAGGATCAGCGCCGCGATCACGTCGCCGTCCTCGACCTTCTGCTCGGCCTCCTCGCGCGAGCTCGACGTCGACGCACTCGACCCGCTCGCAGAGCTGCTCGCGGGCGAGGTCGCGATCGATCCCTCCTCGTCGCCGCCGATCTGAAACTGCTCGTCGTCGGGGATCTCGTTGAGGAAGGCGACCCGGGGCTGCGAGTCGTCGCCGGAGAGCGCGAAGCCGATCAGCACCCCGAGCGCGACCGGGTAGGCGATCAGCAGGGCGACGATCAGCGGCGAGCGCCGCAGGATCTGCAGGTCCTTGAGCAGCAGCCAGCGCATCAGTGGCCGCGCTCGCGCAGGAAGCTGACGAAGGCGTGCCTCGAAGTCGCGCGTCGCGGAGTCCGAGCACGGCCGCGTGCAGCTCGTCGGCGGTGCCGTCGAAGAGTCGCTCGCCGTCGGCGAGCACGAGCAGGCGGTCGCCGTAGCGCTCGGCCTCGAGCAGGTGGTGGGTCGAGTAGATCACGGTCGTGCCGGCGCCGGCGAGGCCGAGGACGAACTCCCACAGGCGCTCGCGCTGGCGCGGGTCGAGCCCGGTCGAGGGCTCGTCGAGCAGCAGCACGGCGGGCGCGCGTGAGCAGGCCGATCGCGATGTTGACCCGCTGCTGGTTGCCGCCCGAGAGCGTCGCCGACCTGGTCGTCGCGGCGGTCCGACGAGCGCCGGTCTGCTCGAGCATCCGCTCGACCGCGGCGTCGACGTCGTCGACCCGCTCGAGGTGGGCGAACAGGCGCAGGTTCTCGGCCACGGTGAGCCGGCGGTAGAGCGCCGCCGGCTGCGGCACCCAGCCGACCTCGCCGGCGACGTGAGAGCGTGCCCGAGTCGGGCTCGCTGGATCCCGGCGAGGATCGAGAGCAGCGTCGTCTTGCCGGCGCCGTTGGGCCCGATCACGGCCAGCAGCTCGCCGGCGGTGGCCTCGAAGGAGACGTCGCGCAGCGCGGCGCGGTCGCCGAAGCTCTTGCCGATCTCGCGCACCTCGATCACCCGGGTGCGCCTGCGGCAGCTGCGTCGCTCACCGCGGGAACCCTACGATGAGGAGGGCTAGGCTCCCGGCGATGAAGGTGCTGTTCGTCGGCGACGTCGTCGGCAAGCCCGGGCGCGCCGGGCTCGCGCGGGCGATGCCGGGACTGCGCGAGCGCCACGCGCCCGATCTCGTGATCGTCAACGGCGAGAACTCCGCCGGCGGGCTCGGGATCACGCAGAAGACCGCCGAGGATCTGTTCGCGATGGGCGCCGACGTGATCACGCTCGGCAACCACGCCTACCGCCATCGCGACGTCTTCGACTACCTCGACGCGCACCGACCGCGTCGTCCGCCCGTCGAACTTCATGACCGGCAACCCGGGCCACGGGCCACACGATCGTCGAGGTCGCCGGGCATGCGCGTCTCCGTGATCAACCTGATCGGCCAGGTCCAGCTGCGCGCGGCGCGCTCGCCGTTCGCCGAGGCCGAGTCGCTGCTCGACCGCCTCGAGGGGCGACGCCGACGCCATCTTCGTCGACTTCCACGCCGAGGTCACCTCGGAGAAGGTGGCGATGGGCTGGCATCTCGACGGCCGCGTCGGCGCCGTCGTCGGCACCCACACGCACGTCCCGACCGCCGACGCGCGGGTGCTGCCGCAGGGGCACCGCGTTCATCTCCGACGTCGGCATGACCGGCTCGCGCGACAGCGTGCTCGGCGTCCGCTGGGAGCAGGCGCTGGAGGGCTTTCGCACGCAGATGGCGGTCCGCTTCACGACCGCCGAGGACGACGTCTGGGTCAACGCCGTCGTCGTCGAGATCGGCGCCGACGGGCTCGCCGAGCTCGATCGAGCAGGTGCTGGAGCCCGGCCCGGACTAGGCTAGAAGTCGTCGGGCAGGATCGTCGGCTTCACCGTGCCGTACAGCCACTGCTGGAAGTAGCTCGTCGAGCAGCTGCCAGCTCGGCGCCGGTGAACCCCGAGAAGCTCGAGCGCGTAGGCGATGAACTCCTGCGTCGAGATGTTGTCGTAGGCGAACTCGCGTCTGCAGTCGCCTTGGCGAAGTCGTCGAACGGTCGTCGTCGCCGATGATCTCGCGGTAGCCCTCGAGCGTCATCGCGCCCGCTGATGTAGGTCGGGAAGACGGCGAAGAACATCGGCGCCGGGTCGTCGTCGAGCACCGGCCGGCGCGATGCTCCAGTCGGCCGCGGAGGCGCCCGCGTACTCGTCGTCGAAGTGCTGCTCGGGCGAGTCCGGGTCCGAGCCGTCGGCTCGAAGCCGAAGACCCACTCCGAGCACTGCGCCCAGCCCTCGTTGAACCAGAGGTCGGTCCAGTGCTCGGTTGGTGACCGCGTTGCCCCACCACTGGTGCGCGAGCTCGTGCAGGTAGGTGCTCGTGAGGCCGGCGCTCGGGGTCGGGCCGGCGGCAACGAGGAGAAGTGCGACTTCGTCTGCACCTCGAGCGCGTAGCCGACGGTCGGGTTGTCGGTCCCACACGGCGCCGTAGGAGTCGAACGGGTAGGCGCCGTAGAGCGGCGCCGAGGAAGTCGATCATCTCGGCGTTGCGCGCGCGTCAGCGTCGTCGATCGCCGTTGGCTGCGTCGGCGTCGCCGTCGCGTCGATCGAGTCGTAGATCGGCAGATCGCCGGCCCGGTCGGCGCCTCGTGATCGTCGGACTCCGTGTAGGTCGAAGTCGCCGTTGCGTCGCCGTCACCAGGTAGGTGGCGGTCGGGTCGTCCTCGCTCCAGCTCCAGGTCGTGGTGCCGTCGCCGTTGTCGGTCGGGGCGCCGCCGACGAGCTCACCGACGCCGACGCGCTACTGCGCCCGGTCGGGCACGGTGATCGCGGTGTCGAAGCGTCGCCTTGTCGGACGGGTGGTTGTTGGACGGGAAACCAGGCCTGCGAGCCGATCGGCTCGCCGACGACGAAGTAGCTGGCTGCAGCTGACCAGCGGCACGCAGGCCGGACTCGGGATCCAGCCCTCCGAGGAGCCGTCGGGGTCGGTCGAAGACCTCCGGCGCGCCGCTGATAGGAGACCTCGACCGTGAACTGCGAGCCGTCGACGATGCCGCCGGCGGCGTGACCACGAGCTTCATCGGCTGGGTGCCGCCGCCGCGAGCGTCCGGCGTCGCCTCGGCCTGGGTGAAGCCGGCGGCGGCGCCGTCGACCGTCACCGCGTCGACCGGCAGCGTCCTGGAAGTCGAGGCTGAACTCGGAGAGGTTCTGGGTCGCGCGCGCGGTCATCGTCGTCGTCGTGCCGGGGTCGAACACGTTGGCGGCCGGGTCGTAGTCGAGGTCGATCTCGTAGTGCGCGGGCGTCGTAGCCGCCGTTGCCGATCTGCGGCAGCAGCGGGTCGTCGAGCGTGCGCGCGCCGGGCGTGAATTCAGGATCTGGGCCGGCGGGTCGGCCGGGCTCGGGCGGCGTCGGTCGGCCCCGCCTCGGGCTCGATCGAGATCGTCGAATCCGCGGCTCGGCAGCGCTTGCGACCCTCGAGCGCCGCGCTTTCGCACGCAGGCGACCAGGAAGTACTCGCCCGCTGGGTAGGACTCCGCGCTGCTCGGCGGACCGCCGCGCGTCCGGCGGCACGGTCACGATTCGCTCGACGAGCGGGCGGCGGCCGGCCGGATCCTGACGTTGCCGGTGGAGAGCGCGGCCGCGCGGGGACGTCCTCGGCGTCGCTGCGGAGGCTCAGCGCGCAGGCGTGCCTTGGCCGCCTTCGAACCGCGATTGGCGATCCTGACCGTGCACCTCGAAGGTGTCGCCCACCTTGGCGCGTCGCGGGCGGCGCGGAAACCGACTTCAGCGCGAGCTTGGGCTTGGCGGCCGCGGCCTGGGCAGAGCCGGCGACGAGAACGCAGATGCAGACGACAGACGAGCGCGCTTGAACAACGTGACCCGTTCCGGTAGCTGAGACCGCCCCGCACGCGCTGCGAACTCTGGCAAACGCGATGACCCGCGCGCGACAGCTAGCTCGTCGAGCACGGGCGCCTCGCGCTTGTCCGCCGAGTCGATCGCGACCAGCGCGATCAGCAGCGGGCCGAAGAACCACGGGATGTAGAGGTAGAACCAGTGGTCGACCGAGAGCTGCAGCGCGATCAGCACCGCGGCGGCGAGCGCGGCCACCTGCGGCGAGCGTGCGGCGCCGGGGCACGAAGGCGACGACCACGGCGAGCACCGCCGAGGCGACGAGAACCGCCGTCTGCAGCCACTGGATCCCGTCGACCTGGCCCCAGACGCTGAACGGCGAGCTGCGGTCGATCTGGCTGACGACGGTGCGATCGAAGAACGTCGCCGAGGCCCGGATCGATCGCCGGGTGGACGAGCATCAGCGCCGCGACCGCGGCGAAGGCGGCGCGCGAAGGCGGCGACCGGGCGCAGCGAGCGCCGGCGCGAGCCGTCGTCGTCGCGGGCTCCGCGGTCGAGCAGCCCGCGCTCGCCGGCAGCGTACAGCGGCACCAGCGCCAGCGGCGCGAACTTGGCCATCACCGCGAGCGCGAGCAGCGCGCCGCGGGCGAGCGGGCGGGCGAACAGGGCCAGCGACCAGACGAGCAGCGCGGCGACCAGCGAGTCGTTGGAGTTCGACTGCAGGGCGAAGGCCGTGTACGGGTAGGCGAGCCAGGCGAACGCGAGCGACGACGCCGAGCTCGCGGCCCGCGCGGCCCGGGCGCAGGCGCGAGCCGCAGACGAAGAGGCCGAGCACGGTCGCGAGGTCGAACGCGATCGCGGCGCGCGTGCGAGGCCGGCGAGCTCGTCCCACTCGCCGCTCCACGGCAGCGCGAGCTCGAAGGGGACGTAGGCGTAGTAGTTGACCGGCCCGTAGGTGTCGCCGAAGCGGTTGTCGTCGGGGAACTCGCCCTCGCCGTAGATCGGCTCGCCGTGGGTGATCCGGTCGGCGCCGATCGTGCCCGCGTAGCCGACGTCGATCACGCCGGAGTCGGCGATGTTGATCGTCACCCGGAAGGCGATCAGGACGATCGCCGCGAGCGCGAGCCAGGTCGCGGGCAGCGCTCGGGCGCAGCCGCTCGCCGCCGCGAAAGCCGATCCAGAGCATGCGCGCGAGCAGGTAGACGAGCAGCGGGTAGACGAGCGGCACCGAGACGCCGATCTCGCCGCGGTTGAAGAAGACGTGCGAGACCCCGAACGCGAGCAGCACGAGCAGGTCGAGGTGGGCGATCCGCCGCGGGCGGCGGCAGTCGAACAGGCCGAGGAGGAAGATCAGCGCCAGCGGGATCCAGACGTAGGGCGCGTTGAGCACGTGGCCGAACTGGCCCTCGTAGCCGCGCGCCATCGGCCAGGCGACCTGGTAGCCGGTCCACGACTCGCGCGACCGCGCCGGTGATGCCGTCGACCTTGACCTGGACGACCTCGCGGTCGCCGGCCTTGTAGCCGACCTGCCAGACGGTCGTCGTCGTTGACCTGGATCGCGCGTCGTCAGCGTGCCGTAGCGTCGCGGTCTGCTCGGCGACCTTCGGGATCGCGCGTCGGCGATCTCGATCGCCTCCGCGGCGGTGACCTCGAAGTCCTCCGGCGTCGGCGGCAGGAAGTCGGGCGCGACGGGCTCGGCCGCGGTCGAGCCGGCCGTCGGAGCCGGCGTCTGGGCGCCGTGGGCCGGCGCGGCCGAGGTCAGGGCGAGCGCGAGCGCCGCCGCCAGCGTCGAGCTTGGCGCCGAACGTCCACAGCTTGTTGCCGATGAAGTTGACCGGCATCGCCAGCGCGACCGCGAGCGCCTGTGCCGGCAGCTCGGGCAGCTCGGCGCCGGTGACGAGCAGCTCGAGCAGCGCCGAGGTTGACGCCGAGGCCGACGACGCTGACGGTGAAGAAGCGCGCCGCCTGAAAGCCGGCGTGGCCGTCGCCGGCGTCGAAGGTCCAGTGCACGGTTCCAGCCAGAAGTTGTTGCTGACGGCGACGCAGAAGGCGCCGATCGCGGCGGGGATGTGGTGCACGTCGAGACGGCTCGGTGAGCAGCGCGAAGACGGCGAGGTTGACGACGTAGCCCGGAGCCGCCGACGAGGCCGAACTTGAGCAGCTGCACCCAGTTGGCGCGGCTTGCGCGTGCCGAGGTGGATGCGCGGCGAGCGAGTCGCGGCGGCGTCGCTCGATCGGCGCGCAGCCGGTCTCCGCCGCGTCGTGCGGCGGCGACTGCCCGCGGCGGCTGTCGTCGATGTCCGAAGTGCCCGAGCACGAGCCCGGCGACGTCGCGCAGCGCCCACTGCTCGCGCCGCGTCTCGATGCCCGGGCTCGAAGCCGCAGAGCAGCAGCGGCCCGAGCGAGTCGCCGGCGTGCGAGCGAGCCGTGGCTGCCGCCCGGGACAGTGGGTGATCCCGCCCCAGTCGACGAACTCGTAGCCGAGCGTCGGCGGAGATCAGGATGTCGCCGGCGTGCGGGGCCGCGCAGCGCCGCACCACAGGCGCGAGAGCGCGTCGGGGTAGCTCGTCGGAGTCGAAGCGGTCGCCGTCGATCGCTGCGTCGAGCGCCGCGAGGTCGCCGCTCGAGGTCCCAGCCGGCGCCGCGGCGGTCGCGCACCTGCGAGCCGGGGCGGAAGCGCAGCTCGGCGCCGTCGCGCTCGACCACGGCCTCGTGCGCATCGCGGCGGCGGGCCGTCGGTCTGGGCGCTGCGCAGCGCGCTGCCGTCGGCGCGCGCGAGCCAGGCGATCAGGTCGACGCCGTCGAGGTCGCGCGAGCCGCTCGCGGACCGCCGCGTGCGCGCGCTCGGCGCTGCGGCCCTCGAGCAGCACGTAGACGCCGGCCGCGCGCGAGGTCGGGCAGACCGCGAGCTCGGCGTGCTCGGGATCGCTCGTCGTTGGGCTGCAGCACGCGCCACTCCGAGCCCAGCACCTCGGTCCAGCGAGCAGCTCGCGCTCGACCCGCGGTCTGCGCGTGGTCGGCGACCACGATCACGGCGTGGTCGGCGAGGAACCGATCGAGGCCGCCGGCGGCGTCGACGAGCTCGGCGAGGGCGGCGTCGGCGCGAGCGATCGACTCGAGCTGCGCCTCGGGGCCGAACTTGTGCGAGTGGTAGTCGTTGTCGGGCAGCGAGAAGAGCAGGAAGTCGTAGAGGTCGTGCTCGACGAGCTCGCGCGCCGACGCAGGCCGAGTACTCGTCGCGGGTGCCCGGACGGGCCAGGGTCGGCTTGCAGGGAACGCGGCGGCTCGAGTAGAGCTCGCCGTAGAAGAGCTCGTCGGGGCCCCAGGTCGCGTGGCGGAAGCTGGCCGCGACCGCGACCCGGCGCAGCAGGCCCTCGAGGCCGAGCTCGTGGCGGGTGCGCCCGCGGTAGATCAGAAACGGGGTGCAGGCGGTGCGCACGCCGGCGTCGCCGAGGCGTCTCGAACACGGTCTCCACCTCGTGGGAGAGGTGGGCCATGTTCATGTTGTAGACGGTGTCGTAGAGCGAGCGGAAGAGCCCGAAGGCGCGGGTCGCCTCGAACGAGCTGCCGTACTCGACGTAGCGCTGCTCGGCGCGGTGATACCAGTTCATGCGCGCTGATCCAGTGGCGGTCGGGGCCGGCGCCGGTGACGATCTCCGAGCAGCAGACCGGGGTCACCGAGGGAAACGACGAGACGCAGTCGCCGATCAGCGAGCCGCGCTCGAGCAGCGCCGCGAAGGTCGGCGCGTCGCCCGCCGCGGCCGCCGCGGCGAGCATGTCGGTGCGCAGCGAGTCGACGACGCAGAGGACGAGCTTGCGGCTCGCTGTCACCGCAGGGTCCTGAGGCCCTCGTACTTGCGCGCCGCCGCTGCGCCGGCGACCGAGCCAGATCCAGACCAGGCCGACCAAGGCGACGATCGCGACCGGCGAGCAGGACGATCGAGAGCCCGGCGAGCGCGAGCGCCGCGAGCGGCGATCAGGACCGCGGTGAGAGCCGCCGCCGTCGGCTGCGGCGCGGCGCCGACTCGGCGACGTCGCGAACGACGACGAAGGCGAACGCCGCGAGCCAGCGCGCCGACCGGCCATCCGGGACAGGCCGGGTGGTCCTCCTGCGGCGAGCGAGATCCCGAACAGGACGCCGCCGGCGATCGCGGCGGCGATCAGGAGCACGGTGCCGACGGCGCCGCGGCGGCCCGGCGCGCCGGCGAGGGCGCCGGCCGCGAGCGCGAGGCCCAGGCCCTGACAGGCTGCGAGGAAGAGATCCATCGGCGCAGCAGGGTACCCATCGGCCGCGTCCGATACCCGCGGCGCAACGCCGCTGCCCGACCGGGAGACTGCGTGCGATGGCGGCGGGACGAGCGCAGAGGCGATCGGACGGGCACGGTCCATGGGGCCGCAATCCGCCGAGCGACCGCGACCGCGCCTCCTACGCCGACGCCTCGACCGACCCCGTTCTGGCTCGATCTCGGCCCGCGCGACCACAGCCGCGCCGGCCGCTCGACGGCGCGATCGAGTGCGACCTGGCGATCGTCGGCGCCGGGCTCAGCGGCCTCTGGGCCGCGGTTCAGGCGCAGGAGCGCGCGCCGGGCGCGAGCGTGGTCGTGCTCGACGGCCAGCCGAGTCGGCGGCGCCGCCAGCGGCCGCAACGGCGGCTTCATCATGTCCTCGCTCACCCACGGGATCGACAACGGGCTGGCGCGCTTTCCCGACGAGATGCCGGCAGCTGGAGCGGCTCGGGCTGGAGAACTTCGCCGCCATCGCCGAGGCCGCCGAGCGCTACGGGATCGACTGCGACCTCGAGCGCACCGGCGATCTCGACGTCGCGGTCGAGGCCGCACGAGCTGGCGGGCCTCGCCGAGTACGCGCGTCGGCTCGAAGCGCTACGGCCACGAGGCCGGCGTGCTCGACCGCGAGCAGGTGCAGGCCGAGCTCCACTCGCCGCTTTACCGGGGCGGGGTCTGGCAGCGAAGCGGGGCCGGCGTGCGTCGACCCGCTGAAGCTCGTCGCTGGGGCCTCGCCGAGGCCGCGGCGAAGCTCGGAGCGTCCGATCCACGAGCGCTCACCGGTGCTGTCGCTGCGGGCCGACGGGCACGAGGTCGATCTGGCGACGTCGGGCGGGCGCGTGCGCGCTCGCAAGGTGCTGCTCGCGACCAGCGCCTCGCCCGGCCTGGTGTCGGCGGTCCGCCGCCGGGTCGTGCCCGTCTGGGACTACGTCCTCGTCACCGAGCCGCTCTCGGCGTCGCAGCTGCGAATCGATCGGCTGGGCGAAATCGCCAGGGCGTCGGCGACCTCGCGAACCGCTTTCACTACTACCGGCTGACCGCCGACGACCGCATCCTCTGGGGCGGCTACGACGCGATCTACCACTACGGCAGCCGGGCCGGCGACGAGCTCGCTCAGCGCGACGAGAGCTTCGCGATGCTGGCCTCGCACTTCTTCGCCGCCTTCCCGCAGCTCGAGGGGGTGCGCTTCAGCCACCGCTGGGGCGGCGCGATCGACACCTGCTCGCGCTTCTTCGCCTTCCAGGGCACGGCGCTCGGCGGGCGGGTCGCCTACACGGTCGGCCACACCGGGCTCGGGGTCGGCGCCAGCCGCTTCGGCGCCGCGGTCGCGCTCGACCTGCTCGACGGGATCGCAAGCGAGGCGACGCGGCTGCGCGCGATGCGGGCACAGCCGCTGCCGTTTCCGCCCGAGCCGCTGCGCTGGGCGGCGATCGAGCTCACCCGCAACCGTCTCGCCGCGGCCGACCGGCGCGGCGGCCGGCGCGGACTCTGGCTGCGGACGCTCGACCGCCTCGGGCTCGGCTTCGACAGCTGACGACCGGTCGTCACCGCTCGCCCTCGCCGATCGACTTCCATGCGCCACACTGACGCGATGGCCGAGCCGCAGGACCGCCCGACGCCCGGCGAACCCGCCGCCGCACCGCACCGCCGCGCCCACACCACCGCCCGCGACCTCGAGCGCTACGCCGGCCTGTTCGCCGCGCGCACCCGGGTGATGCGCTCGAGCGCGATGCGCGACCTGATGGAGATCACGGCCCGCCCCGAGGTGATCTCGCTCGCCGGCGGCCTGCCCGACACCTCGACCTTCCCGCCCGAGAGCTTCGCCGCGCAGATGACGCGGATCGCCCAGGAGAGCTCGGCGCAGGCGCTCCAGTACGGGCCGACCGAGGGCTTCGCCGAGACCAAGGAGTGCATCCGCGAGGTGATGCGGGCCGAGGGCATGGACCCCGACCTCGACGACATCATCGTCACCACCGGCGGCCAGCAGGCGATCGACCTGGTCGCCAAGACGCTGGTCGACCCCGGCGACGTCGTGATCGCCGAGGCGCCGACCTACCCGGGCGCGGTGCCGGTCTTCTGCTCCTACGAGGCCGAGACGCTGCCAGGTCGGCGTCGACGAGCGACGGGATGCGCGTCGACGAGCTCGAGCTGCTGCTCGACCGGCTCGCCGCGCGAGGGCCGGCGGCCGAAGTTCATCTACACGGTGCCGAGCTTTCAGAACCCGGCCGGGGTGACGATGTCGGCCGCAGCGGCGGCGGCGGCTGGTCGAGATCGCCCGCGAGCGCGAGCTGCTGGTGGTCGAGGACAACCCCTACGGGCTGCTGCGCTACGAGGGCGAGCCGCTCGAGCCGCTCTACAAGCTCGACGGCGGCGACTACGTCGCTCTACCTCGGCACCTTCTCGAAGATCCTCTCGCCCGGGATCCGGCTCGGCTGGCTCTGCGCGCCGCCGCCGGTGATGGAGAAGGTCGTGCTCGGCAAGCAGGCGGCCGACCTCTGCACCTCGACCCTGACCCAGTACTTCGTCCGCGAGTACTTCGCCGAGGGCGGCTGGCGCGACTACGTCGACGACCTCTGCGACGTCTACCGCGAGCGCCGCGACGCGATGCTCGACGCGCTCGAGCGCTTCTTCCCCGCCGAGGCGACCTGGTCGCGGCCCGAGGGCGGGCTCTTCTGCTGGGCGACGCTGCCCGACTACATCGACACCACCGACCTGCTCGCCAAGGCGCTGCGCGAGAACGTCGCCTTCGTCCCCGGCGCGGCCGCCTACGTCGACGGGCGCGGCGGCTCGTCGATGCGGCTCAACTTCTCGGCCTCGCAGCGCGGACGAGATCCGCGAGGGGATCCGGCGGATCGGCGGCGTGATCGCCGAGCAGGTCGAGCTCTACGAGTCGATCACGGGCGAGCATCGGATAACCAACGTTCCGCCCGCCTCCTCGGCTTCGCGTCCGGGGGCGGCCGGGTCAGCCGAGGGACCAGGGATCGGTCGTGTCCCGTTTCGACGGCGGACGCCGATGAAGGTCGCGGTGCTCAAGGGCGGGCGGGGGCTCGAGCGCCAGGTGTCGCTGCGCAGCGGCGCGCGGGTCGAGGACGCGCTGGCGGCGCTCGGCCACGAGGTGGTCGCGATCGACGTCGGCGCCGACCTCGTCGCGACGCTGCAGGCCGAGCGCCCCGAGGTCGCCTTCGTCGCCCTGCACGGCGCCGGCGGCGAGGACGGCACCGTGCAGGAGCTGCTCGAGATCCTCGCGATCCCCTACACCGGGCCCGGCGTCGCGCGCCTGCATGCGCTCGATCGACAAGGTCGCCGCCAAGCACGAGCTGCGCGCCGCCGGGATCCCGACGCCCGACTGGGCGCCTTCAACGCGACTCGCCTTTCGCGAGCTCGGCGCCGCCGAGACGCTGGACGAGATCGAGGCCGAGCCTCGGCTTCCCGCTCGTGATCAAGCCCGCGCCGCGGCGGCTCGTCGCTCGGCGTCCGCTTCGCCGCCGGTCGCCGACGGAGGTCGCCGCAGGCGCTGGTCGCGGCCTTCTCCTACGACGACCGCGTGCTGCTCGAGCGCCACGTCGACGGCCGCGAGCTCGCGGTCTCGCTGCTCAACGGGATCGCCCTGCCGGCGGTCGAGGTGCGGCCGCGCGAGGAGGACCGCTTCAACTACGAGGCGCGCTACGAGATCGGCCGCACCGAGTACGTCTGCCCGGCCGACCTCGGCGCCGCCGAGGGCGCGGTGCTCGACGCGGCCCTGCGCACCTGGGACGTGCTCGGCTTCGACGGCTTCGGCCGCGTCGACCTGATCCTCGCCGAGGACGGCCCGCAGGTGCTCGAGGCGAACGCGATCCCCGGCCTCACCGACACCTCGCTGCTGCCGATGGCCGCCGAGGCCGCCGGCCTCGGCTTCGAGCGCCTGTGCGAGCGCCTGCTCGAGCTCGCGCTCGAGCCGTCCGATACGCCGGTCCGGGCGCCCTGAGCGTTCCGCGGCTACTCCTCGCCGGCGGCGAAGTCCTCGGGCGAGACCTCGTCGAGGAAGTCCTTGAACTTCTCGACGACCTCCTCCTGGTCCTCGACCTCGTGCTCGAACTCGATCGAGGACTCCTCGATCACCTCCTCGGCGGCGAAGATCGGCGCCTGGCAGCGAACGGCCAGCGCGATCGCGTCCGAGGGTCGCGAATCGATCTCGATCTCCGAGCCGTTGACCGAGATCGTGATCGAGGCGTAGAAGGTGTTGTCGCGCAGCTCGGTCACCGAGACGCGCTCGCACTTCGCCTCGAGCTGCTCGAGCAGGTCGTTGAGCAGGTCGTGGGTCATCGGGCGCGGCGTCTGCGCGCCCTGGAGCTTCATCAGGATCGCGGCGGCCTCGGGATGGCCGATCCAGATCGGCAGGAAGCGGTTGCCGTCGACGGTCTTCAGGAGCACGATCGGCTGCTTGCCGACCATGTCGAAGCTGACGCCGTAGATCTGCATCTGCTGCATCTCAGCCTGCTCTCGCCGTCGTGCTCACCGACCAAGTATAGGAGCGGCTGGTGGCGGCCCAGCCTGGCGTCGCTGCTCCGGTTCAGAGTGAGCCGTCGAGCTTTGCCAGGCCGCGGGGGACCGACTGGTTCATCGCGGCGGCAACCGCCGCGGCCAGTCCCGGGATCGCGGAGTCGAAGCGAATCGTGTAATCGACGGCCGAGCCACCCGATGGCGTGCTCGCGAACTCCATCACGCCGAGGTGGTCGCGCATCGGCGTGCCCTTGGTGATCGTGTACTCGATGCGCTCGCCGGGCACGAATGCGGTCACCGTCTCCTCGAACGGCAGCAGGCCGTTGACGCTGAGTCGCCTGACCGAGCCGACCCCGTTGCGCTCGTTGTCGCCGTTGCGCACGCGCTCGACTCGCATGCCGAGCAGCGGCGCCAGGTTCTCGTGCTCGCTGAGATGCTCGAAGAGCTGCTCGACGGGCATCGAGTACTCGTTGTGAAAGTGGACTGTCTTCATCGTCAGGACGCTGAGTCGCGGCTCGAGGCGAGGCTTCGGATGGGCGATCCTGGATTCGAACCAGGGACCTCGTCCTTATCAGAGACGCGCTCTAACCAACTGAGCTAATCGCCCTCGGCGGCGCAGTCTAGAGAGGTCGCGTCGGCTCGACGTGGAGTGACCGCGGTGCCTGGGTAGGCTCAGCGCCGTGAGCCCGCGCCGCCCCGACATGCCCCCGTTGCGCCGCGAAGACCTCGCCGCGGACCCGTTCGCCCAGTTCGCGCGCTGGCGTCGAGCTGGCCGCAGCGCGAGGTGCCGCTGGCCGAAGCGATGACGCTGGCGACGGTCGACGCCGACGGAGCGCCCGACGCTCGCATGGTGCTGCTCAAGGGCTCGGGCTCCGAGGGGTTTTCGCTTCTTCACCAACTACGGCTCGGCCAAGGCCGAGCAGCTCGAGCGCAATGCGACCGCGGCGCGGTCATCTACTGGCGCGAGCTCGATCGGCAGGTCCGCATCCGCGGCTCGATCGAGCGCCTGGGCGACGGAGGCATCCGATGCCTACTTCGCGACGCGACCGCGCGACTCCCAGCTCGGCGCCTGGGCCTCGCCGCAGTCGCGGCCGATCGAGTCGCGGGCGGAGCTCGATCGCCGGCTCGCCGAGGTCGAGGCACGCTTTGCCGAGCGGCGATGTGCCGCGGCCCGACCACTGGGGCGGGTACCTGCTGCGGCCGTCGACGGTCGAGTTCTGGCAGGGACAGGTCGGCCGGCTGCACGACCGCTTCGCCTACTCGCGCGAGGGCGAGGGCTGGCGAATCGAGCGGCTCGCGCCCTGAGGCGAGGCGCCCGCCTATGAGCGGGTGATGTTCTGAGCGAACTCGAGCAGCGCGTCGATGTCCTCGAACTCGAGGCTCGGCGCGAAGTCCCTGACGCGATGCGCGTACTCGGACCCCGTGGCCGAACGCCTCCTCCAGCGCCTCCTCGGCCCGCAGCAGCATCGCCGTCTGGTCGGGATGGGCGACGACCCTGACCGTCCGCGTCGCCCCGGACGCCTTCGCGCGCGTCTCGGTCTCGCGCACCGACCAGCCGCCCGCGACCGCATCGCGAGCGAGGCGGCGGCGGACGTCGTTGCCCTTGGCGATCAGGATCGCGCGCCCGTGGCCCTCGCTCAGCTCTCCGTCGCTGAGCAGACCGAGCACGTCGTCGGGCAGGTCGAGCAGGCGAATCAGGTTCGAGATCGCCGGGCGGGTGCGGCCGAGCCGGCGCGCGAGCTCCTCCTTGGTCAGACCGAGATCCTCGACCAGCGCCGCGCAGGCGCGGGCCTCGTCGACGGGGTTGAGGTCCTCGCGGGCGACGTTCTCGATCAGCGCCGTCTGCATCCGCTGCGCTTCGTCTTCGTCGCGGATCAGCGGCCGGAATCAACTCCAGGCCCGCCTCCTGGGCGGCGCGCCAGCGGCGCTCGCCGGCGATCAGCTCATAGCGCCCGTCGGCCAGGGGACGCAGGATCACCGGCTGGATCACTCCCGCCTCGTCGATCGACTGCGCCAAGGCGGCGATCGTCTCCGCGTCGAAGGCGCGCCGCGGCTGCTTCGGGATTCGGCCGGATCAGCTCGAGCGGGACCTCGCGAAAGTCCGGCTCGCCGGCGCCGCTCTCAGGCAGGATCGCCGCGAGCCCTCGGCCGATGCCCCGTGTCTGGGGCGGGGTCACGCCGCCAACGCCTGGTCGCTGTCGCGCTGCTCGATCTCCTCGAACGACAGCCTTGTAGGCGCTGGCGCCGGGGGAGCCGGGAGCGTGGGCGATCACCGACACGCCGTGGCTCGGAGCCTCCGCGATGCGCACGCTTCGGGGTATCACGGTATCGAACACATGTTCGGGTAGGTGCTTGCGCAGCTCGGCTTCGACATCGCGCGCCAGCCTCGTCCTCTCGTCGTACATGGTGATCAGCACGCCGGTCAGAACCAGCGCCGGGTTGAGGCTGCGCCGAACGAGGTCCAGGGTCTCGAGAAATTGCACCAGCCCCTCCAGCGCCAGGTACTCCGCCTGGACCGGGACGATGACGCGGTCGGCGGCGGCGAGGGCGTTGACGGTCACCGGCCCGAGCGAGGGCGGGCAATCGAGCATCGTCAGCGCGAAGCGCTCGCGCACCGGCCCGAGCTCGTCGCGCAGGCGGCGCTCGAAGCCCGCGATTCGCGGCAGCTCGACCGCGGCGCCGGCGAGGTCGCGGTTGGCGGGGACGATCCAGAGGTTGTCGGGCCCGGCCGGGCGCGCGGCGACGGCTACCGACGTCTCTCCGCACAGGCACTCATATGAAGACGGCCTGACATCGCGGTCGAGGCCGAGGGCGACGGTCGCGTTGCATTGCGGGTCGAGGTCGACGAGCAGGACCTGGCGACCTTCAGCCGCGGCGCAGGCGGCGACGTTGACCGCGGTCGTGGTCTTGCCGACACCGCCCTTTTGGTTCGCGATCGCGTAGACGAATCCCATCGCCTGCGACCTTAGACCGCGGTCAGGCGGCGCCGATGGCCAGACTGCGCCTCGGCGCGCGCCGGCGGACGGATTTCTCGCATGCTGCGGCAAACGAGAATCGCGTCGGTCCGCTCGAAGCGGATCAACCCCTGAGCGCCCGCTTCTTCGCCATCCCCGGCCGGCGCGGCAGTTGCGCCGGCGTCGGTCCGCATTTCTCGACCACGTGCAGATGGCGTCGCTGCGAACCGGCGTAGGGAACGACGTCGAGAACCTCCACCGGGCGCATGGCGAGGCGCTTCGGCGGCGCGCTCGAGCTCGGCCTCTTCGTCGCCGTCGCGCTCGCCCTTCCAGGCCACGAGCGCGCCGCCTGGGCGCAGCAGGGGCGAGGCCAGCTCGGCGAGCATCGCCAGCCGCCCGACCGCCCGAGCCGTGATCACGTCGTAGCTCTCGCGCCCATTCGCAACCGGGCGCCTCGACGGCCCAGGTCTCCGCTCGCTCGCAGACGACGGTCGCGTTGGTCGCTGCGATCGCGTTCACAGCGCGAGCGATGAACTCGCACTTGCGCGAGGTTGCCTCGATCAGGTCGACCCGCGCCCACGGCAGGACCGCGGCCAGCACCAGACCCGGCAAACCCGCCCCCGAGCCGACGATCCCCGATCCGGGCGCTCGGCTCGCCCGCCACCCGCTCGCGCCACCGCCGCCAGCGGCGCTGCCTCCAATCCCGAGAGCGAGTCGGCGATGTGCACCTCCAGCACCTGGTCGAGCCCGCGCACGGAGCTTGGAGCGCCGGCGTCGGTGGCAAGCAGCTCCGCGAGTCTGTCCAGACGCTCGCGCGAGTCGGCTCGGGATCCGGCGGGAAGCCCTGGTAGATCGCCTGGCGCAGCGCTCACTCGTCGGCGACGAGCGGAGCGACGATGACGCAGCGGTCGGGGTCTTCGCCCTCGCTGAACGTCTCGATCCCGGGTCGGTCCTTGAGGTGGTCGTGGACCATCTTGCGCTCGTTCGCGGTCATCGGCTCGAGCTCGATCTCCTTGCCCGTCTCGAGCGCCCGCTCCGAAGCCCGGTCACCCTGGCGCTCGACGGTCTCGCGGCGGCGCTGGCGGTAGCCCGACGGCGTCGACCGAGACGCGCTTGCGATCGCCGCGGCCGCGGAAGGCGACCCGGTAGCAGAGCAGCTGCACAGCGTCGATCGTCTGCCCGCGGCGGCCGATCAGCAGACCGAGGTCCTCCCCGTCGATCTTGGCCTCGATCTCGTCGTCGTGCTCGATCACCTCGAGCGTGCTCTCGAGCTCGAGCGCGTCGAGAACCTCCTCGAGCAGCGCCTCGACTCGCTCGATCGGCTCCTCGGGGATCGTCGCCGGCTCGTCGCCGTTCGTCGCTCATTTTCGCTTCTTCTTCTTTCGCGGCGGGGCCGGCGGCGGTTTCGCGGCCTGAATCTCCTCGACCGTGGGAGGCGTCGGAGCGGGAAAGAACGAGGTGACGACGACCTGCTGGCCCAGGGTCCAGATGTTGGTCGAGATCCAGTAGACGGCCAGGCCCGCGGCCTGCGTGGCGATGAAAGGCGCGAAGACAACCGGCAGGGCGAACATGATGATCTTCTGATTTCGGTCCTGGACTCGCGAGGACATGACCAGGCCGGCGCCGAGCTGAGTGCCGATGAAGAGCACGATCAGGATCACGAGCTCGATGCCGGTCGGCCTTCTCGACGAGGTTGTCGATGAAGAGGAAGCTGACCGGAGGGTCGCTCTCGACGTCCTCCTTGAACGAGTCGCCCTGAAGCAGCTGAAAGAGCGCGAAGAAGACCGGGAGCTGGAGCAGCAGCGGCCAGCACGAGGCCAGCGGGTTGATCTTGTTCTCGCGGTAGAACGCCATCATCTCGCGCTGCAGGCGTTCCTTGTCGCCCTTGTACTTCTCCTGCAGCGCCTTGAGCTCGGGCGCGTGCTGCTGCAGGTGGCGCATCGAGCGGATCTGCTTGACCGAGAGCGGCAGGATCAGCAGGCGCGTGACGAAGGTGAGTCCGACGATCGCCATGCCCCAGGAGACGCCGACGTCATCGCGGAAGAAGAAGAGCACGGCCTCGGCCGCGTCGATCAGCGGCTGCAGGATGTTGGCGAGCACCATCAAGCGGGCGCTCCGGTGCTGGGTTCGGAGTGGTCGCAGTCGCGGTGGCGATCACGAAACAGGCTGCGGTCGGAGAGCTCGTCGACGCCGCCGTGGCTCCACGGGTTGCAGCGCGCAAGCCGCCAGGCGGCAACCACCGTGCCCCGCACGATCCCGAGCTCGCGCACCGCCTGCACCGCGTAGGCGGAGCAGCTCGGGTAGTACTTGCAGCGCTGCGGCTGACCCGGCGAGATCAGGTGCCGGTAGAGGTGGACCGGAAGCAGCAGCAGTTCCGCGAGCGCGCTCGCGATACGTGCGGGGAGGCCTGGGGGGAGCGTTTCACGTGTTACGCCGCCTGCTGCCCGGACTCGTCGAGGAGCTCGCGCAGGGCGTGCGCTGATCCCGGGCGTTCCCTCACGCTCGACCAGACCTGCAGAGTCAGGGCGGGCGACGAGAACGAAGTCGTGATCGGCGGGCACCGCCTCGTCGATCTCCCAAAACGCCTCACGCAGGGCGCGCTTGACCGCGTTTCGCTGCGACCGCGCCTCCGACCTTGCGGCTGACCGAGATCCCGAGCCGAACGTCATCGCTGGCGGATTTGGCGCGCGGGAACGAATACACGACCAGATAGCGGTTGGCGCGGGAGCGGCCGTCGCGAAAGACGCGGTCGAAGTCGCCCGAGCGCGACAGTCTGCCGCGCTTCTTACGCTCGCTCATCAGGCGCTCGAGCCCCTATGGAGTGAGGCGCTTGCGGCCCTTGGACCGCCGCCGACGGATCACGTCGCGGCCCGAGCGCGTGCGCATCCGCGCGCGAAACCCGTGTGTGCGGGCGCGCTTGCGCTTCTTCGGCTGCCAGGTGCGCTTCATCGGATCGGGCAGTGTAGATGATTGCTTCACGTGCCCCGGGACGACGGAGTGTCCAGGCGCCGTCGCGCGGATACCTCGCGTCTTTCCCGCGAAATGCGGGGTGCGACCGTGGCGGCGGCGAGACTCGTATGTATGGTCGAACGCCGTGTCTACCGAGCCCCCCGCCGACGATCTCGCGAGTCTCTGGAAGCGGGTGCGAGACGAGCTCGAGGCCTCGCTGCCCGAGTCGACATTCAAGCTCTGGCTCGAGCCGGTGCGCGTCGTCTCGGCACACGGGTCGACCATGTACCTGAGCGCGCCGCCGTCGGTGCGCGCCTGGGTCGAGCGCCGTTACGCCGCCCGTATCGCCTCGATCCTGGCGGCCCAGCAGACGAGCCTGGTCGAGATCGGATTCGTCGAGCCGGGCGC
Source organism: uncultured Solirubrobacterales bacterium (assembly GCA_963730145.1). Taxonomy (GTDB): domain Bacteria; phylum Actinomycetota; class Thermoleophilia; order Solirubrobacterales; family 70-9; genus WHSW01. The sequence goes on from CAVSQT010000001.1 coordinate 409,755, forward strand.
CGCCGTGCCCGACTCCGAGGCCGACTCCGCGGCGCCGACCTCGGTGCCGCTCGACTCCAGCCACAGCTTCGACCGCTTCGTCATCGGGCCGGCCAATCGCCTCGCGCATGCCGCCGCGCTTGCCGTCGCCGAGCTGCCCGGCGAGGCCTACAACCCGCTCTTCCTGCATGGCCCTCCCGGCCTCGGAAAGACCCATCTGCTCGGGGCGATCGCCGAGTACCTGCGTCGCAACCACCCCGAGCTCACCGTCCACTACACGACCGCCGAGCGCTTCACGACCGAGTTCGTGACCTCGCTTCGCCGCGACGGGTCCGAGGTCTTCAAGGCCCGCTACCGAGATCTCGACGTGCTGCTGATCGACGACGTCCAGGTGCTCGAGGGAAAGCCGCGCACCGAGGAGGAGTTCGTCCACACCTTCAACACGCTCTACGGCCAGGGCAAGCAGATCGTGCTCTCCAGCGATCGCCCGCCGGAGGCGCTCTCGCAGCTCGCCGAGCGACTGCGCGATCGCTTTCGCTGGGGCCTTCAGGTCGAGCTCGAGGCACCCGACCTGCCGACCAGGATCGCCCTGCTCTGGCGCATGGCCTCCGATTCCAGCCCCGACCTGCCCGAGCCCGGCGTCCTGCACGAGATCGCGACCAGGGTGCCCGAGAACGTCCGCGTGCTCGAGGGCGCGATGACGCGCGTGCTCGCCGTCGCCTCGCTGCTGAGCGAGCCGCTCTCGGCTCCGATCGTGCGCCGGGCGCTGGGCCGGCAGTCGGGTGAGCCGGTCCCCTCCGGTGCGCGAGACACCGACGCTGGCGGCGATTCAGGACACGGTCTGCGAGATCAACGGCCTCACCCGAGAGGAGTTGATCTCGCCGCGGCGCTCGACCAAGGTGGCGCGGGCGCGGCAGATCGCCATGTACCTGGCTCGCGAGCTGACACCGCTCTCGCTGACCGAGATCGCTCGCGGCTTCGACCGCGACCACACCACCGTCCTGCACGCCGTGCGCACCGTCTCGACCAAGCTCGAGCCCGGCTCCGAAACCGCGCTGGCGATCCACAGGGCACACGTCGCCCTGGGGACATCGCGCCGCTCGGCGGGGTATGAACCCACAGGCGACACCATCCGATCCCCAGGATCGGCCCGGCTGATCCACAGGCCTGGCGCCAGTGGTCAAGCCAAGACGCGATCGCCATCCACAACTGTCAACGCATCAGATACATCTGATCCAAGTAGGAAGATGATTGGTCCTATATGAAGCTTTCGGTTCCACGAGATTCACTGTCCAGCGCGCTGCAGCTGGTCGGGCGCGCCGTTTCGACCCGCGGCACCCTGCCCTCGCTCGGCGGGATCCTGCTCAAGGCCGGCGAGGGTGAGCTGACCCTGCGAGCCACGGACATGGAGCTCTCGCTGACGCGCAAGCTCGGCGACGCCAAGACCGAGCAGGAGGGCACCGTGCTGCTGCCCGGGCCGGTTGCTCGGCGATGTCGTGCGCAGCCTGCCGCCGGGCGAGGTCTCGCTCGAGCTCCGCGGCGAGCAGCGCGACGTCGAGATCTCCGCCGGCGGGGCGCGCTTTCACCTTCGCACCCTCGCGGTCGAGGATTTCCCGCGTCTGCCCGAGCTCGAGGGCGAGACGGTGCGCCTGCCCGCCGCCCCGCTGGCGACGACGATCGACCTCGTCGCCCGTGCCGCCTCGCGCGACGAGGTTCGCCCGATCCTCACCGGCGTCCTGCTGCAGGCCGATGCCAGCCGGCTGACGATGGTCGCCACCGACTCCTACCGGCTCAGCGTCAAGCACACCGAGTTCGAGTCGCCGATCACCCAGGCGCTCGACGCCAACGTCCCGGCCCGGGCTCTGCGCGAGCTCGCCCGGATCATCTCCGCCGAAGGCTCGGAGGACGTCGAGATCGCCTTGCAGCGAAACCAGGTCGTCTTCGAGACCGCCGGCGTGGTCCTCTCGTCGCGGCTGATCGAGGGCCAGTTCCCGAGCTGGCGCCAGCTGATCCCCGAGTCCTTCGAGCACGAGGTGCGCCTGCCGAGGGAGGAATTGCTCGAGATAACGCGAAGGATCAGCCAGCTGGCACAGCGAAACGCTCCGCTTCGCCTGGCCTTCGCCGAGGGCGAGTTGACCGTCGCTGCCGAAACGCCCGACATCGGCGACGCAGCCGAGGGCATGCCGGCGCCCTACTCCGGCGAGCCACTCGAGATCGCCTTCAACCCGCAGTACCTGGTCGAGGGAGTCGAGAGCGTCGCCACCGACGAGGTCTCGATCCAGTTCTCTCGCCGCTGCGGCCGGGCCTGCTGCGCCCGGTCGACGGCGACGACTTCTCGTACTTGGTCATGCCGATCCGGCTTGAACGTTTGATCGTGGTTGTCGAGTCGGTAAGCGTTCTCGGCTTTCGCAACCTGGCCGACTGCGAGGTCGAGCTCGGGCCCGGGTTGAACCTGTTCTGGGGCGCCAACGGGGCCGGCAAGACGAATCTGCTCGAGGCGACGTACATGGCGCTCGCCGGACGCTCGTGCCGGACGCGCGACGATCGCGAGGCGATCGCCTTCGGCCAGTCGTTGTGCTCGCGCCGAGGCCCGTGTCACCGGCGAGGGCGCCCGCCCGCGGACGTTCCTCGCCTCGGTCAGCCGCACGGACGGCCGCCGCCACCTCGTCGACGGGACCCCGGCGGGCCCCGAGAGCACCCGTCTGCGCCCGGCGCTGTCCGTCTTCATGCCCGACCGCCTCAGCCTGATCAAGGGCCCGCCGTCGGGTCGTCGCGCCCATCTCGACGGCTTCTGCGCCGCCCTGTGGCCGGCGCGCGACGAGATCCGGCGCCGCTATTCGCGCGCCCTGGCGCAGCGAAACGCGCTCCTGGGGCGCATTCGCGCCGGCGCCGCCGGCCAGTCGACTCTGGACGCTTGGGAGTCCGAGCTCGGCGCCGCCGGGGTCGAGTTGATCGCGCTGCGCCGCGAGGCGATCGCGCGGATCTCGGACCCGTTCGCCTCGGCCGCCGAGTCGCTCGGGCTCGGTACCGGCACACTCGCCTACAAGCCGCGAAGCGAGGCGAGCGAGCCGGCGGCGCTGGCGAGCGAGATCGCCGCGCGTCGCGAGAGCGATCTCGCTCGCGGCTACACCGGTCACGGCCCCCATCTCGACGAGCTCGCATTCGAGCGCGACGGCAAATCGATTCGCCGTTACGGCTCGCAGGGCCAGCAGAGAAGCGCGTTGCTGGCGCTGCTGTTCGCCGAGCGACGGGTGCTGATCGACGACGACCGCCCGGTGCCGTTGATGCTGCTCGACGACGTCACCTCCGAGCTCGACTCCGAGCGTCGCGGCCTGCTCGTCGATCACCTCGCGGGCGAGGGCCAGGCGATCGTGACCGCGACCGAGCCCGACCATCTCCCGTCCGTCGAGCGACGCCGGGAGATCGCGGTGCGCGCAGGCCGCGCGCTGAGCTCGGCCGCCGAGTCGGAGGCGGCTTGAGCTCGCGCTCCCGGCCGCGCGCCACTCGGCGACCTGGTCCGCGCCGTGCGCGTCGAGTCGACGCCCGAGACCCCGCTCGGCGGCGATCCAGGCGGTGTGGGTGGATGCGCTCGGCGAGCGCATCGCAAACCACGCCGAGCCGGTGCGCGAACGTGACGGCGTCGTCACAGTTGCATGCGACGCGGCGACCTGGGCCCAGGAGCTCGACCTGCTCCAAAACGACCTGCTCGAGCGGCTCAATCGAGCGCTGTCGGGGGCGCAGATCGAGCGGCTTCGCTTCGTCGTCGGCGAAAGTCAGGATGGCGACACAGATTAATGCCCGATTTGCAGGTATTTTGTGATCAGAGGACAGGCTTTACGGCGGCTCACCCTGGTATCCTTATGTGAAGTCGGACCGCCACCCCGATCCGTCCGAACGTGGCTCAAGAATCATCGTTGGAGCTGCGTCGATGGAGCGGGGTTTCTCATGACAGCTATTTGAAGGGGCCCAACCGAGTGCCAACAGAAGCGGGCGCTGACGGCAAGAAGCCGGCAGCGACTGAAGACAGCGAGTCGAACGGCTACACCTCGGACGAGATCACCGTCCTGCGTGGTCTCGATCCGGTGCGCAAGCGCCCGGGCATGTACATCGGCTCGACCGGCCCCCGAGGCCTGCACCATCTCGTCTACGAGGTCGTCGACAACTCCGTCGACGAGGCGCTCGCGGGCTACTGCGACTCGATCACGCTGACGCTGCATCCCGACCACAGCGTCACCGTCGTCGACAACGGTCGCGGCATCCCGGTCGACGAGCATCCCGAGGAGAAGCGCCCCGCGGCCGAGGTCGTGCTCACCGTCCTTCACGCCGGCGGCAAGTTCGGCGAGGGCGGGGGCTACAAGGTCTCGGGCGGACTGCACGGCGTCGGCGTCTCCGTCGTCAACGCGCTCTCCGAGCGGCTTCACCTCGAGATCCACCGCGACGGCTACATGTGGCGCGAGGACTTCGACCGCGGCGAGCCCCAGGGCGATCTCGAGCGCGGCGAGAAGGTCGACGGCAGCGGCACCACGATCACCTTCCTTCCCGACGCCGAGGTCTTCGAGACGCTCGACTTCGACTACGCGACGCTCGCCGAGCGCATGCGCGAGACCGCCTTTCTCACCCGCGGCCTGCGGATCGAGATCGTCGACGAGCGCGGCGCCGGCCAGCGCGACGTCTTTCAGTACGAGGGCGGCATCGTCGACTTCGTCAAGCACCTCAACGCCAACAAGGACCCGATGCACAAGAAGACGGTCTTCTTCGAGCACGAGAACTCGGATGGCGCCGTCGAGGTCGCGATGCAGTGGAACTCGTCCTATCAGGAGTCGGTGTTCTCGTTCGCCAACAACATCAACACCCACGAGGGCGGCTCGCACCTCTCCGGCTTTCGCTCGGCGCTGACGCGCACCCTCAACGCCTACGCCCGCGGCAAGGGCCTGCTCAAGGAGAAGGACGAGAACCTCAGCGGCGAGGACGTGCGCGAGGGACTGACCGCGGTGATCTCGGTCAAGCTCGCCGATCCGCAGTTCGAGGGTCAGACGAAGACGAAGCTCGGCAATCCACCCGTCGAGGGCCTGGTCAAGGAGACCGTCAACCGCCTGCTCAGCGAGTTCCTCGAGGAGAACCCGAGCGAGGCGCGCCGCATCGTCGCCAAGTCGGTCGACGCCGCGCGCGCGCGACACGCGGCGCGAAAGGCACGCGACCTGACCCGGCGCAAGTCGGCGCTGGAGAACTCGACGCTTCCCGGCAAGCTCGCCGACTGCACCGTGCGCGACCCCTCGCTCGCCGAGATCTTCATCGTCGAGGGCGACTCGGCCGGCGGCTCGGCCAAGCAGGGGCGAGATCGCAACACCCAGGCCGTCCTGCCCCTGCGGGGCAAGATCCTCAACGTCGAGAAGAGCCGCATCGACAAGGTGCTCTCGAACGAGATGATCCAGGCGATGATCACGGCGATCGGGACCGGGATCGGCGAGGACTACAACCGCGAGAACGCGCGGTACCACAAGTGCATAGTCATGACCGACGCCGACGTCGACGGAGCTCATATCCGAACCCTGGTGCTGACCTTCCTCTACCGCGAGCTCCCGGACCTGATCGAGGCCGGCTACGTCTACATCGCCAAGCCGCCTCTCTACAAGGTCAAGATCGGCAAGCAGGAGACCTACATCGAGAAGGAGTCCGAGCTCGAGGAGCTGATCCTGCGCGACAAGTTCGATCAGTTCGAGCTGCGCGACGTCAACGGCGTCGCCCACAACCTGACCGCCGCTCGCTGGCAGCGCTTCAACCGCCGCTTCAACGAGTACGAGGGCTGGGCGGACTCGCTGCAGGCCGCTTTCGGCCACGACGCCGTCGATTTCCTCGCCGAGTCGCAGATCCTCGACGCGGGCGTGGCGACCGTGGACGGCGTCAAGCAGCTGCTCTCCGGCGACGATCCCGAGGGTGAGCCGTTCGACACCGAGATCATCGACGTCTCCGACGATCAGATCACGATCAAGTCGATCCACCGCAGCGACGGTCTGGCCCAGACGCGTGGTCTCAGCACCGCGCTGTTCGAGTCCAACGACTACCGCCATCTGGTCGAGGTTCACGCCGACCTGCTGAAGCAGGTCGGGACGCCGCCGTTCACGGTCACGCTCAACGGCAAGCAGGAGGTCGCGGAGTCGTTCGGCCAGCTGCGCCGCGCGGTGCTGGCGATGGCCCGTCACGGCGTCGGCATGCAGCGCTTCAAGGGCCTGGGCGAGATGAACGCCGAGCAGCTCGCCGAGACGACGATGAACCCGAGCTCGCGCACCCTGCAGCGGGTGACGATCGACGACGCGGCGCTCGCCGACCGCATCTTCAGCGAGCTCATGGGCGACAAGGTCGAGCCGCGCAAGGACTTCATCGAGCGCCACGCCAAGGAGGTGAGGTTCCTCGATGTCTGACGGCGGTCTCGATGCCCTGACCGGGCGAATCGAGGAGCGCGAGCTGACGCAGGAGATGCGCAGCTCGTATCTCGACTACGCGATGAGCGTGATCGTCGGCCGGGCGCTGCCCGATGTGCGCGACGGCTTCAAGCCCGTGCATCGCCGCGTGCTCTACGCGATGCACGACCTCGGCCTTCAGCCCAACCGGCCGTATCGCAAGTGCGCGTTCATCGTCGGCGAGGTGATGGGCAAGTACCACCCCCACGGCGACCAGTCGATCTACGACACGGTCGTGCGCATGGCGCAGGAGTTCTCGCTGCGCTATCCGCTCGTCGACGGTCAGGGCAACTTCGGCTCGATCGACGGCGACTTCGCTGCCGCGATGCGCTACACGGAGGCTCGCCTCGACCGCCTGGCGACGGAGATGGTGCGCGACATCGACGCCGAGACCGTCGACTTCGGCCCCAACTACGACGAGTCCCAGTCGGAGCCGCTGGTGCTGCCCGCGCGCTTTCCCAACCTGCTCGTCAACGGCTCATCGGGAATCGCGGTCGGCATGGCGACCAACATCCCGCCGCACAACCTGAGCGAATCGATCGGCGCCGTCAAGGCTTACCTCGAGAACCCCGACATCGACCTCGCCGGCCTGATGCAGCACATCAAGGGCCCCGACTTCCCCGGCGGCGGGCCTGATGAGCATGGAGGGCATCCGCGACGCCTATGCCTCCGGTCGCGGCTCGATCAAGGTCCGCGCCCGCTGTCACATCGAGCCGATGAAGGGCGGTCGCGAGTCGATCATCGTCTCCGAGCTCCCGTTCACCGTTCGAAAGGGCGGCGACGGCGGCGTCATCACCAAGATCGCCGACCTCGTCCGCGAGAAGAAGATCAGCGGGATCTCCGATCTGCGCGACGAGTCCGACCGCTCCGGCATGCGCGTGGTGATCGAGCTCAAGCGCGGCGGCGACCCGCCCGAGGTCGTGCTCAACCAGCTCTACAAGCACACCTCGATGCAGAACAGCTTCGGCGTCAACATGGTCGCTCTCGTCGACGGCGTGCCGAAGACGCTGTCGCTGAAGGAGCTGATCCTTCACTACGTCGACCACCAGCGCCAGGTCGTGACCAGGCGCACCCAGTACGAGCTGCGCCGCGCCGAGGCTCGCGCTCACATCCTCGAAGGGCTGCTGATCGCGCTCGACAACCTCGACGCCGTGATCGAGCTGATCCGTGGCTCGGCCGATACCGACACGGCCCGCGACGGGCTTGATGGAGAAGTTCGAGCTGTCCGAGCTGCAGGCGCAGGCGATCCTCGACATGCGCCTCGCTCGCCTCACCGCGCTCGAGTCCGACAAGGTGCGCGAGGAGCACTCGGAGCTCGTCGACAAGATCGCGGAGCTGCGAGCGATCCTCGGCGATCCGGCGCGTATCGACGCGCTCATCGTCGAGACACTCGATGAGATCAACGACCGCTACGGCGACGAGCGGCGGACCGAGCTCACCCACTTCGAGGGCGACATGAACATCGAGGACATGATCGCCGACCAGCAGATGGTGATCTCGCTGACGAACTCGGGCTACGTCAAGCGCCTGCCGCTGGTCACCTACCGCCAGCAGCATCGCGGCGGCGTCGGCGTCATGGGCATGGAGATGAAGGAGGGCGACTACATCGAGCACCTGCACATCTGCTCGACCCACGACTTCCTGCTCTTCTTCACCAACCGCGGCAAGGTCTACCGCCTCAAGGTCTACGAGCTGCCGGAGGGATCGCGCACCGCGAAGGGCCGGGCGCTGGTCAACGTGCTGCCGCTTCGCGACGGCGAGAAGGTGATGGCCGTGATCCCGACGCGCGACTTCAAGGAGGCGAAGTTCCTCGCCTTCGCCACCGCCAAGGGCCTCGTCAAGAAGACCGAGTTCCTCGCCTACAACACGCCGATCCGCGCCGACGGGATCATCGCGATCAAGGTCCGCGACGGCGACGAGCTCGTCCAGGTGCGCCTGACCACCGGCGAGGACGACCTGCTCTTGGTCTCGAAGTCGGGGCACGCGTCCCGCTTCAGCGAGTCCGCCGTGCGCTCGATGGGCCGCGACACGTCCGGGGTCAAGGGAATGAACGTCTCCGCCAAGGTCGGCGGGACCGAGAACCGGGTGCTGGCGATGGACGTTGCCCGCGACGACTCCGAGCTCTTCGTCGTCACCGAGCACGGCTACGGCAAGCGCACGGCGGTGTCCGAGTATCCGATCAAGGGCCGCGGGACCAAGGGCGTGCTGACGATCAAGATGACGGCGAAGAAGGGCGGCCTCGCCGGCGCGCTGATCGTCCGCGAGCACCAGGACCTGCTCTTCATCTCCCAGGCCGGCATGGTCCAGCGCACCCGCGCCGGCGGCATCTCGCAGATGGGCCGCGCGACCCAGGGCGTCAAGGTGATGAACATCAAGGACGACGACTGCGTCAGCGCCGTCGCGCTCGTGGTCGAATCGACCGCAGCCGCCGGCGACGTCGCAGCGGAAGCCGACCAGATCGCGCTCGAGGCGGCCGAGGGCGCTGCGCCACCGGCCGCCGACTCGATCGGCCGAAGACGCCCCAGCCGACTCCGACGAGTAGCTAAGGCCGGCTCGAGCTCGAGCTGCGGCGCGCAGCCGCGCCCGTCCACAGAGCTTGCGCCCTTCGCCGCCGGCTCGTACTCGCTCGAAGCCTCCGCGTCCACCAGCGTCCGCCGCAGCCGCGCATATGCGGTGAGGCCGAGCACCGCCGGCACACCGAGCTGGAAGGCGCGGTAGCCGAGCACGGCGGCCGCCGCGACGGCGACGGGCGTTCCGAGCAGGCCAAAGGCGAGGATGAGGCCGCCGTCGGTGCCGCCGATGCCTCCGGGCAGCGGCAACAGCCCGCCGAGCTGTCCGACCGCATAGGCGAGCACGAACACCGCCAACTCCGGCGCGCCACCGCCGAACGCGGCGAACACGGCGGCCAGCGCGAGCACGTCGAGGCCCATGTAGCCGATCGCGCCGAGCACCACCAGCGGCCGCCGGCCGGCGATCATCCGCAGCGCGTCACGGATCCCGTCGGCAAGGTAGCCGCGCCCGTGGGTGATTGCCGTGCGGATGCGCCCGGCCGAGCTCGTGCCGCGTTCGCCGTCGAGAAAGCGCGGCGAAGTCGCGACCACGGTCAGCGCCACCGCCGCGAGAAGCGCCGGAACCAGCCCGGCGACGAGCGCGACCTCGCCGCTGAACAGCCCGAGCGCAAGCCCGACCCCCGCGAAGATCACGGCGAGGAAGTTGACCGAGCTGGTGATCAGAAAGAAGGCGACGGTCCTTCGCCCGATGCGCTCCGCCGGCATCCCGACGCGCCGCAAGGCCCAGGCGCCGAGCGCGAGGCCGCCGGCGCCGCCGGTCGGCAGCAGGACGTTGGCGGCCTGCTCGGCCATCGCGACCTCGTAGCTGAAGCGCCACGACAGGCGCCGCGAGAAGACGCCGCGGAAGGCGGCGACGAACGCCAGGCAAGAGCCGACCTCGAGCGCGGCGGCGAGCGCGATCAGCTTCGGGTCGGCGCCGGCGAGACGCTCGCGGAGATCGTCGAGGCCCGGCAACGCGAACAGCGCACCGCCGATCAGCAGGGCGAAGACGCCCAGCTCGACCAGACGACGGCCGCTCGGCCAGCCCCCGAGCTCGAGGCCGCCTGCGACAGCGTGCTCTGCGGCGTCCTCGTTCATGTTCGTATCGTCCGAAATCAGAGACTCCTGTTACGTGAGACCGATCACGCCACCCATATTCATCGCCGAGCAGTCCCGCGGCATCGAGGAGAACCCCAAGATCCCACCCCACAATTTGGCTCCCCGGTGGATCAGGGTCCGAGCGCCGCGAGCGCGACCTCGACATTTGCTTCAATCAGATCACCAGAGAAAGGAGGTGGTCCTAAGTTGAGTGACAGTTTTCCCGGGACGCTGGAGGTGCGGGGCCGCTAGTCGGCCGCTCCGTTTCCGAAACGGCGGGTGACCGCCATTGAGGACGAGCATCGTGCGAGCCGCCTGGCGCAATCCAACCCCAGGCACCGGCGAGCCGAGGAGACCGGAACCCGTCCCACCCGGTCACGAAGACCCGAAGCTCGTTCAGAAATCGCACCTTGGAAGGGCCGCTCCGCAGGGGGCGGCCCTTCTCCGTCTCTAGGCGGGCGCGGCGCCGAGATACGGCTCCCAGGCAACAGGTACCCGGGGAGCAGCGATGCGAATGAAGACGGTGGGGCCAGGTGGGCGCGGGCGCGTGGCGGGATGCATGCGCGCCTCGCGCGGCAGGCGGCTGCCCTTCTTGCGGTTACACGGCGCACACGAGGCGACGATGTTCTCCCACACCGACTGGCCACCCCTGCTGCGGGGGATGACATGGTCGACGGTCAGGCCGGCGGCAGCCTCGCGACCGCAGTACTGGCAGGTGTAGGAGTCGCGCGCGAGCACGGCCTTGCGTGTGATCTTTCGCCGGTGCACGTCGCGCGGGACGCGGACGTATCGCACCAGCCTGATCACGCACGGACGCTCGAGGGCCAGCCGCTCGGAATGAAGCAGGCCCGAGCCGCGTTCGAGCATCTCGGCGCGCGACTTGAGCAGCAACACGGTCGCGCGGCGGACCGTGCAGACGTTGATCGGCTCGTAGCTGGCGTTGAGGACGAGCACGCGACCTCCGGTGGTGCGCGTTCGCACCACCCCCGAGGGGCGAATCACTACTCCGGGGTCCTCGACGACCGCCATTGTGGCGAGAAGTCTAGATGTCGCGCCGGGTCCGCTAGCCGCTGAGCCCCGGGATGCCGTGACTGGCCACCGGGTAGCTGCCGTGGATTCGCACGTTCTCAGCCTTGGTCCGCAAGCCCATCGATGGCGTCGCGCGACAGCGCCGTCGGCGATCGAGCCTTCGAGGTCGGCGAAGAACATGTAGCGCCCGAGCTCGGCAGGGCGCAGCGGGCGCGACTCGATCCGGACCAGGTTCACCTCGCGGCTGGCGAACTCGGCCAGGGCGTCGACGAGCGCTCCGGGGTGATCGGCGCCGAGCTCGGAGAAGCTGATCGTCGTCTTCCACGGCCCCGCGCCGGCGACGGTCGTGCCCGCCGGCGCGAGCCAGACGAAGCGGGTGACGTTGCCGGGATCGTCCTCGACGCCCTCGCGCAGGACCGTGCAGCCGTAGATCGCGGCGGCCGACGGGCCGGCCAGCGCGCCCCACGGCCGCGGGGACTCCGCCACCGCCTTGACCGCCTCGGCCGTGCTGGTCGCGGCGCGGACCTCGGCTCCAGGCAGCTCGGCTCGGATGAAGCTCGCGCACTGCGCGGTCGCCTGAGGGTGTGAGATCACGAGCCTCTATCGCCGTCGAGCTCGAGTGGCTCGCGGACGATCAGCGATTGTGTGATCGGCTGGTCGTGCTGCCCGGCGATCGTCACGTTGGGGGCGTCGAAGGCAAGCGCGTCGAGCGTCATCCGCACCGAGCCCTCGCGCGAGTTCTCGAGCGGGACCAGGGCACGGTCGGCAGCGCCGCTCTCGACGGCGAGAACGGCGGCGTGGATCGAGGGGTGTGCATGCCACTCGAACTCGGCGCCCGCCGCCGCCGCGCGAAGCGCATCCTCGCTGAACGTCCCGGCCGGACCCAGGTAGGCGACTCGCAGGCGCGCTCGCTACTCGAACGTGATCCGGTAGGTGGCGCCGTTGTTGGTCGCGTCCTGCTCACCGAGCACCGGCACGGCCTGGGCTTCGAGCGTCAGCGGGACGCCGGTGTCGGGCTCGGCGGTGAGCGGGATCGTCACCTCTTGGCTGCCGCCCGCGTCGAGCTGGGCGATCGTCCCCTCGCCCTCGATCGTCTGCGAGCCGCCGCTGAGCGTGAACGTGCCCTTGACGTCGTTCTCCTCTTCCTCGCCTTGATTTTCGATCGTCAGCGTGATCGTCGGTTCGTCGTTTCCGAGCGAGACCGAGTTGTCGAGGTCGACGCTCAGCGGCGACTTGTTGACCTCGGTGCCGATCAGGGCGATGCCATGAAGTCCCTGCACAGCACCCGTTTCCGTGGCGAAGCTGTTGAGCACGCTGTAGAGCTCGAGATCGTCGAGCCAGCGGCCGACGGGTTCGGGCAGGAACTGGCTCGACTCGATCTCACCGGCGATCTGCTGCTCCTCGAGCACCTCGATGACCTCGGCCTGCGCGCGGGCGTAGAGCACGTCGGAGGCGAGGAAGATCCGCATGTCCTCGGCGATCCGCTCGAATCGCCTCGTCTCGCGCTTCGTCGCCGAGCGCGGTCGGGATGTCCTCGGCGATGCCTTCGAGCGCGTCGCGGCGCAGCTCGAACGCCTGCACCAGCTCCTGCTGGGCATCGGCGAGATCGTCGGGCGTGTCGAGGCCCTCGACGCGCTGCAGCAGTTGCTCGGCCGTGCCGCGGTCGGAGGCGATCTCGGCCTCGAGGTTGAGCTCGGTGAGGTTGTTGGGCGGTTCCAAGAGGCGCGCGAAGAACCCGCTCGAGAGCTGATTCGAGGTGGTGACGATCGAGTTCAGGTCGGAGACGAAGTTCTCGAAGCCACGTTCCTCGCGGGCGTTGAGGCAGCCGCGGATCCCGAGCAGGAGCAAGATCACGACGAGCACACCGACGCCCAGCGCGATCAGCCGCCGCACCAGCAGCTGGCGCTGGCGATCGGACCCAGGTCGTCTTGGGCCACCGCCGCGCGGGGCCGGATCTAAACCGTCGTCGTCGAGGAAAGCCACGATCTCACCTTTGGGTCAGCTTCGGCCCGCAGAGTATGAAGCCTGCTGCGGAGGGAGATTCGGCAGGAGAGCCCGATGCCCCGGCGAAGGTCGTCGGGTGGTGTCTGAGGAGCTGATCATGGGGCGTTTCCGGCTCCTGGAGCGGATCGGCTCCGGAGGGATGGGCACCGTCTTCAGGGCGTTCGACGAGCGACTTCAGCGCGAGGTCGCCGTCAAGGAGCTCGTCACGGGCCGAGCCCGAGCGCGTCCTGCGCGAGGCGCAGGCCGCCGCCCGGCTCAACCACCCGGCGATCGTGACGCTGTACGAGCTCGGCGAGCACAACGGCCGCGCGATCCTCGTCTCGGAACTGGTGCCGGGGATGGACCTGTCGCGCGCGCACGCCGACGGACTGCTGTGTGACCGCGACGTGGCCGAGATCACCTGCGACCTCTGCGAGGCACTCGCCCACGCTCACCATCGCGGCGTCGTGCACCGCGACATCAAGCCCGAGAACGTGATCGTCGGCGAGCGCACAGGCGGTGCCCGCCGCGCCAAGCTGATGGATTTCGGCATCGCGCGCATCGCTGGAGCGCCGACCCTGACCGCCGCCGGCGACGTCGTCGGCACGCTGGCCTACATGTCGCCCGAGCAGGCCGAAGGCGAGCTCGCCGGGCCACCGACCGACGTCTACTCGCTTGCTCTCACCGCGTACGAATGCTGGTCGGGGGTGAACCCGGTCGCCGGCCGCTCGCCGGCCGAGACCGCACGACGGATCGGTATCGGCGCGCCCTCGCTGAGCTCGGTCCGGCCGGATCTCCCCGAGGGTCTCGCCGACACGATCGATGCCTGCCTGGCGCCTGAGTCCGAGCTGCGCCCGACCCCGATCGAGCTCAGCGACTGCCTCGCGGCCGAGCTCGAATGGCTCGACGATCGCCATGCCGTGCCCAGTCCTCCCGAAGCGACCGACCCCGGCTCGGTCGGCGCCTGGAGGTCGCTCGGTCTCGCTCGAATCGTGGCGCTCGCCTGCGCCATGGCCGCGCTCGTGTTGATCGCCGGGCCGTCGTCAGCGGGTGGCCTCGCGCTCGTGCTCGGCGTGCTCTTCGTCCCCTGCTTGATCGCCGGCGCCGGTCTCAGCGCCCTGATGCCGCTCGCCGCGCCGGCGGTCGCCGTCCTCGGCGTGCCCGGCGCGGCTGCAGCGCTCGGCGCCTGGGCGCCGTCGCCCGTCGGCCGCGCGGCGCTCGGCGCCGGCGCCTGGATCTGTCTCGTCGCGGCCTCGCTCGGCCTGGGACTCGGTCCCGACCTTGGCCTCGGGCCCGAGGCGCCCCGCGGCTGGGTCGACGACGCCGGCCTCGCTGCGAGGTCGATCCTGGAGCCGATGGCCTCCCCCGAGTCGCTACTCGGCCTCGGTGTCTTTGCCGTCGCCTCCGTTGCGCTGGGGCGATTGCTGGAGCTGCGCCACGTCGCGATCGCCTTGCTGGCGGCCATGCTTTGGGCTGCCGGCGTACACGCTGCGCTCTCGCTCGTGGGCAACGGAACCCTGGCCGAGAACCCGGTGGGAGTCGTCGCGGCAGCCCTGGTCGCGGTCGGCGTCGAGTTCGGCCTCAGGCGCACGCACGCACGACGAGCCTGGGCTTGCTCGCGCCGACACCGAGCGCGATCTCGGTCGCCGCCGCCTCTCGGGTCGTCTGGCGTAGCCCCAACCTTCTAGGCTTTCGCTTTCCCGACCCCGGGTATTAGCCCTGCCCGCAGACAGAGAGACGGTTAGCCATCAGCGTCCTACGCAACCTGGAACAGCGCATCGAGAGCCTCGTCGAGGGAGTCTTCAGCCGTGCCTTCTCGTCGCAGGTGCAGCCGGTCGAGATCGCTCGCAAGCTCGCCAAGGAGATGGACGCCCACCGGACCGCCTCGGTCTCGCGGGTCTACGTGCCGAACCAGTACACGGTCTGGCTCTCCTCGGAGGACAAGTCGCGACTCGAGGGATATGAGAGCTCGCTCGAGCAGGAGCTCTCCTCGTACCTGCTCGAGCACGCGCGAAAGCACGACTATGCGCTGCTGACCCGCCCCGAGGTCGACCTCGAAGCCGACGAGCGCTTGCGCCTGGGCGAGTTCGGCATCCAGACCCGTCTCGTCAAACCGCCGGCGCGCCAGGGCGAATCGCCAGAGCAGGGCGAGCAAGGCCACACGATGGTCTACTCGGTGCCGCCGAAGGAGACGAAGTCGCGAAAGCGCCGCCCCGCGGCTCACCTCACCGAGACGAAGGCGATCGTCTCGCTCGACGACCGCCGCTACGTGCTCGACGGCCCCGTCGCCGTGCTCGGGCGCTCGCGTGAGTGCGATTGCGTTCTCAACGACCCGAACGTGTCGCGGCGCCATGCCGAGCTGCGTCGCGGGACGACCGGCGACTGGCAGATTGTCGACCTCGACTCGACCAACGGCGTCAAGGTCAACGGCCGCCAGGTCGACGCCTCGCGGCTGTCCCCCGGCGACGAGGTGATCGTCGGCACGGTTCGCTTTCGCCTTCGACGATCGAGCACGTAGCTGTTTGGATACTGAACCGATCGCCGTCGGCCTCAAGTTCGGCTTTCTCGCCGTTCTCTACCTGTTCTTGTTCTGGGTCTCGCGCAGCGCCTGGCGCGAGCTGCGACAAACCACCGCTCCTGCGCCGGAGGCGACCGGCATCCATCAGCGGGTCGGACCCGGTGGACGCGCTGCGGCTACCGACGCGTTCCTCGTCGCCGTCACCGGGGGCGGCTTGCCGGCCGGCGAGCGCTACGACCTCTTCGGCGGCCTCTCGATCGGTCGCTCCGGCGACGCAGATGTCCGCATCGATGATCGCTTTGCCTCCTCGATCCACGCCAGGCTCTACTCGCGAGGCGCCCAGTACTACGTCGAGGACCTGAACTCGACCAATGGGACCTTCCTCAACGGGGCCACGCTCGAGGGCGAAGCGGAGATCTCCGATCTCGACGTGATCCGCATCGGCGACACAGAGCTGCGCTTCGAGCTGCAGTTGCCCGGAGGCGAGTGATGCTGCGCGTCGTCGAGCAGGCCTTCCGAACCGACACGGGCCGCCAGCGCACCGCAAACGAGGACTCCTTCTTTGCCAGCGCACCGATGTTCGCCGTCGCAGATGGGATGGGAGGAGCTCAGGCGGGCGAGGTCGCCTCGCGCATCGCCGCCGAGGCGTTCGAGGCCGCCGAGCGACGAGATCAGTCGCCCGAGGGCTACCTGCGAGCGATCGTCGAGACTGCCAACCGCAGCATCCACGGGCTCTCTCAGCATGACTCGACGCGCACCGGCATGGGGACGACGCTCACCGCGGCCCTGGTCGACGGCGAGGATGTCGCCTTCGCCCACGTCGGCGACAGCCGCGCCTACGTCTTTCGAGACGGCGAGCTGCGCCAGCTCACCTCCGACCACTCCCTGGTCGAGGAGCTTCGCCGTCAGGGCCGGCTGACCTCAGAGCAGGCCGAAGACCACCCGCAACGCTCGATCATCACCCGCGCTCTCGGGCCTGAAGCGGACGTGGAGATCGACACGCTGAGCTTCTCGGCTCGCCCCGGCGACATCTTCCTGCTCTGCTCCGACGGCCTCACGACGATGGTCAAGGAGGAGGCGATCGCCGAGATCCTCCGCAACAGCTCCTCGCTCTCGGACGCGGTCTCGAATCTCGTTCAGGGCGCCAACGAAGCAGGCGGCCGCGACAACATCACCGTCGTCGCCTTTCGCCTCGAAGAGAGCGATGAGGCCGCGATCGATCCGAGCCCGACGCTGATCGGCCCCAGCGCCGAGGAGGCCGGGCTGACGTCGGAGCGGGTTCGCGGCGCCGCCGATCGTGCCGGCAGCCGCCGGCACGAGCCCCGCCGCAGTCGCGTCAGGACCGCGGCCAAGGTGCTCGCCGTATTGGTGGTGCTCGCGGGCATCGCCGTCGGCGCATATCTCGGCATGCGCCAGGTCTACTTCCTCGGCATCGACGAGGGCGGGCGCGTCAGCGCTCTACCGCGGGCTTCCCTACGACCTGCCGTTCGACGCCGAGCTCTACTCCGAGGTCTACTCGGTGCCGTTTCAGGCCGACTCGCTGCCCGACGACCGCCGCGACGAGGTAACCGATCACGAGCTCCGCGGCCGCGACGACGCCGTTTCGCTGCTCGAGGACCTCGAGTCCGCTGCGGTGCCGGCGACGCCGAGCGCAGCGCCCGCACCTGCGCAGCCCAACCAGGGCAACGACGCGTCAGGCAACGGCCAGACCGGCGCCGGCGGCAACGACCAGACCGGCGCCGGCGCCGGCGGCAAGGGTGACGCCGGCGGCAACGCAGCCCCCGCTCAGAGCGGGAACTGAGACAAGGCCATGAGCGCCCGAAACCGAGAGCTGCTGGCGCTCGTCCCGGTGGCGCTGCTCGTCACCGCCGGGTTCACGGCGGTGTTCATCGTGCGCTCGAACGAGGTCACCGACCTCAGCCTGATCTACGGCGGCTACTTTCTCGCGCTCTGCGTCGGCGCGCACATCTTCCTGCGCCTGCGCCTGCCCAATGCCGACCCCTACCTGTTCCCGCTGTGTGCCCTGCTCGCGGCGATCGGCCTCGTCCTCATCTACCGGATCGACGACCAGCTCGCCTTCGACCAGGCGACGGTCTTCGTCCTCGGACTGGTGCTGTTCTGCGCGACGATCGTCTTCCTGCGCGACTACCACGTGCTCGAGCGCTACCGGTACGTGATCGCCACTGCCGGGATCCTGCTGCTGCTGGCGCCGCGGCTGCCGGGGATCGGCGCGCAGGTCAACGGCGCATACCTCGGCGTCTCGCTCGGCCCGATCAACTTCCAGCCGGCCGAATTGGCGAAGATCGCGATCGTCGTCTTTCTCGCCAGCTACCTGGCCGAGAAGCGCGAGCTGCTCTCGGTAGCTGCCCGCAGGGTGCGGCGGGGTGACGCTGCCGCCGCTGAAGCAGTTCGGGCCGCTGCTGGTCGTCTGGGGGGCGGCGATGGTGCTGCTGGTCTTCATCCGCGATCTCGGCAGCTCGCTGATGTTCTTCGGCGCCTTCCTGGCGCTGCTGTACGTCGCCACCGCTCGCTTCTCCTACGTGCTCGCCGGGATGCTGACCTTCGGCCTGGGGACGTACTTCTTCGCCAAGACGGTCGGCCACGTCCAGGAGCGCTTCGACATCTGGCTCGATCCGTTCGCGGCCAACGGCGCCCGAGGGTGCGGGGCAGATCCAGCAATCGCTGTTCGCGCAAGCCGACGGCGGCCTCTTCGGAACGGGGCTGGGTGAGTCGCTGCTGAAGCTGCCGGGACCGTTTGCGCCCGACTGCGCGCAGCCCTTTCCCGACTGCGGCAGCATCCTCCCGGCGCCGCACACCGACTTCATCTTCGCCGTGCTGACGATGGAGCTCGGCCTGTTCGGCGGCTGCGCGCTGATCGTGATCTACGCGTTGATCGCGGTCCGGGGCTTCAAGACCGCGGTGATGGCACCCGACGGCTTCTCGAAGCTGCTGGCGGCGGGCCTGACTGCGATCTTCGCCCTGCAGGCGTTCGTGATCATCGGCGGCGTCACCAAGGCGATCCCGCTGACCGGCGTCACCTTGCCGTTCGTCTCCTTCGGCGGCAGCTCGATCGTCGCCAACATGGTCTTGCTGGCGCTGTTGCTGCTGATCTCCGACCGCGCCCGCCGCCCGCCGCCCGAGACTTCGCAATCGCCGATCCAGCTACACGGGAAGCGTCGCGGTGTGAACCCGCCGATCTTCCGCATCTTCGTGCTCGTCCTGGCGCTCTTCGGCACGCTCGTCTACTTCACCTCGAAGTGGACGGTCTTCGACGCCGAGGAGCTTCAGGCGAAGACCGAGAACCGCCGCGGGCTGATCGCCGAGCAGCAGATCCCCCGCGGCAAGATCACGACCGCCGACGGTGTCCTGGTCGCCGAGAGCGTCGCCGAGGGCGGCGGCCGCAACCCCGTCTACGTCAGGCGCTATCCGGCCGGCACGCCGTTCGGCAACCCGATCGGCTACTCCTTCGTCGAGGTCGGCGCGCAGCGGCATCGAGTCGTCTGAGAACGACCTGCTCAGCGGCGAGGAGAACGAGTTCGCGTCGATCATCGACCAGCTCAGCGGCAATGCGCCGGCGGGCGCGGACATCACGCTGACCCTGGACGCCGCGGCGCAGCAGCTCGCCGACCGAGCAGCTGCAGGCGGCGATCGACTCGACCCGGGCGCGAGCGGTTTCGGCGGCTCGGTCGTCGCGATCGAGCCCGATACGGGCGCGGTCAAGGTGATGGCGTCGGTTCCCGGCTACGACGCCAACGCCGTGCGCGACGAGGCCACCTTCAGCGAGCTCTCGCAGGACGAAGCCGCGCCGCTGGTCAACCGCCCGACACAGAGCACCTACGAGCCAGGGTCGACGATGAAGGTGCTGACCGCTCTCGGCGGCGCTCGATTCGGGCGAGATCGAGCCCGACACGGTCATCAACGCCGATTCGCCGAAGCAGATCTCGGGCGCGCCCTTGAGCAACTCCGGCGGTCAGAGCTTCGGCGACATCGACGCGACCACCGCCCTGACCAACTCCGTCAACACCTACTGGGCCCAGGTCGGAGAGCAGCTCGGCGCCGAAACCTATCTCGAGTACATGGAGCGCTTCGGCTTCAATCGCGACCCGGAGCTCAACTATCCCGACAACCAGATGGCTCCGAGCGGCGTCTACTCCGAGGGCAGCCTGCTCGACGACGGCGACCTGATCGACATCGGCCGCGTCGCGATCGGCCAGGAGCGGTTGCTGGCGACGCCGCTGCAGATGGCCCAGGTTGCCGCCACGGTCGCCAACCAGGGCACGCTGATGGAGCCGACCCTGCTCCAGTCGGCGCAGGATCCCGACGGCCGCACGATCACCGAGCTCGAGGACGGCGAGGAGCAGAACCAGGCGATCAGCGAGGAGACCGCCGCCCAGGTGACCGAGATGATGGTCAACGTCACCGAGGAGGGCACGGCGTCGAGCCTGTCGCTCGGCGGGGTTCAGTTCGCCGGCAAGACCGGCACCGCGGAGATCGATGTCGAGGCGTCCATCAACCGGCCCTGGTTCATCGGCTTCGCGCCGGCCGAGGATCCTCAGATCGCGGTCGCGGTGATGCTCGAGCGCTGCACCGGCTGCTTCGGCGGCGAGGTCTCCGGGCCGATCGCGACCGAAGTCATGGGTTCGTTGCTCGATGGCGGCTGAGGGAGTGCCGTGGCGCTGACGCAGGGCCAGCGCATCGACGACCGCTACACGCTGGTCCGTCGGCTCGGCAGCGGCGGGATGGCCGATGTCTGGCTCGCGCGCGACGAGATGCTCGACCGCCAGGTCGCGCTCAAGTTCCTGCACGAGCGCTTCGCCCAGGACGAGCAGTTCGTCGAGCGCTTTCGCCGCGAGGCGCAGTCGGCGGCCCATCTCCAGCACCCGAACGTGGTCGGCGTCTACGACCGCGGCGAAGCGGACGGGCGCAACTGGATCGCGATGGAGTACGTCGAGGGGGCGACGCTCAAGGACCTGATCAACCGCGGGCTGACGATCGGCGAAGCCCTGGAGATCATCCGGCAGATCCTGGTCGGCGCCCGCTTCGCTCACTCGCGCGGGATCATCCACCGCGACCTCAAGCCCCAGAACGTGATGGTCGACGGCGAGGGTCGCGCCCGCGTCACCGACTTCGGCATCGCCCGGGCCGGGGTATCGGAGATCACCCAGACGGGCTCGGTTCTCGGCACCGCCCAGTACCTCTCGCCGGAGCAGGCGCAAGGACTCGAGGTCACGGCCGCCTCCGACCTCTACTCGATCGGCGTCATGCTCTACGAGGCGCTCACGGGCCAGGTTCCGTTCGAGGCCGATTCGCCGGTCGCAGTGGCGCTGAAGCAGGTCTCCGAGCAGCCGCGACCGCCGTCGCAGCTCAACCCGCAGGTCTCTCCGGCGCTGGACATGGTCGTGCTCAAGGCGCTCGCGAAGGACCCGGCGAACCGCTTTCAGAGCGCCGACGAGTTCCTCGAGGCGCTCGAGAAGGCCGAGTCCGATCCCTCCGGAGCCGCGCTCGGCGGCACCGCCGCTTACCCCGTCGTGGTCGTCGACGAGGAGCCGCCGCCCGAGGACGAGCGCTGGCTGACCCGCAACCGCCTGATCGCTCTCGCCGTCATCGCCCTGCTCCTGATCGCCGCGGCCGTGTGGGCCCTGACTCGCGACGACACGCAGACGACCAACGTCCCGGCGGTGATCGAGAAGACGGAGGCCGAGGCGCGCTCGATACTCGAGCGCCGCGGCTTCGACGTCGCCACCTCCACCGTCGCCAACTGCGCCCCCGAGGACACGGTCGTCGAGCAGGACCCGGCCGCGGGCTCGGAGGCCGAGGAGGGCGCGCGGGTGACGCTGACCGTCAGCCTCGGGCTCTCGGTCGAGGTTCCGCCGCTGCGAAACGAGACCCTCGCCAAGGCGCGCGAGCAGCTTCAGGCCGAGAACCTGCTGGTCGCAGAGGAGAGGAGGCCGTCGCGCGACGTCGACTCGGGCCGCGTGATCGAAACCCGCCCCGCCGCCGGCGAGGAGGTCGAGTGCGGCTCGACCGTGACAGTGGTCGTTTCCACCGGGGCCAACCTGATCACCCTGCCCGACGTCCTCGGCGAGACCGAGGAGGAGGCCGAATCCGAGCTCGAGCGGCTCGGGCTCATCGTCAACACCGACTTCCGCGATGCCGACGAGGAGGAGGGCATCGTGATCGGACAGGATCCCGGCCCGGGCTCAGAGCTGCTTCGCGGCGACGGGGTCACGATCATCGTCTCCACCGGGGCCGGCTCGGTCACCGTGCCGAGCGTGGAGGGCCAGTCCGAGGACGCGGCGCGCAGGCTGCTCCAGAGCCGCGGGCTCAGCGTCGAGGTGGTGTCGCGTGAGACCGAGGACGCCGATGAGGACGGCCGGGTGCTCGACCAGGCGCCGGGCGCCGGCGCGCGCCTGCGCCAGGGCGACTTCGTCACGATCTACGTCGGCGAGCTGACCGAGCCCGAGCCCGAGCCCGAGCCGGAGCCCGAAACGACGACGACCGATCAAACAACCACCACAGAGCCCAAGGCTGAGAAGCGACGATGAAGGTGGCCGTGATCTCGGGCGGGCGCTCCTCGGAGCACGAGATCTCGCTGCAGTCGGGAGCCTCGGTGGCCGCCGGTCTGCGCGCTCGCGGGCCACGAGGTGATCGAGGTCCTGATCGAGCGCCAGGGTCGCTGGCTCGCCGACGGACAGGAGGTCGAGATGCGCGCCGCCGGTGGCCTGCTCGGCTGCGAGGTGGCGTTTCCGGTCCTGCACGGCCCCTTCGGCGAGGACGGCACGGTCCAGGGCTTGCTCGAGACCCTCGACATCGCCTACGCGGGCCCCAGCGTGCTCGCCGCCGCGGTGGCGCTCGACAAGCTCGTCTGCAAGCGGCTGCTCGCCTTTCACGGGCTGCCGCAGGTCGAGTTCGCCGAGGTCGGTGAGCCGGGCTGGCGCGACCATGCCGCGGCGATGGGCAGGCCGCTGTGGGTGAAGCCCTCGCGCCTGGGCTCGAGCGTCGGGATCACGCGCGTGCTCAGTCCGGAGGCCGAGCTCGACGCGGCCGTCGAATTCGCGCTCAGCCACGATCCGCGCGTGATCATCGAGGCCGACGCCGGCGGGCTCGAGGTCGAGTGCTCGGTGATCGGCAACTCCGGCCTGGGCGAGGACCCCGACTCGGTCGAGACGTCGCTGCCCGGCGCGATCGTCACCAAGGGATCGGATTGGTACGACTTCGAAGCCAAGTACGTCGAGGGCGGGCATGGAGCTTCAGGTGCCGCCCCCGATCCCGGACGACGCGGTCGAGCGCGTGCGAGAGCTGGCCGCCCGGGTGTTCCGAGCGGTCGGCGGCACCGGCTTCGCTCGCTGCGACTTCTTCGTCCGCGACGGCGGCGACGTCCTCGTCAACGAGATCAACATGATCCCCGGCTTCACCTCGACCAGCGTCTTCGGCAAGCTCTTCGAGGCCACCGGCGTGCCCTACCCCGAGCTCTGCGACCGCCTCGTCCAGCTCGCCGTCGCGCGCTACGAGCGCGAGCGCTCGTACGAGTTCTGAGCCGAGCGGCAGCTAACGCACAACTATGGGACGCAAGCTGCCGCTCGACGCGGTGGTCACCACGCCGACCTAGCCGGCGGCCAGCGCCGCTTCGGAGATCTCGACCTTGTACTCGCCGGGCGCCCCTGTGAGCTTGGTCAGCCAGATCAGGTAGTACTGCGAAGGCTCGGCCACCTCGAACTCGACCCGCGCGTTGTCGGCGGCATCGTCAACCTCGTCGACCGGCTCGCCCCAATCGGCGAGCTCTTCGGGCGGCCCTTCGGCCGCGGCGTAGATCTCCGCGTCCCATCCACCATCGACGGAGCTGATCGACAGGCTCGTGCCCTCGACGGGCTCGCCGGCATCGACGATCAGGCCGACGCCGGGCTTGCCCGCAGCGTCGAGGACGACGTCGGAGGAGGTGTACTCCTCGGTCGGCCAGGCGGTGGCGGTGTCGCCGTCGATTGCGAGCGCGGCTTCCTCGGAATGCTCCTCGATCGTCGCCGCCGGTCGCCACCGGGTCGAACGCAGCAGCCTCGACCAGCTCGACCTCCGCTCCGACCTGATCCTCGTTGCCCCCACCGGCCGCCCCACCGGCCCGCCGGTCGTCGTCGCTGAGCAGCCCGGCGACGAGCAGCGCCACGACCACCGCAGCGAGGACCAAGACGATGCCGGCGAGCGAGATTCCGCTGCGCTTCAAGATCCGAAGTCGTCGGTCCGAGGAGACCGAGTCGAGCACCGTGGTCGCCTCGCCGGTCGCGCGCCCCGCCCGTGCCACCTCGACCTCGAGCGCGTTCTCGAGGTCGACGAGCATCGCCTGCATGTCGTCGTAGCGCTTGTCGGGCTTCTTCTCGGTCGAGCGCTCGACCACGGCGGCCAGCGCCGAGGAAGCGTCGCGGCGCTTTCGCTGCACGTCGGGCATGCGCTCGTTGACGTGCTTCATCGCCACGCCGACGAGGTTGTCGGCTTGGAACGGGACCTCGCCGGTGAGCATCTCGTAGAGCAGGATGCCGAGCGAGTAGATGTCGGAGCGAGCGTCGACCTCCTGCCCCATCGCCTGCTCGGGCGAGACGTAGTCGGTGGTCCCGAGCACGCGGCCGGTCTTGGTCAGGCCGTCGTTCTCGAGCGAGCGGGCGATGCCGAAGTCGGTGACCTTGGCGCGCCCGTCGGCGTCGATGAGCACGTTCTGAGGCTTGACGTCGCGGTGCACGAGCCGCCGCGCGTGCGCGGCCTGCAGCCCGCGCCCGACCTCGATCCCGTAGGCGGCGGCCTCGTCGAGCGGCAAGCCGCCCAAGGCGGTCGATTCGATGCTTGAGCGTTTCGCCGTCGCAGTACTCGAAGACGATGTAGGGCCGCCCGCCGTCCTCCCCGGCGTCGATCACGGCGACCACGTTCGGGTGCGAGACCTGCGCCACCGCCCGCGCCTCGCGGCGAAAGCGCTCGATCTGGTCGGGCTGGTCGGAGATCTCGCGGTGCAGGACCTTTGCCGCGACCCAGCGCTCGAGCGTCTCGTCGCGGGCGAGATACACGGTCGACATGCCGCCGCTGCCGAGCTTCGACTCGAGCCTGTAGCGACCAGACAGCACCGTCCCGGTGAGTGCCCCTGGTGATCCTGTGGTCGCTTCGCTCATCGCCTCTCTATTTTCAACGCTTCGCCCGGCCGCAGGAGGTGCGGCCACCCAAGTGCATGATGACCGTCGAGCTTCGCTACTACACCGACCCCGCCTGCGACTGGTCCTGGGCGACCGAGCCCAAGCTGCGCCGGCTGATGTGGGAGTTCGGCGACGAGCTGCGGCCGCGATGGGTCATGGGCGGCCTCTGGCGCACTGTCGAGACATCCGAGCACGCCCATCACCTCGCGACCTGGCTCGAGGTCTCGGCCCGGTCGGGGATGCCCTGTGACCCGCGGGTGTGGAACGGCGCTCCGATCTCTTCCTCCTACCCGGGATGTCAGGCCGTTCTCGCCGCGTGCGAACAAGGATCCGCTGCCGGCTACCGCTACCTGCGACGCCTTCGCGAAGGGATCTTCTGCGAGCGGCGCAAGCTCGACCACCCCGAGGCGCTGATCGCCGCGGCCGCGCCCGCGGGCCTCGATCTCGCCCGATTCGAGATCGACCTGCGATCGCACGCGACACTGGAGGCGTTCGCGGCCGATCTCGAGGATGTGCGAGATCCGATCGCGGCGGCGAGCGCCGAGGGCAAGGTTTTCGACCTGGGTCGATGGCAAGCACCGCTACACGCTGCCGAGCGCCGTCTTCACGGCGACCGACGGCAACCAGCATGGAGTCTTCGGCTGGCAGCCTTACGACGCCTACCGTGAGGCGGCGCTGGCGGCTGGAGCTCAGCTGCAAGACGATCGCCCCGCGGAGCCGGTGGAAGCGATCGAGCGCTTCGGGCGCTGCGCCACGCGCGAGATCGAGGAGCTCAGCCGCCGCCCGCGACCCGTGGTCGAGGCCGAGCTGTGGGCACTGGCGCGGGAGTGGCGCCTGAAGGCGATCCCGGTGCTCACCGGCGTGCTTTGGGAGCTCGCCTAGCTCGCCGTCTGTGCCTCGCCCGCCCCGCTTTCGAGGCCTCGGATCAGCGTGGTGAGCTCGGGGCCCGCCTTCTCCGGCGAGCCCGCGTCGAACGGAGGGTCGGGGTCGTACTCGATCCCGAGCTGGATCGCCCTGGCGACGTCGTCGCCGGCGATATGGGCGGCCAGCGTCAGCGCCATGTCGATTCCGGCCGAGACGCCCGCGGCGGTGACGATCTTGCCGTCGACGACGACGCGCTCGGCGGTCGGAATCGCGTCGAAGTCGGCCAGCGAGTCGCGGTAGGCCCAGTGGCTGGTCGCTCGCTTGCCCGCGAGCACCCCGGCGGCGCCGAGCACCAGCGACCCGGTGCAGACCGACGTCGTCCAGGTCGAGCCCTCGTGCACGTCGCGAACCCAGTCCAGCACGTCATCGTCTGTCGAGCAGCGGACGGTTGCCCTCGCCGCCCGGGATCAGCAGGACGTCGGGCGAGCGCACGTCGGCGATCGTCGCGTCGGCGTTGAGCCCGAGCCGCCCGGTGTCGGTGCGCTTGATCCCCGTCTCCTTGGCGACGAACGTGAGCTCGGCGCCCGGCAGCCGGGAGAGGACCTCGTAGGGGCCGATCGCGTCGAGAGCTGTGAGCTTGTCGAAGATGAGGATGGCGATTTTCATCTCGTCATCATCTCGCAGCGCTGCGCTCGACGACCCCTGCCCTGTCGGTCACCGAGCCGATCCGCCGAGAGCCCGGGTGATGCGCCGCGAGCAATCGCGTCGCTGCGTCGGCATCCTCCTCGGCCACCACGCAGA
Source organism: uncultured Solirubrobacterales bacterium (assembly GCA_963730145.1). Lineage (GTDB taxonomy): Bacteria > Actinomycetota > Thermoleophilia > Solirubrobacterales > 70-9 > WHSW01. Next base: position 436,201 of record CAVSQT010000001.1, read on the forward strand.
CGAAGCCGCAGCCCATGTTGAACACCTCGTACATCTCCTCTTCGCCGACGCCGCCGAGCTCCGCGATCAGGTCGAACACCGGCGGCACCTCGAGCGGCTCGTCGATCGCGTAGCCGACCGGCGCCGCGAGCCGGGTCAGGTTGTTGAGGCCGTCGCCGGTGATGTGGGCGAGGCCGCGGACGTCGACCGCCGACGCCAGCAGCTCGAGCACGGCGCGCACGTAGATCACGGTCGGCTCCAGCAGGACCTCGCCGAGCGCCCGTCCGAGCCGCTCGTCTTCGAGCGGCACCTCCGCCAGCGCCTTGCGCGCCAGCGTGTAGCCGTTGGAATGCAGCCCCGAGGAGGGAAGGCCGATGAGAGCGTCGCCCGGCTCGATCCGCGCACCGGTCACGACCGCGTCCAAGGCGACGAGGCCAATCGCGCTGCCGGCGAGCTCGATGCCGTTGACGACATCTCCGACCTGAGCGATCTCGCCGCCGGGGATCTCGATCCCGGCGAGCTCGGCGCCGGCTCGCAGACCTTCGCCGATCGCGCCGCAGATCTCGGGAACCGCACTGCGGCAGAGGATGAAGTCGACCATCGCGATCGGCTCGGCCCCGACGCAGATCAGGTCGTTGACGTTCATCGCGATGCAGTCGATGCCGATCGTCTCGAAGCGTCCCGACCTGCTCGGCGACGACCATCTTCGTGCCGACGCCGTCGGTGCCGAAGGCGATCCCCTGGTTCTCGCCGATGCGCAGGACGCTGGCGAAGTGGCGCCCGAGCGGGACGACGCGCGATGGCTTGCCGGTCTCGATCGCGCGACAGATGTGAGACGAGGGCGTCGACCGCCGCGTCGGCGTGGCGCTGGCTCACGCCCGCGGCCGTATACGCGTCCTGCTCGCTCACCGCGCCATTCTCGCGGCAATCGACGGCGGCGAGGGCGAGTCGGTAGGCGGCGTAGGGCCAAAGCGCGCGGTCGCGCTCGACCAGGCCGATCAGGCGCTGCGAGGCGAGCGTCGAGGCGAACGAGGCGCCGACGCCGGCGGCGATCGCGTTTCGCAGCTCGCGAGTCGACCCCGCGCCGATGCAGTCGCATCCCCTTCAGGATCGTCGCCCCGACGATCACGGGCAGGGCCACCGTGCGCGAGAGCAGGTTCGCGTGCTCGCGCGTGAAACGCCGCGTCGCGCCGCGGTCAGGGTGGCGCCGTTTCGCGACACGCCCGGCATCAGCGCCGCTCGCCTGGGCGATTCCGAGCGCGAGCCCGTCGGCCGGCCCGGCGTCGCCGGGGCCGCGTTGCTGCGGCTCGGCGGTCGGCGGCGACCATCGCCACGGCGCCGAGCGCGAGACCGGCCGCGATGCTCGCCGGGCCGCCCAGCCTTCCCTCGATCTCACGCTCGAGCGTGTAGCCGGCGATCGCAGGCGGCACGAAGGAGAGCGCGACGACCGCCGCGCGGCGAGCGTCGAAGGCCGCCAGCTCGTCGGCGATCACCCGGCGCTGGCCGATCAGCAGCGCCGCCGCGGTGCCGGCGTGAAGCGCGACCTCGAAGCTCTTTCGCTGCTCCGGATCGATCCGCTCCCAGTCCCAGCCGGCGAACCAGGGGACGAGCGAGAGATGGGCCGAGCTCGAGACCGGCAGCAGCTCCGTCGGCCCTTGGACGAGGCCGAGCAGCGCCGCCCGATCGAGCGTGAGCTCAGCCGGTCTCTTGCGCAACCGTCGCCCCCGAGTCGCCACCGCCGCGCCGGCGCCTGATCAGCAGGTAGATCACACCGGCGATGACCGCGGCCGCCACCAGGTAGTCGCCGTAGTGCAGGTAGTCGCGCCACTCCTCCCAGTTGTCGCCGACCGCCTCGCCGATCAGGCCCAGCATCAGGACCCAGGGGATGCAGCCGGCCAGCGTCAGCAGCGTGAAGCGCCAGAACGGCATCCGCGCGACGCCCGCGGGCAGGGAGATGAAGGTGCGGATGATCGGCAGCATCCGCGTGAAGAAGACGGTGGCGTCGCCATGGCGCTCGAACCAGTCGTCGGCCCAGGCCAGGTGCTTCGGGTTGATGTGGATGAAACGGTTCTTCTCGAGCACCTCCATGCGCCCGAAATAGCCGACCCCCCACGCAGCCCAGGAGCCGACGACGTTGCCGAGCACACCGGCGGCGACGATCCCGAACATGCTCAGGTCGCCCTCGGAGACGTTGAAGCCGGCGAACAGCATGATCGCCTCGCTGGGAACCGGAATACAGGCGCTTTCGAGCGCCATCAGGATGAACACGCCGACGAGCCCGACCGATTCGATGAAATCGGTCGCGACGTCGACGATCGGGTCGACGACGAAGTCGGTCAGGCCGGCGAGCGGCAGCACGCCGTCGAGATTGAGCGGGTCCATGCGAGGCGGACACGTTACTCACCGGCTGGCCGTCGGCAGTCGTAGACTCGATCCGATGTCGCGCCTCACAGACCCCGTCTACAGACGGCGCGCGCTCGAGTTCGCCGCCGACGCTGTGCTCTGCGCGCTCGCCTTCGCCCTCGCCTTCAAGCTGCGCTTCCTCGAGAGCCGCGTCGGCATCCCCGACAACTACGAGGCGATGCTCGCGGGCTCGATCGCCTTCGTCGCCATCGGCAAGTCGCTCGTCTTGGAGATCGCCGGGCAGCACCAGCAGTGGTGGCGCTACTTTCGCCTGCCGGACCTGTGGCCGCTGCTGCGCACGCTGGCGATCTGCAGCGCCCTGCATCGTCGTCGTCTTCGCCCTCGCCAAGCCCTATCCGGACAGCCTGCCGCGCTCCGTCGTCGTCTACGACTTCCTCCTGGCGACGATGTTCCTCGGCGGCGCCCGCCTCGCCCGTCGCTCGCTGGCCGAGCGCCCGGCGCGCCGGCGCGGATGGGGTGGACGTCGCTCAGCCGAGCGAGAGGTGCTCGTCATCGGCGCCGGCTCGGGCGGCCAGATGGTCGTCCGCGAGCTCAAGCTCAATCCCGAACCTCGGCGCCCGGGCGATCGGCTTCATCGACGACGACCCGCGAAAGCGCGGCATGCAGGCCGAGGGCCTGAAGGTGCTCGGGACCACCGATGAGATCGGACAGGTGCTCGACCGCCGCTCGCCCGACGAGGTGGTGATCGCGATTCCCTCGGCGCCCGGCGTGCTGCGGGGCAAGGTCGTCGCCGAGTGCCGCGACCGTGACATCCAGGTGCGGACCCTGCCGACCGTGTTCGAGCTCCTGCGCGGCGGCGTCCAGCTCACGCGTCAGCTGCGCGAGGTCCGCGTCGAGGACGTGCTCGGTCGCGATCCCGTCGTCATGGCCCTCGATCGCGTCGGCGCCTATCTCGCCGACAAGCGCGTGCTGGTCACCGGCGCCGGCGGCTCGATCGGCTCCGAGCTCGTGCGCCAGATCGCCCGCGTGCGCCCGCAGCTGCTCGTGCTGCTCGACCACGCCGAGGACAACCTGTTCCAGATCGATCGTGAGATGACCGCTCACTGGCACTTCACCCGGGTCGAGTCCGTGCTCGCCGACTGCAAGGAGGGCGACCGCATGCTCGAGGTGATGCAGCGATTCAAGCCCGACGTCGTCTTTCACGCCGCCGCCTACAAGCACGTCGGCTTGATGGAGGCAAACCCGCTCGAGTCGCTGCGAAACAACGCGATCGCGACCCAGGTGACGGCAAAGACCGCCGCCGCGGCCGGCACCGAGCGCTTCGTCTTGGTCTCGACCGACAAGGCGGTGAACCCGCGGACGGTCATGGGAGCGACCAAGGCGATGGCCGAGTGGATCGTCGACGCTGCCAGCCAGAGCAACCCGCAGACGCAAGTTCTCGATCGTGCGTTTCGGCAACGTGCTCGCCTCGTCGGGAAGCGTCGTGCCGATCTTTCGCTCGCAGATCGAGCAGGGCGGGCCGGTGACCGTCACCCATCCCGAGATGACGCGCTACTTCATGACGATCCCCGAGGCCGTCCAGCTCGTGATTCAGGCAGGCGATCTCGGTGGCACGTCGGGCGAGATATTCGTCTTGGAGATGGGCGAGCCGGTGAAGATCATCGACCTCGCCCGCAACATGATCCGCCTCGCCGGCTACGAGCCCGACACCGACATCGCGATCGAGGTGATCGGGGTCAGGCCGGGCGAGAAGCTGCACGAGGAGCTCGTCAACGCCGACGAGCGCGCCCAGCCGACCAGCGCCGAGAGGATCATGCGGGCGGTGCGAACGACGCCGCTCGATCCCGTCTGGGTCGAGCAGACGGTCACCCGGCTCGAGTCGCTCGTCGCCTCCGGAGATGAGGCCGGACTGGCCGAGCATGTCGTCGAGCTCATGGGCGGCGAGGGCTCGGCACGCCGGTCGCTCGCCTGATCGATAAGACTTGGACTCTCTGTGGTTGACCTGATCGAGCGGATCGGGCCCTTTCTCGGCATCGCCGCGTTCCTGGGCCTCTCGATCCTCGCGTTCCTGATCTTTCAGCAGGCCCGTGAGGTGCGCCGCCTGCGCGAGTGGGCGGGGCGCGCCCCTGAGCGAAAGTCGGAGGCCGACGAGGCCGTCGCCGCGGCCGCCGAGGCCCGCGGCGACCAGGACGAAGAGCCGGAGGCAGAGGAGCCGGCTTGCGGAGCGCGAGCCGTCGCGATTTCATCGCGTGCGCGAATGGGGCGCACAGCGTTACGCGGCGGTCGATCGCCGGCTGCCGGTCGATCCGCGCTATCTGCTGGCCGTGCTCGCCGCCGCCGTGGTCGCCGCCGCCGTGCTCACCAGCGGCTTCGGCGTCTTCGGCGCCGACGACGGCGCCGGCGGCGGCGGCGGCGGCGGCGGACAGGGCGGGGGCAAGGAGCAGGAGGAGGAGAAGATCGAGGTCGCGATCCTCAACGCGACCCAGGAGGAGACGTCGACCGGCGAGATCGCGGGAGTCCCGGGGCTCGCCGATCTGATCGGCGATGAGGTCGTCAAGCCGGCGGGCTACAACCCCGGCGAAAAGGAGAACGCGGCCGCCGGCCTCGCCGAGACGACGATCTTCTTCGAGCCGGAGAGCGAGGAGGACGCCGAGGACCTCGCCGCGGCGATCTCCGAGCAGCTCGGCGAGGTTCCGCTGTCGGCGATGACCCCCGAGGTCCGCGACCTCTCCGGCGACGCGAAGCTGGCGCTCGTGATCGGCCGTGACGACGCCGAGTTCGCCGGGAACTGAAGGCGAGGATCATGGAGGTCACAGAGATCTTCGATCGTGTCGCCGGCTTCTTCGCCGCCGCGGCTGTTGTCGCCTTCCTGCTCCTGTTGCCGCTCTATTTCTCCCAGCGCCGCGACGTTCGCCGCATGCGCGGCTGGATGGAGCTCGAGCCCGAGTACCCCCCCGCCGACATCGAGTCGAGCGAGGTCCTGCTCGACCGCGCCGAGGTCGAGCTCGAGGAGCTGCTCGGGTCTGCAGCAGGAGACCGGCATGGACGACACGCTGGTCGCCCCGGCCGCGGCCAGGGTGACCAGCGAGCGGCCGGCACTCGAGCGGATCACGATGGAGCGCGCAGCGCTCCAGCCGCATCCCCGCTGGCGGCGGTTCGTCGCCGCGACGACGCGGCCGCGGGTGCTCGTGCTGATCGGGATCGCCGCGCTGGTGCTCGGCGGCGCGGGGATCTTCGTCTCCGAGAAGCTGCTCGAAGACGACGGCGGTGATCGCGCGCCCAGAGCCGCTCGCCTGAAGCCGTCGGAGGTCAAGGTCGCCGTGCTGAACGGAACCTCGATCAACGGCCTCGCCGGGCTCGTCTCCTCGGATGTCGGGTCTTTCGACTACGAGCTCGGCGCCGTGACGAGCACCGCTCCCGGCGCCGAGAAGACGATCGTGCTCTACGCCGACGGCCAGAAGCCGGCGGCGCAGCGAGTTGCGCGCGACCTCGGCGTCAAGGAGGTGAAGCCGATCGACCGGGAGTCTCGGTCGCTGGTGGGCGATGCCGACGTCGTCGTCGTCGCGGGCGAGGACCGGGCCCGGTGATCAGGCGCGTACCGCTCGCCACGGCGCTCTTCTTCGCCCTGCTCGCGGCGAGCCTCGTGACCGCAGTGCTCGTCGTTCGCGCCCGCACTCCCGACCTCGTGCTCGAGGTCACGGGCTGGACTCCGTGCTCGCGTGAGCTCTCGCCGGCGCTCGACGGCGCGCGCGGGCGAGTTCGCGTCACCTTCTTCGTTCGCGAGGCCGACGAGGCGGCGCGGATCACGATCGTCGACTCGCACGAGCGCACGGTTCGCACGCTCGCCTCGAAGCTGGCGCTGGCGCCCGAGGAGGAGGTCTCGTTCACCTGGGATGGGCGCACCGACGACGGCGGGACCGCGGCGCCGGGCCTGTACCGGCTCGGGGTCGAGCTTCCCGGCGCCGATCGGGAGATGATCTGGCCTCGGCGGATCGGCCTCGACGTCCCTCAGCAGGCCGACGAGCTCTGCGAGGAGCCCAACTGAGCGCCTCGGCACTCGAGTTGATCGGGATCGTCGCCGCCTGCTCTGGCCGCCGCGACCGCGTTGATCGCGGGCGATCGGCGCGTTCGCGCGTTCGCCCTCGTCATCGCCTTCATCACAGCGCCGGTGATCGTCGCCGGCAGCGTCTGGGATGAGCCCCGCGTCGTCGACCTGCGCGAGAGCCCGCTGACGCTCGCGGTCGGCCTGATCGCAGCGGTTGGACTGCTGGCGGCGCTGACGCTCGTCTTTCGCCGCCACCCGACGCTGTTCGCGCTCGCTGCGTTTTCAGTCCTGGCGCTGCGGGCCCCGCTGGAGATCGGCGGCGAGGCGGCGAACCTGCTCGTGCCGCTCTATCTGGTCATCGGCGCGGGAGTGATCGCCTACCTGCTCGACGCCCGCCACGACACCGGTGTGACTCAGCCGGCCGAGTCGCCGTGGAGCGTGTGGCTGCGTCGCGCCCTCGGCTTCACGCTCGTCCTCTATGCGCTCCAGAGCGCCTACTCCGACGATGTCGCCAACGCGATCGAGGACACGGGGTTCTTCCTGGTGCCGTTCGCGGTGCTCGCGGTGCTGTTGTTCGAGACGACGTGGAACGCCGACCTGCTCAAGCGAGTGCTGGTCGCGGTCGCCGTAGTTGCCGTCGGCTGCGCCGTGGTGGCGCTCGGCCAGTACGTGGTCGGCGATCTCTTTCTCAACCCGGAGCTGTTCGACGCAAATCAGCTGCACGTCTACTTCCGGGTCAACTCGATCTTCTTCGATCCGAACATCCTCGGGCGCTATCTGGCGCTCGCGATCACGGCGCTCGGCGCGTGCATCGCCTGGCAGCAGAGCCGGCGCGATGCCGCTCTCGCGCTGCTGGCTTGCGGCGTTTGCCTCGCCGGCCTTGCGTTCAGCTACTCGATCACCTCGTTTGCGGCGCTGATCGCCGGCCTCGGCATGGTCGCCCTGCTGCGCTGGAGCTGGCGCGGAGCGCTGGCGGCCGCCGCGATGGGCCTGATTGCCCTCGCGGCCCTCGTCGCCGTCGGCGGCACGCCGACGAGCGACATCCAGGACTACCGCTCGATCGACAGCGGCCGCGAATCGCTGGTCGACGGCGGCCTCGAGCTGTTTGCGAACCGCCCCCTCTCCGGCTACGGATCGGGCGCCTTCGGCCAGGCCTTCTTCGACGAGATCGAGCAGGCGCGTTCTGCGATCTCGCACTCCGAGCCGATCACGGTCGCGGCCGAGCAGGGATTGGTCGGCCTCGCGCTCTACGTCGCCCTGCTCGTGACGGCGCTTGCCACCCTGCTGGGCGGCGGCGTCCGCAGGTCGCTCGCGCGCAGCGCCGTCGCCGCCTGTTTCGTCGCGATCCTGGTCCACAGCCTCGGCTACGCAGGTTTTCTCACCGATCCCGCGACCTGGGCGCTTCTCGGCCTCGGCATCGCCTTGCGCCGCAATCCGCCCGACCCAAGCGCGACGATCCCCGGCTTAGATGTTCGACTACCTGCGCCGGCTCGCAACCACGGGAGCCGCGTACACGGCTGCGAGCGTCTTCTCGAAGCTGATCGCGGTCTTCCTGCTGCCGATCTACACGGCGGCGCTGTCGCCCGCCGACTACGGGGCGGCCGAGGTGATGCTGGCGTCGGTGATCGCCGCCAGCATCGTCATCCGCTTCGGGTTGATCGAGTCGCTGCTGAGGTTCTACTACCTGCGCGACACGCCATCGGAGCAGGTGGTGAGAACAGGCTTCGCGGCGATCTTCTGGGCGACGACGGCGGGAGCGCTGGTGCTGCTGGCTTTCGCCGAGCCGATCTCCGAGGCGCTGCTCGGCGAGCCCGATGCCGAGCTCGCGCGCCTCGCCGTGCTCGGGCTGTGGACGCTGACCCTGTGGGAGTACGTGCTGACGTTGCTGCGCCTCGACGAGCGCGCCAAGGCCTACTTCGCGATCACGGTCGCCAACGTCGTCGCGACGATTCCGGTCACGGTTTGGCTCGTGGTCGTCGAGGACCAGGGCGCAGCGGGCATCCTGCTCGGCAGCTTCGGCACCGGCGCCGCCTTCCTGCTGTGGCGGGTCGCGGTGGAGTGGCGGCGCCTGGCGCTGAGCTGGAACGGTCCGCTGCTGCGCCGGATGGTCCGCTTCGGGTTGCCGACGATGCCGGCCGAGCTCTCGCTCTACTCGCTCAACTTCATCGACCGCATCCTCATCGTCCGCCTCGCCGGGCTCGCCGAGGCGGGCCTGTACGCGCTCGCGATCAAGTTCGCCCAGGGGATGAACGTGCTCGCCCGGGGCTTCCAGCTCGCCTGGCCGCCGCTGGCCTACTCGATCGCCGATGACGACGAGGCTCGGCGTGCCTACAGCCTCGTCTTCACCTGGTTCGCGGCGGTCTGCGCCTTCGTCGTCGCCGGGCTCTGGCTGCTGGCGCGCTGGATCGTCGACCTGCTGGCGGCTCCGGAGTATTTCGAGGCCTACGAGGCGGTCGGACTGCTGACCACGGGGATCGCCCTCTACGCCCTCTATCTCGTGCTCGTCGTGATCCTGGGGCGCACGGGGCGCACCGAGTTCAACCTGCCGGCGACGATCGCCGGCACCGCCGTCAACATCGTCTTGAACCTGATCCTGATCCCTCCGCTCGGCATCGTCGGCGCCGGCATCGCCCTCGTCGCCTCCTACCTCGTGATCCTGGCTTCGATGTACGTGGTCACCCAGCGGCTGTTCCCGGTGCCGTATGAGTGGGGGAGATTGGCGCTGCTGGTCGTGGTGACGGCGGCGTTGGTCGCGGGCGGGGAGCTGCTGTTGCCGACCGAGGGCGCCGATGGGTTCGTCCTGCGCGTCTTGGTGTGGCTGGCGCTGCCGGCTGTGCTGTGGGCGACGCGGTTCCTCAGCGAGGATGAGCGCCGGGTGCTGCGAACGCTCCTGCGACCTTCGGCGGTGCGGGAGCGGATGCGGGCGCTGGGCGCGTCTGGGCGAGACGGCGAGGCAGGGCGAGTCGGCGGGCCGCGGCAGATGTCTACGAGCAGGTCAAGCGCGACGAGGACCGGCTTTGATCGTGCGCTGAGCTCGACAGGGCCGGCATCCGTCGAGTAGCAGCGTTTCTGCCCTATGGTGGCCCGATCGCCAAGCTGGTCTACTCGTTCATCACCTCGCTCGATGGCTACATCGAGGATCCGCAGCGGCAGCTTCGAGTTCGCGGCCCCCGATCCGCAGATGCACCGGGCGGCGAACGAGCAGGCGCTTGCGGCGTCGGCGTTCCTGTTTGGCCGCGGCCTCTTCGAGGTGATGGAGGAGCCGTGGACGGCGGGCCGCCGAGCACGGCGATCGCCGCCCGTCGAGGCGGAGTCGCGATCGAGAGATCGATCAGCCTCGCCGGCGCGCCCATGATCACGTTTGACGGCTTGATGTCGAGGCGGACGACGCCCTCCCCTGCGAGGTAGTGCGCTGCGGCCGCGAGCTGGATGCCCAGCGGCACGAGTTGCCGCTTGGCAGAGGTCCGTCGACGCACGAGTGTCGACAACCGCGGGCCCTCGAGGTGCTCGAGGACCACATGCGGGCGCTCGCGTCGAGTTCGGAGCTGAAGCCGCGCAAGATCACCGGATGCGAGAGCCGCTCGAGCATCGCGATCTCGCCCCGGAGGCCGTCGATCGTCCGCTCGTCGTCGATGCGCCCGGGTCGCACGATCTTGACCACGCACGTCGTCCACAGGTCCTCCGAGAAGGCGAGGTAGGCCTCGTAGCGGCTGCCTCCTCCGAGCCGCCGCAGGGCGGTGAGGCCAGGTGCGACTCATGCCCTCGCTGGTTCCAGCGAGTCGGGTCGACGGTCTCGTCGCCTGTGCGCTAGTGCACACCTGTGCCTTTCGGGCTGAAGTTGTAGCGAGCGGCACCCCGGAGGGCGCCGCTCGCCGGTTCGCCTGCGGCTAGCCGCCGCTGTTCGCGCTGGCCGTTTCCTGGCCGCCGCTGTTCTGGCCGTCGGGGCCGTTCGAGTCGGTGGCCGAGTTCCCGGTGTTCGAGTTGCCGTTCGACGCGCCGGTGGCCGTGGTGTCGGTGCCACCGTTGGAGTTACCGGTCTTCGATTGCCATTCGAGTTGCCGGTCGCGGTGGTGTTCGTGTCGTTGGAGTTTCCGGTCTTCGAGTTGCCGTTCGACTTACCGGTATCGGTGGTGTTGGTGTCGCCATCGTCGTCGTCATCGTCCTTGGCTTCGACTTCGACGGCGCCGTCGTCGCGCTTGCCGTTGAGCTCATCGGCGCCGGCCGGGGCCGCGAAGCCGAAAGCGCTGAGCGCGAAAGCCGCCAGCAGCAGCAGCAGCGCTCCGACTCCGATCCGATCCCAGGCGGTGGGTGTGTGTTCCATTGGATCTCCTTAGTCGGCGGTACCGGCTGGAGTCGACCTTGATCTCGGCTGATTGGGCCTCGTCTGAAACCCAGATGAGAGAATCCTCATACCGCGGGGCGCGTGCCGCGCTATGACCAGGGCCCTATTCCCGGCGCTTGGCGGCCTCGAGGGCGTCGGTGGGGGTGGGAAAGAGCTCGGCGCGAACGATCTTGGCGTCGCGCAGTTCGCAGAGGTAGCCCGTTTGCTTATGAACCTCGATGCCACTAGTTCGGCCACGACCGTGATGGCTTGCATCGAGAAAGACGACACCGCCGAGATCCCGCGCCTCCTCGATGTCGAAGCGATAGCCGGGCTCGAATGTCGCGAACCAGTCGGCGAAGTACTTTCCGACCACCTCGCGGCCCCGGAACGTTCCGGCGTCGAGGAAGGCGTCGGCGCGTACAACGAGCTGCACATCTTCCGCGTAGTAGCTCATCGCACGACGGAAGTCGCGCTCATTCGTCGCGGCGAACTGCCTCAGTACGACTTCGACGTCTTCCTGCGACATCGGCCAAGTATCCCGCCACGCCGAGTCCGCTCAGCCTGGCTCGCGATCGATCGTGGCCCGGCCCCGTTGAACGCATCGACCGCCTCGCGCAGGCCCTCGCCGCGCGCCGGGCAAATCGCCGCCCGAGTGTGCGCCCGGTACCAGCCCGCATCCTGTCCGGGCATGACGACGGCTGCCAGCGCGCGCACGCCGTAGGTCCAGGCTGAGAGCGCGCGGGCGATGGCGGCGACCACCGAGCCGTGGTGCTTTCGCATGTAGCGGTCGCGGTTGCGATGAAACTCGACCAGCCGCCGCTGACCGGCCTCTCGATCGGTCGCCAACTGCTCGTGGTGCACGGCGCGCGCCGCCGGCACGTAGAGGATGCGCCCGCCGGCGTCGTGCAGGCGCTTGCAGAAATCGGTCTCGTCGGAGTAGACGAAGAAGTCCGGGTCGAGATAGCCGACCCGCTCGGCCGCGTTGCGACGCACGAGCATCGCCGCCGACTGCACCCACCCGACCTCGCGCGTGCGCTCGCCACCGCTTTGCACGACCAGCGCGCGATGGAGAAAGAGCGCGCTCGCGAGCGAGGTGAGCAGTCCCGGGAAGCCGCCATGCGCATGGCTGCGGCGTGCCGTCGCCGGCGAGCAAGTTGCGCCCCGGCCGCGACGGCGCCCGGATCCGAGCGCAGCGCCTCGACCAGCGCCTCGACCGCACCCGGCCTCAGCTCCGAGTCCTCGTTCAACAGCAGGCAGAGCTCGCCACTGGGCCTCGCTCAGCAGCTGCGAGTCGTTTGCCGCCTTGCCGGTGCGTTGCTCGAGCTCGATCAATCGCAGCGCCTCCGCCGATGCCCTCGCGGCCCGTCGCCCACTCGCGAACCGCCTGCCGCCGAACCGTCCGTCGAGGCGTTGTCGAGCACCACCAACTCGGCTTCGAGGGCCGGCGGATGGGTGCCCGCAATCGCTTCGAGACAGGCGAGAAGGTCCTCTCGGCCGTTGGTGTTGACGACGCAGTAGGTCAGATCCACGCGAGAATCGTTGCCGATGCGCGTCCAAGTCGTCGATCCTCCGGCCTACACGCCACCTTACGACCGCGCTTTGTGCGCGGCGCTGGCCGCCGCCGGCGCCGATGTCGAGCTGATCACCAGCCGCTTTGCCTACGGCCCGGTGCCCCCCGCCGAGGGCTACTCGGTCGACGAGCACTTCTATGCGCGCGCCTCGGGCCGGCCGCCCGGCGATCCGCGCCGCCGGGCGCTGCGGCTGCTCGAACACATCCCCGCCATGCACCGGCTCCGCTCTCGCGCGCGCGACGCCGACGTCGTCCACATGCAATGGGCGAGCATTCCCGCGCTCGACCGCCACCTGCTGCCGCGACGCCCGCTCGTGTTCACGATGCACGACCCGCTGCCCGAGGCCGGCCACGAGCGCCGCGCCTGGCTGGCGTTGCTGAAGCGGATGGACGCCGTCATCGCCCACTCGCTCGCCGGGGTCGAGAGCCTCGCCGCAGCGGGGATCGATCGTTCCCGCCTGCACCGGGTTCCTCACGGTGTCTTCGAGCACCTCGCCCACCAGAGCGTCGAACGGCCGCTGCCGCCGGAGCTCGCGGAGGTCGAGGGGCCGGTGATCCTCTTCTTCGGCCTCGTCCGTCCCTACAAGGGCGTCGATGTGCTGATCGAAGCCTTTCGCGAGCTCGACGGGGCCGAGCTCTGGATCGTCGGCATGCCGCGGATGGACCTCGGCGAGTACGAGCGGCTGGCGTCGGCGTGTCGTGGTCGTGTGCGCTTCGTTTCGCGTTTCGTCACCGATCCCGAGATCCCGGCCTACTTTCGCCGCGCCGACGTCGTCGCGCTGCCGTATCGGCGAATCGAGCAGTCCGGCGTTCTGTACACGGCGCTTGCATTCGGCAAGCCGATCGTCGCCAGCGCGGTCGGCGGCTTCACCGAGGTCGGCGCGACAGGCGCGATCCGGCTCGTCGAGCCCGGTGCCGCGAACGAGCTCGCCGCCGCCCTGGCGGAGCTGATCGCCGACCCGGCGGCTCGAGAGACCCTTGCCGCCGCGGCGGCGAAGGCAGCGTCCGGCGAGTACTCGTGGCCGGCGATCGCCGCGCGCACGCTCGATGTCTACCGCGGTGTCGTGCGCGGATAATCGTCGCATGCTCATCCTCGAGATCGTCTTCTGGCTCTGTGCGGGGCTGCTCGTCTACACCCACCTCGGCTATCCCTTGGTGCTCGCCCTGCTGGCCCGGGCTCGCCCGCACAATCCCACGCCGAAGGCCATGGGCGCGCCTCCCCGCGTTTCGCTGATCGTCGCTGCCCACGACGAGGAGGAGGTGATCGCGGCCAAGGTCGCAAACGCCCGCGCGCTCGACTATCCGGCAGACCTGCTCGAGGTGATCGTCGCCTCCGACGGTTCCACCGACCGCACCGCCGATCTCGCCAACAGCGCCGGTGCCGACATCGTCTTGGACCTCGAGCGCAGCGGCAAGATCGGGGCCCAGAACGCCGCCGTCGAACGCGCCGGCGGTGAGGTCCTCGCCTTCTCGGATGCCAATGCCATCTGGGCGACCGGCGCCCTGCGCGAGCTGCTCGCCCCGTTTGCAGACGACGGCGTCGCCTACGTCTGCGGCCAGGTCCGCTTCGCTGAGCAGGGAGGCTCGAACCAGGAGGGTGTCTACTGGCGCTATGAGATGGCGATCCGCACGCTCGAGTCGCGCCTCGGCGGCGTCACCGCGGGCAACGGGGCGATCTATGCCGTGCGCGCGAACGACTACATCGCGCTTCACGGCGCCGCCAGCCACGATCTCTCGTTTCCGTTCATGCTCGCCAAGCGGGGGCGCCGCGCCGTTTACGCGCCGGCGGCCCTGGCCGAGGAGAAGATGGTGGCGAGCACCGAGGGTGAGTTCGCCCGCAAGCGGCGGATGATGCGCGGGATCTTCGACGAGGTGATCCGCGACGGGATGCTCTCGCCGCGCGGGTACCGGCCGATCTACGCCTTCGAGATCGCCAGCCATCGCGCCCTGCGCTACGCGTCGCCGCTGCTGCACCTCGTCGCGCTGGCGGCGAACATCGCGCTCGTCGGCGAGTCGCAGGTCTACGTCGTCACCCTCGCGATCCAGGGCGCCTTGCTGGTCGCGGCCGCGCTTGCCGAGGCGATCCCGGCGCGGCCGCTGCGCCTCGCCCGCTACTACGTGCTCGTCACCGCTTCGATCGCGATGGGACTGTGGGACAGAATCAGGCTCGGCACCCCGGGCGCTTGGGAGAAGGCGGAGGGAACGCGGTGAGCGCGCCAGGGCCGGCACGGGCTGCCACGCATAGCGGACCTGGTCATCGCCGCGACGGGCCTGCTGCTTGCAGCTCCAGTGCTCGCCTGCGCGGCGATCGCGATCAAGCTCGACTCGCGCGGGCCGGTGTTCTACCGCGCCCTGCGCGCCGGCCGCGACGGCGAGGAGTTCGAGCTGTGGAAGCTGCGCACGATGCACACCGGCAACGACCCGGTCGGCGTCGGCACCCCGGTCTACGCCGAGGATCCACGGGTGACGAGGGTCGGCCATTGGCTGCGCCGCTTCTCGCTCGACGAGCTGCCGAACCTGATCAACGTGATCCTCGGGAGAGATGTCTGTTGTCGGGCCGCGCCCGACGCTCGGCGCCCAGGTCGCCGACTACACCCCGCACCAGCGCCGCCGACTCGAGGTCAAGCCCGGCCTCACCGGCTGGGCGCAGGTGAACGGCCGCGCCGAGATCCCCTGGGAGGAGCGGATCGAGCTCGACGTCTATTACGTCGAGCACCGCACCCCGGCGCTCGATCTCCGGATCCTCGGACGAACCGCGCGCCTGCTGCTCACCGGCCAGGGGCTCTACGGGTAGCTTTCCGAACCGATGTCGGCCAGAGCACAGGTGACGTTGCGTGACTTTCGCCCCGACGACGCCGAGGCGGTGCACCGCTGGTTCAACTCCGCCGAGGTCACCGCCGACCTCGTCGGCAGCCGCGACTCGTTCGATCTCGAGGCGGCGGCAGGCTGGGTCGAGCGCGCGATGGATACGGCCGACGACCGAAAATGGGCGATCACGATCGACGGCTCCGATGACGCCGTCGGTTTCGTCGCCCTGTTCGGCCTCTCGCGCCAGCTCGGCCCGGAGCTGGCTGTGCTCGTCGGCGAGCCGTCGGCCTGGGGCAAGGGCGTTGCCCGCGAGGCAGAGCGCCAGGCGTGCAACCGCGCCTTCTCCGAGCACGACGCCCATCGCATCCACGCCGAGATTCCCGCTTCGAACGAGGCGGCGCAGAAGGTGGTGACGTTCCTCGGCTTCCAGCGCGAGGGTGTGATGCGAAAGGCGATCCGCCGCGGCGACGAGCGCATCGACAACCAGGTCTGGGGACTGCTGCCCGAGGACTTCACCGGCTGGGATCCGAAGTGAGCGGGTCCCGCCGCGGCCACGGCTGTTTCGCGGCGTGAGCGCGGTCGCCGAGCTTCTCGCCGATCGCGGCGCTGCCGCCGAGAGCCCCGACCTGTTTCGCTCACGTCCGTTCTTCGACGCCGAGGGCGTCACCCACACGCTTCGCCTCGAATCGCCAGGACGCACGGCGCTGGTGCCGTTGATCGTCCGCGGCGTCGAGGGCTCCGAGCTGGCGGATGCGATCTCGCCCTACGCCTACCCCGGCGCGCTCGTCTCGGGCGCGGCCGCCGCCGGCCTCGGCCGAAGCCGTCGACTGGAGCGCCACCGGCGCTGATCTCGATCTTCGCCCGTGAGCGTCTCGCGGCCGCTCCCTGGCTGGCGGACGCTCGCGAGCGCTCTCGCGTCCTCGTCCACGATCCCAGGCGCGAGCGCAGCCTGCGCCCGCGGCTGGCCGAGCAGATCCGCGCCAACGAGCGCGACGGCTGGCAGGTCGAACTGCTGTCCGGGCCGGAGTCGAGCGCCGAGGCGCGCGACGCGTTCGCCGCTGCCTATGAGCAGACGATGCGACGGGCCGATGCCGCCGAGCGCTACTTCTTCGGCCGCGAGTACTTCGACGCGATCCTGTCCTTCGAGCGCAGCTGGCTGCTCGCCGCGTCTCGCGGGCATGAGTACGGAGCCGGCGCGATCGCCGCGGTCAGCGACGGCATCCTCCACTACTACCTCGGCGCCACCGCCGACAGCGCACGGCGGGCGTCGCCGTTCAAGAACGTGGTCGTGGCGATGCTCGACCTCGGCGACGAGCTCGGGCTCGAGCTCAACCTCGGCGGCGGCGTCCGCCCGGGGGATGGGCTGGAGGAGTTCAAGCGCGGCTTCGCCAACGCCGAGTTGCCGTTTTGCACGCACGAGATCGTCTGCGCCCCGGATGAGTACGAGCGCCTCGCCGGCGACCGTCCAGCCGGCGATTTCTTCCCCGCCTACCGGGCGGGCTGACGTCTACTTCGGCGTGGTGCCGCCGGCGGGCGGCTCTTCGGCTGGCGGTGGTGGCGGCGGGTCGGTCGGCGTCGTGACCGCGCCACCGTCGGCATCGATGCGGGCCTGGACCAGTCGCCGCAGCTTCGGGATCTCGAGATCGAGCGCGTCTCCCGGACACGCGGTGAGGCCGACGGTGCCATGGCCGAAGACCCTGTTCAGGCGCACCCGGCGCCCGGACGGATAACGACTCGCCTCGCCGCCGGCCGACGTCAAGGTCGTCTTGCCGGTCGCGTTGAGGCCGCTGACGGCCAGCTTCCAGGCGAGGAACTGAATCAGCGCTTCGCGCGTCTCGGCGCTGATCGGCGTGGTGGTATGGGTGCCGATCGCCGCGACGCCGGTGGTCAATGAGTTGAAGCCCTGGGCGTGTGCGCCGACCACCGCCTTGGCGAGGCCGCCGGCGCGCCCGGCGTAGAGGTTGCCGAAGCGGTCGACGAGCGCGTCGTAGCCGATGTCGTTCCAGCCGTTGCCGTTTCGGTGATAGCGGCAGATGCCGAGGACGATCGCCGGCGCCTCGGCCTCGCTGTACTTGCCCGAGGTCACCGTGTGATGAACGACCGCTGCCTTGACCCTTCCATAGCTCGGCCGAGCGCGGGGAATGCACCCGGCGTCCTCGGCCTTGGCGCCCCAGTTGCGCCGAGTGACGAAGGCCGGGCGCGCCGGGATCGCTTGCGCTTCGGGCTGAAGCAGCGGTCGAGGTCGAGATGAAGGCGGAGTTGATCGCACGGCGCGCACCCGCGAGCAGGCCGCCGAGCTCGCTGGTGGTGCCGGAGACGTTGACGTAATGCAGCCGGCCCGCCGGTCGCCAGCCACGCGTTCGCAGCTGCACCTCGTCGGCGCCGCCGAAATAGACCGGGTCGCCGTTTGCGGTCTCGATCCACTTCGTCCAGGCGCCATCGTCGTCGCGGGCGCGCAGCTCGATCGGGCGCATCTCGCCGGCGAGCCCGACGAGGTCGAAACGCTCGGGCGCCACGATCGCGCCGGTGCGGAAGCTGACCGCGCCCTCGCCCGCGTGCTCGTGGCCATGCTTCGCCCGCCGCGCAATTCGCCCTGCGACGGCCTCAGCGCGCGGCAGCGCCTGCTCGAAGTCGACCGGGGCGGGCACGTAGGGCTGCGAGGAAAGGGCCGGGGCCGCGACCCAGCCGAAGGCGCAGGCAACCGCCAGCAAGCTCAGTTTTTGGCCTCTTTGCAGCACTGTTTCAGTCAACACACGCGGTCGCTGATGGATTCGCCCTGATCGCGACGATGCCTTGCGCGCGCGCTGCACGCACGCCGTGCAATCGCCGTCGCAGCGGCGAGAACGACAGCTTAGGTGCCAGATCTCTAAGACTCGTCGGGAATGACGATCGGCACCTGCTCGGGCCCTTGGCCGCGGTAGGTGTCGCGAAACGCGCGCAGCGTGTCCAAGGTCGCAGCGCCCTCGTAGGAGTCGCAGCCGACCATCTGCGTCCACGCCGTCGCCGCAACGTCGTAGGGCATCTCCGGGTTCGGAAACAGCAGCATGCCGTCGTAGTCGTCGTCGAACAGTCCCTTGAGCTCGAGTTGCTCGTCCTCGGAGAGGTCGGGGGAGTACTGGATGGTGACGCGGCCGTGCTCGAGCGCGTGCACCGAGTAGATCGGGTTCGGCGATCTCCGAATAGGCGCCGTCGGCGAGCTGCTCAGGCCAGTGGTCCCCGGAGGTCGCCGGGTTGGTCTGATACTCGGGCGCGTCCGTGCGCTTGTCGATGTGGGTGCTTCCCTCTTCCTCGAGGTCGAGCATGAGCTCACAGCCGGCGTCGTCGGCGGCCGTTTGCAGGTCGCCCTGCTCGATCGCAGGTGGCGGGGTTCCTTCGCGCCCGTCCGGGGAGTAGCCGTGCACGAAGCCGCTTTGGGTCTCGATGTGGGCTGCCTCGGGGATCTCCTCCCCGTCGATCGTCGCTTCACCATCGTCGCCGCCACTGCTGGCGATCACCAAGACGATGCCGACGACGACCGCCAGCGTCAGGGCGCCGGCGACGACGTAGCCGAGGATCAGCCGCCGGCGTGCTGCCGCGGCCTCGCGCTTCTCCGCCTCGATCCGCTCGAGGCGCCGCTTTTCTCGCTCGTCCTTGGTCGCCATTCGGCGTCGCAGCGTAGCGGAGAAGGTTCAGCGAACCTCAAGGGATTCCTCGGCGTAGACCTCTTCGAGGAAGTCGGCCAGCTCGTTGTCGAGGCGGTCCGGCCGCAGACGCCACTCGAGAATCGACTCGGCGTTGACGAGGCGCGCCCGGGGCATCTCCTCGACCAGCATGTCGGAGTCGGTGAACGGATGCAGGGGGTCGGCGGGATGGCCGATGACCAGCGCCGCCGCGCCGATCAGCTCGCGCTCCTCGCGTGGCGGCGCCGTGCGCCCGAAGAGCAGGCCCTCGAGCACGGCCTCCGAGGACTCCGGCGGGCGCCGGGTCCAGTCGAGCGCGATGTCCATCAGGTAGTTCGAGCGCGGGATCCGGTTGGTGATCGCAGCGACACCGCGCAGCACCGGCTTGGCGACGCGCAGAGCGAGCAGGATCGGCAGGAACATGAGGCCGGCGGCGATCAGGGCGTTGTCGAGGACGGGCATCTCGATGAACAGGCCGCGGGCCTTGTGCGGATGGCGGGTTGCCATCTCCAGCGCCGCGTTGGCGCCGAGCGAGGTACCGCCGACCACGGGCTGGTCGAGCTCGAGATGGTCGACGAGCGCGGCCAGTTGATCGCCGAAGGCGGGCATGCTGTAGGCGCGCATGTCGGTCGGCTTGTCCGACGCGCCGTGTCCGAGGAGATCGACCGCGATCACGCGAAAGCCGCGCGAAGCCATTGCCGGCGCGAGGTTGTCGTACATGTGGCGGTTCATCAGCAGGCCGTGGGCGAGCACCAGCGCGCGCGGCCCCTCGCCGTACTCGGCATAGGCGATGCGATGTCCGTTGAAGCGAAAGCTGCCTTCGAGGGTCTTCATCGCCGGGCGAGCCTAGCGCTCGGCTCCCCCGTCAAAGATCAAGCGGGGGCGCGCTCCCACGGTCGCGAAGCGCGCAACGCCGCCAGCACCGCGCGCGTCTCGGGCGCGCGGTTGAGCGCGTAGAAGTGGATCCCCGGGGCTCCCGCGGCGAGCAGCTCGTCGCACTGGCGGGCGGCGAAGGCGATCCCGAGCAGGCGCTCTGCCTCGACGTCGCCGCCCAGCTCCTGCATCGCTCCCCGCAGGTCGTCGGGGATCGAGGCGTCGCAGAGGTCGCAGATTCGCGTCACCTGTCCGAAGCTCGTGATCGGGATCACGCCGGGGATGATCGGCACCGCGATCCCCGCATGGCGGGCGGCGGCGACGAAATCGAAGTAGGCGCGGTTGTCGAAGAAGAGCTGGGTGATGAGGAATTTCGCGCCGGCGTCGACCTTCGTCTTCAGATAGGCGATGTCGGTTGACGGGCTCTCGGCCTCCGGGTGGACCTCGGGAAAGCAGGCGCCGCCGATCGTGAACTCGTGCTCCGCGCTGATGAACTCGGTCAGCTCGGCGGCGCTGGAGAGACCGTCCTCGGGCGCGACGAACTCTTCCTCTCCGCGCGGCGGGTCGCCGCGCAAGCGCCAGCACGTTCTCGACGCCGATCTCGGCGAAGCGGCGAAGAATCGAGGCGAGCCCTTCACGCGTCTCGCCGACGCAGCTCAGGTGCGCCATCACCTCGATCCCGTGCTCGGACTTGATCCGCTCGGCGATCTCGATCGTGCCGTCGCGAGTTGCTCCGCCCGCCCCGTAGGTGACCGAGACGTAGTCGGGCTGCAGCGGCTTCAGCGTCTCGACCGTCTCGAACAGCAGCTCGAAGCCGGTCGGGGTCTTCGGCGGGAAGAACTCGATCGAGAACACGGGCCGTTTGTTCCTCAGCAGCTCGTCGATTCGCATGGCGCGTGATGGTAGAGCGATGAGGTTCTAAGCTTGAGCGATGGTGGCTGAGTCGCTACCGGGCGCGGCGATCGAGCTCGCCGACGTGGTCAAGCGCTTCGGCGCTCACACGGTGCTCAGGGGCGTCGACTTCGCGGTGCCGGAGGGCGAGATCACCGTCCTGCTCGGCCCTTCTGGGTGCGGGCAAGACCGTGACGATCAGCCACGTCGTCGGGCTCATCCACCCCGACGAGGGGTCGGTCACGGTCGAGGGCAAGGTCCTGGCGAGGCTCACCGACCTCGAGCTGAACGAGGTCCGCCAGGAGATGAGCGTCGTCCTCCAGGGCACGCTGCCGTTCACCTGCGGGCTCTTCTTCTCGCTCAATGTGTTCGAGAACGTCGCCTTTGCGCTGCGTCAGCGAAAGCGCTGGTCGGAGCAGCGGATCTACGAGCAGGCGATGTCCTACCTCGGGCTCGTCGGTCTTCGCGATCGCGCCGACGCGATGCCCGACCAGCTCTCGGCCGGAATGTGCAAGCGCGTCGCGATCGCGCGATCGCTGGCGCTCGAGGCCAGGATCGTGATCATCGACGACTTCGACAGCGGCATCGACGGCGTTCGCCTCTCGCTGCTGTGCGAAACGCTGATCGAGCTCCAGCGTGAGACAGGCGCCACCTTCTTCGTCTCGACCCACAGCATGCGCTCGGCCCGCCGACTCGCCGATCACGTCGTCGTCATCCACGAGGGCGAGATCGTCGCCAGCGGGCCGGCCGCCGAGACGCTGGACTCGAGCGAACCGCTGGTGCGTCAGCTCGTCACCGGCGCCACCTCCGGGCCGATTCAGCTGCGCGACGTCTGACGCCGCAGTCCGCTTGGTTCTGCGGCGTCAGGGCTTGGCGCGGTGGGTGATCTTCGCCGTCGCCTGAGCGGTCGGCTTGATCGTCAGGTAGTCGATGTCGACATGCGCCGGCCGGGTGACGCAGAAGGCGATCGCCTCGGCGACATCCTCGGCGCTCAGCGCCTCGATGCCCTCGTAGACGCCGGCCGCGCGCTCGGCGTCGCCGTCGAATCGAACCAGCGAGAACTCGGTCTCGACCAGGCCCGGGGCGACCTCGGTGACGCGAATCGCGTCGCGCAGCAGCTCGAGGCGCAGCGTCTGGGCGATCGCGTGAACCGCGTGCTTGGCGGCCGTGTAGCCGCCGCCACCCTCATAGACCTCGACCCCGGCGACCGAACCGACGATGACGATGTGCGCGGCGTCGCTGCGCCGAAGCGCAGGCAGCAGCGCCTTCGTCACCCGCATCACGCCGGCGACGTTCGACTCCCACATCTCGACGCCAGTTGTCCTCGTCGGCCTCGGCGATCGGCTCCAGGCCGAGGGCGCCGCCGGCGCTGTGGACGACGATGTCGAGGTCGCTCAGCTCGCCGGCAAGCGCGGCCACCGAGTCGGCGTCGGAGACGTCGAGGCGCAGCGCGCGGCCTCCGACCTCGTCGGCGAGCGCCTGGCAGCGCTCGAGCCGTCGCGCCGCACTGATCGTGGCAATGCCCGCCGCAGCCAGCTCGCGCACGGTCGCCGCGCCGATCCCGCTCGAGGCGCCGGTGACCAGCGCGATCTTCGAATCGCCTGACATCCGCCCAGGCTAACGCGGGGCGCTCGGCTCAGCGCGCGCTGGAGACCCGCTCGACGTCGAGCGTCTTGCGGCGCACCTGGTCGGCGCAGAACGGCACCCGATTCCAGCGCTTGCGCGAGAAGGCCTTGGTGTAGTCGGCTGCATGCGGAGAGCTCTCGTTCTCGGACTGGCCGTAGGTGACGAACGTCAGCGATCTCACCGGGCAGCCTGATTTCTTGTCGAAGAAGCCCATCGCGGCGATGAAGCTGGTGCCGTGCGGGATGTTCGAGTAGCCCGCGTCCGGGCTCCAGGTCGAGTTGATCGCGTTGAAGATGCCGAGTGTCCCCGGCCCACCATGGATCGGGATGCGCTTGCCGGCGCGGAGGTCGTACTGGAACTCGCGCAGGGTGCCATCGAGGGGGATCCCGGCCGCGGCGAGATCGTTGACAGCGGCTTCCAGCGCCGAGCCAACGGCGGGGTTGTCGGTGTTGAGGCCGTTCGGCGTGTTCACCGGGTCGGCCGACGTCGAAGGGGTTGTCGTAGATGGCTCGCGTCGCCCGCGGCCTGGCTGCTCGAGACGCCCGTCGGGACGCTCTGGAAGTTGTCGAGCAGGCGCTCGGTGAAGCGCTGAAACAGCACGGCGCCGGGCGCGTCGAGATCGTTGCGGCCGCTCCAGCCGGCGAGCACGGGACAGGCGGCCGTCACCTCGGCCGATGAGCTCTGGTTGCAAAGCGCGACGAGCTCGTCGCGCCAGAGCTCGCCCGCGTACTGGCGGTTGCCGAGCGCGACACGGGCCAGCTTTCGCAGCGAGAAGCCCTCTCCGCGCTTGCCGTCGGTGCCGGCGATGCGCTGCTGCACCATCACCAGGCCGAGCCGTGTTCGCAGCGAGCGCTGCGTGCGCTCGTCGCCGATCACGCGCTCGTAGCCTTCGAGCGGCTGCTCGGGGTTGGAGAGCCAATGGCTGTCGTTGCCGTTGGTGACGTAGTCGTCGCGGAACAGGCGCGGGATCCGGCTCGGACCGAAGATGCCGCTGACGACGGAATCGGAGTCGGTGTCCCAGTTGCAGGCCGCGCGCGAGCCGTCGAGGATCGGGATCCCGGTGGCGGGGAACACGGAGACGCCGAGCGAGCCGGCGCAGGTCGTCGCCTTCTCGTCGCTGACGTTCGGGATCGCTCCGTCCATCGAGTAGTAGGCCTCGCCGCGGCGATCGGCGGCGACGCTGTTGACCCAGGGGATGCCCTGGTACTGGCGCTGGATGCGGTCGTACTCGCGCACCGACTGGGCCTGATCGGTCGCGACGAAATGATTGAGATAGCGGAAGTTCTCGTAGTTGGCGTCGCCCAGCGCGTATCCCTTCAGCGGTGTCCACGGAAACAGCGGCAGGCCGAGGATCGACGTCAGCATCGGCCCGTACTCGGTGCTGTAGAGCGTTCGGCTGCGCTCTTCGAGGGTGCCGCTCGCGGTCTTCGCCTGCACCGTCATCGTCCGCGCCTGCATCGGCTTGACCTGGCCGTCGACGATGTAGGAGTACGGATCGCCGGGCACGAGCTGAAGCTCGAACGGGGTGAAGCGCCAGGCCGAGGCGACGGTGTGCGACCAGGCCAGGCCCCGGGTGTGGCCGATCAGCACCGCCGGGACGCCGTAGAGGCTGCCCCCGGAGACGTCGAGCTTGCCGGGGATCGTGATGTGAGCCTGATACAGGCGCTCAGCGCCGTCCCAGGGAAAGTGCGGGTTGCCGAGCACCATGCCGCGCCCGTTCGTGGTCGCCTCCTTGCCCAGCCCGTAGGCGTTGGAGCCGCTGTCGAGCGGGAAGAACTCAGCCGCCTCGCCGGAGAGCAGCTGATCGACGGCCCGGTCGCGCTGTGCCCTCGCCGCCTCGACTCGCGGCGGCCGGGCCGGCCGGCGCGGCCTCGGCGATGCCCGTGATCGCGACCCCGGCGCTCGCCAGGCTTCCGAGCTGGTGAAAGCGCCGGTAGACGTCGAGCTTCGTGATCGGGCGCACCCAATCGGCGCCGCGGCAGCGCTTGTCGGGGAGCCGGTCGACGCCAACGTCTGCGAGGTAGTCGTTGTAGCCGGCGACGTAGCCGCTGACCACCTTCTTCAGCTCGGGCAGCGGCCCCTCCGGGGGCGGGCGGGTCATCAGGTCCTCGATCAGTCCCGAGTCGTTGATCTGCGCGTAGAAGAAGTCGGAGTCGAGGTTGTTGGTGACCGCACCGTTGCCGGAGAACTTCCACGAGGCGTCGGGGCCGAAGTAGCGCGAACGCTCGCCGGCAACCGTGACGTAGCTGTCGGCGATCGTGCAGAGGTTGTCGGCGGCGAAGGCGTGGGCGTAGCCGAAGCCCGCTGACCTCCAGTTTCTCGCCTTGATGTGAGGGACGCCGTACTTGGTCCGGCGGATCGTGGCGCGGAGGCCCCGGCGGCTCGTGCGCTTGTGCGCCGCCGGCTCGCCGACTCGCCTCCGGAGCCCGGCTCGGCCTGGAGCGTTTGGCCGGCCGCCGACGCCGAGCCCAGGGAACCGAGGCAGATGCAGACGAGGCCGGCAAAGGCAAGAGCTTGGAGAGACCGGGCAGCGCACGGCGGGAATCTATTCCGGCGAGAAACCGGTTGCGCCGGTTCGGGTAGTGGCTGGCGAATGTCCGAGCTGGAGAAGTCGGTGGAGGCGACGCGGGAGGCGAGCTTCCTCCTGGCCGAGCCGGAGAAGCGACTGCTGCGCTGGATCGCGGCCCGGCTGCCGCGGTGGATCCTGCCCGATGATCTCACCGCCCTCGGCGTGCTGGCGGCGTTCGGAGTCTGCGGCGCCTACCAGCTCGCCAACGAGGACATCGCCTGGCTTTGGCTCGCAAGCGGCCTGCTCGTGGCGCAGTGGTTCGGCGATTCGCTCGACGGCACCTTGGCCCGGGTGCGCGGGATCGAGCGCCCGACCTACGGCTACTACCTCGACCACCTCGTCGACGCGATCGCGACCGCCGCGATCGGTCTCGGTCTCGGCCTCTCACCGCTGATGTTGCTCTCGACCGGGACGCTGATCGTCGTCGCCTATCTCATTCTCTCGATCAACGTCTATCTCGAAAGCTTCGCCTTCAACCGCTTCTCGATCGGCTACGGCTACATCGGCCCGACCGAGATCCGGCTGATCCTGATCGCGCTGAACACGGTCGTCGCTCTCGGCGCCGGCCTCGACTTCGTCGTCGCCGACCTCGAGCTGACGCTGTTCGATGTCGTCGGCCTCGCGATCGCGGCGACGATGATCACCCTGCTCGTCGCTCGCGCGCTGCAGAACCTGCGCCGGCTGGCGCGAAAGGAGCCGCCGGCGAGCCGTCGTTGACCACGTTTTTTCCCAAAGTGCGGTCTACTCGCGGATCGCCCCCTTGACACTTCGCCTGCCTCGGAATAGGTTCATCTTGCGGTTCGGGAGAGTGGAAGAAGGCGGCGGAAGCCAAGCAGCCGGACACCACTCGAAGCGCGACCACAAAGCTTCGTTCGTGCGAAGGCTACGCATGTGGCAGGCAGAGTCGGTCGTCCCCGGACCGCATTTTCGTTCCCTCGACGCGCCGTCCGAGGTCTTCTCTAATTTCGACCTCGCGGGCTTTGTCCGCCGGCTCGGGATGGCCTGCCGCCCGCGAGCCGCGCGACCGGGGCGCACCTCGGAAGCAGGCGCTGTGGCGTACCCCCGGCTCCCGCCACGGCTAGCCCGCTTGCTTCCCTCACCCATCCGAGCCCGAACCGCTGGCCGATGGCGGTACGTACCATTGGTGGATGGCCACTCCGGAGCTTCCTGAACTCGAGCCGGGCGCGGTCGCCGATGTCGCGATGAGGCTGCGCGAGAACGTTCAGCGAGCGGTCAAGGTCGACGACGACGTGATGGCGGACGTGCTGGTCGCCCTGTTCGCCGAGGGCCATGTTCTGATCGAGGATTACCCCGGCGTCGGCAAGACCGCCCTGGCCCGGTCGCTGGCGCGCTCGATCGACGCCGACTACGCCCGTGTCCAGTGCACCGCCGACCTGCTTCCGGCAGACATCGTCGGCACCAACGTCTTCAATCAGCGCGAGAGCCGCTTCGAGTTCCATCCCGGTCCGGTCTTCGCCAACGTCGTCTTGGTCGACGAGATCAACCGCTCCTCACCCAAGACCCAGTCGGGCTTGCTCGAGTGCATGCAGGAGCGCCACGTCACAGTCGACGGTCTCCAGCACGAGCTCGCGAGGCCGTTCGTCGTCATCGCGACCCAGAACCCGGCCGAGTACGAAGGCACGTACCCGCTGCCCGAGGCGCAGCTCGATCGCTTCATGGTCCGGGTCTCGCTCGGCTACCCCAGCGCCGGCGACGAGGCCGACATGCTCGCCGACCACTGCCCGCCACGACGTCGTTCATGACCTCGAGGCGGTGATGGACGTCAGCACCGTGCGGGCGGCTCAGGCCGCGGTCACGGTTGTGCACGGCAGCGAGGCGATTCGCCGCTACACGGTCGCGATCGGCGAGGCGACCCGAGTCGACACGCGGGTGGAGCTCGGAGCGAGTCCGCGAGCGGTGCTGATGCTCTTTCGCGCAGCCAAGGCGCGTGCCGCGTTGGAATCGCGCGACCATGTGCTTCCCGACGACGTCCAGGCCCTGGCGCATTCGGTGCTCGAACATCGTTTGCTGCTGGCGCCGCAGGCCTCCGAGGGCGACGCGACGGCGATCATCGACGACGCACTCGAGCGCGTCCCGGCGCTCTAGGCAGGTCGGTAAGGAGCGCCGATGTCGGGAGCGCTGACCGCGGTGACACTCGGGGTCGCCCTGCTGGTCAGCGGCATCGGCTTCGGCTCGCCGTCGCTACTGGTCGCCGGCGTCGGCCTTTGCGGTCTTGCCGCGGTGGCGGTGATCTGGGTCGGCCTTGCCACGCCCCGGCGTCTCGAGCGCGCAGCGGGCCCGGCGCGCATCATCGAGGGCCAGCTCTACCCGCTTCGAATCCAGGCTCATGGCGCCCGGCGTCTCACCTCCCGGGAGGCGAGCTCACCGACGCCACCCTGGCGACGCCGGTCGCCGTCGGCCCGCGCTGGTCGGGTCGCTTCGAGCGGGAGGTGAGCTTCAGCGGCAGAGGGATGCGCCGGCTGGCCCCCGCCCGACTCGAGGTTCGCGACCCGCTCGGGCTGCGCGTCGAGGTCGTCGAGAGCGATGATCCCGGCGAGCTCTTGGTCCTGCCGCGGATCGAGCCGGTGCTCGCCGCCGGCCGTGGCGCCGACGGGATCCGCACGAGCTCGATCGCCGGGCTCGAGGACGGCGCGGCGGCGAGCCGCCTCGATGCGCGCGCGATCGAGCTCGAGGTGGACGGCCTGCGCGCCTATCGCGAGGGCAGCCCGGCCTCGCGGATCCACTGGCCGGCCGTGGCGAGGACCGGCGAGCTGGTCGAGCGCAGGTTGATCGCCGGCGCCGACGCGGCGCCGCTGGTTGCGGTCGACGCGACGCTGCCTCGGTCCGAGCAGGCGCTCGACGCGGTGGTTCGCGCCGCCGCCTCGCTTTGCTCACACCTCGCCGCGGCCGGCGGCTGTGCGGTGCTGTTGCCCGGCGACCGGCGCCCGACCGAGATCGAGGCCGACATGCGCGCTTGGCCGCAGGTCCACGCTCGCCTGGCGCTGCTGAGCGGCCGGAGGCCGCCCGCCCACGGCGCTCAAGGCGCTCAGAAGCGGCGCCGTCTTCTGGGTCACCGCGCAGCAGCGCCCGTCGCTGCCGCCGGCGCTGCGCTCGGGCGCCAGTGGCCGGCGCTACCTGGTGACGCCGGTTGATGTCGCATCGGCGCGACGCGGCGTTCACGGTCGCAGGCTGCGAGGGACGGCTGATCAGCTCCCGGGTCGGCCGCGCGATGCGCAGCGCGGCATGAACCGCGGCGCTCGATCGGCTCCAGCGCTCGAGTTCGCGCTCTTCGTCGCCCTCGGTGCCTTCGGCCTGTTGCAATGGTCGCGGCTGGTCGCCGAGGCGCCGCTCGGCCGCCTCTTCGCCGCCCTCGCGATCGTCTGCGCGGCAGCCGCGCTCGTGCAGCTCAGCGCCAAGGCTCCGCTTCGTCCCGCGATCCGGCGAATCGTGACGGCGGCGCTGTTGCTTGCGGCAACGGGAGCTGCGCTGGTCGTGGTCGGGCTGCAAGCGCGGCTGCTCGCCCCCGGTAACTGGGGCGAGCTGATCGACGAGATCAGCCGCGGGCTCGCCGGGATCGAGGACACGACGCTGCCCTACGGCGGCGCCGACGATTCGATCCGGCTGACGCTGCTGTTGGGCGTTCCGGCCCTGCTGGGCGGCGCCGCGGCGCTGGCCTTCTGGCCGGGGCGGACTCGGGCACTGTCGCGGGCGCTGGCGCTGGTGCCGTTGGTCCTCCTGTACGGGTTTCCGGCCACGCTCGACGCGCCCGGCTCGGAGCTGCTCCTCGGCGCTGTCTTGCTCCTGCTCTGCGCGGCATGGCTGTGGTTGCCCGGCATGAGCCGGCGCCGTGCGGCGCTCGCGGTGGCGGCGATCGCCGGTGCAGGCGCCCTGGCCGTTCCCGTCTCCGTCGCGATCGGAGGCGACCGCGCCATCTGGGATTACGAGAGCTGGGATTGGTTCGGGCGCGACAGCGAGGTCACGTTCAACTGGAACCACTCCTACGGCCCGCTCGAATGGCCACGCGAGGGAACCACTCTGCTCGAGGTCGAAAGCGAGTCGCCGATGTACTGGAAAGCGAGCGTCCTCGACCGTTTCGACGGCTTCACCTGGCAACGCGCGGATGACTCCGATGCTCTCGCCAGCGCCGAGATCGAGGCGCGTGATCGCCTCCCTGGCGCCGAGGCGCTCGAGAACCATCGCGACTGGGTGGTTCCGTTGGACTTCGAGATCGCCGCGCTCGAAAGCGAACTGGTTGTCGGCGCCGGCTCGATTCTTGCCGCGAACGGCCTCACCGGCGCCCAGCTCAGCCGCGACGGCACCCTCTCGCTGCTGGAGGAGCCGCTGCGAAACGGAGATGAGTACTCGATCACCAGTTACTACCCGCAACCGACGAGCACCGATCTGCGCCAAGCGCCGCGGAGCTACCCGAAGAGGCGTTTTCAGGGCGCGACCCTGATCGGCTTGCCGGCCCGCACAGACGTGGTGCGAGAGGTGGGCCCGGCCGGGTCGGACGGCGGAACCGGCCCGGAGGTGGAGGTCGTGTCGGGGTTCGCGCCAGGCGCGCCGATCGCGATGCCGCTCTGGGGTCAGAAGCGAGACCGCCGGCTCGAGGCTCAGCTCGAGGCCTCGCCCTACGGTGAGATCCACCGGCTCGCGCGCGAGCTCACGGCCGATGCCGAGAGCCCGTTCGAGGCGATACAGGCGATCGACCGCCACCTGCGCACCGGTTACGACTACACCCCCAACGTCGATCAGGCCACCTATCCGCTGGCTACCTTCGTCGGCGACGATCAGGCCGGCTACTGCCAGCAGTTCGCCGGAACGATGGGCCTGATGTTGCGGATGATCGGAATTCCCGCTCGTGTCGTCTCGGGCTTCGCTCCCGGGACCCTGAATGCGGACGATGGTGTGTACGAGGTCGAGGACTTCGATGCCCATGCCTGGGTCGAGGTCTATTTCCGCGGCATCGGCTGGACGACATTCGATCCCACCCCGGCCTCAGCGCCGGCTCAGTCGCAGTCCAACGCGGGCAATCTCGACGCCTCCCTGGTCACTGCCGGCTCGTCGATCGCTGCCGATGGAATCGGCCGCGCTCGCAGTCTCGAAGCCGCGGTCGAAGGCGGCCTCGTTCCCGAGACCGCCCCGGGGCGCAGCCTGTTTGCCACGCTCGCGCTCGCCCTCCTCGTCGTGCTGGCCGCAGCCGCGGCGGTCGGCTCGATGATCGCCTGGCGCCGCCGTCGCGCGCTCGGCCGCGGCACCTGTGTCGACGCCCAGCTTGCCGAGCTGCGCTCGGCGCTCGAGCGCCTGGGCTGGCACGTTCCTCGCGAGACGACGCTGCTCGAGCTCGAGCGGCGCTTCGCCGCCGCCGGTCGCAGCGCCGTGGTCAGCTACACGGAAGGCCTGCGCCTTCATCGCTTCGCGGCCGGCCCCGCCGCCGCCGCCGGGGGCGAGCTCGCGGCGAGCTCTGCGCGAAGCGCTCTCGCGCGGCGGGCCGTTTCGCCGGCTGCGCGGCTTCATCGCGATCCCGCCGGGCGGGCCGGGCCGCCGGCAGCGCACGTGAGCTCTGCCGACGAGCTCAGCGGAGTCCTCGAGACCTGCGTCTACTGCTCGGCGGAGGAGCTCGAGGCAATGGAGCGCTTCTACTCCGAGGTGCTCGGGCTTGCGAGCGGTTTCGAGCTGGCCCGGCAGCCGCGCCTATCGGATCGGGAGCGGCGTCCTCTTGCTGTTCGAACGCGAGGCGCTCGCCGAGCGTCAGGGGCCGATCGCTCGACATGGCTCGACCGGGCCGGCTCACGTCTGCCTGCTGGCGCGAGGCGCAGACGACTACGAGCGCCTCGAGGTCCGATTGGCACGAGCGGGCGTCGAGATCATCCACGAGCAGGAGTGGGAGGGCCGGCGACGCTCGTTCTACTTCAACGATCCGGCGGCCAATCTGCTCGAGATCGCCGAAGCAGACATCTGGCCAGGCTGAGACTTGAACTGACACCAACGAGCGCGCCTCCGGTTAGGGTTTGGGCGATGGCTCAGCCTTCCTGCTCGCAGAAACCCTGCGATCGCAGCGATCGCGCTCGCAACCGCGCCTCGTTGCGCTGACCTTTGGCGTCGCCACCGGCAGCTGGCGACCGCCGCCGCGTCCCCCGCTGCGAGCTCGAGCGACGGGCGCCGCCCCGAAGCCGAAGCTGCGCGGCAAGCGTGAGGTGCTGTTCGTCGGAAACAACTGGGAGGGCACGGCCGACGTGATCGTCCCGCGCGGCAAATTCAGGCGCCTGGCCCGGATCAACATCATCCCCGACGCCGAGGAGCGGATGGCGGAGATCGCCACCGATCCCGAGCGCCTCGGCTACTTCCTCGCGATCCGCGAGCTGGTCGGCGAGGGCAACGACCAGTACGTCGACGACATGTACTCGTCCAACGACGGCCGCATGTTGATCGTTTCGCGGCCGAGCTTTCGCGACGTCATCGCCCTCGACCTCGCCAGCGGCGCGATCGTCTGGCGCTTCGTCGTCGACGGCCAGCGCTCCGACCACATGGCGATCTCGCCCGATGGCACCAAGGTCGCCGTCTCCGCCTCGACCGGCAACGTCGTCCACATCCTCGACATCAAGACCGGGCTCGAGGTGGGCAGGTTCGAGTCCGGCGACTCGCCGCACGAGAACACCTATTCCGAGGACGGCTCGAAGATCTACCACGCCAGCATCGGCATGGTCTACACGCCCGCCGACACGCCGGAAGCGGACACCAGCAAGGGCGACCGCTTCTTTCAGATCGTCGACGCGCACACCAATCAGATCCTCGAGCGCATCGACATGGGCCAGAAGCTGGCCGAGGCCGGCTATCCCGACATGAGCTCGGCCGTGCGCCCGATGGCACTCTCCTCCGACGAGCGCTTCGTCTACCTCCAGGTCTCCTTCTTTCACGGCTTCGTCGAGTACGACCTCAAATACGACCGCGTGCAGGCGGGTGGCCAACCTGCCGATCTCCGACGAGGCCGCCGCACGCCGCGCGAGAACTACCTGCTCGATTCCGCTCATCACGGGATCGCCCTGAGCGGCAACGACAGGCTGCTGTGCGTCGCGGGGACGATGTCCGACTACGCCGCGATCGTCTCGCGAAACAGCTTCCGCCACAAGCTGATCAAGGACGGCGAGAAGCCCTACTGGTCGACGACGAGCGCCAACGGCAAGCGCTGCTACGTCTCCTGGAGCGGCACCGACAACATCTCGGTCATCTCCTACAAGAAGCGCAAGACGATCGCCAACATCCCCGTCGGCGACCACCCGCAGCGGATCCGCACCGGCTTCGTCCGCAAGACCTTCACCGGCACGCCGTAGCGGCGCTCGATCTGCCGCTTCGGCAGTCGCCTGAGATCATCCTGTGATGAGCCCACAGCGAGCGGGAGCCTCGGACGCTGGAGATCCTCGCTGAGGCCAACTGGGCGATGACGTACGGCGACCGCGTCGCGCTCGAGGGAGTGCTCTCGATGATCAAGCCGCGACTCGCGATCGAGATCGGAACAGCGCAGGGCGGGAGCCTCAAGCGGATCGCAGCCCACAGCGCCGAGGTGCACGCAATCGACGTGGTTCGAGGACGAGCAGCTCGAGCTGCCGGGCGAACGTGTCTCGTTTCACGACGGCGAAAGCGGCGTCGTCCTGCCCGCGCTGCTCGAGCGACTTCGCGCCAGCACGGGCAAGGACGTCGACTTCGCGCTCGGTCGACGGCGATCACTCGCCAGACCGCGGTTCGCGGACGACCATCGAGACTCTGCTCGACGTCCCCAGCGCGTGACGCAGAACGGTCGATTCTTCGTGCACGACTCGTTCAGCCCATGGGTGCGGGAGGCGATGAGCGCGTGGTGGAGCAGGCCTGGTCATGCGATCCGCGCGACGTACCGCACCCGGCGCTGGTCTCGAAGCTAACGAACGCGGAGTCGCAACTCCGCCCCTTCATACCCGGACCGAGTTGCTGCCGCCTTGACCGCCTTCCCAGAACCCTTCACCGAGAGCACGGCCCGGCCTTCGCGATTGGTAGTGGCGGACCCGCCGCCGGCCCTGACCCTGGCACCCTTGACGCCGCTGCCGGCATCGAGGACCGTGAATCGGACCCTGCGGGTCTCGCCACTTGCGCAGCCTGTCCGGGCTGGCCTTCAGCGTGAGACCGGGAAGGATCCGCCGATAGTAGGCGGCGGTTGCCGAGGTGGTTCCGATGTTGAAGTTGCCGACGATGTCCAGCGCGCCTTTGGAGGCACTCGCGTCGAGCCGGTAAGCGGCCGTGGAGCTCGGCGCCCGGCCCGCCTTCACCGTCGCGCCGAAGATCGTTGCCGTCTTGTTGGAGCGGCGGGCGAGCACCTGTGGCACGCCGTTGTTGTTCTGGGCCCACACCACCCACAGCCGCCCGTCGTCGTCGGCAGCGACGGTCACGGGCTGGTTCCCGCTGCCGCTGACCTTCGCGATCACCGGCGCGTCGCCCGCACCGACTCGCCAGATACGAACTCGGTTCTGCGAGGGATAACCGGTGGGGTAGGCGACGTAGATGCCGCCGCCCTTGCGGGCCACGACAGGTGTGCGCCCGATCATCCCGACCGCCATGTCGCCGGTCCCCGGCATCGTCACCGCCGAGCCGACCGAAGAGCCGTCGGCGGCGACGTCCTGTGCCAACACGCCGAGGTGGCCGGCCGCATTCGAGTACCAGGCGATGATCGTGCGGTCGTCGGCATCGGTGGCCAGCCCGGGATCGAATCCGTACTGGCCGATCGGCGCCTGGTAGTCGTGGATGGGGCTCGCCGGCGAG
The DNA here is from genome assembly GCA_963730145.1 of uncultured Solirubrobacterales bacterium. Lineage (GTDB taxonomy): Bacteria > Actinomycetota > Thermoleophilia > Solirubrobacterales > 70-9 > WHSW01. Next base: position 469,696 of record CAVSQT010000001.1, read on the forward strand.
AGGCCCGAGTGCACCCAGGTGCCGAGCGTGCCCGCCCAGCTCTGCAGCGTGGCGCCGCTCGAGCGCACTGTCGCGGCGATCGGGCTCGCATACGCCTGCGCACCGGTCGCGACGATCGAACCCGGCTGCAGCGCCCAGGTCGCACCGCCGTCAGCCGACAGTGCCGTGTTGAGCTCCTTCTGGGGATCGCTCGAGTCGGTTGTGCGAAAGCCGCCCCAGAACGCGCGGATCCCGTCCGGATCGCGGACCAGCGCGGGGTTTGTGAAGCCGGTCCATCCGCTCTGAATCGGGTTGGTCGAGCCAACCACGCCTGCGGGCGAGACGACCGTGTGCAGTAGGTCCTCGGTGTTGGGTCCCGTGCGGTGGTGCCAGGCAACGTGCAGTACGCCGTCATCGGTTCGCAGAAGGCCGACCTGGTCGGCGCTCGTGCCGTCGGGCGTGGTGATCGGCTTCCAGCCGGCGCCCTCGACGGAGGGAGCGATGGACGCCAGGAGGAGGACTGAGGTGGCGACAGCACGGATCGCCACTTGCACTGGTTTCGAGCTCACGTAGGCGCAGACGGTAGGGCATGCTCGCGCGCCAGGCGATCGAGGAGTTCGGCGAGCGCGTCGGGGTCTTCCGCCATCGGGAAGTGGCCTCCGGAGATTTCGATCGGCTCGACGCCGAGCGCCTCACGCGCCATGAAACGCTCCCAGGCCGGCTCGAAGAACTCGTCGTCGGTCGCGTACACCAGTGCGGTTGGGATGTCCGGATAGCCGGGGAGCGGGTACTCGCCGGCCGGCGGGGCCATCGGACGCAGGCGTTGCGCCAGCGCGCGAGCGGTCTCCGGGGGCAAGCGGCGATACATCGCGCCGATCGCTGCGTCGGCGTCCCAAACGCTCGTGCCGTCCGGACGCTCGGGGGGAAACGGAAATCCAGCCCGGAACGTCTCCGGTGCGCCCGGCGGCGGAGTCAATCCGCCCAGTCTCGGACACAGATGCACAAGCAGCGAGCCGGGACGCGCCACCGCGACCAGCGTTGCGTAGGCCGACCCCATCGAGTGACCAACGACGACGACGGGGTCAGCATGGATGTCGAGCTCCTGAAGCGCCGGGCGCACACGGTCCTCGAAGAAGCCTGCATCGAGGAACGTCGAGCGGCAGATCGGGCGCCACCGCCTTGTGACCGCGTGCCTCAAGCCGCTGCACGACCGGCTCCCAGCACGAGCCGTCATGCCACGCGCCGTGGATCAGACAGAAGGTGGCCATGGGGGTGTCTTACCACTTGACAGCCGATGATTTGGGGGTAGGCTCGCCAGCGGGACTTCGGCCCCGGGCCTTCGGCAGGACTGTCGGCCTCGGCCAGTAAGCGATCGGACCAGGAGGTCCAGTTGATGTCAAATCAGATCCAGCGGCCTCCTCACGTACTTGCCCGAGCCCGCATGGCGATCCTCCCGCGTTCTTCCCGTTCGCTGGTCCTCGTTGCCGTCGTTGTCTTCATCGCGGGGATGGCGGTGCCCGCGGGGGCCTTCGCCGGCTCGGTCTCCCGGTCCGGCGCCACGATCAATTACACGGCGGCCCTGGGCGAGGCCAACGTAGTCACCGTGACGCAGCCCAACGCCGCCACGCTCGTCGTCCGCGACACCGGGATCGGGTCGATGACCGACGCGGACGGGGCCGGCGGTTGCGCCGTGGTCGGGAATCGTGCCGATTGCCCGGCCGCGGTAGCGCGGCTCGTCATTTCCACCAACGATCTCAACGACAGCGCGACCGTGAGCGCAGCGCTCACCACGCTGACCAACGATGTTCTGGATGGCGGTCTCGGGACAGACTCCCTCGCCGCCGGCGCGGGAAAGGACACCCTCCGCGGCGGCGACGGCAACGACACGTTGCGGGGCGACGACGGCAACGACGTGCTCGACGGCGGCACAGGGCCGGACGTGATGATCGGTGGGGCTGAAACCGACGTCGCAACGTACGCCACGCGGACGACCGCGGTCAACGTGCGGATCAACAACGTCGCCGACGACGGCGACGCCTTCGGGACGGGGCCCGGGACCCCGGCCGACGTCCGGACGGACGTCGAGAACGTGACCGGCGGATACCGGCGCCGACACGATCACCGGCAGCGTCCTCGACAACTCGCTGGCGGGGGGCGTGGGCGTCGACACGCTGCGGGGCTCCACCGGGACGGATCGCCTCATCGGCGGAACGCAGGACGACGTTCTCGACGGCGGAATCGGGCCCGATCAAGTCTTCGGCGGGAGCGGCCTGGGTGACCGTGTCACCTACAGCTTGCGCACCGCCGCCGTCGACGTCGACCTCGACGACGTCGCCGACGACGGCGAGTCGGGCGAGAACGACAACGTCCACTCGGACGTCGAGGAGATTGTCGGCGGCCAGGGCAGCGACTTCCTCGTCGGTGACGGCGACGCGAATCGCCTCTACGGAGACGGCGGCGGGGACGACCTGCTCGGCGAGGGCGGGGCGGACACCCTCTACGGGCAGGCGGACGGCGACTTCCTCTGGGCGGGCCCGGGGATGACGTGCTCGACGACGGCCAGGGCGCGAATCAGTTCGACGCCGGTGACGGCGACGACATGATGCTCCCAGGCGGCGACCCGCGAACGCCGGGCGACACATTCTCGGGCGGCGTCGGATCGACGTGGTCTCCTATGGAAGACGTACCGCGGGCGTCAACGTCTATGCCGGTGACGCATCGCCAACGACGGCGATCCGACTGCGGGTGAGGGCGACTATCGTGAGCGGCGTCGAGGAGCGCCGGGGGCGCCGGCAACGATGGGCTGTTCGGGTCCGACGGTCGCCAACCGCCTGATCGGTGGCGGGGGTAATGACACCTCGAGGGCGGTGACGGGAACGACAGCGAGCAGGGTGGCGACGGCAACGACCTCCTTTCCCAGCCGGGCACCTCGGCAGGTACGTTGCCGGACGGCGACGACGATCTGTTCGGCGGTGCCGGCGTCGACCTCGATCTCTTACGGTGCGCGCACGAACTGGGTCGGCATCTCCTTCGACGATGTGGCCAATGACGGCGATCGAGGGACGCTCGAGAACGACAACGCTCACTCCGACCTCGAGAACGCCCACCTGACGCCGGCCGATGATTTCGCCTACGGGAACTCCGCCGACAACGAGTTCTTCGGCGGCGCGGGTCGCGACGGTCTCAACGGAGGTGACGGCAATGACATCCTGCGCGGTGGCGACGAGCCCGGCAACGGCGATTCGCTGAGTGGCGGGCCGGGCAACGACCAGCTGCTGGGGAGCAGGAAGGCGATCAGCTGCACGCCGACGACGGCAACGACGTCTGGAGCGCGGGTGACGGAGACGACTACCTGTACGACAGCTCGACCGGGGCCACTGGGGCCGACGACATTTCGGGCGGCAACGGCTACGACCGGATCTGGTACGACCAGCGCACCTCCGCCTTGGCGATCTCGATCGACAACCTGGCGAACGACGGCGCTGCAGGCGAGGGCGACAACCTCCGTACCGACGTCGAGCAGCTGTTTGGCGGGCGCGAGGCCGACACCCTGGTGGGCAGCTCCGGCCCCGACCAGCTCGTCGGCGGGTGGGGCAGCGCGATCGACACCATGTTCGGCGGCGCAGGAAATGATTCCGTCGACGGCCGCGGCGGCAGCGACGTCCTACGCGGCGGTGACGGAAATGACTCCATCTACGGCGACGTCGCAGGGATTGCCGGTGACGTGCAGGGCAACGACGACATCATCGGCGGCGCCGACAACGACCGCATCCTCGGCGAGGGTGGCACCGACACGATCCACGGCGAAGCCGGCAATGACAACATCGACGGGGGCCCCGATGGCGATGTGATCACCGGCGGCGACGGCGACGACACCCTCCACGGAGGCGACGCCAACGACGACGTCGACGGCGGCGCCGGCACGGACGGGATTTACGGCGACAACGACGACGACTATTTGCGGGCCAAGGACGGTGGCAACGACACCGTCAACGGCGGCGCCGGCAGCGGCGACACCGCCGAGCTCGATCGCGGCTGCTTCATCGTCTGCTGGGACGTCGACACGGTCACCGAGGTCGAGAACAAGACCTATCCCTGAGCGGCCCCGCGTGGTAGGTTCGGTGCATTTCCGTGCACCCGGTCGCCGTAGGCCGGGACAGGCAGTCAGGCGCTACCCGGGAGGCCCAGAGATGAAGAACCGTCCGTCGATTGCAGCAGCCTTACTGGCTTCCCTTGTCGCGGCCACCCTGGCCGTATCCACCTCGGCGTCCGCGGACAAAGCCAACGACGAGCCGATCGCAGGCGCGGCCGATGCGTACTCGCTCAGCGTGCCGGTGCGCGATCTGCCGGCGGGATCGAAGGCGACGACTCCGGCACCGTCGCGCATCAACCCTCTGGCGCACGAAACCGGCAGCGCGAGCTCCCCAAGTGGCGGCGACCTGGGACCCGACCCCCTGATCGGCGACCCAGCCCCCGGCCGGACTCCGGCCAGAGACCTGCTCTTCAACGG
>CAVSQT010000002.1:0-159934 GCA_963730145.1 uncultured Solirubrobacterales bacterium
ACCCGGGGCCGGCTCGTACTCACCGTTCTTGCCGCCGCCGTCGGAGAGCCGCCAGGAGTGGCTCGATCACGAGGTCGAGATCATCCAGCGGGCTTTGATGGAGCACGGTGAGCTGACCCGCGATGAGCTCGCGCGGCGCATCGGCGCGCGGTTCTGGGGTCCAGGTCGTTTCCGCGCCGCGCTGCGCGAGGCGGTGGCGGAGGGCGTGGCGCGGCGCGCGGGCCGAAACGCCTACGCGCCGGCCACGGCGGCTTCGAGGCCGGCCCACCGGCCGACGCGGCCGGATAGCCGTGCCGCTCGCCTGTCGCGTGTTCGGCCACCGCACTCGCTTTTGGGCCGAGGGCGAAACGCTGCGCTGGGACTGCGAACGCGAGTGCGGACACAAGGGCTCGAAGGGCTACTCCAGCGCCGCCGAAGCGAGCCGCTATGCCACGGCCTTCGATCGCGAGGATCGCGACGAGGTCGGTCGCCGAGCGCCGTTCTCGATGCTGCCGATTCGCCTCACGCGCCTCGGTCGCTCGAAATCGCCGAAGAGCTGAGGGGCTGAAACTACGTCATGCCGGGGGCGCCGGTCAGGTCGCCTGGGCAGTCGGCCTGATCAGGATCTCGTTGACGTCGACGTGCTCCGGCTGTGCGAGCGCATAGCTGACCGCGCGGGCGATGTCGTCGTCATGCAGGGCGCTGTCTGGCCCAGGGCGGTTGTCGAAGAACGGCGTGTCGACCATCCCCGGTTCGATCAGGGTGACGCGGATGCGGTGGTTCTCGTGCATCTGGCGCAACTCGGCGCGAAGCGATTCGCCGATCCCGGTGACCGCCATCTTCGTCGACGAGTACAGCGAGCCCGGCAGCGCCCGGCGCCCGGCGACCGAGCTCGTGATCAGGAAATGCCCGTTGCCGCGTTCGAGCAGGTGGGGGAGGGTGGCGCGGATCGTGTAGGCGACGCCGAGCACGTTGGTCAGCACCATCGCCCGCCATTGCTCGGGCGATTCCTCGAGAAAGCCGCGTGAGGCGCCGAAGCCGGCGTTGGCGAAGACGGCGTCGAAACCGCCGAAGGTCTCGGTCGCGACCTTTGCCAGGTTCTCGACCTGATCCCACTCGCTGACGTCGCACGGCACCGCGATCGCGCGGTCCTTGCCGCCGAGCTCGGTTGCGAGCTGCTCGAGCTCGGCCTCGCGCCGGGCGGCGAGCACGAGCCGGTAGCCGTCGGCAGCGGCGGCTCGAGCGCTGGCGGCGCCGATGCCGCTGGAGGCGCCGGTGATGATCAGGACAGGTTCGTTGGCCACGCAGCCATCCTGTCAAAATCGAACCTGCATGGATCCCGATCGCAAGCGAAAGATTCGTCTGGTCGTCGCGCTGACGGCCGCCGTGCTGCTCGCCACGGGGCTCATCTACACATCCTTCAGCGCCTCGAGCGAGGCCAGGGAGCCCTCCGAGCTGGCCGGCGTCAGCGGCGGCAATTACGACCTCACCGGCAAGGTGGCCGAGGGCTCGGTCGTCCATGACGGCACCGAGCTCAGCTTCGAGGTCGCCGACCGCGACGATCCCTCGGCGACGATCCCGGTCGAGTACACGGGCACGATCCCCGACCCGTTTCGCGAGGGTCGCGAGGTGATCGTCTCGGGCACGGTCGAGAACGGCACCTTCGTCGCCGAGCACGACAGCCTGATCACCAAGTGCCCCTCGAAGTTCGCCGACGAGGCCGAGGCCGATCCCGAGCACGTCGTCATCGACGAGTAGAGCTGATGATCGAGCTCGGCGCCGCGTGCCTGATCGCCGCCCCCTTCGCCTGCCTCTATGCGGGCGGCGCCGCGCTGCTCGGGGCCAGGCGCGGCGACCGTCGCCTCGTCGACTCGTCGCGGCGCGCGATCTACGCGCTGTGTGCGCTGCTTGACCGTGTCGGTCGTCGTCCTGGAAGCGGCGTTCCTGCGCTCGGACTTCTCCGTCGCGCTCGTCGCCGAGCACTCCTCGACGACGACCCCGCTCGGCTACAAGCTGACGGCGCTGTGGGGCAGCCAGGGGGGCTCGCTGCTGTTGTGGGCCTGGGTGCTCTCGATCGCCGCCAGCGGCGTGCTCTGGCTGACGCGATCCAAGCATCGCGAGGTCGTTCCCTACGCGACCGCGGTGCTCGCCGGGATCGGCCTCTTCTTCGTCTCGCTGATGCTGGTTGCCAAAGGGGCGAGCCCGTTCGCGCGACTCGACCCGGCACCGGTCGAGGGCGCCGGGCTGAACCCGCTGCTGCGCCATCCGGCGATGGCGATCCACCCGCCGATGCTCTATTCCGGCTACGTCCTGTTCTCGATCCCGTTCGCGTTTGCGATCGGCGCGCTGATCAGCCGCCGCCTCGACTCGAGCTGGATCCGCTCGACGCGGCGCTTTGCCCTGGTCGCCTGGATCTTCCTCTCGATCGGCATCCTGCTCGGGGCGCGCTGGTCGTACTCGGAGCTCGGCTGGGGCGGCTACTGGGGCTGGGACGCGGTCGAGAACGCTTCTTTGATGCCGTGGCTGCTCGGCACCGCCTTCCTGCATTCGGTGATGGTTCAGGAGAAGCGGGGCATGCTCAAGGTCTGGAACGTGTCGCTGATCGTCGCCACGTTCACGCTCTGCCTGCTGGGAACCTTCCTCGTGCGCTCGGGGATCCTCGAGTCGATCCACGCCTTCGGCGCCTCGACGGTCGGTGGTCCGCTGCTGGCGCTGATCGCAGTCGTCATCGTCGGCTCGGCGGCGCTGATCATCTCGCGCCTCGACGACCTGCGCTCGAAGCGAAGACTCGAGTCGCTGGCCTCGCGCGAGTCGATCTTCCTCGTCAACAACCTGCTGCTGGTCGGACTCTGCGCGGTGATCTTCTGGGGCACGTTCTTCCCCTTGATCTCCGAGGCGATCACCGGTGAGCGCTCGTCTTTGGGCTCGCCCTGGTTCGACGCCTACACGGCGCCGCTGGCGATCGGGCTCGTGCTCTTCACCGGCATCGGGCCGCTGTTGGCGTGGCGCAAGATCAGCGCCGGGGCGTTCTTGCGCCTGGTGCGCGTGCCGCTCGCCGTCGCCGCGCTCGCGACCGCGGCGGTGGCGCTGCTCACCGATGCTCTCTCCGAACCGCTGGCGCTGGTGCTGTTTGCCTTCGCCTTCTTCTCGCTGGCGGCGCTGATGGCGGAGTTCTGGCGCGGCGCGGCGGCGCAGCGCTCGCTCTCGGGCGGGTCGATGGCGACCGCGCTCGCGCGCGTCGTCGCTCGCAACCGCCGCCGCTACGGCGGCTACATCGTCCACGCCGGGATCGCGATCCTGTTCATCGCCGTCGCCGCCTCCTCGAGCTTTCAGACCAGCGCCGATCTGCGCCTGCTGCCGGGCGAAAGCGGCGAGGTCGACGACTTCACGGTCACCTACGTCGAGCCCGACGCCGACATCGACGGCGAGGAGGAGCGGCTCACCTTCAGCGCCCTGCTGCGGGTCGAGCGCGACGGCGAGCCGTACGCGACGCTCTCTCCGTCGCGCAACTACTACTCGGCCAGCACGGCCGCCGATGCGGGCCCGCTGCGAGGCTTCTTCGAGGGCGAGGCGACGAGCGAGGTCGGGCGTCGCGAGGGCGTCACCGGCGACCTGTGGACGGCGATGCGGCCCGACCTGGCGCCGGTCGACGAGGTGATCACAGCCACCGACGAGCGACTCGAGACGCTCGCGCCCGAGATCGGCCCCGAGGGCCCGACGCCCGAGCAGATCGAGGGCATGCGCGCCTACGCCGATGCCCAGGGCCAGGCGATCAACAACTTCGCGGCGCTGTACGTCGCCAACCCCCTGCCGGTCGACTTCCGCGTCAACGTCAACCCGTTCGTGATCTGGCTCTGGCTCGGTGGCGGGATCGCGATCGTCGGCGCGCTGATCGCCGTTTGGCCGGCTCCCGAGGCCCGTCGCCGGCGCGTCTCAGACGTCTACGCGGCCCGGCTCGCCCGCGAGCTCGAGCGCGCCTGACCGCATTGGTCCGCAGCGCGTCCGGCAAGCAGCTTTCATAGCCCGCGTGGAGTACTTGCTCGCCCTCGTCGTGCTGGTCGTCGTCGCCGCCTTCGTCGCGGTGCCGCTTCGGCGTGCGCGCGGGGTCTCGGGCGAGAGCGGGGCGGGGGAGGACCCCCGCCGCGCCGACCTCGAGGCGCGAAAGGAGGCGCTCTACCGCCAGATTCGCGATGCCGAGCTCGACCACGCCCAGGGCAAGCTCTCCGACGCCGACTTCGAGCGCCTCGACGCCGAGCTGCGCCGCGATGCGATCGCCACCCTGAAGCAGATCGACGAAGCCTGATTCTCTACACTGCGCGCCGATGGAAGGCATTCTCAACGTGGTTCAGGTGCTGATCTCGGTGATCCTGATCTTCCTCGTGCTCCTGCACTCGGGCAAGGACGCGGGGCTCTCCGGTGCGTTCGGCATCGGCGGTGGCGGCGGCTCGTTCGGCGGCGGTTCCCTGGTCGAGCAGAACCTCGACCGCTGGACGATCTTCTTCGCCATCCTCTTCGTCGTCAACACGCTCGTACTTCTGAAGATCTGATCCGCGCGCGAAGGCTCACCGGAGCTCTGCTGTGCGCCGCCGCCGTCGCCGCCGGTTGCAGCAGCGGCGGTGAGACCGACGAGGGCGGGTCGTTTTCGGCAGTCGCCGAGCCCGGCGAGCGCGGCAACATCTCCTGGGCGCTCGGTGGACGGATCGAGACGCTCGATCCGCTCTACGCCGAGGTGCTCCGGAGAGGCGCTCGTCTCGCGCCAGATCCACGAACCGCTGATCGCGGAGCTGTCGGGCCCGTTCGACGACGAGCGCAAGGCGGCCGGGCTCGCGCTTTCGGCTGTTCCCTCGGCCGACGCGACGGTGTGGAGATTGCGCCTGCGCCAGGGCGTGCGCTTTCAGGACGCAAGCGCGTTCAACGCCTCCGCGGTGCTCGCCAACGTCGACCGCTGGCTCGCCACCTCCACCGGTCAGGAGCTGCTTCCGACGCTGCTCGTCGATGCGCCGACGCCCGCATCTGGTCCGCTTCATCCTTCCCGCCGCCGACCCGCGCTTCGATCAGATCCTGGCGGCTCCGCAGCTCGGGATCGTTTCGCCGCGAGCGATCGCCGCCGCCGCCGGCGGCGCGCTCACCCCGGGCGACGCGACCGACAGCGGCACCGGACCGTTCGAGCTGCGCGAGCGCTCGCGAGATCGGCTTCTGCTTGCCCCCAACGCCGCCTGGTGGGCGGCTGGACGCGGTCTCGGGCCGGGGATCGACCAGCTCGAGTTCGTCACCGTCGCCGACGCCGCCGAGCGCTCAGCCCAGCTTGCCGACGGCACCGTGCAGGTCGCCTCCGACCTCGGCCCGATCGAGCTCAGCGGCGTTCGCAGCGACCCCCTGCTGACCGCGGTCCCCGCCGGCGCAGGCGCGGAAATCGCACTCGAGCGCTCGGTCCGTGGAATCGGGCCGGGCCAGGAGGCGCCGTCCCTGAACGGGCTCTGGCGCACGGCGATCGATTCTGGCTAGGCCTGCTCGCGGCCGCCGACGCGCCTGACGCTCAGCGCGGCAGCAGCAGCTCGGCAAAGACGGCGCGGTGATCGCTGTCGGGGATCGTGTGGATCGAGACGTCACCGAAGCCGATGCGCTCGTCGACGAGTACGTGGTCGATCGCAACCAGCGCGGGTAGGCCGCCGTCCGTCCTCGGGCCAGGTCGGGGTCAGACCCGATCCGCGCGCATCGGCGGCGTCGGCGTAGCCCCGTGAGACCAGCTCGCGAAGCTCGGCATGGTCGAGGGTCGAGTTGAAGTCGCCGGCGAGGATGCGCAGCGTCTCATCGCTTGCCGGCGGCAGAGCCCGCAGGTCGTCGTCCCATGTGGCCGTCTGCTGCGCTGTCGGCGGCAGGGCGTGGACCTCGAAGATCTCGATTCTCGGGCCCGCATCGATCTCGAAGAACGCGCGCGGCATCGGAAAGCCACCGGGCAGCTCGGCCTTCGAGGCGCCCTTCGGGGCGAGCTCGGAATAGAGACCGCTGCCGGCCGAGCCCGGCAACGGGGCATAGACGCGATGCGGAAGCATCGATCCGAGCTCGCGGCGCAGCTCTCGCGCCAGCTCCGGCGTCAGCTCTTGGACGCTGAGAAACTCGGCGTCCTTTTCCTCGACGAGATCGGCCAGCGCGCCGACATCGCCGAGGCCGAGCTTCATGTTGGCGGTGACGATCCCGACCGAGACCGGGTCGGTGACCTCGGCGCCGCCGCCGCCGATCGCGCGCGGCACGACCATCAGCGCGAATACGCAGACCACGACCGCCGCAGCCCCGGCCGCCGCCCAGCGGCGCAGGGCGAGCGCGAGCAGGAGCGACACGCACCGAGCCCGCCGCGACGTACGGCGTGAAGGCGATCATCGGCACCAGCGGATAGCCGCGCTCGAGACCGAAGACGCGAAACAGCGCCCAAGCCGCGAATGCTCCCACCACCAGCCACACGAGAGCGCTCGACGACTCGTGCGCGCTGCGGCTCGCTGTTCGCTTCGATGCCGGTGATGGTCGCGGAACTCTAGGTGCCGCGAAGGGCGTTCGCGGGCATTCGGCCGCGCCGCGGCCAGGATCCGTCGTTGACCAGCTTCTGCTGGCGCAGAGCCAGGTCGGCCATGGCCACCAGGCTCTCGGTGTTGCTCGCCTCGGAGGGGAAGATGGCCCATCCCAGGCTCGCCTCGAGCTTGTAGTCCTCGCCCAGCCCGAGCGCCTCGCCTGCCACCCTCAGCTCCGCGCGTACGCGGTAGGCGATCTCGGTCATGGTCCGCTCGTCGGCGCCGTCGATGACGATCGCGAACTCGTCGCCGCCGAGCCGCGCCACCTCGTCGGTCGCTCTGACGGTCGCCTTCAGCACCCTCGCGGTCTCACGCAGCACGCGGTCGCCTTGGGGATGACCGTGGCGGTCGTTGACCGACTTGAACGAGTTGAGATCGCAGAGCATCAGGCCGAAGCTCGCCGAGGTGCCGCGGCCTTCGATGGAGCTGTCCAGCCGATGCTCGAAGGCGCGCCGGTTGACCAGGCCGGTGAGCGGATCCTGGCGGCTCATCGTCAGCAGGACCTGGCGCCCGCCGATGATCAGCGCGCCGAGAACGACAAAGGTGGGGGCGAGGATCAGCAGATCGGCGAGGAGCCCGTCGGCGAGCGCATCCGCTTGATAGGCGAGCGGCAACGCGAGCACGAAGACGCAACCGACGAGGTGCGGGATCGCTTCGCGCGGCGGATAGAAGTACGACGCATAGAAGACGATGAAGAGAAGGTAGAAGCGCGCCGGCGAATCCCATCCGCCGCTGGCCGCCATCGCCACGGCCGTGATCGGCAGGCCCATCCCCGAGGAGAGATGCGAGACCCACGGACGGACCTCGCGCCAGTCGATCGCGAACAGGCAGATCCCGCCCCAGGCGAAGCCGAACCCACTGATCGCGTATAGAGCAGCAGGGTTGGAGACGTCAACCCCCGGCATCACGATCAAGAGCAGCGCCGTGATCGCCCCGAACAGGTAGAGAATCGCGGCGATCTTGCCCGCGAGCTCGCGTTGCTCCGCGATCTCGAGGGCGCGCAGGCCGTCGCCGATGTCCGTCAGTAGTCGCATCGTGTGCCTAACGCTCTATCGGCTCGCCGCGAATGCCCTTTACCCCCACGAACGCGAAATAGCGAGGCGCTGCCATCATTGCCCGGCATGGTGGCGACCAGGACTTGCGCGATCCGACGGCTGTTGATCGGCCTGCTGGCTCGTGCCGATCGCCATCGCCTTGGTCGCCGCCGACACCGACGCGGCCGCGCAGGTCGGTCGAGCCACCGAACATCGTCGTCGTCATGACCGACGACCAAACGGCCGAGTCGATGAAGGCGATGGACCAGACGCGAGCCCTGCTCGGCGGCGGTCAGGGAGCGAGCTTCACCAACAGCTACGTCAACCTGCCGCTCTGCTGTCCCTCGCGAGCCACCTTCCTCACCGGGCTCTACGCGCACAACCACGACGTGACCACGAACGAGTTCCCCAACGGCGGCTTCTACAAGTTCGACCCCGATTACGGCGACACGAACCTCGCGACCGCGCTGCAGGGCGCCGGCTATCACACCGCGCTGGTCGGCAAGTACATGAACCAGTACGGCGAGCTCGAAGCTGATCCGGCCCAGGTCCCGAACGGCTGGTCGGAGTGGTACGCGACGCTGGAGCCGAACCCCGATGCCTACAACTACGAGCTGAACGAGAACGGCACCACGGTGAGCTACGGCAGCGCGGCGGCCGACCACAAGACCGACGTGCTGACCGAGAAGGCACTCGACGTGATCGCCGCCCAGACGACGGCGCCGAACCCGTTCTTCCTCTGGCTCTCCTACACGGCGCCACACGGGGGCGGTCCGGATCCGAGCCCGCGGCCGCCGACCGACTGCGACCCGGGACCCCAGCCGGCGCCCCGGCACGCGACCGCGTTCGACACCGAGCCGCTGCCACGGCCACCGAACTTCAACGAGGCCGACGTCACCGACAAGCCACCCAGCATCCGCAACTCGCCGCTTCTCAACGCCGCGGAGATCGCAGACGCTGCGAAAGCGCTACCGCTGCAGCCTCGAGTCGCTGCTCTCGGTGGACGAGGGCGTCACGGAGGTCGTCACCGCCCTGAGCGCGAGCGGCGAGCTCGACAACACCTTGATCGTGTTCACGTCCGACAACGGCTTCTTCTACGGAGAGCACCGCGACGACCAGGGCAAGGGCAAGCACTACGAGCCTTCGACCCGGGTGCCGCTGCTGATCCGCGGTCCGGGTGTGCCTGCGGGCGCGGTCGAGGACGAGCTCGTCGTCAACGCCGACCTGGCGCCGACGATCCTCGACGCCGCCGGCGTCGCCCCGCCCGTCGCGCCAGACGGGCTCTCGCTGCTGTCGCTGTTCACCGGCGCCGAGTGGCAGCGCCAGGACCTGCTGCTCGAAAACCGCACCTACGCGGCGGTGCGAGATGAGCGCTACGTCTACGTCGAGCACACCGGCGGCGAGGATGACGGCGAGATCGAGCTCTACGACCTCGCCGTCGACCCTTACGAGCTCGACAACCGCCACGGCGCTCCCGATTACGCCGGCGTCGAGGCTCACCTCGCCGACCGGCTTGTCGAGCTGCGCGATTGCGCCGGTGTGACCTGCTCGTCGCCTCCTCCGCCCGGTCCTGGACCGGGGCCGGGCCGGAGCCTCCCCGGACCCTGGACGTCGATCCTCCCGAGACCACGATCACCAAGGCCCCGGCGAAGCGGGCTTCCAAGCGCAAGGTGAAGTTCAAGTTCAGCGCCGACGAGCCCGGCTCGACCTTCGAGTGCAGGCTCGACAAACGAGCATTCAGGCCATGCGACTCGGCCGGCACCGAGAAGCTCAGGGTGCGCAGGGGCAGGCACAGGTTCCGGGTCCGGGCGACGGACCTCGCCGGCAACGTCGATCCGAGCCCCGACAGGCGCAGGTTCAAGGTCGTGCGCCGAGCTCGGGCCTGAGCCTGAGCCGCAAGGCTCAGAGGCCGCACCGCACGCCCCGCCACGTTGCCAGAGCGTACGCGGCGGCGCAGAACCGTCGCGACGCGCTCAAGTACGACTGCATGGTCACGATCGGCGCCTTCGGTGAGCCCAACTTCGCCGGGAGCAAGAAAGCCATGGACAAGTTCGCCGACGCCGTCGGCCTGACGAAGGCGAACGTCGAACGGCCGACCTTCGAGCGCTTGCGGGAAACGGTCACCGCGGCGGTAAGCGACGGCTGCCGAGACGTGTTCCTGTACCTCGCCGGACATGGGCGCCCGCCGCCCGAGTACTGGTCGATGGGACAGCGGCAGAAGGCGGGCAAGGACGCCGGGCCGCCGGGAGTCGCTGGTCAACCCGGACTTCCAGCTCAGCGAGGACAAGGTCAAGAACCAGAGCGCCTACATCACCCCTGAGAACCTGATCGATCTCGCCAACGAGTTCAAGTCGCTCGGGGTCGACTTCAAGATCAAGATCGACTCGTGCTACTCGGGCCGCTTCGAGCGGGTGTTCCGCGAGGCCAACAACGTCGCCGTGCTCGAGACCTCGTCGGCGGCCGACGAGGTCGGCTACACGTTTGCGATCGCGCCCGGCCAGAAGTACCTCGTCGCTGACCCGATCACCCACAAGGCGACCAAGGAGGCGAAGGCCGATGACACCGACAATCCCGACGGCGCCAGCTCGTTCGTCAACGCCAATGTCCACGGCCTGATGGAGTGGGCCGCCACCGCGCCGCCTGACTCGACCCTCCTCACCGGGATCCTCAACTCGCTGACGCTGAGCGACGGCTTCGACTTCGCCGAGAACATCAACTACACCCACCCGCTGAAGCTGAATCGCACCCCCTTCGACGACACCCCGCTCACGATCAGCCCGATCAAGGCCGAGTTCGTCGACGCGGATCGAGCGACGTACTACACGGTTCCCACCGTCAACGACTTCCCCGGCGCGATCATCTTCTACGACTGGACACTCTCGCTCGAGGCCGTTCCAATGACGCTGTCGTTTCCCGGCGCCCGCGTCGATGAGGTCGGCCCCGCCTCCACCGAAGAGCTGATCGTCGCCCCCAAGACCGATCAGGTCGAACGTCGCCACTCGATCCGGCTGCGCGCCGAGCTCATCATCGCCCTCACTGCCCGTCAAGGATCCGCTGGGCGCTCTGGCGTAGAGCATCTCAAAGTCGCTCTTGACGTCATTTCCGTCGCAACCGTTCCGGCAGCCGAAATCGTCGTTTCGCTCATCATCGAGGCTTACCGAGACCGCGCGCTCTCGCGTAGAAGACGAACAGGTCACGGCCGCCGCCGCCGCTGAAGCTCGTCCGTGCGGGCCCGTGGTACGACGCAGAGCTCGATCGTTGCCGGCACCGAGCCGATAGGTGTCGTTTCGGCCTCCCCCGACGGCTCCGTCGGTGCAGAACTCGTCGTCTCCCGCGCCCCCATAGGCTCGATCTCTACCCGGCCCGCTATCGATCCCCTCGTCGGGTCCGGCGCCGTAGCGCAGAACGTCTCGCCCCGCGCCACCCTCGAGCTCGTCCTGGCCCTCGCCGCCGTAGATGCGGTCGTCACCGGTACCGCCATCGAGGCCGCCGAACCCGCCGTCGACACTGCGCTTGTCCGTGCAGCTCGTCATCGCCCGATCCCCCCAGGAGAGCGTCGCCGCCGGGGCCGCCGAAGAGCCGGTCGTCTCCTCCGTTGCCGTAAACGATCACGTAGAAGGCGAGGTCGGGTCCGACAATGGCGATGTCGCTTGTGTAGCCCGATCCGCTCCCCTCGCGGATCAGATCGTCGCCGGGTCCGCCGAGGAGCGCATCGTTCTTATTCCCGCCAAGGATGACGTCGCGTCCTTCGCCGCCGCAGATCAGATCGAGCCCGCCCAGTCCGCTGATCCGGTCGTCGCCTCCTCGGCCGTCGATCACATCCGTCCCCGAGTTGCCACGTAGGCGATCGTCTCCAGGGGTTCCCGAGATCGTGACCGTAATGCCCTCGCACTTCTGGGCACCGGCAGCCGCTGGCGTAGCGGCGAGGCATAACGCGGTAGTCGCGACCACCGTCAACAGAAGAACGGAGAAGCGCAGATTGGAGTGTGACTGAGCGGCCATGCACTCCACGCTACGGCGCGATCGAGCCATTGCCTACCGACCCTAGGTATCGGAGCGGGATCCTCTTCTAGGGTGCAATGAGCGCTGATTGCGGTTTGAGATCGTCGTGGACAGAGGAGAGATCCGTCCCATCACCGCGCCCAGACGGCTTTATCCTGCGTGATATGGGCCCCAGTGAGTGGGCAACAAGACCGAATGAACTCAAGCGGCGGATCGAGCTCGAGCGTCGGGGGCGGCCGTTCTTGAGTATCGCGACGGGGATGGTGGCCAGATGCTGCGCGAGCTTCCGGATACCGGGACACTAGCGTCGGGCGTGACGATGAGGCCGACATCAGCCTCGCATTCGACAAGCTGGTCTCGCGCCTTCATGCCGAGCTTCACCGGATAGGCCCCGAGTGGGTGATATCCGACGACGGACTCTCTCGGAACGGAACTTTCGTGGGCGGGGAGAGATCGTGGGCACGCGCCGGCTGCACAACGGCGACGCGATCCGTGCCGGCTCGACCGTGCTGGTCTATTGCGATCCGGCTGCCAGCGAGACCAGCGGCACTGAGAGTGCCGGGAGGGGCGGCGGGCCGGTGGCATCACGGACACGCAACGTCGCGTCCTGGTTGCGCTGTGCGGCGGTGCGCGATGACGAGGCGGCGGTGCTGCGGGATCGCCTCGATACGGCTGAGCATGAGCTCGGGGACCTGCGCGCGATCCGTGATGCGCTCACCCCGGCCGAGTTGCCGCAGCGGCCGGGCTTGGATCTCGCCGCGGCCTTCTTGCCCCCCGTCGCCGAACAGGTAAGCGGAGACTTCTACCTGGTGGCTGAGGGACCTCAAGATTCCACCGTTCTCGTCGTCGGCGATGTCGTCGGCCACGGTTTCAACGCGGCACGCCGTGCAGCGTTCGCTCGGACGGCCTTCGCGGCGACAGCCCCTTCTCCGACGATCCCTGCCGGCTGCTGAGTTGGGCGAACACCGCCCTGATCGAGCGGGCCGGCATCACCGACGAGTTCGTCACCGCCGGCTGCGTTACTTATCTCCCGGACGAGCGGCTCCTGCGCTGGGCCTACGCCGGCCATCCCCGGGCGCTGTGGCTGGACAACGGCCAGGAGCTCGTGGCGCCCACGCAGGGAACCCCGCTCGGGATCGGCTCGGACCTGGGACTCGCCGAGGGTTCGCAGCGGTCGGTCGCCGGCGCGGGAGTCATGCTCTACACCGACGGGCTAACCGAAGCACGGGGCCCCGACAGACGGTTCGGGATCGATGGCGTACAGGCCGCCCTGGGCGGCCTCAACCGGCCCTCACCGGCCGAGGCAGTCGCCATCCTGCGCGCGCGCGTTGCCGACTTCGCTTACGGCACCCTGACTGACGATCTCTGCCTACTGGCTGCCCGCATCCGCTAACGAGTCCTGCGCGACGGTTTCGCCGTACGCCGAGCGCGGGCCTGACGTAGTGCGGCTGAGAGGACTCGAACCTCCACGGCCCGTGAGGGCCACAAGGCCCTCAACCTTGCGCGTCTACCAGTTCCGCCACAGCCGCTTGAGGGAGGGGCGATTGTAGACGCATGCCGGTCGTCGGCCGGTCGTCGCCGAGCAGCCCTTGCATCCGTCCGCAGGGGCCCCTACTATTACGAACATGTGTTCTGGTCAGAGCGATGAACCGGCCGCAAGCTAAGCGAAGGAGCGACCAGCTGTGGACCTGACGAAGCGCCAAAGGAGATCTTCGACTTCATCGGCAAGTACGCGGCCAAGTACGGCTACCCGCCCACCGTGCGCGAGATCGGCAAGGCCGTCGGCCTGCACTCCTCGTCCACCGTCCACGCGCACCTTGCGAACCTGGAGAAGATCGGCCTGCTGCGTCGCGATCCGACCAAGCCGCGCGCGATCGAGGTGCTCGTCGACAAGGCGAAGAAGGTGATCCGCGCCGCCCGGCCTGCCGCTGGTCGGCCAGGTCGCCGCGGGCGAGCCGATCCTCGCCGAGGAGAACATCGAGGACTACCTCGAGGTGCCCGACGTGATCGGCGGCGAGATGGGCGACTACATCCTGCGCGTCAAGGGCGACTCGATGATCGGCGCCGGGATCCTCGAGGACGACTTCGTCGTCGTGCGGCCGATCGAGGTCGCGACCGACGGCGAGATCGTGGTCGCGATGATCGACGACGAGGCGACCGTGAAGAGCTTCTACAAGGAGAAGGACGTGGTTCGCCTCGAGCCCGCCAACGAGGCCTACGAGCCGATCCGCACCCGCGACGCCCAGCTGCTCGGGACGCGTTGTCGGAGTGTTTCGGAGCGTCTGAGATGGCGGCGGTCGCGACACGAGACTCCGCGGTCCGTCCCTCGCGGCTCGACCGGCGCCGGCAGCGGGCGCCTGTTCGAGCCGCTGGCGGAGGCTGCCTACCGCGGCGGCTCGCTCGAGGACAAGCTGCTCGGCGTCTGGGCCGACGCCGCGGAGACCGGCAGCGCCGAGTGCCTCGTCTGCGGCGCTCGAGACGCGCGTCACGCGGGCTGCGACGACTGCGGCTCCGAGCTGTCCGTAGACGGCGCCGGCGTCCGCGGCCGCGGCCGCTTACTCGACCACGAGCCCGTGGCGGGTCGTGTTCTCGGTCACCACCCGCGGCTCGAGGAAGTTGAGCAGGTAGTCGGGGCCGCCGGCCTTCGATCCGTTTCCCGAGAGCCGGTTGCCGCCGAACGGCTGGCGGCCGACCATCGCCCCGGTCGTGTGCCGGTTGACGTAGAGGTTGCCGACCGGCAGCCGCCGCGCGACCTCGGCGATCGTCGCCGGGTCGCGGGAGAAGAGGCCGGCGGTGAGCCCGAACGGCAAGCGCCTCGACGGCGTCGCATGCGGCATCGATCGACGCCACCGACTCGAGCGCCAGCAGCGGGCCGAAGACCTCGTCTCGAAGCACCGGTGAGGAGGGGTCGAGCTCGCCGACCAGGGTCGGCGAGCAGAACCAGCCCGGCCCGTCGGGACTCTCCGCCGTCGCGAGCACGACGCCGTCGCGGCGGGCGCGCTCGGCGTAGTCGAGCACCCGCCGCTGTGCGTCCGCGTCGATCACCGGCGGCACGTCGGTGTCGAGCTCGGCGGCCTGGCCGACGCGCAGCAGCTCGACCGCACCGGCGAGCCGCTCGGCGAGCACGCTCGGCGACCTGCTCGTGCGCGAGCACCCGGGAGGCGGCCGAGCACTTCTGACCGGCGTAGACGAAGGCCGAGCGGACGATGCCCGGCACCGCCTCGTCGAGGTCGGCGTCGGAGTCGACGATGACGCAGTTCTTGCCGCCCATCTCGGCGACCACCCGCTTCAGGTGGGCCTGGCCGTCGCGCGATCTCGGCCGCTTCACGCACGATCTCCTGGCCGACCGACGCTCGAGCCGGTGAAGGCGATCACGTGCACGCCCGGATGGCGGACGAGCGCGGCGCCGACCTCGCCGTGGCCGGGCAGCAGCGCGATCGCGCCCTCGGGCACGCCCGCCTCGCGCAGCGCCTCGACCAGCGCCAGCGCCGTCGCCGGCGCCTGCTCGGCGGGCTTCAGCACCACCGCGTTGCCGGCCGCGAGGCCGGCGCGCGACCATCCCGGTCGGGATCGCGAGCGGGAAGTTCCAGGGCGAGATCACGGCGACGACGCCGCGCGCGACGTAGCGCATCGAGTTGCGCTCGCCCGGCGCCTGGGCGAGGGCGGGGCCGGCCTCGAGCCGGATCGCCTCGCGCGCGTAGTACTCGAGGAAGTCGATCGCCTCGCAGACGTCGGCGTCGGCCTCGGGCCACGGCTTGGCGCACTCGCGCACCTCCAGCGCCGCCAGCTCGAGCCGCCGCCCGCGCAGCACCGTCGGCCGCCGCGATCAGGCGCTCGGCGCGCTCGGCGGCCGGCCGGCGCGCCCACTCGCGGCCGGCGGCGGCGGCGAGGGCGATCGGCCGCCTCGACCTCGGCCTCGCTCGCCTCGGCCGCGAAGGCGACGACGCGGTCGGGGTCGCCGGGATCGGTGGAGGCGAAGTCCTCGGCGCTGCGGCGATCGCCGCCGATCAGCACCGGGACCGCGATCGGCAGCCGCCGGTCGAGCTCGCTCAAGGCGCCGCCGAGCGACTCGCGGTTCGACGCCCGTCGCAGCTCCAGCGGCGGCTCGTTTCGAAATCGCGCCGGTGCCACGGCGTTGCGCGCCTCGCTCACGGCGCCGCCAGCAGCTCCTCGAGCGGCGCCCCGCCGGCCTGGTCGGCCAAGAAACGAGCTGTTGGCGGTGTTCTCGAGCAGGCGCCGGACGAGGTAGGCCATGCCCGGCGACGAGGTCGCCGACCGGGCAGTAGACCCTGGTCCGCACGCCGGAGTCGGCGAGCGCGCGCGCGAGGTCGTCGCCGAGGCCGCGCAGCACCTGCACCTCGAGCGCCGGCGTCTCGTCTCGCGGTCACGAGCCGGCTGTAGGCGATCGCGTGGCTGACCGAGCGCAGGTTGTGGGAGCCGATCGCGACTCGGACACGCGGCCGGGTCGGCGTGCGCGCGGTCGATCAGCCGACGGCTGAGCTGCTCGAAGTTGCGGTCCGAGTCCTGCTTTGCCTCGAACACCGGCGGGCGTCCAGCCCTGCTGTGCGGCCTCGACCACCTCGTGGTCCCAGTAGGCGCCCTTGACGAGGCGGATCGTCAGCGGCTGTGCTGCGCTTCGTGGCCTCGACTCGTGCCAGCAGCTCGTCGAGCTCGGCGGGCGAGTCGCGCAGGTAGGCCTGCAGGACGACGCCGATCGAGGGACCGTCGCGAAACTCCGGCTCGGCGAGCAGCTCGAAGAGCAGCTCGAGCGTCGTCTCGCGAGTGTCGACCGACTCCATGTCGATGTGCAGATGAGCGCCGAGCTCGCGCGCGCTTTGCAGCAGCGGTCGCAGGCGCTGGGCCGCGTCGTCGATCCCGCGCCGCGGATGCTCGGGGCGGATCAACGGCGTCAGCGCGGTGACCTTGACCGAGAGGTTGGCCCGCGGCAGCGGCCCGCCCTGGTCGCGATCGAGCAGCGGATGCTGCGGGATAGCTTCGCCGCGGCCTCAGCCAGCACCTCGAGCGCCTCGGTGCAGCGCGCCGCGTAGAGGTCGGCCTCGGCGCTGGTCACGGTCGCCTCACCGAGCAGGTCGACCGAGCTCGCGATGCCGGCCTCCCAGAGCCGCCCGAGCTCGTCGACGGCCGCCTGCGGCGACTCGCCGGCGATGAAGCGGTGGGCCATGTGGCGGACGCCCGCGGCGACCGCGGCGCCGAGGGCGATGCGGCCGGGCTTGCTCTTGGCGGCGCGCATCGCGGCGTCGAGCGGAGCCGGCGGGTGCTCGACCTCGGCTGCGAAAGCCGGCGAGGTGGCGGGCGAGGTCGTCGAGCGAGTTGCAGGCCGGGGTCACGTCGACGAGCCGAAAGAGCGCGGCGCGCAGCTCGCGGTCGGGGGTCGTCGCCCGCATCGCCCGCTCGTCGAGGGCTCGGACCGGGTGCCGAGCGGCTTTCGGGAAGCGCTCGGCGATCGCTCCGGCCGACCGCGAGGATCTCGCGCTCGAGGGCGCGCAGCTCGCTCGGCGGTCGATGGCCCGTTCACGTCTTCAATCTTCCCGCGTCGGGCGCGCTTGCAACCATCGCGGGTCGATCGGCAGGCTCGCAGCGAGCCGCGTAGAATCAATCGCGCTGGCTATGCAGTCGCGGGAGGTTGAATCCCTCGAGGAAAGTCCGGACACCGAAGGGCAAGGGCGGTGGGTAACACCCACCCGGGGAAACCCGCGGGAAAGTGCCACAGAAATACACCGCCGATGGCGCACCCACAGCTGAGGTGCGCACAGGCAAGGGTGAAATGGTGCGGTAAGAGCGCACCGGCGCCGCGGTGACGCGGCGGCCAGGCAAACCCCGCCCGGTGCAAGGCCAAGCAGGATCGTTGACCCGGCCCGGCGAGATCCAGGTAGGCCGCAGGAGCGAAAGCCCCGCCGATTCCTAGAACCGGCGAGATGGATGGCTGCACTCGACAGAATCCGGCTTACAGGCCAGCTACGGAAAGAGGCCCCGGCAACGGGGCCTCTTTTCATTCCCCGCGCCGGCTCAGGGGCCTTCGCCGCGCTCGATCCTGCGTTTCCAGGCACGCTGGCGCCGGCGGGCGTCGGCCATGACGACGCCGACGACGCGGGCGGCGAAGCCCGGGAAGAGATCGAAGAAGCGCACGAACGCGCCTCGCCAGCGCGGGATCGTGAGCACGGCCCGGGGACGGTCGAGCAACCCGGCCACCTTGGCGGCGACGACCTCCGGGCGCTGCAGCTGGCCCGAGAACGAGCCGGCGGCATCGGGGTCGTCGAGCTTGTCGTAAAGCATCGGCGTCCAGATCCCGTCGGGACAGACCGCCGACAGCTGAATCTCGCGCTCGCCGCCGCCGCGCAGGTCGGCGAGCGTTCCCAGGGTGAAGGCGATCGCGGCGTGCTTGGAGGCCGCGTAGAGCGCTTCGCCGGGCGCGGCGATCAGGCCCGCGAGCGAGATGATGTTGATGACGTGGCCTGGCCGGCGGCGCGCATCAACTCGAGCGCCGCCAGGGTCCCGTTGAAGGTGCCCAGCGCATTGACCTCGAGCATCGTCCGGCGCAGCTCCTCGTCCTGCTCCCAGGTCATGCCCGTCGCCAGGATGCCGGCGTTGTTGACCCAGACCGCAAGCCCGCCGCGCTCGGCGGCCGCCCGCGCGGTGGCGCGACAAGCTTCGGCGTCGCGAACGTCAAGCGCCGATCCCCACGCAGCTTCACCGAGCTGCGAGGCGGCCGCCTCTGCTGCTGCTCCGTCGACGTCGGTGACGTTGACCGCCAGGCCCCGGGCAGCCAGGGCGCGGGCGATCTCGAGCCCGAGCCCGCGTCCGGCGCCGGTGACGACCGCTGCGCTCACGGCGCCGACTCTAGGCGACCACGCTCGCCGGCGCGATCGCGCTGTCGAGGCTAAGCGGCGGCCGGAAGCACGGCGGAATCGACTTGGTCCTGAGGCAGCGCCGCCGCGTTTGCGATCAGGCTCTGAAACTCGTTCATCGCCAGATGCGCAACCGCCTCGAGCATCTCCTCGTCGGTCCAGCCCTCCTCGCGCGCCTCCTCGGCGAGGTGCTGGGCGGGGCGGCCGTCGGTCGCGATCAGCGCCTCGAGGAACGCCAGCAGCGCCTTGTGCTTCGGATCCGCGGAGGTGAAGCTGCGCGCCTGCGAGACCTCGTCGAGGCCGAGCCCGGCAGCGCGCGCGGTGCGGGCATGCTGGGCGACCGAGTAGGGATCGCCGCGCCGCTCGGCGACCGCCAGCCCGATTCGCTCGCGAGTCGCTTGCGGCAGCGTGCCGCCGCGAAGCTCGTGGCGCATGCGCGCGTAGGAACGCAGCGCAGCGGGTGCACCAGCGAGCACGCCGACGAACTTGGAGATCGATCCGGCGGCTCCCTGGGCGCCCTTGAGGATCTTGATGCTGCCCTCGGGGGCGGTGAGCTCGTCGTGGATGTGAAACCGGCTGACGTCTGTCTTCACTGTCATTGCTCTAGTCGCTCCATTCAGGCCGGCGTAGCAACGCTCGGCCGATGCCTTGGTGTCCCGCCAAAGAAACCGAATGAGAATCGTCTTTACTTTACTTTTAGCTAGTTCCTTACCTCACGTAAGCAAGGGTATCCGATCGACGCCTGCAATGCGATCCGATCAGACCGCATGGAGCCTCGCAACGAGGTTCTTCTGGACTACCGGCCAATACGCACCGCAAGCCGGCACGGATAAGGTTCGCGCGATGTCCGAACAGCCAGCCTCGCACCGAGTCCGCCGAGGACGTGATCAAGGCGGTCGCCGACCACGACGTCCGCTTCATCCGCCTCTGGTTCACCGACGTGCTCGGACAGCTGAAGTCGTTCTCGATCAACGCCTCCGAGCTCGACGACGCCTTCGAGGGCGGGATGGGCTTCGACGGGTCTTCGATCACCGGCTTCAATCCGATCGAGGAGTCGGACATGATCGCCATGCCCGACCCGGCCAGCTTCGCCGTCTTGCCGTGGAGCTCGGGAGAGCGGGCGACGGGGCGGATGTTCTGCGACATCCAGGTGCCCGGCGGCGGTCCCTACGAAGGAGACCCTCGCTGGATCCTGCGCCGAGCGCTGGAGCGCGCCAAGGACATGGGCTTCGACGACTACAACATCGGTCCCGAGCTCGAGTTCTTCTACTTCAAGGACTCGAAGCCGCCAGGCGGCAATCCCGAGACCCTCGACCAGGGCGGCTACTTCGATCTGACCACGCTCGATGCCGGCTCGGACGTGCGCCGCGAGACGATCCTCGCGCTCGAGGCGCTCGGCATCCACGTCGAGTACGCCCACCACGAGGTCGGCCCGTCCCAGCACGAGATCGACATGCGCTTCAAGGGCGCGCTGGCGATGTCAGACGACTGCATGACCTATCGGATCACGGTCAAGGAGTACGCGATGAAGCACGGCATGCACGCGACCTTCATGCCCAAGCCGCTGTTCGCCGAGAACGGCTCGGGCATGCACGTGCACCAGTCGCTTCAGGCCGACGGCAAGAACGCCTTCTACGACGCCGACGACCAGTACTTCCTCTCACCGGTGGCGAAGTCGTTCATCGCCGGCCAGTTGCGCCACGCGCGCGAGATCGCGCCGCTGTTCGCCCAGTGGGTCAACTCCTACAAGCGCCTGGTCCCGGGCTACGAGGCGCCCGTCTATCTGGCCTGGTCGCGGCGCAACCGCTCGGCGCTGATCCGCGTGCCGCTCTATCACCCCGGCAAGGAGCAGGCGACGCGGGCCGAGCTGCGCTGCCCGGACCCGAGCGCCAACCCGTATCTGTGCTTCGCCGGGATGCTGCACGCCGGGCTCGAGGGCATCGAGAAGGGCTACGAGCTGCCCGAGCCGATGGAGCAGAACCTCTACCACCTGACGCCCGAGGAGCGAGCCCAGCGGGGCATCGAGCAGCTGCCCGAGACGCTCGGCGAGGCGATCGAGATCGCCGCCGAGTCCGAGCTCGTCCTGCGGATCCTCGGCGAGCACACGTTCAAGCGCTTCGTCGAGATCAAGCGCGAGGAGTGGGAGGAGTACCGCGTCCAGGTCACCCCGTGGGAGATCGACCGCTTCCTCTCGATTCTCTGAGCGTCAGCTGACGCAGCGGGCGGCGGGCCGGCGCCCGGCGCCGGGCGCGAGGCGCTGACCGGGGAGCAGCACGGGCCGCGCGATCCGCTTCACCTGGCGGCAGTCCGGGCGCTGGCGCACCGGCAGGCGCAGCTTCAGCCGCTCGACCTCGATCTCGAAGGCGTCGTTCGAGCGGCCGCGAGTAGGGCGCGTCGTTGCCGAGCAGCTCGAGCTTGATCGTGTGGCCGCGCTCGAACCGCCAGGCGGCGGGGTGCAGCTGCCAGCACCTGGCGCCGGTCGGCCGCCGGCCGGTAGAGGCCGCGGGCGACGAGCCGCTGGGTGTCGCCGTCGGGGTCGACGTCCCAGAGCCGCGCGGCGATCTGCGAGTTCGTCGGCGCGGCGCCGCTCGACCGCGAGCTCGGCGCTCACCGTCGGCGCGCCGATCAGGGTCGCGCCCGCGTCGCCGCGAGACCGCCCGGCTGACGAGCGCCGTGCCGGGCGCCGGCGACGCGGCGACCTCGACGCAGCCGTCGCCGCCGCCGGCGGCCGGGTCGAGCGCGGCGCCGGTCGCCGGGTCGCCGCCCTGCGAGCTGATCGTCTGCGGATCGCGCGCCCGCAGCCGCAGCTCGCCGCGCGACAGGCGGGCGAAGCTCGGTGCCCGAAACGGGCCGATCGACTCGGCGTCGCTGCGGGCAGGTCTGAGCGAAGGCGGTGACGCCCCGGCGCGGTGGCCGGCCATCGCCGCGGTCGCGCAGGTGGTGGTCGAACCAGCCGTGGATCGAGCGCAGCAGCCGGTCGCGCTCGCGCGGCTCGTTGGAGGCGCGCTGGTGGCCGAAGTCGCCGAGCAGCAGCGACAGCGGCAGCCCGGGCCAGCGCTTGCGCGGTGCGGTTGGCGAAGCGCAGGACCTCGTCGACCGGGAACAGGTCGTCGGTGAAGCCGGAGGCGAGGAACAGCGGCGGCGGGCGGCGGGTCGGCGGCACGTAGTAGGCGGAGTGGTAGTTGCGCGAGCGTCTCGACGATCGCCTGCGCCTGCGGCGTCGTCGTAGGGCTCACCGGCGTCGGTCCGCGTCACCCACTCGGTCACGTCGGCCTCGGGGTCGAGCCCGGGCGGCGCCAGGAAGCCCATCGGACGGCCGGGGACGAACGGCTCGCCGACCGGCTGGCCCGGTCCGGTCGCGAACTGCGCCGCGGCGAAGATCGCGTTGACGACCGTCGCCTTCTCGACTCCGACCGGGCGATGTCGCCAGCGAGCGCGGCGTGATCGCGTGCGAGAACACGCGGCCGTTCGGCGCCGCGGCGTAGACGAGGTCGCGTCCACGGGATCACCGGCGCCGCGGCGGCGATCCGCAGCGGCGTCGCCGGCCGGGCTGCGCCAGGGCACGAGCGTGCCGTCGGGCAGCATCACCCGGTCGCGAAGCGCCGCCAGCATCAGCGTCTGGCCGCCGCCGTAGCTGTCGCCGGTGACGCCGATCCGCCGCCGGTCGGCGATGCCCTCGTCGACCAGCCGGCCGATCAGCTCCTGGGTGTCGCGGACCTCGTAGCGGACGTCGGCGAGGTGGATGTAGCCGTCGGCGCAGGCCGGCCGGGTTGGCGAGCCGCGACTCCGGCGTCCCGCACGAGCCCCAGAGGCCGCGGGCGGTGTAGGTGAGCACGGCGTAGCCGTCGCGCGCCCAGGCGAAGGCGTTGTCGGTGTAGGCGGTCTCGGCCGGGTTCAGGTACTCGTACTTGGAGTTGCCGAAGCCGTGGATCTCGACGACCAGCGGCAGCTCGGCGGCGCCTTCGCTCGGCAGGGTCAGCGTGGTGTCGAGCGGAACGCCGTCCCAGGTCGCGACCAGGCCCGAGCACTGATGCACGCCCTCGACCGGCGCCGCAGTCGTCGAGCCCGAGCGGCGCCGCCTGCGCCGAGGCGGCGAACGTCCCCGCGGCCAGCGGCGGCCACGACAGCCAGACTGCGCCTCGCCGATCTCGATCGCACGACCCGCAGTCTCGCGCCTGCGTCGAGCGTCCGCGCCGCTAAAGGCTCGCGGGCGCCCGGCCGATGGAGACACAGATGGCGGACGTGCCTGTCTACCGGGGGAAGTTTGGCGAGCGCCAGGCCGAGCGCCTGCTTTGGCGTGCCGGCTTCGGGCCCAAGCCCGGCGAGGCCGCGAAGCTCGCGCGGCGCTTCAACCTTCGCGGCGCCGTCCGCTCGCTGACACGCTCGAAGGCCGGCGGAGGCGCTGCGAGGGCCCGAGCCCGATCGACGACGACGGCTATCCGATCGCGCCGTTCGACGCCTACGGCCACGACATGCTCTGGTGGCTCGATCGGATGGTCCGCACGAGCGCGGCCGTTCGACGAGCGCATGGCGCTGATCTGGCACGACTGGTTCGCGACCGCCGACGTCGACTCGCAGCAGCTCTCGATCGCGCAGGCCGAGCTCTTTCGCCGCCGGGCCGCCGGCTCGTTCCTCGATCTCCTGCTCGACGTCACCGTCGACCCGGCGATGCTGATCTGGCTCTCGGGGATCGACAACACGAGGCGATCGCCGAACGAGAACTACGCCCGCGAGCTGATGGAGCTGTTCACGCTCGGCGCCTCCGACGCGACCGGCTATCCCTACTCCGAGGACGACGTTCGCGAGCAGGCGCGGGCGCTGACCGGCTGGCGCGCGAGCTACGTCGACGACGTCGGCTACGCGAACTTTCGCTTCGACGCGACCCGCCACGACAGCCGGCGCGAAGACGATCTTCGGCCAGACCGGCGCCTTCAACTGGACCGACTCCTGCCGCCTGTGCGTCGAGCACGCCGCGCACAAGACCTTCTTCGTCAACAAGCTCTGGAGCTACTTCATCCCGGTGCCGCCGCCGACGCAAGACCCTGAAGGCGCTGGAGCGCCTCTACGTCAAGCGCGGCTACGCGATCCGCCCGGTGGTCGAGGCGATCCTCATGCACCCCGCCTTCTACCGGGGGCCGGCGATGGTCAAGCCGCCCGCGTCTACATCGCCGGCCTGCACCGCGCCCGCCGCCAGGGCATCGCCGGCGACTGGGCCTGGATCGGCGACATCGCCGGCCAGCGGCTGTTTCGCCCGCCGAACGTCTCCGGCTGGAACGAGCTTCGCTGGCTGGACACCTCGACCTTCCGCGGCCGCTGGATCGCCGCCAACGAGATCGCCGGCGTCGACGCGGTCGACCCCGAGGCGCCCTATCCCGAGGACGAGAGCGCCAAGCTCGCGGTCAAGCGCGCGACCAAGTTCTGGGGCAACCCCGGTCTCTCCAAGCCGACGCGTCAAGGGCCTCGAGCGCTACGCCGGCGCCGTGCAGGCCGCCGCGACCGAGGATTGGCAGCAGAGCACCTACCGCGCCCTGCGCCAGAACGGCCTGCGGATGCTGATCGCCACCTCCCCCGACCTGCAGAGCTGCTGAGAGCGATCTGACGATGGCCTGCAACCACTGCGACGAGTTCACCCGCTCGCACCTGATGCGCCGGGCGGTCGCCGAGGCCGGCAACGGCCTGCCTGCGATCGAGCCGGGGATGCCGACGCCCGCGGGCACCGGGCTGAACCGGCGCTCGTTCCTGCTGCGCTCCGGCGCCGCGATGCTCTCGGTCTACGGCGCCTCGAAGCTGCGCATCGGCGACCTCCAGACCGGGATCGCCCAGGCGGCCGGCTCCAGCGATCGCGTTCTCGTCTCGATCTTCCTCGACGGCGGCGCCGACTCGCTCTCGGTGCTCGCGCCGACCGAGGACCCGCTCTATCAGTCGCTGCGTCCGAGCCTCGCGCTTCCTCCCGGCGCCGGGACCGCCTTCAGCGAGGACTCGAGGCCTGCGCTGGAATCCCGCGGCGGCGGCGCTCGACACGCTTCACCGCGCGGGCAAGGTCTCGGTGCTTGCCGGCGGTCGGCTACGACAGCCCCGACCAGTCGCACTTCACGTCGCGCCACTACTGGGAGGTCGGCGCGCTGCAGCCGCACGCGATCACCGGCTGGATGGGGCGCCTGCTCGACGTCATCGGCACCCCCGACAACCCGATCCAGGGCCTGTCGCTCGACGGCATCGCTCTCGCCGGCGCTGGCGACGCGCGTCGATGCCCGTGGCGGCGGTCGACGGTCCCTCCTACGACATCTGGGCCGAGGGCGTCTGGGGCAAGCCCGAGGAGCTGCTGTGGGGCTCGGTCGCCGAGCTCGGGCGCGGCGCCGGCAGCAAGGACATCGGCAGGTCCTCGGCCGGGCTCGCGGCGGCGCAGGCGATGCAGCTCAAGGCGCAGCTCGAGCCCTTCTCGGGCGACGAGGTCGCCGCGCCGGTCGCCTATCCGCGAGGGAGACGGCGAGTGGTTCGGCGAGAGCCTCGCCGGCCTGGCGGCGATGCTCGGCGCCGGCCTGCCGATTCGCTGCGCCGCGCTCTCGGCGCCGGGCTCGTTCGACACCCACGACAGCCAGGCCGACTCGTTCGACTCCGACATCGCGATCACCGCCGACTCGATCGCCGCCTTCCAGGCCGACCTCGAGGCGCGCGGCCTCGCCGACCGCGTCATCACCCTGGTCTGGTCGGAGTTCGGGCGACGCCCCGAGGAGAACGACTCCGGCACCGATCACGGCGCCGCCGGAGCCGGCTTCGTCGTCGGCACGCAGGTCCGCGGCGAGATGATCGGCGAGTTCCCCGGCCTGGCGCAGCTCGACGCCGACGACAACGTTCGCAACACCTCCGACTTCCGCGGCCTCTACTGCTCGATCATCGAGCAGTGGTTCGGCGTCGACGCCGGCGCCGTGATCCCCGACGCCGCCGCGCTTCGCCCGGCCGGCGCTGATTCGCTGATGGCGCGCGCTCGCGCAAGACGGTGGCGCTGGTCGCGGCGGTCGCTGCGCTCACGGTGCCCGGGCTCGCAAGCGGCGAGCCGACCGCAGACCGAGCGCCCGTTCCGGACCGCGTGCAGGTGCGCGGCTCGGAGTTCGACCTGGTGCTCTCGAAGCAGAAGCTGCGCCCCGGAAGGGTGATCATCCAGTTCCTCAACGACGGCGAGGATCCGCACGACCTGCGGATCGTGCGCGCCGGCGACGAGGCGCAGTTCGGCTTCGGCATGGTCGGTCCGACCGAATACGAGAACCTCGAAGCGGGCCTGCGCAAGAAGTCCTCCTACGTCCTTTGGTGCTCGCTTCCGGACCACCGCGAGGCGGGCATGGAGGCAGTGCTGCAGACGAAGAAGCGCCGCCGCTGAGCAGCGGCCGCGAGGCTCAGCGGTCGCGCAGCTTGCGCAGCGCGGTGACCGCGTCGTCTTCGCGTTGAAGGCGTTGGTCACGGCCCGGTCGGCGGCAGAGCCCTGCGGCGGCAGCAGGCCGAGCTGCTGGGCCAGCTGGGCGCCGTTGGTGTAGGCGTTGTTCTCGACGATGAGGCCGTCCTCGACGCGAAACATGTCGCAGCCCTCCATCGTCACCGCGCTGCCGGTGGGCAGCAGGCCCTGAAACCGGCCCGGTCCGAGAAAGGTCCCGGTCAGTCGCCAGCGCCCGGCGCCGTTCTTGCCGCTGGCGGCGACCTCGAGCAGCTCGAGGCTGGCGTCGGGGAAGGCCGCGTAGAGGCTCGCTGAAGTAAGCCTTGATCTCACCCGGAGCCTTGAGCTCGGCGAGGCCGTGCAGCCTGTCGATCGAGCCGGGCTTCCACAGCGCCACCGCGGCGTCGAGGTCCTTGTCGGCGAGCGCCGCGAAGTAGGCCTTCACGACCTGCCCCGTGCTCTTCGGCTTCGTCGTCTGCTTCGCCTTCGCCTCGGCCATCGCGTGCAATCTATCCATCCAGCGCGGCGGCAAGCTCCGCGGGGTCGCCAACCGGCGCGCGGCAGGCGAAGCGCTCGCAGACGTAGGCGGCAGCCCGGCCGTCGAGAGCCGTCCGCGCCGAGCATCAGCTCCGGCCGCTCGCTGCCCTCCGGGCCGCCGGCGAGCACCAGGTGGGGCCGGTAGGCCGAGCGCACGACGCGCGCCAGCTCATGCCCATCGTCGCCGTCGCCGGCCGACCAGCGCCACCTCCTTGACGGCGGCGAGATGGAAGTCGAGGCGCGCAGAGCATGTGCCCGACCGCCTGCGGGTGGCGATCCGCCACTCTGCGAGAACAGGCGAAAGACCGAGACCGCGTGTTCTTCATAGGCATGCTCGCCGGTGAGCGCGGCGAGGCGCAGCAGCCCGAACGCGGCCGCTGAGTTGCCCGAGGGGATCGGATGGTCGTCGACGTCCTTTCGCCTCGCGATCAGGGTCTCGTGGTCGTCCGAGGTGGTGAAGAAGCCGCCGCGCTCGGAATCGAAGAAATGGCTCGATCATGAGATCGGCCGTCTCGCGCGCGGCATCGAACCAGCGCACGTCGAAGCTCGCTTCGTACAAGGTCAGCAGCGCCTCGACGAGATAGGCGTAGTCCTCGAGATAGGCATTGAGCTTCGCCTCGCCGTCCTTCCAGGTGCGCAGCAGCCGTCCATCGCTTCCGCGCATGTGCTCCCAGACGAACTCGGCGCATTCGCGCGCGGCTTCGAGGTAGTCGTCGCGATCGAGCGCGCCACCCGCCTCGGCCAGCGCGGCGATCGCCAGCGCGTTCCACGACAGCAGGCGCTTGTCGTCGAGGCCCGGCCAGACGCGCTTGGCGCGGGCTTCATAGAGCGCGCGCCGTGCCTCGTCCAGTTGCGCCGGCGGCTGCGCTTCGCCTCTGCCGATCAGGTTGAGGATGTTGGCGCCCTCGAAGTTGCCCTGCTCGGTGACGCCGTAGTGGGCGATGACGCCGTCGGCAGCCTCGTCGAGCCCAGCGCGCGGCGAGCACCTCACGGATCTCGTTCGGCGTCCACACGTAGAAGCGGCCCTCGACGCCCTCCGAGTCGGCGTCGAGCGCGGAGTAGAAGCCGCCCTCGTCGCCGCGCATCTCGGCCAGCATCCAGTCGAGCGTGCGCTCGCAGGTCAGGCGCCAGCGCTCGTGGCCGAGCGCCTGGAACCCGTGCAGGTACGTGCGTGCCAGAAGCGCGTTGTCGTAGAGCATCTTCTCGAAGTGGGGCACGAGCCAGATGTCGTCGACCGAGTAGCGGGCAAAGCCGCCGCCGAGCTGATCGTTGATGCCGCCGGCCGCCATCGCGTCGAGCGTGGTCTCGACGACGTCGGTGACCCCGCGGGCGAGCAGCAGCTCGAGCGCCGAGGCGGGCGGGAACTTCGGCGCCGAGCCGAAGCCGCCTCGCTCGATGTCCGCCGACGCTCGCATCGCCGCGACCGCGCGATCGAGCAGGTCGGTCGAGAGCTCGTCGCTCGAAGCCTCGATCCGCCCGACGGCGCCGAGCTGCTCGCGGATTCGCACCGATGCTTCGCGAATGCGCTCGCGCTGGCTCAGCCACGACTGCGCCACCGCCTCCATCACCATCGCGAAGCTCGGCATGCCGTGGCGCTCGACGGGCGGGAAGTAGGTGCCGCCGTAAAACGGCACCGCGTCGGTGTCGAGAAAGGCGGTGAGCGGCCAGCCGCCGTGACCGGTCATGCCCTGGACCGCCTCCATGTAGATCGAGTCGACGTCGGGACGTTCCTCGCGATCGACCTTGATGCAGACGAAGTGGTCGTTCATGAACTGGGCCGTCGCGGCGTCCTCGAACGACTCGCGCTCCATCACGTGACACCAGTGACAGGCCGAATAGCCGACCGAGAGCAGGATCGGGCGGTCGAGCTCCTGGGCCCGCGCCAGCGCCTCGCTCGCCCCACGGGTACCAGTCGACGGGATTGTCCGAGTGCTGGAGGAGGTAGGGGCTGGTCTCGTCGGCGAGGCGGTTTGCCATCGGCTTCGAAGCTAGCGAACCGAAAGCTGTGAGACTGCCGCAATGAGCACGGCCAACACCGTCCCGGTCACCCACGATCTCGAGGGCGACGACGCCGCCGAGACGCTTCGCAACTGCGGCATTCGGCAACTGCTGCGCGACTCGTTCCTGCGCTTTCGCCTCGCCGACGGGTTCAGTCACTCGCGGGCGCTGGCGTTCCAGTTCGTGCTCACCCTGTTGCCGGCCCTGATCGCGGTGGTCGGCTTGGCGAACGAGCTCGGCCAGGAGAAGTTCAGCGCGATCCTCAGCCAGACCTTCCGTGATCTCGCCCCGGGCCCGGCGGGAGAGGTGCTGACGAGCGCGATCGAACAGGGCTCCGACGGCGGTGGCGGTACTGCCCTCTTCGTCGGTCTCGCCGCGGCGATCATCGCCGGGACCACCGCGATGGGACAGATCGAGCGCGGCGCCAACCGCATCTACGGGGTCGAGCGCGACCGCCCGACGGTGGCGAAGTACACACGGGCGGCGATCCTTGCCGCCACCGCGGGAACGGCGACGATCCTGGCGCTGATCGTCCTCGTTGCCGGAAGGGAGCTTGGCGATGCGGTCAAGGAAGTCACCGGACTCAGCGACACCCTCGACACGATCTGGAACATCGCCCGCTGGCCGCTGAGCGCAGCGCTGGTGATCGGCGCGATCGCCTTGATGTTCGAGCGCTCGCCCAACCGCGATCAGCCCTCTCCATCCTGGCTCGCCTTCGGATCGGGCATCGCGGTCGTGCTCTGGTTTGCGTTCACCGCCCTGCTCGCCGCCTACATCTCGCTGAGCAAGGACTTCGGCGAAACCTACGGCCCGCTCGCGGGGGTGATCGGGCTCATGCTGTGGGCCCTGCTCACGGCGCTCGCTCTGTTTCTCGGCCTCGCCGTCGCCGCGCAGCTCGAAGCGGTCAGGGCGGGCTCACCGAGCCCGGGTGAGGATCCGGAGTGAAGCGTGCCGCCAATTTGGTTCGCGGCCGGCCGACGTCCGCAGATCAGTACGCCTGCGGCCGCTCGGACATCCGTGCGATCCAGCGGCTCAGGTTCGGGTGCTCGTCGCCGAGCCGCTGGTGCTCGTCGAGCACGACGTGAAATAGCTCGTCGTCGGCCGGCTCACGACCGCCCGCGTACTTGAGAAAGGGGTAGGCGACGCAGTCGGCCGCGCTGAACTCGCCGTAGAGGTGCTCGCGCCCCGCAAGCAGGCGTTCGAAGAGCTCGAGGCGCCCCTGCACGACGCTGCCGAGCCGGCCGACCAGCGCCTGATCGGGCTGCTCGCGCCGCGAGCTCGGCCTCGATCTCGTTCGGCTCGCGCTTGTAGACACGCTCGAACCAGTCGATGAAGACGTCGAGCTCGGCGCGGCGTGCCGGGTCGGCGGGAAACAACGGCGGCTGGGGCTGGCGCCGCTCGAGATCGCGCAGGATCGCCACCGAATCGGCAACGACGCTGCCGTCACTGTGTTCGATCACCGGCACCAGCTCCTGGCCGCTGACCGCCTCGACCGGAGCGCGGTTGGAGTAGTCGATGAGCACCGAGCTCGCCTCGATTCCCTTGTGGGCGAGGCCGAGCCCGACGCGCTCGCAGTTGGTCGACCACGGCGCCCGGTAGAGGCGAAGGGAGGGTCCTCCGGCCATCGCGGTGGCGAGTGGCGCTAAGCGGCCGTGACGTCGCGGGCGAAGGCCTCGAGCGCGTCGGCGAACGTCTGCAGGTCGGCCTCGGAGTGGGCGACCGAGAGCGTCCATTCCTCCTCGACGCCGGGGGTCATGAAGACGCCGTGGTTCATGTGGTAGAGCCACGCCAGCGTCGCCAGGTCGCCGTCGACCTTGGTCAGGTAATCGCGGTACTCGCGCAGCGGCTCGGGGGAGAAGACGACGCAGCCCTTGGCTCCGATCCCCGACGTGTAGCACGGCAGCCCGTACTGCTCGATGATCTCGTCGCAGCGGCCGAGCAGCCATTGGTTCGAGGACTCGAGCTTGGCGTAGGCGTCGTCGGTGAGCACCTGGGTCAGGGCAGCCTCGGCGGCGGCCATGACCAGCGGGTTGCCGTTGAAGGTGCCGTACTGGACGACGGTGTTGTCGGCCACGGCGGCCCCGAGCTCGTCGGTCATGCCGATCGCGCCACCTGGATAGCCGCCGCAGATCGCCTTGGCGAGGGTGATCATGTCCGGGGTCACGCCGAAGCGCTCGGTGGCGCCGCCGCGGGCGATCGTCGCGCCCGTCTTGACCTCGTCGAAGATCAGCTTGACGTCGTGGGCGCTGCAGAGCTCGCGCACCCGCTCGAGATAGCCCTCGACCGGCTGGATGATGTTGATGTTCATCATCGCCGGCTCCATGATCAGTCCCGCGACCTGGCCTTCGAGCTTGCCGAGCACGCTCTCGAGCGCGGTCGCGTCGTTGAAGGGCACCGCACGGGTGAGCTCGGTCAGCGCCAGCGGATAGCCGGCGCCGTAGGGGACCGAGCGCGGGTCGTCGCGCTCGCCGAGCGCCTCCAGGGGCGGGTAGACCGAGACCATGACCGAGTCGTGGTGGCCGTGGTAGGAGCCCTCGATCTTGAGGATCAGGTCGCGGCCGGAGACTCCACGGGCGAGGTGGACGGCGTCCATCGTCGACTCGGTGCCGGAGTTCGTGAAGCGCCATTGCGGCAGCTTGAAGCGGTCGGCGAGCTCCTCGGCGACGACGATCGAGCCATCGGTGGGCGCGGCGAAATGGGTGCCGAGGTCGATGCGAGCCTTGACCGCGGCGCCGATCGTGGGGTTGGCATGACCGACGGCCATGACCCCGAAGCCGTTGTGGAAGTCGACGTACTCGGATCCGTCGACGTCCCAGACGCGTGCGCCCTGGCCGCGATCGAGATAGACCGGCCAGGGATCGTTGACCTGAAACGAGGAGGGCACGCCGCCGGGCATGACCTTGACGCCGCGCTCGTAGCGCTGCTTGGAGCTCGGGGTGCGATCGGCGAGCTTTGCGAGCTCGCGGTCGGTCAGCTCCTTGACCCGCGCGCGGTTGATCCCGAGACGTGGCTTGTGTTGTCGCTTCAACAGTCATGAGGGCAGCGTACTGTCAGTCGCGCAGGCGCTCAGTCCAAGATTCGATCTTCGTCTTGGACGGCCAGGCGCCGCCAGATCG
Organism: uncultured Solirubrobacterales bacterium; assembly: GCA_963730145.1. Lineage (GTDB taxonomy): Bacteria > Actinomycetota > Thermoleophilia > Solirubrobacterales > 70-9 > WHSW01. The sequence goes on from CAVSQT010000002.1 coordinate 31,522, forward strand.
CGCCGAGGGCGTCGATCTCGCTCGGTTCGAGCCGGGAGAGGAAGTGGCGGCGCACGCCGGCGAGGTGGGCTGGGCGGGCGAGCCGCAGCTTCTCCCGGCCGGCCGGCGTCAGGCGGGCGAAGTAGCCGCGACCGTCATCCTCGCAACGCTCGCGTTCGATCAGTCCCTGGTCGGCGAGCCGGTCGGCGAGCCGGGTGATGCCGCTGCGGCTCAGCAGCAGCCTGTTTGCGAGCTCTCCCATTCGCAGGCGCTCACCCTCGGCGTCGGCGAGGTTCATCAGCACCTCATAGGAGGAGAGCGGCAGGTCGTGATCGCGCTCGAGCTCGCAGTCGAGCAGCGCGACCATACGGCTGTGCGTTTCGAGCATCCCGCGCCAAGCTGCGAGCTCGCGTGCGTCCAGCAATCCGCGGTCGAGTGGTGGTTGAGGCCATGACGCGAAGGGTAGCAATGCTTGATTGCTCAACTATTTGATATAGTTGAGTCGATCAACTACTTTGGTAGACTCAACGACCACAGGAGAGGCACAGAGATGAAGCTCGAAGGCATCCATCACATCACCGCGATCACCGCCGACGCGCAGCGCAACGTCGACTTCTACGCCGGCACGCTCGGCCTGCGGATGGTGAAGAAGACGGTGAACCAGGACGCCCCGAGCGTCTACCACCTCTTCTACGCCGACGAGCAGGGCAGCCCCGGCTCCGACATCACCTTCTTCGAGTTTCGCGGCGCACCGCTTGGCCGCGCCGGCGCGGGGATGGTGCACCGGATCGTCTGGCGCGTCGGCTCGGCCGAAGCGCTCGACTTCTGGTCGCAGCGGCTGAATGCGGCCGGCGTCGATTCGCACAGAGAGGGCGACAGCCTGCGCTTCTCGGATCCGGAGGGACTCGACCACGAGCTCGTCGTCGCACAGGTTTCGGACCAGCCGCTGATCGCCGACCATCCCGAGGTCCCGGCTGAGTTTGCCCTGCAGGGCTTTCACGCCGCCCGCGCATACAGCGGCGATCCCGAGCGCAGCCGGGCGCTGCTGGAGTCGCTCGAGTTCGACCAGGTCGAAGGCTCCTGGGAGGCACGAGGCTCCGATCGCGGCGGTCGCTGGTCCTATGACGAGCCGCCCGCCGAGCCCGGGATCGAGGGCGCGGGCACGGTGCACCACATCGCCTGGGCCTCGCAGATGGACGACCACGAGCGCTGGCGCGAGCGAGCGATCGCGGGTGGGGCGCGGCCAACGCCTGTGATCGATCGCTTCTGGTTTCGGTCGATCTATTTCCGCGAGCCGAGTGGAGTGCTGTTCGAGATCGCCACGCTTGGCCCCGGCTTCGGCGTCGACGAGGACGCCGAGCATCTCGGCGAGAAGCTGATCCTGCCGCCGTTCTTGGAGGATCGCCGCGACGAGATCGAAGCGGCGCTGGTGCCGGTGACCAACCCGCGGGCTGGTCCGCACGTGAGCGATCTCGTTCACCTGCTGCGCGAGCCGGCCGGCGACCCCGCCGGCGCGCTCGTGCTCAATCACGGCCGCGGCGCCGACGAGCACGACCTCTTCGGGCTGCTCGACCAACTCGACCCCGACCGGCGCCTGCTCGGCGTGACAACCGGTGCGCCGCTGACGAATGTCCCGCCGGGCGGGCGCCATTGGTATCTCGTGCCGCGAGGTCGGCTATCCCGATCCGGCCACCTTCCACGCCAGCTACGAAGCGCTGACCGGCTTTCTCGACGGCCTGCTCGCCGAGCGCGAGATCGCCTGGGCCGACACGGTCATCGGCGGCTTCTCGATGGGTGCGGTGATGTCATACGCGACCGCGCTCGGGCCAGGGCGACCGTCACCGCGAGCGCTGCTTGCCTTCAGCGGCTTCATCCCCACGGTCGAGGGCTGGCAGCCGGAGCTCGCCGACCGGGAGTCGATGTCGGTGTTCATCCATCACGGCCGCCAGGATCCGATCATCTCGGTCGAGTTCGCCCGCCGGGCGAAGGGCCTGCTCGAGGACGCCGGTCTCTCCGTCGAGTACATGGAAACCGACGCGGGACATTGGCTGCCGCCGGAAGCCGTCGTCGCCGCAAGCGCGCTTCTCGTCGGCGCCTAGCCAGGTCCAAAGGCCCGCGAGCCGAAGAGCGCGCCCAGCTAGGCTTCGTCGCGTGGTCTCGTTGCGGTTGATCGAGGGCTCGGTTCGAGGGGGCGGGGCAGGCGCCGGATCGGCGTTCGATGCGCCGATCGATTCGGAGCCGATGTCCCGTCGGAGGGAGAGGCCCTGGACGCGTACTCGCGGGCTGTCTCGTTCGTTGCCGAGCGCCTGGCTCCGTCGGTAGCGAGCCTGCGGGTGCAGCGGCGAACGCGCCGAGGCCGGATACACGCGGGCGCCGGCAGCGGCGTGGTGATCACCCACGACGGCTTCGTCCTCACCTCTGCCCACGTCGTCTCCGGCAGCGACCGCGGCAGCGCCCGCTTCATCGACGGCAGCGAGCTGCGGTTCAATCTCGTCGGCGCCGATCCGCTCTCCGACCTGGCGGTGATCAGGGTCGAGGACGGCGAGCTCGTCCCGGCCGAGCTCGGCAATGCGGAGCGCCTGCGCGTCGGCCAGCTCGTGGTCGCGATCGGCAATCCGAACGGCTTCGAGGGGTCGGTCACCGCCGGCGTCGTTTCGGCGCTGGGCCGGGCGCTGCCGGCGCGAGCCGGGCGCGCGGCGCGCGTGATCGACAACGTGATCCAGACCGACGCCGCCCTCAATCCCGGCAACTCGGGGGGTGCGCTGTCCGACGGAGCCGGGCGCGTCGTCGGCGTCAATACGGCCGTGGCCGGAGTCGGTCTCGGACTGGCGGTACCGGTGAGCCCGACGACGCAGCGGATCGTCGCCGCGCTGATCTCAGAAGGCCGCGTGCGCCGTGCCTATCTCGGCATCGCCGGCGGACAGCGCCCGTTGCCGCCCCGTGCTCGCGCGGAAGCCGGCGCCGCTCACGGGCTCGAGGTGGTCGAGGTCATCCCCGACGGCCCCGCCGACGCCGCCGGCATTCGCGTCGGCGACGTGCTCTTCGAGCTCGACGGTGAACCGCTGGAGAGCGCGACCGACCTGCAGCGCCTGATGGTCGCCGAGCTGATCGGCCGCGGCGCCACGGCGAAGCTCGTTCGCGGCGGCGCCGTGCTCGAGGTCGCCGTGACGCCGAGCGAGCTCGAGCTCTGAGCCCCGTGAAGCAGCGGCTGAACCTGATCACGCTCGGCGTCGCCGACATCGATCGCGCGCGGCGCTTCTACGTCGACATCGGCTGGAGCCCGGATCGCGAGCCCGACGGCGAGGTGATCTTCTTCCAGGCCGGCGACATGATCGTCGCCCTCTGGGACCGAGCCAAGCTTGCCGCCGACAGCGCCGTCGAGGACTCGCCGGGCTGGGGCGGGGTGACGCTCGCGGTCTGCCTCGAGAGCCGCGCCGAGGTCGATGCGGTTACGGAGGAGGCCCGCAGAGCCGGAGCGACGATCGGGCGCGAGCCCGCCGAGACCTTCTGGGGCGGCTACAGCTCGATCTTCGTCGACCCCGACGGCCACCCCTGGGAGGTCGCCCACAACCCCGGGTTCACCCTGACCGAAGACGGCGGCGTCAGGCTCTAGCGCGCTCCGCAAAACGACCGGCCCCGCAGTCGATCCTGTGCGCCTCAGGGTGAGTTGCCTTGTCGCGTTGTGTCGCGTGTCGGCGTGTTACCGCTCTGAGGCCAGAAAGTTTGGCGGCGGGGCCAGGTAGAAGCAGTCTACTCCGCCAAGCCGCGCAAAACGAGCGACTTCGCTAGTCGTTTCGCCGACCTCCTAGCCGCCGATGCCGTCCGGCCGATGTGCGAACGTGTGTTCGTGCGCTGGGACAACCTAGAGGATCGAGCAGGCACGCAGGCGCCGCTGCCCGGGACGGCGATCCGGCGACGATCCGGACCTTCGACGCTCCGGAGGCGCTCGGCATCCGCTTCCACGAGGTGCACGCGCGCTCGGCGCTCAACCGGGTGCCCGAAGCGCTCGCGGATGCCGTTCCGCTGCACGATCAATCCGTATCGAGGTTGCACCCATGCGTGCGCTTGCCTACTGCTTCGCCCGCCCGACCCACACCTACCTCGACCTCAACGCGCGCGAGGACTTCGAGCGCGAGATCGTCGTCAAGGTCAACGTCCCCGAGCTGGTGCGGGCCGAGCTGCGCAAGCCGTCATGGCAGGGCGAGCACGTCGCGCTCGGCACCAACACCGATCCGTATCAGTGGGTCGAGGGTCGCTACCGGCTGATGGAGGGGATCTGGGAGGCGATGCGCGACTACGCCAACCCCTGCTCGATCCTGACCAAGTCGCCGCTGCTGCTGCGCGACATCGCCTTGTTGAAGGAGATCTCCGAGCGAACCGAGTTCGTCGCCAACCTCTCGATCCCGACGCTCGACGAGAAGGCGTGGCGGGCGACCGAGCCGCATACGCCGCATCCGCGCAAGCGGATCGAGGCCGTCGCCGAGCTCAGCCGCGGCGGGAATCGAGACCGGGGTGCTGATCGCGCCGCTGATGCCCGGGATCAACGACTCGCCGGCGCAGGTCGAGGAGCTGATGGGCCTGCTGCGGCGAGGCAGGGGCCGGCAGCGTCGGCGGGATCGGCCTGCACCTGCGCGGCGAGGTGCGCGATATCTGGTTCGACTGGCTGCGCCAATACCGCCCGGATCTGGTTTCGCACTACGAGGATCTGTTCGAAAACGGCGCCTACATGCGCAAGGACGAGCGTCGGCGGCTCTCGAAGCTGATCCGAGCCCAGCGACCGCGACGGTCGCTGAGCGCGAGCGAGGCTCGAGCGCGGAGCGAGCCCAGGGAACGGCTGTCAGCGAGTGGAAACGGTTCCGCGGAACCAACCGACCGGGCCCGGCCAGCTCTCGCTGCTGGCGAAGCCCTAGCCGAAGCGGGTCGATATGCGGAGCTGAGGCGCCAACCGAACGGCGATGGTCGATCGACGGCTGGGGCGTCTGACTCCCCAAATCCGTCGAACGCGTCGCAGGCCGCTCTGTGCGTCAGCGGCAGCCGCCGCCGGCATCCCGGCGGCGACAGCGCGCAGCGAGAGTGCGACGACGATCGTCAGCAGGGCGCAGACCGCCGCGAGCACGAACGCGGCCTCATAGCCGCCGATCGCAGCCGCCGCGCCCGCCAGCGGGCTGCCGACTCCCATGCCGAGATCGAAGAAGGCCGTGAAGGTTCCCATCGCCGCGCCGCGGCGCTCCTCCGGGACGCGGTTGACCACCAGCAGCGCCAGCGACGGGAACAGCAGCGAGAAGCCCGCGCCCATGGCAACGGCGCCGATGATCGCCATCGGCACGGAGGTCGCGGCCGCGATCACCAACAGGCCGGCGGCCTCGATCGTGCCGGCGCCGATCACACATGGGATCGAGCCGAAGCGGTCGGGGAGGCCGCCGCCGAGCACCCGCATGCCGACAACGCTGGCGGCGAACGCCGTGAATACCGCGGCTCCATGCCCAACTCCGCGCTCGTCGAGGTGCAAGACCACGAACGCGGCCATCGTCGCGTAGCCGACGATGGCAAGGGTCAAGCCGAGCCCCGGCCTCAGGGCCTCGCGCGAGATCAGCCGCCGGTCGCCCTCGGCGCCGGGCTCGCGCGGGACGAAGGCCTGCGGGATCCGGATCGCGATCAGCGCTGCCAGCAGCGGCGCGGCGGCGGCGAATGCCCATACCGCCTCGTAGCTCGCCGACTGCAGGATCAGCTCGCCGATCGGTGGGCCGAGCGCGAGCCCGCCCCAGATCGCCAAGCCGTAGAGGCCGATGATCCGGCCGCGCCTTTCGGGCGGGGTCATGTCGACGATCCATGCCGAGCCGGCGGTGTAGACGGCGCCCTCGCCGGCGCCGAGAAACAGCCGCGAGACGATCAGGCCCGGGATCCCGGCCGGAACGAACAACAGCAGCCCCGAGATCACGGTCGAAAGCGCGCCGCCGACGACGACGAGCTTTCGGCCGCGCAGATCGGCGAGCCTGCCCGCCCACGGCCTGCAGGCGAGGCCGGTGATCGCGAAGGCGCCGGTGACGATCCCGACCTCGACCTCGTTGCCGCTGAGCTCGTTGGTGACGTAGCGCGGCAGCACCGGCAACGTCGCGCCGACCGAGAGCAGCCCGAGCATGGTCACGGCGAAGATCCCCGCGAACGCCGTCTGCGAGGTGGAGAGCTGTCGCCTCAGCGGGTTCATCGCCCAATGCATAGAGACAAGCGCCAGAAAATGGTTTGCCCGCCAGTCCGAGTGGTAATGCAGGGACCGAGAGCCCGAAAAGATCAACGGCTTTCCGGGCGAGACGAACAAGGGAGTGAGAGATGGCTGCGACCAGCCGAGGGTGGCGCTGCGCATGAGCCCAGCGTCGACTGGGATGCGGCTGCGGAATCACCCGAGTTTCAGGAGCTCAGCGCGCAGGCGCCGGTCGTTCGTGATCCCGGTGCTCGGATTCGTCTTCGTCTGGTACTTCGGCTTCATCGCCCTGGCGGGATACGCCCAGGACTTCATGGGCGAGCGCCTGATCGACGGTTTCACGGTCGGCTACGCGCTGGCTCTGAGCCAGTTCGTGATGACCTGGTTCTTCGGCTGGCTCTACCTGCGCCGAGCCGATCGCGTCTTCGACCCGCTCGCGCGACAAGCTGCGGAGCGTGCTCTCGAGCCACGGGGTCGCCCGGCACCTGGCACGGCGACGCCCGAGCACCGACGGGGAGGTGGCTTCGTGATGCCCGCGCTTCACCTGATCGCCGATGTCAATGTCGAGGCGGTCTCGATCTTCGCGGTCGTCGCTCGCGATCACGCTCGCGATCACCTACTGGGCCTCGAAGCGGACCAAGGACGCGACCACGTTCTGGGCCGCGGGACGCGGAATCACCGGCGTGCAGAACGGGTTCGCGATCGCCGGCGACTACATGTCGGCGGCTTCGTTCCTGGGCATCGCCGGCCTGATCTTCCTCTTCGGCTTCGACGGCTTTCTCTACTCGGTCGGCTTCCTGGTCGCGTTCCTGATCGTCCTGTACCTGCTCGCCGAGCGGATGCGCAACTCGGGCAAGTTCACGATGGCCGACGTGCTCTCGTTTCGCCTCAACGAGCGGCCGGCGCGCGTCGCCGCGGCGCTGGGGACGCTGGTCGTCGCCGGCTTCTACCTGATCGCGCAGATGGTCGGCGCCGGAGCGCTGATCGAGCTGCTCGTCGGGATCGACTTCAACGTCGCCGTGATCGCGACCGGCGCGTTCATGCTCTGCTACGTGATCTTCGGCGGCATGCTGGCGACGACCTGGGTGCAGATCATCAAGGCGGTGCTGCTGATGACGGCGACGATCGTGCTCTCGATCTTCGTGCTCGGCAAGATCGGCTGGAACCCGATCGACATCTTCGACAAGGCCGAAGCGCAGTCTGACGACGGCGCGGCTTATCTCGCGCCGGGCCTGCGCTTCACCGAGCCGCTCGACACGATCTCGCTCGGGCTCGGGCTGCTGCTCGGAACCGCCGGGCTGCCGCACATCCTGATGCGGTTCTTCACCGTGCCCGATGCGAAGGCGGCGCGCTCGTCGGTGGTCTGGGCCGTCGGCCTGATCGGCGGCTTCTACGTGATGACCACCTTCCTCGGCTTCGGCGCCCGGGCGCTTCTCGGCGAGGCCGGAACGACCGGTGAGGTCGACGAGGCCGGCAACCTCGCCGCGCCGCTGCTGGCCCAGAACGTCGGCGGAGGTGCCGGCACGATCGGCGGCGATGCCTTCCTCGCGATCATCGCCGCGGTCGCCTTCGCGACGATCCTGGCGGTGGTAGCCGGGCTGGTGATCTCGGCGTCGGGCGCCGTCGCCCACGATGTCTGGTCGAACGTGATCCGCAAGGGCCGCGACTCCGAGCACGAGGAGATCACCGTGGCGCGCATAGCGGCGTTCTCGATCGGAGCGATCGCGATCGTGATCGCGATCGCGGGCGGCTCCGACCTCAACGTCTCCTACATGGTCGGGCTTGCGTTCGCGGTCGCCGCCAGCGCGAACTTCCCGGCGCTGCTCCTGGCGCTGACCTGGCGGCGGTTCAACACCACCGGCGCGGTCACCGGGGTGCTGGTCGGAATCGTCAGCTCGATCACCCTGGTGCTGATCGGTCCCGACGTGCGCTCCGATCCGATCGAGATCATCCCCGGCGTGCCGTTGAGCCAGCCGGCGCTGCTCTCTGTGCCGCTCGGCTTCCTCGGCTGCATCCTCGGCACGCTGCTCTCGCGCGAGGAGTCGCGCGCGGACCGCAGCTTCAACGAGCTCCACGTTCGCGCCGAGACCGGCCTCGGCGCCGAGGTCCCGATCGAAGGTGCCGGCCTGCGCCCACGACGACACGAGCGCGAGCCGGTTGCGACGACAACGCAAACGCAGGCCTAGGCAGAGGAAGATGCGCTGATGGAGGCGGCGACCGGAAACCAGGGCGAGATCGAGGCCGAGCTGGGCGAGCTGCTCGAGCGCGAGCGCTTCGATCCGCCCGAGGACTTCGTCGCCGAGGCGCTGGTCAGCGACGAGTCGCTGCACGAAGAAGCCGCCCGCGATCCCCAGGCCTGGTGGGCGAAGCTCGCCGGCGAGCTGGACTGGTTCGAGCAGGGCGAAACCGTCCTCGACGACTCCAATCCGCCGTTCTACAAATGGTTCACGGGCGGCAAGATCAATGCCTCGGTCAACTGCCTCGACCGCCACGTAGACGCCGGCATCGGCGACCGCGTCGCGTTTCACTGGCGCGGGGAGGAGGGTGAGGAGCGAGACGTCACCTACGCCGACCTGCACCGCGACGTCCAGCGGCTCGCCAACGTGCTCAAGGATCGCGGTCTCGAGCCCGGCGACGTCGTCGGCATCTACCTGCCGATGATCCCCGAGGTCGTCGTCGCGATGCTCGCCTGTGCGCGCATCGGCGCGCCGCACAACGTCGTCTTCGGCGGCTTCTCGCCCTCGGCGGTGAAGGAGCGGATGGAGTTCTCCGAGGCGAAGGCGCTGATCACCGCCGACGGCGCCCGGCGCAAGGGCAAGGTCGCCGAGGTGAAGCCGGCCGTCGACGACTTCCTCGGTGAGGTGCCATCGATCGAGACCGTGATCGTCGTTCGCAACACGGACTCCGAGGTCGAGATGACCGAGGGCAGGGACGTCTACTACGACGAGGCGCTCGAGGCCGCCGAGGACGAATGCGCCCCCGCCGAGCTCGACGCCGAACAGCCGCTGTTCATCCTCTACTCCTCGGGGTCGACCGCGAAGCCGAAGGGCATCCTGCACAGCACCGGGGGCTATCTCGCAGGCGTCGCCTGGACGACCAAGTACGTCTTCGACCTCAAGCCCGAAACCGACGTCTTCTGGTGCTCGGCCGACGTCGGCTGGGTCACCGGCCACTCCTACATCGTCTACGGGCCGTTGATGAACGGACTCACCTCGGTCATGTACGAGGGCGCTCCCGACTATCCCGACCGCGACATCTGGTGGCAGCTGTGCGAGCGCTACGGCGTGACGATCTTCTACACGGCGCCGACAGCGATCCGCGCCTGCATGAAGTGGGGCTCGGACTATCCCGCCAAGCACGATCTCTCGACGATCCGCCTGCTCGGCACGGTCGGCGAGCCGATCAACCCCAAGGCCTGGCTTTGGTACTGGAAGGTGATCGGCGGTGAGCATTCTCCCGTCGTCGACACCTGGTGGCAGACCGAGACCGGCCACATCATGATCACGACGCTTCCCGGCGCCCAGTACGCGAAGCCCGGCTCGGCGGGCAAGCCGCTGCCGGGCATCGAGGCCGCCGTCGTCGACGAGGAGGGCAACGACGCCGGCACCGAGCAGGGCCTGCTCTCGATCCCCGAGCCCTGGCCGGGGATGCTGCGCACGCTCTACAAGGACGACGACCGCTACGTCGAAACCTACTTCTCGAAGTTCGGACCCGAGACCTACTTCGTCGGCGACGCCGCGCGCAAGGACTCCGACGACTACATCTGGGTGATCGGCCGCGTCGACGATGTCATCAACGTCTCCGGGCACCGGCTCTCGACGGCCGAGGTCGAGTCGGCGATCGTCTCGCACCCCAAGGTCGCCGAGGCGGCGGTGATCGGCCAGGCAGACGACGACACCGGACAGTCGATCTGCGCCTTCGTCACGCTCGAGGGCGATCTCGAGGGCGACGACGAGCGAGTCGCCGAGATCCGCGACCACGTCGCCGACAAGATCGGCAAGCTGGCGCGGCCGAAGCGGATCGTCTGGGCAGACGACCTGCCCAAGACCCGCTCCGGCAAGATCATGCGACGGCTGCTTCGAGACATCGCCGAGGGACGCGAGCTCGGCGACGTGACCACGTTGCGCGACCCCGACGTCGTCCGCGAGCTCGACGAAGTGGTCAAGAAGCGCGCGAGCGAGGGCGAGGAGTAGCTCGCCACCGCCGGCTCCCGCCGACGGGCGAGAAACGTCCCGAGGCGCGTCGAAATCGACCCGTCGCATGTGAACGGGAGAGCTCGACGGTTGTCGGTTGCGGGGGACTGGCGGGCCGCGCTAGGTTTTCCGAGAAGGGGACGCCAGGGGGTGGAGAAGGACGGGCCCATGGGTTTGACGAGGAGGCGGCGCCGGGCAAGGCTGGTCTTGACGTCGATACTGCTCGCTGTGGTGGCAGCGATCCTCGTCCCCGCCGCCGTGCAGGCCGTCGCGGTCATCGACGAGCGCGACACCGACGCACCTGAAGCCTTCGACTCCCGTCCGGTTGCCGCTGCAAGCACGGCAGTTCGCGGTGCCGCCAGCTCCCTCTCCGGCGCCGAGGTCAGCTACGACCGCTTCGGCTCGCCACGCATGCTCGTCGATCACGACGGCTGGCTGGCCAGTGGTTACGGCGGTGACGCGGTCGCGGTCGCACGCGAGTTCCTGCGCGACAACGCGGCCGCGTTCGGCTTTCGACGGGCGACGTCGAGGATCTCGAGCTCGTCAACGACACGCAGCTGACGGGCAGCGACGCACATGCTGTGTTGCTGGCTCAGCGCTTCGGCGACCTGCCGGTGGCCAGCGTGGCATGGTCGTCGTCGGCGTCAGCGGCTCCAACGTCGCCTCCGCGGCCTCGACCTTGACCCAGAGCCCGGGCGTTGCCGGCGAGCCCCAGCTGCGAGCGGAGGAGGCGTGGCAGGTGGCGGCTGAAGGTGGTGGGATCGAGCTGGCGACCGACAAGCTCGACGCGGCCGGTCGCAGCGACGGCTTCGACCGCTTCGACGCCGAGCCGCTCAACGCCGAGCAGCAGGTGCGCCTCGCCGCGCTGCCGATGCCCGGCGCCGCCGCCCGCCGTGTCTACGAGGTCAACGTAGTCGACAACGGCGCCGCGCCTGTCGCCTTCACGGCCTACGTGGACTTGCAGACGGGTGAGGTCATCCGGCGCGTCAACCGGCTCGACCAGCTCGCCGATGAGCCGCGCTGGAAGTACTTCGAAAGCATTCCTCCGCTCGACGGCTCAGACAGCGATACGCGGGTGCTCGGCTGCTTTCCCGAGGTCGACACGGCCGACATCAGCAGCGGCTGCGATGTCGATGAGCGTTCGACCGAAGCGGGCCGCGCCGGAGCCGTGGGATCTGCTCGCGGGCGAGACGCTGCCGACCTTCACGACGAACGGCAACAACGCCGACACGGCCCTGTCGCAGTTCAGCCCGCTGACACCCAGCGGAGCGATCGTGCGGCCAACGAGCCCGACGCGCGAATACATCTCGCCGTTCACGGACGCTTGGCGGAACTCGGGCTGTAACCCGTTGACCGCCGGCGCCTTCAACCCGGCGACCGGGCCCGACACCTTCGGGGGCGCGGAGGCGAATGACGTCAACGCGGCGATCATCTCGCTGTTCGCCAACCACAACCACATGCACGATTGGTCCTACAACCTCGGTTTCACCGAGGAGACATATACAACCTCCAGCTCAGCAACGCCGCCAACGGCGGCGAGGGCGAGGGTGGCGACGCCGAGATCGGCAACGCGCAGGCCGGCTCGACCACGGGTGCCGCGCCGACCTACACCGGCCGCGACAACGCCAACCAGATCACGCTCGGCGACGGCGAGCCGGCGATCACGAACATGTACCTGTGGCAGCCGATCGGCGCCACCTTCTACCCGCCATGCGTCGACGGCGACTTCGACATGTCGGTGATCGGTCACGAGTACGCCCACGCGATCTCCAACCGCATGGTCGGTGGCCCCGACAACGGCCTCACCTCGACCGCCGACGGCCAGGCGCGCGCCATGGGCGAGTCCTTCTCGGATCTCACCGCCGTCGAGTTTCTCCAGGAGTACGGCCTAGCGCCCGTCGCCGACGAGAACGAGTTCGCTGTCGGCCCCTACGTCACCGGCTCGAAGCAGAAGGGAATCCGCAACTACGGCATGAACGCCAGCCCGCTCAACTACTCCAACGTCCAGGGTTATGACGGCAGCGGCGTCGGCAGCCCCCACGATGACGGCGAGATCTGGAGCGCGGCCAACTTCGACATCCGCGCGGCGCTGATCGACAAGTTCGGCGAAGGCACTGCGGCCCAGCAGCTCGCCTGCGCCGACGGTCAGCTGCCGGTCGAGGATTGCCCCGGCAACCGCCGCTGGATGCAGCTCGTTTTCGACTCATACCTGCTGATGCCGGCAGATGGCGAGGTCAGCATGCTCGAGGCGCGCGATGCGCTGCTCGCAGCGGACACCATGCGCGGCAGCGATCCCGGCTATGAGACCAGCCAGGTGGAGATCTGGGATGCCTACGCGAAGCGCGGCTTCGGCGACGGCGCCTCGTCCGACAACCCGGCGGACGTTGGCAGTTTCGGCGACACCGACGATCCCGATCCGATCCCCAGCTTCAGCCTCGCCGCTTCGTGGCGACGAGATCACGTTGACGTTCAAACCGACGTCGGGTGGAGCGCCGATCCAGGGCGCGAGCTGTTCATCGGCGACTACGAGGCCAACGTGACTCCGGTCGCCGACACCGACCCGGCGACCGACGTCGATGCCACGGTCGAGCTCCTGCCGGGGACGTACTCGTTCGTCTCGCGCGCTGACGGCTGTTGGCGCGCAGAAGTTCACGCAGGCGATCGCCGCCGGACCTCCGGCCGACCTCAACGTGGCGATGCCGACCAACCAGGCGTCGATCTCCAACGGCGCCACGACCAGCGGTGACGGTGTCGATCGCGGCTTCCTCATCGACGACACCGAGGAGACCGACTGGGCGGCGCTCAACCGGATGCCCGACGCAGGCGGTGCTCAGGTCACGGTCGACCTCGCCGGCGGGACCCAGCTGGTCGAGAGAGTCAACGTCAGCGCGCTGCTGCGCGGCGCCGACGACGGCGACAACCAGGCGGTTCCGGGCAGTCAGAACCGGTTCACGGCGATGCGCCAGTTCGAGCTTCAAGCCTGCACGGGACCCACCGTGGAGTGCGATGAGGCCGGCGACTTCGCCGAGCTTCTTCACGAGCTCACCCGACGCCTTCGCAGGAGACGTTCCGCGTCCTCTGGCGCCCCGACATGAACCTGCGTTCGTTCGATGTTCCGGACACGACGGCGACCCACATGCGCATGATCGCGGTAACCAACCAGTGCCTCGGCAAGCCGCTGTTCAACGACCCGAACCTCGAGACGGACCCGACTTCGAGCTCGGACTGCACAGTCGGCAATCCGCCCCTGATTCCGCGGGCCGACCGCACCGTGCGGGCCGCTGAGCTGCAGGTGTTCTCGAGCGCACCGGCCTCGACAGTGACGCCGACCCCAACTTCCCCGACCCCCCCTGGCAGCGGCGACGGAAGCGGCGGCGCAGGTGGTGCCGGTGGCGGCGCCGGCGCGGGAGCCGGCCCCTCCGGCGAGCCCAACCCGACCGGCAAGTGCGCGGCCCTGCTCGAGGGGACGAACGGCGGCGATCAGCTCAAGGGCACCGCGGCGAGCGAGCGCTTGCGAGGCCGCGGAGGCAGCGATCGCCTCAACGGTCGCGGCGGCAACGACTGCGTCAGCGGCGGCGGCAGCCGCGACGGGCTCCAAGGCGGACCGGGCCGCGACGCGGTTGCAGGCGGACGCGGCAAGGACCGGATCAAGGGCGGAGATGGCGCCGACCTGATCCGGGCCAGGCTCGGCGCCGCCGATCGAATCGACTGCGGTCCCGGGAAGGACAAGGCGATCATCGGCCGCGGCGACAGGGTTCGCCGGTGCGAGAAGGTCACGGACGGATCGGCGTAGCCGAATCGGGACCCCGGCCGCTGCCGAGGTTTCGGCCTCCGGCACCACTACGCCCACGATCGTGTCGGCGGATGAGTTCTCGCGCCTCGAGAGGGCGACGAACGGCAGCGCCAGCGCCGAGATCCCGGCGCTGACCAGGTAGGAGGTCGCGTAGCCGAAGGCGTCTGCGGTCTTGCCGAGGACCGGCTGGGCCCAGACGCCGCCGGTCGAGCTCGATCATCGAGTCGAAGGAGAGGATGGTCGCGCGCTGCTTCGACGGGATCATGCCGTTGATGTAGGCCTGGCGGATCGGCATCGTGGCCGCGAACAGCAGCCCCCAGACGACGATCAGGCCGATTACCGCGTAGAAGTTGTCGATCAGCCCGATCGCGGCCAGCGCGGCACGCTGAGCACCGAAGCGCCGAGCAGGGCTGAGGTGCGACGGTGAAAGCGGCGGCGGATCCACGGTGCAGCGATCCCGCCGAGGATCTGGGAGCCGGCGACGATCGCCGCCACCAGTCCCGCGACCGAGTAAGCCTCGGGGTCCCCGTAGAGCTCGAGCAGGTATGGCTGAAGCGCATAGAAGGCGTAGATGCCGACCCCACCGGTGAACAGCGAGCTCACCATCAGCCACTTCACGGGCGGGACCCGCCATCCGTAATCGATGGAGTCGCCGACGATCTTTCGCATCTCGGTCGTTGGCCGCTGCCCCTTCTCGGGTGTGAAGCCGACGTCGTGCATGAGCCGGAAGGCGACGACGAACATGACGACCAGCACGCCGGCTCGAACGAAACGCGTACCCCGAGGCTCGTCACCTGGGCGATGACACCGCCGGCGACCGACCCGGTCAGCATCGCGACGCCGGAGACGATCTGGCCGCGTCCGAACACCGACTCGAGCTCGCCGGTGAAGCCGGTGGCGGCGAGCGCGTCGACCAGCCACGCCTCGACCGCACCGGAGAAGAAGGTGAACCCGAGCCCGAGCAGGATCGACACTCCGGCCCACTCCCAAAACGGTGCCTCGATCTGCCACAGGAGGACGTAGAGCAGCGTCGATGCGCCAGCGTGACGGTGCCGAGCAGGTAGGAGGCGCGGCGCCCGACGGTGTCGGCGACGACTCCCGTCGGCACCTCGAACAGCACCATGCCCGCGGTGAAGAACGCGTTCGCCGCGAACGCCTCCGTGTTCGAGAGGCCCGCGTCGAGCAGGAAGATCGTGTTGATGCCCCAGATGAACGACGCCGCCAGGGTGTTGCCCAGCATCAGCAGCAGGTAGGTGCGCTGGATCGAGCGCGGCGTCGGCATGACTGTGACGTTAGCTCGCAGTCGGTTCTCAGCCGGCTCTCAGCCAAAGGCGAGAAGATGGCGCGATGCGCGTGCTGGTGGTCGAGGACGACGCGCGGATGGGCGCGGCGCTCCGTCGCGGGCTCGGCTACGAGGGCATGGCGGCCGATGTCGCGGCCGATGGCGATGAGGCGATGCCGCTGGCGCGCGCCAACGACTACGACGCGATCGTCCTCGACGTGATGCTGCCCGGGCTCGACGGCTTCGAGACCTGCCGGCGGATGCGCGCGGCCGGGCGTCTGGGCGCCGGTGATCATGCTCACCGCGCGCGACGCGGTGCCGACCGGGTCGCGGCCTCGATGACGGCGCCGACGACTACCTGACCAAGCCGTTCTCGCTCGCCGAGCTGCTCGCGCGCCTGCGGGCGCTGGCGCGGCGCGGCGCCGGTCGAGCGCCCGGCTGTGCTCGAAGCCGGCGCCTGCGGCTGGACCCGGCCACGCGCGGGTCGACCGCGGCGGCGAGCCGGATCGAGCTCTCGGCGCGAGAGTTCGCGCTGCTGGAGACGTTCATGCGCAGCCGCGGTCGGGTGTTCACGCCAGCAGCAGCTGCTCGAGGCGGCGTGGGAGCTCGGGCTCGAGCAGCGCTCGAACGTGGTCGAGGTCTACGTGCGCTACCTGCGCGAGAAGATCGACCGGCCGTTCGGGCTGCGATCGCTCGAGACCGTGCGCGGCGCCGGGCTACCGGCTGCGGCGCGACGGTGGCCACGATGAGCCGGGTGCCGATCCGCGATCCGGCTCGCCCGTCGGCGTTCGGCGCGGCGATGACGCTCGTGCTCGCGGCGCGGGCGCTGTACGTCTACCTGCGCCTGCGACGCCGATCTCGCCGAGACGATCGACGAGGGCCTCCAGGCCAGTGCCGGCGAGCTGGTCGCCTCGCTGCAGCCGGGCTCCGGGCCGCTCGGCGAAAGCGGCGCCGATCCGGCCGAGTCTGACGAGGGCTTTGCCCAGGTGCTCAGCGTCGACGGGAAGCCGATTGAGCAGGTCGGTGGGTCCGGGGCCGCGGCGTTGAGCGAGGCCGACCTCGCGCGGGCGCAGCGCGAGCCGTTCGTGCTCGAGCGCGACGTCGCGGGCGCGAGGGGACGGCGCGGATCGCCGCCGGGCCGATCGACGAGCCCGCGCGCCCGCGCCGCGTGTACGCCGTCGGGCGCTCGACCGAGGTCGCGAGGAGATCCTCGGTGACGCGATTGCCTCGTTTGCGGTCGGCGGCCCGATCGCTGTCGCGATCTCCACGGTGCTCTGGCCTGATCGTCGCCGGTGCAGCGCTTCGGCCAATCGAAGCGATGCGCCGCCGCGCCGGCGAGATCTCGCTCGAGGGCGAGGAACAAGGGCCGCTGTTGCCGTTGCCCGCGGCACGCGACGAGGTGCGCCGGCTCGGCGAGACCCTGAACGCGATGCTCGTCAGGCTGCGCCGTTCGTTCGAGCGCGAGCGTCGTTTCGTCGCCGACGCGTCGCACGAGCTGCGCACCCCGATCGCGGTGATCCGGGCCGAGCTCGACGGCGCGCTGCGGGCGGGCGACGCTGGGCCAAAGGTGCGCGAGTCGCGATCGGCGCGATCGAGGAATGCGACCGCCTCGCAGCGCTGGCGGAGGACATGCTGATCCTCGCCCGCGCCGGCGAGGGCGAGCTACCGGTGCGAGCCGAGCCGCTCGAAGCGCGCGAGGCGCTGGCCGCGGTCGCTGCGCGCTTCGGCGAGCGGGCGGCGGCGCGAGAGCGCGAGATCGCGATCGACGCCCGGCCGAGCTTCAGCTCGAAGCGGACGCGCTGCGGCTGCGCCAGGCGCTCGGGAACCTCGTCGACAACGCGCTTCGCACGGCGCGGCAGGATCTCGCTGATCGCTGCGCGTAAACGATGGTCGAGCTCGCGGTGGCCGACGACGGCGAGGGACTTCCGGACCGATCGCCGCGCCCGCTTCGAGCGCTTCACCGGCGGCGACGAGGCCGAAGCGGCGCCGGCGCCGGGCTCGGCCTCGCGATCGTGCGGCAACGCCCACGCGCATGGAGGCCGCGTCGAGATCGACGATCGCGCGCACAACGCGCGTGCGCCAGATCGACTCTCAGGGTGCTCTCAGTGATCGTCCGAGCTGATCGGCAGCGGACACGAACTCTCGAAAGGAGAAAGCGGATGCAGTTCTTCAGCACAGGACCAGAAACGGCGCGTGGCGCTCGCCGGTTTCGAGCGAACACGCGCTCGTAGGATGACGTACGGGCGTCGCGATCGCAGGCGCGGGTGAGCAGCGCGATCGAGCGCTCGATCGCCGAGGCCCGAGCTCGAGCGCGCAGCGCGGCGCACTCGCGCGAGATCGGTGAGCGGCACCATCAGCGACGCCGAGAACGGCGACGAGCAGAGACGGTACGAGCTCGAGGTCACGCTCGACGACGGCACCGAGGTCGAGTCAAGCAGGACCGAGCACTTCGATCGGCGTCGAGGATCGAGGCTCGAGGGCGCCGGCGAGGAGGACGAGCGGGGGAAGCGGGAACCTGACTGATCGGGCGCAGAGCGTTCATCGCCCCGAACGGCGGGGCTGGCCGGCGCGCCGACTGCGGCTGCGGCGGCGGCAGGAGAGCTGACCGCCGGCCGCGACCGCGGCGCCCGCACCATGCGCACCGCAAGGCGCCGAGCCGGCACGCTCGAGCCGGCGAGTTCACGACCCGCATCGACAACCCGTTCTGGCCATGAAGCCGGGTACGCGCTGGGTCTATCGCGAGACCGAGCGCGACGGCCGCGCGCAGCGCGTCGTCGTCACGGTGCGGACCTCGCGGACGAAGCGGATCGCCAACGGTGTCGACTGCCCGCGTCGTGCAGCGACCGCGTGACGGCGAAGGGGGAGATGCGTCGAGGACACGGACGACTGGTACGCGCAGGACGCCGAGGGCAACGTCTGGTATCTCGGCGAGGACACGACGGAGTACGAGCGGCGGCCGGCCGGTGTCGAAGGCCGGCTCGTGGGAAGCCGGCCGCGACGGCGCCGAGGCCGGGATCGTCATGCCCGCGCAGCCCGCCGTCGGGCAGGCGTACCGGCAGGAGTTCCGCGCGGGCGAGGCCGAGGACCAGGCGAAGGTCCTCAGCCTCGGTGAGCAGGTCCAGGTCGCCGCGCGGTCGCTACCGCGACGTCCTGATGACCAGCGACTTCAACCCGGCTCGAGCCGCGTGGTGCTCGAGCACAAGTTCTACGCCCGCGGCATCGGGCCCGGTCCTCACCCTCGACATCTCCGGCGGCGCGGGCCGCGAGGAGTGCTCCTTCGAGCCGGCCCCGCCGGAGGCGGGCGGGCGCGCAGCTGCGCCCGCTTGACCTTGCCGCTCGCCGTCTTCGGCAGCTCATCGACGAACTCGACGATGCGTGGGTACTTGTAGGGAGCGGTGATCGCCTTGACGTGCTCCTGCAGCTCGCGGGCGAGCTCGTCGGAGGGTTCGCGATCGCGCGCGACGACGATCGCGCGCACGATCGAGCCGCGCTCGGGGTCGGCGGCGGCCACCGCGGCGGCCTCTGCCACCGCGGGGTGGGTGAGGAGCGCGGACTCGACCTCGAACGGGCCGATTCGATAGCCGGCGGAGAGGATCAGGTCGTCGTCGCGTCCCTCATAGAAGAAGTAGCCGTCGTCGTCGGCGCGAACGACGTCGCCGGTCGACCACCACTCGCCGGCGTGGGGCTCGAACCCGACGTAGCCGCCGAAGAACGTGGGACAGGAGTCGACGCGAACCTCGAGGATCTCGTCGCGGATGCGCAGATCGAAGCCGGGAAGCGCCCTGCCCATCGAGCCGTCGCGAACCCTGTCGCCAACGAGGTTGCCCGTCAGCTGCCCGGTCTCGGTCTGGCCGTAGCCGTCGTGGATGTCGAGGCCGAGCGATTCGCGAAACGCCTCGATCACGTCGGGATTCAGCGCCTCGCCCGCCGAGACCATGCGTCGCAGCGACTTCACCGGCCGCAGCTCGGTTCGCTTCGCGAGCACGCGATACTCGGTCGGCGCCTGGCAGAGGACGCTGACACCCTCGCGCTCGGCCAAGGCCAGGCGCGTATCGGGATCGAAGCGCCCGTCGACGATCATCGCCGCCGCGCCGCAGAGCCATGGTGCGAGAAAGACGTTTCGCGCCGACTTCGACCAACCGGTCGCCGTCGTGCACCAGACGAGATCGCCCTTCTTCGCCCCGAGCCAGTGCTGGGCCTGTATCCGGTTGGCCGGGATGTAGCTCTGCGTGTGCAGCGCCGCGCGCGGCTCGCCGGTCGTCCCCGAGGTGAAGACGATCAGCGCGGGGTCGTCGGCGCGGAGATCGGCGATCTCGGCTGGCGTCTCCTGGGCCAGGTCCTCGTCGAGCACACGGCCGACGTCGGCCATCGTCATCGCCTCGATCCCGTCCGGCAGCTCGCCGAGCAGGGCCTCCTCGCCGACGCAGAGAACCGGGTTCGCGATCGCCGTTCGCAGCTCCAGATCCTTGCGGCGAAGCTGGACGTTGCACGGCAGCGCCACCGCGCCCATGCGCCAGCAGGCGAGCATCGACAGCACCCACTCGAGCCGGTTGCCGGCCAGGGTCATGACGACGTCGCCGCGGCCCACCCCGCGCGCGGCGAACGCCCCCGAGAGGCCCGCGGACATCGCGATCAGCTCGCCGAAGTGCCACACCCGGCGCCCGCCCTCGGCGTCGATCGCGAGCAGCGCCGGCTTCGACGCCGGGTAGCCCTCGAGCAGGTCGGAGATCACGTTCACGGGTTGCAGTCTGGCGCAGCAGTCTCGGCACGTAGATGCGGCCGGCGCCGGGCTAGGCTACCCCTGGGGTATCGGCCGACATAGGAGGAAGCGATGGGCACTCGCAGCGAGCACGCACCCGGCACGTTCAGCTGGATCGACCTGACGACGAGCGACCAGGAGGCCGCGAAGGGGTTCTACGGCGAGCTCTTCGGCTGGGAGTTCGACGACATGCCGGTCGGCGACACCGGGCAGGTCGTACTCGATGGCGAAGATCGACGGCGCCGCGGTCGCCGCGATCTCCGGTCAGCAGCCCGGCGACCCCTCGCCGCCGCACTGGAACAACTACGTCACCGTCGAGAGCGCGGATGACGCGGCGGCGAAGGCGA
This sequence comes from uncultured Solirubrobacterales bacterium, assembly GCA_963730145.1. Taxonomy (GTDB): domain Bacteria; phylum Actinomycetota; class Thermoleophilia; order Solirubrobacterales; family 70-9; genus WHSW01. The sequence goes on from CAVSQT010000002.1 coordinate 52,074, forward strand.
AGGAGGCCGGCGGGACGGTGATGATGGACGCCTTCGACGTCCTCGACTCGGGCCGCATGGCGGTGCTCCAGGATCCGGCCGGCGCGATCCTCTGCGTCTGGCAGCCGAAGTCCCACATCGGGGCCGAGCTCGTCAACGTGCCCGGCGCGCTGACCTGGAACGAGCTCGGAACGCCTGAGGTCGACGGCGCGGTTCGCTTTTACGGCGACCTCTTCGGCTGGAGCTCGGAGCCGATGCCCACCGGCGACGGACCGCGCTACGTGATCATCAAGGTCGGCGAGCGCACGAACGGCGGCATCCGCGAGCAGACTCGCGGAGGAGCAGGCGATGGCGCCGCCGTACTGGCTGCCCTATATCGCCGTCGAATCGACGGACAAGACCGTCGAGCTGGCGGGCACGCTGGGAGCGTCGACGATCCTGGCACCGATGGACGTCCCGGCCGGCAACGGCCGGATCGCGATGATCCAGGACCCCCAGGGGGCGTATATCGCGTTCTTCCAGGGCGAGCTCGACGATTGAGCGGCGCCGGAAACGTCTAGGGCTCGAGCGTGGTTCCGTCGTAGAGCTTCTTGACCGTGACGGTGCCGGGGGGCGCGGCGTCGAGGCAAAGACGGCAGAGGACGCACTCGTCGAGGTTCTCGCGGACGACCTGAACGCCTGACGGAGTCGCCTTGAAGATGTCGACCGGGCACGCGTCCTCGAGCTTCTTCGCCAGCTCGGGGTCGCCGGCGACCGACCCGTCGACCTCGACGTCGATGAAGGTTCCGTCGAGATCAGCCACCGAGGGCCTCCTTGACGCGATCGGGGATCTCGTCGATCCGCTCGACGACTGGGATCCCGGCGGCCTCGAGGCGAGCGATCTTCTCGGTCGCCGAGTCCTCCTTGCCTTCGACGATCGTCCCGGCGTGACCAAAGCTCATTCCCTGCATCTCCTCGTCGTCCATGAACTTGCCGGCCATGAAGGCGATGATCGGCAGCCGCGAGCCGGCCTGCTCGCGCCAATCGACGAGCTCGGCTTCCATTCGCCCGCCGGGCTCGGTGTAGATCACGATTGCCTCGGTCTGCTGGTCGGCCTCGAACAGCGGCATCAGTTCGGCGTAGGTCGAGCCGATGATCGCGTCGCCGCCGATCGAGACCGCGGTGGAGACGCCGAGGCCGGCAGCGGTGAGCGAGGAGGAAATCTCTGTCGTCATCCCGCCCGAGCGCGACATCACGCCGATCGAGCCGGGGGAGTAGGCCTTCGCGGCGTCCTTCGCGGGGCCGCCGATGCCGCCCATCTTCGCGACGCCGGGGACGATCAGGCCGAGGCAGTTCGGGCCGATGATCCGGGCGCCGCGCTCGTTCGCCAACTCGACCATCTGGGCGACGTCGGCGCGCGGGATCCGCTCGGTGACGATCACGATCAGCTTGATCGCGTTCTCGATCGCCTCGAGCACGGCGTCCTTGGTGAACGCGGGGGGGACGGTGACGACGGCGCCATCGATCGCCGAGCCGTGATGCTCGACCGCCTGCTCGACCGTGTCCCAGACGGGCACGCCGTGGACGTCACGGCCCTTGCGGCCCGGGGTCACGCCGCCGACGACCTTGGAGCCGTAATCGAGGCACTCGCGGGTCAGGTTCACCGCCTCGCGGCCGGTGATGCCCTGGACGATGAAGGTGAAGTCCTCGTCGAGGAGGATGCTCATGCCGGCTCCCCCCTGGATCTTTGCGACCGCCTCGCCTGCCGCTTCCCACATCGACGTGTTGCGGTCGCGGAACTCGACGCCGTACTTCGAGAGGATCTTCGCGCCCTCGTCCTCCCAGGCGCCGGGGATGCGGAAGACGGCGATCGTCTCGGCCGGGTCCTTGCCGAGCTCGAGGCAGGCCTTGATCACGCCGCGGGCGACGATGTCGACGCGGGTGTTGGAGACGATCGACATCATCACCGCGATCTTCTCGACGCCGTCCTTCTTCAGCACCTCCATCGCCAGGCCCTTCGACTTGGCGACCGAGGGGTTGCCGCCGATCTCGGCGTAGTTGGCGGGCTTGCCACCCTGGCAGCGGACCGCGTCGGTCAGCGTCAGCGAGCCGCCGCCGGCGCCGATGACGAGGCCGAGGTTGCCCTTGAAGCCGTGGTCCTTGCCCTGGATCACGCCACGGTGGTCGGCGGCGTCGATCGCCTTGACGTTGCGCTCGAACTCGCTCGGCTCGTAGAGCTCGCGCGGCTCGGAGAGGTCGACGCCGATCTCGGTCAGCATCTGCTCTGTGGCGGCCGACCGCCTCATCCTCCATCTCCATGTGGGCGTCGAGGGCGACGAACGAGCCGTCGGCGAGCCGCGCGAGCGGGTTGATCTCGGCCAGGGTCATGTCGTAGTCGCGCTGCAGGCGCGCAAGGCGGGCGAGCACCGCGGTCGCGCGGTTGAGCTCGGAGCCGGTCATGCCACAACGCGCCACCGCCTGCTTTGCCTCGAAATCGGCGATCGGATGGAGGTTGGAGAGATGACCGCGCCCGACGTGGTCGGGGTGCTCCTCGGCAACCTGCTCGATGTCGATCCCGCCCATGTCGCTGAACAGCATCATCGGCCGCTTGGCACGCCCGTCCCAGAGCACGGCGGCGTAGTACTCCTGCTCGATCTCTGCCTTCGGGTCGACCAGGACCCCGACCGGGAGGTGACCGCCGATCTCGAGCTCGAGGATCGCGGCGGCGTGAGCCTCGGCCTCCTCGGGGGTGTCGGCGAACTTGACGCCGCCGGCCTTCATCCGACCACCGGTGAGCACCTGCGACTTGATCACGGTCGGTCCGCCGATCTCGGCGGCCGCAGCCCGCGCCTCGCCTGCGGTCGTGCAGAAGCCGTACTTGGTCACCGGGATCCCGGCGCGCTCGACTATTCGGCGTGATTCGTATTCGTAGAAGCGCATGACGCTGAAGGCGCGGCGTTATCGATGCCGCGGGGCGGGAACCCTACCCCACAGCCACCCACGACGAAAGGCCGAGCTTGCGCGCAACGATCCTCAACTGCACTCTGAAGAAGTCGCCCGAGAAGTCCAACGGCGAGGCTCTCGCCCAGGTCGTGGTCGAAGCATTGGCCGAGCACGACGTCGAGACCGAGATCATTCGCCTGGTCGACCTCGAGATCCCGTTCGGGGTCGAGTCCGACATGGGCGACGGCGACGAGTGGCCCGAGGTGCGCGAGAAGATTCTCGCCTCGGAGATCCTGATCTTCGCCGTGCCGACCTGGATCGGCCAGCCATCGGCGGTGGCAAAGCTGGCGATCGAGCGTATGGACGCATTCATCTCCGAGACCGACGACGAAGACCGCCCGGTCGCCTACAACCGGGTCGCGGGTGTGGTCAACGTGGGCAACGAGGACGGAGCCCACCACGTGATCATGGAGGTCAACGGCGCGCTCAACGACATCGGCTACACGATCCCTCCGCAGTCGTTCACCTACTGGAACATGGGCCCTGGGCCAGGACCGCAGTACGTCGAGACCGACCACGGGCACGACTACGCAGAGTCGACCGCGAAGACGATGGCGCAGAACCTCGTCTCGGTGGCAACGGCGCTCGAGGCGAACCCGCTCGAGCCGCCCCCGTCCGACGACTAGCACCAGGGCATAGGATCGCGCTGCGATGCAGCGCGCTGATTTCAGCTCTGGGCAGGCTGATGTCGTCGTCGTCGGCGCCGGGCTCGCCGGCCTTGCGGCAGCGCGCACCCTGCGCGCGGCAGGGCGCGACGTCATCGTGCTCGAAGCTCGAGACCGGGTCGGCGGCCGCACGCTGAATGAGCCGATCGGCGAGGGCAAGGTCGTCGAGATCGGCGCCCAGTGGGTGGGTCCGACGCAGGACCGAGTCAACGGCCTGATCGCCGAGCTCGGGCTGGAGACCTTTCCGACCCATGTCAGCGGAACCAACATCTTCGAGCGCGACGGGCGCCTCGGCCGATACGAGGGCACGATCCCCAAGGTCAACCCGGTCGGGCTGGCCGAGGTCGGACTGTTGCTGCGGCGTCTGAACGCGATGGCGGCGAAGGTGCCGCCCGAAGCCCCTTGGCTGGCACCGAGAGCAGCCGACTGGGACTCACAGACGTTCGCGTCATGGATGAAGCGCAACGTCCGCACAAACGTCGCGCGCGACATTCTGCGCCTGGCGATCATCGGCGTCTGGGCTGCCGAGCCGCAGGACCTGTCCCTGCTTCACGTCCTCTTCTACATTCGCTCGGCGGGCTCGATCGAGCTCCTCACCGACGCCGAGGGCGGCGCCCAGCAAGACCGCGTCGTCGGCGGCTCTCAGCTGATCTCGCTGCGAATGGCCGAACAGCTCGGCGCCGGGGTCGTCGAGCTCTCGACGCCGGTTCGCGCGATCCGCCACAGCGACGCCGGTGTCACCGTCGTTTCCGATCGACTCACGGTGAGCGCGAGGCGCGCGATCGTGGCGATCCCGCCGACCCTTGCCGGACGCGTTGCCTACGCGCCGGCGCTGCCCGCGGCACGCGACGGGCTGTCTCAGCGAATGGCACAGGGAAGCGTCGTCAAGTGCATGGCTGTCTATGAGCGTCCGTTCTGGCGCGAGCGCGGTCTCTCGGGGGCCGTCACGAGCGTCACCGGCCCGGTCTCGGTCGGCTTCGACAACTCCCCGCCGGACGGCAGCCCCGGGGTCCTCCTTGGCTTCCTCGAGGGGCGCGCGGCACGCGAGGCGATGGACCGCAGCCGCGAAGAGCGCCGCGGGATCGTCGCCGAGTGCTTCGGGCGCTTCTTCGGGCCCGAGGCCGCGAACCCGATCGACTACGTCGACCGCGCCTGGGGTGCGGAGGAGTGGTCGCGCGGTTGCTACGGCGGTTTCATGCCGCCCGGCGCCTGGACAGACAACGGCGCCGCGCTGCGCCCGCCGATCGGGGCGATCCACTGGGCGGGCGCAGAGACGGCCACGGTGTGGAACGGCTACATGGACGGCGCGGTCTCGTCGGGCGCTCGCGCCGCGGCCGAGGTGCTCGACTCGATCGCGTAGGCGCTCGGGTCAGTGAGAGCGTCATCAAAGGCGTCTCGGCGTCGGGCCGCCGGTGAAGGCTCGGTAGATCAGCAGCGCGATGACGGCGCCGATTATCGACCCGATGAGCCCGGACGCTTGCAGCGATCCCTCGCCAAAGTCCTTCTCGAAGATCACGTAGCCGAGGAAACCACCGATGAAGCTGCCGATGATGCCGAGGACCACGGTGCGCAGGAAGCCGATCTTGTCCGGTCCCGGCACGAGCAGGCGAGCCAAGTAGCCGGCGATAATGCCGATGACAAGCAGGTAGACGATGAGACCGAACATGGGTCTTCCTTCCACGAGGGTGAACGCTGCCCCCTGTAGTCCCCGCGGCGAAGGCTCGTAAACACGGTGGCGCCGCGAGGCCGCCGGGTCAGGCACAATTGCTGCTCGTCCTCGAGGGCAGGGACGCGACAAGACCCGAGACGCGCAACCAATAAGGAGTTGAAGCGCAACTTGAGCGAAACGACGGCGACGCCGCAGCAGCTGACCGACAACCCGAAGCTGATCTCCTGGGTGGAGGAGATCGCAGGACTCACCCAGCCGGACTCGATCCACTGGTGTGACGGCAGCGCCGAGGAGTACGACGGCCTCTGCCGGGAGCTGGTCGAGGCAGGCACCTTTCGGCGCCTCTCCGACGCCAAGCGCCCCAACTCCTACCTCGCCCGGACCGATCCAAGCGACGTCGCCCGCGTCGAGGACCGCACCTACATCTGCTCCGAGACGGAGGCCGACGCCGGCCCGACCAACAACTGGACCGACCCCGCGGAGATGCGCGAGAAGATGAACGGCATCTTCGCCGGCTCGATGAAGGGCCGGACGATGTACGTGATCCCGTTCTCGATGGGACCGATCGGCTCCGACAAGTCCCACGTCGGCGTCCAGCTCACCGATTCGCCCTACGTCGTCGTCTCGATGCGGATCATGACCCGAATGGGCGCGGCCGCGCTCGACATGCTCGGCGAGAACGGCGAGTTCGTCCCCTGCGTGCACTCGATCGGCGCCCCGCTCGACGAGGACGAGAACGACGTCTCCTGGCCGACCAACGCCGAGACGAAGTACATCGTCCACTACCCCGAGACCCGTGAGATCTGGTCATACGGCTCGGGCTACGGCGGCAACGCCCTGCTCGGCAAGAAGTGCTTCGCGCTGCGGATCGCCTCGGTCATGGCCCGCGACGAGGGCTGGATGGCCGAGCACATGCTGATCCTCAAGCTGACCTCGCCCGAGGGCGAGGTCAAGTACGTCAGCCGGCGCCTTCCCCTCGGCCTGCGGCAAGACCAACCTGGCGATGCTGATCCCGACGCTCGAGGGCTGGGAGGTCGAGACCGTCGGCGACGACATCGCCTGGATGAAGTTCGGCGACGACGGCCGCCTCTACGCGATCAACCCCGAGGCCGGCTTCTTCGGCGTCGCCCCCGGTACCGGCCATCGCACGAATCCCAACGCGATGGCGGCGATCGAGAAGAACACGATCTTCACCAACTGCGCGCTCACCGACGACGGCGACGTCTGGTGGGAGGGGATGACCGGCGAGCCGCCCGACGCACGCGATCGACTGGCACGGCAACGAGTGGACGCCGGAGTCCGACGAACCCGCCGCTCATCCCAACGCCCGCTTCACCGTCCCGGCCGACCAGGCGCCCTCGATCGCCGCCGAGTGGGAGAGCCCCGAGGGGGTGCCGATCGACGCCTTCCTCTTCGGTGGTCGCCGGGCCAGCGTGGTGCCGCTGGTGCGCGAGGTCTTCGACTGGGAGCACGGCGTCTTCTGCGGCGCGACGATGAGCTCGGAGATGACCGCTGCCGCCTTCGGCGAGGTCGGCAAGCTGCGCTTCGACCCGTTCGCGATGCTGCCCTTCTGCGGCTACAACATGGGCGAGTACTTCAAGCACTGGCTCGAGATCGGCGCCAAGGGCGAGGCCGAAAAGCTGCCGCGGATCTTCTACGTCAACTGGTTTCGCAAGGACGCCGACGGCAAGTTCATCTGGCCCGGCTTCGGCGAGAACAGCCGCGTGCTCGAGTGGGTCTTTCGCCGCTGCAACGACGATGCGCGAGGCGACCGAGACGCCGATCGGCCTCGTTCCGGCGGCGGGCGAGCTCAATCTCGACGGGCTCGACATCGGCGAGGCGGAGATGCGCGAGCTGACCACGGTCGACGAGGACGCCCTGCGCCAGGAGCTGCCTCAGGTCGAAGCGCACCTGGCCCAGTTCGGCGACGAGCTCCCGGCCGAGATCACCGCCCAGCTCGAGGCGCTGAAGCAGCGGCTTGGGCTAGCCGCCTGAGTGAGGTTCGCACCCGGCTCGGAGGCGCGGCGCATCGGCTGATCGCTCTTACCGGCCTGGTCGCGACCCTTACGGCGACGATCACGCCGGGCGCCGCGGCGGCGCGAGATGGCGCGCCGGACGGCCGAGGCCGGTTCCGCGCCGACGCTGATCACGCGTCCGCACGTCGGAGCTGTACGTACAGGGCGAACGATGCGTTCGCCTCTCGAGACACGATCGCCAGCAGGTGGCACGAGGTCGGCGTCGAGATACATCCGCGAGCCCACGGCGCGGGACGACTGCGACGAGCGACGGCGACGCCCGCGAACGACCGCCGTGACGTTGCAACGTACGTTCCGGGACTCGGGCAACTCGTCCGCCGTCGCCGGACTTCCGCCCGCGGTCAGGACAACTGGTCGAGCGCTCGGCCGATCGGCTGCATGATCTACCACCCGGCCCACTCGCACTGGCACGTTCAGGACTTCTGCCTGCTACGTTCGCAGGCAGGAGTCGACGTCGGGCCGTCGCCGGGCGCTGCCGTCAAGGTCAGCTTCTGCGTGATCGATACCGACACCTCGTCCACGGTTACCGCGGGCCTCGCCGGGATCGTCGACTATTACGGAGCGAGATCGTGATCGTGGGGGCGAGTCGGTCGAAGGGCGATGACGATCGGCTCGAGGCGGACGACGCTGGAGCTTCGACTCGGCCGGTGAGAGCATCGTCATCTCCGGACTGCCACCTCGTCAGCTACTGGCCTGATCTCGACGGGCCGACCACCGTCGATCGGCTCGCACGAGGCCAACGAGGCCGACGAACGGGCGTAGCTACGTCGCACTACTCCAGTCGACGCCGGTGAGCAGAGCGTCCGAGGTGCTTCCACGGCGGCTGCCGGCTGGGCGACGCCGACCAGCGGTTAGTCGCGAATGCGGGAGGCACCGGCCGCCCGGTCAGGGCGAGTAGCGCGCCAGCCCATCCCGGACCGCGTCGGGGATCGGCGCGGTACCGCCCTCGTTCGTGTCGACGAACACGTGGCGAAGCTCGCCCTCGGCGACGGCGTCGCCGGCGCGCTCGATCGCGAGCTCGGTCGTCATCGAGGTGTTGCCGAGGGAGATCGAGCGGACCACGAGCTCGGCCACGTCGTCGAAGCCCAGCGAGGCGAGGTAGCGCACCCGGGCCTCGGCGACGACCATGTCGACCCCCTCGGCGATCATCGCCGTCGTAGCCGCCGAGCTCACGCCAGAGCTCGGTCATCGCGAGGTCGAAGTAGGCGAGGTAGTTGGCGTTGAAGACGTGCCCCTGCGGGTCGCACTCGTTGTAGCGAACCCGGATCGTGTGGCGAAACTGCTCGGGCATCGCCGCGCCGGCTAGAGCTCGTACGCCTCGGCCAGCTCGGGATCCTTCTTCGCCAGCATCTCGGCGAGCTCGACCATCACCTTGCACTGCTTCCAGGTGGCGTCGTCTTGCATCTTGCCGTCGATCATGTGGACGCCGCGGCCGTCGGGGATCGCCTCGATCACCTTCTTCGCGAACTTGACCTCCTCGGGGTCGGGCGAGAACACCTTCTTCGCGATCTCGATCTGCGCCGGGTGCAGCGACCAGGCGCCGACGCAGCCGAGCAGGAAGGCGGCGCGGAACTGGGTCTCGCAGCCCTCGACGTCCTTGATGTCGCCGTAGGGGCCGTAGAAGGGGAGGATCCCGGCCGAGGTGCAGGCGTCGACCATGCGGGCGATCGAGTAGTGCCAGGGGTCCTGCTGCGCGGTCGCGCGCGGCGCATCGGGATTCTCGGGATCGGGGTCCTCGATCACGCGGTAGCCGGGGTGGCCGCCGCCGACCCGGGTCGTCTTCATCCGCCGCGAGGCGGCGAGGTCGGCCGGCCCGAAGCTCATCCCCTGCATGCGCGGGCTGGCGCAGGCGATCTCCTCGAGGTTGACCACGCCCTGCGCGGTCTCGAGGATCGCGTGGACGAGGATCGGCCGCTCGAGCTTCGCCTTGGCCTCGAGCTGGGCGAGCAGGCGGTCGACGTAGTGGATGTCCCAGGCGCCCTCGACCTTGGGCACCATGATCACGTCGAGCTTGTCGCCGATCTCGGTGACCAGGGTGGTGAGGTCGTCGAGGACCCAGGGGCTGGCGAGGTCGTTGACCCGCGTCCATAGGGCGGTGTCGCCGAAGTCGGTCTCGCTTGGCCACCTCGGACGAGGCCCTCGCGGGCGGCCTCCTTGTTGTCGACCGAGACCGCGTCCTCGAGGTTGCCGAGCAGGATGTCGGCCTGCTTGGCCATGTCCGGGACCTTGGCCGCCATCTTCTCGTTCGAGGCGTCGAAGAAGTGGATCATCCGCGAGGGCCTGAACGGCACCTCGGCGATTGGATCGGGGGCGCCGATGGCGAGTGGCTTGACGAAGTCACGGGGGTTTCGCAAGTGAGGCTCCTGGTCGGGATGAAAGGTTGGCGCGCAACGCTACCGTGAGCTGCATGAGCGTCGAGATCAGAGCCGCGCACAGCGGGGAGGAGGCCGCGATTGTTCCGCTCTACGAGTGGCTGTTCGCCGCGCCTGGCTCACAGCCCGCGGCATGGGACCCCAAGCGCGCGGCAGTCGCCCTGGCACAGGCGATCGAGTCCCACGACGCCTGCGTCTCTGCGCTCGGCCGATGGACGAGCCGATGGCGGAACGCTGGTCGGCTTCTGCACCGGTTATCAAGACCTGCACTCGGTCCGCTTCGGCTACCGCGTCTGGGTCGAGGACCTCGCCGTCGATCCCGAGCATCGCTCGCGCGGCGTCGGCAAGGCGCTGCTCGACGCGGCCAAGGGCTGGGCGCGCGAGCGCGGCGCGACGCACCTCGAGCTCGATTCGGCCGAGGCCCGCACCGACGCTCACCGCTTCTATGAGCGTGAGGGCGCCGGCGATCGGTCGATCTGCTTCGGCTGGGACCTGAGCTAGGCGGGCTTGCGGGCGGACTCCATCGCCATGTCGCGGTCGAGGTGAAACTCGACCTGCTGCACGACCCCGTCGCGAAACTTCCACAGGGCGGCGCTCGGTTGTGAGATCTCGACGCCACCGTGACGGGTGGTGCCGATCTGGCGAGCCATCACGACCACGTTCTCGCCGACTTCGTCCATCGACTCGATCTCGAACCGCACGCTGGCGAAGGTGCCGAGCCAGTCCGCCCACACACCGCGGAGTCCCTCGAGGCCTTCGCTGGTCGCGACGAAACTATCGTCGGTCCCGGCCATCAGGCAGACGATGTCGTCCGCGGCAACCGGCTCGAGGGCGCTGATCATGCGATCGATCAGCGCCGCATCGACTTCGACCTCGTCGACGCCGAACATCTCGCCGAGGATGCTGATCAGGCGGTCTGAGTTCGACACGCGAACAGTATCCTCCGGCGCTCGGGCGAACTTGATCCCGACCAACCCGACAAGAGCAGGAGACATGGCCGTAGCGACCGCGACTTACCAGGAGATGACCGACGACCAGCAGGCGATCGTCGAGATGGTCCGCAGCTTCGTCGACAACGAGATCCTCCCGCACGCCGAGGAATACGACCACGAGGACAAGTTCCCGGAGCCGATCGTCGAGCAGATGAAGGAGCTCGGGCTTTTCGGGGTGACGATCCCCGAGGAGTACGGCGGCATGGGGCTCGACCTGGCGACCTACACGCTGATCGTCGAGGAGCTCTCGCGCGGCTGGATTTCGATTTCGGGCGTCGTCAACACCCACTTCATCGGCTCCTACCTGCTGATGAAGTTCGGCACCGACGAGCAGAAGGACTACTTCCTGCCGAAGATGGCGACGGGCGAGATCCGCGCTGCCTTCTCGCTCTCCGAGCCCGAGGTCGGCTCCGACGTGCAGGGGATCAAGGCGACCGCGAAGCAGCTCGACGACGGCAACTGGGAGATCGACGGGCAGAAGATGTGGGTCACCAACGGCCTCCGCTCGGCCGTCGTCTTCGTCCTCGTCAAGACCGACACCAAGGCCGATCCGCCCTACAAGGGGATGACCTGCTTCATCACCGAGAAGGAGCCCGGCGCGCACAAGAACGAGGGCGAGTTCGCCGGCCTCGAGGTGCCGCCGCAGATCAAGAAGATGGGCTACAAGGGCGTCGAGTCCACCGAGCTCGTCTACAGCGGCTACAAGTGCCCGACCGAGCGCATCCTCGGTGGCGAGGAGGGAGTCGGCGAGGGCTTTCGCCAGATGATGGACGCGCTCGAGGTCGGCCGTGTCAACGTCGCCGCGCGCGGCGTCGGCATCGCCCAGCGCGCGCTCGAGCTGGCGCTGCGCTACGCGCAGGAGCGAAAGACCTTCGGCAAGCCGATCGCCGAGCACCAGGCGATCCAGTTCAAGCTCGCCGAGATGGCGACCAAGGTCGAGGCGGCGCGGCTGATGACGCGCAAGGCCGCCGCGATGAAGGACGCCGGTCAGCGCTCCGACCTCGAGGCCGGGATGGCGAAGCTGTTCGCCTCCGAGACCGGCAAGGAGGTCGTCGAGGAGTCGTTTCGCATCCACGGCGGATACGGCTACTCGAAGGAGTACGAGATCGAGCGCCTCTACCGCGACGCGCCGCTGCTTCTGATCGGCGAGGGAACCTCCGAGATCCAGAAGATGGTGATCGGCAAGAAGGTCCTCCAGCGCAACAAGATCTAGGGTCGGCGATGGCCTCCGGCACCAAGGAGCTGATCGAGCAGGCGGTGAGCAATCTCCAGCGGGAGGTTCCGGCGCTCGCCAAGCTCAAGCTCATCTTCGGACTCGAGCTGCGAGGACGCGGCGACGTCCAGCTCTACCGGGTCGAGGTGCCGGGGCCGAAGGTGACGAAGGACTTCGCTCGCGACGAGCGCGTCCGCGTCGCGATCGCCCGCTCGCACTTCAACGAGCTCGCCGCCGACGGCAAGGCCAAGCACTGGCACGAGGCCTGGGAGCACGGTCAGATCAAGGTCGAGGGCGATCCCAACATCCAGAAGCTGATCGGCCAGGTGATCGCGCACGCCGAGGCGCGCGGGCGCCTGCGCAAGACGCACTGAGCGCCGCAGATGGCCGATTCGAGCAAGCTGGTCGCCGCTGCGGTCGAGCGCGTCCAGGCCGAAGTTCCCGCGCTGGCGAACCTGAAGCTGATCTTCGGGCTGGAGCTGACCGCGGGCGGGCTCATGGGCCCGAGCAAGGCCGATCACTTCACCGTCGAGGTTCCCGGGCCGAAGGTCAGCGAAGGCGAGCCCGAGAACGCCCGCATCCGTGTTTCGATCCCGAGGACGATGTTCGAGCTTCTCGCCAGCGAGGGCCAGCTCGTCGACTGGAAGGAGGCCTTCTACTACGGCCACCTCAAGGTCTCGGGGGACGAGCGGGTGAAGCGCCTGCTCGGCAAAGCCATCGGCCGTCAATAGACGCGCGCCGCTACGATCCCGCGCCCGGCGCAGGGTCAACCGACCCAAGGAGACAACGCACGCGATGAGCGACGAAGACCACAAGCTTTCAACCGACCAGGCCGAGCGCGAGGCATCGGGCGCGCACCCCTACGGCCGCTATCTCGAGGAGTTCGAGACCGGCGCCGTCTACAAGCACTGGCCGGCGAAGACGGTGACCGAGTCCGACGACCACCTCTTCTGCCTGATCACGATGAACCACCACCCGCTGCACCTCAACGACGTCTACGCGACGGAGTCACAGCAGGGCCAGAACGTCGTCGTCGGCCCGCTGGTCTACTCGCTGGCGCTGGGCATGTCGGTCTCCGACGTCTCCGGCAAGGCGATCGCCAACCTCGCCACCGAGGAGCTCTCGCATCCGAACCCGGTGTTTCATGGCGACACGCTGTACTGCGAGTCCGAGGTGCTCGACGTGCGCCCGTCGACCTCGAAGCCCGACCGCGGCATCGTCAAGGTGCACACCCGCGTCTACAAGCAGACGGGCGACCTCGTCGCCGAGTTCAAGCGCACGGTGCTGATCCCGAAGAAGAACCCGGGCTGAGCCCGCGGCGAGAGTCGTGGCCGCGGATCCCGCCGGAATCTGGCTCGCTCGTCCATCACAGCCGCGTCGGGGCAGGCCGCTGGCGGTCAAGGACATCTTCGACACGGCCGGGCTGACGACCACCTACGGCTCGGCGGTCTTACGCCGATCACGTTCCGCCGCGCACCGCAATCGCGGTGCAGCGCCTCGAGCAGGCGGGATGGGCGAACGTCGGCAAGACGAACCTGCACGAGTTCGCCTACGGCATCACCTCGCAGAACCCGCACTACGGCACCGTTCCGAACCCGGTTGCCCCGGGAAGGGTCGCGGGTACGACGTCGCCGGCGGCTCCAGCGGCGGCAACGCGGCAGCGCTTGCCATCGGTTCGTGCGAAGGCGCGCTCGGCACCGATTCCGGTGGCTCGATTCGCATTCCCGCGGCGTGGTGCGGCGTCGTCGGCTTCAAGCCGAGCTACGGGCTCGTGCCGATGGACGGCTGCTTTCCGCTTGCGCCCAGCTTCGACCACGCCGGGCCGATGGCCCGCGACGTCGCCACCTGCGCGGCGATGATGCGGGCGCTGGCGCCGGGATTCGAAGCGGTTGCGGTGGACGATCTGGACGAGCTGCGAATCGGGGTCTGCGGCGCTGCGCCCGAGCTCGGTGAAAGCGTCGATCTGCCATCCATCGACGGCATCGCGCCGGCGTTCATGCGCGAGGTCGCCGAGACACACGCGCCGATCTTCGACCAGCACGGCGGCCTCTATGGCGACAACGTGCGAACCAAGGTCGAACGCTGCCTGGCCGTCACCGACGCGCAAGCGCAGGAGGCCGCGCGACGGCGTGAGGAGCTGCGCGAGCAGATGCACGCCCTGTGGAGTCGCTTCGACGTGCTGGTGACCCCGACCGTGCCGATGGGCCCGCCGCCGCTCGACGTCGACGAGCTCGACGTGCGCGAGCGCGCGATCAGCCTCACTTTCGCCTTCAACGCGGTTGGCGCACCGGCCCTGGCTCTTGGCTCAGTTCAGATCGCCGCCGCGCCCGGAAACGACGCGCTCGTGCTCGCCGCCGGCGAGTTGATCGAGCGCGCTGCGGCCAGATAGGGTTTGGCCATGGAGGCAACGACGACGATCGGCCAGGGCGCTGAGCCGATCGAGAGCATCGAATGGCTGCACGAGTTCGACCGGCGCTACACGCAGGCGTGGAACTCGCGCGACCCCGCCGCCGTCGCCGCCTGCACCCACCCCGAGGTGGTCTGGATCGACCCGGCGCTGGCCGAGCCTGCGCGTGGGCCGGACGCGGTCGCCGACTTCGCCGCCGCCTCGCTGGCGGCCTTCCCGGACCTCATGTTCACGCAGCCGGGCGCGATCGCGATCAGCGAGGACTCGCGTACCGCCTATTTCCCCTGGCGGATGAGCGGCACCAACACCGGCGCGATCGACCCGCCAGGTTTCGCCGCTACCGGCAGATCGATCGAGATTCGAGGCCTCGACGTCTGGCAGTTTCGCGATGGGTCGATCTGGCGCTACGAGGCGATCTACGATTTCTCGGGGATCGCACGTCAGCTCGGCCTCATGCCCCCGCGCGGGGGCGCAGCTGAGCGGGCGATGGTCGCGGCCCAGCGCCTGCGCGCGAAGCTGCGGCTGTAGCGCCTCTGGCTCAGATCAGCTCGGCGACGGCTTCGAGGCCGGCGTCGAAGTCGGTACCCGGCATGCCACCGACGCAGGGTGAGGTGACGCCGGCGTCTTGGTAGCGCTTGACCGCTGCGTGGACGTCGTCCTTGGCTCCGATTCCGGCGAGCTCCGCCAGCATGCGGTCCGAGAGCCCCGCCTTTGCCTTCTCGATGTCGCCCTCGGCCATGCCCGCGTCGAACGCGGCGATCTCGTCGCCGAAGCCCGACGACTCCAGCATCGCCCGGTAGAAGGGCAGCGAGGCGTACGGGATCAGGTCCTGGCGAAACGTCGTCCGTGCCGCCTCCGGGTCGTCGGTGAGCGCGATCGGCACCGCGGCGACGACGTCGAAGTCGTCGCTGGAGCGCCCGGCCTTCTCGATACCCGCGTGAACCGCGGGTACGACCGTGTCGCGGATGTAGGACGGACAGCAGAGCCACAGCATCACGCCGTCGGCGATCTCTCCGGCGAGGCGCAGCATGTTCGGCGACAACGCGGCGATGTAGATCGGCAGCTCGGCTCGCGCCTCGTAGCCCATGAAGGCGAACTTGGTCGGAAAACGCTCGGAGTCGGGCGGCTCCTCGCCGCGCAGTATCGCTCGCACCCCGCCGGCGTACTCGCGCATCTGCGTCACCGGCTTGTCGATCTTCTGTCCGTGCCAGTTCTCGACCGTGACCTTGTGCGAGACACCGAGCCCGAGCACCATGCGGCCGTTCGAGTACTCGTCGATGGTCGCTGCGCTCTGCGCCATCGTCGCGGGCGTGCGCGAGAAGATCGGCACCACACCGGTGCCCAGGCGAATCCGCTCGCTGGCGCTTGCGTAGGCCATCAGCGTCGTCATCGAGTCGCGGCCGGCGATGTGCGTGGTGTAGGCGGCGTCGTAGCCGAGCCGATCGGCCAGCGACACCCGCTCGAGCGTCTTCTCCAGAGAGCGCCCGGGGGAGATGAAGGCACCGATGCCGCTCATCGCTCCATCCTATTGCCGGGCCGCCCGGACCAGAACCCGGGGCGGATCGCTCAGTGAGGGGGCTCTACCGCGTGCGCCGGCGGGCGCGATTCCTCGGCCAGCGAGGTGAGCTCGAGAACGCCGCGCGACGCCTCGTCCAGCACCTCGGTCGCCTCCTCGGCCGAGCGCGCGTACAGCTCGACCAGCAGGTGAACGACGATGCGCTCCTCGTCGTGCTTGTGGAAGCGCACGTGGGTGAAGAACTCGCGGGTACCGGCGTCACCGAAGGACGCGTACGTGAGGCTGTCGGCCGCCTCGGGGCCGGAGCAGGTCTCGACCAGGTCCTGGTCGACCGTGACGGTGCACGAGGCGACCCACGGCGTCCCGGCGACCATCCGTTCCCAGCGGTCCTCGATCGGGACCACGAGGCCCTCGTCGATGGTGAGATGAGGCTGGTCATGCATGCAGTCCAGACACTGGACCACCGCTTCCTGAATCTCCTCGACGCGTTCGGCGGTCTCGCCGGAATCGGGATCGACGCGGATGATCGCGTCGTAATGGACCTGGGCCTCGAGCCGTGTCGACCAGCAGCGGTAGCAGCGCAACCAGGCGCTGCGGTCGCCGTTCATCTCGCTCATCAAGGGTGAGGGTAGCGGCGCAGGCCGCCCGCGTCGATCAGCGCACGGTGTTTGGCAACAACGAGTACATGAGCATGTCGCGGCGGACCTCTCGGATCGGCATGAAAGACCGCATCAGCCCCTCGCGCTCGAACCCCACCCGTTCTGCCACCGCCAGCGAGGCGGTGTTCTCCGGTTCGATCCACAGCTCGATCCTGGCGACGGCGAAGCTCGGCGAACGCGTAGCGGCACAGCAGGCGCACGGCGCGGGTTGCGAGACCCTTGCCGCGGGCCGCGGCGGCGAGCCAGTACCCCGCCGAGCAGCGGCCGCTGGCGGAGCCGATCCCGTGCAGGCCGACGGCGCCCAGCAGCTGCCCGTCATCGGCATCGACTATGACCGTGGCGAGATCGGTCCCGGCGGCGATCCCTTGGCTCGATGAGCGCTGCCATTGGCGCGCTTCGCGCTCGCCGTAGGGATCGGGCACCGTCGTGTAGCGGGGAATCAGCGGATCGCCGACGGCCTCGATCACGCCGGGCAGGTCGGACTCGGTCAGCAGGCGCAGGCTGACGACGCCGTCGCTCAAGCCCTCGACCGGGAACTCGATCGGACGCGGACTCACCTCAGGCCGGGACCGCGAAAAGCTGCCACTCGCCGGGAACCCCCTTGAGGTCGTGGCTGCCACGATCCTCGAAGGCGAGATCCGCGCCGACGACGAGATCCTTGACCGTGCTGGAGACGAGCACCTCGCTCGCGCCCGCCAGCGCTCCGACCCGGGCCCCGATCGCGACCGCGATCCCGCCGACGTCTTCACCGAGGAGCTCGCACTCCCCGGTGTGGAGGCCGGCGCGAACCTCGATTCCGAGCGGCCGCACGGCGTCGCGAATCGCGCAGGCGCACTCGACACCTCGTGCGGGGCCGTCGAAGGTGACGAGGAAGCCGTCGCCCAGCGTCTTCACCTCCTGCCCGCGAAAGCGGTCGAGCTGGCGACGAACGATCTCGTCGTGGCGCTGCATCAGCTCTCGCCAACGCCGATCGCCGGCCTCGGCGGCTCGCTCGGTCGAGGCGACGATGTCGGTGAACATGACCGTCGCCAGCACCCGGTCGCTGACCCGAGCGCGGCGAGTCCCGGTGAGAAACTCCTCGACCTCGTCGCCGATGGCGCTCGATGTCGCCCATGAACGGCAGGTGGTCGGGCTCGTCGAACTCGACGTAGCGCGCGCCCTCGATCTGCTCGGCGATCATCCGCGCGCCCTCGACCGGCGCGATCAGATCGCCCGAGCGGTGGACGACGAGCGTCGGCACGTGGATCGAGGCCAGGATCTCGCGCACGTCGATCTTCATCATCGAGCGCATCACCTTGAGACCCATCGCGGGACTCGCGCCGGCTCGCAGGAACCGCCCCCACAGCTCCTGCATCTGCGGATTGCCGACGGCGCTGGGCGCGAAGATGCCGAGCAGCGCGCCATCGCCCCAGTCGCGTTCGATCTCGTCGCGTATCGCTGCAGCCTGCTCCGCGCTGGCGCCCCAGGGGAAGTCGTCGGCGACGCTGAAGCGCGGCGTGGAGCCGTAGATGACCAGCGCCGAGACCCGCTCCGGGTAGGTCGCCGTGAACAGCAGCGCCGCCGGGCCGCCTTCGGAGATCCCGTAGATCGCCGCGCGCTCGACTCCCGCGGCGCTCATCACCGCATGCATGTCGTCCATGCGCTGCTCCAGCGGCGGCACGTCGGCGACCGGGTCCGAGAGCCCGGTCCCGCGCTTGTCGAAGATCACGACGCGGGCGTACGAGGCAAGGCGTTCGAGAATCGACCGGATCGGCGGGATCTGCCAGTAGAGCTCGATGTTGGAGACGAACCCGGGGACGAGGACGAGATCGAGCTCACCCTCGCCGAAGACCTGGTAGGCGATGTGCGCGTCGCCGCTGCGGGCGTAGCGGGTCTGCGGCGCGTCCATGCGTCAGGCCGGCGTTCGCTGCTGGCGCGCGCTCGGCGAGCAGCTCGACGATCTCGCCCATGATCCGGTTGACGTCGAAGTCCTTCGGCGTGTAGACCCGCGCGACGCCGGCCTCGCGCAGCGCGGCGACGTCGGCGAGGGGGATGATGCCGCCGATCACGACCGGGGCATCGACGCCGTGCTCGCGCAGCAGCCGCACGGTCTCGGGGATCAGCTCGAGGTGCGAGCCGGAGAGGATCGAAAGGCCGACGACGTCGACGTCCTCGTCGCGCGCCGAGGCCGCGATCTGCTCGGGCGTGAGGCGGATGCCCTGGTAGATCACCTCCATGCCGACATCACGGGCACGAACCGCGATCTGCTCGGCGCCGTTGGAATGCCCGTCGAGCCCGGGCTTGCCGACGAGGATGCGCGGGCGGTGGCCGATCCGCTCGGAGAGCGCGTCGACGCGCTCGCGGATCGCGCCGAGAAGCTCCTCGTCGGCGCCGGCTGAAACGCCGCCGACCCCGGTCGGCGCCCTGTAGTCGCCAAAGACATCGCGCAGCGTCTGTGCCCACTCGCCGGTGGTCGCGCCCGCCTTGGCTGCGGCGATCGTCGCCGGCATGATGTTCTGCGACTCGTCGGCGGCGACCTCGGCGAGCTTCGCCAGCGCTGCCTCGACGGCGGCCGGAGTCGCGCTCGGCCTTCCACTGCTCCAGCGCCTCGAGGCGCTCGCGCTCGACCTCCGGATCGGGCGTGAGGATGCCGCCGTCGGCGCCCGCGGTCAGCGGCGAGTCCTCGGTCTCGGTGAAGCTGTTTTGGCCGATCACCTTGATCTCGCCCTGCTCGATCTTGGCGATGCGCTCGCGGTGAGACTCGACCAGGCGCGCCTTCATGTAGCCGACGGCTTCGACGGCGCCACCCTGCTGCTCGACGACGCGCATCTCCTCGCGCACTCCCTCGATCAGCTCGGCGACGAGCCCGTCCATCACCTTCGAGCCCTCGAAGATGTCGGGGTACTCGAGCAGGTCGGTCTCGTAGGCGAGGACCTGCTGGATACGAAGGCTCCATTGCTGGTCCCAGGGCCGAGGCAGTCCCATCGCCTCGTTCCAGGCTGGAAGCTGGATCGCGCGCGCACGCGCGTTGCGACCGAGGGTCACCGCCAGCGCCTCGAGCACGATGCGCTGGACGTTGTTCTCGGGCTGGGCCTCGGTCAATCCGAGGGAGTTGACCTGAACCCCGTAGCGCAGCCGCAGGAGCTTGGCATCGGTGACGCCGTATCGCTCTCGCCCGAGCTGCTCCCAGAGCTCACCCATCGCGCGCAGCTTCGCGTGCTCCTCGACGAAGCGCACGCCGGCGTTGACGAAGAAGGAGATCCGTCCGAACACCTTCGGGAAGTCCGCCTCGGCGACCTGGCCGCGAGCCTTGACCTCGTCGAGCACGGCGATCGCGGTCGAGAGCGCGTAGGCGATCTCCTGCACCGGCGTCGCCCCGGCCTCCTGCAGGTGATAGCTGCAGACGTTGGTGGGGTTCCAGCTCGGCGACTCGTTGACGCTGAAGGCGACGGTGTCGGCGATCAACCGCATCGAGGGCCCCGGTGGGAACGCGTACGTGCCGCGCGAGAGGTACTCCTTGATGATGTCGTTCTGGGTCGTGCCCTTGAGCTGCGAGCGCTCGATTCCGTTCTCCTCGGCGACCGTCGCATAGAGCGCCAGAAGCCACGCCGCGGTGGCGTTGATCGTCATCGACGTGTTCATCTCGTCGAGCGGGATCTGGTCGAGCAGGGCATGCATGTCGCCCTTGTGCACGACCGAGACGCCGACCTTGCCGACCTCGCCCTTGGCGAGGACGTGGTCGGGGTCGTAGCCGGTCTGGGTCGGCAGGTCGAAGGCGATCGAGAGGCCGGTCTGGCCCTTGGCGAGGTTGCCGCGATAGAGCTCGTTCGAGCGCCGAGCATCGGAATGCCCGGCGTAGGTGCGCATCACCCAGGGGCGATCGCGCTCAGGCAGGCGGTGAGCGGTCATTGGCTGATTCTACGGGCGTTTTTGGTTCACTCCCGCGCGTGGTCCGCGAGATCGACGTCCAGCACCTCGGCCGTGACCGGGTGATCGCGGCGCACACGGTGCGGGGATTGATCATCGACCCCGGGCCCGCCTCGGCACTCGACAACTGGATCGACTCGATCGACGAGGAGCCGCGCGCGATCCTGCTCACCCACATCCATCTCGATCACGCCGGAGCCGCGGGCGTGCTCGCCCGGCGCTTTCCCGATCTGCGCGTCTACGTCAGCGAGGTCGGAGCGCAGCACGTGATCGATCCGACGAGGCTGCTCGAGAGCGCGGCGCGCCTCTATGGCGCCGAGAACATGGAGCGGCTGTGGGGTGAGGTGGCGCCGGTCGATGCCGAGCGCGTCACGGCGCTCGACCGGAGGTGACGAAGTCGAGGGCCTCGCGGTCGAGCACACCCCTGGGCATGCCGGCCACCACGTCGTCTACTTCGATCGCGAGCTTGGCGATGCCTACGTCGGCGACATGGCGGGAGTGCGCATCCCGCCGGGCGATTTCACCCTGGCGCCGACGCCGCCGCCCGAGATCGACGTCGAGGCGTGGCTGGAGTCGCTGGGGCGGATCGAGGCGCTCGGCGCCGAGCGCCTGCGCCTGACCCATTTCGGCCTGGCCGAGGACGTCGAGGGTCAGCTCGAGCGTGTGCGCGAAAGCCTCGTTCACGAGGCCGAGGCTGCCAGGGGCGGCGATCGCGAGGCGTTCTTGCGGGCGCTGGAAGCCGAGATCGATGCCGGGGCGACGCCGGATGTCGCGCGCAGCCTGCGCCAGGCGAGTCCCCCGGACCAGCTCTGGGCCGGACTCGAGCGCTACTGGCGCAAGCGTGATCAAGGCTGACGGGCAGGCGATGAAAGTTCGCGACCGCACCGTGGTGCCCGCACCGGTGTTCTGGGTGATTCAGCGGCTACGCTCCCAAATAGCACCGACCAGATGACCAAGCTCGAGGCAGACAACAACCGCGCTCGCCCTCGCCGTCGCGGCCACGGCGCTGCTCGGCGCGGGGATCACGACCGCGCTTGCCTCGGTGACGGTTTACTCGAACGACTTCGGCAGCCAGGCGCGCTACAACGAGATCGTCCGCGCGGGCGGCGGCAAGCGCTGCGACCGCAGCTACCGCAAGAAGAGCCAGGCGATGCGCGCTTCGGTCAAGGTCAGCCCGACTACCTGCTCGTTTCGCCCGCCGGTTCAAGGCGACAAGGAGCTTCCCAACCACGAGGTCACGGTCGAGGGCAAGATCCTCAAGGAAACGCCGAAGTCGATTCGCGGCGCCGCCTTCATCGAGGTCACCGTTCGGGCGGGCGGCGGCAACACCGGCTACTCCTTGCGCGTGTTCCCGGAGCGCAAGCGCTTCGAGTTCACCCGAGGGCCGGAAGGTGGCGGCTTTCCGACGGTCGGCAAGAGCAGTGCGATCAAGGGGATCAACGAGCGCAATGCGCTGCGCCTCGCTGCCACCGGCGCCAAGATCACCGCGTCGGTGAACGGCAAGGAGGTCGCCGCGGCGGAGGATGGCAACCCGGGTCAGGTCGCGGGCACGAAGGTGCGCTTTGCGATCGGCAGCAACAGCAAGAAGCGCAAGGACACGATCGGCACGTTCAAGCGGGTCGCGGTCGCGGTCCCCGATCCGTAGGTCGCCGAGCGCGTTTCAGGCGGGGCCTGATGACGACTGAGACGATCGAGCGGCCGAGAAGCGCCGGCCCCGGTTCGGGATCGGGCGGCGATTGGAAGGTGATCGTGCTCAACGACGATCACAACACCTTCGACCACGTCGCGCACACGCTCGCGGCGGTGATCCCCGGGATCACGACCCAGACCGGCTATCAGCTCGCGGAGCAGATTCACAAGAGCGGCCGCGCGATCGTCTGGTCCGGTCCGAAGGAGCCCGCCGAGCTCTATTGGGAGCAGCTCGCCGATGCCGGGCTGACGCTGGCTCCGCTCGAAGCAATTAGCGGTGACGAGCGACCAGCGCTGAGCCGCTTCGACGCCTCGCAGGGTCCCCGCAAGCTCGGCCCGAGTGACGGCAAGTACACCGACCTCGGCGCGCTCGGGGTCCGGTTCATGATCTGGGCCGAGGAGTCGGGCGGCGGCTCTCGCTCGTCGAACACCCGATCCGCCCCGCACGCTGTGCGCGCCGCTTCATCGCCACCACAACGAGGACGAGTACAGCTTCGTGCTCGAAGGACGGATGGGAGCCATGCTTGGCGACGACGTGATCTACGCCGACGCCGGCGAGCTCGCGTTCAAGCCGCGCGAGCAATGGCACACGTTCTGGAATGCCGGCGACGAGGAATGCCGCATCCTGGAGATCATCTCCCGCGGCTTCGAGCATTACTTCGCCGAGCTGGGCGCCGCGCTCGAGGGGGAGAAAAGGCCCGACTTCGAGGACCTGAGCAAGCGCTACGCGATCGATTTCGATCCCGAGAGCTTGCCGCGAATCTGCGCCGAGTACGACCTCACGCACCCGATGCTCGAGGCGGGCGCCTGAGACTCTTCGGCGCCCGCCCTGCGGGGTGATTCAGCTCCAGTGCGGGAGGGTGATGATCTGCCCGGCGGGCGAGCCGCCGACGGCAGGACGGCCGTGGCGCCTGGGGCCGGCAGGCGGCGCCGATGCTTGGAGCCGCGGCGGCGTAGCTGGGCGGCGCGCAGCTCGAGCAGCGAGCGCAGCTCGTCGGTATGGCTGAACGGGTCGGCGAGGATCTCGCCGCTCTCGATCGCGATGGCCGCGATCAGCTGTCCGCGGACCTCGGCCCCGAGCACCACGCCCTGAGGCATCTCGCGAGAATCGCGCTCGGCCAGAGTGGCGAGATTCGCTCGGTCCCTCGCACCCGTATCCACCCGGCGGATCGTCACGGTGGCGCCGTCATCTGTGGAATGGGTCGTCTCCTGCTTCATCTCGTCACCTCACTTGGTTCGTTCTGTCTTTTGTGAAACGCGGTGTTGGCCGGTTTCGTGATCGAAGACAGCATCCCGCGCCATGGCATTAGCGCAACATTGATTCATACTCAGTGTGATAAGGTCATCTAATGCTTGATGTGAAGCGCCTGAGGATCCTCCGCGAGGTCGCGCTGCAGGAATCGTTCTCTGCCGCGGCCGACGCGCTCTACCTCTCGCAGTCGGCGGTCAGCCAGCAGATCGCGACGCTCGAGAAGGAGGCTCGGGATGAAGCTGCTCGACCGCACTCGCGAGGGCCCCAAGCTCACCGACGCGGGCAGGGTGCTGTTCTCGCACGCCGAGGCGGCGATCGCACGTCTCGACGAGGCCGAGCGCGAGCTGGCGGCGATCGCGGGCCTGGAGGGCGGACAGCTTCGCCTGGGGAGCTTTCCCAGCGCCAGCGCGACCGTGCTGACCGAGGCGGTCTCGGTGTTTCACCGGCGCTACCCCAAGGTTCGCCTCAGCGTCGCCGACGCCGAGCCCGAGGAATCGCTGCCTCGACTCCGGGGCGGCGAGCTCGATCTCGCGCTGACCTTCGACTATCTCTCGGTGCCGCATGCCGAGGAGCGCGACCTCGACCGCACCCTCGTGCTGACCGAATCGATGTACGTGGCCCTGCCCGCCGACCACCAGCTCGCCGGCCTCGATGTGGTGCCGCTGGCGGCGCTGGCCGAGACGGAGTGGCTGTGCGGCACGCGGCCCAGCTCCTGCGGCGATGCGGTCGTCCGCGTCTGTCGCGACGCCGGCTTCGAGCCGCACATCGGCTTCGAGTCAGACGACTACCACGTCATGCAGGGCTTCATCTCGGCCGGGCTCGGCGTCACCCTGCTCCCCGAGCTCGCGCTGCCGACGTTGCGCACCGACCTCGTCGTTCGCGCCACCGATCCACCTTCGCCCGAGCGCCGGGTCTGGGCCGCGACTCGCGCCGAGGGCGCACGCTCGCCTGCCACCGAGGCGATGCTCGCGATTCTCGTCGAGGTCGGAGCCTCGTTCGCGTGCGCAGCGCGCGAGCGGCTCGAGCTCGTCGCCTGAGCGCGGCTCTCGAGCGCCTGGCGCTACGGGCTGCGCCGTTGGAGCTCTGCAGCGCGGCGTCGGCGACTCTCGCGTGCCAGTGGGAGTCGACCGGCTTGTGGTAGTACGGCAGCGCCTCGTGGCGCAGCGCCGAGAGCTCGTCCGAGAACCACCAGCGCTCGTGGTCGGCGCGGCTCTCCCACATCGTCACCTGGCGGATGTGCAGGGTGTCGTCTTCGTTGCGGGTCATGAACGCTGCCTTGGCGCCGTAGGCGAGGGCGCGGTCGAGCGCCGGGGTCCAGATCGCCAGCCAGCGGTCGCGCCGAAAGGGCACGATGTGCCATTCGGTGTAGTGGACTTCCATGGCTCGGAAAGACTAGTCGCTCGCCGGAGACGAGCTGGGGCTAGGCGCCGACCTCGGCCCAGATCGCGCCCTCGCCGTCCTCGTGCTTGCCCTCGGCGTCGTCGCTCGGCGCCGACCCGGATCGCGATCTTGCCCGAGTGGCGGTTCTCGTGCAGCATCTGGTGCGCCTCGGGCACGCCGTCGAATTCCATCACCTGCGAGAGCACCGGGCGGATCTTGCCCTCGGCCATCAGCTGGTTGGCGCGCATGCACTCATAGGCGTTGGCGAAGTGCGAGCCGAGGATCTCCTTCTGCTTCATCCACAGGTAGCGGACGTCGAAGTCGAGGTTGTAGCCCGACGTCGCGCCGCAGATCACGACCTTGCCGAAGGGCTTGACCGTGAACACCGAGGTCGGGAAGGTCGCCTGGCCGACGTGCTCGAAGACGATGTCGGGCGCGTCGCCGAGGATCTCCTTGACCCGCTTGGCGAAGCCGCGCGAGGCCTTGAAGCGCTCCTTGTCGGCCGCCGCGTCCGCGGCGGGGTGGTTGGCGTCGGTGCGCATCATCTCGCCGAACTCGCCGCGGTTGACGTAGTCGACGGCGCCGAGCTGCTTGACCAGCTCGCCCTTCTCGTCGGAGGAGACGACGCCGACCGCGTTTGCGCCCGCCGCGGCGCAGAGCTGGGTCGCGAACACGCCGAGCCCGCCGGCGGCGCCCCAGATCAGCACGTTGTGGCCGGCCTGCAGGTGGCAGCGGTCGATCAGCATCCGGTAGGCGGTGAAGTAGGTGAGCCCGTAGGCCGACGACTCGACCCAGGACAGGTTGCGCGGCTTGGGCAGCAGCTGCTGGGCCTGCACCTTGGTGAACTGGGCGAAGGAGCCCCAGGTCGTCTCATAGCCCCAGATCTCCTGGCTCGGCGCGGCCATCGGATCGAGGCCGTGCACCTCGACGTCCTCATAGGAGGCCTGGTTGCAGTGGATCACGACCTCGTCGCCGGGCTGCCAGCGGGTGACGCCCTCGCCGACCTTCCAGACGATCCCGGAGGCGTCCGAGCCGCCGATGTGGTGGCCGTACTCCGGGTGGTCGCCGTAGCCGAAGACCGAGACCGGCTTGCCGAGCGACGCCCAGACGTTGTTGAAGTTGACGCCCGCCGACATCACTCGGACGATCACCTCGAAGGCGCCGGGCTGGGGGACCTCGATCTCCTCGAGCTGGAAGGCGTCCTTGGGCTCGCCCTCGCGCTCCTGGCGAATCACCCAGGCGGCCATCGTCGCGGGCAGCGTCCCCGGCTCCACGTCGAGCTTGGCGACCTCCGTTCACGTCTACGGCCACGGTTCTCCCTCGTTCGTTGGCTGGCTCGGCACTCAGCCGCGCAGGTTGCGCGGGCGCGGGCATCGTAGCGACGCGACACAGGTGCGGGCAGCACTACGACTACGTCTTGCCGTGCGCGGTCCGGCGCCGCGTCAGCTTCGCGTCCGAGGCCGCGACTACCTTGGCAAGTTCCCATGGAAGCGTCCGAGAGACCACAGCTGCCGCTCGACGACGGCCCTGACGGGACCGTCCGCGCGCTCGGTGACCGCCTCGTGATCGAGTCGCTGACGATCGAGGACGAGCGAGCGGCTCACGTCGTGCAGGGAGCGAGCCAAGCTCGGCAAGCGGCCCGCTGAGACGGTGCGCAAGGCGGTCGAGATCGGCACTCGCGTGCTCGACAGCGAGGACACCGCGTCGAACGTCGACTACGTGCGCGCCGAGGTCGAGGCCAGGCTCGGCCGAGCTCGACAGGGAGCTCGTCGGCGCGCTCGAGGCGGGCACCGAGATGCTTGCCGAGCGGATCGCGACGACCTTCGGCGCAGATCGCAACGACTCCGTGCAGCACAGATCAAGGAGATTGCTGACGCCGGCATCGCGACAGCAGCGCGAGGCGCTCATGAAGCAGCTCTCCGCCGAGGACGGGTCGAATCCGCTGGTCGCGATTCAGGCGGATGGTCAAGGCGGTGTCGAGCCGAGGAGCGCCACCGCGCGGAGATGGGCGGCTGCGCGAGGCACACGCCGAGTCGCGGGCGATGCGCCGGCAGGTCGTCAGAGCTCAAGGAGCGCAGCCGACGCCGACAAGCGCGAGCACGAGCGGCTGGCCGAGGCCGAGGACGCCGGAACACGCAAGGGGTTCACCTTCGAGGAGCGGGTCCACGAGTCGATCGAGCGCATCGCATCGGTGCGCGGCGACGCGCCTCTCACACCGGGGATGCCGGCGCGGAGGGCGGCGGCAAGAAGGGCGACACGCTGGTCGAGATCGGAGCGCGCGAGGGCGTCGACCGGGCGGCATCGTGTTCGAGGCCAAGGACAAGCGGCTCTCGAAGAACGAGGCCTGGGCGAGCTCAACGAGGGCATGCAGCAAGCGCGACGCCGTCTTCGCCGTCCTGGTGGTCGCCGGCGACGACAACGTACCGGCCGGGCGCGAGCAGCTCACCGAGTACGAGGGAAACAAGATGATCGTCGCCGTCGATCGCGACGAGCCCGACGGCCTCGCGCTCGAGCTCGCCTACCGGCTCGCCGCCGCGCGGGTGGCGATGGCGCGCGACCGGGATCGACGCGTCGACGCGGCCGCCGTCCGCGACGCCGCCGACGAGGCCGTGTCGCTGCTCAAGCAGGCCCAGGCGGTCCGCTCGTCGCTGACCGGGATCAAGACCAGCTCCGCCAAGGCGCGCGACGGGCTCGACGGATGGTCGCCGCTGTCGAGGACAAGCTCGCTCGAATCGACGCTCTCGTCGCCGAAGAGGCGGCGGAGGCTCGGCGCCCGGTCAGGGCAGCAGCAGCTCGTTCGAGGAGCTCTCGCGCTCGGTGCCGACCTTGAGCACGTCCTCGCGCGCTCGTTGCCTTCGCCGGCCGAGACGATGTAGTCGCCCTCATCGAGCGTGATCTTGATCGTGGCCGACGTTGTCGGAGCGATCTCCTCGCTCGCGTCGTCGGTCGGGCCCTCGAGCACGAGCGACGCCGGGTTCCTTCGACTGGTTGGAGATCGTGATCGAGACGATTCCGGCTCCGACCTGCCTGCGGGCTGACGGTGACGTCGTCGTCGCCGATGCGCGCGGTGAGCTGGACCGGCGCCGCCGGGCGCGGTTCGTTCTCGAAATCGTCCTCGCCGCAGGATGCAAGCGACAGCGCCGCCGCAAGCGCCCCGAAAGGCAAGATGAGCCTGCTCCTCACGCTCATGCTCCGCGCACCCTAACCGAACGGTCGCGTGTAAGCGCCGATAGGCGCAGCGCCTGGCCGGCGCCGATCAGAACGGGAGCTCGACGACCTCGGCGCTGGTCGTGTCGTCGACGCTGACGACCGCGCCGGGCTCGGCCTCTCGGCGCAGGATCGCCAGCGCGATCGGACCGTGGGCGGGGGAGATCACGGCGCTGCCGACGAGCCCGAGGTCGCGCTCGCCGAGGCGCACCGGATCGCCCTCTCGAGCGGGGCCCGAGAGGCGCAGCCCGCGCAGATGGCGGTTCGGCTTGCCCTTGTAGTGCAGCCTCGCGACCGTCTCCTGGCCGATGTAGCAGCCCTTGCTGAAGCTGACGGCGCGGTCGTTGATCCCCGCTTCCTGGGGGATCGTCGCGGTCGTCATCTCGCGGCCGAACCGCGGCCGGCCGGCTTCGACGCGGACGATCTCGGCAGCCTCCTCGCTGACCGCCTCGGCACCGCGTGCGAGCAGGGCGGAGCTCAGCGCCGCGGCCTCGGCGCCGGCAACGATGAGGTCGATTCCGTCCTCGGTGGCGACGGCGACGAAGGACACGCCGTCGAGCCGGCCTTCGCTCTGGGCATGCTCGGGGCCCAGCGGGCCCGAGAGCGCGATCTCGCTCGACGCAGGGCCGATCAGCGACAGGATCGATTCTGTGTCGGTGACCTCCTCGACGTTGACATCGCGACCGACCTTGTACAGGGAGAGGTGGCGCACGACCGGCGTCGGCGGCCACGTCCTCGGTGTCGAGGCGAAAGCCGTGCTCGGTGCGCAGGACGCGCATGTCGGCCTGCATGTGGCCCTTGCGATCGAGCAGGGCGGCGTAGGCGCCCTCGTTCGGCTCGAGCGACTCGACGTCGTTCGTCAGCTGTCCTTGAAGGAAATCGGCGGCTTCGGCGCCGGTGACGAGGATCGACCGCCGCTCGTCGCGCTCGAGCAGGCCCGCGTGCTCGCGCAGCGCTCGGTACTGGCCATCGAGCTCGATCTGGGTCGGGATTTGGAGCGCCATCGACAGCAATCTTGACAAGCCCAGTTGCAGTAAAAGTTTGATCTGTCAAAATCTTTCTTATGGGCAAGCGAAAAACGCTCGGCGCGGATGACGAGGAGGCTGAGCACGAGGGCATCAGCCGCCGACGGTTGCTGGCCGGCAGCGTCGTCGCGGCGCCTGCGCTCGCCCTCCTGCACGAGACCGTTCCCCACCGCGGCCTGCATGCCGCGCTCGGCAGCGACGAGCATGCGCACGCACGCGGCGCGAGCGCAACGGCTGCGCCTTCGCATGCCGACGGCCACGGCACGGCCGGTCCGACCTTCCGCGCGGGCGAGACCGTCGACAACGCCGCCAACGGGTTCAACCCGACCGAGCTCCTGCGCGACTTCGACTACGGCAAGACGACCCGGCTGGCCAGCGGTCGCCTGCTGCGCGAGTGGACGCTCGTCGCCGGCGACAAGGAGATCGAGATCGCTCCGGGCATCTCCTTTCCGGCCTGGACCTACAACGGACGCATCCCCGGGCCGACGCTTCGCTGTACCGAGGGCGACCTGCTTCGGATTCGCTTCGTCAACGGCTCCGCTCATCCCCACACGGTCCACTTCCACGGCCTGCACCCGGCGGCGGTCGACGGTATTCCGGGTGTCGGCTCCGGGCTGATCGAGCCGGGAGACTCGACCGTGTACGAGTTCGACGCCGAGCCCTTCGGCCTGCACCTCTACCACTGCCACGCCGCGCCGCTGGCCGAGCACATCGCTCGCGGCATGTACGGCACGTTCATCGTCGATCCCAAGCAGGGACGCCCCGAAGCCGACGAGATGGTCATGGTCCAGCACGGCTTCAACACGACCTTCGACGGCGAGGGCAACCAGTTCTACGCCGTCAACGGGATCCCGTTTCATTACATGCACGAGCCGATCGAGGTTCGTCGCGACGAGCTCGTGCGCATCTACCTGGTCAACACGCTCGAGTACGACCCGATCAACTCGTTTCACATCCACGGGAACTTCTTCGACTACTACCCGACCGGGACCAGGCTCGAGCCGGCCGAGTTCACCGACACCGTGATCCAGGGTCAGGGCCAGCGCGGAATCTGCGAGCTGCGCTTCCCGTACTCGGGACCGTTCATGTTCCACGCCCACAAGACCGAGTTCGCCGAGCTCGGCTGGATGGGCTTCTTCGAGGTGTCGTGATGGAGGCTCGCGGCGAAGCGATCCCACGGTCCCCGGCGGGGCCGCTGGGCAGGGTCCCGGCATGGGGTCTCGCGGCCGGCGCCGCAGCTGGTGATCGCCGCCGTGCTGCTCGTGCTGGCGCTGGTCGGCGGTGACAGCCTTCCCGAGCGCGTCGGGCCGCCGATCGAGGAGCTGGCCGTCGAGCGGACCACACTCGAGCCGAATCTGATCGAGCTCTCCGTGCGCAACACCGGACCCGACGACGTCACCGTCGCCCAGGCCTTCGTCAACGACGCCTACGTCGATTTCTCCGGCGCCGAGGGCGCGATCGGCCGCCTCGGCTCGGAGACGATCGCGCTCGCCTACCCGTGGCAGGAGGGCCAGCCGTATCTGATCTCGCTCGTCACCTCGACCGGCGCCGTGATCGAGCACGAGATCCCGGTGGCAGTCGAGACTCCGGAGACCGACGGCGATCTGTTCGCGTTGATGGCGCTGCTGGGCGTCTACGTCGGTGTGATCCCGGTGGCGCTTGGGGATGCTGCTGTTGCCGGCGATGCGCCGGTTCAAGCCGAACTGGATGCGCGTGCTGATGGCCGTGACGGTCGGACTGCTCGCCTTCCTCGCCGTCGACGCGACCCTGGAGGCGCTCGAGCTCGCCGGCACCTCCGGCGGCGCCTTCGGCGGCGCCGAGTTGCTCGTGCTCGGCGCAGGGCTCTCCTATCTGGCCTTGACCGCGGTTGGCCGCTGGCTGCAGCGCGCGCCGCGAGGCCGCCGGCGCCAAGGCCGGTGGCGCCCAGCTCTCGCTGATGATCGCCCTCGGCATCGGCCTGCACAACATGGGGGAGGGGCTCGCGATCGGCTCCGCCTATGCGATCGGCGAGCTCGCCCTCGGCGCCTTCCTCGTCGTCGGCTTCGCCATCCACAACACCACCGAGGGCTTTGCCATCGTCGCGCCGCTGGCCACGCGAGAAGCCGTCGCTTCGCCGGCTTGCTGCGCTCGGCGTGATCGCCGGCGCGCCGGCGATCCTCGGCGCCGTGATCGGCGCCTCGGTCAACAACGCCGAGCTCTCGGTGCTGCTGCTCGGCGTCGGCGTCGGGGCGATCGTCCAGGTGATCGGTCAGATCCTGCCCGCGGTGCGCGACCGCGCCGGGCGCCTGCTCGACGGGCTCACGGCGAGCGCGATCGCCGCCGGGGTCGTCGCCTTCTACCTCACCGGGCTGCTGATCTCGGTATGACGAGAGCGCTGGCCCACTCTGGCTTTCGCCGCGACCCGGCTGCGGCCAACACCGAGGCCGTCGAGGACTACGCGAAGACGATCTTCTCGCTGCAGCGCCGCGACGAGGGCCCGGTCGGGACGTCGGCGCTGGCGGACCGCCTCGGGGTCTCGCCGGGAACGGTGACGGCGATGGTCAAGCGCCTGGCCGAGCTCGGCCTGGCTCGAGTACGAGCCGTATCGACGGCGTCGCGCTGACGACGGCTGGCGAGAAGGTCGCGCTCGAGGTGATTCGCCACCACCGCCTGATCGAGTCCTATCTCGCCGACGCGCTGGGCATGCCGTGGGACCGGGTCCACGACGAGGCCGAGGTGCTCGAGCACTACATCTCCGAGGAGCTCGAGGAGCGAATGGCCGCGGCGCTGGGCGACCCGAGCCGCGACCCACACGGCGACCCGATCCCCGATCGCGAGCTCGCGATCGAAGAGGCCGACGGCGTCGCGCTCGGTCGAGCTCGATGCCGGGCGAGTCCGCGACCTTCGACCCGGGTCTCGGATGCGCGATCCGGAGATGCTGCGCTATCTGGCCGATCGCGAGATCCGCCCGGGAGCCGAGGTGCGGTCGCGCGAGCGCGAGCCGTTCGGAGGCGCCCTGATCATCGTCGTCGACGGCACCGCGCACGCGATCGGCAGCCAGCTGGCCAAGGCGGATGATCGGTCTCTCCCTGACGCTCGAGCACACCCAATACGCTTTGCAGCATGGCGCTCGCCGACGACTTTCAGGAAGTCCTCGATTCGCTGCCGAGCGATTGGACCGACATCGTCTGCGATCTGCGGCTCGCGGACGAGAACCAGTACATCGACGCCGCGGTGCTGATGACCCAGATCAACGCCCAGCCGTACTCGGAGGCCGAGTGGCACTTTCGGATCAACGTCGCCCACAGCTTCGGCCATGCGGCCGCCGCCGAGACGGTCAAGGGAACGCTGGCGCTGCTCGATCAGCAGGACATCGCCGGCGAGCTGATCGTCCGCGACGTTCACGAAGGACGCGCAGAGGTCGTGCAGATGTGGGGCCGGCCGGAGTCGGTCAGGCGCGAGTTTCGCGCCCGTCGCTCGCTATAGAACTGCGCTGAGCGGGAGCGCTGAGCGCCTGATCGAGGTCAGGCGAGAGGATCGCGATCACCGACGAGAACTGGTTGGCGATCACCCGTGCACGGTTGATCTCCGCGCGCGTCCACGCCCGCTCGTCCGATCGGAAGGCCTCGATGATGCCGAGGCTCTCGCCGCGGCAGACCACCGGGACCATCAGCAGTGAGCGTTCGCCGTAGGCCAGCAGGAGCTCGACCTCGTTCGGGTCGCTGTCGGGGTCGCTGACGATGACCTGAACCGCATACTGATCGCGCAGCACGCGGGCCGAGACGGGGTAGTCGGCGATCGGGAAGATCGTCTGCTCGGTGGGCTGGCCGTACTCGGCCAGCGTTTCGAGCACCTCTTCGTCGGCGCGCCAGGCCGAGACGCAGATCTTCTCGGCGCCGAGCTCGGCGGCGATCAGGGCGAGGACGTTGTCGAGGTCGCGCCCCGTGCGCGCGCTGGCCAGCCGGGCGCTGACGTGCACGAGGCGGCGGTCGCTGGCGCTGATCGGTTGATGCTCGACCGGCATCGAGCGAAACGCCTCCACCAGCGAGGCGCGGCAGACCTCGGTCGCGACCGGCGAAACCTCCGGCCAAGCCGGCCCCGGGCGCCCGAGGACGTATCCCTGGCCCCACTCGACATCGAGGTCGGCGAGCACCGCGAGCTCGTCGAGGCTCTCGATGCCTTCGGCACAGACGATCGCACCGACGTCGCGGGAAAAGCGAACGAACGACTCGACCAGCGCGGTCTGCGCCTGGTCGGCATGGATGCCCGAGATCAAGGCGCGGTCGAGCTTGACGATGTCGGGGCGTACCCGCATCAGCTGCTTGAGACCGGCGTGACCGGCGCCCGCGTCGTCGATCGCGATGCTGGCGCCGCGGGCGCGCAGGTCGGCGATCGTCGCGGCGAGCGAGTCGTCGTCGGGGACGAACTCGTGCTCGGTTATCTCGATGACGAGGTCCTCGAGATTGCCGGCCAAGGCTCGCTGGACACAGTCGGAGGCGAGCGCCGAGGGACTGACATTGACCGCGAGATGTGTTCCCAGCGGTCGCCCGGTCGACCGCAGCGCGGCGCGTAGCCCGGCCGCTTCGAGCTCGGCTCCCAGGCCGCAGCCGTGGGCTTGGGCGAACCAGGAGTCGGGCGAGCGCCCGCTCTGACTGGGAAAGCGCGCCAGCGCCTCATAGCCGATGAGGCGACCGTTGGCGATGCTGACGACGGGCTGAAACACGGAGACGATCGGGTCGGCGAGGCTGAGCAGCTCTTCGATCTCGGCTCGCTGGCGGTCGCTCCATTCGCCGGGCGAGTGCCCGGGGTCGTAACGGCGAGTCCGCCGGCGTCCCCCGCGCTTGGCCCAGTAGAGCGCGCTGTCGCTGAGCTGGACGAGCGTCTGCGGGTCGCCGGCGTCGAGCGGGTAGGCAGCGACGCCCGCCGAGCAATTGAGGTCTTCGCCGCCGACCGCGATCTCGGCGATCGCGGCCCGGGCGCGCTCGGCCACCGCATAGGCGGCCTCCGGCCCGACGCCAGGCAGGATCAGGGCGAACTTCTCGCCGCCGACCCGCGCCGCGGTGTCGACGTCGCGGACGATCGACCGCAGCGCAGTCGCCGACGGCGTCGAGGAGCTTGTCGCCGTAAGGGTGTCCGTGCTCGTCGTTGATCGCCTGAAAGGAATCGAGGTCGAGAGAGACGAGGCCCAAGGACGCGTCGCTCTTCTGCGCCGCTTCGAACTCCGTCGAGAGCCGCTCGTAAAAGCTGCGGTGGTTGTAGAGGCCTGTGAGGGCGTCGGTCCCGGCCAAGGCGCGCAGCTGCCCCTGCTGGCGCAGGATCACGCCTGAAGTGAGCAGGCCCGCCGCGCCGAGGGCGATTTCCGTATCGAGGCCGACGCCGAGATCGACGCTCCAGATTGCGACAACCCAGACCAGCGTGCACGCGGCGGCGAGTTGCGCGAGCGCGCCCGTGAGGGCAGATCCGGGTCCGTTGATCTTTCGCAGTCTCGATCTCACACTGTTTTTTTGCGATCCGACTTCCCCACCCCCCATCGGCCGCCAACCACCCATCCTTGAGTCGCTAGTTGCGGGTTTTCGATGTCGCCGGCGAAAATCCCGCATCGACGTCGATCGGCCTCGAGACGATTCCCCGCTCGAGGTCCCACGCCGCCCAGCGCTTCGAGTACGGATCGATCGAGACCGACGTCGCCCGAAAGAGCGCCGGCGTCGATCAGGGCGTCGAGTTGTGCTCTCTGCTCGGCCCGCTCCAAAGCGGGTGCCGAGGCGATCAGGGCGGAGAGCGCTCGCTCAGGATCGGCGACGGCTTCGCGGCTGCCCTCCCCGAGCGCGGCAACGACGTCGGCAACCAGATCGGGCTCGGTTTCGAGCGTCTCCTTGGAGGTGGCGAGGACGAGCTCGGGGTAGTCGGGAGCGCCGAAATCGTCGACGCGAAACTCCCGCGTTGGCACGCCGAGCTCGTCGCAGGATCACGCCCTCCGCGTTCCAGAAGGCGGTCGCGGCATCGAGTCGGCCTGCCGATAGCGCCGCGATCGAGTCGAAGCCGATCGTGACCCGGTCGACGGCCGCCACGTCGGCGCCGCCGGCTTCGAGCACCGATTCGAGCACGGCGTCGTCGGAGGGAAGTCCGGTGACGCCGACCTCGCCACCTTCGAGATCCCTCGGCGAGCGCACGGCAGCGCTGTCGCGTGCGATCACCGCCGCCAGCGGGCGCTGCACGATCGCGGCCACACCGACGACATCGATACCCCGCTCCCGCGCCAGCGCGAGGTCGTGGATGTCGAGCACCGCAAACTCGGCCCTGCCGGCGCTGAGCAGCTTCGGCGCGTCGCTCGACGAGGAGGGCTCGCGAACCTCGAGCTCGACGCCACGCTCGCTGAACTCCTCCGCCACCAGCGCCGTGTAGATGCCCGCGTGCACGGCGTTGGGCTGGAAATCCAGCACGAGGGTCGCCTCCTGCGAGGCGCCCGGTTCCGCACCGCCCCCTCCGCAGGCCCCGACCGTGAGGCCGAAACGAAGACGGCGGCCGCCAGCAGCGCGACGACCCTTGTCATTCGCCACCAGGGTAGTGGCTGCCGGGAGCGTGGAGGCGCCGGTGCGTCGATACGCTTGCGCGCGTGTTCGAGCATCCGCTCACCGATGAGCACCCGGTCACCCACGAGCTCTTGGCCTTCGTCGAGATTCCCAAGGGCAGTCGCAACAAATACGAGTACGACGAGGGCATCGGGCGCGTCGTGCTGGATCGCTACCTCTCGTCGTCGATGGTCTACCCGGCCGACTACGGCTTCCTGATGGGACACCGCGGCCGCGACGGCGATCCGCTCGACGCGATCGTCTGCGTCTCGGAGCCGACCTTCCCTGGCTGCGTGATCCCGGTCAAGCCGATCGCGCTGTTCGTGATGCAGGACGAAAAGGGCGAAGACGACAAGGTCGTGTGCGTTCCGACCCAGGATCCGGGATGGAACCATGCCGAGACGCTGGAGGACATCCCCGAACAGCTGCAGCGAGAGATCACGCACTTCTTCTCGGTCTACAAGCAGCTCGAGGGCAAGGAGGTCCAAGTCGACGGCTGGCAGTCGCGAGAGAAGGCGCTCGAGGTGATCGCCGACGGCCGGCGTCTGCAGATGCAGCACGACGCCCCGCGCCGCAGCTAGCGACTTGTGGCTACACTGCCGCCCGCAACCGACCGAGGAGGAGTTTTCAAGTGCAGGACCGAGGGCTAGCCGCCTACATCGCCGAGCTGATTGGGACGTTGCTCCTGGTCTTCGTCGTCGGAACCGTCGTCGACCCTGTACGTCGCGACCAGCCCGACGGCCACGACCGGCTCGGACTTCGCCGTGATCGGCCTCGTTCACGCGTTCGCGCTGTTCATGCTGATCATCGCCTTCGGTCAGGTCAGCGGCGGCCACTTCAACCCGGTCGTCACCTTGGCGGCCACGGTGTTGCGCCGAATCGACCCGGTCGACGCCGTCGTCTACATCCTCGCTCAGCTCTCCGGCGGCGTTCTCGGCGCGCTGCTGGTCAAGGGCCTGCTGCTCGACGAGGGCCGGGCCGGCGGCTACGGCAACGTGGAGGTCTCCGACCTGCTCAGCGGCAACTTCGGTGGCGGCGTCGTCGAGGCTCTGGGAACGGTGCTCCTGGTCTTGACGATCTGCGCCGTGGCGCTGAACCCCCGCGCGCGCCAGGAGTGGGCGCCATGGGCGATCGGCGCGACGCTTGGCTTCGCCGTGATGATCCTCGGTCCGCTCACGGGCGGCTCGTTCAACCCTGCGCGCTGGTTCGGCCCGGCGCTGATCAGCGACTCGCTCGATGGCAGCGACCTGCTCGTCTACGTCCTCGGGCCGATCGTCGGCGCGCTGGTCGCGGTGGCGGTCTACCGCTTCGTCATCGCGGGACCGCAATACGCCGAAGGTGCCGAGCCGCCGACCTCGGACGCCCGCGCGGTCGGCCAGGCCGTCAAGGACGCAGAGGTGCGCACGCGCAACCAGTAGGCGCGTGCGGCGAGTGCCGTGAGCCGGCGGCGGTAGCGTGTCGGTGATGCGTCGCGTCACCTTCTCGCGAAACTTCACGCTGTCGCTCTCGCGTACCTGTCGGTGCTATTGCAAGTACTGCGCCTTTGCCACGCACAAGGCGCATCTGTACTCGCCCGAGGAGGTCGAGCAGCGCCTCGAGCAGGCGCTGCGGCGCAATGCCAAGGAGTTGCTCGTCCTGACGGGCGAGGCGCCCGAGGTCAACCCGCTCGTCGCCGCCAGGCTCGCGCGAGTACGGGCACCCGGACTTTGTCTCCTACGTCGTCTGGGCCTGTGAGCGCGCGCTCGAGCGCGGCATGCTCCCGCACACGAACCTCGGCGTGCTCTCGGGCGACGACCTCGCCCGCCTGCGCGAGGTGACCGCCTCGCAGGGACTGATGCTGGAGTCGGTCAACCCCGATCTCGTCGTCCACCAGGGCTCGCCGACCAAGCATCCCGACGTTCGCCTGGAGACGATTCGCGCCGCGGGCGAGCTGAAGATCCCGTTCACGAGCGGGATCCTGGTCGGGATCGGCGAGAGCGTCGATGACCGCCGTGCCGCGCTCGAGGCACTCGCCGAGGTCCACGCCGAGTACGGCCACATCCAGGAGGTGATCCTGCAGAACTTCGTCGCGCACCCGAAGTACTACGGGGCGGAGGTGGCGGATATCGCCGACGCCGCGGCTGAGAGGCGATGGAAGGGCGAACCCGCGGCTGACCCGGCCGCCCCCGGACGCGAAGCGGAGGAGGCGGGCGGAACGTTGGTTCCGATGCCCGAATGGGCATCGGATGTCACCCTCGACGAGATGAAGCGGCTCGTCGCCTGGGCGAGGGAGCTGATGCCCGACGTCGGCATCCAGATCCCGCCGAACCTCAGCGACTGGTGGCTCGACCTCGTCGATGCCGGCGCCACCGACCTCGGCGGGCTCTCGGCCAACGGCGATCACATCTCGCCCGAGCACGCCTTCCCCAGCCCGCATCAGGTCCGAAAGCAGCTGGCGCCGCGCGGGTACGCGCTCACCGAGCGCCTCTGCGTCTACCCGCAGTACCTGGACAGCGCCTGGCTCGAGCAGGGCGTGCTCGACGCGGTCAAGCTCAGGTACTGGAGCTTCATCCCGCGTCGCGGCTCGGGCCGGCGCTCAGAGCGCCGGATCGATCCCGAGCTGGCGCCGCGTGCGATCGAGAAGGGCGTGCGAGGGGTCGCGCTGACCGAGGACGAGCTGACGGCGATGTTCGCCGAGACCCGGCCCGAGGTGATCGAGCAGATGCGCCTCGCCGCCGACGGGCTTCGCGGCGAGCTGGCGGGGGAGACGGCGACGTTCGTCGTCAACCGCAACGTCAACTTCACCAACGTCTGCATCGTCGGCTGCGCCTTCTGCGGCTTCGGCCAGGGCAAGCGCTCGCCCGACGCCTACCACGTCACCGAGGACGACTTCCAGGCCCGGATCGCCGAGGCGGTCGCCGTCGGCGCGACCGAGATCTGCATGCAGGGGGGCATCCATCCCGACTACTCGCTCGAGCACTACGGGCGCTGGCTGCGCCTGGCCAAGGAGACGGCGCCGCAGCTGCACCTGCACGCCTACTCGCCGATGGAGGTCCACTACATGTGCGAGCGCTCGGGCAAGTCGCCCGACGCGGTCTTCGAATACCTGCGCGAATGCGGGCTCGGCTCGACCCCGGGCACCGCAGCGGAGGTGCTCGACGACGGTGTCCGTGCACGAATCTCGCCGAACAAGCTTCCCGCCGGACGCTGGGTCGAGATCATCGAGGCCTGCCACCGTGCCGGCCTGCGCTCGACCTCGACGGTCATGTTCGGCCACATCGAGGAGCCGTGGGAGCTGGCCCGCCACATGCGCGTCGTGCGCGAGCTGCAGGAGCGCACCGGCGGCATCACCGAGTTCGTGCCGCTGAGCTTCATCCCGTTTCAGACGATGCTCGGTCGTACCCACGGGATCGAGGAGATCTCGCGTGAGGACAATCTCAAGCACACGGCCGCCTTTCGCCTCGCTCTCGGGCGCTCGATCAAGAACCTGCAGGCGAGCTGGGTGAAGATGGGCATCGACGCCGCCACCGAGAGCCTTCACTGGGGCGTCAACGACCTCGGCGGCACGCTGATGGAGGAGAACATCTCGCGCATGGCGGGCTCGCAGCACGGCGTCCGGCTCGAACCCGAGGACCTGATCGAGGCAGCCCGCGCCGCCGGGCGCACGCCGGCGCAACGCACGACTCTTTACGAGATCGTCGAGACCTACTGAGAGCTGTCGCGGCCGGCCGTATTGGCGCCACAGCACGGCGGCGGTAGGGTTGGCGCGATGGCCGACCTCACGGTCAAGCGCACGGAGGACTTCGAGACCACCTTCAGGGGCCACATGTTGAAGGCGCGCTCGGGCCTCGGCGTGACCGCGTTCGGGATGCAGATCATCTCGCTGCCCGAGAACGCCAACCGCTACCCGGAGCACGACCACTCTCACGACGGCCAGGAGGAGGTCTACCTCGTGCTCACGGGTTCGGCGACGCTGGTGGCCGGAGGCGAAGAGCATGCGCTCACCCCCGGGGTCTTCGCTCGCGTCGGACCCGATGAGAAGCGGACGCTCACCACCGGCGAGGAACGCGCCGAGATCCTGGTCCTCGGCGGCATCCCCGGCAAGGCCTTCGAGCCGGTCGAGTTCACCGAGGAGGGCCAGCCGGATCCGATGGCTGCGCCGGCAGATGGCTGACGTAACGGTCAAACGGCTGGAGGACTTCGAGGCCGTCTTTCACGGCGGCTTTCGCCGGGTCCGCGCGGGCCTCGGAGTCAGCTCGATGGGAATCGCGGTGATGGAGCTGCCGCCCAACTTCACCGACTACCCGACCCACGATCAGGCCCACGATCGCCAGGAGGAGGTCTATACGGCTCTGTCGGGAAGGGCGACGCTGCGCGCCGGCGGCGAAGAGCACGAGCTCACGCCGGGGATCTGGGCGCGCGTCGGTCCCGGCGAGCGGCGAAAGATCACCACCGCCGAGGAGGGGGCGCGGGTGCTCGCGGTCGGCGCGACGCCGGGCGAGGTCTACACGCCCCCGGAGTTCACCGAGGACGGGGCGGCCGACCCCGTCGGCAAGCACTACTGAGCGCAGCGGCCGGAGGCCGGCTCAGCGGAAGAGATCCTCGCCGCCAGGGCGCTGGATCGTCGCTGCAGCGCCTGGCCCGTCGTCGTCGGTCCGCAGGCGAGCGGCGCCGCGGATCAGCACGGCAGGGGTGCGGGAAGTCTTGTCGCGCGCGAGGTCAGCGGCGGCGGCGAGCTGATCGGCGCCGGCGATCGCCGTCGCCGCGAGCTCGCGACCATGGGCGTCGTGGCGTCCGCGCCAGTCGTCGACCGCGACGACCCCCGCGCAGCCGATCGCGACCTCGGCCTGACCCTGACGCCACGGGCGCCCGAAGCTGTCGCTGATGACGACGCCGGGTCGCACAGCGCACGCGGCTGCGATCTCGGCGCGGATGCGCCGCGCCGATGCGTCGGCGTCGAGTGGCAACAGCGCCACCTCGTCGGGCCCGGGCAGGTTGGAGACGTCGATGCCGGCGTTGGCACAGATCCAGCCAGAGTGTGTTTCGACTATCAGCACCCCGTGATCGGCGCGCACGACGCGACGGGCCTCGGCGAGCACGAGCTCGACCAGCCGCGGATCCTTCTCGAGCTCGGCCGCCAGCGCGACGGGCGCGGGGACCGGGCTCGACCGCCGCCAGCGACTTCACCCGTCCCTCGGCCTTCGAAACGACCTTCTGCGAAAGGCAGACGATGTCGTCATCTGCGATCTCGACCGCGGCTGAGGTGGCGGCGGCGGCGACGAGCGCCCCGACCGCGTCGCCGGCGCCGACCTCGCCGATGCCGGGAACGGCAACGATCTCGAGCCGGCGACTCAAGTGAGCGCTCACGACGGGGCCGAGTTGTGCGAGCGCGGCGGCCGTCGCCGGGGCTCGCTCGGGGCGCTGAGAAAGCTCCTGCGCCAGCGCCACGAGATCCTCGGGTGTATCGAGATCGAGCGCCAGCGATTCGAGCGTCTCGGTCGCGACATCGAAGCCCGCGCGGCCGGCGCGGTCGCGATGGCGCTCGGCGCTGTCCTCGCCGAAGGCAGGACCGATCGCGTCGGCAGGGGCGAGCAGCAGGGCGTTGGTGCCGGTCGCGTGGCGGTCGGGGACGATCGAGACGCGGCCCGGGGTCATCCGCTCGAGCGCCCCGTCGAGCTCAGCCGGATCGAGCAGCGGGCAGTCACCGGGGAGCAGGGCAGAGCACTGAGCGCCCAGCGCAAGAGCGCGGATGATGCCGAGCGTGGCGGCCTCGGAATGACCGTGGTCTTGAGGCTCTTGCAGGACCTCGATCGGCGTCTTCACCCGCTGGGCGCAGCCGAGGGCGATGCGCTCGGCGCGCGACTCGCCGGTGACGAGGATCACCCGCTCGATCGAGCTGGTCGCGGTGACCGCGACCAGCACGTCGCTGAGCATCGCCTTGACAACGGCGGCGCGCTGTTTTCGGTCGAGCGTTTCGAGCAGGCGCTGCTTGGCCTGGCCGAAGCGCTTCACGGGAATGATCGCGGTCGCCTTCACCGGGGCATGATCGCGCCCTCGGCCGTCTACAGCGTTGCCGCGAACTCGAGCGTTCTCGCAGCGAGCGCGCGCCGGCTCGCGCCATCGACCATCAGCGTCGAGCACGGCAGGGTGGGGATGTGGTCCGGGGGCGGGTCAGGATCGGCGGAATCGACGATCATCGCCGCGATCACGTCGCCGTAGAGCGAGGCGACGCCGGCAGCGCTGACCGGGCGGCCCGTCGCGGCGATGAAGGCCTCGGTGGGGCCCTTGACCGACTTGCCGCCCACCAGCGGGCTGATCGCGACGACCGGCTTGCCGGAGGCGGCCAGTGCCTCGCGGATGCCGGTTACGGCGAGAATCGGCCCGATCGAGATCACCGGGTTCGAGGGGCCGATCACGATCACGTCGGCCTCGGCTATCGCCAGCTCGACCTCGGGCGTGATCCGCGCCTGCTCGATTCCCTCCAGCTCGACGCCCTCGACGACGCCCTCGCCGCGGTCGATGATCAGGAACTCCTGCAAGCCGCGCCATCCCCGCTCGGTCTTGACCCGGGCCGCGACCCGCTGCTCACACATCGGCAGCACCGTCGCCTCGCAGCCCAGGGCGCGGGCGATCTGAGCTTGCGCCGCGGTCAACGACCCACCCTCGGCCAGGAAGTGGGTCCGGTAGATGCAGGTCGCGAGATCTCGGTCCGTGAGGCTGAACCAGCCCGGCGCGCCGAGCTGCTCGAGTCGCTGTGAGACGACGAAGGCGTCGTCTCGGATCCCCCAGCCGCGCTGCTCGTCGATCTCGTCCGAGAGCCAATAGGTGCAGAGATCAGGATCCGGCGAGACCCGGAGCCCGTGTACCTCGACGTCGTCGGCGGTGTTGGCGATGACGCTGAGACCGCTTCCGACAACGGCCTGCAGCCCGGCTGCGAGCTTGCCGCCGCCGGTCCCGCCCGCTAGCAGTGTGACCTTCAAGCGTCCCAGTGATCGCCGTCGGGAAGATCGGTGATGCGCAGGCCGGCGTGGGTCTTGTAGCGGGCGTTGATCGAGATCAGCATCGGCGTCAGCTGTTCGACGATCCGCGCCGTCTCGAGAGCTCCGGCGTTGACGGCTCGAAGGCCGTCGATCGCCTCGACCAGGCGAGCGACCTTGGCCTTGTCGGCTTTGCGGTCGCCGCAGAGCAGGACGTCCTCAGCGAGCTCCGTGGCGGTGTCGGCGAGAGCCGGAGCGCTGACGGTGTGAAGCGCGGCGACGACCGTGACGCCATCGGGAACCATCTCCTGTGCCTGTTCGGCTGCCGACCCCTGCCAGACGCCGAGGGTGCGCGTCGCCTTGCCGCCGACCGCGGCCGCGAGCGGCACGGTGCAGTCGACGAGCAGCTGCCCGGGCTCGAGCGCCTCGCGAAGGTTGTTCAGGTTCTCCGATTGGGCTCGAAACGGCACCGTGAGGAAGACGACCGGCCCCTGCTTGGCCGCCGCTTCGTTGGCGAGTCCCTCGATCTCGGCGTCGGGCACGAGCTCGGAGAGCTTGCGCGCGGTCTCGTTCGCACGCTCCTCGCTGCGTGAGCCGACGACGACGGCATGGCCGGCGCGAGCCCAGCGCAGCGCGAGGCCATAGCCGAGCGCTCCGGTACCGCCGATGATCGGGATCGCGTCTGCGCGTGATGCCATCGAGCCGCGCACAATAGTCTTCCGGCGCGATGAGGCTCGAAGGGCGAAAGGCGCTCGTAACCGGGGGGGCGAGCGGGATCGGCGCGGCAATCGCCGCGCGGCTGAGCGCCGAGGGCGCCGAGGTCGTGATCGGCGACGTCAACACAGACGGCGCCGCGACGGTCGCCGCCGAGATCAGCGCCGAATCGACGCACCTCGACGTCACCGACCCGCAGTCATCGCTCGACCTCGTGGCAGAGCATGGGCCGTTCGCGATTCTGGTCAACAACGCGGGCACGGACGAGTTCGGCTTCTTCACCGATACCGATCCGGGGCATTGGCAGCGCATCGTCGCCATCAACCTGATCGGCGTGTTCGCCTGCACCCATGCGGTCCTGCCGGGGATGCAGGATGCGGGCTACGGGCGCATCGTCAACATCGCCTCCGAGGCCGGGCGCATCGGCTCCAAGGGCTCGGCCGTGTATTCGGCGGCCAAGGGCGGGGTGATCGCTTTCACCAAGGTGCTTGCCCGCGAGGGTGCGCGCTTCAACGTCACGGCCAACTCGATCGCGCCGGGGCCGATCGAGACGCCGCTGCTGATGCAGGCGCTCGAGTTCGGCGAGATCGGCACGAAGATCGTCGAGAACATGAAGGCCGGTACCCAGCTTCGCCGCCTCGGCCAGCCCGAGGAGGTAGCGGCCGCGGTCGCTTTTCTGTGCTCCGACGATTCCTCCTACGTCACCGGCGAGACGCTCGGCGTTTCCGGCGGCATGGGCATGTGCTGACCCGACCTGCGGGTCCGTTGATGACTTTCCGGGGCTGGGACCCTCGACACTCATCTGGCGGCACGAATTCGCCTCGGGCTAGCCTCCAGCAATGAGCGAGTACCCAACCGCCGTCCGCCTCCGCGAGGTCGGGCCGCGCGACGGCTTTCAAAACGAGCCCGAGGTGATCGCGACCGCCGACAAGGTTCG
Organism: uncultured Solirubrobacterales bacterium; assembly: GCA_963730145.1. GTDB lineage: Bacteria > Actinomycetota > Thermoleophilia > Solirubrobacterales > 70-9 > WHSW01. The sequence goes on from CAVSQT010000002.1 coordinate 96,178, forward strand.
CCTCATCGGCATGCTCGGCGACGCCGGCTTCAAGCGCATCGAGCTGACCTCGTTCGTCCGCCCCGACGTCATCGCCCAGCTGGCCGACGCCGAGCAGGTGCTGGCCGGCTTCGAGCGCCGCGAGGGCGTCGCCTACTCGGTCTTGATCCCGAATCAGCGCGGTCTCGATCGCGCGCTCGCGCTGCGCGAGCGCTTCGACGAGGTCAATCTCTTCCTCTCCGCCTCGGAGACGCACAACGCCAAGAACGTCAATCGCACGATCGCCGAGTCGCTGCAGGAGATCGAGCAGGTGATCGAGCGCTCGCTCGCCGAGGGCCTGCGCTGCGAGGGCGTGATCTCGACCAGCTTCGGCTGTCCGTACGAGGGTGAGGTTCCGGTCGAGCGGGTGCTCGACATCGCCGAGCGCTTGGCGGCCGCCGGCTGTGCGGAGATCGCTTTCGGCGACACGACGGGAATGGCGAATCCGCGCCAGGTGAAGGAGTTCTTCGCCGCCGCCCGCGAGCGTCTGCCGGAGGTCGAGCTCACGGCCCACTTTCACAACACCCGCGGGCAGGGACTGGCCAACGTGCTCGCCGCGCTCAGCGCCGGCGTCGACTCCTTCGAGTCGGCCTTCGGCGAGCTCGGTGGTTGTCCAGTGCCCCCCGGGGCGACCGGGAACATCGCCAGCGAGGACGTCGTCTCGATGCTGGAGGAGATGGGAATCGAAACCGGCGTCGACCTGACCAAGCTGATCGCGGCCTCACGCGCTGCGCAGGAGGTGCTCGGGCGTTCGCTCGGCGCGCACGTGCTGACGGCGGGCAAGGTCGAGTGGCGAAGGTAGGCTGCGGAGGATGAAGAGCGACGCGTTCAAAGCCGCGGCCGAGGCCAAGGACTTCGACCGCGCCGAGTCCTTGTTCGCCGAGGACGTGACCTTCCGCAGCCCCGTCGTATTCAAGCCGTACGAGGGCCGTGAGCAGATCAAGCTCCTGCTCGGAGCGGTCGTCCAGGTGTTCGAGGACTTCCGCTACCTCGAGCAGGTCGAGACCGGCGACGTCGCCGTGCTCATGTTCGAGGCCCGCGTCGGCGACAAGCAGCTCCAGGGCGTCGACATCCTCCGTTTCGCCGGCGACGAGATCGTCGAGATGACGGTGATGGTGCGGCCGATGAGCGGGGTCAACGCGCTCGCCGAACGCATGCGCCAGATGCTCGAAGCCGCCGGCGCCGCCTGAACGTGCAGAGACCGCAGATCGCGGTTCGCGAAGCCGTGTCAGGCGACGAGGAAGCGATGGCGACGGTGGCGATCGCGGCCTGGCGGGAGGGCTTTCGCGGCATCGTCTCGGCGGCCGTCGACCCGGTCGAGGCCTGGCGGCCCGAGCGCATCTCCGAGCGCCTGCGCGACCCCAGCTATGACGAGCGCTCGATGCTCGTCGCCGAGCTCGGCGACGAGATCGCCGGGCTCGTCGTCTGCGGACCCAGCCGCGATCATCGAAACGTCACTCCCGAGGGCGAGGTGATGGCGCTCTACGTTCACCCGAGCCGGTGGCGGCGCGGGATAGGCCGCGCCCTCGTCGCCGGCGCCGTATCGGAGCTGATCGCGGCCGGACATCAGCAGGCGATCGTCTGGACGCTCGCCGAGAGCCCGCGCAACATCGCCTTCTACGAGTCGCTGGGCTTCGTTCTCGACGGCGGCACCCAGCGGCGCCCGGCGTTCGCCGAGACGCTCGAGGTTCGCCTGCGCGCAACGCTGCCGAGTCTCAGCTCGGGCGACGGCATGTAGGCTCGGCGACCGCCGAGATCATTGCGCTGAATCGAATGGAGGGCCCGAAGTCAAGATGGAGATCGCCAAGGTAGGAGTCGCCGGCTGCGGCCTGATGGGGCACGGGATTGCCCAGATCTGCGCTCAGGCCGGCTGGGACGTCGTCGTTTGCGAAGCCGATCAGGAGGCGCTCGACCGCGGTCTGGCCAAGATCGAGAAACAGCTCGCACGCGCCGTCGAAAAGGGCAAGCTCGAGCAGTCCGATGCCGACGACGTGCGGGCGCGCCTGCACGGCTCGCTCGACCAGGGCGATTTCGCCGATTGCGACCTCGTGATCGAGGCGATCACCGAGGACCTCGACGCCAAGCTCGATCTCTGGCGAGCGCTCGATGCCGTCGTCAAGCCCGAGGCCTTCTTCGCCACCAACACCTCCTCGCTGGGCGTGGCCGATCAGGCGGCCGTGACCGGTCGCGCCGAGAGGTTCCTCGGCCTTCACTTCTTCAACCCGGCGCAGGTGATGCCGCTGCTCGAGGTCGTCAAGGCCGAGGAGACCAGCGACGAGGCCTACGAGCTCGGTTTCTCGCTGGGCGAGAAGCTCGGCAAGACGACGGTCGCGGCCCGAGACAACCGCGGCTTCATCGTCAATCGCCTGCTCGTTCCCTACATGCTCGACGCGATCCGCGCTCACGAGCAGGGTGTCGGCTCGGTCTCCGACATCGACACGGGCATGAAGGCCGGCGCCAGCCACCCGATGGGACCGCTGACGCTCGCCGACTTCGTCGGTCTCGACACCCTCGCTGCGATCGCCGACGTCATGGCCGAGGCCTACGGCGAGGATCGCTTCGCTCAGCCCGAGACCCTGCGAAAGCTGGTCGAGGCGGGCAACTTCGGCCGCAAGTCGGGCCGTGGCTTTTACGATTACTCGGGCGACAAGCCCGTCGCAGCGGACCCGCTGGTCTGAGTCGTCAGCGGCTGTATCTCGCTACCCTCGCGGCGTGGATCACTACTCCGTCGCACAGATCAGGCAGACGAGGTTCTCGCCGGCGCTGCGTGGCTACGACAAGCACGAGGTCGACAACTTCCTCGCCGAGCTGGCCGACTGGCTGGAGACCGGCGGCGAGGACGAGTCGCGCTCGGACGTCGTCCAGGGCGAGCTCGAGCGCATCGGCGAGGAGACCGCCGCCATCCTCACCGCCGCGCACGCGGCCGCCGAGGCGATGCGAGCCGAGGCCGAGCGCGAAACGCGAAAGCGCCTGATCGAGGCCAACCTGCGCGTCGAGTCGATCCAGTCCGATGTCGACGGCGAGTTGGCGACGGCGCGCCAGGAGGCAGACGCCTACAAGCACAAGACCAAGGCCAGCGCCGACGCCTACGACAAGGAAACGCGCGAGCAGTCCGACGCCTACGCGGACAAGACCCGCGCCGACGCCGAGACCGAAGCGAAGGCGATCGTCGAGCGCGCCAACGCCGAAGCGAGCAAGATCGTCGAGGCCGCGACGCGCAAGCGCAAGGACATCGAGTCGATGATCTCCGACCTCGAGCAGCGCCGAAACGACGTCCTCTCCGAGCTCGAGAGCCTCGCCAGCGGGATCACCGGGGCTGCGACCCAACACCGCGCCCCGAAAGAGCAGGAGGCCGCAGACGCTGCACCCGCAGCGAAGACTCCTGAGCCTCAGCGCCAGGGCTGATCCGTGAGCATTCGCGAGGGAACGGACTTCGACCGCGCGGTCGAGGCTGCGATCGCCGGAGGCCCCGAGCGCCATCACGCAAAGACCGCCGAACAGGGCAAGATGGCGGTGCGCGAGCGTGTCGCGCGGCTGGTCGATCCGGGCTCCTTCACCGAGGAGGCGCTGCTTGCCAACTGGGACGCCGAGGGCCTCGGCGCCGATGGCGTCGTCACCGGCTTGGCCCTGATCGGTGGTCGCAAGGCCTGTCTCATGGCCAACGACCCGACGGTCAAGGCGGGCTCGTGGGGGCCGAAGACGGTGGAGAAGATCCTTCGCATCCAGGAGCGGGCGCTGTCGCTCGAGCTGCCGATGATCTACCTCGTCGACTCCGCGGGGGCGAGGATCACCGATCAGGTGCAGATGTTCCCCGGCCGCCGCGGCGCCGGCAGGATCTTCCACAACGAGGTCAAGCTCTCCGGCCGCGTGCCGCAGCTGTGTCTTCTGTTCGGGCCCTCGGCGGCCGGCGGCGCCTACATCCCCGCCTTCTGCGACGTCGTGATCATGCGCGAGGGCAATGCCTCGATGTACCTGGGATCGCCGCGGATGGCCGAGATGGTGATCGGCGAGCAGGTGACGCTGGAGGAGATGGGCGGGGCGAAGATGCACACCAGCGTCTCCGGCTGCGGCCACTTTCTCGTCAAGAGCGACGAGGAGGCGATCGATCTCGCCAAGACCTACCTCTCCTACATGCCGACCAACTGGCGTTCGGAGCCGCCGCCGGCGCCTCCGGCCGAGCCCGAGGCCGACCTCGCGCCCTCGCAGATCGTCCCCGACGACGAGAAGACCGCCTTCGACATCAAGGAGCTGATCGGTGCGCTCGTCGACGCCGGCAGCTTCTGCGAGGTGCACGCGCGCTGGGCGAAGGAGATCGTCGTCGGCTACGCGCGCCTCGACGGGCGCGCGATCGGGATCGTCGCCAACCAGCCGCGCCAGAAGGGCGGCGTGCTGTTCGTCGACTCGGCCGACAAGGCGGCGCGCTTCATCAACACCTGCAACGCCTTCAACGTGCCGCTGCTGTTTCTCGCCGACGTGCCCGGGTTCATGATCGGCACCGACGTCGAGCGCCAGGGAATCATCCGCCATGGCGCGAAGATGATCAGCGCCGTCTCCGAGGCGACCGTGCCGAAGATCTCGGTGATCGTGCGCAAGGCCTACGGCGCCGGCCTCTATGCGATGGCCGGTCCCGCCTTCGAGCCCGACTGCTGCATCGCCCTGCCCGGCGCCAAGATCGCGGTGATGGGAGCCGAGGCAGCGGTCAACGCCGTCTTCTTCAATCAGATCCAGGAGATCTCAGACGAGGCCGAGCGCGAGCGCTTCGTCGCCGAGAAGCGCGAGGAGTACGCGGCCGACATCGACCTCCTTCACCTCGCTTCGGAGCTGGTGGTCGACGCGGTCATCGAACCCGACGAGCTTCGCGGCGAGCTGATCCGCCGCTACGCGCTCGCCGAGTCCAAGAGCCGCGAGTTCAGCGAGCGCCGGAACCCGATCACACCCGCCTGAACGGTCACTGGGCGCTGGCTGCCCCCTCCGGCACGGCGCCGATGTCGCGCATGAACTGCAGCGTGTCCCACTGCGTCCACGACTCGACGATCAGCCCGTCCTCGAAGCGGTCGATCGTGATCCCCTCGATCGGCTGCGCCGCGCTCGCCGGTCGGCTGCAGGCCCAGGAGCTCGTTCTCGAACGTGCCCTCGGCCGTCCAGCGGATCACGGCCTTGTCGTCGGCGGCGAAGGCGTCGTCGATCGTGAACGAGAGGTCGGGGAAGGCGGCGCGATAGCCCGCGATCGTCTGCTTGGACGCCTCGCGATCCTGATCGCCCACCAGGGCATCGTGGCCGACGAAGTTCTCGGCGCAGAGCTCGTCGATGAGGTCGAGGTTTCCTTCGCCGAAAGCCTCCGTGATCAGCCGCTGCGACGCGGCGATCGTCTCCTCGAACATGACTTACCTCCAATGGTTCGGGAATGTCCCCCCGGTCGATCCGACCCTACCCCACGACATCCACATTGCAAGGGCAAGATCGGCCTCGCTCATCCCAGCGTCAACCGCGCGATCGCGACCACGCCGAAGATCACGATCAGCACCCGCAGGGCGGTCGGCGAGAGTCGGCGCCCGTAGCGGGCGCCGACCAGGGCGCCGACGATCGAGCCGGCCGCGATCAGGCCGGCGACCGCCCAGTCGACGTCGGCAGCGATGACGAAGACCACGCTCGCGGTCAGGTTGACGACGCCTGCGAGCACGTTCTTGAGCGCGTTGATGCGCTGCAGCGAGTCGCGCAGGCCGATGCCGAGGATTCCGACGAGGAGGATGCCCTGGCCGGCTCCGAAGTAGCCGCCGTAGACACCGCTTGCCGTGACCGCTGTTCGCAGCGCGACGCCATGGTCTGCGCTGGGCGGCGGACGCTCGGCAAGCTTGCGGTCGACCAGCGGTTGCACCACGCACCAGCACGAGCGCGAGCGCGATCAGCGCCGGCACGATCGCGTCGAAGGCGGAGGCGGGGAGGACGAGGAGCAAGCCGGCCCCCGCCAGGCCCGCCGGCGACCGAGACGATGCCCAGGCTCAGCGCCCGCCCGCGCTGCCCTTCGAGCTCGCGCCGGTAGCCGATCGCCCCCGCGACCGCCCCGGGAACGAGGCCGACGTTGTTGGAGACGTTGGCGACCAGAGGCGCATAGCCGAGCGCGATCAGGACGGGAAAGGTGAGCAGGGTGCCGCTGCCGACCACGGTGTTGATCGCGCCCGCACCGATTCCGGCGGCGACGATCGCGACTGCCTCGAGCGGGTCCATCGAGACGCGGAGGCTAGATGCGCGAGATGGCGCCGCGACGGGCCCTTCGTATCCTCCGGGTCGTGCCCGGCTTCACCGACACCTCCGGCCCGCCCGCGATCGAGCTCCGCGGCGTCGTCAAGACGTTCGGCTCGATCACCGCGGTCGACGGCCTCGACCTCGACGTGCCGGCCGGGATCTGCCTCGGCCTGCTCGGCCCCAACGGCGCCGGCAAGTCGACGACGATGCGGCTGCTCACGGGCCAGGCAATCGCCGACTCGGGCGAGATCCGGGTCCTCGGCCACGAGTTGCCTCGCGAAGCCAAGATCGCGCGAGCCGAGATGGGCGTCGTGCCGCAGCTCGACAATCTCGACGTCGATGTCACGGTCGAGGACAACCTCGCCGTCTTCGCCCGTCTCTACCGAGTCGGCGACGTCGCGGCCGCGGTCGACCGCGCGCTCGATCTCGCCCGCCTTCAGGACCGGCGGCGCGATGCGGTCGACGAGCTTTCCGGCGGCATGCGCAGGCGCCTGCTGCTGGCTCGCGGACTCGTTCACTCCCCGCGCCTGATCCTGCTCGACGAGCCGACGGTCGGGCTCGACCCGCAGATCCGCACCGAGCTGTGGACGCTGATCGGCACTCTCAAGGCGGAGGGGGCGACGATCCTGATGTCGACCCACTACATCGAGGAGGCCCAGCGCCTGGCCGACCACGTCTCGGTGATGGCGGCGGGCAAGATCGTCGCACGCGGCAGGCCCGACGAGCTGATCGCAGAGCACGCCGGCGTCGAGACCGCCGAGTTCTATGGACCACCCGACCGGCTCGCCGAGGTCCGCGCCGAGGCGGAGGCGGTGGGGCTGCGCGTTCGTCCCGCCGGCCCGGCGATCGCGATCGTCGGCGCCGAGAATGCGCGCAACGGCGAGATTCCCGAAGAGGCGATCCGCCGCGCCGCATCGCTCGAGGACGTCTTCGTGCTGCTGACGGGCGAGGAAGCGGAGTGAGACGACGGAGCGAAGAGCTGTGAGCGCGCGCGGCGTCGGGGCAAGGCGGCTGGAGCCGGCGGCGATCGCGGGGGTGATGAGTCGCGAGGTCGCGAACTTCCGCACGTTCTGGAAGGCGACGACGTTCTCGAGCGTGCTCGAGCCGACGATCTACCTGCTCGCCTTCGGCCTCGGCCTGGGCGCAACGCTGGTCAGCCAGGTCGATGGGCTCGACTACGTCGAGTTCGTCGGTACCGGGATGGTCGCAACCGCGGTGATCTTCTCGAGCGCGCTGCCGGCGATGTTCGGCACATTCGTCAAGCACCGCTTCCAGAACACCTACGACGCGATCCTCGCGGCGCCGGTCGACGTCGAGGAGCTCGTCACGGCGGAGATGCTCTGGATCGGGCTGCGCGCCGGCGTCTACGGCTGTTTTCCGCTGATCGTGTCGTTTGCCTTCGGGCTCGACCCGACGTGGGGAATGCTGCTGGTGCCGCTGTTCTGCTTCATCACGGCGCTCGGCTTCGCGGCTTTCGGGATCGCGGTTGCGGGCACCGTCGCCAAGATCGACAGCTTCAACTACGTGACGACGCTCGTGATCACGCCCCTCTTCCTCGTCGCGGGAACGTTCTTTCCGATCGACCAGCTGCCCGAGGGCGTGCAGGTGATCGCCAACCTCAACCCGCTGTACCAGCTCGTCGAGCTGGTTCGCGACGCAGCCTTCGGCTTCCACGCCGTGGACCTGCTCAGGGTCGCCGGCCTGGCCCTGTTCGCGCTGGCGATGTGGCGCCTCGCGGTGCGCCAGATGAGCCGCCGCCTGATCGACTGATGGCAGGCCGGCTTGCCCTGATCGCCGGCAGCTCGCTGAGCGACTCCGAGCTGCCGGTTGGCGATTGGGAGCTGCTGCAGCGCCACGGCCCGCCTGGCACGTACGTCCTGCCGCACCTGATCGACCATGTCTCCAACCTGCGCTCGCTTGCCGACGCCGGTTGCGACCGCGTGCTCGCGGTCGCATCGGTGGGCGGGCTGCGCGAGGAGCTCGGGCCCGGATCGATGCTGTGCCCAGACGACTTCATCGCCCTCGACGCGGCGCCGCTCGAGCGCGCACGACGACTCCAGCGCCCATCGCGTCCCCGGCTTCGACGACGACTGGCGCAGCCGGGTGCTGCCGGCGATCGCCGATGCCGGCGTCGAGGTCGTCGACGGCGGCGTCTACTGGCAGTCCGCCGGCCCGCGGCTCGAGACCCGTGCGGAGATCCGGTTCGTCGCCGAGCACGCGGACGTGATCGGCATGACCGTGGCTTCGGAGTGCGTCGTCGCAGGCGAGCTCGGCCTGCGCTACGCCGCGATCTGCGTCGTCGACAACCTCGCCAACGGCGTCGGCGAGACGGCGCTGAGCCTGGAGCAGATCGAGGCCAACCGCGAGTTCACCTCCGGGCGGCTGGTGGCGGCGCTGACGCGAGCTCTGCCGCAGCTGGCGGCGAGTTGACCGGAGCGCCCGCTCGCATACCCTGAGGTGATGGGACTAGCCGTCAGCAACGCGAGCCTCGGCGGGACCGCGGTCGGCCTGCGCTGCGCGGACGGGCGAGATCGTCGAGCTCGGTCCAGAGGTCGAGCCGCAGCCGGGCGACGACGTGCTCGACGCCGGTGGCATGGCGCTGCTTCCCGGTTTCGTCAACGCCCACACCCACGCGGCGATGACGCTCTTTCGCGGCTATCGCCGACGACCTGCCGCTGATGGAGTGGCTGGTCGATCACATCTGGCCGGTCGAAAAGCGCATGGACGACGAAGACGTCTACTGGGGAACCCGGCTGGCCTGCATCGAGATGATCCGCACCGGCACGACCTGTTTTTGGGACATGTACTGGCACGCGCACGCGGGCGCGCGCGCGGTCGAGGACGCGGGCGTGCGGGCGGTGAGCGCGGCGCCGCTGATCGACGACTGCGATCCCGACAAGTCCGAGCGCGCCTGCGCCGATGCCGAGCGCAGCCTCGCCGCGATCTCAGACGCAGGCGGGGACCTCGCTCGGCCCGGTCTCGCCCCCCACGCGATCTACACGCTGTCGGAGCGATCGCTGCGCTGGGTCGCCGAACGCTCGGCCGAGCTCGAGGTGCCGGTGCAGATTCACCTCTCTGAGACCGAGGACGAGGTCAGTGCCTGTGAGCGGCAGCACGGCGAACGCCCGGCGTTCTATCTCGACCGGATGGGAATGCTGGGACCGCAGACGGTGCTCGCTCACGGCTGCTGGCTCGACCGCGCCGAGCTCGAGCTGATCGCCGAGCGCGGCGCGACCGTGGTCACGAACCCGGTCGCCAACCTGAAGCTCGCCGTTGGCCGCGTCTTTCCCTACCGCGACGCCCGCGAGATCGGGGTCGCGGTCGGCCTCGGCACCGACGGACCCGGCTCCAACAACTCACTCGATCTGCTCTCGGACGCGAAGACGTTCGCGCTGTTGCAGAAGAACGAAGCGCGCGACCCCGCGGCGGTGACGGCCGCTGAGACGATCGAGATCGCGACCGGCCGGCGCTCGCCTCTGCTGGGTGGCCAGGCGCTGGCGATCGGCGCGCCCGCCGACTTCCTGCTCGTTCGCAGCGACGATCCCCAGCTCTCTCTCGGCGAGCTCGACGCCGGGCTCGTCTACGCCGCGTCGGGCTACGTCGTCGATACCACGGTGGTCGCCGGCAGCGTGTTGATGCGCGGGGGCGTGGTCGAGGGCTCCGACGAGGTCGTCGCCCGGGCGCGCGAGCGAGCGGCGCGACTCGGACTCAGCCCTGGTTGAGTGCGAGCTCGCCGGCCAGCTCGACGAAGTAGTCGAGCGAAGCCGGGTTGGCAAGCGAGTCGCGGCTCGCGGCTGACGTCGGCCGGGGTGCCCATCAGGATTCGCTTCACCGGGCACCTCGAGCACCTTGCCCGAGAGCGTGCGCGGCACTTCGGCGATCGCGAAGACCTCGTCGGGCACATGGCGCGGCGAGCATTGTTCGCGGATGCGGCGCGCGATCTCGCGGCGCAGCTCGTCATCGAGCTCGGCGCCTTCGGCGCAGGACGACGAACAACGCCATCCAGCCCTCGGTACCGGGGCGCGGGACGTCGACGACGAGGGCGTCGGTGACCTCGTCGATGCCGTGGACGGCGCGGTAGATCTCACTCGTGCCCATGCGGACCCCGGAGCGGTTGATGGTCGAATCGGAGCGGCCGTAGATGATCGCCGTGCCGCGTTCGGTGATCTCGATCCAGTCGCCGTGGCGCCAGGCCCCGGGGTACATGTCGAAGTAGGAGTCGCGGTAGCGCGAGCCGTCGGTGTCGCCCCAGAAGAAGACCGGCATCGAGGGCATCGGCTCGGTGATCACGAGCTCGCCGACCTCGCCGACGAGCGGATTGCCGTGTTCGTCCCATGCTTCGACCGCGCAGCCCAGCGAGCGGCCCTGAAGCTCGCCCCGGTAGACGGGCTCGATCGGGACGCCGCCGACGAAGGCGGTGCACACGTCGGTCCCGCCCGAGGTCGAGAACAGCCAGGTGTCGGCGCCGACGTGCTCGTAGATCCACTCGAATCCCTCCGGGGCGAGCGGCGAGCCGGTCGAGCCGACCGAGCGCAGCCGTGAGAGGTCACGGCCGGAGCTCGGCTCGACGCTCGGCCTTCATGCAGGCGGCGATGAAGCTGGCCGAGGTGCCGAAGCAGGTCGTCTCGGTGTCGGCTGCGAGTTGCCACAGCGCGCCCATGTCGGGATGGCCCGGATTGCCGTCGTAGAGAACGATCGAGGCGTCGGTCAGGAGCACGCCGACGAGGAAGTTCCACATCATCCAGCCGGTCGTCGTGAACCAGAAGACGCGGTCGCCTTCGTGGGCGTCGAGGTGGAGGTGGTGCTTTTTCAGCTGCTCGACGAGGATGCCGCCGTGACCCTGGACGATTGCCTTCGGCAGTCCGGTCGTGCCCGAGGAGTAGAGCACCCAGAGGGGGTGGTCGAAGCCGACCTGCTCGAACTCGATCTCGCCCGGATCGCCGGCGGCGAGCAGGTCGTCGTAGCTCTGAGCGCCGCGCAGGGCGGAGGTGTCGGGATCGGGATCGAGGTAGCCGAGGACGATCGTGTGCTCGACCGTCGGCAGCTCGGCCAGCAGCCCGGCGACGACCTCGCGACGGTCGAAGTCCTTGCCGCCGTAGCGGTAGCCGTCGACGGCGAACAGCACCTTGGGCTCGATCTGGGCGAAGCGGTCGATGACGCTCGACGCGCCGAAGTCGGGCGAGCACGACGACCAGATCGCGCCGATCGACGCGGTCGCGAGGAAGCCGACGATCGCCTCCGGAAGGTTCGGCATGTAGGCGACGACGCGGTCGCCAGGCTCGACGCCGAGGTCGCGCAGCGCCGACGACGCGCGCGCGACCTGCTCGCGCAGCTCGCCCCAGGTGATCGAGTCGAGCTCGCGCAGCTCGGATGCGTGCTGAAGCGCGAGGCGCTCGCTCGGCTTGCCGGCGAGCAGGTTCTCGGCGTAGTTGAGGCGGGCGCCTGTGAACCACTCGGCGCCGGGCATCGCGCGGCTCGCGAGTACGCGCTCGTAGGGCGCCGAGGCGCGGACTTCGAAGTGCTCCCAGATCGAGGCCCAGAAATCGTCGAGGGAGTCGATCGACCAGCGTCGCAGGGCCTCGTAGCTGCCGTCGAAGCCATGGCCGTGCTCGGCTTCGAGCCAGCGCATGTAGCGGGTCAGGTTCGAGCGCTCGATCGCTTCGCGCCGACGGTCGCCAGAGTGGGGCGCCGCCGTCGTGTTCGGTCGCCGTCACCGTGCGCAAGCTACCGAGGCGTGGCGGCAGCTTCGCGCGCGGCGATCGAGGTCGCGGTCGAGGCGGCGTACGAGCTCGAGCGTGAAGTCGTGCGCACGCTCGAGCGAGCCGGCGTCGATCGCTTCGAGGAAGATCGGAGGGCAGGTGTGAGTCGGGTACGTAGCCGTCGGCGTCGCGGCAGGTGATGCCGATCGCGCGAAAGCCGGCGATGCGCGGCGGCATCGATTCGCCGCCGCTGCCGCGGCGAAGCGGCGCGGCGCGGAACCGATCGCCGTTCGCTGCGTCCGACTCGGCGATCGCGGAAGCGAGCTCGATCAGGCGACGATCCATGTTGTAGCTGACGGCCCAACCCGCAGCGGTCTCGAAACGAACGTCGCCGCGGCCGACGGCGTCGATCGCCACGAAGAAGGTCGATGCCGGTCGAGTTGCTTTCGCTGCGAACGCACGAACGCACGCATCCCCTCCTGCATCGTCTCCTCGGCGCCCGCGAGCACGACCCAGACGTCGAGGTTGGCGGGCGGCTCGGCGTCGAGCTCGCCGGCGAGTGAAATCGCGGTGGCGACGCCCGAGGCGTTGTCGTTGGCGCCCGGGACGGCGTTGGAGAGCTGGATCTCGGTCAGGGCGAAGACGCCGACCAAGAGCACGAGGGTGGGGAGGAGCTGGAGCAGCGAGAGGACGCCGGATTCGACTCCTGCCATGCGCGCGCCCAGGATCGGCAGCAGGAAGGCGAGCGACCAGAAGAGGATGCGCATCGGGCCAAGCCAGGGATAGCGCTTGCCAAGGCGCGCGAGACGGCGAGCGCGCTTGGCGTCGTAGACGGCGCCGCTGCGACCGGCGTCGATGTGGGCGCAGATGATCACGCGCGCCCGAGCCGTCGGGATTGCGTCCGGGCGAGACGACGTTCTGGGAGGCACGGCGAAAGAACAACGAGCGAAGCAGGTAGAGGCGGTAGTTGAGGTCGAGGTACATCGAGGTCGCCGCGGCCAGGACGAGGCCGAAGCCCAGCGCCGGGATCTCGATCGCGATCAGGCTGCCCGCGAATCCGAGCAGGCAGTGAACGGCGTGGACGAGGGCCCATTGCGGATGGACGTAGGTGGGCTCGATCTCAGCGCGGCGCCCGCCCTCGCGCAGGCGCTCGGCGAGCCGGTTCGCCGCGCGCCGTTCGGCGTCGGTGCCTGCGAGCCGCCCCTCGAAGGAGCAGAGCTCGCGGATGATCTCCATGCGCCCCTGCGCGTTCACGCGAGGGGAGTATCGCGATGGCGGCGCGTCAGCGCTTCGGTCCGATGCATCGGTCCATGAGAGCCACCGAGTCGCGGCGCGCGACCGAGATCGTCCAGCGGTTCATCCGGCGCCACTCGACGCCGACGCGGTCGCAGTACTCGCAGAACAGACCGCGAATGTCGTCGGAGCGGTTGCTGAACTGATATCGCGGATAGCTGTAGGTCTTCTTCGGGTGCCTGATCGTGTTCATGGAGCGGCAGCCGTCGGAGTGGATCAGCCCGCGCAAGAACCGCCACGGGTACTCGTCGACGATGGCGCGTTGCCAGTCCTCGAGCACGATCGGCCGGTGGTGCTTCATCCCAGGCCCATGCTGAGGAAACAGGCACGGCCAGTGGCGGGAGTATGCGCTCGGGATGTCCATGTGAGCGCTGGTCTCGACCTGACGACGGTACACCTCGTTCGCCGGGGCGAGGAATGAGATCGCGGCGACACATTCGCCGACGATCTGCGGATAGGCGCGATCGAGGTAGACCCGGAGGCGAAACACGCCCCGTGGGTGGGTTGAGATCGAGCCGTCCCCAAGGTAGAGGCCGAGAAGGTAGGCGTAGGAGATAGTCCGAGACCCGCGGGACTGGAAACACGTAGCGCGGCGCAGCGCATGCAGGTCCCGGTCCGTCCGCAGCGCCTCGGCGTCGCTGAGGTCTGCCCGCGATCCCAGCACCGGACGGTCGAGTTCGCGAGATTCCAGTTTCTCGGGCGATCTTGGCTGTCGTTCCAGCCCAGCTCGTCGGTGAGCGAGGGCACCGCTCCACCTCGGTCGCTTCGAGTACACGCTAGATGCGGCGGGTGGGACTCGAACCCACATGTCCTTCGGGCACAGCGGTTTTTGAGACCGCCGCTGTCTCCCGATTCCGCCACCGCCGCGTGCGCTCCCTCATTCTGACGACGCTACGGCAGAAGTGTCGCCCGTGGCTCCTCAGACGTGTCGAATCCTGACGCCTTCGTGCCAAGACGCGCGCTAACTTCGTTCGCACATGTGCGGCCGCTACACGCTCACCAACCCCGATCCGCTGCGCCTGCGGGCGCGCTTCGACATCCTCGAGTCGATCGAAGTCGACGACGAGCCGCGCTTCAACATCGCCCCGACCGATCCCGTCCTGGCCGTGCGCGACTTCGACGGGGTTCGCGATCTCGGGCGCCTTCGCTGGGGCCTGCTGCCGGGGCGCTGGGCCGAGAAGAAGGGCGGGCGGCCGCTGATCAACGCCCGCGCCGAGACGATCGCGACCCAGCCGGCCTTTGCGGAGTCATTTGCCGAGCGCCGCTGCCTGATCCCTGCCGACGGTTTCTACGAGTGGCTCAGCGACGAGCGTGGCAAGCGGCCGGTGTGGCTCAGCCGCCCCGACGCCGAGCTATTCGCTTTCGCCGGGATCTGGGCGCAGATCGAGAGCCCGGGGAGCGACGAGCCGCTTCACAGCTGCGCGATCGTCACCTGCGCTCCGAACGCGCTCATGCGCCCGATCCACGACCGCATGCCGGTGATCCTCGATCCGGACGCCGAGAGCAGCTGGCTCGACCCCGAACGGCCGCCTGAGGAGATGCTCAGCCTGCTTGCGCCGGCCCCCGATGACCTGCTGGTGGCGCGCGAGGTCGCCGACCTGGTCAACAACGTGCGCGAGGACGGGCCGGCGCTGATCGAGCCCCGCGAGGAACAGAGCGCGCTCTTCTAGCAGTAGAGGCGGCGGGCTCAGGCGGGCGCGGGTGCGGGCGAGCCGGGCTTGCCACCGTCGCCGTGCATCGAGCGTCCGTCGATCGGACGCTCCTCTTCGACGTGCCACTCCTGGCTGAAGCCGATCATGGAGACGACGACGAGGAGGATCTGAACGCCGACGATGACTATCGCCAGCAGGCCGAGCAGGTCCTCGGGCAGCGCGGGGGAATCGAGGCCGTCCTTGGAGCGCGCGAACCAGTCCGGCGCGGCGATCGCGGCGAAGATCGCCAGGACCACGGCCAGCGCGGCGGCGACGGGCAGGATGCCCCGGCTCCAGCGGAAGACGAGGAAGGCGAAGAGGACGTACAGGGCCGCCCAGAGGATCGTCATCATCGCGACGCTCGTTCCGAGCAGGCGATCCCAGCCGCCGATGGTGACGATCAGAAGCAGTGCCGCGCTGACCAGGAGCACGAAGGCGATCACGGCCTTCATCGTCTTCGATCCGGCCTTCTCCCGATTCGGCCTCCAAAGCTCATAACCCTCGCGGGCCTCAGCGACTGGCATCAGCGCAAGCATAATTGCCCCGGCGCCTTCGCGCTGCAGTCTGTCCGCCGAAAATGCGGGCGGAGGGACTCGAACCCACACGCTCTTTCGAACACCAGGACCTAAACCTGGCCTGTCTGCCAATTCCAGCACGCCCGCGTGGGTGTGGCGGAGTCTAGGCGCGCCTGCGACGACCAACGCGCTGGCGCCCACGGCTCGGCTCTAGACTCATCGCCGCCTGGGGCAGTGGCCAAACTGGCTAAGGCACCGGTCTCCAAAACCGGCGATTCCAGGTTCGAGTCCTGGCTGCCCCGCTCCCATCTCGCGCCGCAACTCGCGATCGCGCCGAGGGTTGTGATTGAAGCGCGCCGGCAGGGGCGCGCTAACTTTCGAAAATCGGCGATGACTGGCACCGACAAGGCTTCAAGACGGCGGATGACAACGGCAGCGGTGCTCGCCGCGGTCGCGGCCGCCGTGCTCGCTTCGTTTGCGATCGCGTCGCGTCCGGGCGGCCGACGCCGGGCGCGGTGAGGAGAGCGCGTGCAAGGGAGCCGACAAGCCATCGGTAGGGCTCAGCGTCCCTCAGGTGCGCAAGGCTTTTCGCTGCTTGGTGAACGAGCGCCGAGCGGCCCGAGACGCCGCGCCCGTGGCCGACAGCAAGGCCCTGCAGGAGGCCGCTCAGTTCCACACCCGCCAGATGGTCAAGAAGGGCTGCCTGGCGCACCGTTGCGGCAACGAACCGAACCTGGAGCAGCGGGTTCGCCGATCGGGCTACTTGGCCGGGGCGTCACGGTGGCAGTACTCGGAGAACACCGGCTGCGGACTGAGCGCGGAGGCGATGGTCGCCAACTGGATGGCGAGTCAGTTTCATCGCGTCAACGTGCTCGAGAAGAACTACCGCGACGTCGGCATCGGCGTCGTTCGCAAGCGCACGCCCGGCCAGTGCAACGTCGGCTATTCGACGTTCACGCTCGTCTTCGCCTTTCGCGAGAACTAGCTCCTTAGCCGCACGCTCCCGTACGCGCGTTAGCGCCTGAGCCGACGCGCCTGGACGGATGTTCGAGGGTTCGGGCGGTTTGGCTACGGGTGCGCAGCGGCGGTGCCGATGGACCCATGATGACGGTTAGGCCCATGCACCTGCTCGCGATTGCTGGCGATGGCCGCAACGCTGGCGCTGCTGGCTATGGCGAGTGGTTCAGCGACTTCGGCAGCTGCAGTTCGGCAAGTCCAGCGCCTGCGAGCAGTGGGGCAAGACGAGCCCCAGCAAGCTCACCAACGGCCAGGCCCGCGAGGCGATTCTCTGTCTCGTCAACCGCAAGCGCGACAACGCCGGCCTGCCGGCGCTCGAGCGCAACAAGCGGCTGCAGAAGGCCGCCCAGCGCCATACCGACAAGATGAGCGGCACGGGCTGCTTCGACCACGAATGCTCTGGCGAGGGCGCGCTCGGTGCGCGCCTCGAAAGCGTCGACTACCTGACCGGCGGGCTCCTCCAATGGGCATACGGGGAGAACATCGCCTGGGGAATGGACTCGCGGGGAACGCCGTCGGCGATCGTCAAGGCCTGGATGAACAGCCCCGGCCACCGCGCCAACATCCTTTCCGGCCAGTTTCGCGAGATCGGCGTCGGCTTCGCGTCCGGCACTCCATCGAGCTCCAGTGCCAACGGCGGCATCTACACGACGGATTTCGGCCTGCGCGTCGGCTGAGGCTCGGACCGGCCGAGCTGGCAGATAGCCGCCGATAGTCGAGCCGGAATCTGCCGCTCGGGGTCTTGCGAGCACTTTCGCGCGCCCTATCATCACGGCCACGCGCGGGCGAAGTGTTACTGGTTGCACGTCAGCCTTCCAAGCTGAAAGAACGAGTTCAAGCCTCGTCGCCCGCTTTCCACCACTCATCTGCGAACGATGTTCGTAAGCCGAGCGTCAGCAGAACTTGACGTAGAATCGACCGCCAACGGGGCGTGGCGCAGTCTGGTAGCGCACTCGGCTGGGGGCCGAGCGGTCGCTGGTTCAAATCCAGTCGCCCCGACTCATGAAAGCCCGCTCCCGACGCGGGCTTTCAATGTCTTGGGAATGCAGGACAGGCTCGCGCAAGTGCTGCCCCGCCGCGAGGCTCCTGTCACACTCCGGCCCGTGACGCAGGCCACGGCCGCATCCACCATCCCCGACGACCTCTCGCAGCTCGAGGCGCAGGCCGCCAAGGTCCTGACCCCCGAGGCCCTCGCCTACATCCTCGCCGGGGCGGGGGACACGGACACCACGCGCGCCAACGCCGCGGCGTTCCGGCGCTGGAGGATCAAGCGGCGCACGGGTCGCAAGCCGGCGAAGGTCGATCTCTCCACCACCGTCCTGGGGACGCGCATGCCCGCGCCGGTCCTCTTCGCGCCGGTCGGGGTGCAGACGCTCGCGCATCCGGACGGCGACCTCGCCACCGCCCGCGCGGCGGCCGAGCTCGGGCTGACGTACGTGCACTCGACGCAGGGCGCCTACAAGATGGAGGACGTGGCGGCGGCCAACGGCGACGGCTCGCGCTGGTACCAGCTCTACTGGCCCACGGACGACGAGCTGGCCGTGTCCTTCCTGCGCCGTGCCAAGGCGGCCGGCTACACCCACCTGGTCATCACGCTCGACACGACGCTGCTCGGCTGGCGGCCGCTCGACCTGGACCGCGGGTACTCGCCCTTCCTCGAGAACAAGGGCATCGCGAACTACACGAGCGACCCGGTCTTCCAGCGCCGAATGCCCGTGCCGGCAGAGGTCGCCCCGATCCCGGCCGGCGTCGCGTTCGCGGGCGTCTTCCAGAACCCCGGCCTGAGCTGGGAGCAGCTGCCGCTCATCCGCGCGAACTGGGACGGCCCGATCCTGCTCAAGGGGATCCAGAGCCCGCGCGACGCCAAGCTTGCCGTCAAGCACGAGATCGACGGCATCGTCGTCTCGAACCACGGCGGCCGTCAGGTCGACGGGGCGATCGCGTCGCTCGACGCGCTCGGACCGATCGTCAAGGCGGTCGGCGACAAGATGCCCGTGCTCTTCGACTCCGGGATCCGCACGGGCCGCGACGCCTTCAAGGCGCTGGCGCTCGGCGCCGACGCGGTGCTCATCGGCCGGCCGTACCTGTACGGCCTCGCGCTGGACGGGCAGAGGGGCGCCCGGATCGTCATGCGGAGGCTCGTCGACGAGCTCGAAGAGGAGGTCCGGAAGGCCGGCCACCGCAGCCACCGCACCCTTTCCCGTTCCTCCCTGACCCGCGCGCGCTGAATCGGAGCCCAGACATGTCCGAGAGCACTCGTCGTCAGTTCCTCGAGGTGGCCGCCACGGCCGCCGCCGCGACCGTCCTCGCGCCGACCGCGCTCGCCGCGGGCCGTTCGGCGCCCGTCCCCGCGCTCGCCCAGCTCCCCGGGGTCGGTCCCGGTCGGCCCGACCGCCCCGTACGTCAGCTACCAGTCCGAGATCTACCTCAGCGGGATGACCGCGGACGTCAAGCCGATCTTCACCACGAACCTGTCCGACCTCGAGGCCGCCGCGGCGAAGGTGCTGCCCGAGGCCGCGCGCCGGCATCTGCTCGCCTGGGCGGGCGGCGCGCGCCGCCGTGCGCGCGAACGCGCGGGCGCTGCGAGCGTGGCGGATCGTCCCGCGGATGTTCATCGACCGCGCCGAGCGCGACCTCAGCGCGACTGTGCTCGGCGTCACGATGCCGGCCCCGGTCATCCTCGGCCCGGTCGGGGGCCAGGCCCTGGCGCACCCCGACGGCGAGGCCGCGACCGCCCGGGCGGCCGCGGCCCTGGAGCTCACGTACGTCCACTCGTCGCATTCGAGCACGTCGGTCGAGAGCGTCGCCGCGGCCGCGCCCCAGGGCTCGCGGTGGTTCGGCCTGGACTGGCCGGACGGGGACGGCCCCGACCTCGCGCTGCTCGGGCGCGCGCGGCTCGCGGGGTGCACCCACCTCGTGCTCTCACCCCCGCAGCCCGGGAAGGGCTGGGCGGCGCTCGCGGCGATCCGCAACGCCTGGGACGGGCCGATCG
Organism: uncultured Solirubrobacterales bacterium; assembly: GCA_963730145.1. GTDB lineage: Bacteria > Actinomycetota > Thermoleophilia > Solirubrobacterales > 70-9 > WHSW01. Next base: position 115,646 of record CAVSQT010000002.1, read on the forward strand.
TCCTCGGCGGCATCCAGACCGTGCCGGACGCGCGGAATGGCGGTCCGCCGTGGCTTCGACGGCATCGTCGTGTCGAACGAGCGCGGGCGCCGCGGTCCCAAGCCGACCGGGACGATCGACGTCCTGCCGCGGATCGCGGACGCGGTCGGCGGCAAGGTCGCCGTCCTGTTCGGCTCGGGCGTCCGCACGGGGACCGACGTCTACCGGGCGCTGGCCCTGGGGGCCGAGGCCGTCGTCATCGGCCGCCCGTACGTGCACGGCCTGGCGCTCGGAGGGGAGGCGGGCGTCCGGCACATGCTCCGCACGCTCCTCGCCGAGCTCGACATCACCCTCGCCATCGCCGGGGTCGCGAACCACCGCGAGCTCGGCCCGAGCGCGCTCGTCCGGGCGTGAACGGGCCGCCGCGGCTCTGGGCCGTTGGTGGTCCTGACGGGTCCACGATCAAAAACCCGCTCTCTGCAAAGCGCAACGTCGGCGGAACGGACGTCGTAGTACCGCCTTGGTACCGACTGATACGTCCGATGCGTCCAGCGACTCGTCACCCGGGGACGTGGGGGACGGCGGGACGCATCCACTCGGTCACGGATCGGCTGAGGGTCGAGCGGTCGCTGGTTCAAATCCGGTCGCCCCGACCAAGCGAGGCCCGCTTCTCCGGCGGACTCCGCTGGCAACGGGCCTTTGAGTACGACGCACCCGCGGCGGGGCCGGGGGTCAGTCAGGCATCGGTGGATCCTGAGCGAACAGGCCAACTGGCAGGTCGATTCTTGTCCTCGCTGGAACCTGGCATCTGATCACCTCCTGAGGTAGGTTCGCCGTTGCCGACTGGCGACTCAGGGCGCGGCCGGCGTGATGACTGAGGCAGATGACAACGACGTCGTCCTCGATCGCGTCACCAAGCGCTTCGGTGACGACCGTCGCCGTGGACGCGGTCGAGCTCGAGGTCCAGCGCGGCGAGTTCGTCTCGCTGCTCGGCCCCTCCGGGTGCGGCAAGACGACGACGCTGCGCCTGATCGCCGGCTTCGAGCAGCCGGACGACGGCCGGATCCGGATCGGCAACGAGGACGTCGAGGGCAAGCCGCCCTACCGGCGCGACGTCAACACCGTCTTTCAGTCATACGCCCTGTTTCCGCACCTGCGGGTGCTCGACAACGTCGCCTACGGCCTTCGCCACCGTGGCCTGGCAAAGCCCGAGCGTGAGCAGCGGGCGCGCGAGATGCTCGAGCTCGTCAGGTTGGAGGACGTCGAGCGGCGCAGGCCGAGCGAGCTCTCCGGCGGTCAGCAGCAGCGCGTCGCCCTGGCGCGGGCTCTCGTCATGAACCCGAAGGTGCTGTTGCTCGACGAGCCGCTCGGCGCCCTCGACCTCAGCGTCCGCAAGCAGCTGCAGATCGAGCTGAAGCGGATCCAGTCGGAGGTCGGCGTGACCTTCATCTATGTCACCCACGACCAGGACGAGGCGCTTGCCATGTCCGACCGGGTTGCGGTGATGAACGAGGGCAGGATCGAGCAGGTCGGCACGCCGGGCGAGATCTACGACTATCCGGCGTCGGAGTTCGTCGCCTCGTTCATCGGCGACACCAACCTGATCCGCCGCGACGGCAAGACGATCGCGGTGCGCGCCGAGCGCATGCAGGTGGCGCGCGAGAGGACGGGGCAGGGGACGTGGCTGGATGGCGAGGTGATCGCGACGATGGTGGTCGGTGCCGCCGTGCAGCTCGTGGTCCGGACCGCCGACGGACAGAACTTGCTCATCAGACAGCAACGTGCGGGCGGACAGGCAGAGGCAGAGTCATTGCGCGAAGGCGAGCGGGTCGTGGTCGGCTGGACCGACGACGCGGCGCTCGTCCTCGCCGGCCCCGACAAAGGAGAACAGAAGTGACCGACTACACCAGACTGGTCCTCGACCGGCACTACAGCCGGCGCGGATTCATCGCCGCCGCCGGCGCGAGCGCGTTCCTCGCCGCCTGCGGGGGCTCGACCGACAGCAGCTCCGACGACGAGTCCGCGGGCACGGCCGAGGGAGGCACCGCCGAGGGCGAGCTCGTCTATTACAACTGGGCCGACTACGTAAATCCGGAGACCTACAAGTCGTTCGCCGCCGACACCGACGTCGAGGTCAAGAAGGACTTCTACGAGTCGAACGAGGAGCTGCAGGCCAAGCTCCAGGCCGGCGCCCGCGGCTTCGACCTGATCGTGCCGACCGGCTACATGGTCCAGATCCTGGCCGAGTCCGATCTGCTCCAGGAGCTCGATCACTCGCCAGATGCCGAACGTCGACAAGAACATCGACCCGAAGTTCACGGGGCTTGCCCTACGACCCCGACGACAAGTTCTCGGTGCCCAAGGACTGGGGAACGACCGGGTTCGTCTACCGCAGCGACATGGTCAAGGAGGCGCCGACGAGCTGGGCCGAGTTCTTCGAGCTGGCCAAGGGCCCGTACTCGGGCCAGGTGATGGTCCTCGACGGGATCCCGGAGGTGGTCGGCTCGACGGCGGTGATGCTCGGCTACTCCTACAACACCGACGACGAGGGCGAGCTCGAAGAGGTCAAGAACGAGCTGATCGAGCTCAAGCCCCACATCCAGGCGATCACCTCGACCAACTACAAGCAGTCGCTGATCGACGGCAAGACGGCGATGGCGCTGGGCTGGAACGGCGATGGCGCCGCGGTCGCCGCCGAGGTCCCCGCCGAGTACGTGATCGCCGAGGAGGGCGGCGAGTTCTGGGTCGACGCCTACTCGATCCCGGTCGGGGCCGAGAACCCGGCGGCTGCGTACGCGTGGATCGACTACGTCTACGACCCGGCGCACAACGCGGTCGAGACCGAGTACACGTACTACGGCTCGCCGCTGAAGCGCGAGGTGCTCGAAGGCGTGATCGACGACAAGGTGCTCGCCGACGAGGACGTGTTCCCGCCGCCGGAGGTCCTCGAGAAGCTCGAGCCCAACACCGTCTCGCCGGAGGGAACGAAGCTCCGCGACCGGATCTGGACCGAGTTCAAGGCCGCCTAGCGACTTGGCGGCTGAGCCTGGCGACGTGAGGCCGCGCCCGCGGAAGCGCTCCGCGGGCGCGGGCGGGCCTCGCTACCCCGGATGGCTGGCGCTTCCGGCGGTCGTCTGGTACGCACTCTTCTTCATCGCACCGCTCGGGATCCTGGCGCTGTTCAGCGTCTCCGAGCGCGTCGGCTTCTCCGAGGTCGCCTACAACCTCAACCTCGAGAACTTCGGCGACCTCGTCGACCCGCTCTACGGGGAGATCTTCCTGCGGACGGTCGAGCTGGCCGCGGTCAGCACGGTGCTGACGCTGCTGATCGGGTTTCCGCTCGCCTACTACATCGCCAGGTGGGCACGCTACAAGACGCTGCTGCTGCTGCTGATCATCGTCCCGTTCTGGACCAGCATGCTGATCCGCACCTATGCCTGGCTGATCATGCTCGACCCGGGCTTTGCGACCTTCGACGTGCTGCGCTGGCTGCACCTCGCCGGCGAGAACCCCGAGATCCTGTACACCAGCAAGGCCGTCTACATCGGCGTCGTCTACACCTACCTGCCGCTCATGGTGCTGCCGATCTACGCGGCCCTGGAGCGGATGGACTGGTCGCTGGTCGAAGCCGCGCAGGACCTCGGCGACGGGCCCCTGACCGCATTTCGGCGGATCACGCTGCCGCTCGCGGGCCCGGCGTCGTGGCCGGGTCGCTGCTCGTCTTCATCCCCGATGCTCGGCGAGTACCTGAACCCGGTCATCCTCGGCGGCGACAAGACGACCTACATCGGCAATCTAATCGGCCAGCAGTTCCTCGAATCCAGGGACTGGCCCTTCGGATCGGCGATGGCGATGGTCGTGATCGCGGTGATGACGGTCGTCGTCCTGCTCTACGTCCGCCTGCTCTCGCGGAGCCAGCGCCATGCGAGCTAGACGCGCGTTCGGCATCTACTCGGCGTTCGTCTACGCCTTCCTCTACCTGCCGATCGTCGTCGTCGTCGTGCTCGCCTTCAACAGCGGACGCCAGGTCCTCAACTGGGAGGGCTTTTCGACCAAGTGGTTCGGCGAGGCGCTCAGCGACCCGACGATCACCGAGCCGCTTCGCAACAGCCTGCTGATCGCGGTCGGCACGGCGGCGGTCGCCTGCGTGCTCGGCACCGCGCTGGCGCTGGCGCTGTCGCGACTGCGGCCGCGGCTGCGCGCACCGATCGACGCGGTCGTCTACATGACCCTCGTCACCCCGGAGATCGTTTTCGGGATCTCGGCTCTGATCTTCTTCGTCCAGGCCGGGGTACCGCTCGGCCTGCAGACGGTCCTGATCGCCCATGCCGTGTTCAACATCTCGGTCGTCACCCTGATCGTCCGGGCCCGTTTCATCGGCATGAGTCAGGATCTCGAGGAGGCCTCCTACGATCTCGGTGTCGGGCCCGCTCAAGACGTTCCGGAGCGTAACCCTGCCGCGCCTGGCGCCGGCGATCCTGGCCGGCGGCCTGCTGGCCTTCACCTTCTCCTTCGACGACTTCATCACCTCGTTCTTCGTCTCCGGGGCCGGCTCGCCGACACTGCCGCTGCGGATCTTCTCCTCGCTGCGCTTCGGGGTGTCGCCGATCATCAATGCGACCGCGGTGATGATCCTCGCGCTGACCCTGGTCGCGGTGGTCGTCGCCTACCTGGTGCTGCGCCGAAGCACCGGCGCAGCGCGACGGGGTCATCCCGACCGTGCCGGTCGCCTAGCACCACTGGCTGCCCGCCGATCAGTTCGCGGCCACGGACTCGATCAGGTCGGCGGCGCGCTCGGTCCCGTGCGCGGCCCGCAGCCGCCGTGAGACGGCGCCGAGGCGGCTCGCGCATCGACTGATCGCCGAGCAGCCGTTCGATGGCGTCGTGCAGCTCGGCGGCTTCGTGCTCGTAGGTGTCGAGCCGGGCTCCGAAGCCGGTCTCGTCGATTCGCTGGGCGTTGTCGTACTGATCCCAGAACAGCGGCAGCAGCACCATCGGCTTGCCGAAGTGAAGGCACTCGGTGACCGTGTTGTTGCCGCCGTGGGTGATCACGAGCTCGACCTGCGGCAGGATCGAGGTCTGGGGCAGGAACTCCTCGCCGACCATGTTCGGCGCCAGCTCGAGCTCGGCGTGCTGCGGTCCCATCGAGACGATCACCCGGTACGGGGCGTCGGCGAGCGAGCCGATCAGGCTGCGCATCAGCTCGACGTCGGCGGAGCCAAGCGAGCCGAGGCTGAGGTAGATCAGCGGCTCGTCGCCCGAGGCGAGAGGCTCGGGCAGCGCCCAGTCGGCGTCGGTGGCGCGGACGCTTGACTCGAGGTTGTGCCAGGCACCGGCCAGCGGGCGCTCGCGCGCGTAGTCGACCTCGCTCGGATAGAGCCAGAGGTTCGCCCAGGGTGAGGTGTGGATGAACTCGAGCTCGTCGAGCGGCGGCGCGCCGCGCTCGCGACAGAACTCGTCGAATTCGCTGCTGCAGGGGGCCGAGGACGCGCGCGTACTCCTCTCGGTAGGCCGTCCCAGCCCGAGCGGTCTGCGATCGGGTAGCCGGAGAACGGGGGCGGGACCGCCGGGTCCTTGACCTCGGCCGGGTTGCAGGAGACGATCCGGACCCAGGGCCGGCCCGAGGCGGGTAGCGCGGGGAACGAGACCACGTTGTCCTCGACGATCACGTCGGGTTCGACTTCGTCCAGGATCTCGACTAGGCGTTCGTCGACGTACCGAGCGCCGTCGCACAGCGCTTCGAAGGTCGGTGCGATGAAGCCCTCGAGCTGCTCGATCGTCGGCTGGTGGAACACCGGCGCCGTGTCGCGGATGAAGTCCTTCCAGAACTGACCAGGGTCCTCGGCCTCCTCCGACGGCGGCGTGAGCCGCATCAGTCGCTCCTCGAAGCCCTTCTCGGCCAGGGTGCCGGCGAACGACTCCTCGGCGATGAAAACCACCCGGTGTCCGCGCCGCCGCAGCACGTCACCGATGCCGACGCAGTTGTTGGTCGGGCCGTAAGCGCTCTCGGGAAAGAAGACGACAGTCTTCACCACGCGGCACCGTACTCCGACTCGGCGAAACGGCTACGGCCGACCTACTGCTTGACATCGAACACCAATGTCGAGGCGGCCCACCGGACTCGCGGCGGCGAGGCGGGCAGCGCCCGCCTGACCAGGCGAACAATTCCCTGTCCATGCAAGCGGAACTTCTTGGATGGGCTCGGGCGTGCCCGCGCGAATATCCGTGCCCGTAGCGGGGCGGCGCTTCAAACAGAACTTCTACGCTGGGTCGCAAGTCGCTTGGCATCCTCTGCGGCGTGACCGACAATCCGGACGAAGCCCGCGCGATCGTGGCGGCGCGGGCGGTTGCGGTGGCGCATGGTGTGGCCTGCGAGGACGCGGAAGTGTTGGCGGCCGGCAGCAACGTGCTCGTGCATCTGAAGCCCGCGCCGGTCGTTGCGCGCGTGATGACGGGCACAGCGGTCCTGCACGAGCTTGTAGAGGAATGGCTCGGGCGCGAGGTCGCGGTCGGAACTTTTCTGGGGGAGCGCGGCATGGCCATCCCGCCAAGCGATGTGCCGCCGCCCGGACCCCATCAGCAGGACGGGCTCTGGATGACGCTCTGGAGGTTCGTCGAACACGACGCTTCCGGGTCCTTGCCGCACGCGCGCGAGCTCGGCGAGTCGCTGCGTCAGCTGCACACGGCGCTCGCAGACTTCCCCGGCGAACTGGCGCCACTCAGCGGGGTTCGAGACAACATCGACCGGCTACTTGGCGAGCTGCATCCAGCACCTTCGCTGTCGCACGAGGACATCGACTTGCTGCGCTTCGACCTGCACGAGCTGACGCCCACGGTCTTCGAGACTTCGCTGCCTGCACAGGCACTCCACGGCGACGCGTCGATTTCCAACCTCCTCCGCAGCGACGGTGGGCTCATCTGGAACGACCTCGAGGACGTCTGCGCCGGTCCAGTCGCATGGGATGTCGCGGGGCTCGTTGGGAGCGCCCGGGCACGTGGACTGGGCGAGACGTTCATCGAGACGTTCCTTCGCGCCTACGATGGCCCCAACCTTCAAGAACTGCACGCGTTCATTACCGCCCACGACCTCTACACGACTATCTGGCAGTCGTTCGATGCGCAACGTCGGCCACGGGCTCAGAGCAGCACGCCAGCGCGCGATCCTCGAGCGCCCACAACGAGGCAGTAGGCCTACGGGTCGGCGAAGAGCATCGGGGCGCGGCCCGTCCCGAACGCGCCGGCTCCGGGGAATTCGCCCTCGATGTAGCAGGGGGCGAAGCGGACGTCGGGCGGGTTGCCGTTGTTGACGCCCGGAACGCTCTCGCCGCGACGGATCTCGTCCTCGTCGGGATTCTGGCTCGCCTGCGAGTAGTCGGTGTTCTTGCACTCGAAGTTGGGGAAGATGCCTTCGCTCGCCGTGGCGAAGCCGTTGAGGATGCCGTCAGTGACGTATCCGTGGCCACGGTTGGTCGCCAGGCGCGAAGGCCAGATCGATGTCGTCTGCGTTCCGGTGACCGAGAGCTGGCGCAGGAAGTGGCGCGGCGCCGGGTCGCCCGGAAGCCCGTCGGCGGCGCCGGAGAGGCTCACCGACGGGCCGGCGAGGAAGTCGGTGACCGTGCCCTTGTTGAACTCGAGGTAGCGCAGGAAGGGGTTGATGTCGGCCAGGAACGGGTCGAGCTCCTCGATGACCGGCGCCAGCCCGTCGAGGAAATCGCGCAGCGCCGGCAGGCCCCGCATCGAGACGCGGTAGAGCGGGTCGAGGTCGCGGAAGAGGTTGCGCAGGTTCGGTGACAGCTTGCGGACGCTGCGCAGCGTCGGGCTGAGCTCGCGCGCGACCGGGATCATCTCGCGGATGAACGGGTTCGCGTCGGCGCGGAAGGCGTCCATGCGCTCGAGCGTGGCCCGGGTCTCGCGCTGGAATGTGGGCAGGATCTCGAATGTCTCCGCGAGTGCCTCGTCCTCGGCGGCGAGTCCCTCGAAGGTGTTCTTCTGGCCGCGGATGGCCTCGGTGAGCTCTTCGCGGCGCGACGAAAGCGCCTCGAAGCTGATCCCGGCGTCTCGGATCAGGCCGCGCAGGGCATCCTCCTGATCGGCGAGGATCGCGAGCGTGTCGCTGGCGTCGGTGATGTAGGGCGATAGGTTCCCGAGCGCATCGTTCAGCGGCAGCTTGCGGTCGCGGATCGCAACAGCCGCGCTCTGCTGCCACCGCTGGTAGGCCAGGCGCGTTTCCTCGTCGAGCGCGTTGAAGATCTCGTCGATCTGCACCGCCTCCTGCGTGCGCTGGACGCCGAGGCTTTCGCCCTCCGGCAGCGGCGCGCCGACGCGGCTCGACGCCCTCGGGAAGATCCACCGCCTCGCCGTGCGAGACCGAGGCCAGCAGGTTGTCCGCCTTCGTTCCCGGTTCGGTCCCGGAGGTGATCTCGATGAACGTCTCCCCGACGACGGTCTTTTGGCGCAGGATCGCCCGCGCGTCGGACGAGATCGGGGCGAACTCGGGCTCGAGCTCGATTTCGGCCGCGGCGACGTCCTTGCCGTTGACGCGGAACTCTGGCGGGGCGAGCTCGATCGACTTCACCTTGCCGACGGAGACGCCGCCGATCCGCACGTCGGCCTCGGTCGCAAGCCGGGTCGCCTCCGGGAAGTATGCGGTGAACCGGTAGCTCTCCGGGCCGAGCGGAACCGGTCCGCCGAAGGCGGTCCACAGGAACAAGAAGAGGCCGAAGCACGACAGCGTGAAGCCGGCCGCGATGAGGATCCGAGCGGTGATGGCGCCTGCTTCTGCATCGCTCCCTCAGCAGACCTCGGCGAGAACGGGGTCAGTGAAGCCGCTGACGAGCTGTGTCAGCTGCTCGATCGCCGGGTTCGGGTTTTCGATCATCGCGTTGGCCTGCTCGCATCCCATCGTCAGGTAGACGCGGCGATAGAAGCCGTTGCCGTCGCCCGACGAGAACAGCTGCGAGGTGTTGTTGGCCAACCAGCTGACCCAGAACAGGTAGCCCTCGTCGCGTCCCGGGGTGCCGGCGGGCTCGGCACCGCGCGGGTTGTACGCCGCCATGTTGACGAGCCGGTTGAGCTTGCTGAAGATGACGTCCAGCCGCGGTGAGGTGGCCGCAAACCGGGTCGCGCCCGTGCGGATGTCTGGAACCCGCTCCCGCGCCACGCGGACGAAGGGTCGGATCTCGTCGCGGATCGGCGGCGTCACGGCCTCGGCGAAGCGGATGTTCGACTCGTTGAGGCTCTCGAGGTTGCGGGCGAACGGTCGCAGGTCGCTGAACGCCGGACCCATGACACTGGCCATGCGGCGCATCGAGATCAGCGCCTGGCGTCCCTCTCTCAGCGTCCCTGGCAGGCCGCGAACGAGCCGCGACACGTCGACGTCCTCGTCGGCGATCTCGCCCAGGTACTGAGAGGCGGAGCTCACCAAGCGCGTCAGCTCGGCTTCCGCACGCCCGACCCGGGTCGTGAGCAGGTTGAGGTTGTGCATGAACCGGGCCAGCTCGTGGCGACGCTCGGCGACGGCACGGTTGAGCTCGGCCATGTTGCGGTTGATCGGCCCGAGCCTGCCGAGCAGCTTTCCGAGCTCGCGATCGCGATCGTCAAGCCCCTTGCCGGCGCCGACGAGCAGCAGCCGCAGGTATGAGCGCGTTTCGTCGTCGAGCGCCGAGAGGATGTCGTGGTAGTTGACATCGGGGGCGGTGTTTGCCATCGGCACGATCTCGCCCTCCTTGTACTCGCCCGCTCTCTTGCTGCCGGGGTCGAGCTGGAAGAACATGTCCTTGAGCCCGGTGGTGGGACGCATGAGGATCGTCGCGTCGCGGTAGATCGGCAGGTACTCGCGGTCGATCGCGAACGTCACCACGCCGGCGCCGCCGACGAGCTCGACCTTCTCCACGTCGCCGATCCGCACGCCGGCCACGCGTATCGTCTGCCCCTGGCCCGGCACGACAGCCTGCGCCGTCTCGAACTCCGCCTTGAGCTCGAACGGGCGCTCGTCGAGGATCGGGATCCGCAGGCGCTGGTTCTGGACGATCACGTAGGCGGTGCACAGCCCGAGCGCAAGCATGACGACGATCACGATCACGTTGCGCAGTTGTCCTCGCAGCTGGCGCAACTTCATTCGTTCGCCTCCGCGGCCCGCTCGAGGTCGACCTCCAAGAACCCGAGCGCATCGATCAGTCGCTGCGCGTCTTCGACCTCGTCGAACCCCTCCACCTGTTCGAGCAGGCGCCGCAGTCGATCCGCGCCCGGGCCCGTCGCGTCGTCGAGGTCGCCGAGTGCGGCGGTGGGCGCGGGCCCCTGCTCCGGTGGCGAGCCGATCCCCGCCTCGAGGTTGGGCGGTTCCTGCTCCTCGCACGGGACGTCGGGCCGATAAACGGTCTTCTTCGAGTCTGTGAGCCGCGGAATCGCGCCCAGGATCGGGAACGGCGTCAGCCCGAAGATCTGGTCGCGCCCCGCGATCTCCCCGAACCGGACCAGGTTCGAGCCGGTGCCGCCGAGGACCCGCAGGTGCTGGCCGGCGGCGTCCCCGGAGCGGCTCTCCGAGGCGCTGCCGGTGATGCCGTACCCGGTCGTCTCGAAGGTGCGGCCGCCGACGTCGAGCGGGTACTCGGCGGGAGGCTCGACGGTCGAGTGCGACCACGGGATGATCGCCTCGTTGAAGCACGACGAGAACGCGCGCTGCTGGTTGAACAGGCCGACGTTCGCGTGCGCGAGACGGGTGAGCTGCGGGATCGTCGGCCGCAGTCGGGCCACCAGGCCGCGCAGCTCGGACCTCGACATCAGCGCCCGCACCTGCTCGAGCATCGGCAGCCCGGCCCGCAGCGCTTCGGGGCTCTTGCGCACGCCGGGGAGGGCTTCGCGGGCGAAAGCTCGCAGATGCGGAAGCGCCGTGTTGAGCTCCTGGAAGGTCGGCTCGCCCTCGGCCAGGAAGTCGGGCAGGCGCTCGATCGCCTGTCCGAGCGCCTCGTCCTCGACCGCGAAGGCGCCGGTCACCCGGCGCAGGTTCGTGATCAGGTCGCTGAGCGCCTCCTCGTTTCGGCTCAAGCCGCGGAACACCCTGCCGAGGCCGCTGACCACTCCGCGCAGGTCGCCGCGGTGCGTGCCGAGCTGAGACTCCGCAACCTGGGCCGTGAACTTGTAGGCGGGGCCCGAGGTGCGGAACAGCTCGCGCAGACCTTCGGCGCCGCGGTAGCGGGTCAGCGCGTTTCCGAACTGGTCGAGGAAGGTCTGCAGGTCCGTGCGGACGTCACTCTGCAACGTGGTCAGCACCTGATCGAGCTGCACGGAGTGGGCGGTCTGGTCGAGGCCGAAGGTGTGGCCGTCTGGCACTTCGGAGGCGCTCGGGCTGCCCGGGTGCAGATCGACGAAGTAGTTGCCGTCGATGAATATGCGCGGGCGGACCTTGAGAAACGCGTCGTCCTTCAGCGGCAGGGCGTTCTCCTCCAGCTCCATGGTCACCCGGACCGCGGGAGCGGCGCAGGTTCCCGGTCTCGCCCTCGACCGGCTCGCCCGTGAGCTCGACGGCCGTCACCTCGCCGACGTTGACGCCGGCGATCCTCACCGGCGAGCTGGAGCGAATCGTCTGCGCCGAGGAGAAGACGGCGTGGACCTCGTAGCGGTCGCTCCACGGCAGCTCCTTCGTGTAGGCGAGCACCGAGCCGACGGCGACCACCACGAGCAGCAGCAGGGCGAGCAGCCAGCTCGGTAGCCAGCGGCTCTTGTGCATGCCCCTCACTTGCCCACCCCCTTCCAGCTCTCGGGCTGGCGCGAGGCGACGCGGCTGTCGAAGAGGATCCGCTCGCCGTCGGCGTTCCAGAACGCCGTCGTCGGCCCGCGGCTGCCCGGCAGATCGGAGACGCGGTTGGCGGGGTCGGAGAGGCGCTGGCCGGGCACCGGGAGCTGGCCGAGCGGGTAGCCGATCTGGCCCGGCTGGCAATCGGCGTCGCGCTGGCCGGTTGGCATGTAGGGATGCGAGTTGGTGATCGGGATCTCATACGGCTTGAACTCGCCGTCGCCGGCCTTGCCGTTGGGGCCGATGCCGGTGTAGCCGCCGAGGCCGACCTCGGCTGTGGGCGCGCCCGGGAAGCGGACGATCGCCTGGCGCAGCGAGTAGCCGACCTGGCTCGGCTCGGAGAGCGCGCCCGGCAGGAACGTGAACCAGTAGTTGAAGAGGTTGCAGACGGTCTGCGCCGGGGCCACCCAGCGCACGAGCGGCCGCCCGGTGCGAAACGCCTCACCGAGGCGCTCGAGGGTCACCCGCGTGCTCGGCTGGGTGACCAGCTGGTTGAGCTCGCCCGAGCGTCGCGCGCAGACGCCGGTTGACCGGCGGCGAGTCGCGCAGCACCGGAGCGCCGGTCTCGATCGCGTCGTTGAGCACCGGCAGGGTGATGCGCAGGTCCTCGGCGCCCGGCCGCATCAGGCGCGCGAACTGCTCGACGTTCGCCAGGAAGACGCGCTGTCGCGGCAGCAGGCGGATCCCGGTCTCGTACGTCAGCGGCGCCTCGGAGATCGCCTCCTTGAGCCTCTCGGGATTCGACGAGATCGCGCGGAAGGCGGTCGCGGCGAAGCCGAAGCCCTGCGCCTGCTCGCGCGCGGCCGGGGCCGTGTAGCGCGCCGTGCGGTAGAGCCCGTGGATGAACCGGCCCAGGTTCACCTCGGGGTCCGAGAGCGCCCGGCCGACCGGCTTCAGGCTCCCGAACAGGCGCGGCAGCTCGGCGATCGTCTCGTTCAGCGACACCCCGCGGCCCGCAAGCGCGCTTCCGTAGCCGACCAGGTTCTCGCGCTGCGCGCGGCGGGTCGGCGGTTGTCGAAGGTGTCGTTGATCTCGTCGAACTCGGTCTGGCCCTGGAAGCAGCCGTTTCGGCTCTCCTCCGGGATCGAGGAGGCGAACTGGCCGCCGTCGGTCGGCAGGTCGCACAGCTCGCCGTCGTCGGTGCCGTCGAAGACGTGCCCCTCGGGCGCCGGCGGCCCGCGCCGCGCACGATCTCGAGGTACTTGAGGCCGAACGCCGAGCGGTAGCGGACGCGGAAGATCGAGTCCTGCGGCAGCGGCTCGGCGGTCTTGTCGAGCTTCAGGTTCAGCCGTGCCGCGATCGGCGGCAGCTCGGGCCCGGCCGTCGGTATGCTCGGTTGCCGCGGTCGCGGTGTCCGTCCTCGCTCGGCACCGGGTCGATCGACTCCACGACGCCGACCCGCACGCCGCCGATCCGGACCTCGTTGTTGGCGTCATCCGCGCGGCGTTCGGGATGTCGACCGAGACCCGGTAGACGGGCACGAACGGAAGGCCGCTGTTCGCGTTGTAGGCGAGGAACACGGCGACGATCGCGATCAGCACCGTCACCGCGCCGACCATCACGGGCGAGGCGGAGAGCGCGGCGAGTGAGGTGCGTCGGCCTCATGATTCGAAGAGGAAGTCGAGGAGGTCTTCGGTCGCCTGCGCCGAGCCACCGGCGCCGCGCTCGGGAACCTCGATGCCGAGGTCCTCGAGCGCCTCGTCGGGCAGCTCGAGCACGTCGTCGACGATGTCGTCGATGCCGCCCGGGCCGGGGCCGTCGGGGCCGCCGGAGCCACGCTTCGTCCGGCGGCGCCGAATCCGGCGGCGCGGGCCCGTCGGCCGGCGGTTCGCCGCGCACCGAATCGTCGCCGCCGCGGTCGCCGCCGCGGCGGCCGACCGGCGGCGCTCGCGCTCCGTCGCCTCCGCCCGGATCGCAGAGGGTGGCGCGTGCGTGCTCGGGCGTCGTTCCGCCCGGGCACACCGACGGGTCGTAGGGCGGCAGGCCGAGGTCCTCGTTGATCCCCGGCTGGTTGGGGCCGAGCCACGTCGCGCAGCGGGCGATCTCGTCGAAGTCGGTTGTCGTTCCGCCGCCCTCGGCCGGGACGCCCGGCTTGCCGGTCGCGGGGTCGCGCCCGGATGAGAAGCTCCCGCACGGGCCCGTCTAGAACTCGTAGAGGTTGATGTGGAGCGAGTGCCCGCCGCGGTCGAACTGGTTGATCGCGAGCGCCTGGTAGTAGGCGTAGTTGAGGAGCCCCTCGAAGCCGGTGTAGCCCTTGGTGTTCTCGGGTCCCGGGCTGCTCGCTCGTGCGCCCGGTCGTCGCCTCGGCGAGGTCGTTGATCTCCATCGCGCGCCGCGGGTCGTCGACGTCGCGCAGGAAGTCGGCGATCATCTCCGTCGTCACCGGCGCGTTCTTGCCGGCCTCGGCGAGCAGCTCGAGCTCGTCGCGCCCCCGCGTCAGCGCGCGGCGGCCGACGACCGCGGCGTCGCCGAGCGTGCGCAGCGAATCCTCCGACGCCCGCTGGAAGATCGGCAGGCTGTTCGAGAGCCGGTACAGCTCGGGCGCGGCGTCGCGCAGATCGGCCAGCAGCGGGGTCTGCTGGCGCGCGGTGTCGTTCAGCTGCGCGAGCGTCGGCCGCAGCTCGTCGATGTAGTCGTCGAAGAGGTCGAAGCCGCGCGAGACGTCCTCGCGGCGCTCGAGCGCCGTCGAGGCGACGTCCTCGGCCTCGTCGACGAACTCGACGATCCGCTCGCGGTCGGCCGCGAGCTCGCGCGAGACCTTCTCCGAGTGGACGTTGAAGGCCGCGGATCATCTCGGCCTGGTTGGCGAGGATCTCGGTCGCCTCCTCGAACTCGGTCAGGGCCGGCGCGCCGAGGCGGATCGCCTCGCGCAGGTTCTCGGGGTTGCCCGCGAGCGCGGTTCCGAACTCGTTGATCAGCAGCGTCAGCCGGCGCCGGAACGGCTCGCGCATCGTGTTCGCGACGATGTCCGGCTGCACCGTCTGGCGGACCTGGCTGGCGGGGATCATCTCGCCCTCGGCAAGCGGCTCTCCGGCCGGCTGGCAATCGAGGAAGTACTCGGCGATCAGCGACTGCGGCGAGGACTCGCAGGTCGTCTCGTCGCCCAGCCGGGTCAGGTCGCCCTCGAGCTCGACCGTGATCACCGCGCGCTTGTCCTCGTTCACGGTCAGGTCGGTGATCGAGCCGACGTTGACGCCGGCGACGCGGACGTCCGAGCCGGGAACGAGCCCGAACGCGTTGTAGATCTCGATCTTGTAGGTGTGGACGTCGTCAGCGGCGCCCGCGGTCGCAGCAATGCCGCCGCCGGCGGCCAGGCGACGCGAGGATGAGCGCGATCCGCCTCATGGCCCCGGCTGCACCTTCGTCGGGTCGCAGTCGCCCGGAACGCCGTCGGTGAGCGCACCACCGTCGGTGAACGGGACCGAGTCGTCGTCGGGGTCGGCCGCGCCGAGCGGCCGCTCGTTCGATCCCGGGCAGCGCCGCACGTTGCCGGTGCTGAGCGCCGAGAACTGCTCGGCCGGCGAGTCGGGATCGGTCAGGTCCGGGAACAGCGACAGCGTCGGGCTGAACGTGTTGAGCGTCAGCTCGACCCGTCCCACGCCGCCGATCGCGTCGACGTAGCCCGAGTGGCCGAAGCCGTCGAACCAGCCGACGAGCTCCGGCGTGTAGGCGCGGAAGAAGCTCAGGTTGTCGTGGCCGTTGCGAAGCGAGCAGAGCGCCTCGCCGAAGCTGCCCTGGGAGTAGTCGTCGTCGGCGGCGACCTCGAGGTCCTCCGGATGCTCGGGCCCGGGGCCGCACTCGGGTGAGCCGGAGCCGATCGCGGCCTCTCGCAGCGCGCGGCTGCGCGCGCTGCAGCTCGATCAGGTCGTTCGCGTCGCCCGGGCGGCGGATGATCGCCGAGAGGTCGCGGACGGTCGGGACGGCGTTGCGCGCCGTGGCGCGCAGCTCGACCAGGAACGGGCGCAGCTCCTTGGCGGCCGGCCTGCCGGCGATGACGAGCGGCTGCAGGTCGTCGAGCGCCGCGCGCAGGTTCACGAACGTCGTGTTGGCGTTGCGCATGAACGGCGGCAGCAGGGAGATCGCGCGGGCCAGCTCGAGCTTGCGGTCGCCGATCGCGTTCATCATCAGGTTCAGGTTGTGGACCAGCTGCGGCAGGTCGCTCGACCGGTCGGCGAGCGCGCCGGCGAAGCGCGAGCCGTCGACCAGCAGGCGCTCGAGCGCCGCCTGGTCGACGCTGAGCTCGGCGAAGACCCGCCGGCCGTTGTAGAGCATCGGGTTGAGGTACTTGTAGCCGCGGTTGGCCTGCTTCGCGACGCCCTCGTAGGACGTCGCGAAGCCCTTGATCACCCGCTTGAAGTCCTTGACGGTCTTGTCGTCGAGCATGTTGAAGAACTGGTCGACCTCGACGTCGGTGATCGTCTCGGTCTGCGTCAGCACGCCGCCGTCGGGGATCTCCTCTCCCACGCCTTCGGCCGGCGGCGTCAGCTGGATCTGGCGGTTGGCGACGCTGGACAGCGAGGCCCAGCGCACGGTCGCCACCGTCCCGCGGCGCAGGGGCGCGAACTCCTCGTCGACGGTGAAGGTGACGTTTGCCTGGCCGTCGGGAGCGAGCCGGATCTCCTCGACGCTCCCGACCGGCTGGGCGCCGATCACGACCTGGTTGCCCGTGACCAGCGCGCTCGCGTTCTGGAACTGCGCGGTGATCGTGTACTCGTCGTCGCTCGCTCAGAACCAGGGCGACCGCGACCACGAGGCCGACGAGCACCGCGACGACGGCCGCGACACGGGCGCGGCCGGGGGACTCTCGGTCCGCGTCTCCCCGCATGCCGCTGGCCACCCTAACCCGACGCCGAGCGAACTTGCAACTGGGAACCGTACGCAGGCGGTGCGGTACCGATCAAGGCGGTCCGCCGCGCGTTGGTGAGGGGCCGCAGGGCGGCCGACTCCTCCCACGGCGTTAGTCAGGCGAAGTAGGCCTGTTTTCGATCGCTTCGCGGGCATCGTCGAGCAGCTCGGAGGCTGGGTGGCATGCAGCGCAATCGAACAGAAGCGCCGAGCCCCGCAGGCCGGTCGCGAGCAGCTGGCCGTCCGCGCTCATCGAGGCGTCGCCGACGAACTCGGGATCGACCACGTCGGCGGCGACAGGGCGCCCGGTCGAGGCCTCCCAGACCCGGACGTTGCCGTCGGCTCCCCCCGTGACCACGAACCGCTCGTCGGCGGCGAACGCCGCCGTGAAGACAAAGTGCTGATCGGTGGTGAACCCTCCGACTCGCTCGCCGCTGACGGCGTCCCAGAACTCGATGGACCTACCGGCGGTGAGCACGCGCGAGCCGTCGGCACTCAGATCGACGTCCTCGACCGGGTGGTCGAACGGGCCGATCGTCGCGAGCGGTTCCCCGCTGACGATGTCCCAGACCCGGACCAGCGGGTCTTGGCGAGACGAGGCGACGAGTCGCCGGTCGTCCTCGGAGAACACGACCTGCCCGAAGTCGACAGGAAAGTCGGGCGGGAGCGTGTCGAACACGGTCTTCGCCGGGAAGCTCGACGATCTCGGCAGAGCGGTGGGCGAGGGCGCGAACCGCAAGTGAGCCGCCGGGACTGACGGTCGGGGCGGAGTCGAGGTCGGGGGGACCACGGAGGCTGGAACAGCTCCTCGCCCGTTTCGCCGTCGCGAGACGAAGGTCGTAGAGCCAACCGAGATGGCGATCTGTGACCCGTCCGCGTTGAAGGACACGGGGAAGAAGTCGCCAGGCGAGTAAGCGTTTCCCGACCCCGGACTCGGGAAGCGTCCAGCTCCGAAGCTCCTCACCGTCGGAGCACGACCACAACGTCGCTGTGCCGTCGCCGTGGGCGGTTACGCAGCGCTGTCCGTCCGGGCTGATCGCGGCGCCGGCGACCGGTTTGTCGGCCAGCCGCCTCAGCGTCAGCGGCCACACGCGTGCGGTCGGATCGTAGCCCGCCGTCAGGAACGAGCTTCCGTCGGGACTGAATCCCGCACTGCGGACTCCGCCTTCGAGGCCGCCGCCCAGTCGGTTGAGCTCGATCAGTGGAGTGCCGACCTCTGCATCGCTCAGGCGCACCCCGGGCAGGCGAGCGGCGACTCCCAGGCTGCCATCGGGACTCACGTCGCTCGCGGACTGCAGCTCGGGTCGGCACTCCCGCTCGGCTTCTCGGCGCTCTCGGACTGCCCGGTGGCGAGATCCCAGAGCCGGACCTTGCCGTCGAGGCTCACCGTCAGAACTCGATCTGGGTCCGCGGTGAACCTGGCGTTCGCGATCGCGATGCCGGGCTGCGCGAGAATGGCGCTCTCGCGCGGAGCTTCGCAGAGCCTGCCTCAGCGCGTCCGTCGCCTCGGGCGTCGCGGAGGTCTCGGCGGCCTCGACCGCAAGCTCGAGGGCCTCCCAGGGGTCGTTTGCACCTCACCAACCGAGACCGCCGCGAGCTCCCGCGACTCGGCAAGCTGCGCCTGGCGAATCGCCTCGTCGCGCTGCTCCTGCGCCTCGTCGCGCTGCAGCAATGCGACGACCCCGAGGACGACGCTGACGGCAAGCGCGAGCCCGACCGCCGCGATCGTCCGGCGCTGGCGGCGGGTCGCGGCCTTGCGGCTTTCGAGCAGGTACTCGGTCTGGAGCGGGCTCGGACGCGGCTCCCGATGCGACCCCTGCGCCGAGAGCCAGGTCTCGGCCTCGCTCAGATCGCTGCCGCGGAGCAGAAAGCTGGCGTCGCGGCCGCTGTGCTCCCATTCCTCGGCCCGCTCGAGCAGGCGGGTGTGCTCGCGCGCCCACTCGGGCAGGTTGTCGATCGCCGCGAGCACCGAGACGACACCCGGCGCGAACTCCTCGTCGGTGCGAAAGTAGATGTAGTTGCGGCTCGCGAGCTCCTCCGGCACCGCCAGCTCCTCGGGCTCGCGGCGAAGCAGCGGCACGATCCGCTTGTTCTTGGCCTGCGCGTACTCGCGCTCGCGCCTGCACGGCTCGGAGCGAAGCGAGTCGGGGCTGATGACGAAGACGAAGATGTCCGCGCCCTCGATCCCGAGCTCGATCTCGCGGTTCCACTCGACCGCCGGGCCGATGTCTTCGCGGTCGAGCCAGACGTCCTTGTCGCTGCCTGCCAGCGCCTCGCGGAGCCGCTCGACGAAGGGCTCGTCGCGGCGCGAGTAGGAGATGAACACGTCGGCCATCTCAGCTCCTGGAGCTCTCGTCGCCTGCCAGTCGCATCTGAATCGCTTGCAGGATTCAATCGCGCGGGGGACGTTGCCGCAAGGTACCGCGGTTGAGCCGCCACGATTACGTGCGGCCCCGGGTTATGAGCCGGGATCTGCAGCGGCGACCGCGATCCAGCCGCTGGGCCTGCCGCTCGGGCGCGATCGCGACGACGTTCCAGGCAAGCCCGACCGCGCCCATCGCGCGGATGATCAGCCCGGACGGATCGAGCTCCCACCAGCGCAGGCCGTGAAAGGCAGAGCGCGGGAAGGCGTGATGGTTGTGGTGCCAGGCCTCGCCCAGCGAGGCGAGCGAGAGCCACCAGACGTTGGTCGACTCGTCGTCGGTGTCGAAGCGGCGGGCGCCGTGGTAGTGGCAGATCGAGTTGATCGACCAGGTGATGTGGTGGACGAAGAAGATCCGCACCAGGCCGCCCCAGAGCAGGGCGGTCAGCCCGGCGACGATCTCGCCGCCGATCGCAACCCCGAGGCCGAACGGAATCGCCAGCGACGCGAGCGCGAGCCAGGGGAAGTAGCGATTGAGCTTGCGCATTCCCTGGTCTTCCATGAGCTCGGTTGCGTACTTGCGCCGATCGGCCTGCCCGTTGGTCTCGAACAGCCAGCCGACGTGGGCGTGCCATAGGCCGCGCAGGCCGCTGCCGTGGCCGACGTGTGGCGAGTGCGGATCGCCCTCCTCGTCGGTGTGGGCGTGATGCTTACGGTGGTCGGCGACCCAGTCGATCACCGGACCCTGAACCGCCATCGAGCCCGCCGCCGCGAACGCGTACTCGACCGGCTTGTAGGTCTGAAACGCGCGATGGGTGAGCAGGCGGTGATAGCCGACCGTGACCCCGACCGCCGTCACCAGATACATCCCGGCTGCAATCGCGAGGTCGGTCCAGCCGACGGCGCTGTTCCACAGCATCACGATCGCGGCGATCACGCCGAGGAAGGGCAGGAAGACGGCGACGATGTTGATGTTGCGCTGAGTCTTGGACATCTCGTCCTCAGCCCGCCGCCACGGCCGCCTGCGCAGACGGAGCTGCGGCGCCGACCGCGTGGACCCCGCCGTCGACGTGGACGATCTCGCCGCTGATCGCGCGGGAGAGGTCGGAGAGGAGGAAGATCGCGGCGTCGGCAACCGCGCCGGCGTCGCGGTGATCCCATCCCAGCGGGGCGCAGCGCGCCCAGGTGTCGGCCAGCTGCGTCGAACCCGGGAATGCCGGAGGCCGCAGCCGTCGAGATCGGTCCGGCCGCAATCAGGTTGACCCGGATCCCGTCCGGGCCGAGATCGCGGGCGAGGTAGCGGGCAACGGATTCGAGCGCAGCCTTGGCTACGCCCATCCAGTCGTAGGACGGCCAGGCGACGGTGGCGTCGAAGTCGAGCCCGACGATCGCGCCGCGCCTCGGGCCGTCGCCGTTGTCGGGCGCGCATCAACGGCGCCAGCGCGGCGGCCAGCGCCTTCAGCGAGTAGGCGCTGGTCTCGAACGCCGCGCAGGCGCTCGCCCGCGGCGCCGCGACGAAGTTGCCGCCCAGGGCGTCGGCGGGCGCATGGGCGATCGCGTGCACGACGCCGTCGACGCCGCCCCAGCTTGCTTCGAGCCCGCGCGCCAGGGCCGAGAGGTCGTCGTCGCTGTTGACGTCGAGCTCGAGCACCTCGGGCGCGCCGGGAAGGCGCGACGCAGCGCGCTCGGTCATGCCGACGCATGCGGCCGAAGCTGGTGAGCACGACCTCGGCACCCTCCTCGAGCGCCCGCTCGGCGATCGCGTAGGCAATCGAGTGGCGGTTGACGACGCCGGTGACCACTATCCGCTTGCCGTCGAGGATCACAGCAGCACCGTGCCGACGTAGAGCTCGTCGGCATCGGCGACGGCACCGTTGGCCGCGACGTCGCCACGTTGGTCTTGTCGCTCGAGCCGCCACAGCGCCTCGAGTCGGGCGCGGACCACGACCTGGTCGTCCTGATTGACGATCCGCCAGGCGAAGGCGACGAGCGCGTGCTCGTTGTCGAGCGGCCGCACCCGTTCGACTCGAGACCGAACCCGGATCGTGTCGCCGATTCGCACCGGGCGCTTGAAGGTGACCGCATCGAGGCCGCGCAGGGCGACGACGCGCTCGGGGTCGAACGCCATCAGGCCGACCGCGTAGGAGAGCACCAGCATCCCGTGGGCGACGCGCTCGCCGAAGCGCCCCCGCGACGCCCATTCGGCGTCTGAGTGCTGCGGGTGCCAGTCGCCGGTGAGCGCCGAGAAGGAGACCAGATCGGCCTCGGTGATCGTGCGCCCGCCGCTCGTCACCGTCGCGCCCGACGTGCGGCGTGGCATCTGTGCCTGCGAGCTCATTCATCCGCTCCTCCTTCAGTTGCGATCTCGATTCCAAAGCTTTCCTCGACCAGCGCGGCGAACGCTCGTGCAGCCCGGCGGTGGCCGAGCGGCGAGGGGTGCAGGCCGTCGGCGCTGAAGTTCTCGGGCTCCGATAGCCCGGGATGGCCGACGACATCGAGGCAGGCAACGCCGTTGGCGGCCGCAGCCGATCTGGTCGCCCGGTTGATCGCGGCGATCCCGCGTGAGATCCGAGCTCCGGTGCGCGGCCCGAGCCCGAGGAACTCCCAGCGCTCGGGCGAGGTCGCGGTGACGATGCGAACGACCGGGTTCGCCTCCTGGAGCGTCCGCAGGATCCGGTCGAGACGATGGGCGTAGGCCGTCGGATCGGGCCTGGTCGTTCTGCAGCACGTCGTTGGCGCCGAATACGACCGTGACCAGGTCGGGCTCGAGCTCGAGCGCCTCGGGGAGCTGCTCGACCACCTCGGCGCTGGTCGCTCCGTGAACCGCGAGGTTGCGCAGCTCGAGCTCCGGGCTGCTTCGCTCGCAGGCGGTCGCCGAGCAGCTCCGGCCAGGCCTCGCCGCGGCCAGCAGCCGCTGCCGGCGGTGAAGCTGTCGCCGAGGGCCACGTACAGGGAGAGCGTGTTCGCGCACGCCTGCGAGGAGAACTCGGCGGCGATCCTCGCGTTCGGCTCGAGCCGACTCATCGGCGCTCCAGCGCGCCCAGCGCCCATGCGAGACGGGCGCGGGTCGAGTCGGGCTCGATCACCTCGTCGACGTAACCCGAAGCCGCGGCCCGCGCCGCTCCGAGGTGCTCCTCGGCGTACGCGCGGGCGAGCTCGCTGCCCGCCGCCTCGGCGTCCTCTGCCACCGTCCAGCGCCCGGCGCTCGACGATCCCGACCGCCTGGCGCGCGGCCATGATCCCGATCTCGGCGCCGGGCCAGGCGAACACGATGTCGGCGCCGAGGTCCTTCGAGTTCATCGTGATCACGGCGCCGCCGTAGGCCTTGCGCAGCACCACCGTCAGCTTCGGCACTCGGGCGGCGGCGAAGGCGCGAAGCAGTGCAGGCGCCGTGGCGGATGACGCCACCTCGCTCCTGGCGCTCACCGGGCATGAAGCCGGGTGTGTCGACCAGGACCACGAGCGGCAGGCCGAAGCGCGCGCAGGAGTTGACGAAGAGCGCCGCCTTCTCCGCCGCCGGGGCATCGATCACTCCGCCGAGGTAGCGCGGCTGGTTGGCGATCAGCCCGACGGGCCGGCCGTCGATCCGCGCAAACGCGGTGACCATGTTTCGCGCCCAGTTCGAGTAGAGCTCGAGCAGCTCGCCGTCGTCGACGATCGCCCGAGCCGGATCGCGGACGTCGTAGACGCGGCGCGGGTCGTCGGGAACGGCCGCCGCCGGATCCTCGCCTCGTTCGAGCACCGGCTGCGCCCGCCGCGGCGCTGCCCCGATGCTTTCGGGCAGCATGCCGAGGAGCTGGCGGGCGACGGCGGCGGCTTCGGCATCGGACCCGAGCGACGAGCTGGCAGACGCCGTTTCGCGAGTGAACGCCGGGCCCGCCGAGATCCTCCATCGAGACGCGCTCGCCGAGCGCCGCCTCGACTACCCGCGGCCCGGTGAGGAACATGCGCGCGCTTTCGGTCATCACGACGAAGTCGGTCAGCGCCGGCGAGTAGGCGCCGCCTCCGGCGGAGACCCCGGTGACGACCGAGATCTGCGGAACACGGTCGGCGAGCTCGACGCTGGCACGGAAGATCCGCCCGTAGCCCGCGAGCGCGGCGTGGCCCTCCTGCAGGCGCGCGCCACCCGACTCGACGAAGCCGACGACCGGCGCGCCGGCCTCGCCGGCGAGGCGCATCACGCGGACGATCGAATCGGCGTGCGCGGCGCCCGAGCGAGCCGCCGAGGAAGGTCGGGTCCTGGGCGTAACAGAACAGCGGCCGGCCATCGACCGTTCCCGGCCCCGGCGACGACCCCGTCGCCGGCACCGGCGCGGTCGCCGAGGCCCGGTGAGACGACGCCGCTGCGAAGCGGAGCGAAGCTGCCGCGGTCGCAGAGCAGCTCGAGCCGGTGCGCCGGCAGGCTCCAGCTCGGGTGCAGCGGTCGCTCGCGGTGGAGCCTGCGTGGCGGCGGGCGCCGTCATCCGCGCAGGCAGAGGACCGCGTTGTGGCCACCGAAGCCGAACGAGTTCGAGATCGCAACCAGCCGCGCGCCGCCGTTGCCGTTGGCTCGGCGCTCGAGCGGTCGCGCCTCGTCGGGCACGTAGTCGAGGTCGAGCTCGGGGTCGCGCTGCTCCCAGCCGACCGTCGGCGGCGCGACCTGACGTCGAAGCGCCTCGACCGTGGCGATCGCCTCGACCGCGCCGGCGGCACCAAGCAGGTGGCCGATCACCGACTTCGTCGACGAGATCGGGAGATCGCCGGCCACCTCGCCGAGCGCCAGCTTGATCGCCTCGGTCTCGGCGCGGTCGTTGAGCGGGGTCGAGGTGCCGTGGGCGTTGACGTAGTCGACGTCGTCGGCGGCGAGCGCCGCGTCGGCGAGCGCCAGGCCGATGGCGCGCGCGGCGTCACGGCCGGAAGGCTCGGGTGCGGTGAGGTGGTGAGCGTCCGAGGTCGAGGCGTAGCCGAGCAGCTCGCCGAGGACCGGCGCGCCGCGCGCTGCGGCGCAACCGGCCTCCTCCAAGACCAGCACGCCGGCTCCCTCACCCATGACGAAGCCGTCTCGCCGGGCATCGAACGGTCGCGAGAGCCCACTCTCGGACGTCGCTCCCATCGCGGCGAACGCAGCGCTCGCGATCCCCGTCAGCGCCGCCTCGGAGCCGCCGGTGACGACCGCATCCGCGTCGCCCGACTCGATCATCCGCAGCGCCTGGCCGATCGCATGGGCACCGGCAGCGCACGCCGACATCACGCCGAACGACTGGCCGCGCAGGCCCCGCCGCATCGCCACCGCGGCGGCGGCCGCGTTGCCCATCAGCAGCGGTACCGCGAGCGGCGAGACCGCCTTCGGGCCCTTGTCGAGCAGGACCGAATGCTGTTCCTCGAGCGAACCGAGTCCGCCGATCCCGGTCCCGATCACGCAGCCCACACGCTCGGCTGGATACGGCGGCGCGCTTTCCCACCCGGCGTTGACGAGCGCCTCTTCGGCGGCGACCACGGCGAGCTGGGTGAAGCGGTCCTGACGGCGTGTTTCCTTTCGCGTCAGGTGCTCGCTCGGCTCGAAGTCCGAGCAGCGCCCGACGCCATCGACGATCCCCGATTCGCCCGCGATCCAGCGCTCGATCAGCGGCTCGGCGCCGACGCCGAGCGGGGTCACGGCACCGACCCCGGTGATCACGGCGCGCCGCCGCGCGCCCGCGTTGTCGCCCGCAGCACTCATCCGGCGCGCGCCACCACCAGGTCGATCACGTCGCCGACCGTCTTCACGTCCTTGACCGAGTCGCCGTCGAGCTCGACGCCGAACTCGTCCTCGACGATCTGCGCAACCTCGATCAGGTCGAGCGAGTCGATGTCGAGGCTCTCGAAGGTCGCCTCACGGGTGACCTCGCCCTCCGCACCGATCTCCTCGATGCCGTCGAAGATCACCTTCTCGACCGCTTCAGTCGTCACTTCTTGAGTTGCCATCTCGGTCGCTCCTTTCGTTTGATTGTGTCACGCGCTGAGTCCGCCGTCGACGGTGAGCACGGTCCCGGTCACGTACGCCGCCTCCTCGGAGGCGAGGAAGCGCACGCACGCCGCGACCTCCTCCGGGCGTCCCTGGCCGCCGCGCCGGGATCTGCTCGGCGAGTCCGTTGCCGATTCCCTCGCTGAGCTTGGTCTCGACGAGGCCAGGGGCAACGGCGTTCACGGTGATCCCGCGCCGAGCCACCTCGACCGCAACGGTCTTCGTCATGCCGATCAGCCCTGCCTTGGAGGCGGCGTAGTTCGACTGGCCGGCGTTGGCCCTCGGGCCGACGATCGAGGCGATGTTGACGATGCGCCCGAAGCGGCCGCGCAGCATCGGCCGCAGCGCCCGTCTGGTGGTGTGGAAAGCGGCTGAGAGATTCGTGTCGAGCACCGACGCCCACGACTCGGCGTCGAGCTGAGGCGCGAGCCCGTCGATGCGCATCCCGGCGTTGTTGACGAGCACCATCACCGGGCCGAACGCCTCCTCGGCCCGAGCGAACAGCTCGTCGACCTGTTCGGGCTGCGTGACGTCGGCCGGCGCCGCAAGCGCGCGGCCGTCGGCCTGCTCGATCCGCCGCACACACTCGGCCGCCGAGTCGGCGTCGCTTCGGTAGTTGACGACGACCGGCCAGCCTTCGCCCGCGAGCGCTCGTGGCGATCGCGGCGCCGATGCCGCGGGCCGAGCCGGTGACGATCGCACAGCCTTCACGAGCCATTGCCGTCACCTCCGTCGACGAGATCAGAGTCACTGCCCTCGAACCCCCACTCGGCGACGGTCGCCGCCCACGCGAGCCCGCCGCCGAACGCCGCCATCAACACCCGCGAGCCGTCTCTGAGCAGCCCGGAGTCGCGGGCTTCGGCCAGGGCAATCGGCACAGTTGCCGCGGACGTGTTGCCGTACCGGGCGATGCAGTCGATCACCCGCGCTGCGATCCAAGTCGAGGCGCGCGGCGACCGCCTCGAGGATCCGCTTGTTGGCCTGGTGATAGACGAAGACGTCGATCTCGTCGAGCGAGCTGTCGACCGCCGCCGCCGCGGCCAGGGAGGATTCGCAAAGGCGATCGACCGCTTGGCGAAAGGTGTCTGGTCCCTTCATCCGGATCAGGGCCTCGGCACGCGAGACGGTGATCAGGTCGGCGCGCGCGCCGTCGGCACCGAGCACGACGGGGCCGATTCGGCTCTCGCCCTCGCTCGCCCTCAGCAGCACAGCCCCGGCGCCGTCGCCGAACAGCGCCGCGGTGGCACGGTCGTCATGGTCGAGAAGGCGATGCATGAGGTCGGCACCGATCACGAGCACAGTGGTCGCTCGCCCACTCTCGATTTGCGAGGCGCCGAGTGCGATCGCCGAGACGAAGCCCGCACAGGCGGCATCGACGTCGATCGCGCCGGCACGCCGGGCGCCGATCCGCTCGGCGACCAGCGGTGCGGCAGCGGGAGAGAGTTGATCGTGGCTCATCGTGGCGACGAGCACGAGATCAATGTCCGCTGCCGCAACCGCGGCCGCTTCGAGCGAACGCGCCGCGGCAATCGCGGCGAGATCGACGACGCCCTGATCGGCCGGGGCGACCCGCCGCTCGCGGACCCCGGTTCGAGCGACGATCCAGTCCTCGTCGACGCCGAGCCGGGCGGCGATCGGCGCGTTGGTCTTGACCGTGGCGGGCAGGGCGACGCCGACGCCACCGATCGCCGCGCCGCGCAGCGAACGCGGCGCCTCGACGGCGTTGGCTCGCTCGGCCACGTACACGTCAGGCATGGGCGACCCTCTGCGCGCCGAGCACGTTCGCCTCGACGTCGGGTGCGAGCGCCGCAGCATTCCGATCAGCGCCTTGCCCGGGCCGGCCTCGACGAAATTGCGCACGCCGAGTCGGTGCAGCGAATCGATCGTCTCGCGCCAGCGGACCGGGTGCACCAGCGCGACCGGCGAGCTGGTCGCGGATGCCCGCAGCGCTCGTCGGAAACGGCTCCGCGGTCGCGCTCGAGTAGACGGGAGCCGTCGGGATGTCGATCGTCGACCTGCTCGAGCGCCTCGCGGTAGGGCTCGACCGCGGGCCTCATCGCCTCGGTGTGAAAGGCGCCTGCAACCGGGAGCTTGATCGCCCGCACGCCGCGGGCCTTCGCCTCGCTGACGGCGATCTCGATCGCCTCGCGGTGGGCCCGCGGCGACGAGCTGGCTCGGGCCGTTGTCGTTGGCGATCTCGACGACCGCTCTCGCGGGCCGCGGCGCGCGCCTTGCGAAGCCTCGCCGAGCAGTGCGACCATCGTCCCCGGTGCTCGTCTCGGCCGCCTCGCTGCATCAGGCGCCCGCGAAGCGACCGCCAGGCCGACCGCGTCGGCGGGCTCGATCGCGCTCGCGACGGCGAGCGCGCTGAGCTCGCCGAGCGAGTGCCCGGCGAGAAACTCGCGCCGAGGGCGTCCCGCGCGCGTCCAGGCGGCGAGGCTCGCGCAGACGATGGCCGGCTGCGCGTAGGCCGTGCTCTCGTCGGCGAGCGCAAAGGGATCGGCGCCCGGTCTCGGCGAACACGAGCTCGGCCAGCTCGGGCGCGAAGGCCTCGACGAGCTCGCGCATGTCTGGCGTCTGGCTGCCTTGGCCCGGGAAGAGAAGCGCGGTGGACATCACCCGATACTTGTCCGCCGGCGCCGCGAAGTTAGCGTCCGAGCGCCCTCAACCCCCCGGCCGGGGGGGAGCTTGCGGACGAGCGGGGGGTGATGGCGGGTGTGCGGAGCCCTCAGCCGATCAGACCGAGGCGCTGGGCGCGCTGAACGGCCTCGGCGCGGTTGCGAACGTCGAGCTTGCGATAGATCGCGCTCGTGTGCTCCTTGATCGTGTGGGGCGAGAGGTGAAGCTCGACCCCGATCTCGCGGTTGGTCGAACCGGCGGCGATCTCGGCGAGCACCTCGCTCTCGCGGCGCGTCAGCCGCGGCGGGTCCTCGGCCGCATCGTTGCCGAAGACCTCCATGCCGAGCGCGACCATGCGGACGGCCTTGACGACGTCGGGTGCGCCCCAGGCCTTGGAGACGAACCCCGAAGCGCCGGCCGCCGTCGCCACCGGGCGCGACACGGATGCCGGCGCCGGAGATCAGCAGCACCCGGGTCAGCGGCGAGCGCGCCAAGCAGCTCCTGTGTCAGCTCGGCGCCCGACTGGCTTGCCGAGGAAGAGGTCGACGAGGGCGACGTGCGGCTGCAGCCTGCTCGGCGAGCTCGAGCGCCTCGTTCGCGGTCGCCGGCGCCGGCGCAGCGCTCGACCCAGGTCTGGCGCTCGAGCAGGAGGCGAAAGCCCCAGTGGACGACGTCGTGGTCGTCGACGACGAGAACGCGAAGCGAGAGATCGCGGCTACTCGCTGGTTTCGCCTGAGACCGCTCATCGCTGAGCCGACGCGACCATGCGCACGTGCCAGCGCCCGCCCGGCAGCGCGCCGAACTCGACCAGCGCGTCCTCCTGCAGCGCCTCGAGCGTCAACAGGCGCAGCCCGAGCCCGGCGCCGGCCGCCGCCGAGGCCCCGCTCGTGCCCGGGTCGAGCCGTCGTTGGTGATCTCGAGCTCGAACATCGTCCCCGGGCGCGCGACGCGGACCTCGATGCTGCTCGCGCTGGCGTGCTTCTCGCAGTTGCGAAGCGCCTCGAGGAAGACGGACTGAGCGAGCGGCTCGAGCCGCGCAGGCACCTCGACCGGCGTCGGCCTCGAGGACGATCTCCGGAGTGCGCTCGCGACGGCGCCGGATCAGCTCCATCAGCGTCGTCGACAGCGGCCGTCCGTGCGAGGAGATCGGCCGGCCGAGCGCCGAGCGCAGATCGGACGAGGGTCGCCTGGAGCTGGTCGTGACACGTCTGGCGCTCAGCGGCGGTCAGCGGGTGTCCGGAGCCGAGCGCGAGCGTGAGCCCGAAGAGCCGCTGCATGACGCGATCGTGGATCTCGCGAGTGAGCTCGACGCGCTCGGCGAGTTGCCGAGCGCGCTCGTCCTGGCGGGTGGCGTGCTCGACGCTGGCGGCGAGCGCGGCGAGCCGGCCGAGCGTCAGCATCGTCTGGCAGCTCCTGGGCGGAGGGCTCGAAGCGCCCGCCCCCCTGGTCGGCGAAGCAGGACGCCGAGCCAGCGCCCGCCGGCGGCGATCGGGCCGCAGACGAAGGTCGTGATTCCGGCAAAGCGCGTGTAGCGCGCCGGGACCTCGCCTTCCAGGCCCTCGGCGATCACGATCTGGTCTTCGGCCAGCGCCCGCGCGCGATCGGGGTCTCGTCGAGCGTGCCCTCGACCTGGCCGATCAGCTCCTTGTCGAGGCCGTGAGAGCCCGCCGAGCGCACGGCGCGGCTGGCGGAGTCGTAGAGCAGAAGCCCGGCTCGCTCGAGCGACGTCAGCCGGCAGAGCGCCTCGCAGACATGGTCGTAGAACTCGCCCGCCTCGGTCGCCGAGTCGAGCTCGGCGATCAGGCCCGCGAGAACCTCGACGGTGTCGGGATGTGCCGGTGCGGACGCTGCCTCGATGGGCATTGCTACCCCACGGGTCGGTCGGCGGTTACGCCTGACACCCCCCGTTCGGGGGGTCCGTGGATACCGTCAGTTCTTGTACGTCAGCCCGGCGTAGGCCCAGGTGAGGCACTCGCCGGTAGCGCCCTGGCTGTTCGTGCGGGAGGTCGTCCCCGCCGGCAGCGATGCCGCCGGCAGCGAGAGTCGGTCGTCGTCCCAAAGTGCGCCTTCGCGTCCCGGACCAGAAGTTGGCGGGCGTGATCGGGCTCGCGTTGAACAGCATCGCGGGATCGGCGAACGCCTCACCGTCGCCGATACCGACGTGCAGCGCCCGAGCGGTCGGGGCCGGCGGCACCGAGAGCCCGGTGAACGTGTGGCTCATCGGCGACGCCCCCGGCCGCGCGATCATCGCGCCCCAGCGCAGGTAGGCGCGGCCCTGCAGGGCGTCGCCCGGCCGGTCGAAGATCACGACGAGGGAAGCGCCCTGCCCGTCGGGCCTGCCGTGAATCGCGCTATTGGTACCGCCGACGCCGCCAATCGTGTAGACGCCGTTGCCGGTCACCTGCCCCGCAGGCACGACATAGCGGTAGGTGCGAATCGCGCCGCCGTTGTTGGTGTCCCAGCAGGTGAATTGCCCCGATCCGCCGATCAGCGTCGCGGTGCGGTTCACTCCCTTGAAGCTGAAGGTCGCATCGGGCCCGCCGACGGTCTGGTAGACGACGTAGGAGCGGAGGATCCGCGCGCCGGCCGGAATTCCGCTGATCGTGAAGGTTGGCGTTGAGCGGCGGAGTGGTCGGGTTGTGGTTCGCGTTGGTTCGCCGCGCGAGCCCGACCCCGTCGGACGCGATGCCCAACCCCGCCGCGGGGCCCCACTGCTCGGTGACCCGAAACCCGGTGTGGAGGAGCTCGGCGGCCGCCGAGAAGCCGCGTATGCGGTCGCGCGTGATCGGCGGGCTGGCGAACGTGTCGGTGATGGGTTTGCCGGTGTCGTCCATCGCCTGCTCGATTTGCGTGACGGTCGCGGTCGGGCTCACTCGGCGCGCGACCGTCCAGGCGCCGGCCACGTGAGGGGTCGCCATCGAGGTCCCGTCGAAGGAGGCGAACCCGCCGCCCGGCACCGAGGACGTGATGTCCTCGCCCGGCGCGAACAGGTCCACGACGGAGCTCGAGTTCGAGAAGAGCGAGACCTGATCGGTGTTCCCCGTCGACCCCACCGTGATCGCGGTCGAGATGCACCCCGGCGCGCCCACGGCATTGGTGAAGCCGTCGTTGCCCGAGGCGATCACGGTCGGGATCCGGACCGAGCGGAGGTTGTCGATGATCGGCTTGCGCGCGTCGCCGTCGCAGGTGCTCGTGAACTGCCCGCCGCCGAGGCTCATGTTGGCCGCTCCGATGCTGAAGGTGTTGCGCAGGGCGAAGACGCGCTCGAGCCCCTTGATCTGGTCGGAGACGAACGAGAGCGTGCACGGATCCTCGCCGGCGCCGACGCAGTCGGCGCCGGTGAAACGCGAGAAGACCTGGATCGAGATCAGCCGCGCCCGGGGAGCCACGCCGGAGAACGAGTTGCCCTTGCCGGCCGCGATGCCGGCGACGTGCGTGCCGTGCCTGCACCCGCTGCTCGCGTACGTGCAGTTGACCCCGGAGCCCGACGCCGTGGACTCGGTGACGTTGCCGGGGCAATCGGCGCTCGCCGAGTAGCACGCCTCGGAGAGCACCTTGGGCACGCCGGGAGCGTGCTGGAGGAACGGATGCGACTTCTGGACCCCGGTGTCCAGGATGGCAACGGCGCCTCCGGCGCCCTGGCGGTTGACGGCGACGTTCTCGGTGGCCTCGACGATCCGGGTGCTCTGGGCGAGCGTCGCGGGGACCGCGATGTCTTCCTGCAACGTCGCGACAGCCTCCGAAGCCTCGAGCCGCTCCAGCGCCTTCGGCGAGAGCACGAGCGCGATGTACGGCACCGTCTCGTAGGTGTGAACGACCTCGTGCCGGGTGCCGGCGAGGGCCCGGCGAACGCGGGCGGTGGCGTCGTCGATCGAGGTGCGCTGGACCCGGCGACCGTCCGCCGAAAGGGCTCCCTCGGGCGTGAACGACGTGCGCAGCCCCGCGATCACCCTGACGCGGCCCTCCTGGTCGGCCACGGCGTGCATCTTGGCGAAGTCGGCCGGCGATGCCACCGACGCGGTTCGGTCGTCCGTGGAAAAGCGCTCAGCGGGCGCGGGCTCAGGTGCCCCCTGCACCGACGCTCCCAGCGCGGACGCTCCGGCGCCGGCGAGACCCAAAAGCACACAACATCCAGCGAACAGCGATCGCGCGCGGCATCCGCCGACCCTCTCACGGTCGCTGGCGCGAGTCAAGCCGGGCAGACTACCACGGTCACCACGGGCGGGGACCCGCGTCGTCGGGCCCCCGCTGACTGTCAGTTCAAGCTACCGCGTGGTCGTCCTCACGGCGCGCTCGTCCTCTCCGAAGACGATGATGCCGTGGACGACGTAGATGCACAGCGCGAACATCGCAAGCGACCACCAAGGAAAGGCGCCACCAACCGAAAACAATGCACTGATCGCGCCGATGCTCCCGGCCGTGATGCCCAGCACGCGACCGTAGGTGTTGCCGGACATCAGCGAGAAGCCGGCGGTGAGCTGGAGCAACCCGACGAGGATCAGAACCCAACCGAGGGCGTTCAGATCGCTGAGGATGAACCTGGTGTCGTTGACGAAGATGTTCGCGTCGTCCAGGGCGCCGATGCCGTAGATGATGTTGAGCACTCCGAGGATGATCAGCATGGTCGCTGCGAAGACGACTCGGCCTGCGCCTCTCATATGAGACTCCTTCTGTTAAGTCGGTCGCTGGAGTGCGGCCGATGTCGTTGCGCACGATCGGGCGCCCGCCTGGGCGTTGCCGACAGACGGCGCCTCTCGTGGGCGTTACAAGCCTAATACTTCACCGTCGGATCGCCGCTCCCTGCCTACGGGTTGCTCGGGCCCCCGCCGAGCGCGTTCGCGGTGTCGCATGACCAGAAAGGCGATCGCCATCAGGGCGGTGGTGATCGCGCCCGAGATCACGATCGACGCCGCCGGATAGTTGTCCAGCGTGGAGCCGACCTTGTAGGCGAGCACGCAGGTGTAGGTCGACCACAGGATTCCGCCGAGGGCGGACCAGGGCAAGAACTGACGGTAGGGGTACTCGGTCATCCCCATGGTCGAGTTGACGACGAAGCGAAGGCCCGGCACGTAGCGCCCGAAGGTCAGCAGGACCGGCGCGCCGCGATCGAGGAAGTCGAGCGCCGACTTCACCCTCGGGTTGCGCCGGGCGCGCTCCACCTGCGGCTCGATCCTCGCCGAGCTGCGGCGGGCGATCCAGTAGAGCGCGGAATCCCCGATCACGGCCCCGAGCGCCCCGGCGACGATCACCCAGATCAGCTCGAGCTCGCCGTTGGCCGCCAGGGTCGAAGCGGCGTTGAGCGTCGTCTCGCCAGGAAAGATCGGAATCACGGCGTCGGCAGCGACGAGCCCGAAGACGGATAGGTAGGCGCTGTCGCCGATGCCCTCCTCGATCAGGCCGAAGCCGTCGCCTCCGAACAGCGAGACGAGCACGACCGCCGCCGCGGCGACAAGGGCGATAAGGGCGACGACGCGGAGGACCGCTGCGCCGCGGCCGACGAAGAAGCCGCGCGCCTCCTCCGGCGAGCCGTCATCGCGCCTGGCCGGCACGGCCGCGTCAGATTCCCAGCAGCTGCTTCTTCTTGGCCTCGAAGTCCTCGGCCGTGATCACGCCCTGGTCGCGGAGCTGTGCGAGCTTTTGGAGCTCGACGGCGTAATCGGGCGCGGCTGCGGCGGGCGGGGGCGCCTGGGCCGGCTGCTCGGCGTACGCCGGCTCCTCTTCAGCGGCCCATCGCTCCTGCTGGCGCCGATGCACACGCCCGGCAACGCCGGCGGCGACACCCGCACGGGCCGCCGTGCCGATAAGTCCTGGGCCTCGTCTCATCAAGGGCATGCGAATCCTCCTGTTCGGGGTTTGTTCTCAGGCATTCGCCTTCGCCCACTCCCGGGCGGCGACGACTATCTCGTGTGGGATGCGCTGAATCTCGACGAGCACGCCGTCGGCGTCGCGGACCGCGTCGGCAAACCGCGTCGCCCACAGGTCCTCCCAGACCAACAGCGCCGCGGACGAGTTCGGCTCCAGCGTCTCCGCGGCCAGCGTCAGGTCCTCCTCGTTGAAGAGGCCGGTGGACTCGGCGCCCATCCGCTCCAGCGCGGACTGGACGTCCTCGTCGAGGTCGGAAAGCTCGAACCCGGCCACCTCACCGTCGGCGTCCTTGCCGACGAACGTCAGGTCGATGATCCGAATCGTCTGCGAATCGACCAGATCCTGCAGCGCCGGGAGGATCTCGCCGCGGAACTTGTTGCCTGGGAAGGCAACGATCATGTACTCGACCGGTCCGACCTCACTCATGCTTCCCCGCTTTCATCCTTGATTGTCTCGGCCGAAGCCGATCCTAATGGTTCGCCGCCAGGGCGCTCAGCCCGCCTCGATTGCCATAGGGTGGACACGTGAGCGAGCGGGACGAAGGTGCAAAGAGCGGCCGCCGGGCGCTGCCGATCATCCTCATCGTCCTCGCGACGATCATCGGGATCGTCTCGGTGTTCG
This sequence comes from uncultured Solirubrobacterales bacterium, assembly GCA_963730145.1. Lineage (GTDB taxonomy): Bacteria > Actinomycetota > Thermoleophilia > Solirubrobacterales > 70-9 > WHSW01. Next base: position 149,711 of record CAVSQT010000002.1, read on the forward strand.
CGCTGTGGGCCAAGCGCCAGCTGCTCGAGACCGAGACCTGGAGCACGACCAGCGAGGAGCTGATCCAGGACGCCGACATCCAGGCGGCGCTCTACGACCTTCATCGTCACCGCGATCTTCGACAACGTCGACGTCGAGGCCGAGCTCGCCAATCGGCTTCCCCCGCAGGCTCGCGCCGCTCGCCGGCCCGATCGCCGGAGCGCTTCGCAGCGGCGCCGACGACGTCGCCCTGAAGGCGCTCGAGGAGCCCAAGGTCCAGCAGCTCTTCGTCGACGCGAGTGCAGCGGCACAGAGCAAGCTGATCGCCCTGATCGACGACGAGGGCGAGTTCGTCTCCACCACCGGCGGGGTGGTGACGCTCGACCTCAAGTCGGTGCTCGAGTCGGTGACCGCGCAGCTCGGGCTGCCGGACGTGGCCGCCAAGCTGCCGCCGGAGGCGAGCTCGATCGAGGTGATGAAGTCGGACGAGCTCGACGCCGCCCAGAAGGGCCTCAACCTGCTGCAGAAGGTCGGCTACGTGCTCACCGCGCTCACCCTGCTGCTCTACGCGGCCGCGATCTTGCTCGCCGGCGATCGCCGCCGCCAGACCCTGCGCGCCGTCGGGTTCTCGTTCATCGTCGTCGGCGTCGTCGTCCTCTTCGCCCGCGGTGCGGCCGGCAACCTCGTCGTCGGCTCGCTCAGCGAGGCGGCGTCGTCCGATGCGGCGGTCACCGCCGTCTTCGACATCGGCACGCTCGCTGATGCTCGAGACCGGCCAGTCGATCGTCGCCTACGGGATCGTGATCGTGCTCGCCGCCTGGCTCGCGGGCCCGACCCGCTGGGCGACCTCGATCCGTCACGCGGCTCACTCCCTACCTGCGCCAGCCGCGCTACGCCTACGGCGGGCTCGCGGCGCTGCTGCTGCTGCTGTTCTGGTGGGACCCGGTGATCGCCACGCACCGGGTGGTCCCGTCGCTGCTGTTGATCGCCTTCGCGGTGCTCGGGACCGAGATGCTGCGCCGCCAGGTGATCCGCGAGTTCCCCGACCACGTCACGACCGGCTCGCCGGCCGGCGCCGCGCAGGGGATCGCCGAGCGGATGCGCGAGGCGCGCGAGCAGCGCGTCGCGACCGCCGGCGCGCCCGCCGCGGCGGCGAGCGGCGACCCGCGCGTCGGCGAGATCGAGCGCCTGGCCGGGCTGCGCGACTCCGGGGCGCTCACCGAGGAGGAGTTCGCGGCGGAGAAGGCGCGAATCCTCGGCTCCGGCTGACCGCTGCGGTACTGACGTGGATGCGGCGATCTGATGGGTGCGGCGCTCGGCTGGGGGCTGTTCGCCGGCTCATCGCTGCTTCTTGGTGGCGCCATCGCCCTCATGGTGCCGATCCGGGAGCGACTGCTGGGCTTGATCATGGCGTTCGGGTCCGGCGTTCTGATCAGCGCCGTCGCCTACGAGCTCGTGGCGGAGGCCTTCGGCACCGCAGGGGGAAGGCACGGTCGCCCTCGGTCTCGCGGCGGGCGCCGTGACGTTCTTCGTCGGCGACATGCTCGTCGACCGACTCGGCGGCGCGGATCGCAAGAAGATGCACAGGGCGGCCGGAACGGGATCGGCGCTGGCGATCGTGCTCGGCATCGTCCTTGACGGCATCCCCGAGTCGACGGTGATCGGGCTGGGTCTGCTCGAGGGACACGGAGTGAGCGTGGCGGTACTCGCAGCCGTCTTCCTCTCGAATCTCCCGGAGGCGATCGCGGCCACCACCGGGCTGCGGTCCGACGGCTGGACGCCCGGCCGGATCATGGGCCTGTGGGCGCTCGTCGCGCTCGTCTGCGGGCTGTCGTCGTTGTTCGGCTACGCCGTCTTCGACTCGGCGGGCCCCGAGGCGCTCGCGTTCGTGCTCGCATTCGCGGGCGGCGCGATCCTCACCATGCTCGCCGACACGATGATGCCCGAAGCGTTCAAGCACGGCGGCAAGCTGGTCGGGCTCGCGACGACGCTCGGCTTCGGTCTCGCCTTCGCGCTGACGATGCTCGATTAGGGTCCGCGCCGAGGCCCGCGAGGAAGCCCAGGTCGCCGACCGGTTACGCTCGCGGACAAGCTACGAAGGGATTTGAGTTGATCGTTGCCGCTGCCGACTATCCGTTTCTGGAGATCTTTTTCACCATCGTCGTCTTCTTCGCCTGGATCGCCTGGTTCTCGGCCGTTATCTCGGTGCTCGGCGACATCTTCGGTCGCGACGACCTGTCGGGGTGGGGCAAGGCGGGCTGGGTGCTCGTCGTCGTCGTGATTCCGTTCCTGGGAGTGCTGATCTACCTCGGTGCGCAGGGCGAGGAGATGGCTGCACGCAAGATGGCGCGGGCCCAGGCTCAGAGGGCTCAGATGGACGACTACGTTCGCGAGGTCGCCGGCGGCAGCGCGGGCGCAGGAGCGGCTGCCGAGATCTCGCAGGCCAAGGAGCTGCTCGACCGCGGCGCGATCGACCAGGCCGAGTTCGACCGGCTCAAGCAGAAGGCGCTCGGGTAGCGGCCCAACCCGCGACGTCCGCGCCACCCTCATGGGTGATCCGCGAGCCGAAGCGAATCAGGGCCGGATGTGAGCTGATCTTCCCCGCCACGAGCGCCTCGCCCTGGGCGAATGTCGTGGCGCGGTCGATCAGCCCCGGCGCAACGAACGAGAACACCTGCGCCAGGTGCCCGATGTCGGCGATCGAGTTCATCCGCATCAGGACGAGGTTGTCGCATTGCGAGACCACGTTCTCGTGCACCTTTTGTGGCCGTTGCGTGACGACGATCAGGTAGAGGCCGAATTTACGCCCCTCACCGGCGATGCGGATCGCGTCCGCGGTCGCCAGCGCGGTGAGCTGGTCGGCCGGCTCCGCGGGACAGATGTTGTGAGCCTCGTCGATCACGATCACACAGGGCTGGCGCCGAGAGCGCTGTCTCCAAAGCTGCTCGAGTACGCCTCCAGCCGCGAGCGTCTGCTCCTCTCGGGTCGGCAGCGACCCCAGGTCCACGACCAGGCAGCGCGCTCCCTGCGGAATCCTCGAGCTCTTCCCCCAGCGTCCGGCCGTCCGGCCCGGCCCAGATGCCCCACCGATCGACGCCGAGGTTGTGAGCGCGGAGCTTGAGCGCTTCGGCCGGCGAGCGGGCAAGGTCGTCGAGGCTGCGGATGTTCTCGTCCTCGATCAGGGCGAGCAGCTCCGCGTACTCGTGGCGGTCGGCGATCGGGTCGAGACGCAGGACGGCGGCCTGATGTGCCGGGCTGAGGTCCCGCAGACGGACCCCGATTGGAGTCGCGCCGCTCGTGCCGCTGCGCACCGCAACCGACCGGGCGACTGGCTCGTAGCGCGCTGAGGAATCTTCATCTGCTTGCGGATTCGGCTCCCCGAGGCGCACGTAATCCGAGTTCGGGTCGAGCACGACGACACGCAGGTCGGTCTGCATCAGCAGCTGCTCGATCAGCACGCCGAGCGAGTAGGTCTTCCCCGAGCCCGATTGACCGCAGAGGAAGGTGTGGCGGCCGAAGCCACCGGCGTCGAGCGAGAACGGGACGCCGGGCGCGAGCGCGAGCTCGCCGACATCGAGTCGGGCGCGATCGGGGCGCGTCCGTTCGAGCCAGGCCGACACCTCGGCCGCCGTCGCGGGTCGCACCCGCGCGTCGTGAAACGGCCGGCCGTCCGACTCGAGCAAGGCCCCGTCTCCGCGCGCCAGTCGAATCAGCACCGTGCCCGGCCGGTCGAGACCGCTCGCCTCGTGCTGGTCCAAGCGAAGCGACAGCACCTGCCCGAGTCGTGTCCCACCGCCGTCCTCGATCACGACGTAGCCGCCAGCCTCCAGTTCGAGTCCGTGCAAAGAGGCCTGATATTGGAATCGGCGGCCGTCGACAGAGGTCGCCATCGGAAGTACCGACCGCTCGAGCGCCTCGCGCGCTCCGCGGTACTCCTCCAACAAAGCGAGGTGGTCGCTCACGGGGTGATTCTCCCTTATCCGCTGAACTCGCCGCCCGCCCCGGCCATTCTTGGCGCGCGGCAGAGTTCGATAATGCATCGCCTCTTGACAGTAGGGTCGTCGCTTATGCGCAAGTGGCTCCCGATGGTGATCCTGGCGTCGGCGCAGTTCATCATGGTGCTCGACTCGAGCGTCATGAACGTGGCGATCTCGCAGATCGTCGACGACCTCGACACATCGATCCAGGGCGTCCAGACCGCGATCACGCTGTACACACTCGTGATGGCGGCTTTCATGCTGCTGGGCGCGAAGCTCGGCGACATGCTTGGACGCAACCGCGCCTTTGCGATCGGCCTGGCGATCTACGGCGTCGGCTCGCTGACCACGGCGCTGAGCCCGAACCTCGCCGTCCTGCTGGTCGGGTGGTCGGGGATTGAGGGATTCGGCGCTGTGCTCGTCGTCCCCGCGATCGCCGCGCTCACCGCCGCGACCTACGAGGGCCGCGACCGCGCCCTCGCCTACGCGCTGCTCGGAGGCATCGCCGCTGTCGCTGTCGCCGCCGGGCCGCTGATCGGCGGCTGGGTGACGACGGAGTTCACCTGGCGCTATGTATTCGCCGCCGAGAGCGTCGTCGTCGTCCTCGTCCTGCTGGTGCGCGGCCAGATCGCGTCGGCGCCCACTGCCGAGCGGCGGCCGAAGCTCGACGGAGTCGGCGTCGCGCTGTCGTCCTTCGGACTCGGCCTGATCGTCTTCGCGATCCTGCCGCAGCAGCGTCTGGGGATTCGTACAGCCGCGGACGCCGCCGACGATCGACGGCACCGAGATCACCCCGCTCGGGTTCTCGCCGGTGCCGTTCCTGGTACTCGCCGGCCTCGCGATGCTCGGGGCGTTCTTCGTCTGGGAGCAGCGGCGGGCCCGCCTCGGTCACGACCAGTTGCTGGATACGACGATGTTGCGGGTCGTCCAGCTTCGCGCTGGACTCTCGTCCCTTGTGGGGCAGCAACTCGTCCTCATGGGCTCGTTCTTCGTCATCCCCGTCTATCTGCAGGTGGTGCTCGGCCTCGACGCGTTCGAGACCGGCAAGCGCCTGCTCCCGCTCTCGGTCGCGATGCTCGTGTTCGCGATGCTGGGGCCGCGGGTCGCGGCGCGGCGCTCGCCTCGCACCGTCGCCCAACTCGGGCTGGTCGCGGTCAGCATCGGGGCGATCGTGATGCTTGCGACCCTCGACGTGGAGCTCAACGACACCGGCTTCAAGGTGGCCTTGGCGCTGATCGGCGCGGGTGCCGGCCTGCTCGCCTCGCAGCTCGGCAACGTGATCATGTCCTCCGTCCCGCCCGAGAAGACCAGCGAGGGAGGTGGGCTCCAGGGCACGGCGCAGAACCTCGGGTCCTCGCTGGGAACGGCGATCATCGGCGCCGTGCTGCTCGCTTCGCTGGCGACGGGTTTCAGCGAGCGCATCACCGACAACCCCGATGTCCCGGAGGAGGCGCGCGCGGCGATCGTCGCCAACGCCGCGGACGGAATTGACATCGTGCCGGTCGCCGATGTCGAGCAGGCGGCTGTCGAGGGCGGCCTCACGCCGGATCAGGCGAGCACGGTCGCCTCGGACTACGGCACCGCCCAGCTCGAGGCGCTGCGGCTGGCGCTCGGCGCCGTGGCACTTGCCGCCTTGCTGTCGCTGTGGTTCACCCGGCGATTGCCGACTGAGTCACTCGCTGAGGGTGCGGTCAGCGCCGGTGAAGCGCTTGCCGATCCTCCGGCCCCGACGTAGGCGCATCATGTGTGGTCAGGGCTACGGCCGCGGGCGCGGCGTTGCCGTCAGCAGGCGACTGCGGGCGGAACGGCATCTGCTCGTCAGGGCCGCGCTGGATGATCATCGCGGTGGACTCTGGCACCTCGCGCCAGACCCCGGGGAGATCCGACACCGGCTCAGAGACGACGACGCGGTCCTCCGGGGTCATCCGCTGAAACCGTGGGTTGTCAGGGTGCAGAGCGCGCACGGACTCGACGTCCTCCGAGACGAAGAGGGTGCGCGAGCGACGCTCGGTGGAGTAGCGCACCGCGTACAGCCGCTCGCCGTCGCTGAACCCCAGCGTCATCTGGACGGGGTTCTCGACACCATGCGCACGCCCGACGTCCTCGATGAAACCGACGGCCCGTTCGACGCCACCGAGCGGATCGTCCTGAAGCCCGAACGTGAGCGCGAGGTAGAAGAGCGCCTCGGAATCCGTGGAGCCGGCGATGCCGTCGAACAGCGAGGCGTCAACGGCGTACAGCAGGTCGCGGCGCATGGCCTGAAACCCATTGATGACGCCGTTGTGCACGAACAGCCAGCGCCCATGGCGGAACGGATGGCAGTTCGTCTGCTGCACAGGGGTTCCCGTCGTCGCGCGGATATGGGCGAGGAACAACGGCGACTCGACGTGTGAGGCGAGATCGCGCAGGTTCGTATCGCTCCACGCCGGCGTGACGCTCCGGTAACGCCCCGGGGTGCCGCCGTCGCCGTCGCGATACCAGCCGAGACCGAAGCCGTCCCCGTTTGTCGTCTCCACGCCCATGCGCGAGTGGAGGCTCTGGTCGATGAGGCTGTGTTGGGTGCGAAAAAGTAGCTCGTCGATCAAGACGGGCTCACCGAAATAGGCGTTCCAACGGCACATAAACCGGTTCCGCCGAAGACCTGGTCAGCCGACCGCCTTGGCCTTGATCGCGTCGAACTCCGCCTGGGTGATCGTCCCTGCGTCGAGCAGCTCCTTGGCCTTGGCGATCTCGCTCGCAGAGCCGCCGGCCGTCTCCTTGACGTAGCTGTCGAAGGCCGCCTGTTGGTCCTGGATCTGCTTGATGCTGCGCTCGCGCATCCCGTCGTGCTGGGCGGTCAAGTAGACGAGCACGCCCAAGAACGGAAGCAGGATGATGAACACGATCCAGAGCGCTTTACCGCCGCCGCCGATGTCGTCGCGACGAAAGATGTCCGTGAAGCAGGTGATCGCAATCCAGATCCACGCCATCCAGGCGAAGAAGAGGATCATCGTCCCCAGGACCTCCAGGAACGGGAAGTCGGCTGCGGCTATCGGCATTGGGTTTCCTTTCAGGGAATGCGGCGCTGCTCTCAGGCAGTCGCTGGCGGCCACCGTAGGTGGCGAGGCCGTAGATGACGAGAATGTCGGCGCCCCTCAACACTAGGGCCGGCCGATCATCGCTTATCCGTGCGGGTCGGATCGGCTCCTCGATGATCCATTGCGGCATGGGTGGCATCACCATCGTGTTCACAGCAGCGGCGAGATCGCGCCGAAGACCGTGGCCTCGAGACGCTCGCGAACGCCGGCGGGGGGCCGCCCCACGGTCGACGCTGCCTCGGCGGGTACTGCGAAGCGCTCGTCGAAGCGGGCGGCCAGCGCAGTTGAGCGGACCCGAACATCGATCTCGAAGAACCGCTTGAGACTCCATGCGTCGAGGTTGCAGGTGCCGACCAGGACCTCCTCGCCGTCGCGGACGAAGGCCTTCGCGTGCAGCATCGCGGGATGGCCGAGGATCCGGACGCCGGCGTCGAGCAGCCGCCCGTGGTGGAACTGCTGTGCGGCGGCGCACGCCCTGTTGTTGGCCTTGGCCGGCACGAAGAGGCGCACGCGAACCCCGCGGCTGGCCGCGTCCTCGATTCGCCGGATCATCCCCTTGTCGGTGACGTAGGGGTTGATCACGTCGAGCGTCTCGCGAGCGTCGTCGAGCAGCTGGGCAATTGCGACCGTGATCGGGCGGAATGGGCCCGGGGCGTTGTGGAGGACCTGCGCCGCCACCGACTCCGGGACGTCGTCGTGGATGGGGAAGAGCGCGTCAAGCTGCGCGGCGGGGACGGCGCCGCCGAGCCAGCGGAAGCCGGCGAGAAAGACGAGTTGAAGCTGCGAGACGACGGGTCCGGTCAACCGGAGGAAGAGGTCGTGGAATCGACCGTCCTCGAAGTGGTCCTCGATGCCGCCACCGCCGATCCAGCCAACTCGGCCGTCGACGACGACGAACTTCCGATGATCGAAGTGCCCCAGCTGCGATGGAGTCCATGGCCGCATCGCTCTCACCACCCCCACGTCGATACCGCCGGCGCGAAGGCGGTCGTAGAACGTCCGGCCGGATCGGCCGCGGCACGACCCGGCTGCGTCGACGACCAGCCTGACCGGAACCCCGGCTGCCGCCTTGGCGAGGAGCGCCTGCGCGAATCGCTCGCCGATCGCACCCGGCCGGAAGCCGTACTGGTTGATATGGATCGATGTAGTCGCCGAGCTGATGTCGTCGAGCATCGGCGGAAAGAAGTTCTCCCCGCCAACGAGGACGTCACTCGTGGACGCGACCGTCTCCTCGAAGGAGAGCGCGAGGTCGGAGAGCCCCACTGGTTGTTGCAGCAGCCGCTGCGCAACCTCGCGGTGGTGGCTCGTCTCCTCGTTTAGGTCACTCATCCTGCACACCCACGCGGCCGTCCTTGACCGCCGGGCGGCGGTTTGTCACCTGCGCTTCGAGCACCTCAGGGGCCTCCGCAGCTCTAGACCGTCCCGGCGCCCTCGCCTGAGTCGCGATCTGCGCGGCGGCCGAGGAGCAGGATGACGGCGACCGCGCCGGCGCTCATCAGAAGGCCGACGATGAGGAGGCCGATCCCCGCCCAGATGGCCCAGTCGAGCTTGACTCCGGCGTCGGCCTCGATCGCCAGACCCCGAGAGGCATCGGCGTTCATGACCACGACCGTCCAGCGGCCGAAGTCGGCGTCCCAGGTCAGGGTTTGCTCACCAGCGCCCTCGGCCTCGGCGACCCAGAAGTCCTGCTCGCCCGGCGGGGTCTGCGGTCGGCCGCCCGGGTGTAGATCGAGCTGCGCCTCGCCGTTGTCGAAGTCGGACAATTCGTCGTAGGCCACCCGGCTCAGGTACCGGTCGACCTCGACATCCGGGCCGATTCCGATGAAGATCGGCTTCGGGCTCTCGACGCGGATGCGCGCCTCGCCGAGGAGGCCCTCCGGAGCCCAGTCGTCGGCATCGGCGCCCGAGGTCGATCTCCTCGGAGCTGATCGCGAAGGTCACGCTTGCGAGCTGCTCCTGGTCAGAGGTGAAGTAGCCGTCGTCGTCACGTTCGAAGGCGTGAACGGCAATCACGGCGACGCCGGCTACCAGCAACGCCAGCCCGATCAGTCCGCCGATGCTGGCGAAGACCATGCCGATGACGCGACCGGCGGTCCAGTTCGACCGCGGCCGATCGGGCGCAGGCTCGGTGCCGTCTTGCGGCGGAGGCTGCTCGGGAACGCTCACGATGGCTCCCCCTGGGTGCCGCCCGAGCGGCCGACGAGTTGGATCGCGAGGAACGCGATCGCGGCTGCCGGGATCCACCCGAGTGCGAGGCCGAGCCCGCCCAACAGGCCGAAGAGCGCCAGATACACAACCGTGAACACGACCACGAAGACTCCCAGCGCGATGAGCACGCGCTTGGGCACTGCGTCTCCGAGTATCGATACGGTCGGTCCTTGTTGCAACCTGCTCGTCTCGCTCTCCGCGGATGCGCGGAATTGGGCGACGACGACCGGAGTCGTCACCGTCGCGTTCGTCACCGCCTTCGGACTCGCCGTCACGGTCGGGCTCGTCGCCGCCGTCCGGCTCGTCGTCACGATCGGGCTCGTCGCGGCGAGAGCGATCGAGGTTCGGATCGGGCTGGTCGTCGTCGGCGGGCATTCTCGCCTCTACTCGCAACCCCTCCACCTGACGATCAGCGCCTTCACTCGTCCTTCCGCCGCCGCGGCGATGACGCCCGGGACCCGTTCGTCCGCACAATCGATCCGGTGAAGCTCGAGCGCGTAGCCCTTCACTCCGCAGGTGTCGTGCTGGCACCGCCGAAGCGACGCCTTTCGCGCCTTCTTGACCGAACCCCCGGGCCTCACCCCGGACTTCGTGTGCCAAGACCTGTCGTTGAGGCGAGCCTCGACGAACGTGCCCGTGGAGCACGGATTGCCGGTCGCGGTACCGAAGCGCACGAGGCGCGCGCGAATTCCGAGATCTCCCCAGCGAAGTTCGCAGGTGACGTCCGAGCGGTTCGCGCGGTTCGGCTCTCCGAATGCGTCTTCCAGCTCGGCGCGAGCATCTTGCTCCCTGTTACGAAACGCTCCGAATCCGGCGCTACCCGGACCCACCGGAACGAGGTTTTCCTGGGCGCGTAGGCTCGCTGCGTCGACAAGGTTGGCCGGACTCGAAGGACGCGAACAAGCCGAGCGCCAACATCACGAGAACCGCCGAAGCGGCGATCAGTGACGAAGGGGTGGTTTGCACGTGCATTTCCGACGCGG
>CAVSQT010000003.1:0-130866 GCA_963730145.1 uncultured Solirubrobacterales bacterium
TGGTCGACGTGCTCGCGACCTGGTGCGGCAAGTACCCGATCGTCAGCATCGAGGACGGGATGTCGGAGCACGACTGGGACGGCTGGAAGGCCTCACCGAGCGGCTGGGCCGCGACGTGCAGCTCGTCGGCGACGACATCTTCTGCACCGACACCGCGATCCTGAAGCAGGGGATCGCGAAGGGGATCCGCGAACTCGATCCTGATCAAGATCAACCAGATCGGTACGCTGTCCGAGACCTTCGCCGCGATCACGATGGCGAACCGCGCGCGCTACACGGCGGTCGTCTCGCACCGCTCGGGCGAGACCGAGGACAGCATCATCGCGGACATCGCGGTGGGCACCAACGCCGGCCAGATCAAGACCGGCTCGCTGTCGCGCTGGACCGCATCGCCAAGTACAACCAGCTCCTTCGCATCGAGGAGGACCTGGGCGACGCGGCGAGCTACCCGGGCGCGACGCCTTCTTCAATCTCTCGACTTGACCGACTGCGCTGGCTCGCCCTGGTCTTCGTCGCCGCGATCGTCGCGCTGCAGTACCCGATGTGGCTCGGCAAGGGCGGCTGGTTCGCGGCTCGTGATCTCGACCGCCAGGTCGCGGCGCAGCGCGGGCCAACGACAAGCTCAAGGCGCGCAACGAAGCGCTCGACGCGGACGTGCGCGACCTCAAGACCGGCAGCGAGGCGATCGAGGAGCGCGCGCGCGCCGAGCTCGGCATGATCCGGCAGGACGAGGTGTTCTTCCAGCTCCAGCCCGCGGCCGTGCCGAAGCCCGCCGCGCCGCGCTCAGCACGCGCGCCGCGATCGCCCCGCGTTGTCTCGCGCCAGAACCCACGGTACCGCGAGATCGCGCGGCTGGTCGGCTCGTCGCGCGACCGGCGGCGCAGCGGCCGCTGCGTCCTCGAGGGCGAGCACCTGGTCGGCGTCTACCTCGAGCGGGATCGGCGTGCCGCACGGGTCGTCGCGAGCGAGGATGCGCTGTCGCGGCCGGCGTCGCGGCGCTCGTCGCCCGCTGCCGCCGGCGCACGCGATGATCGTGCCGCAGTCGCTGTTCGACGGCCTGGGCGCGCTGTTGCCGGACATCGGCATCGTCGCCGTCGCGGACGCACCGCAAGCGATCCCGCCGTTTACGGCGACGTGCGTGCTGCTCGTCGAGGCGATCCAGGATCCGGGCAACCTGGGCTCGATGCTGCGTTCCGCGGCGGCGTTCGGCGTGACGTCGGCGTGGATGTCGAAGGACTGCGCGTTCGCGTGGTCGCCCAAGGTACTGCGTGCAGGGCAGGGCGCGCATTTCCAGCTCGCGGTGCACGAGGACGCCGATCTGGGCGCCGTCGCCGATGCGCTCGCCGCGATGGCGTGCGGGTCTGGCGACCGTCGCGTCCGGAGGAACGCCGATCGACCGCGCGACGGTCGCGCGCGCGTCGCGCTGGCGGTCGGCAACGAAGGGGCGGGACTTTCGGCGGGCCTCAGGCAAAGGCCCACGAGACGTGACGATCCCGATGCCGGGGGGCACCGAGTCGCTGAACGTCGCCGCGGCGACGGCGGTCGCGCTCTACGAGATCGCGCGGCGCGCGCTACTGCTGCGGCACGCCGCTGAACGTGCCGGTCTCGGTGCAGCCGTTGCCCAGGTCCGCCGACCCACGCGAGGCTCGATGCCGCCGTTCGACGTGCGCGCATGTCGGTGATGGCGACGGGCGCTTCGGATTCGCCGCAGGTGTAGGTGCCGGCGGCCATCGTGCGAGACGCGGCCGGTCTGCACGGTCAGGCCCTCCATGATGCAGTCGGTCGCGCCCTGCAGAGATCTGGCGATCTCGACAATCGAGGCGGCCTTCTCGGTGACGACAAGCTGGTAGGGAGTAGGGCAGTTACGCGACCGCCGTTGCACTGCGCCGAGTTCCTGATGAGCATGCCGCCGAGGTAGACGCCGCCCACGTCGATGGGCGTGAGCGCCTGGCGCTCGATCGTCTTGACGACCTGGATGCCATTGACGCGTGTAGGTGATCTGGCCGCGCACCACACTCTCGGCGACGAATTGCGCGTCGCCCGCCTGGACGCAACCGTGGTTGCGGGGACTCCACGGCAACGCCGAAGTAGCGTTCCCGTGCACGTGTAGACGCGCCCAGAGCGGCCGGCGCCGGTCTGGATCAATTCGGCGGTGACCCAGGTCGGCTTGCCGGCGACGTCGTAGATGAAGAACGTGGCGAAGACGAAGCCGGGGCTGTGCGCGAAGTTGACGCCCCAGCCGGCATTCGATGCCACCGGGCGGTCCACCAGATGTCCGAGTAGTCGGGGTCGGCGGCGCGCGCGGGCGACGCGAGCGCCAGGGCGAGCGCGAGCGCGGCGCAAAGGGTGCGTAGGAGCACGTCGTCATCGGCGCGATTTTTTCTACCGCTGGCCGCCGCGCGGGCAGGTGGGTCTGCGCCAACGCGAGCCAGCTCTTCGCGCAGGGCCAGCGCACGGTTGCGCGCCGGGGGGCCGTCGCGCAGGCGCAGGATCGCCAGCTGCGGCACCCGTCCGCCAGAGCGCTCGGCCATCGCACTGCCGCGAATTGGGAGGGGCGGCGGGGCGAGCGTTGCGCCGACGAACGTCCATCGCTCCAGCCGCGGTCGTGTTGCGACCCACGTCGACCGCGCCGGCCGGATGACGGCGATTATGCCGGTGGGTCGCGTCGGCGGCCACCAGCCCGCGCCGCGCCGAGCGTGACGCCACGGCCACGATGGCGTTCCAGGCGGGTCGGGGCAGGGCGGCGGCGCGCAGAACGCGTCAGGTGCGTCGGGCAGCGACGCACCGCGCGCCACCGACGGCAGCCTCGTTGGCTCTCGTTGACGACCAGCACGGTCCGAGCGCTTCCAGCAGCGCGTTGGGCAAGTGTCCTGCGGCGGGCGCCGCGTTGTCAGGATCGTGCGCACGCCGCGGCGGCGTGCCTCCGTCGGGCGGGCAGCGACAACCGTGTCGAGCGGGGTCTCGAGCTGGCCAGGACCAGCGTCGTCGCGCTTCCCAGGTCGACCCCCGGCGAGCATAGGCGTTGGCGCCGGGAACGGACGGTGGATGGCGCATTGCGACCGCGCGCTTTCCGACGGTGGATCAGCGCGACGCCGGTTGCGCCGTCGACTTCCCGCACGCCGTCGATCGCAACGTCGCCTTCGCGCAACAGTGCGAGCGCCGGCATCGCGAACGCATCGCGGCCGACGCAACCGAACAGGGCGACTTTCGCGCCGGCGCGCCGCGCCGCGAGCGCCTGGTTCGCGCCCTTGCCGCCCGGCTGGCTCGCAAACGACCGGCCCGCCGCCGTCTCACCCGGACGGGGCAGGTGCGCGACGCGGGCGATGAGATCGAGGTTGATCGACCCGAGGACGACGATCACGCCGGCGTCGCGAACGGGTCGTAGCGATTCACGACACCCTTGACCAGCACGATGTTGCCGTACGGTCGCAGCTCGCCGGTCTGCACGACAGCGAACGCCGCGCGTGCAGCTTCGTAGAACGCGTGGCGCTCCACGCGGCCGATCTCGCAGTCGGCAAGGGCATGGTCGGTGAACACGAGCGCGAAGTCCGCGACCGGCTCGGGGACGGCGTCCGGCTCGTCGATCACCTCCATCGCCCGCAGGCCGGCCGCAACTACGGCTGGCCGGTGATCACCTATGGCGTCGACTATTCCGGCGTGAAGATCGGCGAGGGCACGGCGAAAGCGGGCATGGAGCAGCCGGTCTACTACTGGGACCCGGTGATCGCGCCTTCGGGTGCGATGTTCTACACCGGCGACGCGTACCCGGGCTGGAAGGGCAGCCTGTTCGTCGGCTCGCTGTCGCCGGGCGGGCTGGTCCGCCTCGAGCTCGACGGCGATCGCGTGCGCAAGGAGGAGCGCTACCTCGGCAGCGTCGGGCGCGTGCGCGACGTCGTGCAGGGACCGGACGGGCTGCTGTACCTGCTGATCGACGCGACGAACGGATCGATCCAGCGTCGACACCCGGGCGCGGTTGACGTCGTCGACTGCGCCTACCGGCGCGCGAACGTACCGCTTGATGCAAGCGCTCGGGCGGGCAGGAAGACGCACGTCACTCGTTGTTTCGTGCCTTTCCGGCGATCGCCGCAAGGGCCGCCCGAGGACGATCGCCTGACATTCCTCTCGATGCAAAAGGCGCAGCACTGCCATCTCGCCATCCGCCGACCTTCGGACGCCTCGTGCATCGACGGTCAGAACACGGTGCGCCGCAGCCCCGTGCGGTGCAGGATCGTCGTCGCGATCTCCTCGATCGACTTCGTCGTCGTGTCGAGCATCGGGATGCGCTCGCGCTCCATCAGGTGCTCGGCCTCGCGCACTTCGAAGCGGCAGTTGTCGAGCGACGCGTACTTGCTGCCCGGCCGCCGCTCCTCGCGGATCTCGCGCAGGCGCTCGGGCTGGATCGTCAGCCCGAACAGCTTGTCCTTGTGCTCGCCGATCGACGCCGGCAGCTTGCGGTCGACGAAGTCGTCGGGCGTCAGCGGAAAGTTCGCCGTGCGGATGCCGAACTGCAGCGCGAGGTAGAGCGACGTCGGCGTCTTGCCGCAGCGCGAGACGCCGACCAGGATCACCTGCGCCTTGGCGAGGTCGCGCGTCGTCGCGCCGTCGTCGTGCGCCTGCGTGAAGTTGATCGCCTCCATGCGCGCGAAGTACTCGTGGCTGTTCGCGATGCCGTGCGAGCGCCCGGCGGCGTGCGAGCTGCGCATCTTGAGCTCGGCCTCGAGCGGGCTGATGAAGACCTGGAACACGTCGAGCGTCAGCGCGTTGGCCTCGCTGCGCACGTGCTCGGCCGCTTCCTCGTCGACGATCGAGGTGAACGACGATCGGCCGCTGGCCCTCGCGCTCGGCGAGCTGGTTGATCTGGCGGATCACGTCCTCGACCTTCTCGTTGCTGTCGACGAACGGGATCGTGACGCGGTCGAACTGGAACTGGTCGAACTGCACCAGCATGCTGTTGCCGAGCATCTCGGCGGTGATGCCGGTGCGGTCGGAGACGAAGAAGACGGTGCGGCGATTCGGCTTCGGCCGGCGGTTCCGGCGACGGCGCTTACCAGTTCGTCCATACGGGCGTGACGCCGGCCGGCAGCGGCGGCAGGTCGCCGAGGTCGAGCGAGCTCTCGCCCGGCCCGTGATAGTCGGAGCCCATCGACGCCGCGCAGGCCGTGCATGCGCGCGAGCGAGGCGAACTGCGTCACCTGCGCGGAAGTGTGCGACGGCGACAGCACTTCGATCGCATCGCCGCCCGCGTCGCGGAACTCGCCGAGCAGCTGCGCAGCCCGCCTGGCGTCGACCTTGTAGCGCCCGGGATGCGCGAGGACCGCGTCGCCGCCCGGCGCGTGGATCCATCCGATCGCCTCGGGCAGCGTCGCCCACGCGTGCTCGACGTAGCCGGGCGTGCCGGGCGCGAGGTAGCGCTTGAACACGTCCTTCACGTCGCGGGCGTGCCCGGCCTCGACGAGGAAGCGCGCGAAGTGCGTGCGCGAGATCAGCCGCTCGCTCGTGACGTAGCGGCAGCGCGCCTTCCCAGGCGCCGGCGATGCCGGCCGCCTCGAGCGCATCGGCGATGCGCCTTGCCGCGCGCGGTTCGCGTCCGCGCGGATCGCGTCGAGCCCGGCGAGGAGCCCGGCGTGCTCGGGATCGATGCGGAGCGCGACGACGTGGATCGTCAGGTCCTCCCAGCTCACCGAGAGCTCGGAGCCGACACGAGTCGAATCGCGACCTCGCGCGCGGCCTCCTGCGCTTCGCGAGTCCGGCGACCTCGTCGTGATCGGTGAGCGCGAGCACGTCGACGCCGCGCGACGCGGCGCGCCGGACGACCTCCGCCGGGGCGAGCAGGCCGTCGGAACGGGTGGAATGGCAGTGAAGGTCTTTCCCTGTCATGGCAACGATCGGCACGACGCAACCCGATAGCGATCCCGGCCTTCAGCGGTTGATGGTGAGCTCGCGCGTTCGCCTTGGCGAGGGCCTGATCGAGCGCGAGCGCGTGGTCGAGCTGGCCAGCGCGATCGCTTTTCTGCTCGTCGCCCTGGCCCTCGTGGTGGTAGTCGAGCCGACTCGCCAACTCGATCTCGGGCTCGCGATTGCGATGACCGGTCTCTACGCACTCGGAACCCGGGTCGAGTTCCAAATGGGCGCCACCTGGACCGATCCCTCCCAGCTGATGCTGGTCCCGATGTTCTTCCTCTTGCCGACCGAGATGGTTCCCGCCTTCGTCGCCTTCGGCATGCTGATCTCGAGGCTTCCCGAGTATCTGAGCGGCGGCGTCCATATCGACCGTGCGATCAACCGAATCGCGGACGCGACCTACTCGATCGCCCCGGCCGTGGTCCTGCTTGCCGCCGGAGCGACCGAGGCGCAGTGGTCGCTCTGGCCAGTGTTCGTTCTCGCGTTCGCCGCACAGCTGGCTTTTGACGCAGCGACAACCTGGTTGCGTATCTACCTGGCGACCGGCGCGGTGCCGGCAAAGCTGTTCGACGAAGTCCGCGCGACCTTCTTCGTCGACGCGTTACTCGCCCCCGTGGGGCTGCTGGTGGCAGTCGAGGCCACTCGAAATCCGGCGACCATCCTCGTTGTCCTGCCGCTGTTCGCCCTAGTGGCGGTGTTCGCCCGCGAGCGGGTCGCCCGGATCGAGAGCGCCTTTACGCTTTCGAGCGCCTACCAGGGCACGGCCGAACTACTCGGCGAGGTGCTGTCGACCAGCGACGAGTACAGGGAGCATAGCCGAAGCGTGCGTGCTGGCCCATCAGGTTGCGAGAGCCGGCTGGAGCTCGAATACGGAGGTCGAGGCTCGTTGCTTCACGACATCGGCAAGCTTGCGATCCCGAATGAGATCATCAACAAGCCGGGGAAGCTCACTCCCGAGGAGATGGACGTGATGCGCACCCACACGCTCAAGGGGGCGGCGATGCTCGCCCGCATCGGCGGCGTGCTGGGCGAAGCCGGCCACGTGATCCGCGGCCATCACGAGAACTTCGACGGCTCCGGCTATCCCGACGGCTTGCGCGGCGACGAGATCCCGATTGCCTCACGGGTGATCAGCGCTTGCGACGCATTCAACGCGATGACCACCGATCGTCCCTACCGCTCGGCGATGAGCATCGACGAAGCCGTCGTCGAGCTCCGCGCCTGCTCCGGGACCCAGTTCGACCCGGCAGTTACCGACGCACTGACCGCCTGCGTTACCGAGTGGGAGGACAGGGCCGATCGCGGCCTCGTTGGTCCAATGGCCCAGGCTGGATGATCTCAGGCGCCAGCCGGCTGCGGTTGGTGAGAGCCTCGCGAGACTGCGGGCACAACTGGACGGACCTCGTGCTTGCCGCGGGCGCCTCGAGACGCTATTAATTCCGCGGGGTTTGAAATCTTGATTAAGGGGTAGCCGGGGCGACCCCGCGGCAGAAGGTAGGGAGAACAACTTGATCAGAACACGTTGCGGGCAGGCGATCGTCGATCGGCGCCGAGCCCGCCTCCAGGTGGGGATCGCAACCGCTTTGGCCGTGCTTGCCGTTCCGTCCGCCGCTGGAGCGGCCGAGCCGAATCAGGCCGAGCGCGTCGAGGGCGACAGCGTCCCACTGCCCCTCGCCCCGACGAGCGATTCGACGCCACCCGCACTGGGTGGCGGCGACAGCTCCACCGTCCCGAACGGCGGCGCCCCGGCCTTCGTCCCCGGCGAGGTGATCGTGCGCTTCGCGCCCAGCACCAGCTCGAGCCTGCGGGCGGCGGTCCTCGCCGAGGAACAGCTCGACGTCAAGGAGCGCCTGCCGATCCCGGGCGCCAAGCTGCTCGACCTGGCCCCCGGCGTGAACCCACGCGAGGCGACGGCCGCGCTGGAGCAGCAGCCGGGTGTCCTCTACGCCCAGCCGAACTTCTTGCGCCAGGCCGAGGTGCTGCCGAACGATCCCTACATGGGTCAACTCTGGGGTCTTCACAACACAGGCCAGAACGTCAACGGCGAGTTCGGGACGACGGACGCCGACATCGACGCCCCCGAAGCGTGGAACCTGACCACGGGTAGTCCGAAGGTGACGGTCGCCGTGGTCGACACCGGGGTCGCCTACGACCATCCCGCGCTCAGCGCCAACATCTGGGCCAACGACGATCCCCTCGGCGGCGGCGACAACGACGGCAACGGCTACGTCGACGATCGGCGCGGGTGGGACTTCGTCGACGACGACAGCAACCCGATGGACGAGGACGAGCACGGCACCCATGTGGCCGGCACGATCGGCGCCCGAGGCAACAACGCCAGCGACATCGTCGGCGTCAACTGGAACGTCAAGCTGATGCCCCTGCGCGTGCTCGGCCCCAACGGCGGTACCGACGCCGACATCGCATCCGCGTTCATCTACGCGGCTCGAAACGGGGCCAAGGTCGTCAACGCCAGCCTCGGCGGCAACGGTGTCACGCCACTGGTCCAGAACGCGGTCCAGACAAATCCGAAGACGCTCTACGTCGTTGCCGCCGGCAACGGTGGATCCGACGGCGTCGGCGACAACAACGACACCCAGAACTATTACCCCTGCAACATTCCCTACTCGAACCTGATCTGTGTCGCCGCCACCGATCAGAACGACCAGCTCACCGACTTCTCCAACTACGGAACCCAGAATGTCGACCTGGCCGCGCCGGGCTTCAACGTCCTCAGCTCGATCCCCGCCTACCGCACGCCGCTGTACTCCGACTTCCAGGACGACAGCTACGTCAACTTCGAGTCGGGCGGTTGGACCGTCTCGCATCCGGGCGGATGGGGCGGTTACGACCAGGAGACGGCCGACTTCGGCGTCGGCTGGTCGATCACCGACTCGCCTGGGCTCTGCTGGCCCGGGATCGACCAGACCGGCTGTTACGGCTGGGGGGCAAACCACACTGCGTTCTCGCCCGTCTTCAGCCTGGTCGGAATGCGCGACTGCACCCTGAGCTACTGGTTCTGGATCGACATCAACCCCACGGCCGGATTCGCCAACGAACGGGTGCAGGTCGGTGCAGTGTCGAACTCGACGCCGCTGAGCGCGGTCCACAATTGGAACGGCGGCCCGGGCTATCCGAACCCGAACCCGTGGACGGATGACTTCGCCAGCTTCGAGGGCGAAAGCGGAGTCCAGGTCCAGCTCAACATGAAGACTGACAACACCTACGACGCCCGCGACGGAATGCACCTCGACGACATCACGGTCAGATGTCAGTCGAGCAACTACAACGCCGACGATTACGACTACTTCCCGGGCACCTCGATGGCGACGCCACACGTCGCCGGTGCGGCCGCATTGCTGCTCGCACGGGTGCCGGGGCTGACCGTGGGCCAGCTGCGAACGGCCCTGCTCGGCACCGGCGATCCGAAGCCCGGCCTGGGGACCACCACGGCCTCCGGCAGGCGGCTCAACGCCAGCAAGGCGGTGGTACTTGCAAACAGTCGTGGTGCGCTATCGATTGGCAACGCCACCCTGGCCGAAGGTAACTCCGGCCGGACCAACATGGTGTTCACGATCCGACGCACCTGGGCTTCCGGCCCGGTCAGCGTCCGGTACAGCACCGTGAACGGAACGGCAACGGCACCCAGCGATTTCATCGCGACAAATGCCAGGGTGAGCCTCACGGCTGCTCAGACGGTGAAGCAGGTCACCGTTCCGATCGTTGGCAACACGGTAAGGGAGCCGAACGAGAGGTTCACGGTGCAGCTCTCGTCACCGGTCGACGCCCCCCTTGCTGATGCAAGCGGGCTGGGCACCATCACCAACGACGACTAGGGACGCGCCGAAGCGCCGACCAAGCGGGGAGACAGGCGCGCATCCGATACAAAGTTGCACCGGACCGACCGCTTCACCCTTGAGTTCCGGCATGGGGCGTCGCGCTAGCGCACCGATGGGAGCTCACGATCGCGCGGCTAGAGCGGCGCACGCAAGCTACGGCTCGATCATCGTCCTGGCCGTACTCGTAGCTGAGAGCGACACGGCGATTGACGCCGGGGAAGCGATCGCCTCGGTCATCGGCGCCGCGACGGTCACGGCCATGGCTGAGTTCTACGCCGGCTACATCGGCGGCACGATCCGCTCGCACCGGCATCCAAGCGCAGCTGAGCGCAGCGTCGAGGTCCGAAATGTCGCCTTCGGATTTCTCGTGGCGGTGGCGCCGGTCTTTTTCCTTATCCTCGCGGCGCTTGACATGCTCTCGCTCAACGCAGCCTTCGACGCTGCGATCTGGACCGGGGTCGCGGTGCTTGGTGCTCAGGCCTTCGTCGCCAACCGGATTGCCGGCTTCACGATGATCGGCAGCGTCGCCGCCGGCATCGGGTTCACGCTGCTGGGCGCGGCTCTGGTTCTGCTGAAGGTTGTGGTCTGAGGTGACCTCAATCGCGTGCGATAACGCTCGCACGTGGCTGGGCGAGCGCAACAACGTCGAGCTCAATGGGAGACTTCAGGGGTGAGCGACCACTCGGCTGCTTTGGAGGAGTACCGCGGGCTGCGCGAAGCGCTCGAGACGTCGATCCGGCCGCTTGCGACATCCGTCGACGGTCGCCGGTTCGAGTACCAAGCCTCGCTGCACGAACTCGAGCTCGAGGCAGGTGGCTACGTTGCTATAGACGCTCGCGGCGAAATTCGACTCGGCCAGATGCTGTCACTCCGCATGGAGCATCACGAAGCCAGCGCCGTCGACCGGCCGGGCACCGTCCTGATCCGGGTGGCGCGCGGAGATGGGGCCGTGCTCGACGGCGATGGACGGCCGTTTCACGACGCGCTCGTGCGGCCGGCGACGGCTGAGGAGGTTTCTGCCTGGCTTGCTCGGACCCGGTCCGACCGGGCTCAACTCGAGGTCGGCGAGCTGGCACTCGCACCCGGGGTGCCGTTCGAACTCGACGCCGCTGGCTTCGGCCGGCACACGTTCCTGTGCGGCCAGTCAGGCTCGGGCAAGACCTACTCCCTCGGTGTTCTGCTGGAGCAGCTGTTGATGAAGACCAGCTTGCGAGTTGTCGTCCTGGATCCAAATTCCGACTATGTGCGGCTGGGGCAGGCGAATGCGAAGGCGGACAGCGATACCGTCGAGCGCTACCGGGTGCGGCAGAGACGATCGCGGTACGCAGCGGAACGAGCGGCGAGACGCGGATCCGCGTCCGTATGCGCGACCTCAGCCCCGAGCACCAGGCGGCACTCCTGCGCCTCGACCCGATCGCGGACCGCAACGAGTACGCGGAGCTGCTGGCCTTGGTTGAGGACGAGAGCATCGCCAGTTTGGAGGACCTGTCGCGCTCCCCTGCTGAGGCGCTCAAACTCCGCGCCCACAACCTCGGTGTTGACCGCTGGGGGATCTGGCCCGGGCCGGAGGGGGAGTCGTTGCCCGAGGAGCTCGAGAGCGCCGAGTCACCGCGCTGCGTCGTCGTAGATCTCGGGTCGCTGCCGACTCGCGAGGAGAAGGCGGTCGCGGCGGGAGCGGTGCTCGAGCGGCTGTGGAGGGGTCGCGCGCGGCGCGAGCCTGTCGCGATCGTGATCGACGAAGCTCACAACGTCTGCCCGGCTGAGCCAGAAGACCAGCTCACCGCGCTCGCCACGGCCGACACGATCCGCATCGCCGGCGAGGGACGCAAGTTCGGCCTCTACCTGATCGTGGTGACGCAGCGGCCGCAGAAGGTGCACGAGAACGTGCTCTCGCAATGCGACAACCTCGTCCTGATGAGAATGAATTCGCTCGCCGACCTCGGTCATGTCGGGAAGGTGTTCTCGTTCGTTCCCGCCGGGCTGATCGACCGCGCTGCGACGTTTGCGCAGGGCGAGGCGCTGGTTGCCGGCAAGGTCGCTTCGCATCCAGCCCTGATTCGGTTCGGTTCGCGCATCAGCCAAGAGGGCGGGGCCGATGTTGCGGGCTGGGCCTAGGTAAGGGCATGCCCACCGACCTCAACGAGCCATACGGCGCGCCGGTCGAGTGGCAGCCGACGAGGCCGCGGCTGCGCCCGCTGCGCTTGATCGTTTCGTGGGCCCTCTCGGCGGTGGCCGTATACGTTGCGTCCGATCTCGTTCCCGGATTCGAGATTGATCAGACCGGCGGCGCCTTTCTCGTCGCTGCAGTTGTCGCGATCGTCAACGCGGTCCTTCCTCCGGTGGTCGCGGCATTGCGCTTGCCGTTCACGCTTGTCCTCGGCTTCCTCCTCGTTCTCCTGGTCGACGCCGCTGCGCTCGTGCTGGCCGACGAGATGCTGACCGGAATCGTCGCCGTCGCCTCTTTCGGCGACGCGCTGCTCGCCTCGCTCGTGATTGCCGCGGTGTCGATCGTGGTCCAGGTGCTGACGGGAACCAACGACGAGGACGAGTACACACTTCGCGTCGTGCAGAGAGTCGCTCGCCGGCAGGGCGAGACGACCCGCACCGATGCACCGGGAATCATCTTCCTCGAGATCGACGGCCTGGCGTTGCCGATACTGCGCAACGCGATGCGCGACGGCAGCGCCCCCAACCTCGCTCGCTGGATCGCCGAGGACGGTTACCAACTTGCTGAGTGGGAGACAGACCTCTCGTCACAAACCGGCGCCAGCCAAGCGGGCATCCTGCTCGGCTCCAACGACGGCATCCCCGCCTTCCGTTGGGTCGAAAAGGTTACGCAGACGGTGATGAGCTGCTCGGCGCCGGCCGACTGCGTGGAGATCGAGCGCCGGCTCGCGACCGGGGCCGGACTCCTCGCCGGCGGCGGCACGAGCCGCGGCAATCTGCTCTCGGGCGAAGCGGACG
Source organism: uncultured Solirubrobacterales bacterium (assembly GCA_963730145.1). Classification (GTDB taxonomy): domain Bacteria; phylum Actinomycetota; class Thermoleophilia; order Solirubrobacterales; family 70-9; genus WHSW01. The sequence continues at coordinate 12,705 of CAVSQT010000003.1, forward strand.
AGGTGATCCTGACCGTGAGCAGGATCGATGCCGAGAAAAAAGCCAACCCCGGGTACCGGGGCTTTTTCGCCAACGGGTTCAATGTCAACCGCGCCCTCGTTCTGTTCGCCTGGGAGGTGCTGCTGGAGTGGAGCGCTGCGATCCGCGCGATCCGGCGCGACGTAAGGCCACGTGGCCACCGCGGCGGCGTCTATCCATTCTTGCGCGGGGCGTTGTGCGTGATCGTCCGCGACCTGATCGTCTTCGGCGTGCTCACCGACATGATGCGCGGCCGGCCCGCTGTCTATGCGACTTTCTCGAGCTACGACGAGGTCGCGCACCACTCGGGCCTTCAGCGCGCCGACACGCTGGAGGCTCTGCGCAAGCTCGACCAGCAGTTCGGCCGCATCGGCCGTGCTCGCCGCTACGCGCCACGTCCCTACGAGATCGTCGTCCTCTCCGACCACGGCCAGACCCAGGGAGCGACGTTCAAGCAGCGAAACGGCTACGGACTCGACGAGCTCGTCGAACGCTCGCTTTCGAGCGGCGACGTCGCCGAGATCGCCGGAGGCGACGAGCAGTCGGCGATGGTCGGTCACGCCCTTGGAGAGGCAACGGGTAGGGCGGAGAAGAAGCTGCCCAAGAACGATGTCTCCGATCGGGAAGTCGTGGTCCTCGGCTCGGGCAACCTCGGGCTGATCTACCTGATGGAAGAGCCGCGGCGGCTGACGCTCGAGGAGATCGACGAGCGCCACCCAGAGCTGATCGGCGCGCTGCGCGAGCACCCGCACATCGGCTGGCTGCTGGTGCACTCGTCCGGACGCGGGCCGCTCGTGCTCGGCCGCCACGGCGAGCGCCGTCTCGCCGATGGCGCGATCGATGGCGACGACCCGCTGGCGGCGTTCTCACCCACCGCCGCGCAGCACCTGCTTCGCACCGACGGCTTCGAGCACGTTGCCGACGTCATGGTCGGCAGCTTCTATGACCCCGAGCTCGACGAGGGCTGCGCCTTCGAGGAGCTGATCTCCTTTCACGGCGGGCTCGGCGGCCCGCAGACCCGGCCGTTCATCCTGCATCCCGATCGGCTCGAGATGCCATCCGAGCCATTGCTTGGGGCCGCAGCTGTGCACAGCGTGCTGGCGCGGTGGCGACAGCAACTCAACGGGGCGCAGCCACGCGATCACCTCGAGCGGACGGTCGCTCTGTCTGCCAGCGGACATATGGTGGAGCGATGATCCGCGGGCGCCTGCGACGTCGCGGCCGGCGCGAGCCTGATGCTTCTGGCCCGGACGAGGAGTACATAGAGATCGATCCAGGGCAGCTCAGCGGCATCTTCAGCGTGCCGCAGTGGCTCCGCGATGTCGGCCTCATGGCCTGGCTGCTGGTCGGCGTCGGCCTCTTGATCGGCGGCATGATCTGGCTCCTGGGGCTGACGCAGGTGATCGTCGCGCCGGTGATCGCCGCGTCGGTGATCGCGGCCGTTGCCTCGCCACTGGTTGGGAAGCTGAACGCACACCGGGTGCCGCGCGCGTTGGGCGCGGCTCTGATCTTGCTCTCGATCGTGGCCATCGGCGTCGGCGTGACGGTCGTGATCATCACCGGGATCACCGGGCTCAGCGGCGACATCGGCTCGCAACTCGACAGCGCCAAGAACACGATCGCGGGCTGGCTCCAGGATCTCGGTCTCGACGCGAGCAAGGCCGAAGAGGCCAAGTCCACGGCAAGTCAGGGAGTCAGCGACAGTGCGGACGCGCTTCTCAACGGGCTCACAAGCAGCCTCTCGAAACTCTCCTCGCTCGCCTTCTTCTTGGCGATGACCACGCTCAGCCTCTTCTTCCTGCTTCTGGACGGTCCGAAGATCCGCGTCTGGGCCGAAGGTCATCTCGGTGTGCCGACCCCGGTCGCTCGAACCATCAGCCAGCGAGTACTGCAGTCGCTTCGCGGCTATTTCCTCGGCGTCACGCTTGTCGCTGCATTCAACGCGGCCGTTGTAGCGGTCGGATGCCTGGTGATCGGCGTGCCGTTGATCGGCACGATTGCGGCTGTCACCTTCGTCGGCGGCTATATCCCCTACCTCGGTGCCTGGAGCGCCGCCGGCTTCGCGGTCCTGGTCGCGCTCGGCAGCGAAGGGGCGGATGCTGCCGGCCAGATGGTGGTCGTCCAGTTGCTTGCCAACAGCGTGCTCCAGCAGCTCGTGCAGCCTTTCGCGATGGGGGCGGCGCTGGGCATCCACCCTCTGGCGGTCCTGATAGTAACCATCGCCGGTGGCGCTCTCTTCGGAGCGGTGGGCTTGATCTTGTCGGCGCCGCTGGTCTCGGCGATCAAGCGGATTTCCGAAGACCTCGCCCGCGCTAAAACCGAGGCCGAGGCCAAGGCCGAGTTGGAGAGGGGCGCGGAAATGGCCGCGGCGCCGACGTAGGCACAGCCCGCCCGAATGCCAGATTTCGTCTTGCGGGTCGCAATGGCCGCCAATCAGCGAGGGGCTATCCCGGCTATGCCAGATCTCCGACGCGGCGCAACGGATAGGATCGGGTCGACTCGGTAGATCAAGCAATCGAAAGCAGGGAAGCATGAGCGATATCGGGCCCGTCGAGTACATGGTTGTCGCCTTCCCGGGCAACAAATTTCGCGGCGAGATCGCGCCGGCGCTGCAGCAGTTGGTCGACTCCGAGACGATCCGGATTATCGACCTCGCGTTCGTAACGAAGGACGCCGATGGTGAGATCGCCGCGCTCGAGGTCTCCGATCTCGACCCCGACGTCCAGGCTGCGCTCGAGCGCATGGGTGGCCAGGCGAGCGGCCTCTTCAACGACGACGATCTGAAGGCTGCCGCGGAGGAGCTCGAGGCAAACTCGTCCGCCGCGCTGCTGGTCTGGGAAGACCTATGGGCGACACGCCTCGCCAACGCGATCCGCGACGCCGACGGCGTCTTGCTCGATCTCGAGCGGATTCCCCACGAGGTCGTCGTCGCCGCCCGCGACTGGGCCGCCTCAAATGCCTGAGCACGACAATCAATCAGGAGGAATGAAATGCCCTTGTTGAGAAGAGGCCCGGGACTGATCGGTACTGCGGCCCGGGTGGGCGTCGCCGCCGGCGTCGCCGGCCGCGTGCAGCACCGCCAGCAGCAGAGATGGGCCGAGCAGGAACAGCAGGCATACGCAGAGCAGCAGCCTGTCGAGGCTCCCCCGCCTCCGGCGCCGGCCGCGCCGGACTATGCGGCCGAGCTCTCGCAGCTGGCGCAACTGCGAGACCAGGGCGTGATCACCGCTGAGGACTTCGACGCCAAGAAGCGGCAATTGCTGGGGATCTGACGCGCTCGACGAGGTCGCGCATCAATGAGCCCCAAGGCCCGGCCCAAGCGCCTCGTCGATCTCACCGACGAGGAGGCCGGTGAGCTGCTCGGCCTACTCGAAGGCGCCGACAGCGTCGAGCTCAAGCTGACGGTGCCCGATGCCGACCACCGCTCGACCGTGGCCGGCCCTCGGCCTCGACCCGCTCGAGGCGCAGATCCGGCAGGTGTTCTTCTTCGATACGCCCGAGCTCGCCCTCAACGCGGCCGGAGTCGTCGCTCGCGCTCGGCGGATCCAGGGTAAGGACCACGACTCGGTGGTCAAGCTGCGCCCGGTCACCCCCGATGCGCTGCCCGCCGAGCCTGCGAAAGGCGCGCGAGCTCACGGTCGAGGTCGACGCGATGCCGGGAGGCTACGTCTGCTCAGCGACACTGAAGCGCGAGCTCGACCCAACCGGGTCGCCGCGGCAGTCGCCGGCGAGGTCGCCCTGCGAAAGCTCTTCTCCAAGCAGCAACGCGCATTTCTTCGCCGAGCATGCACCCGAGGGGACTCGAGATCGATGAGCTCTCGATCCTCGGGCCGATCTTCGTCCTCAAGCTGAAGTCGCTCCCCGAAAGACTTCGATCACAAGCTCGTCGCCGAGATGTGGCTCTACCCCGACGGCAAGCGGATCCTCGAGCTCTCGACCAAGTGTGAGCCGTCGCAGATCTTCAATGTCGCGCTCGAGGCTCGGTCCTACCTCTCAGGCATGGGCGTCAACCTCTCGGGCGAGCAGCAGACGAAGACCAAGACCGCTCTCGAGTTCTTCGCGGGCCAGCTTCAGAAGTAGTCGGCGACTGCGACGCCGAGGTCGATTCAAGGCGGCGAGGACGCGTCCGGTTCGCGGGGCGGTCCCTCGTTCGAGGCCGGTCGAGAGCGTTCGCACATCCGCTCTGATCGCCGCCAGCTGAAGCTTGGATCTCGGTCATCTTCGCCAGCATCGGATCGTCTGCCTTCGGCTCGCGTTTCGGCCTGAGCATGGGCCACGAACGCACTGGTGATCGCACCTGTGACCACCGCGAACAGCGAGAGTCCTCCGATCATCAGCACGCTCGCGATCATCCGCCCGGCGCCCTCGTCGGGAACCACATCGCCGTAGCCGACGGTGGTCACGGTCTGCGTCGCCCACCACATGCCGTCCCAGACGCTTTCGAAGCTCTGTCGGTCGAGCAAGTGCTCGACGATGCCGAAGACGACGATCGCGACCAGCCACACCGTCGCGATCACGGCGGCCGCGAGACGCGGTCGCAACCCCTTCTTCTCCACCCGCTGGGCGATCATTCGCGCGGGCCACTGCTGCTGACGCGGCTTGGAATCTGCCATCGGAGAGCAATTCGCCGTCCCGAGGGGCAGCCCTGCCCTGGTTCCGGTATCGCCGGCGAGTAGGTTGAGCTCGATATGGCCGGAGCATCCTCTTCGCCTGACCCGGCGACGATCATGCGCAGCAGGCAGTTCCTCGGGCTGCTCGTACTTGCCGCGGTCGTCGGCGTCGTCGCGTCGTTTGCCGCCTGGTGCTTCTTGGAGGCTCGTCCACGAGCTCCAGGACGGGCTTTATGAGGAGCTTCCCGATGCACTGGGGTACGACCCGACCCCCGTTTGGTGGCCACTCCCTGTGCTCTTTCTCGCCGGCGTCGTGGTTGCGCTTGCGGTCTCGCGACTACCCGGTCGCGGCGGCCACATCCCGGCCGAGGGCCTGAATCCATCTCCGACGCAGCCGGTCGAGCTGCCCGGGGTGGTGCTCGCGGCAGCGGCAGGGATCGCTGCCCGGCACCGTGCTCGGGCCCGAAGCGCCGCTGCTCGCCCTGGGCGGAGGCTTGGGTTACTTTGCGATCGGCAGGCTCCGGAGCGACGCCCCGCCCGAGCTGGCGGCGCTGATCGCGGCGTGCGGCACGTTTGCCGCGCTCTCGTTCCTGTTCGGCTCGCCCGTGATCGCCGCGGTGCTGCTGATCGAGGTCAGCGGGCTGGCCGGCAGGCGGCTCTCACTGGTACTGATCCTGGGCTTGCTCGCCGCCGGGATCGGAACGCTGGTCTCGATCGGCCTTGGGGCCTGGACCGGCGTCGACAGCAGCGACATCTCGCTGGACCTGTTGCCGTTAGAGGAGTTCGCCCGCCCCGATGTCGCCGACTTCCTCTGGACCGTGCCCCTGGCGGCGGCAATCGCCATCGGTACCGTTGTCATCTTCAGGTTTGCCCGCACCACACACCGCTTTGTCGGTCCGCGGCCGCTCGCGATTCCGGTCATCGGGCTGATCGTGGCCGGCCTCGCGATCGCTTTCTCCGAGGCGACGGACAAGGGCGCCGATCAGGTGCTGTTCTCGGGACAGGAGACGCTCGGGCCCCTCGTCGCCGACGCCGACACCTGGTCGCCGTATGCGCTGGCGCTGGTGATCGCTTTCAAGGGTCTCGCATACGCCCTCTCGCTCGCCAGCTTCCGCGGAGGCCCGGTCTTCCCGGCGATGTTCCTTGGCACCGCGGCCGGCCTGATGGCAGCGCAGCTCCCGAGCTTCGAGCTGACACCGGCGGTGGCTGTGGGCCTCGGCGCGGCCGCGGTCGCAGTGCTCCGGCTGCCGCTCTCGGCGGTCGTGCTGGCGACGCTGGTGGCGTCGCAGGCGGGACTCGGAGTCGCCCCGCTCGTCATCGTCGGCGTCGTCGTCGCCTTTCTCGTCGCCAACTTCATCGACCCCCCTGCCGACCAGCCCGAAACGATGCCGACAACGCAGGCGTCGGCGGCCTGACAAGTTGTGGCGGGGGAAACCTCTCACGCAATCACCCCGTCGGCCGATACGGGCGGGAGTCGTCCATGATGCACAAGGGGACCGCTCGCATCGAGCTTTCGCCGTGAATATTCCACAGGAGAGTGAAAAATGCTGACCGCCGCATCGGAGTATCCGTTTCTCGAGATCGTCGGAACGATCATCGTCTTCTTCGCCTGGGTGGCGTGGTTCTCGGCCGTGATCCATGTCCTCGGCGATGTCTTTCGCCGCCACGACATCTCCGGCTGGGGCAAGGCCGCCTGGACGCTGCTGATCGTCGTGGTGCCCTTCTTCGGCGTTCTGATCTATCTCGGCGCCGAGGGTCGGGGCATGGCCGAGCGCAACGCCGAGCAGGCGAGCGCACAGAGGGCGCAGTTCGATGAGTACATCCGCGACGCTGCCGGCAGCGACGCCGCCAAGGCGGGTGCCGCCAGCGAGATCGCCCAGGCGAAGCAGCTCCGCGACGGCGGCGCGATCACCGATCAGGAGTTTGAGCAGCTGAAACGCAAGGCGCTGGAGTAGTCACGTACTCAACACAGTCACCCGGGACATTCGCTCGTCCCTGGGTCATTGGCGAGACGCAGTGGCCGACCTGATCTCCTACATCGGGCACGCGACTTTGCGGGTGGACATCGGTGGAACGGCTCTGCTCACCGACCCGCTCTTGCGAGATCGGTTTCTGCATATCCGGCGAAGGACGGAGGCACCGGCCGCTGGGACCCTCGAGGGCCTCGACGCTGTCCTGGTCTCTCACCTGCATCCCGATCACCTCGACTTCCCTTCGATCGAGGGCCTTGATCGCGCCGTCGAGGTCGTGGTCCCGGACGGAGGCGCCAAGCTCCTTCGCCGGCGCGGTTTTGCCCGCGTCACCGAAATGATGCCTGGCGACTCGACCACGGTCGGCTCGCTCGAGATCCTGGCCACGCCCGCGGCCCACGACGGGCGCCGGTACCCGGTCGGCCGTACGGTCAAGGCGCTGGGCTACGTCATTCATGGCAGCTCGCGCGTGTACTTCGCCGGTGATACCGACTTGTTCGACGGCATGGCCTCGCTGGCGGGGAGCGTCGATGTCGCGCTGCTGCCGGTGGGGGGCTGGGGCCCCCGCGTAGGCAGAGGCCATCTCGATCCCGTCCGCGCCGCGCGAGCCGCTGCGATGATCCGTCCCCGGATTGTCATCCCCATCCACTGGGGGACGTACCGACGAATCGGCCTCGCGCCCGATGGGCTGCCCGCGGACGCGCCGCGTCAGCTGATCGCCTCGGTGGCCGAGCTCGCGCCCGACGTGGTCGTTCAGGTGCTCGAGCCGGGAGAGTCGATGCGCCTGGGGTAACGGGTCAGCCTGCGCGCCGCAACAAGACGAAGCAGTACTGGGTCCCGGCGCCTTCGACTCGCTCGGTGCTCAAACCGGCAGCCTCTGCTGAAGCCTGAAGCTTCGACGGGGTGACCGTGGAGCCGCGCCAGGCGGGATGGTGTGCCCAGCCGGAGCGTAGGCGCGCCCTCAGCGGGCCGAGCATCGCCGCCAGGCGGGACGTGAAGCGGCGAGCGGGGCGAAAGGTCCGAGACCTGCAGCGCCGCCCACCCACCGGGCTTCAGGACCCGTCCGATCTCGCGGACGTAGCCGAGCGTCACCTCGGGGTCCGGGATGTGCTGGAAAACGACGTACGACAGACAGCAGTCGACTGTGGCCTGATCGATCCCGTCAAGCGAGCGGCCGTCGCTGACGACCCAATCGACGTTGGCGAGACCCGGGTTGTACGCACGTGCCCGCTCGACCATCTCGGGAGAGACATCGAGCGCGAGGACGGAGCCGGCCTGCTCGGCGAGCATCCGCGTCATGCGGCCGATTCCGCACCCGATCTCGAGCACTCTGTCGATCTCCAGTCACCTCGACTCCGAGCAGCCGCGTGAGCGCTCTCGAGGTCGCGTGCGCCGCTGGTCCAGAAGGCATCGTCGTCCGAATCCGGCGCATCGGTTCGGTTGTTGACGAAGTAGTAGGCGTTCTCTCGCGCACGCGAGTCCCAGAACCGCCGCATCTGATCGATTCTGCGGGGGCGCATCACGGGACTCGACGCCTCAGCCTTCTCCGCGAGCGGCCTTGATCTTGCGCCAGCCGCCGGCGCGGTTGTCGGCGACGATCTGCCGGAACATCGCCGTGAGGGCGGGTTCGTTGATCGGCTCGCCTTCGCGAACGGCGATCATGCGCGCGGTCTTGTTGTCGTGGCCGGCGGTGATGATGCCCTCGGGGTCGGGGACGATCCCGCCGTCGTAGAGGAAGACGTTGACGTGATCCTTGGCCGCCAGTAGCGCGCAGATGTTCCCCTCGAGCACGAAGTACGGCTGCACAGTGCGCTTGATGGTCTCCTCGACCGCGGGATCGGCGGCGTGGACCAGGTCGCGCACCGTGTGGCAGATCTGCCGCTGCCAGGCGGGCAGGGGGTCGATATACGCGTCGACTCGCGGATCCTTTTCGTAGCTCACGACTCGAGCCTAGGACATCCAAGGATGGTGGCTTTGGGCACGCCTCAGCGTGACTGCGGCCGGGAGGGGGCCTGGATGAGCTCCACCGTGACCCCGTCGGGGTCGCTGGCGTAGAAGCACTTGGCACCCTGCCAAGCGCCGGGCTCGGTTATCTCGATCGGATCGCTGCGCACAGGGCACGTTCGCCTTGCAAAGACGCTCATGAACCGCGTCGATGTCGGCTACCCGCAATGAGATGTGCGTCGCGCCGGGATCGTTTATCTGCGCTCGCGCCGGATTCCCACGCGGATCGACAAACTCGATCAACTCGAGCACCTGTCCGTGGGCAAGCTCGAGATCAGCCCATCGCACGTGCGCATCGGGAATCCCCGTGACCTCGAACTCCGCCGCCCCCTCGCCGTCCCCCCGAGCCCGCAGGCCGATTCCCAGCAGGCCACAGTAGAAGGCGATCGAGCGATCGAGCTCGCCGCTGGTCACCGAGACGTGGTCGAGTCCCGTCGCCCGCCAGCGCTCGTTGCCGGTCGCGCCGGCCTCACCATCGTCGAGGTGTTGGGGGATCAAGTCGCGGGCGAAGACGTCATCGACCGTCTCATGACGGCGGATCAGCTCGGCCGATTCTCCGGACACGAGCACGGTGCCGGGTCGAGGAAGCGCATTGAAGTTGCTCGCGCTTGCATCCTGGTAGGCGCCCGTATCGAGAAAGGCCAAGACGTCGCCGACCTCGACGGCCGGCAGCTGGGCGTCGGCGACGATCACGTCCAGGGCACAGGTGCGGCCGGTGACGTCGGCAAGCAGGTCGGGTTCGGCGGTCGGCATTTGCTGCCGCAAGGCAGGTCCACCGGTTGTGCTCGAGATTGACGTCGGCAAGGTAGGCATCCGACGAGTCGGTCTCGACCCAGGTCAGCGCGACCGGGCTCGTCTGTCGCTTGACGTTGCCGACGGTCGCGAGGTGGATCCCCGCGTCGGCGTAGAGCGCCCGTCCGGGCTCGACCTCGAGCTGGATGCCGTCGGCGGCGATCCCGAGCTCGCGCCAGCCCGGTCACGAGTCGGGGGCAGATCTGCCTGCGCATAATCGGCGACCTCAGGGGCGCGGGCAGGCGCCTCGGCCCGCATCGCCAAGCAGGCGCCCGAACGGGTCCCTGGGCGCTGGATATCCGCCTCCGAGATCGAGCTCACGCGGGGTCCAGCCGTTCCAGAGGCTGGCGCAGCGTCTCGAGTATCTCGACCAGCGCGTCAGCGCCGGCACCCCACAGGGCCGGATCGGCGCTGTGGCGTCCGAGGTGGAACATGACCCCGCTCACGTCCAGGTTCGGATCGGCGATCTCGGCCTCGGTGATCGCGAGCAGATCCTCCGTCGGCATGCCGGCCTTGTAGCGCTGCACGGCGTCTCGGATCGAGACATCGTCCGGTGACATCTCAGACGCCCATCCTGCTCGGTCAAGTCCGGCCGGAAGCGAAAGCGGACCGTGGCTCGGATTCCCAGCCGGGCGGCTACAGCCCTCGTGCGATCGAACTCCGCGCGGCTGTCGAGCGTGATCCGAACGCCGCGGCGGATCGCGCGCTCGAGCAACTGCTCGCTCTTCATCGGACCGTTGAGAGAGATCGTCCGAGGGTCGGTCCCGGTTCGCAACGCCGCCTCGAGCTCACCCGGGCCGAAGGCGTCACAGCCCGTCTGCTCTGCGTTCAGAATCCGGCGTAGGGCAAGGCAGGAGTTGGCCTTGATCGAGGGCAGGAGCAGGAAGTCGCCCGGCCATCGGCTCCCGAAAGCATCCTTGAACCGTCGCGCGTTTCGTCGGAGCTGGTCCTCTGACACCACGTATAGGGGTGTTCCGAACCGCTCGGCGAGGGCCTCGGCGGCGCTGCCCTCGATGTAGAGGCTCCCCGCGCGGACCGAGAGGCAGTCGTCGAGACGCGAGTCCTCGAGGACCGGGGCAGGGGTCTGACTCTTCATGCTGTACGATCATACTGTACATATGTACACGATGGCAAAGGACGGATCGGCCCCCCCGCGGACGAGCAGAACGCCCGATGCGCGACCCGGAGCACGGCGACAACGCGCGCCGCCTGGCGTTGTTGCAGGCGACGCTGAGGCTGATTGCGGAGGGAGGGGTCGACGCCGTCAGCCACCGCGCGGTGGCCGAGCTGGCCGGCGTATCGCTGGGATCGACGACCTATTGGTTCGCGTCGCGCCAGGACATGCTGCGACAGGCGCTCGAGTACTTCGTCGAGACCGAGATCCAAGCCCTACGTGGCCGGCTCGCGGGAGTGCTCGGCAAGCGGCTCTCGCGCCCGCGCCTCGTCGACGAGTTCACGGCCTTCTTGCTGCCACAGCTCGGCGACGAGCGATGGCGCACCGTGGCGCAGTACGCCCTGCTGCAGGAGGCTGTGCATCGCCCGGAGCTGCAGTCGGTTTGCCGCGAGTGGAACCGCGCCTGGCACGAGGCGCTGGCCGAGGTCTTCGTCTCGTTGGGCGCGCGCGATCCAGCCTTGGAGGCGCGGATGTTCCTGGCGATGCTGGACGGCCTCTTGGTCGATCAGCTCGCGGCGCCCGACAACGACGTCGAAGAGGCAACGATCCGCCCGGCTCTCGCGGCCTGGTTCGCCCGGGTCCCGCTGAGAGACATGCAGGCAAGAACGCAAACGCGACGAGCGAGAGGAAAGCGAAATGAGCCGGAGCCAACGACGGGTCGAACCGAGACGCGCGCGACCACTTGTCGCTCTCACTGCTGGGCCTGCTCTCGGCGGCGACGCTGGTCGCCTGCGGCGACGGCGGAAGCATCGAGGGCGAAAATGACGCCGCTGCGGTCACCACCGCGACAGCCGAGGGGGAGCCCAGCGGCGAGCTGGTGATCTCCAATTGGCCGTTCTACATCGACAAGCAGACGATCCCGGAGTTCGAGCAGGCCACCGACATTTCGGTCAAGTACATCGAGGAGATCAACAGCTACGAGGAGATCTTCGGCAAGCTGCGACCCCAGCTCGAGCAGGGCGATTCGGGCGGACGCAGCCTGACCGTTGCCAGCGACTGGCTGGCGAAGAAGATGTACGACCTCGGCTACCTGCAAAACCTGGATCAAGACGCGCTTGCGCCGGCGCTCGAGAACATCACCCCGGCGCTGACGCCGCCCAGCTCCGATCCGCGAGCGCGAGTTCTCGATTCCGTGGCAGAGCGGGATGACCGGCCTGGTCGTAAACGCCGCCGAAGCGCCCGACATCACCTCGGTCAACGACCTCTTCGATCCGCAGTACAAGGGCAAGGTCGTGATGATCTCGGAGCTGCGCGAGACGATCCCGCTGTTGCTGAAAGCCGAGGGGATCGATCCCGAGGACGCGACCGAGGAGGATTGGCTCGCTGCGATCGAGAAGATCAAGCAGGGGCTCGATTCCGGCCAGATCCGCAGCGTTGGAGGCAACGAGTACACCTCGGACATGGCACGCGGCGATGCCGTGGCGGCGATCGCCTGGGGCGCCGACGCGATCCAGCTTCAGGCCGATGATCCCGACATCGAGTGGCGGATGCCCGACGAGGGTTGCATCCTCTGGTCGGACAACTGGGTGGTCCCGGTCGGCGCCCCGAATCCGACCGCCGCCTACGAGTTCATCAACTACACCTATGAGCCTGAGAACCAGGCGCAGATCGTCGCCTACGTGAGCCCGGTGACACCGGTGGCCGGCGTCAAGGAGATCTTCGAGCAGGAGGATCCCGAGACTGCCAAGAGCGAGCTCATCTTCCCGAGCGAGGAGTACACGGCCAACTGCTCGCCGACCCTGTCGCCTCCCGGTGGCCCGGAGGGCGAGCGGCGAATCGAAGAGGCTTGGGCGACCGCGCAGACGGGCTGAGAGACGTTCGTGCCCGACGCCAGCCCCGAGCCTGAGACCGCCAGCCCCTTTACCGACCGCGTCGTCTGGGTCACCGGGGCGGCGAGTGGTATCGGGAGCTGCGTAGCCGGTCGCTTTGCCGACCTCGGCGCAAGAGTCGGCTGTATCGACGCCAGCCCCAGCGTCGTCGATGTCGCCGAAGAGATCGAAGCCGGCGGCGGGGTGGCGGCCGGCGTGATCGCGGATGTGACCGACGCGCAGACCGTCTCCGAGGCCGCTCGTGAGCTCGAGAGCCGCCTCGGCCCAGCCGACGTCGCCGTTGTCGGCGCCGGGGTCGCGGGTTCGGCGACGCCGATCGCGGAGCTGGATCTCGCCGAGTGGGAGCGGGTGATCGCCGTCAACCTCAGCGGGGTCTTCGTGACGATGCAGGCGGCCATCCCCCAGTTGCGCCAAGCAGGCAATGGCTCGATCGTCGTGATCGCGTCCGCGGCGGGGCTTGCCGCGGGTCCGGGCTACGCCGCCTACTACGCGTCGAAGCACGGGGCGATCGGTCTGATGCGAACGGCGGCAAACGAGCTCGGCGCCGAAGGGATCCGGGTCAACGCGGTCTGCCCGGGCTGGGTCGATACGCCGATGTTCGAGGTCCAGGCCGCCGAGCTCGGCTGGGACCGAGAGCGGGCGGCGGCGACCTTCACCGGCGACCAGCTGATCCACAGGCTGATCGAGCCCGGCGAGATCGCCGATGCCGTGGTTTGGCTGGCGTCGCCGGGTGCGGCCATGGTGACGGGTATCGCGCTGCCGGTTGACGGTGGCTTGCTGGCGAGCCAGTTCAGTAGCTGACGGGCGCTCGCCTCCGACGCTACTCGGCAAGCCGTCCATGAGTCTCAAGCGGGATCGGCGGCGGGCCGATAGCGAACGAGATCAACCAGGGAGAAACATGACTGCAACGACGAAAATCTTGGCGGGCTTGGCCGCGTTCGCGTTCATCGCGGCGCCGGTGGCGGTTGCCGCGCAGGCGGAGAACCCCGGCCACCGGCCAAGGTCAAGCCGGACAAGCCGAAGCCGGACAGAGCCCGGACAAGCCTGACCACGCGGTCGGCTACGTCTTCAAGGGCACCTACAGCGGCGACGGCTCCACCGTTGCGGTCACCAAGGGCAACAAGCACGTCGCACGTGCCGAGCTCGTCGGCACCTCGGTCGCATTCGACTTCGCCTCGGCGAAGATCGTCACCAGCGACAGCAACGGCGACGGTGTCAAGACGATCGAGGACGTCGCCGCGGACGACAAGGTCCAGGTCAAGGCAAAGCTGCCGAAGTCGGATCCGGGAGTCGCGCCCTATGTGGCCAAGCACCTGGTCGACAAGACGCACCTCGAGGAGGAGCCTGCACCAGCTCCCGCGGCGTAGCGACCAACGGGAGCCGCAGAACGCCTGGGATCGCGGAGGCTGCATCCGCGGCCCAGGCGTGCCGTCTTGCTCGGGCCAGGCAATCGGCGCCCGTTCAGCAGCGGCGATGTATCTTGGCCCGCGTGCGAAGGGTCACGCCCGCATGGCAGGGGCACGTGCATCGCCACCTGACCAGACCGTTGACGTTCGGATGCCTGCTCGTCGCGGCGATCGGGCCATCATCGGCCGTCGCGGCACCGACCACCACGGTTCAGCGCACGATCCAGGATTGCGACGGAGATCAGCTGCTCGAGCTCACGTTCGGTGAGCAGCACATCCCGTTCGGCTCCGCACCGGGACCACCGGCCGAGCCTTGCACGCTCGAAGCAGGGCACACGGCCGCTTTCGGTTACCGCCGAGCGCGTCGATCGTCAACTTCCTCCAGCTCTCCGACTTCCAGATGGTCGACGAGGAATCTCCGGCGAGGGTCGAATGGCTCGACGCTACCCAGCGAATCCCTGGCCTGGCACCGTTCTCGGCTGCGTACCGGCCGCAGGAGTCGCTGACGACCCAGGTGACGGAGGCGATGGTGCGACAGGCGCGCAACTACGGTCTCGCCGGTGACCGGCAAGCAGCTCGAGCTCACGATTCTCACCGGCGACAACGCCGACTCGCAGCAGTTCAACGAGACCCGCTGGTTCATCGACATCCTCGACGGTACGACGACGGCCGCAAATCCTGATCCCGAGATGGAGATGCCCTCGGACCGCGACCGCGACCGCAAGATCGACCCGAACTCCGGCATCCCCACGACCTCCCCCGCCTGTCCGGGGACCCCGGGCAGCGTCTATGACGGCGTCCGCGACAGCGGCGAGAGCGGCGTCCCAGACGGCGGCTACTACGAGCCCGACAGCTCGTCTGGATCCCGAGACGACGGTGACGGCTACTCCCCGGTTCGTCAGGAGAACATCGCCGAGACGGGGCGCGACGTCCGCGTCAGGGACTATCCCGGCCTCTTCGAGCGCGCCAACGATCCCTTCGAGGCCGTGGGCCTCGGGATGCCCTGGTACAGCGCCTTCGGCAATCACGACGCCCTGATCCAGGGCAACAGCCCGGACGCCTACGCGGGCCCGCTCGGACCGGGGCCGCTACCGGCGCCCGAGGCGCAGGAGACCTTCAATCCCGGCTTCCACGGCATTGCCACCGGATGCGCCAAGGTGATGCAGCCGTCCGCCGGGACCCTGGACACGATCAACGGCCTGATCGCGCAGATCGAGGCGCTGCGCGAAGACGGGACGACACCGGAGGAGCAGGCCGAGATCGACGCGCTCACGGGGGAGATCTTGGGGCTCGCCATGGATCCGTGCGATCCGAGCACGGACAGCGGATGCGAGGTCGAGATCGTGCCACCTGACCCCCGACGTTGTTTCCTCGCCAAGGACGAGCTCAATGTCGCCGCGCCCGGCAGTCCCTGCGAAACGGGCGGCTTCATCCAGCAGCACTTCCGCACGACAGGCGTGCCGCGCGGCCATGGGTTCGCTCCGTCGGTGCCGGCGGGCGAGAGCGAAGAGTTCTGCGAGGCCAATCCGACTGATCCAGACTGTCTCGAGGCGAGCTACGGCCGCCCGCTGGAGGCCGAGCTCAACAACGATGGCTACTACTCGTTCTCGCCCAAGCCCGGGCTCAGGTTCGCCGTCCTCGACACGATCACCGACGAGTGCGGATCGGCCTTCTGCTCGGAGGGGTCGGTCGACGACACCCAGTTCAACTGGCTCCGCGAGCAGATCGAATCCGCGGCCGCGAACGCGCAGTACGTCGTCGCCTTCTCACACCACACCCTGCGGACGATCCGCTTCCCGAGCGTCGATTTCACCGAGGAGCCGATGCACAACGGTCAGGTGTTCGATCGCCGCAGCCCGGGCAACCCGCAGACCTCGAGCCCAGGCGAGACCCTGGAGGATCTCTATTGCCGCTACCCGAACGTGCTCGCCCACGTCGCCGGGCACGAGCACGAGAACTACGTCCAGCCGCACGAGTGCGCCGACGACCAGCCGCCACCGCCCACCTGCGCCGCGCCGCCCGCGTGCCCCAACCCGTACTTCTGGGAGATCTCCACCGCCGCTCACATCGACTGGCCCCAGCAGGCGCGGATGATCGAGCTGGTCGACATCGACGGTGAGCTCTCGTTCGTGCTCACGATCCTCGACCACAACGGGCCCGCGAACCCGATGGGGCAGAGCTCCGGAGACGACCAGGGTCAGGCCTCGGCAGCGATACCACGGCTGGCAGGGATAGCTCGCGAGATCGCCTACAACGACTACCAGGGAAGCCGGGGCGCTCGCGGGCTGCGCGAGGATCGCAACGTCATCCTGCCGACCGACCGGCCGCCCCCTCCCTAGCAGCAGCGTCCGGCGTCAGCGCGCCGCGGTCTTGAGGCCTGCATCTCGGCGGCCGCGGGCCTCATGGCCTTGTGCTTTGGTGCCGATGCGTACAAAGACGGGAAATTCCCGTCTCGCCCCACGGGGCCGCTGACTTGTCACTCCAACGGACGGATCCGCGTTTCGGTCGCTGGGGCGCCTGCCAACGCGCCGTCGCCACCACCGTCCATGGAGGAACATGCCCACGAGTACGCCGGTCGAGGTCGAGTCATTCGAGTCAGAGGTTCTTCTCAAGGTCCTCAGCGACGTCAAGGGCGGTGACTTCACCGCGCGCATGCCGGTCCACTGGACCGGCATCGCCGGCAAGATCGCAGACCAGCTCAACGACATCATCGGCGCCAACGAGGGCCTCGGCACCGAGCTCAAGCGGGTCAGCCGCGTCGTCGGCAAGGAGGGCAAGCTCTCCCAGCGCGTCTCGTTCAAGGGAACCGACCAGGTCTGGGGAGATTGCATCGAGTCGGTCAACAGCCTGATCGAGGATCTCGTCCAGCCCAGCAATGAGATGCAGCGTGTGATCGGTGCGGTGGCCGACGGCGATCTCAGCAAGAAGGTCTCCGTCGACGTCCAGGGCGAGATGCTCGTCCTCAAGAACACGATCAACGACATGGTCGACCAGCTCAACGGGTTCGTCTCAGAGGTGACGCGAGTCGCGCGCGAGGTGGGCACCGAAGGAAAGCTCGGTCAGGCCGCGGCCGTGACGATCGAGGTTGGCGGAGTCTGGAAGGACCTCACCGACAACGTCAACCTGATGGCCGACAACCTCACCGGCCAGGTCCGCGACATCGCCGAGGTGACCACCGCGGTCGCCAACGGCGACCTGAGCAAGAAGATCACCGCTGACGTCAAGGGCGAGTTCCTCGAGCTCAA
The DNA here is from genome assembly GCA_963730145.1 of uncultured Solirubrobacterales bacterium. Taxonomy (GTDB): domain Bacteria; phylum Actinomycetota; class Thermoleophilia; order Solirubrobacterales; family 70-9; genus WHSW01. The sequence goes on from CAVSQT010000003.1 coordinate 29,753, forward strand.
GAACACCGTCAACGCGATGGTCGATCAGCTCAACCGCTTCGCTTCCGAGGTGACCCGAGTCGCCCGCGAGGTTGGCTTCGAGGGCAAGCTCGGTGGCCAGGCGCAGTCGGCCGAGGTCGCCGGCGTCTGGAAGGACCTCACCGACAACGTCAACCAGCTGGCGGCGAACCTGACCAACCAGGTGCGAGCGATCGCCGATGTGGCGACCGCTGTCACCGAGGGTGACCTCACCCGCCAGGTCGGGGTGGAGGCCAGCGGCGAGGTGGCGGTGCTCAAGGACAAGCTCAACGAGATGATCCGCAACCTGCGCGAGACGACCCGCCAGAACACCGAGCAGGATTGGCTCAAGACCAATCTCGAACGCTTTACCCGCATGCTCCAGGGCCAGCGTGACCTGGCCACGGTGTCGAGCATGGTCCTCTCGGAGCTTGCGCCTCTGGTTTCGGCCCAGCACGGAGCCTTCTACGCGCTCACCGACGTTGACGACGGCGAGCCGGTGCTCCAGTTCCAGGCCGGCTATGGCTTCAAGGAGCGCAAGCATCTGTCCAGCTTCTTCCGCCTCGGGGAAGGCCTGGTCGGTCAATGCGCGATCGAGAAGGAGCGCATCCTGCTGACCGAGGTCCCCTCCGACTACATCCAGATCAACTCCGGGCTGGGGGCGTCGGCACCGCTCAACATCATCGTCCTCCCGATCCTCTTCGAGGGTTCGGTGCGTGCGGTGATCGAGCTCGCGTCCTTCGCGGCATTCAGCCCGGCCCATCAGTCATTGCTGGATCAGCTGACGGAGAGCATCGGTCTCGTGCTCAACACCGTCGACGCCAACGCGGTAACGGAGAGACTGCTCGAGCAATCCCAGTCCCAAGCCCAAGAGCTTCAGTCGCGCCAGGAGCAACTGCATCAATCGAACGAGGACCTCGCCAAGCAGGCGACTCTGCTCGCCGACAAGAACAGCGAGGTGGAGGGCAAGTACCAGGAGGTCGAGGAAGCCAAACGGCTGGTCGAGCAGAAGGCGACTGAGCTCTCGGTCTCGTCGAGGTACAAGTCTGAGTTCATCGCCAACATGTCGCACGAGCTGCGCACGCCGCTCAACAGCCTGCTGGTCCTTGCAGAGCAACTCGAGGACAACCCGGACGGAAACCTCACCGAGCACCAGGTTCGCTACGCGAGCGTCATCCGCTCTTCGGGCGGCGACCTGCTGAAGCTGCTCAACGACATCCTCGATCTCGCCAAGGTCGAGTCCGACACGGTGCGACTCGAGCTCAGGGAAGTGGCGCTGGCCGAGCTTCGAGAGAGCGTCGAAGCCTTCGAGCACGTCGCCGTGAAGGAGGGTCTGGAGTTCTCGGTGGAGGTCGACAGCGAGCTTCCGGAGACGATGCGTACGGATTCCGATCGCCTTGGCCAGGTGCTGAAGAACCTGCTTGTCCAACGCCTTCAAGTTCACGGAGGCCGGCGCGATCGCCGTGCGCCTCGATCGTGCCACCGCGGGCTGGGATCCGGATCACGAGCGACTCGCTCGGGCCGAATCCGTGATCGCGATCAGCGTCGCCGACACGGGCATCGGGATCAAGCAGGAGCTGCAAGCGGCGATGTTCGAGGCCTTCGCCCAGGCGGACGGCACTACCGCGCGCCAGTACGGCGGCACCGGACTTGGCCTCTCGATCAGCCGCAACCTAGTCGACCTCCTCGGCGGCGAGATCACCCTGAAGAGCGCGCCGGGCGAGGGCAGCACGTTCACCGTCTACCTGCCTCTTGGAGCCGCTCGATCAGGCGGCCGAGGCGATCGTTGCGACAGCTGCGGTCCCGGCGTCCCGACGCGAGCTGGTCGCTGCAGCGATCCCCGCCGAGGCGGCGGCGATCGATGACGAGATCTCCGAAGCGCCAGCCAAGCGCGCCAATGGGACGGCCAAAGCCAACGGGTCTCTCCCGGCCGCCGTGCTCAACGACAAACAAGAGGCTCCAGCCAGCTTGCCGTCCTCGGCCGCGGAGGCGGGGACACCCGCCGGTGACAGCTTCTACGAGGGTTCCGCTGCGGGAGTCACGGTGCTGGTGGTCGACGACGACTTCCGCAACATCTTCGCGCTGACGGCGTGGCTCGAACGCGGTGAGCTGAACGTGATCTCTGCGAAAAGCGGTATGGAGGCACTGACCATCCTCGACGAGCGAACCGACGTGGCCATCGTGCTGATGGACATCATGATGCCGGGCATGGACGGCTACGAGGCGATGACTCAGATTCGCAAGCGACCCGGCCTCGAGAGGCTTCCGATCATCGCCGTCACCGGCAAGGTTACGGGCGGGGAGCGCGAGCGCTGCCTGGCGGCCGGGGCCTCCGAATACATCACGAAACCCGTCGATACGCGGCAGCTGCTCACCGCGCTGAACGAATGGCTGCCGGTCGACATGGGGCGTGAGCCACGACGATGAGCGCCCCTGACCTCGCGGGCGCGAATGGGCATCGCAACGGCGCCTCGGAGTCTCCCGCGGCGATTCTCGTCGTTGACGACAATCCCGGCAAGCGGCTGTCGATCGGCGCCATCCTCCGCCCGCTCGGGTTCTTGACGGTCGAGGCTGAGTCGGGAGAGGCCGCGCTGCAAGAGGTGATGAAGCGCCGCTTCGCGGTGATTCTGATGGACGTCCGGATGCCGCTGCTGGATGGCTATGAGACCTCCAGGCTGATCCGCCTGCGCCGCGACTGCGAGCAGACGCCGATCATCTTCGTCACCGCCCACCGGCGAGACGAGGCGCAGGTTCCGATCGCCTACGAGAGCGGGGCGGTCGACTTCATCTTCGGTCCCCTCGTCGCGGACACCCTTCGGGCGAAGGTCTTGGTCTTCGTCGAGCTGTACCTCAAGGCGCGCGAGCTCGAGCAGTCGCTGAGCGAAGTGACGACGCTCAGCCAGCGGTTTCGCGACAACGAGGCTCGCACCCGGTCGGTGCTCGACAACGTCGCGGACGGGATCGTCACCGTGAATGAGGCCGGGATCATCGAGTCGTTCAACCGCGCCGCCACGGGTCTGTTCGGCTACCAGGAGCGCGAAGCATGCGGGCAGCCGTTCGCCCTCGTGCTGGCTTCGAAGGATGCCGGCGATCCGGTCAGCCCCGGAGCGGCGAGGCAGGAGCTGACGAACCATCGTGGGGGCGGAAGCCGTTCGACTTATTCGGTGGGGCGGCGAAGCGACGGCTCCACTTTCCCGATCGAGCTCGACCTGAGCGAGGTGCAGCTCGGGACCGGAAAGCTGCACATCGCTTGCTTCCGGGATATCTCCGAACGGCAGACCTACACCGAGACGCTTCAGTACCAGGCCCTGCATGACGATCTCACAGACCTCCCCAACAGAATCCTGTTCGGCGATCGTGTCGACCGCGCGGTCTCCGCGGCGCTTCGGACACGCGATCCGCTGGCGCTGTTGGTCTTGGACCTGAACGACTTCAAGAACGTCAACGACACGCTCGGCCACCAGGATGGCGACCGGGTGCTCAGGCTCGTCGCCGATCGCCTCGCCGCCAGCGTTCGAGAGGCTGACACCGTGGCGCGGCTCGGTGGCGACGAGTTCGGGGTCCTGCTTCTCGGTGGCACGGACCTGGCCGGTGCCGCGACCGTGGCATGGAAGATCGAGCAAGCGCTCCAGCCCGCCTTCGAGGTCGACGGCCAAAGCGTCGAGGTCGGGGCCAGCATCGGCATCGCCTTGGCGCCCGAGCACGGGGACAACGTCGATGACCTCCTGCGGCGCGCTGACTTGGCGATGTACGACGCGAAGCGGTCGGGCGTCGGCCATGCGGTGTTCGCCGCAGAACAGGAGGAGGCGCCCAGGCGGCGCCTCGCCCTGCTCACCGACCTGCGCCACTGCATCGAGCGCGACGAGCTCGTCCTGCACTACCAGCCGAAGATCGACCTCGTGACGCGCGAGACGGTCGGCATGGAAGCACTGATTCGCTGGAACCATCCGTCAGGGCGTCTTGTTCCGCCAGCCGACTTCATCCCCGAGGTCGAGCGCAACGACCTGATCATCCCAGTCACCGAGTGGGTCATCAACGAAGCGCTGAGCCAGCTGCGAACCTGGCGTGACCAGGGCTACGACCTGAACATGGCGGTGAATCTCGGAGCCCGCTGCATGGCCGAGGGCGTGGAGCTGTTCGAAACGGTTGATCGGCTCACCGCGGACTGGGCGATTCCAGCCGACAAGCTGACATTCGAGCTCACCGAGAGTGCCCTGATCGACACCGGGATACCGGGCCTGCTGCAGCGACTCGAGAGCATGGATGAGCGGCTGTCGATCGACGATTTCGGTACCGGCTACTCGTCGCTGGTTTACCTCCAGCGTTTGCCGGTCGTGGAGATCAAGGCGGATAGATCGTTTGTGATGACGCTCGCCACAGTCGAGGAAAACGCGGTCATCGTTCGGTCGACGATCGACCTCGCCCACAATCTCAGCCTCAATGTCGTGGCCGAAGGGGTTGAGGATGAGGAGACGCTGGACCTCCTGATCGGTTACGGGTGCGACGAGGCGCAGGGGTACTACTTCAGCCGACCGCTTCCTGGAGACGACATCGTGCCGTGGCTGAACAGCTCGCCCTTCGGCGTCGCGCCTCGGCTTGAGATCAGGCCTGAGGTCGCGCTCTCAACCTGAGGCCTTCGACGTCAAGCTTCGGATGGTGGAATCCGCAACGCGCATGCAAGCCGCGCTCGAGCGGCTGACAGAACGAAAGGTCCCGGGCGTGTCGGCGATAGTCGTGGAGCGGCGGCGCGATCAAGCAGGTCGCAAGCGCCGGTGTGGCTGATCTGGCAAACGGGGCGCAGACCACGGCCGACACTGCCCACCTCTGGTTCTCGATGACCAAGATCGTCACCGCGACGGCGGCCATGCAGCTGGTGGAGCGCGGAGCCCTCAACCTCGACGATCCCGTCGACCGCTTCGTGCCCGCGTTTCCGAAGCCTCGGACGGGGTGGCCGCAGGTCCAGGTCCGTCACCTGCTCAGCCACAGCGCCGGTCTTGCCAATCCACTACCCGTGCGGTGGGTGCATCCGGCCGACGCCGAGGGTCGTGACCCTCACGCCTTCGCACTCGAGCTGCTGAGGCGCAATCACAGGCTGCGCTACCCAGCGGGCTCGAAGGCGACCTACTCCAACCTCGGCTACATCGTCCTCGGAGAGGTGATCGGCGCGGCGGCGCAGACGCGCTACGAGGACTACGTGACCGCAGAGATTCTCGAGCCCCTGTCGATGGACCGAACGGCATTTCGCTACGACGGCTTGGGCGGCGATATCGCCACCGGACATCAGTCGCGATTCAGTCCGATGACGCCGCTGTTTCGCGCCATGCTGCCAGCGGGAATCGTCGGCGAGAACGCGGGCAGGTTCGTTTCCTTCAACCGCTTCTACGTCGACGGGCCGGCCTACGGTGGCCTCGTGGGGTCGGCCCGAGACGCCGCTCGCTTCATGGCCGTTCACCTCAACGACGGCGAGATCGACGGCGTGCGCCTGCTCACACCCGAGAGCGTGAGGACGATGCAGACGATCCACGCCGGCGGACGCAGGATCGATGTGGGCTTCGGGTGGTTTCGGCGTGGTTCCGCTCGGTCAAGCGGCGAGCCCATCTCGAACACCTCGGCGGAGGCGGCGGCTTCTGGAACATGATGCGCATCTTTCCCGAGCGCCGGCTCGGGGTGCTGGCGATGGGCAATGCGACGAGCTACGACCATGAACTGGTGGCCGAACGCCGCACTCGGGGACGTAACCGGCTCGCGTCCGATCACGGGTCCGTGCCCGAAAGGACCTTCGACAACGGCGACGGGAACCTCGCCAGCACGCGGGTGCCGGCGAACCATTCGGTCAGGCGCTGCGCCTCGTCGCCGAGCGCACGTCGCCCGTCCGAGCCGACGTCCTCGAGCAGTTGCAGGACGACGTCGCCGCCCTCGCTTTGGCGCCAGCCGCCGACGATGCGCCCATCCCACCAAGCGGTGGGCCCGGCATTGCCGCTGCTGTCGAACAGCTGGTCCTTGTAGGGACCGAGGTACCAGTCTCGCTCGGACCAGCCCATCGTCGTCGGGTCGAGCGACGGCAGCAGCGCCGCCCACGGCTCAACCGGATCGGTCGCCTCGAGGTCGTCGGGGAGCAGGTATCCGATCGTGCCGTCGAGATCGACTTCGACCGCCTCGAGGTCGGCCAGCGCGGTGCGCACCGCCGCGACCGTCGACCCCAGCCACCACTTGATATCCGCCGCGGTCCCGGGGCCGAACGCGTGAAGCCAGCGCTCGCACCAGCCCCGCCACGCCCTCGGCTTCGGTGCGGGGCGCGATCTCCTCGCCCATCCACGACTTCATCGAGGTCCACCGGGGCCGCGAGGTTGCCCAGCCTCCGTTGTTCGAGGCCCGCACGATCCGCCCCGCTGCCGACAGAGTGGTCAGCACTCGCGGGCCCACCGGCATCTGCCCGCCCCAGGACTTGCCTTCGCCATAGGCGATCGACCCCTCGAGCAGGGGAATCTCGGCGCGCAGCTCCGCCGACGTTGCCTCGCGCCCATCGGAAAGCGCCGCGAGCACCTGCTCGCCGGCAGCCGACAGCCAGCGCTCACCGTCGAGGTGCAGCCCCGCCTTCTCGACGTCGCGGATCAGCCGGCGCCGCTCACTGTCAGCGACGCGATTACTGGCTCCCGCCTGGGCGACGCTGAGCGTCGTTCGCGGGAAGACGAACAGGGTGCGGCGCATCGCCAGGTGCTTGATCAGCGATCGCTCGACGTATAGGTGGTGCTCCAGGTCGGCCACGGTCATGTCGTCGACGCGCGCGAGGGCCGACAGGTAGATCGTTACGGGATCGGTCCCGTGCAGGCAGACCATGCTCTTGGCCGCCTCGACGACGTCATCGGCCCGATGGCCCACGGCCAAGCGATGACGGCGGGCCAGCCGGGCTCGGCGCTCGGCGATCTCGATCCTTCGCACAGCGGGCATCGTGCCACGGCCCGTGGCCGGCGGGACACCGCCGGGCTCAGCTGCGCCGAACGCGGCTGGCTGGATCGTCGCCGAGCGTGCGCGTCTCGGCCTGCGGGTCGTAGACCGTGGTCGGTCGCGATCTGCGGCGGTTCCGCCGCGCCGAACGCGCCGGGATGGATCGTCGACGAGCGGGCGCGTCTCCGTCTGCGCCTCATACGGCCCGCCCTGATCCGGGTGTGAGTGCGGTTCGCGCTCCCTGCTCGCGATGACCAGCGAGATCCGCGCCGTCGTCAACAGCGCGCCCACCGTCATCAGCACCGCCCCGGCGAGCGCGAGCCAGATCCCGATCTCGCGCGACGGATCGGCAACGGAAAGCAGCGGTGGCTCGTTGAGGAGCGAGACGAGGACGAGCGTGAGGGCGACCGGGCCCGCCACGGCGCCGAACCGCGCCGGCAGAAGCTCACGGCCGGAACGGGCGAATCCGGCGACGGCCCAGGCGATCGTCGCGATCGCGAGCGCCGCGAGCAGAAGGTCGATCAGCTCGAACGCCGTCCATGCGCTGACGCCGAGATCCGCTTCTGCTCCGCCGCCGAATTCGTCTGGCGCTCCGTACCAGTCGAGGAACAGGCTGACCAGGAGCAGCAGGGCTCCCAGGCCGGCGAGCAGCTTGCCGCCTTCCAGGCCTCGGGCGCCGGACGCTCCGCGAGCGGGCTGGGTTTGCGCCTCCATCTCGATCAGGGTAGCGAGGCGACGTGCAGCGATGTGCTGGCAGCGTCGTCATCGCGATCAAAGCCATATATTGCGTCGCCATGCGGTCCCTGAGCTCCAGCCTCTTCTTCACCGTCTACATCATCATCGGGATCCTGGTTGCGGCCGGCATCATCGGTGACGAGGGCAATTACTTCTCGAACCTCGACAACCTCGAGGAGATTGCGGAGATGATCCTCGCGATCCTTCTCTGGCCCCTCGTGCTGCTGAGCGTGAACGTCAGCATCGGCGACGTCAACATCGGCGGCGGCGGCGAGGCGAGCGGCGGCGGTGGGGCGAGCGCAGGCGGCGGCGCAGACTCCGGCTCGGCCGGCGGCGCAGGCAACTAGTCGCCGGCACCGGCTCCGACGCCTTAGAGCAGTCTCACCTCACTCCAAGGGCTGATTCAGCGGCCGCTCGCATTCTTGTCTCATCGACGACCCCCACCTAGATGGCGGGGCGACCCTGAGGAGGCAAATCATGTTCACAGCAAGGATCCTGGCGATCGGACTGGCGGTCTTGGTGGCGGTCGGCGGCGTTGGTGCGGCGATGGCGGACGACTCCGACGACGACAACGAGGCGCTTGCGGCGATCGACCTGCGCAAGGACGACTCGAGCGACGACGCAGAACTCGTCGACGACGAGCCCAACGACGATCCCACGGGCGACGGCGACCAGACGCGCGGCGACGACGGCACCGGCTACGGCCACAACCACGATCGCGATGCGACCGGCGGCGACGACGGCACCCGCGGCGGTGACAACACCGACGGCGATGGCACAGCCGGCGACGACGGCACAAGCGACGGTCACAACAACGACCTCGACGCGACCGCTGGCAACGATCACACCGGTGGTGGCGACAACAGCGAGGTCGCAGTCGCGCCGGAGCCGGCAGCGGCGCCGGTGTACGACGACTACTCGGACGACGGCGGCTACGCAGTCAGCGATTCGTAGGCCCCGTTCCCGGACGCTGACGGTAATCGAAGCGGCCCGGCCACGCAGGCCGGGCCGCATTCGAGCCTCGAAAATCCAAGGAGAAACCAAGGATGTCACTCTCAACTCGAGCTCAGTCCGATGCAGCACCCGAGTCGCACTGGCGGCTCGCCGAGGGCGAGGTCATCGGCCCGGGCCGCACCGCTCTGAAGCGTCTCGGCGGTGGGCGCCGATACGACGCCTACCTCGCCTGGGACGACCATCTGCATTCGGTCGTGGTCTGCAAGCTCGTGCGCCCGCACCTCGTCGGCGACGAGCACACGCTCGCCGGCCTGGCGGGCGAGTGGAGAGATGCTCGAGCGTCTCAGCCACCCGGTCATCGTCCGTGGATTCGGCCTCGTCCTCGATGGACCGCGGCCGCACCTGGTTCTCGAGCACCTCGAGGGGCCGAGGCTGTCGACGCTGATCCGCCGCTACGGGCCGTTGCCGTTGGAGCAGCTCGTGCCGCTCGCGCTCCAGCTGTGCGCCGCGGTTCATTACCTGAGCGAGGAGGGCGTCGTGCACCTCGACATCAAGCCTTCGAACACGATCATGGGTGCGCCGGCGCGATTGATCGACCTCAGCGTGGCGCTGGATGGCGTCGCAGCTGCGAGGCTCGAGCGCGCCGTCGGCACCGATGCGTATATGGCACCGGAGCAGTGTGAGCCAGGCCAGCGCGGCCCGGTGGGAAGCGCCGCCGACGTCTGGGGACTGGGAGCCACCCTGTACAAGGCCGCGACGGGCCAGCTTCCGTTCGCACGCCCAGAACCCGATCTCGACGAGCCCACGACCCGCTGGCCCCAGCTCGAGCGCGACCCGGCCTGGCCCGAGGCCGCGCCCTCGGCGGTCGCCGAGCAGATCATGACCTGCCTCGCCGACGATCCCGGCGCCAGGCCGAGCCCCGCGGACCTGCACGCGGCGCTCGAACCGACTCTTGCAACCCTGCCGCGGCCTCAGCTTTCGCGGTTGAAGCGCACGGCTCTGAGACCAACGCCACACCGCCCGCGGCACGAAGGTTGGTCGCTACCGTTGCATGCGCCAGAATGGGTCGATGCAGGGACGCGGATTTCGCTGGGGCACGCTGCTTGCTGTCGTTTCGACAGCGCTGATCACGGCCGCACCGGCCAGCGCCCAAGAGGAGATCCTCGGGGCCGCGAGCTATCCCGGCATGACCACGTACAGCTGCCGTACGGACGCGATCCCGATCTATCCGGGTCAGAACCTGAACGAGTTCGCGCTGACCAAGACGTGCCCGAACGCCGAGAAGCTCAGCGGGCCGGGCGATACCAGCGCCTTCGACTCCAGCGCCCAGGGCTACATCACTCGCTTCAAGCCGAGCATGGTCGAGGTCAAGCCCGACGGCTCACTCGTCACGCCCGCCGTCTGGGACCTGCACCTCCATCATGTCGTCTGGCTCTCGCCCAGCGGCGGGCCGACCTTCGCCTCGGGCGAGGAGAAGACGTATCCGAACCTTCCCCAGGGCTATGGCTTCAAGACTGCCGGCAACGCGAACTGGGGCCTCAACCACATGATCCACAACCTGACCGCCGTCGGCGGCCGCCAGGTTTATCTCACCTGGGAGATCGACTGGGTGCCGGAGACCGATCCGGCTCGCACCGACATCAATCCCGCGACGATCCAATGGCTCGACGTTGCCGGCTTCCCGCAGATCTACCCCGTCTTCGATGCTGAGCGCGGCTTCGACGCCGATGGCGATGGCGAGTTCGTCTTCCCCGACGACGTCCCCACCGATCCGGCCGCGCCCGGCTTCGAGGAGCGCTCGAATATCAGCAATTCGCGCAGCTGGACCGTGCCGGGCAATGCGGATAACGCGCGGACCCTGGTATTCGGCGCCGGCCACCTGCATCCGGGTGGGCTTCACGTCGACCTCGAGGTCGCTCGAGACGGGCCCGACGCGGGCACGGTGGATGGCGACGACCCCGCGGAGGTAAGGCCGCTGTTTCGCTCGGACGCCAAGTACTACGAGCCGGCCGGCGCGGTGAGCTGGGACGTGAGCATGACCGCGACCAGGCCCGAATGGCGAGTCAGGCTCAAGGGCGGCGACACGATTTCGATCAACGCCACCTACGACGTCCGCAAGGCATCGTGGTACGAGTCGATGGGCATCCTTCCGCTCGCGGTCAGCACGGCCAACGACCCCGCGGCCAGGGATCCCTTCGACGACGAGGCCGCCGTGCGCGCGATGTATGACGCCGGCGGCATCCTCACTCACGGGCGCCTGCCCGAGAACATCGACAAGAAGGCACGCAAGAACCTGAAGCTGCCGGATCCGAGAAAGCTCGCCAGCAAGGGGCGCCGGGTGCCCGCCGTCCGGCCTCAAGGTCAAGGGCTTCGGCTACTCGATCGGCGGCTACTCGGCGACTCCGCAACTACCCGACGAGCGCGATGCGCCCGCCGGTGATCCGTCGCGGCCAAAGCGTCACCTTCACCAACTTCGACGCGCTCTCGTTCATGGCCCCGACCGAGCAGGTCTGGCACAGCATCACCTCCTGCCGGGCGCCGTGCAATCGCGGCGCCGGAATCGGCTACCCGCTTGCCGGCGGGCCGATCAAGTTCGACTCGGGCCAGCTCGGCTACGGCACCGGCACCTCGACCGAGGTCACGACCCAGACCAGCGCCTACACCACGCCTCCGCTGACCAAGCGCGGCAAGACCTACACGTACTTCTGTCGCATCCACCCGTTCATGCGCGGCTCGGTCCGCGTCAAGGACAAGAAGCCCAAGCGCCCGAACGACTCCGGGCCGAAGTAGCGGCCGGCGAGAGCGGCGAGCGCACCGTTAGCTCGGCTGAGCGTTGGGTACCCGACAGGCAGGCGCCGTTGGCGGGATCGGCGGCAAGTTCAAAGCGAGAGGAAGCCATGAAGCCGTTCGAGTCCGTGGTTGAAAGGGTCGAAGCCGCGTCGGCGCTCGACGCGCCCGGCGAAACCGTCGCCAAGACGGTGCGCGGGGTGCTCTCGCCGGGCGCCGTCAAGGATGCGATCAGCGGCACCTGGCTGGGCCACGCCCTGCATCCGATGCTGACCGACGTGGTCATCGGCTCCTTCACGAGCGCCACCATGCTCGACCTCTTCGGTGGCAAGAAGAGCGCGCAGGCGAGCGAGCGCCTGATCGCGATCGGCATCGCCGCGTATGGCCCGACCGCGCTCACGGGCGTCAGCGACTGGGCCGACAGCGAGCCCGGCGACGACGCCGTGCGCCGCGTCGGGCTCGTGCATGCGGGCTCCAACGCCGTCGCTCTCGCCCTCTACGCGGCCTCGCTGAGAGCGCGTCGTCGCGGTGCGCGCGGCAAGGGCATCGCCCTCGGTGGCGCCGGTGCCGGCGTGCTCGGGTTCGCCGGCTACCTGGGCGGTCACCTGACGCTCGCAAAGGGGGTCGGCGTCGACCGCCGCTGAGCGAGGAGGAGCTGGCCACGTCGCCGCGGCGGTCAGCGCGAGCGAGCCGGCGCAGCGCCGAGCGCGCGGCGTTGTAGCCGTTCATGCCGTGGACGCCGGCGCCGGGAGGCGTCGCCGCTGAGCAGATGAACACGCCCGGGATCCCGGTGGCGTATGGATCGAGGGCGAATCGCGGCCGCACCAGGACCTGGACCGGCGTATTGGCGCCGCCGACGATGTCGCCCCCGACGTAGTTCGTGTTGTAAGCCGCGAGGTCCGCCGGCGAACGCACCGCTGTGGCGACGATTCGCTCGCGAAGGCCCGGGGCGAAGCGCTCGATCTGGTCGATCACGGCATCCTCGGCACTCGCGCGATGGCCGCTGGGCACGTGCGCATAGGCCCAGATCGGGTGCACGTCACCGGCGGAGCGCTCGGGGTCGGCCAGGTACTGCTGGGCGACCAGGACGAATGGCCGTTCGGGCATGCGGCCACGGTTGACCTCGCGCTCGGCGACAACGGTTTCCTCGAAGGAGCCGATCGCGTGCACGGTGCCGGCGCGACGGCAGGCTTCGTTGGTCCACGGCACGCCGCCCTCGACGGCGAGATCGACCTTGAACGCGCCCGGGACCGTGGCGGTAGCGCCGGTATGCGCGGGCGATTCGACGCGGGAGGCGATCGCCGGCGATCTCGGCGACGGCGGCGGGCGCGAGGTCGAAGACGATCGTCTGCGCGGTGTCCAATTCCGCGAGCGAGCTGACCCGAGCGTTCGTCTCGATCTTGCCCCCGAGCTCGACCAGGACCGCGGCGAGCGCGTCGGTGATCGAACGCGAGCCGCCGCGAGCGACCGCCCAGCCGAAGGCGTGACAGGCAGTCGTCAGCGCCATCCCGACCGATGAGCTCATCGGTTGATTCAGCGGGCTGAAGGCGTGAGCAGCAACCCCTCCGAACAGCGCCCGGGCCTGCGGCGTCGTCCACAGCCGTGTCAGCACCGTCGCCGGCAGCGCCGCCGGCAGCCCGAAGCGCATGCAAGCGAAGCGGATGGCGCGGAACGTGCTGGATCGGGCGCAGGAGGTCGTCGCTGAGCAGCTCGAACGATCGCGCGGGCGCCCCGAACAGCCGCTGCCAGCGGCGCCCGTCGTCGCCCAGACCCTGCGCCGTCGCCTCGATCGAGTGCTTCAGCACGCCGGCGCTTCCGTCGTCGAGCGGGTGGGCGAGATCGACCTCGGGCCAGCGCCAGTGAAGCCCGTAGCGCTCGAGCTCGAGCGAGTTCAAGAAACGGCGAGCCGACCGCCATCGGGTGAACCGCCGAGCATTCGTCGTGCAGCACGCCGGGGACCGTGAGCTCGCTGGTGCGCGTGCCGCCCCCGATCGTCGCGGCGGCCTCGAGCACGGTCACGCTCACCCCTTCGCGCGCCAGCGCCACCGCGCACGCGAGCCCATTGGGACCGGAGCCGACGACGACAGCTTCGCTCACGCGACCGCCGCGCCGGCCGGCCTGCTCGCGCTTCCAGATCACATCGACGGGGAAGTCCCACGACTCGTCGAGCCATGGCACGCGCTCGACCATGTCGGCGATCTCGACCCAGCCTTCCTCGGTCAGGCCGCTCGCCGCGTCGTAGATCCGGTAGTGCTGGCGCTGGATGTGGGCCGGCTGTGACTCGAGCGTGATCACGCGCAGCTCGCCTTCTGCAAAGCCGCATTGCTCCTGCACCGCTTCGAGCAGCTGCGCGCTGTGCAGGTGGCCGTCGCCGAAGTTCCAGCCGTTGACGACGCCGGAGATCAGCTCGCCCTCACGCACGTGGTAGGCCTCGACGTCATCGACGGCGTGTGCCAGCAGGGCGTTGAGCGCGCGGCCGTGGCTGTGCATCGAGCGAAAGGCGAGGCCCTTGGCGAGCAGGAGCTCGGCGGTCTCGCGGTCGTAGACCCGCGTCAGCTGCTCGACCACGATCGGCGCCGGCTTGTAGACGTCTCGATCGAACTTCTGCTCGGCATCGGTCTGCTTCGCGAACAGCCACTGGCTCGTCGCCCAGTTGCCGGCGTAGTAGCGCATCGCCGGCAGGAACGAGACCTTGTCGGGCCAGAAGTTGCCGAGGATCGGAAGCAGGACGCCGCCGGTCAAAAGCAGCGCGATCAGCAGTGGATCGTCGAGCGTCGACAGGGGCACGTCGCCGTAGTGCCCGAACAAGAACAGCAGCCCGAAGATCATGAACAGGTTCCACTCCAGCGGCACGGCGAGCGGGAACGTGGAGGTGATGTGGACGTGGAAGATGACCATGCCGATCAGCGCGAGCGTGCCGACGACTCCGCCGCTGGTGAAGAAGAGCACGAGCGGCAGCGTGAGCTCGATCGCGGTGCCGATGTGCGCCGCGAGCGCGGCGTAGCGCGAGGGGATGAGGTCGTCGGGATGGCGGCGATAGAGCATCGCCTTGGCCCTGCGCGAGCGATTCCAGGGCGTGTTCGAGATCATCACCGAGACGACGAAGGGAAAGTGGCGATTGAACTTCGAAGTGGCCGCCCCGAGCCAGATGCAGACCAAGACGATCTGCGAGCCGACGATCAGGTTCTCGAGCGGGAACAAGAAGACGATCAGGAGCAGGCCGTAGACCTCGGGCCGGGCGGCCAAGAAGGCGACCCTGTCGCGCAGCCCGAGGATCGCGAGCAGGGCGAGCAGCACCGCGACCGCAGACGGCTCGAGGCGATCCGCGGCATCGCTCTCGCCGGCGATGAACAGGTACGCGGCCGACGCGAGCACGCCGGCGTAGAGGGCGACGTCGAGCGGCGAGCGGCGCGAGCCCGCCGTGAACGGAACTCGGCCGGGCCACGGCGGCAGGCGGACCGTGCCCGGGCGCAGCCAGTAGAGGATGCCGCCGATCGGTGGCAGGAAGCGGAAGGTGAGCGGCATCGAGCCGCAGCCGAGGCCGAGGATCTCCCAGATCAGCGTCCAGACGACCAGCTTCTGAAACACGATCGGCTCTGTCCACCAATCGCCGATCTCACCGAGACCGCCGAGCCCGGGCGTGGTCGCCGAGATCGCCAGCGCCGCTCCGAGGCTGAAGACGATGAGCTTGAAGATGTAGAGCAGGTAGACCGCGGTCGGCGTGCCGAAGCCGTTGATCGCCCAGTCCTGAGCGAGCGGCTTGATCCGTGCCAGGTGCGGCAGGCGCTTCCACTCCTCGATCTCGACGGGCGGGGGAGCAGGCGCGATGAAACCCACGGCGCCACCCTATACACCGCCTGCAAGGCGGTTCTGCTCACCTTTCGCTAACGATTTGCTAACCTCCTCGCCTTCCTGCTGAACCCCCGCTCAAGATGCGCGGGGACGGGGGACCCATTAGTCGGGGCGAATCGTGGCCTTCTTGGCCGTGTAGCGCAAGCTCTTCACGCGCGAGTCCGTCAGCTAACCCCGTAAGCGTCGAGAGCGGAGCGCAAATTGAACTTCGAGACGTCAACGACAGCCGCGAGGCCGCGGGCTTTTCTCATAGCCATGACCGTGATCGCGGCGATCACGGTCTTCGTCCATCGCCATCGCCGATCAGGCGGCGGCGCGGACGGGTGGCGGGGTCGTGACCAGCAGCGACGACGACGATGCCGCGAGCTGACGACGCTCGCGCCGCGAACGAGTCGCCGGCCAAGTACGAGCGCCTCTACAAGCGGATCCCGAGCCGCGAGAAGCGCTGGGCGCGGAAGACCAGCCAGTGCGAGTCGGGCGGCAACCCCGACGCGATCGGTGGCGGTGGCATCTACCGCGGTGCGTTTCAGTTCATGAGGTCGACGTGGAAGGCATCGCCGAAGACGCCCGGCGGCGACCCGGTCGCCTACTCATATCGCACCCAGGCCGTCGTCGCGGTCGCGCTGAAGCAGCGCGACGGCGCCGGTCACTGGCCCGTTTGCGGCTGAGAAGCTCCCTGCTCGATCCCCGCTAGGGCCTCGACCACGAGCCCGCCGATGCGCTCGAGGTCGTAGCCGCCTTCCTGGACTACGACCGTCGGCACGCCGAGCTCGCCGAGCAGACGACCGGCCTTGCGAAAGCCCTCGGCGCTGACCTGAAGCGGGCTCTCGGGATCCCCGCCTGCGGCATCGACTCCGAGGGCGACGACGAGGCCGGTGGCGCCGCCATCGCGAGCCCAGTCACAGAGCTCGCCGACGGCGCCGAGCCATGGCTCGTCACCGGTGCCCGGCGCGAGGCAGAGGTTGCGATTCGCGCCGGCCCCGTCACCCGTGCCGATCTCGTCCTCGAAGCCGAGGAAGTGCGGAAACCAGCCGGCGCCGGGATCGACGTGAACCGAACCCGTCGAGGACGCTGGAGTCCTCGTAGAAGATCGTCTGCGTTCCGTTGCCGTGGTGAGCATCGATGTCGATCACCCCAACCCGTGCGCCGAGCCCCTGCTGAAGCCGGGCTGCGGCGACGGCGGCGTTGTTGAGGTAGCAGGAGCCGCCAAAGCCGGTTCGCGTCGCATGGTGACCCGGCGGCCGACAGCACGCGTAGGCGACCGGCTCACCGTCGAGCACGAGCTCGGCCGCTGTCAGCGCCGCGTCGGCGCCGGCGCGCGCCGCCTCCCACGTTCCGGGACCGATCAGGGTCATCGTGTCGTAGGCGAACTGCCCGGCGCGAGCACCGATCGCCGCGGCCGAGCGCGGACGCTGGTCGCCGAGCATCGCCGGCGTGAGGGAAGACGTAGGGGACCACTTGGCCCTGCCCCGGCTGCTCCGTGAGCCCCGCCTCGCGCCACTCGACCCAGGCCCCGGCGAGGTAGTCGAGCAGGGCGCGGTCGTGAACCGCGAGCACCGCCTCGTCGCTGTGAGGCTTGGCCTCGACCACCGGCGCGCCGGCGGCGACCAGCGACTCGCGGATCCGCTCGGCGCGCTCGGGCAGCTCCGTCGCAGGCGTGCGCACCCCGAGCCAGATCTCGGCGTCCGGCCGGTGCCGGCGGTGGAGATCGGTCCACACCACTGGTAGCGAGAGACCCACTGCGAGCGAGCCTATCCGCCGGTGAATACGGCGACAGGCGCCGCTTCGGCCAAAGCTAACGAGCGTTCATGGGCCGAAAAGGCAATTTCGACCTTGAGAGCTTGACATCGCATCCACCGGCTGAATAGTTTCTCACGACCGTTCATGAGGGGTACCTCCACGGCTGACGCAATCGACATCGAGGCCAGACTTGGCGCCGACAGGGTGATCGAGCCTGCGGGCGCGCTTCCGCAGCCGGCACGACGCCTCGATCCGTCCGGCCCGGTGCGCCCATTCGAGCTCGAGGTCGCAGTCGAGCGGTTGTGCCTCGACTCGACCTCGCATCGCAACCTGCGCGAGCGCGCCGGCGGCGATGCCGGCTCGATCGCCGCCCGCATTCTCGAGATCGTCGAGTCGCGGGGCAAGATGCACAACCCCGAGACCGATTCCGGCGGGATCCTGCTCGGGACGGTGACGGCCGTCGGCGAACGCTTCGCCAACCCGCCCGCGCTCGGTACACGGATCGTCACGCTCGGCTCGCTGACGCTGACCCCGCTGCGCCTCGACTCGGTCGACGAGCTCGATCCCGACTCGGCGCAGGTCGAGGTCAGCGGCGTGGCCTACGTCTTCGAGCGAGCCGCGTGGGCAGAGCTTCCCGTCGATCTGCCGCTGATCACCGCGCTCGCGGTCCTCGATGTCTGCGCCGTTGCTTCGGCGATGCGGCCGCTGATCCCCGCCGAGGGCACGGTATGCGTGCTCGGCACCGGGAACGCGGGCAAGCTCGCGCTGGCGACGGCGCGCGCCGAGATGGACGCCGGCACCGTGGTCGCTGTCGACATCGACGCGAATGCGGTCGAGTCCGGTGGCCGCGCTCGGGCTCTGCGACATCGCCGTCGCCGCCGACCTGCGCGATCCGATCTCAGCACTCGAGGCCGTACGCGATGCCGGTGCCCCGCCGGCCGACCTCACCGTCGTCGTCGTCAACGCCACCCGGTGTGAGCCGACCGCGATCCTGCTCACGGCCGAGGGCGGCACGGTCCTGTTCTTTTCGATGGCGACGAACTTCTCCGCGGCCGCCCTTGCCGGCGACGGGATCTCGTCCGACGTGCGGATGCTGATCGGCAGCGGCTACTCGCCCGACCGCGGCGACTACGCGCTCGATCTCGTACGCCACTCGCCGGCGCTTCGGCCAGGCGCTCGGCGTGGCGGTCGAGGAGGCAGTGTGAACGCCACCGGCCACAGCGTGCAGATGCGCTGGCGCGATCTCGACGGGCTCGGCCACGTCAACCACGTCGTCGTGCTCACCTACCTCGAGGAGGGCCGCGACGCTTTCCTTGCCGAGCACGGCATCGACCGCGACGAGTACGTCGTCGGGCGCTGCTCGGTTCAGTTCAACGGCGAGATCGATCCCGGGTTCGAGGCCGTCACGGTGCAATGCGAGCTGCGCGAGCTCGGCACGAAGCGCATCAGCACGCGCGAGCGCGTGCTCGACCATGCCGGTAACGCGGTGGTCGAGGCGAGCTTCGATCTCGTGCTCTGGGATCCCGCCGCGCGAGCGTCGAGGCCGATCAGCGACGTGGAGCGCGCGGCGTTGTTGAGCTCGCAGGAGGCCGTGAGATGAGCGCCGCCAAGGCCTGGAACAGCGATCCCGTCGTCGTCACGGTCGCGATCACCGGCGCGGACGTCTTTCGCGACAACAACCCGAACATCCCGTACACGACGACGGAGATCGCCGAGTCGACGATCGAGGCGGCGCAGGCGGGGGCCACCGTTGCCCACCTGCATGTGCGCGAGGACGACGGCACCCCGAGCGGACGGCCGGAGTTGTTCGTCGACGCGATCGACCGCATCCGCGCCGGCTGTGACGTCTTGACGATGGTCTCGACCGGCGGCGCCAACGACATGACGATCGCCGAGCGCACGACCGGGCTCGAGGCCAGGCCGGACATCTCCGGCGTCGAGTCGGGCTCGATGAACTTCGGCGACGAGACGTTCATCACGCCGCCGCCGGCCGGACGCGGGATCGTTGCCCGCGCGACGGAGGCCGGCATCGCGCTCGAGGTCGAGTGCTTCGACGTCGGTCACGTCGTCAGCGCCGTCAACTGGCTCGAGCAGGGGGTCCTCGAAGCACCGATGCGAGTCAACCTCGTCTTCGGCGTCCCGGGCGGAATCGACGCCTCCCCGGAGGCGCTCGACGCGATGCTGCGCCCGCTGCCCGACGACACGTTCTGGACGGTGACGTGCATCGGGCGCCATCACCAGCGCATGCTCGCGCTGGCGCTTCTTCACGGCGCGCCCGGAATCCGCACCGGGCTCGAGGACGTCGCTTACATCAGCCGTGGCGTCCTTGCCCCGTCGAACGCGGCGCTGGTCGAGATGGCGGTCGCGCTGACCGGGACGCTTGGACGCGAGGTGGCGACACAGGAGCAGGCGAAGGAGCTGCTGCAGCTTGGCTGAGCCCGCGACGGTCGCCCCGGAGCAGCTCGCCGACGGACGCTCGTCCTCACGGCGTGGACCAGAGACGCGCGAGGCGATCCACGAGGCGGCGATCGAGCTCTTCGCCAAGCTCGGGTACCACGCCACCTCGATGCGGGCGATGGCCGCCGCCGCGCGCGTGCAACCGGCGGCGATCTATCACTGGTATCCGAACAAGGAGGCGATCCTGATCCGCCTCCAAGACGACTTCATGGAGCAGCTGAACGCACAAGTCGTGGCCGCGATGGAGAGGCAGGCGAGCCCGGCCCTGCGCCTGGCGGCGGCCGTGCGCGAGCACGTCGTCTTTCACGGCCTCAACCGCCAAAGCGCCTTCGTCACCGACAGCGAGATCCGCGCGCTCACCGAGGAGCCTCGCCGTGCGCTGATCGCCAAGCGCGATGACTACCAGGCGATGTTCAGCGCGCTGATCCGCGATGGCATCCGCGACGGCAGCCTGCATTCGAGCGGGCCTCACGTCGCCACCTACGCGATCTTGCTGCAGTGCACGGGCGTCGCGTTGTGGTTCGACCCGAGCGGCCCGCTGACGCTCGACGAGGTGGCAGAGCTTCACGTCGAGCTCGTCCTGAGCTCGCTGCGCGCTCCGGCCGCGCTCGTCGACGAGGCGATCGCCAGCGTCTCCCGCGGAGCAGTCGCGTGAAGGAGCGGGTCAAGCCGCCGGCGCTGCCCGAGCAGGCGACGATCGCCGTCGTCGCGCCCGCGAGCCCGCCGCAGACCCGCTCGGAGACCGAGCAGGCAACCGCCTACTTCGAGAGCCGCGGCCACCAAGTCGTTCTCGGGCCCAACCACCGCAAGGTGCATGGCTATCTCGCCGGCACCGACGCCGAGCGCGCCGCCGACCTGCAATGGGCGCTGAGCGAGCCGGGCATAGACATGGTCCACGCCCTGTGCGGGGGCTACGGAACGGCGCGCCTCTACGAGCTGATCGACTGGGACGCGGTTGGCGACGCCGCGCATAGTCTGCGGCTTCTCCGACATCACGGCGCTGCATCTGGCGCTTTCCGCGCGGGCGGGCTGGGTCACGTTCTACGGCCCCAACTTCCTGCGCTTCACGCGCAAGAAGCACGAGCTCACCGCTGCGACCGAGACCTGGTTTCACCGCGCCTTCAAGTCCGAGCCGCTGGGTCGCGTGTTCGAGGACCCCGACGATCCCTACGTGCTCACCGTCGGCGAGGGCAGCGCCGAGGCGCCGCTGGCCGGCGGCTGTCTGACGCTGCTTGCCGCCAGCATCGGTACGCCGTTCGAGGTCGAGACCGATGGCTGCATCCTGCTGGTCGAGGATCTCAACACCGAGCCCTACCTCGTCGATACGGCGCTCAACCATCTCCTTCGCGCCGGCAAGCTCGACGACATCGCCGGCTTCGTCTTCGGCACCAGCGTCAACCTCCAGTACCAGACGCTGCCCGAGGGCCCGGAGTCGACGCTGTCGATCGAGGAGATGCTCGACGAGCTGATCGCCCCGCTCGGGATCCCGGCGATCGCGAACGTGCCAGTCGGCCACGGCAAGCACATGGCGACGATGCCGTTCGGAGTGCGGGTGCGGATCGATGGCGACGAGAAGACGCTCGAGGTGCTGGAGGCTGCGGTGGAGCCGAGAACTGAACAACGAAGAGGAGATGCCTGATGAGTTCGAGGAGCGCCTGGAAGGTCGCGGCAACGCTGCTGGCAATCACTGCTTTGGCGGTGGCGGTCGTGTCGGCGCCCGCAGGGGCCCAGAACGACGATGCCGAGAGCGGCGACGGCGAGGTGCTGCGGATCGGGTGGGGCGCGGACCCGCAGTCGCTGAACCCGTTCGTCGCTCTCGATGAAGAGGCCTACACAGTCTGGGCGATGACCTGGGACCTGCTGGTCAACTTCAGCACTGAGGACCTCAGTCCGACCGAAGGCATCGCGGAGAGCTGGGAGGTATCCGAGGACCAGAAGACGGTCACCTTCACGCTGGCGGACCGCAAGTGGTCCGACGGGGAGCCGATCACCTCGGCCGACGTCAAGTACTCGCTGGAGACGCTCGGCGAGGAGGGCGACCTGTTCACGAGCTACACCAACAACGTCACCTCGATCGAGACGCCGGACGACCAGACCGTCGTGATCGAGACGCGCAAGCCTGACGCCAGGATCGTCGGCGGCCTGTTCATCTACATGCTCCCCGAGCACATCTGGGGCGAGGTGCCGCTGGACGAGGTCACCCGGACCTACCAGCCGGAGCTGCCGATGGTCGGCAGCGGACCGTTCATCGTCACCGAGTACGAGCGCGGGCGCATCCTGCGGCTGGAGCGAAACCCCAACTGGGAGGGCGAGGAGCCGGCCTTCGACGAGATCCAGTTCATCAAGTACGGCACCGAGGATGCGGTCGAGCGGGCGCTGATGCTGGGCGAGATCGACATGGACCTCGAGGTTCAGCCGGCGACCTTCGAGCGGCTCGGCACCGAGCCGAACATCGAGACGGTGCGAAGCGCCGATCCGGCCTACACCGAACTCGCCTTCAACCTCTGCTCAGAGGAGAACTGCCCGGACGCGCAGTTCAACCCGGCGATCCAGGACACGACCGTGCGCCAGGCGATCGCCTATGCGATCGATCGCGAACGCGTCGTCGAGATCTCCTCGCTCGGGACCTCGTTCGTCGCCAACGGGATTCTGCCCGCGTACTACAAGGCGTTCTACGAGGAGCCCGAGCAGACGTACCAGCCGTCCGACGTCGAGCTGGCCAACCAGATGCTCGATGAGGCCGGCTGGCAGGACAACGGCGACGGCCCGCGGACCAAGGGCGGCGAGGAACTGTCGTTCGACCTGTATGTGCGCTCGGAGTCGCAGTCGGACATCCAGGCAGCGAGGCTGATCGTCGAGATGGCCGCAGGAGATCGGGGTCGAGTTCAACCTCCAGGTGGTGAGCACCGGCAAGCTGACCGAGCTCACGGTGCAGAAGGTCGACGGAGTGCCGGCGCCGGACTTCGACACTTTCGTCTGGGGCTGGGGCGGCGATCCATACGACCCGAGCTTCCTGCTCAGCCTGTTCACGACCGGCGAGATCGGTGCCTCCTCGGACGCCTTCTACTCGAACCCCGAGTACGACCGGCTGTTCGAGGAGCAGTCCGGGGAGTTCGACGTCGAGGCGCGCAAGGAGATCATCCAGGAGATGGTTGCGATGACGCAGGAGGACGTCCCTTATGTCGTCCTGACCGAGGACCCCAACCTGGTCGCGTACCGCAGCGACCGGCTGGCGAACGTCGAGCTCGCCTGTCCGGCCGAGACCGGCGATCCGATCTGCGAGCAGGTCTCCTACGAGCCATTGCTTTCACTCGCGCCCGCGGAGGGCTCCTCGGGTGAAGACGACGGTGGCGGCGGCGGAGCCGTGATCGCCGTGATCGCGGCGGTGCTTGTCGCCGGGGCCGCGTTCTTCTTCGTCCGCTCCCGGCGCCGGCGTGCGGGCGAGCCGGTGGAGCTCGAGGAGTGAGGCGCGGGCCATCGGCCGCCTGGAGGTGAGGCGCGGTCCGTGAACGCCCGCTGGCTGGCAGCCAAGACAGGGGCGGCGCTGCTGACGCTCGCGTTCGTGATCGTCTTCAACTTCTTCCTCTTCCGGGTGATGGGCGACCCGACCACTCAGCTGGCGCGCCTGCCCCAGTCCACCCCTGAGGAGATCGAGAAGCTGCGCGCCGACTACGGGCTCGACAAGCCGCTTAGCGGCCAGTTCGTCGATTACGTCGGCGACACGCTGCGACTCGACCTCGGGATCAGCCAGCGCTCGCGCGAACCGGTCTGGGAGGAGATCAAGACCGCACTGCCGTGGACGCTGCTGCTGGTCGGGACGGGAACCCTGCTGGCGACGCTGATCGGCAGCTGGATGGGCGTGGTCGCGGCCACCAGGCGGGGCAAGAAGACCGACGACGGGCTGCTCGGTTTCAGCCTCTTCACCTACGCAGCGCCCGAGTACTGGATCGGGATCATCCTGATCCTGGTCTTCGGCGTCTGGCTCGAGGTACTTCCGGCCGGGCTGCAGATGACTCCCGGGGTCGAGTTCTCGAGCTGGATCGACGGAGGCTCTCGACGTTGCCGAGCATCTGATCCTGCCCGCCGCGACGATGACCCTGATGTTGCTCGGCCAGTACTTCCTGATCATGCGCTCGTCGATGGTCGACGTGCTGACCGAGGACTTCATCACCGTCAAGCGCGCCACCGGGCTGCCGTGGGAGCGAGTCGTCCGTCGCCACGCGGTGCCCAACGCGCTCCTACCGCTCGTGACCCTGTCGGCGATCCAGTTCGGCGCGGTCGTTGGTGGTGCGATCACGATCGAGACGATCTTCTCCTGGCCGGGGCTGGGCGAGCTGAGCTTCAACGCGATCAACGACAAGGACTTCCCGGTGCTACAGGGGACCTTCCTGGTCTTCTCCGCCGGGGTGATCTTCGCCAACCTGCTCGCCGACTGTCTCTACTTCTTCCTCGATCCGCGGGTGCAGACGAAGTGAGCTCCGCACGACGCACCGGAGCGAAGCGGCTCGCGGCCACGGTCGAACCCGGCGAGATCGGAGTCGGCGAACGCAGCGTCCGCGACCTGCTGCTCGGCACCTGGCGAGGGCGCTTCGGGCTCACGGTGCTCGGCATCTTCTGCTTCATGGCCGTGTTCGGGGAGCTGATCGCGCCGTACGGTCCCTACGAGTCGAGCCTCGAGGTGCTGGCTCCCCCGAGCGCCGACCACTGGCTGGGCACGACCGAGCAGGGCTCGGACGTTCTCTCCCAGCTCCTGGCCGGGGCGCGCGTATCGATCGTGGTCGGCTTTGCGGCCGCGATCATCTCCGCGATCCTGGGCTCGGCCGTGGGGCTCGCGAGCGGCTATTTCGGAGGCTGGACGGACCGCATTCTCGACGCACTCGAGAACTGGTTCCTGGTGATCCCGACGCTGCCGTTGATGATCGTCCTCGCGCGGCTCCTCGATCCCTCACTCGGGGTGCTGATCCTGGTCATCGGCCTGACCTCGTGGGCGGGGACCGGCCGGATCGTCCGCGCCCAGGTGCTGACGCTGAGAGAGCGCGCCTTCGTCGAGCGCGCCCGGGCGCTGGGCGCGCGGGACACCTACATCATCCGCACCCACATTCTGCCCAACACGGCCCCGCTGATCTTCGCGAACACGGTTCTGATCGTGGCCGTCGCGATCCTCTCCGAGGCCGCCCTCTCATTCCTGGGTCTTGGCGACCCAACGAAGATCTCCTGGGGTTCGATGCTCGAGAACGCATTCGAATCAGGGGCGCCCTCGGCGGAGGCGTGGTGGTACGTGATCCCGCCCGGGCTCTGCATCACGACGCTCGTGCTGGCGGTCGCCGTGCTCGGGTATCTGTTCGAGGAGTTCATCAATCCGAGGTTGCGGGAGCAGACGTGACCGCCCTGCTCGAGGTCAGCGACCTGCGGGTGCACCACAGGGGCAACCCGATCGTCGATGGCGTCGACTTCTCGCTCGAGCGCGGTGAGGCGCTCGGCCTCGCCGGCGAATCGGGGTGCGGCAAGACGACGACGGCGCTCGCGCTGATGAAGCTCTTGCCGGCGAGCCTCGAGCAGTCGGGCCAGATCACGCTGCGTCCGCCCGGGGACGAGGAGCCGATCAACATCGACCGCCGTACAGAGCGCGGCATGGGCCTCGTTCGCTGGCGCCACGTCTCGCTCGTCTTTCAGGGTGCGATGAACTCGCTCGACCCGGTGCAGCGCATCGACGCTCAGATCGATGAGGCGATCCGCCTGCATGAGCGCGTTGGCGCGAAGGAGGCGAGCGAGCGCATCGGTGAGCTGCTGACCACCGTCGGGATAACACCGGCGCTCGGCCGCCGCTATCCACACGAGCTCTCCGGCGGCCAGCGCCAGCGGGTGATGATCGCCCTCGCCCTCGCCTGTCGGCCCTCGCTGGTGATCGCAGACGAGCCGACGACGGCGCTCGACGTCGTCATGCAGGCCCAGGTGCTGCAGCTGCTCGAGCGCCTGCGCGACAACCTCGGCCTCGCCCTGATCTTGATATCTCACGATCTCGGTGTACTCGCCGAGACATGCGACCGGGTCGCGGTGATGTACGCCGGGCGCATCATCGAAACCGGGTCGGTGGAATCGGTCTTCGCGTCCCCCCAGCATCCGTACACCAAGCGCCTGCTCGACACGCTGCCGGTGATCGGCGGTAGCCGAGTCCATGCGCCACCGATCCCAGGCGGACCTCCGGCCCCGGGTGAACCGCCCGAGGGCTGTCGCTTCCGCCCCCGCTGCCCGTATGCGGCGGCCGAGTGCATGAGCGACCCGCCGCTGCGGGAGGTGGCCCCGGCGCACGGCGCGGCCTGTCATTTCGCTCCCTGGACCGAATGGCCGGCGGTCGAGGCCGTCGCAGCGGGAGAGGGTCGATGAGCGCGACGACCGATGTCCTGCTCGAGGCGCGCGAGGTCGGCGTCGAGTTTCGCTCGCGCGGAGCGACGGCACGGGCGCTCGACGGCGTCTCGCTGCAGTGGCGCCGGGGCGAGATCCTCGGTGTCGTCGGTGAGTCGGGCTGTGGCAAGTCGACGCTGGCGCGGTCGCTGCTCGGCCTGCAGCCGACGGTAGCCGGGGAGGTCATGCTCGACGGCGAGACGGTTGCCGGCAGGTCGGGCCTCGGCGAGCTGCGCCGCCGGGTGCAGATGATCTTCCAGGACCCCTACCAGACGCTGAACCCGCGCCAGCGCGTGGCTGCGATCGTCGCCGAGCCGCTCGTGGTGCAGGGGATCTCCCGCCGGCGAGCATCCCGGGCGAGTGCGGCGCGCGCTCGACGACGTCGGGCTCGAGCCCGAGCGCTTTCTCGACCGCCGTCCACATCAGCTCTCGGGCGGCCAGCGCCAGCGCGTTGCGATCGCGGCGGCGCTCGTGCTCGAGCCCGAAGGGCTGATTTGCGACGAGCCGGTCTCGATGCTCGACGCGTCGGTGCGCGCGCAGATCATCTCGGTCTTGCTCGAGCTGCGAAAACGCCGCGAGCTCGCGCTGCTGTTCATCACCCACGACCTCAGCCTCGCCTGGTCGCTGTGCGAGCGGATCGCCGTCATGTACCTCGGCCGCGTCATCGAGCAGGGCAGCGCCGTCGACGTGATCGAGCGGCCCCGCCATCCCTACACCCAGGCACTGGTCGATGCGGTCCCGGTCGCCCGCCCCGGCGGCCGCCGCGAACAACAGCCACTCAGCGGCGACGTCCCCGACGCAACGAACGTGCCCAGCGGCTGCCGCTTCCACCCGCGCTGTCCGCGGCGGTTCGAGCCGTGTGACAGAGTCGATCCGCAATTGCTGCCCGCGGGCGGACCCGACCAGCTCGCAGCCTGCCTGCTGCACGATCCCGAGCATGCGGGCATGGCCGTGGCGACCGCGGCGCCCAAAGATGGCTGAGCGCTGGCGCGACATAGCCGGGCCGGTCGGGTTAGATCGAGACCGGCGACGGAACGCGATCACCGACGTTCCGGGTGTGCCGGGTCGGCCACTCGCAGGCCGCTGAGCGGCGAGCCCACCGGGGTCACCGTGGTCGCACCGCCGGCGCTGCCGGCGCCGGCGGGGACGGCGGTGGTCAACGGGCTCGGGTGAGCTCACCGGCCGGCTCGAGATCGACGAGCGCGGCGAGATCGAAACCGCCGTCTACCTGTGCGGCACGCACGCCGTCGGCGATCGTTCATCACGCCGCGGTGCTGGCTCGGCGGCGCGAGCCCGAGCGATGTGGTCCTGCCGGTCGTCGGCGAGTGCGACGACTCCTGGCGCGGCCGACTCGCGCACAGTGATCGCGGCCGATGTGGACCGGGCCCTCGCCGCGCTCGGAGCCGAGGTCGACGGAGGGCAACGTCGGCGCCGGCAGCGGGATGATGTGCTTCGACTTCCCGGGCGGGATCGGCACCGCATCGCGCAGCGGTCGGCGACCACCACGTCGGCGTGCTGCTGCTCTGCAACTTCGGCGATCGCGAGCATCTCGACCTGCTCGGTACCCGGCTCGAGGCGCCGGCGCGCCCCGACTCGCCGGCCGGGTCCTGCATCGCCGTCTGCGCGACCGACGCGCCGATTGCGCCGCATCAGCTGCGACGGACTGGCGCTGCGCCCGCTGCTCGGGCTGGCGCGAGTCGGCTCCTACGCCGCCGAGGGCTCGGGCGAGATCGGCCTTGCCTTCATCGACCGGTCGCGCGCCCGGCGCTCTCGAACGACGATCTCGACCCGTTACTTCGTCGCCGCCTACGAGTCGGCCCACGAGGCCGTCTACAACTGTCTCGTCGCAGCGAGCCCGGGCACGCTGCGCGACGGCACGATGCAGGACCCGTTCCCGATCGAGCTCGTGCGCCGACTGGCGAAACGAGAGGCGAGTTCAGCCAGGCGAGTCAACGCGCAGCTGCGCGACGAGGTCGATCGAGCTGGCACGCGCCCTGATCCGGCTCGACACCTCGAATCCACCCGGCAACGAGACGCCGGCTGCCGAGCTGGTCGCTGCCTACCTCGAGCGCGCCGGGGTCGAGTGCGAGCTCGTCGGCCCTGATCCAGGCCGGCTCAACCTGATCGCCCGGGTGGCGGGAACCGGCGATGGACCCTCGCTGATGCTGCTCGCGCACACCGACGTCGTCCCGGCGCCGGCCGAGGGCTGGAGCGTGGGGCCGTTCGACGGCGCGGTGCGTGACGGCCGCCTGATCGGCCGCGGCGCGGTCGACATGAAGAACGAGCTCGCCGCGCGAGTGGTCGCACTGGCGGCGCTGGCTCGAGGACGGCGCCGCGCCCCGCCGGCGACGTCGTCCTCGTCGCCGAGGCAGACGAGGAGGGCAACCGCGCCGGCGTCGGAATGTCGTGGCTGGTGCGCGAGCGCCCCGACCTGCGCTGCGACTGCGCGCTGAACGAGGGCGGCGGCTCACTGCTCGAGCTCGCCGACGGTCGCCGCCTGGTCACGGTCTCGGTTGGAGAGAAGCAGGTCACGGCGCTTCGGCTTCGCGTCTTCGGCCGCGCCGGGCATGCCTCGGTGCCGAGCGCGGCCGACAACCCTCTGCGCCATCTCGCCGTTGCGATCGAGCGGCTGGTCGCCGCGCCGGGCCCGATTCGCCGCGTGGCCGCGGTCGATCGTGCGCTGGCGATCCTGGGCGTCGACGATCCCGCCGACTCGGAGGCGATCGCCGCTGCCGGTGCGCTGCATCCGTTGCTGGTCGATCTGCTGCCGGCGATGACACGGATGACGGTGACGCCCACAGGGGTGCGCAGCTTCGAGCCCGCCAACGTGATCCCGCCGTTTGCCGACGTCATCTGCGACGTGCGGGCGCTGCCGGGACAAAGCGAGGCCGACGTTCGCGCGCACGTCGAAGCCACCCTCGGCAGCGAGTTCGAGTACGAGATCGCGTTCGTCGAGCCACTTCAGGGCGGCACCGAGTCGCCGATCGATACGCCGCTGTATCGCCTGCTCGCCGACTATGTCGCCGAACGCGTGCCCGGCGCCGAGCTGCTGCCGATGATCTCGACCGGCTTCACCGACTCGCATTGGATCCGGACCGAGTTCGAAACCGCTGCCTATGGCTTCGCGCCGGTGTTCAGCGACGACCCGCGCGCCTACAGCGCCGCCGCCCACGCCGACGACGAGAGCCTCAGCCTCGTCGACCTCGCCGAGATGGCGGCAGTTTCACCTGCACGCCCTCACCGCGCTGAGTGCCGCCCGCTGACGCCGGTAGCGTGCCGCAACCAATGGCTCGCAGGGTGTTGTGGTTGATGGCGGCGGTCTTCGTCGCGGTGACGGCTGAGGCTTCGGGGGCCAGCGGCGAGATACGCGACGGGCCCGCTCGGTTTCAGGTTCTGACCTCGGGTCTGATCCGGCTCGAGTACGCCGAGGACGGCGTCTTCGAGGACCGCCCGACCCTGACCGCGGCGACGCGGCCCGCTGCCGCGGCGAAGTTTCGTACCCGCGTCGCCGGCGGCGTGCGCGTGATTCGCACCTCGCGAATGCGGCTTCGCTACGTCATCGGGTCCGGGCCGTTCTCGCCGTCGAACCTGGCGCTGCGCGTCGAGATCGGCGGCAAGAAGCACTCGGTTCACCCGGGATTTCCAACGCCGGCGCCGCTGCCGTCGACTGCACCGCCGCCCCGGGTTCCGTTGGAGAACCCCGATCCCGACCCCTCACCGGTGACGGCGGGCAACCTCGGCGGCTGGTATCGCGGGCTCGACGGCCAGCGCGGCCCGGTGCCGCTTCACGACGGACTGCTCTCGCGCGACGGCTGGTATCTGCTCGACGATACGGCCGGACCTGTGCTGACCGAGGGTGGGCGCTGGTACGAGGAGCGCAGCGCGCGGTCGGACGCCGACGGGGACGGTGCCGGCTCATACCAAGACGGCTACCTGTTCGCCTACGGCGACGACTACGTCGGCGCGCTCGCCGACTTTCGCAAGCTCACCGGGCCGGCGCCGATGCTGCCACAGAAGGCCTTCGGCAACTGGTTCTCGCGCTACATGGGCTACAGCGAGTTCGACTACCGCAAGCTGCTGGGCGAGTTCCGCACCAACCGCGTCCCGCTCGACGTGCTCGTCGTCGATACCGACTTCAAGAGCCCCCACGATTGGAACGGCTGGCAGTGGACGCCGGCGTTCTTTCCCGACCCGCGCCGCTTTCTCGATTGGGCGCACTCCAAGGGCGTCGACGTGACCCTCAACGTCCATCCATCGATCAGCCCCGACGATCCCGCCTACCCGGGCGCCGAGCAAACGGCGGGCGGGCTGATCGACGGAGGACCGCGATGTGGCAGTGTTCATCCGTGACCCGGAGCAGACGTGCTCGGTCTGGGACTGGGCCCAGCGCGACGACGTCGCCTCGTACTTCGACCTGCACGCGCCGTTCGAGGCCGACGGCGTCGACTTCGTGGTGGCTCGACTGGTGCTGCGACGAGAGCCGGGTCAGCGCCACGACCCTCCCCGGCGACGCCTGGATCAACTCGCTCTATGCGCAGCGCCAGCGCGACCGCGGCACTCGCTGGCTGCCGCTGTCGCGGATCGGCTCGTCGATGTGGGACCAGGCGCTGCCGAGCGCCGGCGCCTGGGCCGAGCACCGCAACTCGATCCACTTCACCGGCGACAGCGACTCGACCTGGGAGATGCTCGGCTTCCAGACGCGCTTCAGCGCCGCCGAGGGCGCCGGCATCGGCCATCCCTACGTCTCGCACGACATCGGCGGCTTCCTCGGCGACGAGCTGCCCGACGATCTCTACGCGCGCTGGGTCCAGCTCGGTGCGATGCAGCCGATCCTCCGGCTGCATTCCGACCACGCTCCCCGTCTGCCGTGGGAGTACGGCGGGCGCGCAGGCCGGATCGCCGGGGAGTTCATGCGGCTACGCGCTTCGCTCGTTCCCTATCTCTACACGCTCGCGCGCGAGGCCTACGACACCGGGCTGCCGCTGGTGCGGGCGATGTACCTGGGCTGGCCGCTTCAGCGCAACGCCTATCGCTTCGATCGCCAGTACATGCTCGGCGATCGAGCTGCTGGTCGCACCGGTCGCCAATCCCGGCGATCCGGCGCGAAAGAAGGTCTGGTTCCCGCCCGGGCGATGGGTCGACATCTTCACCGGGAGCAGCTACACGGGCTCGGACGCGCGCGTGCTCAGTGTTCCGCTCGAGCAGATGCCGGTGTTCGCCCGCGCCGGCGCGATCGTGGTTCGCCAGCCCTATGCCGACTTCGAGCGCCCGGGCGGAAACCGCTCGCTGCTCGTCGATGTCTACGCCGGCGCCGACGGCGGCTTCGAGCTCTACGAGGACGCCGGCGCCGGGTTTGGCTACGAGAACGGTGAGTTCGCGCGCACAGGACTTCGCTGGCGCCAGGATGGGCGTGGGGGACGACTCGAGATCGGTCGCACGCGCGGCGGCTATCCAGGCGACCTTGCCCAGCGCAGCCTACGAGGTCACGATCAAGGGCATCGATCGGCCGGGCTCGGTGACGCTGACGTCCGCGGCGACGCGCCAGATCCGCGATTTCCACTACGACAGCGGGCGGCGCGTGCTCAGCTTCGAGCTCACCGCGCTGGCCACCGGGCCGCCCGGCGACGATCCGGGTCGAGCCCGCGCCCCGGGGCAGGCGCAGCCGCTAGTAGGGACTGGTTTCGAGCGATGCGCCGTGCTCGGCGGCGCATTCGTCGGCCATCAGCTCGTCGTCGCCGAAGTTGGCATGGCAGAGCTCGTGAGCGACGACGTAGTAGGTGGGGTTGGAGATCGAGATGTAGGGGCCGGCACCCTCGGGGCACTCGTCGTAGCGGCAGGTCACGCCCCAGTGCGACCCTCCGTTCCAGTCGAGGCCCGGGCCGACGCAATGAAGCTCCCAGCCGTCGGGCAGCAGCAGTCCCTGCTTGGCGGCGATCGCCATGTTGGCCGCGCAGGTGGCGTCCTCGATCGAGACGGCCTCGCCGGCGGCGTTGCGGACCTGCGGCCAGGTTGCGCTCGCCCTCGCGATTGCGATCGGCGCGCCTGTCGGGAGGCGGCGTTGCCGTCGGAGCGCTGCGGATCGGCCGAGACGCCGAGATCGAAGCGGGCCTCGGCACGGCCGACGAGCGAGATCCAGGCGACCAGCGCGAGCGCCATCGCCGCCAGCGCGCAAGACGACGTGGCGGCGACTGCGCCAGACGCTGCTTAGAGGCTCCATGCCCTGCCATCGGCGGGGCAGCCTCAGGCACGAGCGAGGCGCGAATTACTGGACGAGAAATGAAGCCGGTCTTCAGCCGTCGTCCTGGTGAAAAGCCCAGCGAATCTCGTCGATCGAGAGACCCGAGGCGAGGCAGGCGAGCAGCTTCATCCGCGCCGCCTGGGGCGAGAGGAAGCCGGCGGGGACGATCGCGGTCTCGCGCAGGTCGCGCTCGGAGCCGCGATAGCCGTAGGTGGCGCTGAGGATGACGCCGCGCTCGGGGCGGCAGTAGGCGATCACCGGGATCCGCTCGGCGGCGTCGGCCCAGAGCTCGAGCAGCGGCGGCGCCAGGTGCCCGGCGCCGAGCGTGCGCGATGACGACGCCGTCGGGATCGGTGTCGAGCGCCGCCCGCGCCAGGGTGCCGTCGTCGCCGGCGCCGGTCGGAACGACGAAGACGCGACCGTTGAGGTGGGGAGGGTCGAGCGGCGGGTTTCGCGGTATCCGCGACCAGATCGTCGGGATGACCCTCGGTGACGCGCCCGAGCGGTCCCGTCTGCGGCGAGGAGAAGGCGACGAGCGACGTCGTGTCGGTCTTGCGCGCGCAGCGCGCGTGGTGGATCTCGCCGCCGAAGCAGACCAGGACGCCCATCCCCGCAGCCGCCTCGCTGGCGGCGACGCTGACCGCGTCGACGGCGTTGGCCGGGCCGTCGGCGCCGGGGGCGGTGGCGGGCCGGATCGCGCCGGTGAAGACGATCGGCGCCTCGGCGTCGTGGACGACGTCGCAGAGCATCGCCGTCTCTTCGAGCGTGTCGGTGCCGTGGGTGACGACGACACCGATCCCGCGCCGAGCGACATCGCGTGCGGCGCGACAGATTCGCAGCTGGTCGTCGAGCGTGAGGTGGGTGCTGGGGACGTTGGAGATCGTCTCCACCTCGAGCCCGTCATAGGCTGCGAGACTGGGGATCGAGGCAACGAGCGCGTCGGCGTCGAGCCCGGGAGTGGCGCCCTGCTCGCCCGTCATCGAGATCGTCCCGCCGGCTGCCAGCATGCGTACGTTGCGCGCCCTGGTGTCCCCGTCTGCTCTCACGGCCACCGCGCGAAGATAGCTGCGCGCCTCACGTTTGCGTCGCCGAGGCCGTTTCATCACCATGAACGAAATCGCCACGCAACCGCCGCTGTATACGACTGTCGAGAGCCCGATCGGCGAGCTGCTGTTAGCCGGCGACGGCGCAGCTCTGAACGAGCTGCACATGCGGCGGCGCGCCGCGCGCGCTCGAGATCGCGGCCGAAGGCCGAGCACGATCGACGGTGCCTTTCGCGAGGCGCGCGATCCAGCTCGGCGAGTATTTCGCCGGCACCCGGAGGCGGTTCGAGCTCGCGCTCCAGCCGGCGGGCTCCGTCATTTCAACGCCGAGTCTGGAAGGAGCTCGAACGGATCGAGTTCGGTGAGACGATCACCTACGCGGAGCTCGCCCGGCGCATCGGCCGCACGGGGCTCGGCTCGTGCCGTCGGCGCTGCCAACGGCCGCAATCCGATCTCGATCGTCATTCCCTGCCATCGCGTCATCGGCGCCGACGGCTCGCTCACCGGGTACAGCGGCGGCATCGAGCGCAAGCGGACGCTGCTCGAGCTCGAGGGCGTTTCTCTGTAGAACGAAGAAGAGCCCCCGCCGAAGCGAGGGCTCTTCGAAGTCCGATACGGCGGCGCTTACGTCGCCGAGACGTTCGCGGCGCGCGGGCCCTTGTCGCTGTCCTCTGACTCGAAGGTGACCTTGTCACCCTCGTTCAGTGAGCGAAAGCCCTCACCGTTGATCGCGCTCTGGTGCACGAACAGGTCCTTCGAGCCGTCATCGGGTGTGATGAAGCCGAAGCCCTTGTCGGGGTTGAACCACTTGACTGTTCCGGTTGCCATGTATGTCCTCCATGGATCTTGTGCTTGCGAACCACGGGGGTGAAAACCGAGAACGAGGAGCGCTGGCACGATTACCCGGGCGCTTTACCCGAGCCTTGACAACGCGACCGTAGCAAAGTTTCGGGCGGAATCGCGACGAGATCGTTCCCGCATGGGCCTCATCCGTCGGCGATGCCCGGCGAATTTCCGGGCACAACCGGCGCCTGTGCGGAGACGATCGGCTACCGTCGCCGATGGTGTCCGCCGCCCAGTCGTCTCGTCGCCCCAGCCCGTTCGCCGTGCTCAGCGGGCTCGTCGTCATGGCGGCGGCGATGCTCGCGCCGGTGGCCGGCGCCGAAGCGGCACCCGAGCAAGCTCACCCGCTACTCGGCCGTCGACGGCTGCTTCGCATTGCAATCGCAGTCGGGCGGAGAGTTCCTCGCCAAGGGCGGTGGCGGTTACGTGCCGACGGCCGCGGTCACCGAGGCCGAGCGCTTCCGCCTCCAGGCAACGACGCTGGGCGAGTATCTCTTCTACGGCACGGCCAGCGACTTCATGGCCGTCGCCGGCGACAGCGTGGCGCCGGCTGCGCAGCCGAGCCCCGACGCCGAGTGGACGCTGAGCGAGCAGGGCAGCGGCTTCACGATCGTCAACCCGCCCAGCGGCCGCGCGCTGGCGATCTGAGGGGTCGCCGCGGTCGCAGCGACCACGCCGGCGGTCTTCGACCTCGTCGCCGCCGAAGGCTGTCCCACCTACCCCGAGGTCGAGATCAACGCCAGCGGTGGGCCGAGCAAGGGCCCGTCGACTCGCTACGGCGAGGTCAGCGGCCTGGTCGACGGCCACATGCACGGGATGGCGTTCGAGTTCCTCGGCGGGCGCGCTCACTGCGGCAGGCCGTGGCACAAGTACGGCGCTCCCTACGCCCTCGTCGACTGCGCCGATCACGAGCCCAACGGCTGTCCTGCCGTGCTCGAGAACGCGCTCTACGGCAATCCCGCGCGCTGCCACGACACGGTTGGCTGGCCCACGTTCAAGGACTGGCCGGCCCACGACTCGCTGACGCATGAGTCGTTCTACTACCGCTGGCTCGAGCGCTCGTGGCGCGGCGGGCTGCGGCTCTACACGAACCTGATGGTCGAAAACAGCGTGCTCTGCAAGCTCTATCCCTACAAGCAGAACAGCTGCGACGAGATGGAGAGCGTGCTGCTTCAGATCGAACGCATCAACGAGCTCCAGGACTACATCGACGCCCAAAGCGGCGGCCCCGGCAAGGGCTGGTTTCGCATCGTCAAGTCACCGCAACAGGCGCGAAAGCAGATCAACAAGGGCAACCTCGCCGTCGTCCTGGGGATGGAGGTCTCGGACCCGTTCGGCTGCTCGGTCAAGAACGACTTCCCCGAATGCGATCAGGCCGAGATCGACTTCTGGATCGAAAAGCTCCACGACCTCGGCCTGCGTCAGTTCGAGATCGTCAACAAGTTCGACAACGCGCTCACCGGCGTCGCCGGCGACGACGGCGAGACCGGCGCGCTGACCAACGGCGCCAACTTCATCAACACCGGCAAGTTCTGGGACCTCGAGGGTTGCGCCGATCCTGAGAATCACGACAAGGACCCGACCGCGGTCGAGGTCCCGACCCAGGACGCGATGATCGGCAACGGTCTCGACGCCTTCCTCGCGCCGGGCACCCTTCCCGTCTACGACGGCGGGCCGTACTGCAACCAGCGTGGCTTGACGACGCTGGGGGAGTACGCGATTCGCAAGATGATGGAGAAGAAGATGATCTTCGACCCCGACCACATGAGCGTGATCGCTCGCGACCAGGCCCTCAACGTGGTCGAGTCGGAGGACTACTCGGGCATCATCTCCTCGCACAGCTGGAGCACCGAGAACGCGCTGCCCCGGATCTATCGCCTCGGCGGCCTCGTCACGCCCTACGCGGGCGACTCGGAGAGCTTCGTCGAGCAGTGGCGTCACCTGCGCGATTACTACGCAGCCACCGGCGACCAGTACTTCGGTGTCGGCTACGGCGCCGACGCCAACGGCTTCGGCTCGCAGGGCGCGCCTCGCGGCGCCGACGTGCCCAATCCCGTCAGCTACCCGTTCGAGTCGTTCGACGGCAAGGTCACGCTCGACCAGCAGGTCTCGGGCGAGCGCGTCTACGACATCAACATCGACGGCGTCGCCCACTACGGCCTCTACCCGGACTGGATCGAGGATCTGCGGATGCTCGCGGGCGACAAGGTCGTGCGCGACATGGGCCGCGGCGCCGAGGCCTACCTGCAGATGTGGGAGCGCGCCGAGGGCATCCGCGGAGTCGGCTGCAAGGGCTGGAGCAAGCGCTTCCTGACGCCCAGGGGATTCAAGCGCCTGCGGCTGGGCGCGAAGCCGAACAAGGTCCTGCGCAGCACTCGCCAGCCGTTCAGCCGTACCCGGACGTGGCGCTGGTGTGCCGAGGCCGGCAAGGGCAGCGGACCGCGCCAGACGCGCAAGTCCGAGGTCGCCGCCGTGTTCGACAAGGGCGCCAAGGTCGCGCTGATCGCAAGCAACTCGCGCAAGCATCGCGCCGACGGCATCCGCCCGGGCGAGCCGGCATCGGCGCTTCGCGGCAAGGCGAAGAGGCTCGGCGCCGGCCTCTACGTCCGCAAGGCCGGGCGCGGGCGCCAGTTCGTCTACGGCGTCGAGGGCAAGCGCGTGCGTTTCGTCGCCCTCGCATCCCGCAAGGCGGCCGCAAGGCCCGCGACGCTGAAGCGCTACATCGCCCGTACGCGCCTGCGCTAGCCGCCGCTGACCGGCTATGGGTCAGTCTCGCGCCGCGTGCGCAGGGGCCTCACCGTCTTGCTGACCGTTTCGATCGCAGCTTGTCTGCTTCCCGGAGCCGCCGCGGCTCAGGAGGCGCCGATCTGCCTCAAGGTCAAGAAGAAGCTCAGCGACAACCGCGACGTCTGGAAGGGCAGCAACGGTCGCGACAGCGTCACCGGGTTGCGTGGCAAGGACAGGATGGACGGGCGCGACGGCAACGATCGCGTCAACGGCGGCCGCGACAACGACGTCGTCAAGGGCGGGGCCGGCAACGACGTCGTCTGCGGCGGCCGCGGCACCGACAAGCTCTACGGCGGACCCGGCGACGACATCATCTACGGCGAGGAAGAGAACGACACGATCTATCCCGGGCCCGGAAACGACACGGTTCTCGGTTCCGCCGGCGACGACAGGATCTACGGCTGGGCCGAGGTCGGCGGCGAGATCGTCGACGACGGCAAGGACATCCTCGACGGCGGCTTCAACGACGACATCATCGAAGCCGGCGGCGCCGACAAGCTGCTCGGCTTCACCCACGACGACACCCTCTCGACCAAGACACCGCAAATCGCACCGAAGCTGATGGACGGTGGCGGCAACGACGACCTCATCTTCGGCTCGGAGGTCGGCGATCGCATTCGCGGCGGCATCAACGGCCAGGACGAGCTCTACGGCGCCGGTGGCAACGACGAGATCTCGGGCGGGGACAACGACGACAAGCTCTTCGGTCAGCTCGGTGACGACGAGCTCTTCGGCGAGGAAGACTCGGACGCTCTCGACGGCGGCCCCGGCGACGACCTCTGCGACGGTGGCGAGGGCGACGACACCGGCGCGCGACTGCGAGCAGGAGAAATCGATTCCCCGGGTGATGCCCAGCTTCGCCTGGGGGCCGTAGCTCAGCTGATCAGCTCGGGCGCCAGCGAGCGCTCGCGCACACGCATCTCGAGCCCGCCCTTCGGGCTCAGCGTCGGCATCTGGCGGATCGTCATCGTCCGACCCGGCAGCAGCTCGAAGCGCAGCTGCTGGAGCAGCATCGTCGCCAGCAGCTTGACCTCGGTCTGACCGAAGCGCTTGCCGATGCAGATTCGCGAGCCGCCGCCGAATGGCACGTAGGCGCCGCGCGGCATCGCCGCCTTGCGCTCCCGCGTGAAGCGCTCGGGGATGAAGGCCTCGGGCTCGGGGAAGACCTCCGGGAGCCGATGGCTGGCCCACGAGCAGTAGTCGACGTGGGCGCCGGCGGGGACGGTGTGGCCGGCGAACTCGAAATCGCGCACAGCGCGACGCGGCCCGACCCACGCGGGCGGGTAGAGGCGCAGGACCTCGTCCACGACCATGTCGAGGTACGGCAGCCGGCTGAAGAGCTCGGTGGCGCTTGGAGCGCGGCCGCCCAGGACACGCGTCCTGCTCATCCTGAAGGCGGGCGAGCACGTTCGGGTGACGGGCGAGCTCGTAGAGCAGGAAGCTGACCGTCGAGGTGGTCGTGTCGTGGCCGGCGAACATCAGCGTCATCAGCTGGTCGCGGACCTCTCCGTCCGAGAGCGCCGAGCCGTCCTCGTCGCGCGCCGCGAGCAGCAGGCTGAGGATGTCGAGGCGGTCGAGATCCTGACGCGCGCGGCGCTCGGCGATCTCGGCGTAGACGATCTCGTCGAGCACCTTGCGCGAGCTGGTCAGCCGGTGCCAGGGCGAGCGCGGTCCGCGCAGCATGCGCATCAGGTAGTCGGTGCCGTAGTAGCCGAGCGCGCGTTCGAAGTGAACGGCGGCGGTCGCGCCACGGTCGCCGTCATCGGGGTCGAGCCCGAGCAGGGCCCGCATCGCGATCCGCATCGCCAGCTTGCGAGACCAGGCGTAGACATCGATGACTTCGTCAGGGAGCCAGATGCGCGATCGCGGCTTCGGCCTCGACGACCATCGCCTCGACCGAGGCCTCGATCTGTTCGTGGTGAAAGGCCGGCAGCATGATCCGCCGGGCGCGATCGTGATAGCCGGCGTCGATCGTCAGCAGGCCGTCGCCGAGCAGCGGGATCAGATCGCCGAAGCTGCCCTCGCGCCAGTGGAAGTTGTGGGGGTGCGAGACCGTGACGTAGTGGTTGGCGGCCGGCCCGAGCATGAAGACCACCGGGGAGTGCATCAGGCGCAGGCTGAAGATCGGGCCGAACTCCTCGTAGGCCGAGAGCAGGATCGGCAGCGGGTCGAAGGCCATCCGACGCGTGCGCGCGAGGTCGAAGTTGGCTCGGCCCGGGCGGGTAGGGCACGCGCGCCTGGCGCTCGCTGGCGAGGTCCTCCCAGATCCGCCGAAACGGGTTGAGCGAAACCGGCGCCGGGCGCGTATCGGTCTCGGGCAGGCCGTACAGCGGCGGTTCAGCCGCCGCGGGTTTGGTCTCGAGCGTGCTCGCCACCAGCTCAAGCTTATGGCCCAGCCGGGCGGCTCAGCATGCGCTGAGCTCGCCGCCTGGATCTTCGTCCGCCCAGCGTCGGTAGGCTCACCGATATCGCGCCCGTGTGCGGCGGGTCGCACGACAAGCAGGAGGAACTCGAAACGATGGCAAGGCAACCGCGTTCGCTGAACGGCAAGGTAGTGGCGATCACCGGCGGCGCACGGGGGATCGGCAAGGCCACCGCTCAGGCGCTGGTGCGCAAGGGCGCCAAGGTCGCGATCGGCGACCTCGACCGCGAGCTGGCCGAGCAGACGGCGGCCGAGCTCGGCGGCGACACGCTCGCGCTCGAGCTCGATGTCACCCTTCGCGACTCCTTCGAGGGCTTCCTCGACCAGGTCGAAGAGCGCCTCGGCTCGCTCGACGTGCTCATCAACAACGCGGGAATCATGCCGCTGAGCCAGTTCGTCGACGAGGACGACCGCACCGCCGAGCGCATGATCGACATCAACGTTCACGGCGTCCTCTTCGGGATGAAGCTGGCGTTGCCGCGGATGCAACGGCGCAACACGGGACATCTCGTCAACATCGCCTCGCAGGCGGGCAAGGCCGGCTTTCCCGGTGGCGCCACCTACTGCGGCACCAAGCATTTCGTCGTCGGCGTCTCAGAGGCAGTGCGTGCCGAGCTTCGCGCAGACGAACATCGAGGTCTCCTGCGTGATGCCCGCCGTGGTCAAGACCGAGCTCGGGTCCGGGCTGCCCGAGACCCGGGCGATCAAGCCGATCGAGCCCGAGGACGTCGCCGACGCGATCGTCGCCGCGCTGGAGCGACCCAAGTTCGACGTCTGGGTGCCGCGCGAGAGCGCTGCGATCAGCAAGGTGTTGAACCTGCTGCCGCGCGGCGGTCGCGAGGGCATCGCTCGGCTGCTCAAGGCCGACAAGGTGCTCGCCGAGGCCGACACGCGCGTCCGGGCCGCCTACGAAGACCGCGCCGCGCATTCGGAGCCGGCGCTCGACGAGCCGCGAGACGAGCGAGACACCGAGCGAGAGCGAGACGGCGGCGCGTTAGGCGCTTTCGCGACCGCCCGGGGCCGCGAGGCGGCGCGGTCGTGGTTGGGGCTGGGTAGGGAGGTAGTGAAGTCGGGCGTCATCGAGTGAACTAGGCGCCATGCGCTGCGACCTGCGCGATGCGACCGCGTAGAAGTCCGACAGCTCGCGACAGTGCGCGGAACCTGGCATCTGGGCCATCATGACGCAGCGTGACGCTCGCGCGATGCCGAAGGCCTGTCACGCGCGAGACACGATCCCGACGGCATCGCCGCCGCCGAGCGTGAACGCCTCGCGCGGTGAGGTCGTAGGCGACGGCGCTGATCAGGACCCCGGAGCCGAACGCCATCACGTCGGCGATCACGCGGCGACCGGGCTTGAGCTCGAACGCGATCACGGCGCCGACGACGAGCGCCAACCCGCCGACAAGTCCCCACAGCGCCGCTTCGATCACCGCACCAGTCTCGACTCAAACCGCGGGCGAGTAGGTCTCAGGCATGCGGGTAGGCGTCATGGCACCCAACGAAGGAGATTCAGATGTCAGATTCCGTCAAGGACACCAAGCTCATCCAGTACCTGAGCGAGGCCTACGGCAAGGAACGCGAGCTCGAGGCGTCGCTCGAGGCCCACATCGCGATGACCACGCGCAAGCCGTTGAAGAAGCGCCAGCAGGAACATCTGCGCGAGACGAAGGGTCATGCGCGCGAGCTCGAGAAGCGAATCAAGAAGCTCGGCGGCGGTGGCGCGCAGCTCACCGACAAGGTCGCGGGACAGGCCGCGGGCAAGGTCAAGGCACTGGCCAAGGGCCCGCTGCACATGCTGCGGGGCACGGGCGAGGCCGAGAAGATGCTCAAGAACGTCAAGACCGAGTACTTCAACGAGCATGAGGAGATCGCCACCTACACGGCGATCGAGACCCTTGCCGAAAGCGTCGGGGATACCGAGACGGCCACGCTCGCCCGCACGATCCGTCGCGATGAGGAGCGCATGGCGAAGTTCCTCGCCGGCCAGATTCCCGTTCTGACCAAGGCGGTGGTCAGCGAAGAGGTGCCGAGCTCGGAGCGTCGCAAGCCGGCTCGCCGCCGCCGCCGCTCGAAAGCGGCCGCAAGCGGAGCAGGCAGAAGGCGCCGAAGAAGAAGGCGTCGCGATAGAGCGATCGTCCGAGCGGCAGGTCGCCAAGCGTTGGCGTTCTATGCCGCTCGGGCAGTCGCGCCGCGCTAGCCCTTGGCGGCGCGGCCGTGGGACGCGCGTTGGGCGGCCTCGCGCAGCCCGTCGCGAAAGTCCGGGTCGGCGATCTCGGCGAGCGCCTCGCCGCGCTGGTGAACCGTGAGACCCTGGAGCTCGGCGGCGCCGTGTTCGGTGACGATGACGTCGACCTGGTGGCGCGGGGTGGTGATCACCGTGCCCGCTTCGAAGTAGGGCACGATCCGGCTCTGGCGCTCGCCGTCGACCGTCACCGTCGACGGCATGCAGATGAGCGAGCGGTCCTCGAGCTCGAGCGCGGCGCCGGAGATGAAGTCCTCATGCCCGCCGATGCCGGAGTACTGGCTGCCGGCGATCGTGTCGGCCACGACCTGGCCGTGGATGTCGACCGACATCGCCGCGTTGATCGTGACCATGAGCCGGTTGCGGCTGATCACGTCCGGTGAGTTGACCACCTCGACGGGGAGGAAGGCGACGTCGGGGTTGTCGTCGAGCCAGGCGTAGAGCTCGGGCGAGCCGCCGGCGAAGGTGGCGACGGAGACGCCGTCGAACTGGCCCTTGCGGTTGGTCACCTTTCCCGCTTCGTGCAGCGCCATGAGCCCGTTGGTG
The DNA here is from genome assembly GCA_963730145.1 of uncultured Solirubrobacterales bacterium. Taxonomy (GTDB): domain Bacteria; phylum Actinomycetota; class Thermoleophilia; order Solirubrobacterales; family 70-9; genus WHSW01. Next base: position 71,743 of record CAVSQT010000003.1, read on the forward strand.
AACATCTCCGAATGGATGCCGTAGTCGCCGCCGTCGCCTCGGGCCAGGCGGGCGACGATCGCCGAGGGGATCGTGCCGATCCCGGTCTGAAGTGTCGAGCCGTCGGGGACGAAGCGCCGCGCATGCGTCGCAATCGCCTCGTCGGTGGCTGCCGGCTCGGGCTCGGGCAGCGCGAACGGCTGCGCCTCGGACTCGACCAGGATGTCGATCTCGTCGATGTGGATCGCGTGCGGGTGCTCGGGCGCGATGCCGTGGGTGTGCGGGAAGTTGGGGGAGACCTCGACCACGAGCAGCCGCTCGGGGTCGGAGCCGGCGCGGGCGAGCTCGCGGCGGGTGCCGCCGGCATGCAGGGAGAGGCTGCACCAGCCGCTGGCGTCGACCGGCGCGGCAACGGTTGCCATCACCCGTGGCCGCTGCTGTTCGAGCAGCGGCTCGAAGCGGCGAAAGTCGGCGGGGGCGAAGCTGATGTTGGCGTCGCTGTCGCGAAGCGCACGCTCGACCGGCCCGAAGAAGCCCGAGAGGTAGTGGACGCCGGGATGCTTGAACGCCTCCGACCACGCCAGCAGCAGGGCGCCGTAGATGCGCAGCTCGGTCCAGTCGTCTCGCTCGCCGAGCGCGGCCATGAAGGCCGGCGGCTGGCCGGTACCGAGCGGGATCCCGAGCGTGTCGTCGGGCTCGAGCAGCGCCGCGGCCTGCGCTGGGGTCAGCGTCTCCAACTCACGCCTCGAGCCGGCGGCCCATCATCAGGCTGCGCTTCTCGGCCTTGATCTCGGCGGAGAAGCCGAGGTCGCGATAGAGCGCCAACGCCGCGTGGTTGGCCTCGTCGACGTCGAGCTCGATCCGCGCACAGCCGCGTTCTCGCGCCCGCGCCATCGCCAGCTCCATCAGCGCGCGCCCGAGCCCGGCGCCGCGGGAGCTCTCGCGCACGAACACATCCTCGATCCAGGCATCGTCGCTCGACGTCCAGATGCTCCAGCGATAGCGCAGCTGAACCACGCCGACGGCCTCGTCGCCGCTCAGCGTCCCGAGCAGGTACTCGCCGCTGCCTGAAGTCGCAATCAGCGCGACGCTGTCGACGAACTCGGCGTCGGTCGGCGTGTCGCGCCCGTAGTGGTCACGAAACTCGCCCAGCAGGCTCGCGGCCATGGGCAGTTCGTCGGCTGTTGCGAGCCAGGTGCGCACATGCCGCAGTATCTACGGCACCGGCGGCGCGCGCTCTCGCGATCCGATCGTCGAGGCCGAGGCGATTGCCCGCAACGTGCGCTCGCTATAAACATGGACCCGGAGGCACGATCGATGAGCGACGAGCAGAGAGAGTTCGAGAGCCGCAGGTGGAAGGCGCTGGCGCTGCTGTGCGTGGCGCAGTTCGTCGTCGTCCTCGACGCCTCGATCGTCAACGTCGCCCTGCCGACGATCGGCGCCGACCTCGGGTTCGCCGGCGACAACCTCTCCTGGGTGATCAACGCCTACGTCCTCACCTTCGGCGGCTTCCTCCTGCTCGGCGGGCGCCTCGCCGACCTGCTCGGACGCCGCCGCGTGTTCATGGCCGGGCTGATCATCTTCGCGCTCGCCTCGCTCGCCGGCGGCTTCGCCGAGACCGACGCCGCCCTGATCGCGGCTCGCGCGGTCCAGGGTCTCGGCGCCGCGATCCTCTCGCCGGCGGCGCTTTCGATCGTCACCACCACCTTTCGCGGACGGCTCCGAGCGCAACAAGGCGCTGGGCGCATGGGGCGCGGTCGCCGGCTCCGGCGGCGCCGCGGGCGTGCTGCTCGGCGGCGTGCTGACCGAGTACGTCGGCTGGGAGTGGGTGCTGTGGGTCAACGTGCCGATCGGCATCGCCGCCGCCGATGCTGGCGCCGAGGCTGATCGCCGAGAGCAGCGCCGAATCGGAGAATCGCTCCTTCGACGTCGCCGGCGCGCGTCAGCGTCACCGCCGGGCTCGCGCTGCTCGTCTACGGCTGGTCGAGGCGCCGGATGCCGGCTGGGGTTCGGCCCAGACGCTCGGCCTGCTCGCCGGGGCGCTGGCGTTGCTGGCCGCCTTCGTCGCGATCGAGAGCCGCGCCTCCGCGCCGCTGGTGCCCTTCTGGGATCTTTCGCCTGCGCACGTTCACCGGAGCCAACGTCGTCGGCCTGCTGATCGGTGCGTCGCTGTTCTCGATGTTCTTCTTCATCTCGCTGTACATGCAGGACGTGCTCGGCTTCAGCGCGATCAAGTCCGGGCTCTCCTATCTGCCGCTGGCGGTGACGATCATCCTCGCCGCCGGGATCGCCTCGCAGCTCGTGACCAAGGTCGGCTTCAAGCCGATCCTCGCCACGGGAATGGTCTTCGATCGCGATCGGGCTCGTCTGGTTCAGCCAGATCTCGGTCGACGGCAGCTTTCTCGGCGACGTGCTCGGTCCTTCGCTGTTCGCCGCCGTCGGCCTCGGCTTCGCCTTCGTGCCGGTGACGATCGCCGCCGTCTCGGGGATCGCACAGCACGAGGCCGGCCTGGCCAGCGGCCTGATCAACACCTCGCAGCAGATCGGCGGCGCGCTCGGGCTCGCCGTGCTCTCGACCGTCGCCTTCTCGCAGATCGAGGACGGCGCCGCGGCCGCGGGCGGAGCGCCGACGCCGGCGATCCTCAACGAGGGCTACAGCGACGCGTTCCTCGTCGGCGCGGGAATCGCCCTGCTGGGGCTGGTGGCGACGCTGATCTTGATCCGCGGCCGCGACAGCCGCGCGCACGTCGAGCTCGGCGGCGCGCTCGAGCCGGCGGCGGAGACGCCGGCCGGGCCCGAACCAGGCCTAGCAGCGCTCGTCGCTCAGGAGCCGAGCTCGCGGCGCAGGCCATCGGCCGCGTTGTCGCCAAGGCGCTTGAACATCAGCCCGAGCACGGGGTCGGCGAGCTTCATCAGTCCCTTCGGGCGCAGGTCGGCGTCGTAGACGAGACGGGCGCCTCCGGTCGGGGACGGCGTCGACGGTGACCGTGTCCTCGGAGACGACGGTCGAGGTTTCGGCGCGCAGGACGAAACGCCGCGGCCGCTCGTACTCGAGCGTCGTGTACAGAAACTCGTTCTCGCGGCCGGCGAGCCGGACGACGACGCGAAAGCGGGTGCCCTCGCCGGGGCCGTCACCGAGCATCTCGGCCTCGATCGCGGTCGGGTCCCATTCGGTGACCGAGCGGAAGTCGGCCATGTAGTCGAAGGTCTCTTCGACCGAGCGCTTGGAGTCGATCGCGCCGCGGTAGTGAGCCATCAGCGCGCCGGCCGCCGCGGAGGCGCTCGCCGGATCGAGGTCGGCCTCGCTCAGCCCCGACATCCGCAGGCACTCGGCCCAAAGCTGAGCACGGTCGGCCGCCGACTCCCGCGTCCAGGGAACGCGGTGGGTGGGTCGTGGCGCTCGGTCGTGCCAGAAGCGACCCGGGCTGACGCATCGGCTCCGGCGCGCCGGCGAGCCAGACGATCGTGTCGGCTGCCTGCTCGGCATTTCGCAGCAGCGGCCGCATCACGGAGCGAAATCGCGGCAGCGACGTCTGCACTCCCGGAGTGTCGGCCCAGCCGGGATGCATCGCGTGGACGCCGATGCCGCTGCCTCGCAGGCGCTCGGCCCAGAGCTCGGTCAGGATCACCTGGCAGCGCTTGGTGTGGGCGTAGACGGTCGTCGGGTTGTACTCGAGCGCCCTCGAGCTGGAGATCGTCGGGGCGCAGCTTCTGGGCGTACATGCCGCCCGAGGAGACGTTGATCACCCGCGAGGGAGAGCCCGCGCGCAGGGCCGGCAGCAGCAAGGCGGTGAGCAGAAACGGGCCGAGCACGTTGGTCGCCCAGGTCAGCTCGAAGCCCTCGCCGGTCGTCGTCCGCGTCGCCGGCATCACGCCGGCGTTGTGGACCAGGGTGTGGATCTCGCCGTGCTCGGAGGCGAAGGCCGCCGTGAACTCGCGCACCGCGGCCAGGCTCGAGACGTCACAGATCTCGAGCTGGAGGCGGTCGGAGCCGCTGCGCCGGGCGATCTCGGCGCGGGCCTTCTCACCGCGCTCGGCGTCTCGGACCAGCATGTGAACGGTGGCGCCGCCGCGGGCGAAGAGCTCGCAGGCGGCAGCTCCGATGCCCGCGCCCGCTCCGGTGACGAGCACCGTCGAGCCCGCGACCCCGGCCTCGGGCTCGGTCTTCCACATCCGCTTGCGCAGCGGCGTAGCCGGCGCGGCTGTAGCCGCCGACGACGGTGAAGTCGAGGCCGCGATCGAGCAGGGAGTTCATCCCGGCAACGATAGCGAATTGCTGTTCAATGTTTGTCTTGACTATTCGCAGAGTGTTTGTATAGACTTGCCGGGAAGCCTATGGCCCAGCAAACGAAGACGCGCCCAGGTGTCGGTCGGAGCAACGGGTCCGAATCGGCGAACTCAGTCGCCGAGTCGGAGTCAGGCCGGAGACCCTGCGCGCGTGGGAGCGGCGTTACTCGCTGCTCGAGCCCGACCGCACGGACAGCGGCTACCGGCTCTATTCGCAGGCCGACGAGACCCGAGTGCGCGAGATGACGACGTTGATCTCGCAGGGTCTCGCGGCTTCTGAGGCCGCAAAGCTCGCCCGCGAAGCCCCCAAAGTCGCGGAGCGAACCGGGTCTGGTGTGATCGAGGCGGGACACGCGACAACTTCCTCGGAAGCTGTCGCCCAGGCGGTGCCCAACGCATCAGAACAGGCGGACGCCGGTGCTGAGGTGCCGGCGTCCGCCGCAACCCCGGTCCTCGCCGGGTCGACCGGCGAGCTGCTCGTTGCCCTGAATGCGTTCGACGATGCTCACGCCAACGCGATCCTCGACGCTGCCTTTGCCCGCTTCTCGCTCGACCTCGTTCTGGCCGAGGTCGTATTGGCGGTGCTGGCCGAGATCGGGGAGGGCTGGGCCCGCAAGGAGATCACGATCGCTCAAGAGCATTTCGCCACCGAGGTCATGCGCGGGCGCCTGCTCGCCGTGGCTCGCGGCTGGGGATCGGGCGACGGGCCGCTGGCTCTGCTCGCCTGCGCTCCGGCCGAGCGCCACGACCTCGGCCTCATCTGCTTCGGGCTCGCGCTTCGCGACCGCGGCTGGCGGATCGCCTTCCTCGGCTGCGACACGCCGCCGCAGACGCTGAGCGAGGCGGCGGCCAGGCTCGCGCCCGACGCGGTTGTCGTGGCGGCGATCGACGCCGAGCTGTTGCAGCCCGCCGATGACTCGCTTGCCGGCGTGGGCGCCGGCCATAGGCTCTTTCTCGGCGGCGCCGGCGCCAGCCCCGAGGTCGCCCGAGAGCTCGGGGCCGAATACCTTCCCGGTACTCCGGTCGCCGCGGCGGCCCACGTCGCGCTGCCGCTGCAGCTCGCCTGAGCAGCCAAAGTCGCGAGGAAAGAGACCCGCGCCGCCGAATATCGGCGCGACGTGTGTTCTCAGCTTCTCGATCGCGCCCCGGGTGCGGCCGTGATGGCCGTGATGTCGCCGCGCGACCCCCTGGGCAGGGCGGTGCTGCGCACGGTCCTCATCGTCGTCGCCGTGGCGGTGGCGCTGTACGTGGTCGTTCAGCTCCGGAAGCCGATCACGTGGCTGGTGATCGCAGCCTTCATCGCGGTCGCGATGTCCGGTCCGATCCACGGGCTCGCGCGCAAGACGGGTCGGCGAGGGCTCTCGATCGCGATCGCCTACCTGAGCCTGATCTTGATCCCGATCGCGATCGGCGCGCTGCTGATCCCCTCGCTCGTCGGACAGATCGAGAACCTCGCCAAGAACGTCCCGCAATACGCCGCAGACGTGACCGAGTTCGTCAACGACAACCAGACCCTCAACGACCTCAACGACAAGTACAACTTCACGAGTGAGATCCAGAAAGCGGCGGACGATCTCCCGAGCCGGATCGGGGATGCCGCAAACGTGCTTCAGGACATCGGCGTCGGCGTCGTCAACTCGATCTTCGCCGCGATCACGATCCTCATCCTCAGCATCTTCATGGTCGCCGGGGGTCCCCGGTGGAGGGCGGCTTTCGTGCGCAGTCAGAGCGCCGACCAGGCGCCCCGGATCGAACGGGCTCTCAACCGGATAGCCGACGCGGTCGCCAACTACGTCGGAGGCGCCCTGCTCCAGGCGACGATCGCGGGCGTCAGCGCGTTCATCGTGCTTGAGCATCCTCGGGGCGCCGTTCGCCGGGCCCCTGGCACTCGTCGTCGCCTTCTTCGACCTGATCCCGGTGGTGGGAGCGACGATCGCCGCGGTCGGCATCGCAATCGTGATGCTGTTCGTCAACTTCCCGATCGGGGTCATCGTCTGGGTGATCTGGGCGATCGTCTACCAGCAGATCGAGAACTACGTGATCCAGCCACGGATCCAGGGCAAGGCGGTTCAGGTGGAGGCGTTCGTGATTCTCGTCGCGGTGCTGTTCGGCTCGACCCTGTTCGGGGTCATGGGCGCGATCCTTGCGATCCCGGCCGCGGCGTCGTTGCAGATCGCGTGGCGCGAGTACCGCGACTACCGCCGCGAGCTGCTGACCAAGCCGGACCGGCCGGATCCGACCTCGCCGTGCCCGGGACGAGCTAGCTCGACAGCGCCGCCACGGCTGCGGCGTTGCGGGCGGCGCAGACGCCGGCGCTCGACGCGAATCCGAGTGCCATCGCGCGGGGCGAGAGTGATCCCCCTGAGCACCACGGGGTCGGTCTCGGGCGCGAGCGCGCTGAGCTCGAGGCGCTCGACGATGATGCGGATCACCTCGGCCATCTCGGCCTGCGCGAGCGCGGCTCCGATGCAGCGGCGGATGCCGCCCCCGAAGGGCAGCCACGAGTAGGACTCCGCCTTGCCGTCGAGAAAGCGTTCGGGGCGAAACTCGCTCGGCCTGCGGGTAGATGTCCTCGCGCATGTGGACGAGCGCGATTCCCGGGTAGACGCGGATGCCCGGCGGGTAGCTCGTAGCCGGCGACCATGCGGGGCTTGGTCAGCGTGCGCTCGGCGGCGTCGATCACCGGCCGCAGCCGCAGGGTCTCGGTGACCACGGCCTCGAGATAGGCGTCGCTGCCGGCTTCGAGGTCGTCGCGCAGCCGGGCGAGCACCGCCGGGTTGTGAAGCAACAGGTCGAAAGCGAAGGCAAGGCCGGTCGCGGTCGTCTCGTGGCCCGCGGCGAGCAGGGTGATCAGCTCGTCGCGAAGCTCGGCGTCGCTCATCGGCTCGCCGTCCTCGTCGCGGGCGCGCAACAGCAGCGAGAGCACGTCGGTGCGCTCGTCGAGGTCGGGCTCGCGGCGACGCAGCTCGATCTCCTCGTAGAGCAGGCTGTCGGCAACGCCGAGGCGGCGCTTCAGCCGTCCCCCGGGGCTCCAGGGCCCGAGGTCGCGTTGCAGCACGCCGGGGAGAAAGACGCTGGAGCCGAGGTCGAGCAGGGCGAGCAGGGCCCGGCGCAGCCGCTCGACTCGCGCCGGCTCGGTCACGCCGAAGACCGCGCGGCAGATGACCTCGAACGTGAGAGCCCGCATCCGCTCGCGCATCGCGAACTCGGCGCCGGGCGTCCAGGTCGCGATCTCCGCCTCGGCCACGTCGCGAATGATCGAGCGGAAGGTCCTCGACCGCAGAGCCTTGAAACGGCGGCAGCAGGAGCTTTCGCTGACGCAGGTGACGGGCGCCATCGAGGACGAGAACCGAGTTCTCGCCGAGCACCGGGGCGAGCAGCGAGTTGGCCTCTCCGGCGAGCATCTCGCTCTGATCGCCGGTGAACATCGCGCGGATCTCGTCGGGCTCGGCGACGTAGACACCGGTGCCGAAGACCGGGAAGCGGGTTGAGAAGACGTTGCCGTAGCGCCGCTGCCACGCGCAGCAGCGTGTCGAGCGGCCGGCGGGCAAAGCGCGCCGCGGTGACGACAGCGGGTCCGCCGGGTCCTGGAGGCAGGGTCATCTCGTGGCGAGTATCCCACGTGGCGATAGCCTGGAACCGATGGCCAGCAAGGCTGTAGCGCAGCCGCTCGGGATCGCGCAGATCGAGGACGCCGCGCGAACGATCCGGGGGTTCGCCCGCGAGACCCCGATGTTCAGCGCCGGCGAGATCTCCAGGCGCGTCGGCGCCACGGTCACGCTCAAAGCGGAGAACCTGCAGCGCACGGGCTCGTTCAAGGTTCGTGGCGCCCACAACCGGGTCTCGCGCTTGAGCGAGGCCGAGCTCGGTCGCGGCGTCGTTGCCGCCAGCGCCGGCAACCACGCTCAGGCTGTCGCGGTGGCCGCGCGCTCGCGCGGGACCCGGGCCGTGCTGTTCATGCCCGAGGACGCACCGATCGCCAAGGTCGAAGCCGTGCGTTCCCACGGCGGCGAGGTGCGCCTCGTGGCGGGAGGGTTCGACGACGCGATGGCCGCAGCGCGCGCGGCTGTCGACGAGGAGGGCGCGACGCTGATCCACGCCTTCGACGATCCGGTGGTGCTGGCCGGTCAGGGCACGATCGGGCTCGAGATCGCCGCGACGGCGCCACGGACGAGCTTGGTCGTCGTTGCCATCGGCGGCGGCGCGCTGGCGGCGGGCATCGCGATCGCGGTCAAGGACCGGCTGCCCGGCTGTCGCGTGGTGGGAGTGCAGTCCGACCAGTGCGCGCCGTACGTGCGACCCGCCGGCTTGGGCGGGCGCAAGGTGCAGACGATCTGTGACGGGATCGCGGTCAAGCGCCCGGGCGAGCTGACGCGGCCGCTGGTCGCGAGCCACATCGACGAGGTGGTCACGGTCTCCGACGACGACGTCGCTCAGGCCATGGTGCTGTTGCTCGAACGCTCGAAGCTCGTCGTCGAGGGGGCCGGCGCCGCGTGCGGTGGCGGCGCTTCTTGCCGGCAAGGTCGAAACGCCGGCGGAGGGCGAGACCTGCGCCGTGCTCTCGGGCGGCAATGTCGACGCCGCGCGCCTGGTCGAGTGCATTCGCCTCGGTGAGACCGCCGCTCGGCGCCGACTGGTGTTCTCGACGGTCGTGCCCGACCGGCCGGGTGCGCTGGCGAAGCTCGTCGGGACCGTCGCCGAGCATGGCGCCAACGTCCTCGACGTCGCCCACGTTCGCGAGGGCGTCGATCTGCACGTGCGCGAGACCGGGATCCGGCTCGTGCTTCAGACCGACGGGCCCGAACACGGGAACGAGGTGCTCGCAGCGCTCGCGGCGCAGGGTTTCTCGATCTCGGAGGAGCGCAAGGATGGCTGAGCACGACGACGACGACGTCGCTGTGCGCGCCGCAGGTGGCGTCGTCTTGCGCGACGGCCCCGAGGGACCTGAGGTCGCCGTCGTCCACCGTCCGCGCTACGACGACTGGTCGCTGCCGAAGGGCAAGCTCGAGCGCTGGTGAGCAGTGGGACGAATGCGCTCTGCGTGAGGTGGAGGAGGAGACGGGCCTGCGCTGCGTGCTCGGCGACGAGCTCGAGCCGGTGCGCTACCGAGATCGCAAGCAACGCCCCAAGCTCGTGCGTTTCTGGAGCATGCGCGCGCTCGATCCGACGAGCGAGTTCAGCGCCAACGATGAGGTCGACGAGCTGCGCTGGCTCTCGCTCGAGTCTGCCGCTGAGCTGCTCGACTACCCCCACGACCGCGAGCTGGTCACGGCGCTGGCGCAGGGCACGCACCGAAACGAACGCCGCTCAGTCCAGCGGCTCGCGGCCTCCGTAGCCCGACTCGAGCTCGTGCCAGAACTCGATTGGGCCCTCGTCGAGCTCCCAGCAGAGGTAGATCTCGCGGCCTTCGCGCAGGGCCGGGAAATCGATCAGGCCGCGGTCGATGTCGCGCAGGACGATCCCCATTTCGGTGATCTCGCCCGAGCAGCTGTCTCACCGCGAGAAAGCCCTCGCCAACCTCGCGCCCGGGCTCGCCGCCGCCGTTGCCTGGCGCGGCGCCGACGAGCGCGGCGTGCGCCTCCGCATCGGTGAGCCGGTCGCGAGCATCGCGCAGCGAGCGCAGCATCGGCTCGACGCGGGCGAGCATGGCGTCGGCCTCGTCGACGCTGAAGTGACGCTCGTGGATCAACGTGCGGCGGTCGCCGCGCCCGCAGCCGTCATGCGCTCGGCCAGCAGCTTCGCGTCGGCGTCCGAGATGGTCCGCAGCTGCCCCTGGAAGCCGAGATGCCAGTGCTCGGCGGGCCAGCGGCGCAGGTGCTCGAGCTCGTCCAGCAGCGATTCGGCAGGGACGAAGGCGTCCTCGTCGAGCACCAGCACCGGCTCGGCCTCGACGCGCCACGGGTAATCCTCGGGGTGCTTCTTCTTGCCCTGCGGCCAGATCGGCGCACGGTCCTCGAACATCTCGGAAGTGACCCTGGCGATCGCGCCAAAGGCCTGACCGCGCGGCTCGCCGTCGGCGCCCAGGTACTTGGTCACGTAGAAGACGATCTCGTCGCCGGGCTCGAACTCCGTCGCCTGATTTCGCCGGCGCTCCTTGAAGCCGATCGACATCGAAGCCGCGCTCGACGTTGATGCGGAAGTTCTCGATGCCGCCGGTCAGGACCCAGGTCGCCATCGGCTCAGCTTATCGCTGAGCGAGCGGGACGATCTCGCTGCCGAGCTGTCGCTAGCGTTGGCCGCACGCGGTTTCGCGGCCCCGACGGCGGGGCAGTACTTGCGCAGGCGACCAAGGAGGAATAAGTGGCTGATACGGCGACTTCGAACGGCGGACATCATGGCCGAGGGCAACAGCGAGCAGCGCGAGAACGTGATCGAGCTGCTGAAGAAGGCCTACTGGATGGAGATCGAGACTGTGATGAGCTACATCGCGAACTCGATCAACCCCGACGGCGTGCGGGCGATGGAGATCCGGGAGTCGCTCGAGGGCGACATCCAGGAGGAGCTCGGGCACGCGCAGCAGTTCGCCGCGCGGATCAAGGAGCTCTACGGCGTCGTGCCGGGCTCCGAGGAGTTCGCCGCCGAGCAGTCCTACCTGCAGCCGCCCTCGGATCAGGTCGACATCGTGCACGTGATCAAGGGCGTGATCGAAGCCGAAGCGGGCGCGATCGAGTTCTACAGCCGGGTGATCGAGGAAACCGACGGCATCGATCCGGTCACCCAGGACATGGTGATCGCGATCCTCCGCGACGAGCAGGGCCACAAGCGGCTGTTCGAGGGGTTTTTGCGCGAGTACGAGAAGGAAGGCCTCGCCTAGCGGCGATAGCCGGCGCCTGGCGTCGTCATCGGTCGCTTGCGTGCGGAGCACGCGGCGCTCCCGCTCGAACGGCATGCTGGGTCGGCGGCGCTAGGGCCCGCTCGGTTGCTTCGTGGAGTCGAGCCGACTGTCGGGCTTGGATCTCCAACGGACGTCGATTCGGCGCGATCGCTGGAGATCCATTACGACTGTCGTGAACGGATCTCCACAGGCGATCAAGCAGCCATCACGGCCAGCGCTACACTCCTACCAGCAGAACCCGCCCACACCCGCGATCACCGCGCGGATCAGCCAACCGCCTCCGCCAGCGCCGCGCACCGCTCCGCATCCACAGGCCGCCCGAGCCGCCGCCATGCGGCCTCTGCCTCTGCCAGCGATCGAGCCTTCTCCTCGGGGTCGGCGGCGGTCGCTCCCATCGCCTCGAGGCCGGCCGCGCATGCCGACCGGGTAGCGCAGGCGCTCGGCCAGGCTGGCCGCCTCCTCGGCGGTCTCTCGCGCCGCGTCCGCGCGGCCCGAGATCGCCAGGTTGACGGCGCGTGCGGCCGTCGCCTCGACCGACTGCGCGACCAGGCCGGCGCGCTCGCATAGGTCCAGCGCTCGGGCCAGCGTCTGATCGGCGTCGGCGTGGGCGCCGAGGTCGCGCTGCACCACCGCGAGCCAGTACAGCGACTCGAAGGCGACCTCGGAGCGGCCAACCTGCTCGGCGATCTCGCAGGCCTCTGCCAGCAGCTCCGCGGCGCGATCGAGCTCGCCCGCATGCCAGAGCATCACCCCGCGCATCGAGTAGGGGAAGCACAGCTTCCCGTCGAGTCCTTCGCGCTCGGCCAGCGTCGCCGACGCCTCGGTCTGGGCGCTCGGCCTCGTCCCAGTCGGCGCCGTAGATCGCGAGCTGGGCCAGCGCCGCGTGGATCTCGACCTGCGACGGCAGGTCGCCGGTCTGCTTGGCGAGCTCGAGCGCCTGCGAATAGGCCGCTCGTGCCTCCTCATAGCCCGCCTCGGAGACCTCGAGGTGATAGCCGAGCGCGCACATCGCCCGCACCGCCTCGGCCGGGTCGGCGCCGCGGGCGAGCTCGACCGAGCGCTCGAGGTTCTCCCGAGCGCGCTCGGAGTCGCCGATGCGGCCGAAGACACGGCCGAAGATCCCGTGGGCACGGCTGGCGGCGGCTGCCTCCTCGAGGCGCTCGGCAAGCCGCAGCGCCTTCTCCGACGCGTAGATCGCGAGCATGTTGTCGCCGGTGTGCATGTAGAGCGAGGCGGCCTCCTCGTAGAGGCGAACCAGCTCGATGCAGGGAGGCCCGTCCTTGAGCAGATCGATGCCGCGCTGGTAATGCTCGATCGAGCCGTCGCGATCGCCCTTGTGCCAGAGCCCGGCCCCGATCTTTCGGTGCAGGTCGCCGACGCGGGCCAGGTCCTCCTCGCCACGGTAGTAGTCCATCGACTCGCCCCAGGCGGCGGTGGCGCGGTCGACGCGCCCGAGGCGCAGGGCGACGTCGCCGAGCTTCTCGTTGATGCGGGCACGCACGACCGGCTCGGCTTCGGCGGCGAACGAGAGCGCGGCCTCGTATTGGCCCTGGGCCTCGCGGTTGGAGTAGATCGCGGCGCTGGCGTCGCCGGCGGACTCGCCGGCGGAGATCGCCAGGGTCCTGATCCGCGACAGCTCGTCGGGATCGAGGTCGGCCGCGGCACCGAGCGCCGCGGCGCGGGCGTAGTGCTCGGCAACCATCGCCACGACGCCCTCGGCACGATCGGCGGCGCGGGCCTCGATGAACGCCCCGACCTCGGCGTGGCGGCGGGCGCGCGCCGCCTTCGGCAGCAGGGAGTAGGCGACATCACGGATGAGCACGTGCTTGAAGGCGTACTCGCGCTCGCCGGCCAGGCGGCTGCCGGCGGTCGCGACGACGAAGTCGCGTTCCTGCAAACGCTCGAGGGCCGCGGCGAGGTCGATCATCTCATCGCCTGGATCCAGGGAGCCCTCCCAGAAGGTCTGACCGACGACCGCGGCGGCCTGCAGCACGCGGCGCTCGGCGCGAGGCAGCGAATCGAGCCTGGCGGCCAGCACCGAATGGACGGTGTCGGGCAGCGAGTCGGAGTCGGGCGCGCCGCCTTCGACGATGCGATTGACCATCTCCTCGGCGAACAGCGGGTTGCCCCCCGAACGCGCCGCGACCTGATCGATCAGCTCGTCCGTCACCGGCGCCGAACCCGAGCCCTGCGCAAGCGCGACGACCAGGTCTCGAGCCTGCGCGCGCGCCAGCGGTGCCAGCGTGATCGTCGTCGCCGCACCGTGCTCGGTGCCCCAGTTCGGGCGACGATCGAGAAGCTCGTCGCGTGCCAGGCACACGAACAGCACCGGCCCTCGCGTCCACCGCGAGAGATGCTCGATCAGATCGAGCATGCCCTCGTCGGCCCAGTGGATGTCCTCGACGGCGAAGACCAGGGGACTCCGCCGAGTCGCCGCCTCGATCATCGTTCGCACGGCGGAGAAGAGGCGATCGCGCATCTGCTCCGGGCCATCGAGCTCAGGCTGCTCGGCGGACGAGTGCGGCGGTTCGATGCCGAGTGGGCGCCCGAGCGCCACGGCGAGGCGCTCCGCCGGCTCGCCGGACGCCGAGCCGCCGTGATCGAGCAGCGCGACGACGCCCCGGCTCAGCTTGCGCCACGCCGCGTCGGCTCCGTCGTTGTCGACGATGTCGAAGGTGCCGCGGACGATCTCTCCGAGCGCCCAGTAGGCGAGGCCGGCGCCGTAGGCCGGGCAGCCACCGAGGCGAATGGCGGGCGGCGGTTCGCGGCGGCCGACCTCCATCGTCAGCTCGCGCAACAGACGTGACTTGCCGACGCCCGCCGGCCCGATCACGGTCGCAAGGTGCGGCTGGGCCTCCTCGACCACCCGCTCGTAGAGGGCGATCAGTTGCTCGGACTCCTGCGAGCGGCCCACCAACGGCGTGCTCAGGCGCGCCGAGCGTGAGGTGCGGCCGCGAACCACGGCGCGGACCGCCTCCCACGCCGCTACCGGCTGCGCCTTGCCCTTGAGCTGAAGCGGTTCGAGCTCGACGTACTCGATCGCGCCCCGGGTGAGGCGGTGCGTGATCGCGCCGACGATCACCGAACCCGGCTTCGCCGCGCCCTGTAGGCGGGCGGCGACGTTGACGGCGTCGCCGATCACGGTGTAGCCGTCGCCGACACGACCGGCGAGGACCTCGCCCGAGTTGATCCCGACTCGAAGCGCGAACTCCGCCTCGATGTCCGCTGCGATCTGCTCGTTGATCTCGTCCATCGCGGCCTGCATCGCGAGCCCGGCGCGCACCGCGCGCTCGGGATCGTCCTCGTGGGCGACGGGCGCGCCGAAAACGCCCATGACGTTGTCGCCGATGTACTTGTCGATCGTGCCGCCGTATCGATTCACCTCTTCGCCGAGGCGTCGCAGGGCGCGATCGACAAGCGACTTCATCCGCTCCGGATCGAGCCTCTCGGAGACCGCGGTGTAGCCGGAGAGGTCGGCGAAGATCACGGTCGCGTGGCGGCGCTCTTCGGGCGGCGGCTCCTCGGGCGTGGCCGACCCGGCGCCAAGCGCGGTGCCGCACTCGATGCAGAACTTCGCCTGCGGCGGGTTCTCGGTTTCGCATTTGGGACAGATCGCCGCCAGGGCGGCACCACAGGTCATGCAATAGCGAGCCCCGTCGGGGTTGTCGGTACCGCATTCGTTGCAGCTCGCGCTACTCAATCGGGATCTCCTGTACGCGAGGGCCGTCCTCCCGTTCCTCCTCGTCGATGCGAGCCAGGTACTGATCGATCATCGTTCGCATCGTCAGCAGCGCTTCGCGCTGCACCGTTTGCCACTGCCCGCGCATCTGCGGGCTGGTCGTCGCTCGCAACGCCTCGGCGCCGCGACAGATCGGACAGAGATCGACGCACTGGGGATGGTCTGCAGGCGTGGCCATTGCTAATCGGCGCCCTGGCGGTTCAGATCCGACTGTAGGTCAATGAAAGCTCACCTCGAGCGCCCCGTCGTGAAGTTTGGCGCCACTCGGCTGTCGGCGCGACAGCGCGGAGGGGAGGATGATCGTGCGCTTGCGCGGGCCGACGGCGACGACGAGCTCGCTGCCGACCTGTTTCAGCGAGATCTCACCCTTCTCGCCGAAGCCGACCGGGATCCGCAGCGTCGTCTGCCCGTTCTCGGAGCTGAGCTCTTGCGCCAGCTCGCGGTGGAGCACGTCCTCGGCGCTCGATTCGCTGAACAGCTCGTCGCCGAGCCGGTCGAGCATCCGGGTGCCGACCACCTCCTCCTCGAAGTAGCGCGCGCAGAGGACCGGAACAGGCGCGAAGCCCTGACGCACCTCGGCCAAGCGCCGGCGCTGGCGCTCGCGCCATTGACCGAAGTAGCCGCCGTCGAGCTCGTCGGGAAAGAGCTTGTTGACGATCACCGCGTCGGTCAGGTAGCCGTACAGGTTGAGGTAGGTGAAGGTTCGCTGCGCTTCCTTGATCACCATGCGATCGGGGTTGATCACGAGCCTGATCGAGGCCAGCTCGCGGTCGCGAAGGATGGTGTTCATCGCGATCAGGTTCTCGACCAGGCGCTGCACCTCGGCGACCACGTCGGCACCCGGCAGCTCGACGTCGACCATGCGCGCGATCGGCTTTGCCGCGGCCATCATCCACCGATCCCAGGGAAAGACCTTCTCCAGCCACCAGTTGGCGATGTCGGGAAACGAGAGCAGGCGCAGGGTTTCGCCGGTCGGAGCGCAGTCGACGATCACGGCGTCGAACTCCCCCGACTCGTGGTGGCGCTTGATCTGCAGCAGGCTGAAGAGCTCGTCCATCCCGGGCGGCACGGTCAGCTCCTCGGCGGCGATGTCGAGCACGCCGCGGTCGGCGAGCAGCCCGGTGAGCCAGCGCTGGACGGCGGCCCAGTTGGCCTCCATCTCGCGCTCCGCCTGCACCTCCTGGCCCCACAAGCGCTCGCCGATCTCGGTCGGGTCGGCACCGAGCTCGACTTCGAGCGAGTCGGAGAGGCTGTGTGCCGGATCGGTCGAGAGCACGACGGTGCGCAGACCGGCGGCGGCGCAGCGACGCGCCGTCGCCGCGGCGACGCTCGTCTTGCCGACGCCGCCCTTGCCCGTGTAGAGGATCGTTCGCGGGGCCATGAGAGAACGTGAGTGTGACGATCGGCGCCCGACCGTGCGCGTTCATGCTGGTTCGCTACGCTGGCGCGCGTCTTTCCACCATCACTAACCGAGGGAGAACACAGACCTTGAACCGCTTTCGAACGCTAATCGTGGCCTCAGCACTGGCATTGGGCATTACGGCCGGCATCGCCGGGTGCGGCGGCGACGACTCCAGCGATGTCGACCCGCAGACCGTGATCGACGACACCTTCTCCAACGATGAGACCGTTTCCAGCGGCGATCTCTCGCTGTCGATCAGCGGCTCCGCCGAAGGCGAGCAGGGCGGCAGCTTCGATGCGAGCCTCAGCGGCCCGTTCCAAGGCGATCCCGACAACCCGGCCTCGATCCCTCAGCTCGACTGGACCGGCGCGCTCGATTTCGAGGCCGCGGGCACGAGCATGAGCTTCGAGGGCGGGCTCACGGTGACCGAGGACAACGCCTTCGTCGAGTACGGCGGCACCGCCTACGAGGTCGGCACCGAGACGTTCACCCAGTTCAAGGAGCTGGCCGAGAGCGCTGCTGCGCAGCAGACCGAGTCGACCGAAGGACAGTCGTTCGGGGAGCTCTTCACCCAGGGCTGTGAGACGCAGCTTCAGGCTCAGGGCGCGAGCGACACCTCGGCCTGCGACATCGATTTCGCCAGCTGGCTCGGCGAGCTCGAGCAACGAGGGCACCGAGGACATCGAGGGCACCGACGCCGTCCACATCAGCGGCGAGGTCGACGTCGAGCAGATGATCACCGACCTCGTGGAGCTCGGCACGGCGGTTCCGAATGCCGGCGCCGCCGCTCCGACCGAGGAGCAGCTGCAGCAGGTCACCGACGCGGTCTCCGAGGCGAGCTTCGATCTCTACTCGGGTACCGATGACGACATCCTGCGCGGTCTCGACTTCACGGTCGCGATCGACCCGAGCGCGATTCCGGATGCCGAGGCTGCGGGCGTCGAGAGCGTCGACGTCGGCTTCGAGATGCGTCTCGGCGGCGTCAACGAGGAGCAGGAGATCAGCGCGCCATCCGACGCCCAGCCGATCGAGGATCTGCTCGGTCAGTTCGGAATCGATCCGAGTGCGCTGGGCGGTCTCGGGGGCCTGGGCGCCCTGCCGGGTGCGCCTGGCGCCGGCAGCGGCTCGTCGGGCGGCACCGGCGGAGCTCAGGATCCGAACGCCTACCTCGATTGCGTCGGTGAGGCAACCACGAGCGAGGAGATCAACGCCTGCGCCAGCGAGCTCTAGGGCTCGGCTTGACGAGAGCGTCTGAGAAGGGCCCCGGCGCCACGCCGGGGCCCTTCGACTTTCTGCTCGACTAGGCTTGCCCCGAGATGACCGCCGACGCACAAAAGCGGGGGGGTGTGCTCGGGTTCCTGTTCAGCGCGCAGGGATGGCCGTACCTGCTGACGCCGTTCATCCCGCTCGCCGTCGTGCTCGAGCTGGCGCATGCGGCGCCGACGCTGATCTTCGCGGTCGCCGCGCTCGGCATCGTCCCCACGGCGGCGCTGATGGGCCTGGCGACCGAGGAGCTCGCGGCCAAGTCCGGCCCCGGCATCGGCGGATTGCTCAACGTCACCTTCGGCAACGCGCCGGAGCTGATCATCGCGCTGTTCGCGCTCAACGCGGGCCTCCAGGAGGTCGTCAAGGCCTCGATCGTCGGCTCGATCATCGGCAACATCCTGCTCGTCCTCGGCGCCTCGATGCTCGTCGGTGGGCTCAAGCACGATCGCCAGCGCTTCAACCCGCAGGCGGCGTCGATCCAGTCGACCATGCTGTTCCTGGCCGCCGGAGCGCTGCTCATGCCGGCGATCTTCGAGCTGGTCCAGGGCACGGGGTTGCCGAGCGTCGATGCGGAGCTGGTCAACTACGACTCGACCGTGGAGAAGCTCTCGGTCGCCGTCGCCGTGGTCCTGATCGTCACCTACGCCCTCGGGCTGTTGTTCTCGCTGAGGACGCACAAGGACCTCTTCAATCCGCCGTATGCCGAGGAGCACGAGGAGGGCTTCGGCTGGAGCGTCAGGCGCTCGGTCATCTACCTCTTCGTCGCCGGTCTCGCCGTCGGCCTGATGTCCGAGATCCTCGTCGGGTCGATCAGCGAGGCCTCGGAGTCGATCGGGCTCTCCCAGTTCTTCGTCGGCGTGATCGTGGTCGCGATCGTCGGCAACGCCGCCGAACACTGGGTCGCGATCCTGGTCGCCTACAAGAACAAGATGGACCTGGCGGTCAACATCGCGATCGGCTCCAGCGCCCAGATCGCCCTCTTCGTCGCCCCGGTCCTGGTGATCGCCTCCTACTTCATCGGTCCCGGGCCGATGCCGCTGGTCTTCAACGGCTTCGAGCTGGGCGGGATCCTGGTCGCGATCCTGGTCGCCAACACGATCACCCACGACGGCGAGTCGAACTGGTTCGAGGGCGTCCAGCTGCTCGCCCTCTACGCGATCCTCGGGATCGCCTTCTTCTACGCCTAGGCGCGCTGGGCAGCGGGTAGAGGCGATCGATGGAGTACGTGCTGCTGGCGGCCGCGTTCGCGGTGATCCTCGCCGGGGCGCTGCTGTTCACCAACGCGATCGAGTGGACCGGCAACAAGCTCGGGATCGGCGAGGGTGCGACCGGCAGCGTGCTCGCCGCGGTCGGCACGGCGATGCCGGAGACCCTGATCCCGATCGTCGCGATCATCGGCGGCGCCGAGGGCTCCGAGGACGTCGCGATCGGCGCGATCATCGGCGCCCCGTTCCTGCTGGCGACGATCGCGATGGCGCTGGTCGGGATCTCGGCGCTGATCTTCAAGGGCCGGCGCGAGCAGGGCACCGAGCTCCGCGCCCACGTCGAGACCCTCGACCGCGACCTGATCTTCTTCCTGGTCTTCTTCGCCGCGGGGATCGCGATGGGGCTGGTCGTCCCCGAGGACCTGCATCTGCCGCTGGCGTTGGTGTTCATCGCCGCCTACGCGGTCTACGTGCGCCAGACGCTGCGCGGGGGCGGGGACGTGCAGGAGGAGGGCACGATCGGCCCGCTCTACATGGACCGCACTCCCGGTGACAATCCGCCGGGGATCACCGTCGGGATCCAGCTGCTCGTCGGGCTTGGCGCGATCGTCGGCGGCGCCCACCTGTTCGTCGAGGAGCTGCTGACCGTCGCCGAGCAGATCGGGATCGAGCCCCTGGTGCTGTCGCTGGTGCTGGCGCCGTTGGCCACCGAGCTGCCGGAGAAGGCCAACAGCTTCTTCTGGGTCAAGGACGGCAAGGACAGCCTCGCGCTCGGCAACATCACCGGCGCGATGGTGTTCCAGTCGACGATCCCGATCGCCGTCGGCCTGGCGCTGACCGATTGGGACCTCGACAAGTTCGCGACGCTGTCGGGCGTCCTCGGACTGATCGGTGGCGTCGTCGCCTACTGGGCGCTGCGCCTGCGTGGGCGCTTCGAGCTCTTCCCGATCCTGATCTGGTCGGGTCTGTTCGTCGCCTTCATCGTCTACGTCGCGGCCTCGTAGGTCTGCTCGGGCTTCGACGACCCGGTAGAGCACGTGGGGGAGGCCGGCGCGATCGAACTCGCCGACGAAGCTCATGCCCGCCGCTGCCATCACCGCTCGCGAGGCGTGGTTGTGAGGCATCGAGAACGAGACGATCTCGTCCAGGCCGCAGACCTCGAAGCCCCATGAGATCGACGCGCGAGCCGCTTCGGCGGCGAACCCCTGGCGCTGGCGACGGGGCGTGATCGACCAACCGACCTCGACCACGTCATCGCCCTCGACCCGATCGCGGTTCAGCCCGGTCATCCCGACCAGCTCGCCGCTGGCGCGCTCTCGCCACCACCAGAGGCAGAAGCGCGACGGCCTCGGCTTGACGTCGTCTGCGCAGCGAGTATCTCCGCGACCTGCTCGCGCGTGCGCGGACCGCTGCCGCCCTCGCGCTGCGGCGGCCAGTGCCAGGGAAAGACGGCTGCATCGGCGAAGTGCCTCGCGGCGAAGTCGAGGTGGCGTTCGACGTCGGGGATCTCGGCGTCGAGGCGAGCGCTCCTCGGCGACGCGGCCGTCACTCGGGCCAGAAGTCCTCTTGCTTTTCGGTCGGCGGATCGTCGAGGCGGGTCGAGAGGATGACCAGCTCGGCGTCGGCGTCGGCGTCGTTGTGCAGCGAGCGAAAGGCGTCGCCGGAGACACGCACCGCCGTCAGCGGCCCGGCGCCGAAGACTTCGTCGCCGATCTTGAACGTGACCGTGCCCGAGAGCACGAGGTAGACCTCCTCCTGGCCGGGGTGGCGATGCCCGTAGCTGCCGCGCCCGCCGGTTCCCGGTGGCATCGAGCGCCAGCTGAAGGAGACCTGCTCGCAGCCGAGAGCCTCGGTGTACCAGCGCATCTCGCCGAACCCGGGGTACTGGGCCATGAAGTCGATCGCCTGATCGCGGGTCGAGATCGAGTAATCGCTCACGGGTTCAGCCCTCCTCGGCGATCGGCTCGCCGTCGACGTCGAGCTTGGCCTCCGGCTCGACGTTGTCGGCCTCGGCGTCGAGATCGTCGTGCTCGGTCTCCAGCGTCACCTCGGACACCGGGCCGCCTGCGTGATGCTCGGTTTGGAAGCGCTCCATCGAGGTCTCCAGGGAGTCGGAGTCGACCGGCACATCGTCTGTGATCCGCACCCAGTCCGCGCCCTCGTAGGGCTCCATGTTGAAGACCTCCTGGCCGATCGTGGCGGAGTCGTCGACGACGACGACGATCTCGGTCTGCGGGTTGAAGTACGTCCCGGGCCTGACGAGCAGCTCCTCGAGCTCGAACACGTTCTCCTCGGCGGTCATGGGCGGCCAGCGTAGCCAATGGTCGGCGCGGACGGGGAGGTGGTTCTTGTCAGTGAGGGAGGTGCGCCGAGCGAGCGAGGGCAGGAACCTCGACCGGACGCAACATGAGGAGATCTAGTTCCGACTGTTGGAACTAGATCTCCACAGGATGCGGATCGGGCCCGAACCCGACCCCGATCCGCCCGGCGACCTTTCCCTCACTGATGCCGTTCGTTGCGCCGATCAGCCGCCGCACGACCCCTACTGCCCCATCCCCTCCAGATCCCGCAGCTGCCTCGCCACCTCGGCCTCGACGTCGAGCGGCTCCTTGCCTTGGCGTTGGCGACGATCGTTGCGCGCGACGACGAGCTGGCGAACCTCCTCGCGCAGCTCGGCGTCGCCGGCCGCGGGGGCAGGGGCGGACGCGGCCTCGGCAAGCAGGCGCTCGAGCTCGGCCTCGACGTCGATCGGCGTCTCGCCGCGGGCGCTCTGGCGATAGGCCTTGGCCTCGAGCATCTGACGCAGTTCCTCGCTCTTGGATCTCGGCGCGATGCGGACTCGGCGTCGGAGTCGCGCAGCGGCTGCGCCATATCGCTCTCGAACTCGACCGAGAGACCGCCCTTGCCGACCTGGCGCAGGGCGTTGCCGGCGCCGATCGCAAACGCCAGCGCGGCGACCGGGACGGAGACGAAGAAGACGATCAGGATGATCTCGCCGTTGGATACGGCCGGCAGCAGTGAGCCCACACCACAAGCCTAGGACCTACGTAATCGGCTACCCTTTCGAGCGGATTGACTGACCAGTCAATCGACTACTTTCTGCGGCACCCAGACGGGCCGCACACCAAGCAAAGGAGCGCCGCAGCAGTGGATTTCACACTGACCGACGAGCAGAAGGACCTCCGCGAGCTCGCGCACAACTTCGCCGAGAAGGAGATCCGCACGGTCGCCTGGGAGTACGACAAGGACAGCACCTGGCCCCAGGAGGTCATCGAGAAGGCCTGGGAGGTCGGGTTGATGAACACCCACCTGCCGGAGGAGTACGGCGGACCCGGCCTCGACTACCTCTCGGGTTGTCTGATCGAGGAGGAGTTCGGCTGGGGTTGCTCGGGGATCGGAACCTCGCTTGCGGCCAACGGCCTCGCCGCGGCACCGGTCGCGATCGGCGGGACCGACGAGGTCAAGGCCGAGTATCTCGGCATGCTCGCCGAGGAGCCGAAGCTCGCTTCCTTCTGCTTGACCGAGCCCGACGCGGGGTCCGACGTCTCCGGGATGAAGACGACCGCGAAGAAGGTCGGCGACAAGTGGGTGCTCAACGGCTCCAAGTGCTTCATCACCAACGGCAGCCACGCCGACTGGTACACGGTCTATGCGAAGACCGACAAGGACGCCGGCCATCGCGGCATCTCCGCCTTCGTCGTTCCCCGCGACGACACCGTCACGATCGACAAGAAGGAGGACAAGCTCGGCCAGCGCGCCTCGAACACCGCAACGGTGGTCTTCAACGAGACCGAGATCCCCGAGGCGAACCTGCTCGGCGAGGAGAACAAGGGCTTCAAGCTCGCGATGATGACCCTCGACCGCACCCGTCCCGGCGTCGCCGCGATGGCGGTCGGCATCGGTCGTGCCGCGTTCGAGTTCGCCTGCGAGTACTCGAAGGAGCGTGTGCAGTTCGGCGTCCCGATCGCGATGCACCAGGCGGTCTCGTTCATGATCGCCGACATGGCGACGAAGGTCGAGGCAGGGCGTCTGCTCACCTGGCAGTCAGCCGCGCTGCTCGACCAGGGCATCCGCAACACCCTCGCCTGCTCGCACGCCAAGCGCTTCGCCGCCGACTCGGCGATGGAGATCACCGTCGACGCCGTCCAGGTCTACGGCGGCTACGGCTTCATCAAGGACTACCCGGTCGAGAAGCTGATGCGTGACGCGAAGATCATGCAGCTGTACGAGGGCACCTCGCAGATCCAGCGCCTCGTCATCGCCAAGGAAGTGCTGATGGGCCGAAACGTCGACGAGCCGTTGCCGGAGTCGGTCAACACGCAGAACACCGCCGCCGCTCAGGAAGCGGAAACGGCCGCCGCCGCCGTCTAGGCGCCAGGCCGGTCCGCAACGGGCGCGGCCTTCGTACTACGGGTGCGTGCCCCAGTCGGCCTTGTTCGGGAACCGCCGGCCGCCCAGGATGACGTGCTTGCCGGAGCCGTTGACCTTCATGACCACGAGGTCGGTGCCTCCCTCGCGGAACTGCGTGTAGAGGATCCTCCGCCCGTTCGGTGAGAAGACCGGGTTCTGCGCCACGGTCAGGGGACCGTCCTCTTGCACGCGCGCGGTGTCGGTGAGGGCCCGCTTCTTGCCTCCGTCCAGCGGCATCACGTAGATGTCGCCCTTGCTCCCGGGCGCCCCGGTGTCGCCCGAGTCGAACGTGATCCATCGCCCGTCCGGCGAGACGTCGGGGTGGGAGGCGTTGAGGCCGTAGTTGGTCAACCGCTTCAGGCCGGTGCCGTCGACGTTGACGCGGAAGATCGCGGATTTCGAGCTCCGAAAGGACTTGAAGCGCGAGAACACGATCGTCGTCCCGTCCGGCGAGAACTGGGGCTCGTCGTCGAATTCGGCCCCTTCGTCCCGGGGGTCGGTGATCCGCCGAGCCTCGTCGACGGTGACGCCGTCGGGGTCGAAGGCGGGGATGATCCAGATCCCGCTCAGCGAGTTCTTGCCCCAGTCGGACGACGATCGCCAGGCTGGTGCCGCTCGGCGACCAGCCCGGCGTGCCGTGGAATCCCGGACCGCGGGTGAGCTGCGTGACGTCGCCGCCGTCCGCCGTCATCACGTAGATCTGGACCGGCTTGCGGCCGTCGATGTCCTTCCGGTCGCTGTCGAAGGCGATCAGTCGACCATCGGGTGACCAGTCGGACTCGAACGACACGGTCGCCTGCCGGCTTGCTCACGGTCAGCTTGCTTGATGTGGCTGCCGTCGGGGTCGGCGGTGAAGATCTCGACGTGGTTGCCGATATTGCGGGAGAAGGAGATCTGCCCGTTCTTGCCGTCGAAAGTCGCGGTCGACGGGGCCGCCACGATGCAGACTGACGACTAACCCAAATCCAACCAGCACGCTTGTGAGCCGCGCCACAAGCGCACCCTAACCGAGGTCCTCAGGCTGTCCTGGCAAGGGGACACGGCGGCCTCGGGGCCGTCAGCGCAGGTAGATCGGATTCGAGTAGATCCAGGGCCGTAGCCGGCCGCGGCTCTCGCGCCTGGCCTCGATCCGGTAGACGCCGGGCTCTTCGACTCGGTGCTCGAGCGCATGCCCCCGCGCGCGGGCGATGGCGCGCCCGTCGCGCAACAGCGTCGCTTCGCCGGCGTCGGGCAGCAGCGCCCGCAGCGCCCAGTCGCCGGCGGCGCGCTCCGAGCCCATGACGACGACATCGTCCGCTGCTCTCGCCCCAGTAGCGAAAACCACGCGCCGGGGCGACTCCGTCGATTCCGAGATAGCAACGCCCTTCGCGCAGCGACTCGAGCACGGCGGCGGAGTCGGCGGCGAGATCGCGGCTCGGAGGCTGGTCGCAGAGCGCGTAGGTGCGCAGGAGGCCGAAGTAGCGCTCGTTGGGCATCGGCGTGACCATGCGGCCGCCAACGCGAAACCCGTGCTGGTGGGTGTCGAGGCCGCCGACGGCGACGACCCGGGCAACCGCGCAGAGCTCGTCCCAGGCCTCGAGATGGTGCGCCGGGGGGCCGTCGAGATAGCGCTCGGGGTGGCGCATGTAGGCGATCGCCTCGAGTGGATGGCGCCAGGATTCGGCGGCGTCCGTGGTCAGGCTCCAGAGCTCGATTCCCGCGAGGCCGCCGCGAAGCTCGGTCGGCCAGCCGTGCGGTTGACCGCCCAGGAGCCTGGTCAACCGCAGGCGCTCGACCATCTTCGACCCGGCCGAGAACGGATGCGCCGCGAAGCCGAAACCGCCGAGCGCGGCGACCGCCTCGGGAATGCTCGCCTCGCCGCCGTCCTTGGAGGGGGTCTCGTCGACGCCGAAGGCGAGAAAATGCCCTCCGCTCGGGGAAACCTCGACTCCGACCAGGAGCAGCACATCGCCGTGCCAGCCCTCGCGGCCGTCGTCGCGGGCGCCGAGCGTGTCGTGATCGGTGAGCAGGACGACGTCGGTGTCGGTCGCCCGCGCCGCTTCGACGATCTCGTCGACCGACGCCGTGCCGTCGGAGTAGGTCGAGTGCAGGTGGAGGACGCAGGCGAGGTCGTGAGCCTCTGGAGGGCTCGTCGTCGTTACGGATCGCGCGCGCGATCTGGCTGTCGCTGACTGTGAAGGGTTCATGAGTGACCGCAGGCGCTGTGCTGAGCCGGCGCCGTGCAGTGGCCGTCCAGAAGTATGGCTGACGCGGCGTTGAGCGCACCTGCGCCCGCGGCGCAATAGCCTGCGCCCTGTGCACACCGCCACGGGCTCGCGCCAGGGACGGCTGGCAGACCTCCCGGCTCGGATCGCCTTCGCGATCCCGCTGGCGGCGGTCGCGATCACCCTGATCGCGGTCGGCGGCGGGGTCTTCACCGCCGGCGTAGCGGCGATCGGGGTCGCCGCCCTGCT
This sequence comes from uncultured Solirubrobacterales bacterium, assembly GCA_963730145.1. Taxonomy (GTDB): domain Bacteria; phylum Actinomycetota; class Thermoleophilia; order Solirubrobacterales; family 70-9; genus WHSW01. The sequence continues at coordinate 97,319 of CAVSQT010000003.1, forward strand.
CGAGGCCTGCCGCATGCTCGCGGGTGCCGCCGCGAGTGGCGTGGGTGAGCGCCGCCGCGCTCGTGGCGCTCGCAATCGCTGCCCTGCTCGAAGGTCGCGCCTCGGTGCCCGGGGTGCTCGCGGGCGGCCGTGGCGTTGATCTTCGCCGCTGCCCTGACGCTGCCGCCGGCGGCCGGTCGGCGCTCGCGCTGCGATCGGGCTCGCCGTGTTCGCCCTCGTCTGGGTCGGCCTCGGCGTCACCCACGCCGTGCTCATCCGCGAGCTGCCGCATGGCGGCGGGCTGCTGATCGACGTTCTTCTCGCCGTCTTCATCGGCGACACCGCGGCGCACATCCTCGGCAGCCTCTACGGCCGCCGTCGGCTCGCCCCGACGATCTCGCCGAACAAGACGATCGAAGGTCTGTTCGCGGGGGTGGTCGCCGGCGTCGCCGCGCCGGTGATCGCCGCCGTCGCCTTTCAACCGTGGCTCGACGCGCTCGACGCGGCCCTGATCGGGCTCGCCGCGGCGCTCGCGGCGCCCGCCGGCGACCTCTTCGAATCGCTCGTCAAGCGCGATGCCGAGGTCAAGGACAGCGGTGCGCTACTCGGCCCGCACGGCGGCGTACTCGACCGCATCGACGCTGTCCTGTTCGCGGTCGTTGCCGCGTACTACGTCGCCGTCGCCCTGCTCTGACGCGCGGTGCGCAGCGAGGCGGGCAGGCGCAGCTCATATCCGCAGGCCAGGGCGCCCAGCGCGACCGCGCTCGCGCCGATCGCCAAGCCGGCGACATCGTCGATCACGTAGTGCCAGCCGAAATAGATCGTCGCCACGGCCGTCAGCGCGAGCATGCTCCAGAGCCCGATGCGCAAGAAGCGCGGTCCCTTGAGCAGCTGTGCGATCAGGGCGGCGGCGAAGACCACCGCGATGTGCAGCGAGGCAAAGGCGGCGACGCTCTGCACCGCCTCGGTCGCGTTCGGGCCGGCCAGGACCTCGAGCCGGTGTTCGGCGAGCGTCTCCTGCAGGCGGCTCACCCCGGTCTCGGGCAGGTTGGAGTAGAGGCCAGGCTGCGCGTAGATCGGGCCCCTGGGCGGGGAACATGTAGTAGCTCGCCGCACCGAACAGCCAGCAGAGCGAGAGCGCGGTCACGTACCAGAGGCCGGCGCGCAGGTTCGACGACCAGATCAAGGCGACGCCGAGCGATACGGGGACGAAGGTGAGGAAGGCGAGGTAGACCATCGAGAGCACCTCGGCCGAGATCCCGGTGCCGAAGATCGAGTGCATGATCGTCGCCGGGTCGTTGCCGAAGAACATCGAGCGGTCGAGGCTGAGGAGGCCGATGTCGTGGTCGGCGTCGCTGACGAAGGGGATGAAGCTCTTCAGGTTGCGATAGGAGAGGTAGGTGACGTAGAAGCTCAGCAGCGCGACCAGGACCATCGCGCCGCGCCGGTTGAACCAGCGCTCGCGCAACACTGCGAACGGCGAGGCAGCAGGAGCTCTCGGAGCCGCTCATGCGCCGGCGCAGCCAGGCGCGCGGCCCGACGTCGAGGACGATGAAGACGGCCGCGATGAGGCCGATCAGGGCCAGGGGAGAGCCGACGTAGCGAGCGTCGGGATCGCGGATCGGCAGGCCTTCGAGCGAGGCAATCGCCAGCATCGCGATCAGCGAGAAGGCAGCGATCAGCGGTGGCGCCATCCAGGCGCGGCCGACGTTGCTGGTGTCGTTCGTTTCGGACAAGCAGGTAAGGGTGCCAGAGTTCGGGATGGCAGGAGCCGCCCCGGGGATCCGCCCATGATAGGCGGTGCACCGCCCGCCGCTCGCCTATAGTCGCCGACCGATGTCCGAAGGTGCGCGCAGGGAGCCGAAACCGGTCGCCGACGCGGTCGCCAAGGCGGCGCGAACCGCACGTGCGCGTGGTGGTGCCGACGCCGGGACCGTCCCGGGTCGGCGCTCGAGCCGATCGATGGACGTGTTCGGCGGCGAGATCCGGCGGCGCGACATCTTTCCGCTGCTCGTCCTGCACCTGATCGACCGCGAGCCTCAGTACGGCAACAGGCTGATCGAGGAGATCGAGCGCATCACCGAGGGTGTGATCTCGGTCAATCCGAACACGATCTATCCCCTGTTGCGACAACTCGAGGCCGACGAGATGATCCAGGGCGAGTGGGAGCATCCCGATCGCCGGACCCGTCGCTACTACTCGATCACGCCGGCCGGGCGGCGCGAGCACAAGCGCCTGGGCGATGAGATCGAGCCCTTCCTGGATTCCGTGATCCGCTCGGTCAGCCTGATCAAGAGCGAGCTCTACGGCGCCGGCTGACCCTCGGGGTCGATCCGGGTGACGGTGCCCGCGCCCTCGTTGGAGGTCCAAACCGAGTCGAGGCCGAGGGCGATGTCCGAGGGTCCGTTGCCAACCGGCGTCGGCTCTCCGACGAGCTCGCGGCTCTCGGGATCGAGGCGCACGACCGCATCGGCGCCACCGAGCGCAACCCAGACGAAGCCCAGACCGGCCTTGACTCCTCGCGGCTGAGCGCCGACCTCGATCGGGGGGCCGACCGTCAGCGGCGGCTCGAGGTCCGGGTCGATCTCGGTCACGGTGCCCTTGAAGTTGCTGATCACCCAGACGGCGCCCTCGCCGACGGCGATGTCGCTCGGCCGTGCGGCGACACTCGGATCGGGTTGCCGATGCGCGCCAGCTCGTCGGGATCGATCTGCGAGACCGAGGCGTCGTCGATGTTCGTCACCCAGACCGAGCCGCCGCCGGTCGCGACCGCGCGCACGGGCACGTCCTCGACCTCTGCCGGAGATCGTGTCGGTGTCGGGATCGATGCGCACGACCGTTGCGTCGCCCTCGTTCGTGACCCAGACCCAGTCCTCGTCGACGGCGACGTCAGAAGGGTCGGCACCCGCTCCGAGCGGGATCTCGATCGGCGGCAGGTCATCGCCCGGGTTGAGGCGATAGAGCGCGTCGGTGGCGTCGCTGATCGCCCAGACCGAATCGTGGCCGACCGCGACCGCCGTCGGCGACCTCAGCGCCGTGGTCTCGGGAGGGTCGACGGCGTTGCTCGCGGGATCGATGCTCTCGACCTTGCCGCCCTCGCGGGCCGCGACCCAGGTGCGCCCCGGGCCGACGGTGATGCCCGTCGGCCCGGCGCCGACGCGGATCGGCGGCGACGTCGTCGGCTGCGGCGCTACGGCGACGGTGGCCGTGCGTGGTTGTCGTCTCGGGCTGCGGCGGCTCTCGTGTCTCGTCATCGTCCGCCGAGCGCGAGGACGAGCACCGCTGCCAGACCCACCGACCAGGAGCAGCGCCGCCGGACCGATCCAGCGCCGCTGCGCTGGCTGGGTCGTCGTCCGGCGCGGTCATCAGATGCGACGTTATCGACCTCACAGCAGTGCGGTGCGCTCGCCTAGGCTTGGTCGGATGGCAGTGCTGACCGAGTCTCTGCTGGTCGAGGCTTCGCTCGCGGAGACCTGGGACTACTACTTCGAGCCTCGCGGCTGGGTTGCGTGGGTCGACGGCTTTGCCGCCGTCGAGTCGTCGGCGGGCTTCCCGCAGGAGGGTTCGACGCTTGGTCTGGCGCTCGACGCCGGCCGGGCGCGGCACCGTCTCCGAGCGTGTGCTCGAGCATCAGCCTCGGCGGTTGCATCGGATCGAGTTCTCAGATCCGGCGTCGCGGGGACGGCAGCTGACGCGGTTCGAGGTCGAAGGCGAGGCGACTCGGGTGACGATCGAGCTCGAGTACGAGCTCGTCGGCGGTGGCGCCTTCGCCGCCGTCACCGAGCGCCTCTTCGTTCGCAGCCAGGTGCGCAAGGCGCTGCAGCGGACTCTGCTGCGGTTCAAGCACGAGGCCGAGGAAGCCGCCCATTTCGATGGCGCCCGAGTCCGCGGCCGATAGGTAGCCTCCCGCGCCCAGCTTCTTCCTCAATCCCCAGATCCGGAGGGTTCCAAGCGAATGTTCGTCTTCAAGGCCGCGGTCGTCGGCGCCGGAACGATGGGCGGTGAGATCGCCCAGGCGATCGCCGCATCAGACATCCCAGTCGTTCTCAAGGACATCGATCAGAAGTTCGTCGACCATGGCCTCGAGAAGGCGCGTGAGGTGACCAGCGGCCAGCTCGGCCGCCTGGTCAAGAAGGAGAAGCTGACCCAGGAGCAGGCCGACGCTCGGCTCGAGGAGGTCATGGGCCTGATCGAGGGCACGACCTCCTACGACTCCTTCGGCGACGTCGACTTCGTGATCGAGGCGGCGCCGGAGAAGATGGAGATCAAGCAGGCGGTGTTCGCCGAGCTCGACGAGGTCACGCCCGGCCACGCCATCCTCGCCTCCAACACCTCCTCGCTGTCGATCACCGAGATGGCCGAGTCGACACTGCGACCGGAGAAGGTCGTCGGCTTCCATTTCTTCTATCCCGCCTCGGTGATGCCGCTGATCGAGGTGATCGAGGGCGAGGAGACCGATCCGGAGGTCGTCCAGGCGGCGGTCAACTTCGCCCAGACGATCAAGAAGCAGCCGATCACCTGCGGCGAGGTGCCCGGGTTCGTCGTCAACCGCATCCTCAACAGCGCCGTCGGCGAGATCTGGCGCGCTCAGGAGGAGAAGGGGCTCTCGATCAAGAAGATCGACGAGGCGGTCGCGGGCGCCAACGTCGCCCCGATGGGCCCGTTCTTCCTGGTCGACCTGCTCGGGCTCGACACCGTCATGCACGTCGCCGAGCACCTGCGCGAGTCCTACGGCGACTCTTTCTACGTTCACGAGGGAATGCAGAAGCTCGTCGCCGACGGCAACCTCGGCGCGAAGTCCGGCGGCAGCGGCTTCTACAAGGACGGCGAGCCGCAGATCGAGGGCGACGCCGAGCCCGACGGCGAGGCGCTGGCCGAGCTGATGAAGCTGAAGGCGATCGTCGAGGCCTGCCTGCTGCTCGAAGAGCGCGTCTGCACGGTGCGCGAGATCGACCTCGGGATGATGGCCGGGCGCCGGCATGGACCCGCGCCGGGGCATCTTCCCGCCGTTCATGGGCGCGGACTTCGCCGGGCTCGACTCGATCTTGGAGAAGCTCGAACAGGCACACAGCCGAGCACGGCGAACGCTTCGCACCGCCGCGGATCCTCAAGCGCCTGGTCGCTCAGGGACGCCTCGGGCAGAAGAGCGGCCAGGGCTTCTATGCCTATCCGCAGGCCGACGAGGGCGAGCAGACCGAGACGGTCAAGGTCGAGACCCGAGGCGACGTCGCCATCGCCTGGCTCACGAACCCGCCGATGAACGCGATCTCGCCGCAGGTGATCAAGGACCTCGGCGTCGTTTGGGAGAAGCTGACGTCGGCGGGCGAGGTCGGCGCGATGGTGATCGCCTCCTCGAACCCGCTGGTGTTCTCCGCCGGGGCCGACATCAAGGCGTTCACGCAGATGGACGAGTCGGGCGGCAAGGAGCTGATCGACTCCGGTCACGAACTGCTGCGCGAGCTCGGCCGCAACCGGATCTCGACGATCGCGGCGATCAACTCGCTTGCCTTCGGGGGCGGTTGCGAGCTGGCCATGGCGTGCGACTTTCGCATCGCAGCCGAGTCGGCGATCTTCGGCCAGCCCGAGATCAAGCTCGGGATCATCCCCGGCTTCGGCGGCACGCAGCGGTTGCCGCGCCTGGTCGGGCCGGAGAAGGCGCTGGAGATGAATCTGATCGGCGACTCGATCTCCGCCGGCGACGCCGAGGCCTACGGCCTCGCCAACCGCGTCGTGCCCGACCACGAGCTCTTCGACACGGCTGTGGCGTGGGCACGCAAGCTCGCCTCGCAGGCGCCGGTGGCGGTCGAGCAGGTCAAGATCGCCGCCTATGACCCCGATCTCGACGAGGGGATCGAGAACGAGAAGGCGGGCTTCGCCGGGGCCTTCCAAAGCGAGGACGCGAAGGAGGGCATCGGCGCCTTCCTCGGCAAGCGCTCGCCTAAGTGGAAGGGTCGAGTGAGCGGCCGGCGACGGAGGCCGGGCGCCGGACCGGCCCGGGAGCCTGCGGCGTCCGGGATCGACGTCCCGGCAGCGCTTCGGCATCCGGCCTCGCACCGTCCTCGGCATCCATGCCTGCGGAAGCTGTCCAAACGGCCCCCGTCCCCTCGCCGGAGCAGGGGACTTGCAGATGATTCGGGAGGCGGGGTCGGTGGTGGCTCTGACCGGCGCCGGGATTTCGGTGCCGTCCGGGATTCCGGATTTCCGCACGCCGGGCACCGGCCTGTGGGAGAACGACGATCCGATGGAGGTCGCCCACATCAACGCCTTCCATGGCGACACGAAGCGTTTCTGGCAGTTCTACCGGCCGCGCTTCTCCGACCTCGGCGCGAAGGAGCCGAATCGCGCCCACTGGGTGCTCGCGGAGCTCGAGGCGAGCGGGCATCTGCGAAGCGGTCGTGACCCAGAACATCGACCGTCTGCACACGATGGCCGGGTCGGATCGGGTGATCGAGGTGCACGGCTCGATCGCGACCTCCAGCTGTGTCAGCTGTCGCGCGAGCTATCCGCTGGAGGGCGTCGGCGTGCTCTTCGACGAGGATGGGATCGCGATCTGCGCCTGCTGTCCCGGCAAGGTCAAGCCCGACGTCGTGCTCTTCGGCGAGCTCCTGCCCGAGCAGGCGATGGCCGAAGCCCAAGAGCTGTGCGCCGGCGGCCGATCTCCTGCTGTGCGTCGGCTCGTCGCTGGAGGTCTATCCCGTCGCCGGCCTGCCCGAGCTGACGCTCGAGTCGGGCGGGCGTATCGCGATCGTGACCAAGGGCCCGACGCCGTACGACGACGAGGCGAGCGATCAAGCTCGACGGCGATGTGGTCGACGAGCTCGAGGCGGTGCTGGCGGCGTTGTAGGTCGTGGCGGTGTAGTTGTTCGTAACGAACGGCGTCAGTGAGGGGGTGGGGTTCGGGCGGTGACGCGGAGTCCCGGCCGGCGAGCATCTTGTGGAGATCTGGTTCCGACTGTCGGAACTGGATCTCCAGAGGAGGGTTCGAGCCGCAGGGCGTCTTGTGGAGATCTGAGCCCGACAGTCGGGCCTGGATCTCCACAGGCCGCGGACCCGCACGCCCTCACTGACAACACCCGGCCCGAGCCCGTCTCCGCCGGTCGGCGGGTCGCCGCCACTCCGCGACCTACCCCAGAGCCCGCTTGCGCCTCAACACCCGCTCGCACAGCTTCAGCGTCTCGACCACCTCGGCGGCCCGCTGCGTCTGAGAGCTCGCCCAGCAGCGCCTCGTTCGCCGCTTCACCGGTGAGCCTGCGCCGCTCATCGAGCGCGGCGAGGTCCTCCTGTTGTCCGCTCGTCGCGAAGGCCGAGCGCTCGGCGAGCAGCGCCTCCAGCCCGACGCGGACCTGAAGCGCAGCTTCGCGCGTGCGCGCGGCGTCGACGTCGGCGCGAGCGCGCAGCAGCAGCAGCTCACAGGCGGCGACGTGCTCGCGGGCGCCGAGCACGGCGGCGATGCGCTCCTGCGGTCGCAGCACCTCGGCTCGCCGCCGGCGCTCGCCGTGAGGGATCTCGATCGCCTCCTCCCAGCGGCCGTCGGCGAGCTCGTCGCCGCCGCCGAAGCCGATCCGGACCGCGAGCGCGTGCTCGGAGTCGATGTCGGCGCGGTGAGCGTCGAGCGTGGCGGTGCGGCTGGCGTGAACGGCCTCGTTGATCAGCAGCAGGGCGTCGGCGATCGCCGCCTCCATCGCCTCCTGAGTCGTCGCGCAAGGTCTCGAGCCAAGCGGCTGGCCGCGTCCTCGTCACCGAGCGACTCGGGCCGGATCGCCGTCAGCGAGGTCAGCGGCACGGTCTCGACCCGCGCTCCCGGCTGCGCCTCTGTGGGCTTCGCCCGGCGCAGACGACGGCGGCGGGGAGCGGGCAGGCCCGAGACCCTGACCACGAGCACACGTTCCGGCTCGCGGCCGAGGTAGCGCCCGTCTTCGAGGCCGACGGTGCCGGCGAGATCGAACTGGACGAAGGGGAAGCGCTGCGGGCCGGCCACGGCCGAGACGCTATAGAACGCTCGACGACGCCGCGCTACTCGCCGATGTGGGCGCTGGAAGCGCGGTCGCGCTTGTTGGCCTTGTCCGACTTCTGGGCCTTGTTTGCGATCTCGGCCTTGCGCTTGTTCGTCGGGATCGCGTACTCCGACGGCGAGGTGGGCACGGTCGGGTTCTCGATCTCGCCGAGACGGTCGATCAGGCGCTGCCACTGATCGCCCTTGAGGATCTGGGTGAACTGCTGCGAGGCGGTGCCGCCGTTGGGGCCGTAGAGCGGCGTGTAGCCGACGTGCACGTGATCGTCGTGGTCGCCCATGGCGAAGGTGTTGTCGGCTCCGAAGTCCATCAGGGAGATGATCTGGTCCGGTTCCATCGAGCCTTGGAGCTGCATCACGTCGCGCACGAGCGCCTCGGTGATCGAGCCCTCGCCCTGGTTGCCGATAACCGGGATGCCGTTGATCTGGGCGATGTCGATCGCGTTGCCGGAGGAGTGGTGGCTGACGTTGCCGGAGGCGGTGTAGAAGCCGTGGCCGCAGGTGAGCGAGGTGATCGGTGAGGCGGAAGCCGCGCGCGACCAGGTACTCCATCAGGGCCAGGATGCGGCGGTCGATCGCGCCGTTGCGGATGTCCTCGCGACCACACGAGTAGATCTCGAGGGCGGGGTCGGCAAGCACGCGGCGGATCAGCTGCGACTTCGACATCAGCAGCACCTGGCCGGTGGAGGCTCCGCCGAGGAACGGGTTCTTGCCGGCGGCGCGATAGATCGCGGTCGCCTCGAGCAGCTTCCAGCCGTCGAGGATCGGCTTCGGGTCGATCTTCGGTGCTCCGCGACCAGCGGGGCGAATCGCGAAGTGGACGTGGGGAGCGACGCCGGCCTCGGTCTGACCGACCTCGCCGAGCACGGTGCCCGCGATTACCTTCGAGCCTTCCTTCAGCGGCTTCAGCTCCATCGTCTTGCGGTCGAAGCGCAGGGCGCTGGAGAAGTAGGACTTGAAGCTCTCGTAGCCGGGCATCTCGTCCTTCATCAGCTTGTCGAGCTGACCGGTGAGTCCGGCGCGGTCGGCGTTGTTGGCGCGCTCGGGGAAGGCGTAGAGGCGATCTCGGGAGTCCTCGGTGTTGCTGAGGCCGGCGTTCGCCGCGGCCTTCTCGGCGGCTGCGACCGCGTTCGCCTGCTCGGCGGCCTTGGCCGCTGCCTTCTTCTCGGCGCCGTTGTCGCCGGCGCTCGCGGGAGCGTCGGGCTTGCCGTCGGCGTCGGGGCTGACGAGCTCGAAGTCCGCCGCCGAAAGCTTCTTCTTCTTCTGCACCGGATAGACGTCGGCGACCTCGCCGAGCTGGGCGTAGGTGAAGCGGTTGCCGTAGGCATCGCGCAGGGTCATGTAGCGACCGAGCTTCTTCGACTTGCCGATGTCGGTGATGACGCCGTCGTTGACCGCGACGACCGGCGCACCCTCGCGGGCGAAGATGTCGATCCCTCGACGTGTGGGTGAGCTTGAGATCACTTCGGCGACGTTGCCGGCGCCGCGCTTGCCGGGCTTCGAGCGCTCGAGCGCTCGGCGCTCGGAGATGTCGTCGGCGTAGCGCGCCTTCGCTGCGACGGGGAAGCGAGCGCCTTCGGTGAGGCCGGTGAGCGAGCCGACGAGGTCGTCGGGAAGCTTCGAGTACTGGTTGGCGTAGAGGATGACCTCGTCGACGTACCAGTCGGCGTGGTTGTAGGCGAAGATCGCGGTGCGGAGATCCTCCTCGGCGCCGGCGGCCTTGAGGTAGCGGCCGGCGGCGCAGATCGCGTCGACCGGGTTGTAGGGATCCTTGCGACCGTCGTTGTTGGCGTCGACGCCGTATGCCTCCCACGAGGCGGGCATGAACTGCATCCAGCCCAAGGCGCCGGCGGAGGAGACGTTGAGGTTGGTGCCGAAGGCGGTCTCGATGCGGTTGATCGAGGCCAGCACCTGCCACGGCACTCCGTATTCGGTGCCGCACGCCTGGTAGATCGGAAGCAGGAACGGCGGGATCGTGAACTGATCGATGACGAAGTTCGGGACGCCGATCGGGGCCGGGCCGAAGTCGGCGATCGTCAGCCCGGGGTTCGAGTCCGTCGGCGAACCGTCGGCGTTGCGGTCCTCGGTGCCCTCCATCGGCTTGCGGTCGTCGGCGACGCCGCCCGAGTGGGTCTCGTCGTCGTCCTCGGCGCCGGGCTTGACGCCCTCGCCGCGGCCGCCGGAGCCGCTGGGCCCGGGATCGCCGCCACCGGGGCCGACGGTGCCTCCGGGTGCAGTCGCCGCCGCCGCCGCCACCGCCACCGCCGCCACCGCTCGGAGGCTCGACAGGCTCGGGCGCCGGCTCCGGCTCGGGCGCCGGTGCTCCGGAAGAACCGGATTCCGTCGCATCGAGCGGCGCCGTGCAGTCGGGGTCCTCGAGGTCGGTGAGGCCGTCGCCGTCGTCGTCAGCGAGGTTCGAGCACTGGGGCACCGTGTCGAGCGGCTCGAGGTTCTCGCCGTCGGGGAGGTTGATCTCGACGCCGCTCTCGCCGATGCCGACCGCGCTGCCCTGGCCCGTTGCGGAGCCCACGGCGATGCACCCTCCGGCGAGGGCGAGTCCGATCGTCAGTAGAAACTTCTTTTTCATCTCTCCATGCCGCGGGAGCCCGCGATGCCGGCAGGCGACCCCTGCCACCAACCCCGGCGAATCTCCGGCTCCCGAGCCGTGCGAAAACTACTTGTTAGAGCAGGTCTTTGCAACGTAGAACCGCTGGCGCAACCGTACCCGAGTTGGCGCGAGCTACGCGTAAGTTTCGTGAAAACGGTCACGGCTCTTGATCGGCAGTTCGCACGCATGGCTTGAAGGCTGACCAGGCGCTACCCTCAGGCGCGCCGAGATGGAAGCCTCCGAGGACAAGAGCGGGATCCGCGCCAAGGGCGAGGAGGCGGTGGGCGAGCTCGCCCAGGCACTGCTCGACAACCCGGTCTTCAGCTCCGCCCTGGGCCGCGCCCTGGGCGCCGGCGAGCGCGCGATGGGCGCCCAGCGCTCGGCCCTCGGAGCGCTCAACGTCGCCTCCGGCTCGGACGTCGAGCGCCTCGAGCAGCGCCTGCGGTCGCTCTCGGGTCGCCTCGAGGCGATCGAGGACCGCCTCGACGACATCGGCGACGAGGTGGCGGCGCTGCGCCGCCAGCACAGCCCGACCGACCTAGAACTAAGCGCGAACGCCTCGGCGGCGCGGACCCCGAGCTCGACGAGCTTCTCGGTCGGCCGACCATCTCGCGCCTTCGCCGGCGACGATCAGCGCGCAGGCGACGGCCAGGCCGAGCGTCGGTCGCGGTGGCAAAGACAGCCGCCGTGGCCAGGTCCAATACGGCTGCATTCGCGCCGGCACGCTCGATGTCGGCTCCGGCATGCGTGTAGGCACTTGCCACCGCCAGCGTTCGCGCGCCCGGGCAAGCCGCGGCGAGCGCTGCGGTCAGCGCCCGATCTCCGGCGACGACGCCGTCAGCGACGGGAGAGCGTGGATCCGGCTCCGGCCGGGCGCTCGCGGCGATCACGACGGCGTCGTCGCCGAGGCTCGGGATCGAGCGGCGCGCAGGTGCCGAGCGCGATCACCCGGCCGGCGCCGAAGCCGGCCAGCTCGAACAGAACCGTGGCGGCACTCGGGCCGCCGATTCCGGCCGACTGGATCGTCAGCTCGCGGCCGTCCTGCGTTTCGCCCGAGTAGCCCCAGAGCCCGAAATCGTGATTGGCCATCAGCGGCTTGACGAGCAGCCGCTGGGCCAGGGCCAGCGCCACGGCGGGATCCGACGGCAGCAGGACGTCGGTGAAGATCGGCGCGGTCGGGCGAAGATGGCCGGTCACGAGGTCGCGGATTATGCTGCTATCGGCGTGACGAGTGACGAACCGACAACTCCCGAGCCCGAGCGGCCCGACGCCGGCGGCGACAGCAGCGTGGCCGAGTCGGTGCGAGCCGCCGTCGAGCGCACGATGCATGCGACGGCGGGATCGGCGGCAACGAGCCGCGAGCGCGCCGCCGATCTCGTCGACGAGGTGGTGCGCCGTGGGCGAGATGCTCGCGACGAGCTCGCGCGCCGCGGCCAGGAGGCGGGTGCCGAGCTCACTCGCCGTGGCCAGGAGGCCGGCGCCGAGCTCGCGCGTCGCGGCCAGGAGGCCACGGGCGAGGTCTCGAAGCGCCTCGAGGCGCTCGAACAGCGCCTGGTCGAGCTCGAGGGCCGATTGGCCGAGACTCGACCCGGAGTCGAGGGTGAGGGCGACGGGCCGCCCGACACTAAAGCTGAAGCTGAGGGTTAGATGAGCCCCGAGGGTCGCCGGATTGCGATCACCGGCATCTCGAGCGCTTGGGGCGCCGAGCTCGCGCGCAAGCTCGAGCGCGACCCCACGATCGCTCACATCGTCGGCATCGACAGCCGCCCGCCCGCGGTGGAGCTCGCCCGCACGGAGTTCCTCGAGGCCGACATCCGCAGCCCCGTGCTCTCGCGACTGCTGCCGACGACGGGGGTCGACACCGTCGTGCACTGCGGGATCCTCTGGTATCCGGAGCCCGGCCGGCGAGCACAGGTCCTGCATGAGATCAACGTCGTCGGAACGCTCCAGCTGCTGGCGGCCTGCGAGCGCACGGAGTCGTTGCGAACGGTGATCGTGCGAGGCTCGGCGGCGATCTACGGTTGCGAGGGGCCCGCGCCGTACTTCTTCACGGAGGATCTCGCCCACGAGGCGAAGCTGCGGACGCGCTTCCAGCGCGATATCTCCGAGCTCGAGGAGTACTTCGACAACTTCGCCCGTCGCCACCCGGAGATCGTCTGCTGCATGCTGCGCTACCAACCCGAGATCGGAGCCGATCTCGACAGCCCGCTGGTGCGTTACCTGAATCTGCCGGTCGTGCCGGTCCAGCTCGGTTACGACCCCCGCCTGCAACTGCTTCACGCCGAGGATGCGACCGCCGCGATCGTCGCCGCCGTCGGCACGCCGGTTCGGGGCGCGGTGAACGTCGCCCCCAGCGGCTCGATCTCACTGAGCAAGGCGCTTCGACTATGCGGCCGGACGGCGCTGCCGGTGCCTCACCCGCTGTTCGAGCCGGCGCTCAGCCGGCTCGGCGACCGGCTCGGCGCCGGCGGGCTGGTCGGCGACGGGGTGCGCATGTTGCGCTACGGCCGCGGCGTGGACAACTCGCGGCTGCGCCACGAGATCGGCTTCGAGCCGGCCTACGACGCGGCCGGGGCGATTCGCGACTTCGCCGAGAAGACGCGGGGGCGCCGCTTCGGCCCGAGCCTTCGTCCCGCGGCCATCGCGTCGCGCCTCACCGGGGCGTCGCGGTGAGCCGGTTGCGCACGAGCGCAGGTTGCCCATGAGTGAGCGCTCGTCGGCGACGGTGGCGCCAGAGGCGGTCGCCGATTTCCTGCGCGGGCTGCGAGGCGGCGTCGAGTCCGGCCTCGACCCGATGGCCGCGGCTCAGCAGGCAGCCGGGTCGTTGCCGAGCCGGCTGCGCTCGGCGATCGACGCGGTGGTCGATCGCCTCCATGGCGACTACTACGAGGACGAGTGGGGGTTCGACGAGCAGTTCGCCGAGGCCGTCTTCCCGCTGTTCGAGTTTCTCTACGAGGTCTGGTGGCGGGTGGAGGTCGAGGGCGTGCGCAACGTCCCAGCCCATGGACGGGCGCTGCTGGTCGCAAACCACGCCGGTTCGCTGTTCCCGTTCGACGCGACGATGCTGACGATGGCGATCATGAAGCAGCACCCGCTGCCGCGATGGCCGCGGTTCATGGTCTTGGACTGGGCCTTCGTGCTGCCGTTCCTGTCGTCCTTCATGCGCCGCTGCGGCGGCGTCCCGGCGGGGCCGAGCAACGCCTCGCGGCTGCTCGAGAGCGACGAGATGGTGATGGTCTTCCCGGAGGGCGTCAAGGGAACGGGCAAGCCGTTCTCGGAGCGCTACCGCCTGGGCCGGTTCGGGCGCGGAGGCTTCGTCGAGATCGCTCTGCGGGCGGGCGCGCCGATCATCCCCGTCGCGGTCGTCGGCTCGGAGGAGATCTACCCGAAGATCGGCGACAGCCCGACCCTCGCTCGCGCCGTCGGTGCACCCTTCGTTCCGATCACCCCGACCTTTCCCTGGCTCGGCCCGCTCGGGCTCGTGCCCTTGCCGTCGCGCTGGCGAATCGAGTTCTGCGAGCCGATCCACATCGACGCGCCGCCCGAAGCCGCCGGCGACCGTCGTCTCGTCTTCGACGTCTCCGAGCAGGTGCGTGAGACGATCCAGGCGAAGCTGTACGAGAATCTCGTCAAGCGAGGGAACACATTTCTCTGAACACCCGCGATTTCCGCGCGGCGCTCGACCGCACGCTCGCCGTCGCCGACGCCGACCGGCGAATCGGTCCGCTGATCGGAGCGACGCGACTGCGTCTGCGCTTCGAGTTCACCGACGGCGACTTCGCGCTCAACGTTGCCGGCGGCGAGCAGGGCGTGAACCTGAGTTGGTCGTTTTCCGACGATCCCGGGTGGTCGCCGAAGCTGATGCTGCGGATGACCTGCGGCGTCGGCAACCGCTACCTGCAAGGGCGCGAGAGCCTGGCGATCGCGATCGCTCGCGGCCAGGTTCGCTACCGGGGCGAGTCGCGCGCGGCGATGCTCTACCTGCCGGCTGCTCGCCTGTTCTGCGAGCCGTATCGCCAGGTGATCCAGTCCCAATACCCCGAGCTCACCGTCCAGGAAACCGCCGGATTGATCGCTAAGAGCGCATAAAATCGTCGCCGGTTGCCTTGACGCGCTCTCCGCCTCGGCGTAGTGTGAAAGCACACAAATAGGCAACAGGCCATTAGTGGCACCGCCATCCGCTGCCCTCGGCGACTGGGGCTGCGAACGGCGGGGACCGCAAGGCGCCGAGCCGGTGCCGAGGCCGACGAAGCGGGCCGTCAAGCCCGCAGAGCGACCGGGCGAGACCCGGTCGCTCCATGTATGTGGCCGCTGTGACATAGCTGATCGGTCACACAACCCGACAGCCACCCTTCGTAGGATCGCTGCCGTGGCCGAAGCACAGATTTCACTCAGCGAGGCTGCCCGCATCGCCGGCGTCTCGCCCTCGACGCTGAAGCGCTGGGCAGAGCTCGGGGTCGTTCCCGTCCGCAAGGGCCGCTGGACGCCCGCGGCGGCTGCCCAGGCCCGAGTCGTGGCTCGCATGCGCGAGCGCGGCCATTCGCTCGACGACCTGCGTCTCGCGGTGCGCGACGGTCGTCTCGCCTTCGGCTTCGTCGAGGACCTGCTGCCCGGGGCTCGTGACGAGCCCGTGCCGCGCGCGCAGGCCTCCGCGCGAACGGGCCTCGAGGAGGAGCTGATCGAACGTGTGATGACGCTGCTGGGTACTCCGACCGCGCTCGAGGGCACGCTCAACGAGCAGGACGTGGTCGCGGTCGAGAACCTGGCCGCGATGCTCGGGGCGGGCTTCCCGCTCGTCGCCCTGCTGCAACTGGTGCGCGTCTACGCGCAGTCGATCCGAAAGATCGCCGAGGCCGAGGTCCGGCTCTTTCATCTCTACGTGCACGAGCCGTTGATTCGCCAGGGCGTCGACGCGCTCGAGATGGCGGAGGAGATGGAGGGGCTCGCTCGCGAGCTGCTGCCGATGACCTCGCCGCTGATGGAGTACGTGCACCAGCGATACCTGCGCTTCTACATCGAGCAGGACGTCGTCGGCCACATGGAGGTCGACTTCGGTGGCATGCGTCAGATGGGTCGCGTCCGGATGGCGTTCTGCTTCGTCGATCTGACTGGCTTCGTCCGCTTCACCGAGGAGGAGGGCGATGACGAGGCGATCGACCTGGTCGAGCGCTTCGTCGAAACGGTCGAGGCGACGCTGCCGGCCGAGGCGTTGATCGTGAAGACGATCGGCGACGAGGTGATGATCGTCTCGCCCGACCCCGTGACGCTGACCGAATGGGCGGTCGGGTTCTTGGCGCTCTTTCCCGACCGACCCCAGCCTCGAGTCGGGCTGCACTACGGTCGCGCCGTCTATCGCGAAGGCGATTACTTCGGGACCGAGGTCAATCTCTGCCACCGTGTCGTCGCGCGGGCGCTCGGGGGCGAGGTGATGGTGACGACCGCGGTCGCGCAGGCGATCGGCGATTCGGCGTATCTCGGATTCGATCCGATCGGCCGGGTCGAGCTGAAAGGATTCGGCGACCCGGTCGAGCTCTTCGTGGTCAGCGCTCGCGACCCCGACGACCTCGGTTGAGAGTCTGAGAGCCGGACGCGAACGGCCCGCCTCGAGTGCGAATTGGCAGGAATCCGCTGCCACCGCGCGTACTATCGGACCCGTGGTGAAGAAGGAGGCGCTCGCCGAGCTCGCCGGCGTCGTGCGTTCGAGCGGCTTGCTCGGCAACGACGTCGCCGCGGTGGTGATGATTTCGGGCGGAGCCGATTCCGCCGCCGCTCGCCGCGGGCCTGACGCACGAGCTCGGGGCGAAGTCGGTGCACGCGCTGCACCTCAACTACGGGCTGCGCGAGGGCGCTGACGCCGGCGAGGCCGCCTGCAGGCGGCTGTGCGCTGCGCTGCGCATCGATCTTCACGTCGAGCGCTTGCGCGAACCCCTTCGCGGCAATCTCCAGGCCGCGGCTCGCGTCGTCCGCTACGACGCCGCCGAGCGCCTGCGCGATCGCACGGGCTCCGACGCTGATCGCAACCGGTCACACCCGCACCGACATCGCCGAGACGGTGATCTACAGGCTGACGGCGTCGCCCGGCTCACGCGCCCTGCTCGGCCTGGCGCCTCGAAACGGCCGCGTCATCCGCCCGCTGCTCGAGCTTCAGCGCGAACGCACCCGCGAGCTGGCCGCCGCGGCCGGGCTTCCCTTCGTCGACGACGAGACCAACGACGAGCCGGTTTTCGCTCGCAACCGAATCCGGTCCGAGGTGCTCACCGTCCTGCATCAGCTCAACCCGGCGGTCGAGCGCAACATCGCCGAGACCCGGGCCGAGCTCGCCGAGGAGGCGGAGCTGCTCGACCGCCTCGTCTTGGAGGCGCTCGCCGGCGCCGGCGCCGACGCCGGTGCCGTGGCGATCTCCGGCAGCCGCCCTCGAGGCCTATGAGCCGGCCCTTCGCCGGCTTGCGCTGCGGGCGCTGGCGGAGCGTGCGAGCGGACGGCCGGTCGCGCTGGGGCGTGCCCGCGCGGCCGAGATCGCCAGGCTGGTCGCCCGTCCCGAGGGCGGCACGGTCGAGCTCGGCGGGCGGCTTGGTCGCGATCTGCGAGGCCGGACTGGTTCGCTTTCGCGCGGCCGAGCTCGACGCCGCACCGGCGCCGATGCGGCTGCGGCTGCCAGGCAAGGTCCACCTCGGAGAGTGGGAGGTGCGCGCCGAGTTGCATCCGGGGCCGGTCGAGCCCGCGGGCCCCGACCTGGCCACGCTCGACGCCGGCACCCTCGACGGCCGCATCGAGGTTCGCACCTGGCGCCCGGGCGATCGCATCCGGCCGCTGGGAATGAGCGGCACCAAGACCCTTGCGGACCTGTTCGCCGACCGCGGCGTGCCGCGATCGGTGCGCCCGACGCTGCCGATCGTCACCGTCGACGGCGAGGTCGCCTGGGTCGCCGGCGTCTCCGTCTCCGAGGACTTCCGCCTCGATCCAGCGACCGAGCGGGTCGCCGTGCTGACCGCGCGCGTCCTCGACTAACTACTAGCCTGCCCCCGGTGGACGACCCGGCAATCGGCGAGACGCTGGTCCCGGCTGAGGATCTGCAGCGGCGCGTAGCCGAGCTCGGGGGCGAGATCAGCCGCGACTACGAGGGTCGTGAGCTGATGATGATCGGCGTGCTCAAGGGCGCGGTGCTGTTCATGGCCGACCTCATGCGCGAGCTCACCGTGCCGTGCGAGGTCGACTTCATGGCCGTCTCCAGCTACGGCTCGGCGACCGACTCCTCGGGGGTCGTGCGCATCCTCAAGGATCTCGACGCAGCGATCGAGGGTCGCGACGTGCTCCTGGTCGAGGACATCGTCGACTCCGGGCTGACGCTGCACTACCTGCTCAAGAACCTGAAGGCCCGAGATCCGCGCTCGCTCGAGGTCTGCGCCCTGCTGACGAAGCCCGAGCGCCGCCGCGTCGATCTCCCGATCCGCTACGTCGGCTTCGAGATCCCGAACCGCTTCGCGATCGGATACGGGCTCGATCACGGCCAGAAGTACCGAAACCTCGGCTATGTCGCCGCTTTGAAGCAGTAGAACCAGGCCGGCCAACCCTTGATCCGTGGTTTATGCACCCTGGTACGCTGATCCAAGTTGCAGCGGGCCTGCGAAACCCTGCGTGCACGCCAGAAAACGGACACCGAGGCGGCGAGGCCGCGAGTAGATGAAACGGTTCTTCAGAAGCGCTCTATTTCCGATCGTGATCGTGATCGTGCTGGCGTTCTTCGCCCAGCGCCTGATCAGCCCGAGCGAGCCTGCCGACGTCCCGACCTTCGACGAGTTCCGCTCCTCGATCCAGACCCGTCCCGACTCGATCGAGTCGGTCACCTTCGAGCAGAAGAACCAGACGCTGACGGTGGTCGAAAGCGACGGCACCGAGTATCAGACCGGCTACCCGAACGAGCTTCAGGGCGTGCTCGTCAACGCGCTCGCGACCAAGGACATCGAGACCAAGGTCGAGGGCATCGGCGGCGGCGGCATTCTCTCGGTGCTCACCTACGTGCTCCCGTTCATCCTCTTCCTCGGCTTCTGGCTCTTCCTCATGAACCAGATGCAGGGCGGCGGCTCACGGGTGATGAGCTTTGGCAAGTCGAGGGCGAAGCGGATGTCGGTCGACGCCCCGAAGATCACCTTCCGCGACGTCGCCGGCGCCGACGAGGCGGTGCAGGAGCTGCACGAGATCAAGGAGTTCCTCGAGAACCCGAAGAAGTTCCAGGCGCTCGGCGCGCGCATCCCCAAGGGTGTCCTGCTCTACGGCCCTCCCGGCACCGGTAAGACGCTGCTCGCCCGCGCTGTCGCCGGCGAGGCGGGCGTGCCCTTCTTCTCGATCTCCGGCTCGGACTTCGTCGAGATGTTCGTCGGCGTCGGCGCCAGCCGCGTTCGCGACCTCTTCGAGCAGGCCAAGCAGAACTCGCCCTGCATCATCTTCATGGACGAGATCGACGCCGTCGGCCGCCATCGCGGCGCCGGCATGGGCGGCGGTCACGACGAGCGCGAGCAGACCCTGAACCAGCTGCTGGTCGAGATGGACGGGTTCACGATGACCGACAACATCATCTTGATCGCGGCCACCAACCGTCCCGACATCCTCGACCCGGCTCTGCTTCGACCGGGCCGCTTCGACCGCCAGATCGTCGTCGACCGTCCCGACCGCCGGGGCCGCAAGAAGATCCTCGAGGTCCACACACGCGGCAAGCCGCTCGCCAAGGAGATCGACCTCGATGCGCTCGCCGGCCAGACGCCCGGGTTCACCGGCGCCGACCTCGCCAACCTGATCAACGAATCGGCGCTGCTGACCGCTCGCACCGGCAAGCGCGAGATCACGATGCTCGAGCTCGAGGAAGGGATCATGCGCGTGATCGCCGGCCCCGAGAAGAAGACGCGGGTGATGTCGGAGAAGGAGCGCCTGGTGACCGCCTTCCACGAGATGGGCCACGCCATCGTCGGTCACGTGCTGCCGAACTGCGACCCCGTCCACAAGATCTCGATCATCGGCCGCGGCCAGGCCCTCGGCTACACGATCTCGCTCCCCGGCGAGGACAAGTTCCTGACCACACGGGCCGAGCTCACCGACACGATGGCGATGACGCTCGGCGGTCGCGCAGCCGAGGAGATCATCTTCAGCGAGATCACCACCGGCGCTTCCAACGACCTCGAGAAGGTGACGGAGACGGCCAAGAGCATGGTCATGCGCTTCGGCATGTCGGAGCGTCTCGGCCCCCGGGTCTTCGGCCACGATCGCTCGATGCCGTTTCTCGGGCGCGAGTTCTCCTCCGAGCCCGACTACTCGGACGAGATCGCACGCGAGATCGACGATGAGATCCGCCGGATCGTCGAGGAGGCGCACCAGACGGCGCGCAACATCCTCGTCGAACGCCGCGACGACCTCGACCGGATCTCGAACCTGCTGCTGGAACGCGAGACGATCGATGCCGAGCAGTTCGTCAAGCTGCTCGAGGGAGCTTCCTCCGAGGAGGTCTTCGGAGTCGAAGATGAAGAGGCCGACGAGGCTCCCGCCGAGCCCGCCTCCGAGCCGGAGCGAAGCGCCGGTCGCGAGGGCCCGCGCCCGGTCCCTCAGCACCGCCCCGGATTCGCCGGTGGCTCCGCTGAGATGCGCGCCGACGACTAGATCCACTCGCCCGCCCTTTGGCGAAGCGCTTGCTGCGCCGCTCATGCGCGAGTAGGTTGTCGCCGTCAAGAAATCCAGCTGCACGTAGGAGGGGAAACGAAATTGGGCAAATCGTCAAAGGGCGTCCTCGGCCTGATCGCCGCGACGGCAGCCGTTCTCTGTCTTGGCCTCGCCGCCGGCGCGACGGCCAACAACCTGGATCGCCAGACCGCGACCGACTACGCGAAGTTGATCGCGAAGCGGGAGTGCCGGGACACGCGCGGGTGCACGGATGCCTTCGTCCGCCGCCTGCATCGAGTGAGCCGGCACAAGGCGCTGGGCAAGATCGCCGCCGTCGGCGCGCGTGAGGGCATCGGATTCATCTGCGTGCGCCAGATCGTGATCAAGCTCGATCACGACACCGGCGACCTGCGCAACGCGGTCTCCCGCCGCCGCTGCGAGGCCGTCTGAGAGCAGCCGCGCATCGGCCGGTAAGCGTTGACGAGGGGCGGGCTTCGGCTCGCCCCTCTGTTCGTCGTTTGCCGGCCGGGCGATACTGCTGTGCATGGGTAGCGCCGATACGTCGCCGCGGGTGATGGGCATCGTCAACGTCACCCCTGACTCGTTCTCCGACGGCGGCCTCTTCCTCGAGTCCGCAGCCGCTGTGGCCCACGGACTCTCGCTCGCGGCCGAGGGCGCCGACATCCTCGACATCGGCGGCGAGTCGACGCGACCGGGGGCCGACGCCGTCGACGCGCAGGCCGAGATCGAGCGCGTGGGTCCGGTGGTCGAGGGGCTCGCAGCGGGCTCCGAGATCGACGCTGTCGATCGACACGTCCAAGTCCACGGTGGCGGCGGTGGCGCTCGCCGCCGGCGCCTCGATCGTCAACGACGTCACCGCCTTTCGCGCCGATCCCGCAGATGGCCGCGCTTTGCGCCGAGCGCGACTGCGGCGTGATCCTGATGCACATGCAGGGAAGCCCGCGCACGATGCAGGACGACCCCGTCTACGACGACGTGGTCGACGATGTCCGCGCCTTCCTCGCCGAGCGCATCGAGACGGCGGTGTCCAGCGGCGTCGCCGAGGAGCGGATCTGGGTCGATCCCGGGATCGGCTTCGGCAAGACGCTCGAGCACAACCTCGAGTTGCTGCGCAGGCTGGGAGAGCTGCGCGAGCTCGGGCGGCCGATCGTGATCGGCACTTCCCGCAAGCGATTTCTCGGTGCGATCACCGGCCGCGAAACCGACCAGCAGGCTCGGCGGCTCGATCGCCTCGAACGTGATCGCACTGGCCGCCGGCGCGGAGGTCTTTCGCGTCCACGACGTGCTCGCAACGCGCCAGGCGCTGGATGTGGCCGACGTCATTCTCGGCCGCCACGACTGGCGAACCGGGCCCGGACGAGCGGCAGACGACGCCGAATAGTCGCGTGGTCAGATGACGCTCGCTGGCCGTTGAGCCCGCTGCGCGATACGTTGGCGCTCTGTGGAGGCACACGGCGACAACCAGGAGTCCCGGGTCGAGGTCGAGCTGCGCGGGCTCTCGATCTACACCCACCACGGAGTCAGCGACGCCGAGCAGGAGATCGGTCAACGGCTGATGCTCGACATCAGCTTCGACGTGCCCGACTGCGACGCCGTGCTCACCGACCGCATCGAGGACACGATCGACTACGCCGAGGTTGCCGACATCGTCGCTCTCGCGGTCACCGAGCGCAGCTACCGCACGCTGGAGCGGCTCGGCAACGTCGTCGCCGAGCGCTTGATGGAGCGCTACGGCTCAGATGCCGTGCGCGTGCGCGCGGCCAAGCCCGAGCCGCCGATCCCGCTTGCGGTCGAGGAGGTTGCGGTCGAGGTGGTACGAGCTCGCGAGCCGGACGACCGATCAGGACGACGATGAGGAGCCGAGCTGACGCGGGCCGGTTACCTGGGCCTGGGCTCCAATGTCGGCGACCGCGAAGGCCACCTGCGGGCGGCCGTGGCGCTGCTCGGCGAACGTGGCGTGGCGATCGAGGCGGTCTCTTCGATCTACGAAACCGAGCCCGTCGGCGAGGTCCTCGACCAGCCCGACTTCCTCAACGCGGCCGTGCGCGTCTCGACGACCCTCGAGCCCGAGGAGCTGCTCGACGTCTGCAAGGCCGTGGAGGCCGAGCGGGGCCGGGTCCTCGGCGGCCCCAGGCACGGGCCGCGACCCTTGGACGTCGATCTGCTGCTGCTCGGTGACGTCGAGCTCGAGACGCAGCGGCTGACGTTGCCGCACCGGGAGGTGACGCGCCGGCGGTTCGTGCTCGAGCCGCTGTTGGAGCTCGAGCCGGAGTTGCGACTGCCCGATGGCACGCAGTTGAGCGAGGCGCTTACGAGGCTGGGTAAGGGGGAGCGGGTTAGGCGGCTGGGACCGCTGTGAGGCCGGCTCGCTGCTCAGCAGCACGACGAGCCGGCGCCGCCGCCGACGCAGAGGCGCCAGCCATTCGCGCCGGCAGAATCGCCGGCGTCCGCCCGGGAAACTCCGGCACCACCCGCGTCGCCAGCGCACCCGCCGGTCGCCCCTCGATCGCCGGGCGCAGGTCGTCCATCGTCATCGCCAGCCGCAGGCCGGTGGCGATCTGAAAGTCGGCGGCGTTGGGCTGCTCGGCGCCGATCACGCCCTCGGCGATCCAGGCGTCGATCTGATCGAGCATCTCCGGCAGCGCGGCGAGGTCGGCTCGAACCGCATCGTCGGTGACGCCGTTGATCTTCTGCTCGGCAAAGACGATCGGCGCCGGCGGTGGCCATCGCCAGGCCGACCGGGATTCCGATGCTTGGCGCCCTCGGTGTAGCTGCGAAGCGGCGCCTTGTCGCGCTTGATCGCGTTCCAGAGGATGCGCCGGATTGCGTCCGCGAGGACCTCGTCACCCCATCGCTCGGCTTCCTCGACGGCGCCTCGCGCCTCGGCATCTGCGGGGAACAGGGCCGGCTCGGGCTGGATCTCGTCGAGCGCCCGCGAGATCGTTCGCGAGCCGGTGAGCTTGCGGTCGTCGATCTTCAGCGAGGGGATCGTGATCCCGGGAAAGCGCAGCGCCTTGAGCACGCCGCGGCTGATCACCGGCATCAGATCGACGCGCTTGTAGTCGATCGCCTTGTGCTCGAGCATCGCTCTCACCGCCATCGCCGGATGCGAGCCGGGGATCACGTAAAGGGTCGCGCGCGACATCGGCGACATCGTATTCCCATAATCACTGCGTGCTCCTCGCTGTCGACGTCGGCAACACCCAGACTCACCTCGGCGCCTTTCGCGGCGAGGAGCTGGCAGAGCATTGGCGCTTTCGCACGGTTTCGGGGGCGACCGGGGATGAGATCGCCGAGCGGATCGCGGGCCTGCTGGCGCTGAGTGCGATCGAGATGGCCGACATCGACGCGCTCGTCGTCTCCTCGGTGGTGCCGCCCCTGGGCTCGGAGTACACGGCGATGGCGGGCCGCTACTTCGATGCACCTTGCCTGGTCGTCGGCCCGGGGATCAAGACCGGAATGCCGATCCTGATCGACAACCCCTACGAGGTCGGCGCCGATCGTCTCGTCAACGCCGTCGC
The DNA here is from genome assembly GCA_963730145.1 of uncultured Solirubrobacterales bacterium. Classification (GTDB taxonomy): domain Bacteria; phylum Actinomycetota; class Thermoleophilia; order Solirubrobacterales; family 70-9; genus WHSW01. Next base: position 121,104 of record CAVSQT010000003.1, read on the forward strand.
TGCGTACGCCCGGATCGGCGCCTGCTGCGTCGTCGTCGACTTCGGCACGGGAATCAACTTCGATGCGATCTCGGCCGACGGCGAGTACCTCGGCGGTGCGATCGCTCCCGGCATCGAGATCTCGCTGACGGCGCTGACGGAACGCGGCGCTCGAATCCCGCGCATCGACCTCGCCGAGCCCGAGACCGCGATCGGCAAGTCGACGCGCGGCGCGATTCAGTCCGGCGTCATCTTCGGCTTCGCCGGGCTGATCGACGGGCTCGCGCGCCGGATCGAGCAGGAGCTCGGCGGCGAGCCGAGGTTCATCGCCACCGGTGGCCTTGCGAGCGCGATCGTGCCCTTCTGCGAGACGATCGACGAGATCGACGATCTGCTGACGCTGACCGGGCTGAGGCTGATCTGGGAGCGCAACGCTTGATCGCTCAGCCGCCCCTGACATCTCCGTTTCGCATCGCCCACCTCGAGCTCCGAAACCGTGTCCTGCTCGCCCCCCTCGCCGGCATCGGCAACTGGTTCGTGCGCATGCAGGCCCAGCGCTACGGCGCCGGGCTCGCGGTCTCGGAGATGGTCTCCAGCCACGCCCTCGCTCACCACAATCGGCGCACGACCGAGGAGATGCTTCGCATTCACCCCGACGAGGGGCCGGTTGCGATCCAGCTCTTCGGCTCCGATCCCGAGGTGATGCGCGATGCGGCCGCGACCGTCGCCGCCGCCGGCCCGGATCTGATCGACCTGAACATGGGATGTCCCGTTCCGAAGGTGCTGAAGACGGGTGCCGGCGCCGCCCTTCTGCGCGAGCCCGAGCTCGCCGTTGCCGTCGCACGGGCGGCGTCCGAGGGCTCCGGACTGCCGGTCACGGTCAAGCTTCGCTCCGGGATCGAGCCGGGCGACCGCTCCGGCTTGCAGCTGGCGCTGCGACTGGTCGCCGACGCCGGCGTCGCCGCGGTCACGTTTCATCCGCGCCCCGCCACCCAGCATCACAAGGGAGCACCCGACTACGCCATGGTCGGCGAGCTGATCGAGCTGCTGCGAGCGCGAGGCGGTCGGCGTCCCGGTGATCGTCTCGGGCGGTGCGCGGACGGCCGAGACGGCACGAGAGGCCTACCGAAAGTCGGGCGCCGACGCGGTCATGATCGCCCGCGGCTCGCTCGGCAACCCGTGGATCTTCGCCGAGCTCACGGGCGACGCGGCGGCGCCGCCCGGCCCGGCGGAGATCGAGGCCGAGTTGCTCTGGGTTCTCGACCGCGCCGAGCAGCACTGGGGCGCCGAGCGCGCCGCGCGCAACCTGCGCAAGTTCTATCCCTGGTACGTCGAGCGGCTCGGCCTGGCCGGGGCCGAGGCGGACCGCTTCCAGCGCACGCAGTCGCTCGATCAGGTGCGCGAACTGCTCTCGCAGGCGGTCGCTCGAGGCCGAGACAGGCCGCGAATACGCATCGCTATAATCGCCCGCTGCCCGAGTCCGTGCGCGCCCCAAATCGCCGCGTTTCGGGCGTTTCTATGCCAGGAGAGCCGTCATCACGCGGCGCTAACAGGGATGAGGAAGAGGACAAGACGTGGCTCGTGAAGCGCTGATCACCAAGGAAGGGCTGGACAAGCTCAAGACCGAGATCGAGCACCTGCAGACCGTGAAGCGGCGCGAGGTCGCCGAGCGGATCAAGGACGCGCGCGAGTTCGGCGACATCTCGGAGAACTCCGAGTACGACGATGCCAAGAACGAGCAGGCGATCGTCGAGCAGCGGATCGCGCAGCTGGAGGAGCGCCTGCGCCGGGCCAAGCTGATCGATGAGAAGAAGATCGACACCGAGGTCGTCGGCGTCGGCGTCCGAGTCCACGTCAAGGACCAGAAGTCCGGCGAGTCGCGCAAGTTCCACATCGTCGGGCCCACCGAGGCGAATCCGGCCGAGGCAAAGCTCTCCAACGAGTCGCCGATCGGGCGCGCGCTGACGGGACACAAGCGTGGCGAGGTCGTCGCCGTCGATGTCCCTCGCGGCCCCAAGAAGAAGTTCAAGATCACCAAGATCGAGTCGGCCTAGCCGGTCTCTGATCTAGGCTCGCCGCCATGGCAGAGCCCGACGACGACGCCGAGCGAGCGCTCGGACTCACCCGTCCTCGCCGAGCGGCGAGAGAAGCTCGCGCGCCTGCGCGAGGCCGGGATCGACCCGTTTCCCCCCAACTTCGAGGGACGCGACCGCGATCGCCGCGGTCCGCGACGCCCACGACGATCTCGCCGACGGCGACGAGACCGACGACGCCTACCGGGTGGCGGGCCGGATCGCGGCGCGGCGCGGCCAGGGCAAGGCGGCGTTCATCGACATCGTCGACGCCAGCGGCCGGATCCAGCTGCACGCTCGCCGCGACCTCCTGGCCGAAGAGGACTTCGATCGCCTCGTCGGTCTCGACCTCGGCGACATCATCGGCGTCGACGGCACCGCCTTCAAGACCCGGCGCGGCGAGCTCTCGCTGAAGCTGAGCGGATGGACGCTGCTGGCCAAGAGCCTGCGTCCGCCGCCCGACAAGTTCCACGGGCTCAAGGACCCCGAGCTGCGCTTTCGCCACCGCGAGCTCGACCTGATCGCCAACCCCGAATCGGTCGAGCTGTTCAAGCAGCGTGGCGCGGCGATCGCGGCGATTCGCCAGTGGCTCGACTCGGAGGGCTTCGTCGAGGTCGAGACGCCGGTGCTCCAGCCGATCTACGGCGGCGCATTGGCGCGCCCGTTCGTCACTCATCACAACGCGCTCGACCGCGACCTCTACCTGCGGATCGCGACCGAGCTCTACCTCAAGCGATGCATCGTCGGCGGCATCGAGCGCGTCTACGAGCTCGGCAAGGACTTTCGCAACGAGGGCATCTCGTTCAAGCACAACCCCGAGTTCACGATGCTCGAGTGGTACGAGGCCTATGCCGACTACGACGATGCGGCGCAGCGGCTCGAACAGCTCGTCTCACACGTCGCCGAGCGCGTCCTCGGCACCACCGTGGTCGAGCGTGACGGCGTCGCGATCGACCTCGCCGCGCCGTGGCGGCGGGTCACGCTGCGCGACGCCATCGCCGAGAAGACGGGCATCGACATCCTCGCCCACCCCAGCCGCGACGCCCTCGCGCAGGCGATGGGGGTCGAGCCCGATCCGAAGGCCGGCTGGGGCAAGCTCGTCGACGAGCTGCTCTCCAAGCAGGTCGAGCCCGGTCTGATCCAGCCCACGTTCGTCTACGACTATCCGCTCGAGATGTCGCCGTTCGCCAAGCGCCACCGTCGCGACGACGGCCTCGTCGAACGGTGGGAGGCATACGCCGGTGGCTTCGAGATCGCCAACGCCTTCACCGAGCTCAACGACCCCGACGACCAGCGCCGTCGCTTCGAGCAGCAGGCCGAGGAGCTTCGCCGCGGTGACTCGGAAGCACAGCCGATGGACGAGGACTACATCCAGGCGCTCGAGTACGGGATGCCGCCGACGGGCGGTGTCGGGCTCGGCATCGACCGCCTGGTGATGCTGATGACCGGGGCAACGAGCTTGCGCGAGGTGGTCCTCTTCCCGGCGATGCGGTGAGCCTGGTCGCGAGCATCGTCGCGAGCCTCGCAGCCGCGGTCGCCTTCAACGCCAACCCGCCGCGGTGTGATCAGGGCGGGCCGACCTGCGCCACGGCCAGCGGCACGATCCTCGCGCTCGAGCGCGTCGATCCAGACGGCGACGGCGACGCGCACTTCGTCGTCCTCGACCCGGGCGGCGTCACCGCGCCGGGCATCTCGGTGATCGATGTCGCCAGGGAGCTGCGCCCGCAACCGCTGCCCCGTGCCGGCACCATGATCAGCGCCGCCGGTCCGGTTCTTCCCGGGCTCCTACGGTCAGCGCCAGATTCAGGCGACCGAGATTCGGGTCGGCCCGGGCTAGGACGCAACTTGCGACTTTGGTGGCCCTGATCGAGGCCTGAGCCACGCAGAGCGCCCGAGCGCCCCGGCTATACTGGCCCCTCGCCGTCGTCAACAAAACCGGAGGTTCTAATCCCGCGGCACCCAGCAGCCGAAGTAGTGATTGGAACACCCGGCGCGGTCGCGTCCCGCGGCACGGTTAGAACTTAGGCACTCCGAAGCAAGGCGGAAAACAGGTTGTTCGAGCGATTCACAGAACGGGCCCGGCAGGTGGTCGTCCTCGCCCAAGAGGAGGCCCGGACCCTCAAGCACAACTACATCGGCACCGAGCACATCCTGCTCGGGCTGTTGCGCGAGGAGGAGGGGCTCGCCGCGAGGGTCCTCGAGTCGCTCGACATCACGGTCGAGCGCGTCCGCGCCCAGGTCGTTCGCATCGTCGGCTCCGGCGAGGAGGTCACCTCCGGCCAGATCCCGTTCACACCGCGCGCGAAGAAGGTCTTGGAGCTCGCCCTGCGCGAGGCGCTCTCGCTCGGTCACAACTACATCGGCACCGAGCACATCCTGCTCGGGCTCGTGCGCGAGAACGAGGGCGTCGCCGCCCGCATCCTGCTCGACTTCGACGCCGACTCGGAGAAGATCCGCAACGAGGTCATTCGCATGCTCTCGGGCCCCGGCGGTCGCCGCCAGGGTGGCTCGGGCGGCGGCTCGGCCGAGGGCAAGAAATCTTCCAAGCTGCTCGACCAGTTCGGCCGCAATCTGACCAAGCTGGCTTCCGAGGGCAAGCTCGATCCCGTCATCGGCCGCGAAACCGAGGTCGAGCGGATCATGCAGATCCTCTCGCGCCGCCAGAAGAACAACCCCGTTCTGCTCGGCGAGCCCGGCGTCGGCAAGACCGCGATCGTCGAGGGCCTCGCCTCGCGAATCACGCGCGGCGAGGTGCCCGAGCTGCTCAAGAACAAGCAGATCTACACGCTCGACCTCGCCGCCTTGGTCGCCGGCTCGAAGTATCGCGGCGAGTTCGAGGAGCGGCTGAAGAAGGTGATGAAGGAGATCACCCAGCGCGGTGACATCGTTCTCTTCATCGACGAGCTTCACAACCTGGTCGGTGCCGGCGCGGCCGAGGGCGCGATCGACGCCGCCTCGATCCTCAAGCCGGCGCTCGCCCGTGGCGAGCTGCAGACGATCGGTGCGACCACGCTCGACGAGTACCGCAAGTACCTCGAGCGCGATTCGGCGCTCGAGCGTCGCTTCCAGCAGATCAAGGTCGAGGAGCCCTCGATCCCCGACACGGTGAAGATCCTCGAGGGCCTGCGCGAGCGCTACGAGGACCACCACAAGGTCCAGATCACCGACGACGCGCTTTCCGCCGCGGCCGAGCTTGCCGATCGCTACATCTCGGACCGCTTCCTGCCCGACAAGGCGATCGACCTGATCGACGAGGCCGCCTCGCGGATGCGAATCCGCTCGATGAGCCAGCCGCCCGTGTATCGCGATCTCGAGGAGGAGATCGAGGAGACGCGGCGCTCGAAGGAGGCCGCGATCGAGGCGCAGGAGTTCGAGAAGGCCGCGAACCTGCGCGACTCCGAGCGCCAGCTGACCAACAAGAAGCGCGAGCTCGAAGATCAGTGGGACTCGGGCGAAGCCGGCGAGCGCCCTGCCGTGGGCGAAGAGGAGATCGCCGACATCGTCTCGATGTGGACCGGGATCCCGGTCTTCAAGCTGACCGAGGCCGAGACGAAGAAGCTGATCCGCATGGAGGAGGAGCTGCACAAGCGCGTCATCGGCCAGCACCTGGCGATCGAGGCCGTGTCGAAGGCGATCCGCCGCTCGCGGGCCGGGATCAAGGACCCCAAGCGCCCCGCCGGTTCGTTCATCTTCCTCGGCCCATCGGGCGTCGGCAAGACCGAGCTCGCCCGCACCCTCGCCGAGTTCCTCTTCGGAGACGAGGAGATGATGATCCGCATCGACATGTCCGAGTACATGGAGAAGCACGCTGTTTCGCGCCTGGTCGGATCACCGCCCGGCTATGTCGGCTATGACGAGGGCGGGCAGCTGACCGAGGCCGTGCGGCGCAAGCCCTACTCGGTGCTGTTGCTCGACGAGATCGAAAAGGCCCACCCCGACGTCTTCAACATCCTGCTGCAGATCCTCGAGGACGGCAGGTTGACCGACTCTCAGGGCCGCACGGTCGACTTCCGCAACACGATCGTGATCATGACCTCGAACATCGGCGCCAAGGACATCGCCAAGAACGTCTCCTTCGGGTTCGGCGTCTCCGACGACGAGATCGGCGCCTCCTACGACGAGATGAAGGGGCGGATCATGGGCGATCTGAAGAAGGTCTTCCGCCCCGAGTTCCTCAACCGCATCGACGAGGTCATCGTCTTCCACAAGCTGGCCAGGGAGGAGATCAAGCAGATCGTCGACCTGCTGATCGCGCGCGTGCGCACCCAGGTAGCCGAGCACGACCTCCAGCTCGAGCTCACCGAGGCGGCCAAGGACCTTCTCGTCGACAAGGGCTGGGACCCCGCGATGGGCGCGAGACCGCTGCGCCGAGCGATCCAGCGTTACATCGAGGATCCGCTCGCGGACGAGGTGCTGCGTCAGGGACCCGACTCGATCGTTTCCGGGACGAACGTGATCGTCGATCGCGACCCGGAGGGCGACGACGAAACCGATCGCCCGCTCTCACTGAAGCTGGTCAAGCCCCGCAAGCGCCCGGCGAAGAAGAAGGACGCTGACGGCAAGGAGCCCGTCGGAGTCGGCGCCAAGAAGGGTGACGGCAACTCCGACGACGACGACGACGTACCTGCCGGTGCCGGGTCGGCCGACGACGCCGGAACCAGCGGCGAAGCTTCCTGAATCTGATCAAGCGCGCCTGATCTCGGGGCCAACTACGCTTTGCGGCGTGGACCGGCTGCGTCCGAACCGGCGGGAGACGCCGAACCGCGAGGCCGGCCGTCACGGGCTGCGGCCCCGCGGGATAGTGCTGCACACAACGGCAGGATCGTTCGAGGGGACGACGACTTGGTTCTCCGATGCCGAGAGCGGGGTCAGCGCCCACTATCTCGTCGGCCTCGATGGGCGCCTGGCGCAATTCGTCGACGAGGCGGATACGGCCAGGCACGCCGGCCGAGTCGTGCGCCCGACTGCCGAGCTCGCCAAGCGCGTTGGCGAGGATGGACCAGACGGCGTCAACCGGATCACGATCGGAATCGAGTTCGAGGATGGCGGCGATCCGCTTGGCGTCGAGCGTCCCGACGCTCAATACGAGGTCGGCGCTCGGCTGATCGCCGAGGTCGCTGCACGGTGGGGGATCCCGCTCGATCGCGAGCACGTGGTCGGCCACCGCGAGATATTCGCCACCAAGGCCTGTCCCGGGAATCTCGACCTCGAGCGGCTGCTCACCGACGCATCGGAGGCCGCAGTCGCCCACGGGGCGCCATCCTTGGCATGTCTGCTTCCCGTCCGCGACGGGGCCGCCGACATCGCCGGATACCTGGAGTCGGTTGCCGCGCTCGACGCCTTCGTGGTGGCTCTCGACGACGGCAGCGCCGACGAGACGGCGCGCTTGCTCGCCGACAGCCCGCTCGTCGAGGCCCTGCTGCGAAACCCGCCGCGCGCCGACTTCGCCGGGTGGGACGACAACGAGAATCGGCGTCGCCTGCTCGAGGCCGCGATGCGGCTGCAGGCGGACTGGGTGCTGTTCCTCGACATCGACGAGCGCATCGACGGCGACGATGCACGCGCGCTGCGGGAGTTCATCGGCAGCGACGCGCTGCCGGGCATCGCCTACGGCCTCGAGCTTCATCGACAGTGGGAGCGCCAGGTCGTCACCGACCCGACGCACGTCTACCGGCTCTTCTCGCCCGGGTCCGAACCCGAGTTGCGGGCGGGCCTGTTGCACTTCAACCCGGTCCCGGCGCAGATTCCGCGCTCGGCATGGCTGCCGACGACGATCCGCGCGCGTCATCTCGACTCGCCCCAGCGGCTCCGACAGCGGCGCGAGAAGTACCGTCAGGCCGACCCTGAAGGCCGCTACGCGGAGCTCAGCGCGGAGATGCTCTCGCCGCCACAGGGGCCGTTTCGCGAATGGACTCCGCGCCCACCGGGGCTCCCGGTGCTGGCGCCGAGTCGGCCGCGATCTGTCTCCGGCGGCGCGGAGCGTGCGCCCGAGGCAGACCACGGGGCACCGGCGACACCGGCCGGCGACTCCCCAGGCCCGCAGCTCGCATGTCTGCTTGCGGCGCGCAACTGCGCCCGCGATCTGCCCCCGTACCTGGCGGCGGCAGGGCCCTTCGTCGACGCGATCGTTGCTCTCGACGACGGCAGCACCGACGATACCGCGAGCCTGCTCGAGGCCTCGGATGCGGTCCGGCGGGTGCTTCGAAATCCGCCACGGCCGACCTATGCCGGCTGGGACGACGCCCGCAACCGCCAGCAGTTGCTCGAGGCGGCGATCGAGCTCGGGGCTCGCTGGGTGCTCTTCCTCGACGCCGACGAGCGCATCGATGCCGACGACTTCGCGGCCCTGCGGTTGTTCGTGGAACGCGATGCGGTGCCCGGCAGCGCCTACGGGTTTCGAGTCCACCGGATGGTCGGCGACGGCGGTGACTACGATCGCGCCGGACTCTGGGTCTACCGCCTGTTCGCGGCCGAGGTTGGCCAGCGGTTGCCGGAGGTGAAGCTGCACCTGGTTCCGGTGCCCGTCTCGATTCCGCGGTCGCATTGGGAGAAGACCACCGTCCGCATCCAGCATCTCGCCGGAATCGACGAGGAACGCCGCCGAGAGCGGTTGCTCAAGTACGAGCAAGCCGATCCCGAACTGAGGTGGCAGAGCGAGTACCAGCGCTCGATCCTCGAGCTCGGACGCGTGCGCCCCTGGCGCCGGCGACCGCCGCACCTGCCCGTACTTGCCGACCCGGCCCAGTCCGGTCTCGCGCTCGACCTCGAGGAGCTGGATCCCGAGGCTCCGCTGCTCTCCGCGATCATGATCGCGCGCGACGACGCGGCAACGATCGAGCGGTCGGTCAGGGCGGTGATCGACCAGGAGTGCTCCTGGAGCTTCGAGACCATCGTCGTCGTCAGCGGCAGCCCAGAGACGGCCGCGGTCGTGCGTCGACTCTTCGACGGGAAGGTGACGCTCGTCGAGCTGGCGGAGCCGGCGCTTCCCGGCAAGGCTCGCAACGCAGGCCTCGCTCGTGCCCGTGGGGAGTACGTGTCATTTCCGGGTTCACACGTGGAGCTGGCGCCAGGGAGCCTCGAGCACCGGATCAGAGCGCACGAAGCCGGCTGGGCGATGGTCACGGGCTCGATCTTCAACGCCAACAAGACGCCGGCCGGCTGGGCGTCCTACTTCCTCGACCACTCGAGCGCGCTTCCGGGCCGGCCGTCCGCCGAGCTCGCGGGCGCGCCCGCTCACTGCTCCTACGTTCGCGAGTTCCTGCTCGAGGTCGGCGGCTTTCCCGAACACATACGCGCCGGCGAGGACACGGTCGTCAACGAGGCGCTCTGGCGCCGTGGCCATCGCGCCTACCGCGAGCGCGCGATCGAGCTTGCCCACCGCAGCCCCTGCTCGACGCCGGCCCGGTTGGTCCGCCATCACTTTGTCCGCGGTCGTGCCTTCGGGCGCATCCTGCGCGGTGACTTCCAGTCCAGGCGCCGCCGCCGCTCGCCTGGGCTGCTGCGTTTCGTTGTCCGCTACCCGAGGCGGCGACTGGCCGGCACGGAGAGCCGGATCGCTGCGTGGGGCGGTTCCGTGGGCGACGAGTATCGCCGCGTCCGCCACCTCGTGGTGCTCGGCGTCGCGGCCGCGTGGGCGGGCACCTGCTACGAACTGGCGCTGCCGCGCCCGAAATCAGGCCCGGCCAAGCAGCGCCGACACCGTCACGAGGGCG
>CAVSQT010000004.1:0-693436 GCA_963730145.1 uncultured Solirubrobacterales bacterium
GGATGCTGTCGGCAGTCGAGCGCGCGGTCGAGTCGATCGCCGAGGCTCGCGGCGAGCGCATCGACCTCTCGCGAATTGCGCTCGACGACGAGCCGACGTTCGAGGCAATCCGGGCGGCCGAGACGACCGGCGTGTTTCAGATCGAAAGCCGCGCGCAGATGCAGATGCTGCCGCGAAGCCTGCCCGAGACGCTTGACGACGTCGTCGTCCAAGTAGCGCTGGTGCGGCCGGGTCCGATCCAAGGTGGCGCCGTGCATCCATATCTAAAGCGGCGCAGGCTGCTACGCGAGGACCCGGCCTACGAGGTTCCCTACGAGACTCCGAGCCTGGAGCCGATTCTCTCCGACACGCTCGGGGCGATCGTCTTTCAAGATCAGGTGATCCAGGTGGCGATGGCGCTTGCCGGCTTCACGGCCGGCGAGGCCGAGGGCTTGCGGCGGGCGATGAGCCGCAAGCGCTCCGAGACCGCCCTCAATGCTTACGGCGAGAGCTTCGTCGCCGGCGCGATCGAGCGCGGCGTCGATCGTGCGCTTGCCGAGCGCGTGTTCGAGCAGGTGCGTGGGTTCTCAGGTTTTGGCTTTCCCAAATCGCACGCGGCAGCCTTCGGCCTGCTCGCCTACCAATCGACCTGGCTTCGCGTCCACTACGGGCCCGAGTTTCTCTGCGCGCTGTTCAACGAGCAGCCGATGGGCTTCTACCCGCCCGATTCGCTGGCGCACGAGGCACAACGACGGGGGATCGAGGTCTTGCCCGCCGACGTCAATGCGAGCAGCGTGGAGTGTTCGGTTGAGCCGGCGCTGGGTGCAGCCGAACCGAAGGTTCGGCTGGGCCTCGGCTACATCAAGGGCATCGCCGAGGAGGAGGTGCGAATGCTGGTCGATGAGCGCGATGGTGGCGGGCGCTATGGCGATCTCGCCGATCTCGCTTCGCGCTCGGGCGTCGGGCGCGATGGGCTCGAGCGCCTGGGCTGGGCTGGAGCGTGTGAGTCGATCGGCATCGCCGCGGACTGCAAGGACACTGTTGTGGCCGGGCGCCGGGAGGAGCTCTGGCGTCTTGGGGTTGCCCGTGGCAGCCAGCGAAGCAGGGGCCGCAGCCATGCTCAGCTCGCCTTGCCTCTCCCCCTTCCCGCCGCTCCGGGCTTGCGCGCGCTCGACTCCTGGGAGCAAATCGTCGCTGACTACGCGGCCACAGGTGTGACGCTGGGTGAGCATCCAGTCGAGGTTCTGCGAGGTGAGCTTCCAGCCGATCTCGTGCGCTGTGGCGAGCTCGGTGCGATCGCCGACAAGACGCCGGTGCGGATCGCCGCCATGGTCGTCGCCCGACAGCGACCGGGGACGGCGAAGGGGCATCGTCTTCATGCTGCTCGAAGACGAGACGGGTGTGGTCAACGTGATCGTCTTGCCGGCGGTTTACGAGCGCTGCCGCCTCGCTGTGCGCACCGCTTCATTCGCGCTTCTCACCGGGACGCTCGAGCGCCGCGAGAACGTCGTCAACGTGATCGCTTCGTCGGTTGAACGCCTCAGCCTCCCGAGTCAGACCGAGGCCATCGTGCGCCATATCGAACCGCCTCGCGAGCGCGAGCCAGGCCGCGGGCGCGAGGATCTCGAACTGCCCGCAGTGGCCGCCGCGGGTAGTCCTGCGGCCGAGCTCGCGGCGGTTGCCCCACGCCCCCACAGCTTCGGGCGGCGCTGATGTGTCGCTATTTAATGCGGTTTTTGGGCGCGATGCAAGATCGATTGCAGAACGTATGTTCTGTCCGAGGGCAAACGTAGTCTCGCTCGCGTGATCAAGGAGATGAATCAGATGAGAGTCAGACCTGCACACCGGCCGACGACCGGCACAAACCTTGCCCAGCGCTGCCTGGGCGCTGTTGACTTGGCGATCGACTTCGCCACCTTGGGTGAGTACGGCCTCGAGCTGCTGCCCGAGCACATGCCCTGTCGCGAGCGTTCCGGCCGTGTGGCCGGATGGGGGCGCTCGCGACGGCTCGCTCCCGCGGCTGTGGCGGCGAGGGCGCATCGCTTCCGAGCTCGCTTCGCTGCCCGCGCGTGCAGCTCGGCGAAGCTGCCTGACTCAACAAAAAAAGAGCCGCACCCCAGTCCTTGGGGGCGGCTCCAGATCAAAAGAAACGGCGGCGACCTACTCTCCCGGGCCGTTGCCGGCCAAGTACCATCGGCGCTGAGGGGCTTAACTGCTCTGTTCGGAATGGGAAGAGGTGTTTCCCCCTCGCTATAGCCACCGAAATCGTGTGAGACCGCGCGGCTCAGGTAGGAGCCGCCGAGCCTCGACGAGGCTTGAAAACTGCACTTCAGGCTAAGCGGAGCTGATCGGGCGATCAAAAAAAACAACGTCAAGCCCTCGACCCATTAGTACCGGTCTGCTGAGCGTGTCACCACGGTTACACAGCCGGCCTATCAACCTGGTGGTCTACCAGGGGTCTTACTCCCTCAAGGGGATGGGAGAGTTCATCTCGAGGTCGGCTTCCCGCTTAGATGCTTTCAGCGGTTATCCGATCCGTACGTAGCTAACCAGCAATGCCCTTGGCAGGACAACTGATACACCAGAGGTACGTTCATCCCGGTCCTCTCGTACTAAGGATGACTCCTCTCAACTCTCCAACGCCCGCAGCAGATAGGGACCGAACTGTCTCACGACGTTCTGAACCCAGCTCGCGTGCCGCTTTAATGGGCGAACAGCCCAACCCTTGGGACCTACTCCAGCCCCAGGATGCGACGAGCCGACATCGAGGTGCCAAACCGCTTCGTCGATATGGACTCTTGGAAGCGATAAGCCTGTTATCCCCGGAGTACCTTTTATCCGTTGAGCGACGGCGCTTCCACTTGCTACCGCCGGATCACTAAGCCCAACTTTCGTTCCTGCTCGACCCGTCGGTCTCACAGTCAAGCTCCCTTTATGCCTTTACACTCTGCGCACGATTTCCAACCGTGCTGAGGGAACCTTTGGGCGCCTCCGTTACATTTTAGGAGGCGACCGCCCCAGTCAAACTGCCCACCTGACACTGTTCACAGCCCGGATCACGGAACTGTGTTAGAAGCCCAGCACACCAAGGGTGGTATCTCAAGGTTGGCTCCCCGACGGCCGAAACCGTCGGTTCGTAGCCTCCCACCTATCCTGAGCGAGATGGACCGAACTCCAATATCAAGTTGCAGTAAAGGTTCACGGGGTCTTTCCGTCTAGCTGCGGGTACTCGGTATCTTCACCGAGACTCTAATTTCACCGAGCCCGTCGTTGAGACAGCGTCCAACTCGTTACGCCATTCGTGCAGGTCGGAACTTACCCGACAAGGAATTTCGCTACCTTAGGACCGTTATAGTTACGGCCGCCGTTTACCGGGGCTTAGCTTCGCTGCTTCGCACCTAAGTGCTAACAACTCCGCGTAACCTTCCGGCACCGGGCAGGCGTCAGCCCCTATACATCGTCTTTCGACTTAGCAGAGGCCTGTGTTTTTGGTAAACAGTCGGTTGGACCTAGTCACTGCGGCCTCCTCAGGCTCCACCAGCAAGTGGTTTCACCCTACCGAGGCGTCCCTTCTCCCGAAGTTACGGGACGATTTTGCCGAGTTCCTTAACGACGGTTATCTCGCTCACCTTAGTATTCTCTACTTGTCCACCTGTGTTGGTTCTCGGTACGGGCACGAGCATCCTGCCTAGAGGTTTTTCTCGGAGGCATGGGTGCGGGGACTCGCCGGCGGTCAAGCCAGCTGGCATTGCACCTCGCGTAAAAACGCCGTGACGGATTTGCCAATCACGACTAGCTACGTGCTTTCCCCAGGACGACCATCGCCTGGGTTCCCTTTCCCTTCCTCGTCACCCCATCGGTCATAGCGGATACGACGTGGTACGGGAATATCAACCCGTTGGCCATCGGCTACGCCTTTCGGCCTCGCCTTAGGTCCCGACTAACCCTGAGCAGACGAACTTTACTCAGGAAACCTTGGACAATCGGTGGAGGGGATTCTCACCCCTCTTGCGTTACTCATGCCGACATTCTCACTTCCTGACGCTCCACGCTCGCTTACGCTCACGCTTCAAGCAACAGGAACGCTCTCCTACCACTCAAGAGGTCCGCAGACTTCTCAAGTCCATAGCTTCGGAGGTTTGCTTGAGCCCCGTTGAATTATCCGCGCCCGAACACTTGACCAGTGAGCTGTTACGCACTCTTTCAAGGATGGCTGCTTCTAAGCCAACCTCTTGGTTGTCTATGCATTCGAACATCGTTTCCCACTTAGCAAACACTTGGGGTCCTTAGCTGATGGTCTGGGATGTTTCCCTTTCGCGTACGAAGTTTATCCCCCGCACACTGACTCCCGAGATACACGTAACGGTCTTCGGAGTTTGCCTGAAGTCGGTAACCTGGTAGGGCCCCTAGTCCAAGCAGTGCTCTACGGCCGAAACGCACTTACTCGAGGCTATACCTAAATATATTTCGGAGAGAACCAGATATCTCTGGGCTTGATTAGCCTTTCACTCCTATCCACAGGTCATCCGCCCACTTTTCAACGTAGGTCGGTTCGGTCCTCCACGAGGTCTTACCCCCGCTTCAACCTGCCCATGGATAGCTCGCCCAGTTTCGGGTCTACCGCCAGTGACTCATTCGCCCTATTCGGACTCGCTTTCGCTGCGGCTCCGCTCATCGCTTAACCTTGCCACTGACGAGTAACTCGTCGGCCCGTTATGCAAAAAGTACGCCGTCACCCCGAAGGGCTCCGACCACTTGTAGGCACGCGGTTTCAGGTACTATTTCACTCCCCTTCAGGGGTGCTTTTCACCTTTCCCTCACGGTACTAGTTCACTATCGGTCACCAGGGAGTACTTAGCCTTGCAGGGTGGTCCCCGCGGATTCAGACCGCGTTTCACGGCAGCGGTCCTACTCAGGTACTCGATCGACAGGTCAGTGCTCTTTCGCCTACGGGACGATTGCCCTCTATGGCGCGAGGTTCCACTCGACTTCGGCTAAAGCCTGACTTGGTAACTGTCGCCGGATCGGACACGATCCGGACACGAGCCCTACGACCCCCGGCATGCAACGCGTGTCCGCTTACACATGCTGGGTTTAGGCTATTCCCCTTTCGCTCGCCACTACTCGGGGAGTCTCGGTTGATTTCCTTTCCTCGAGGTACTGAGATGTTTCAGTTCCCTCGCTTGCCTTCCGCCGCCTATGTATTCAGCGACGAACAACACCCCATTACAGGTGCTGGGTTTCCCCATTCGGAAATCCGCGGGTCAATGCCTGTTCAGCGACTCACCGCGGCTTATCGCAGCCGTCCACGTCCTTCTTCGGCTCCTGGTGCCAAGGCATCCACCGTGTGCCCTTACTATCTTGACGGTGAAACTCCACGTCGCCTAAGCGACGCGGAAATCCACGATCACCTTGCAGCGATCGTGGTTGATTACCCTTTTACTCTTTATAGCCTTTAGTGCAGTTTTCAAGCTCCGCCGAGGCCGGCAACGGGGGTCACCCGCGGCGGTCTCTCAAAACTGAGCAGCGTGGACGCCGGCACGAAGCCGACGACGCGTCCGGTGGTGCCAAGCCACATATGGACGCAGGTCCGGTCGACATCTAGAGAATGTCTCCCTAGAAAGGAGGTGATCCAGCCGCAGCTTCCGCTACGGCTACCTTGTTACGACTTCACCCCAATCACAAGCCCCACCTTCGACGGCTCCCTCCCCGAGGGGTTAGGCCACCGGCTTCGGGTGTTGCCTGCTTTCGTGGTGTGACGGGCGGTGTGTACAAGGCCCGGGAACGTATTCACCGCGGCGTTGCTGATCCGCGATTACTAGCAACTCCACCTTCATGGAGGCGAGTTTCAGCCTCCAATCCGAACCGAGACGCGCTTTGTGGGATTTGCTCCACCTCACGGTATTGCTTCCCTCTGTACGCGCCAATGTAGCACGTGTGTAGCCCTGGACATAAGGGGCATGAGGACTTGACGTCATCCCCACCTTCCTCCGGTTTGTCACCGGCAGTCTCCTATGAGTCCCCAACTAAATGCTGGCAACATAGGACAGGGGTTGCGCTCGTTGCGGGACTTAACCCAACATCTCACGACACGAGCTGACGACAGCCATGCACCACCTGTGATGGTGTCCCGAAGGAAAGGTGTGTTTCCACACCGGTCACCAACATGTCAAACCCAGGTAAGGTTCTTCGCGTTGCGTCGAATTAAACCACATGCTCCGCTGCTTGTGCGGGCCCCCGTCAATTCCTTTGAGTTTTAGCCTTGCGGCCGTACTCCCCAGGCGGGGTACTTAATGCGTTAGCGTCGGCACGGGAGGAGTCGACACCTCCCACACCTAGTACCCATCGTTTACGGCGTGGACTACCAGGGTATCTAATCCTGTTCGCTCCCCACGCTTTCGCGCCTTAGCGTCAATACCGTCCCAGCGAGCTGCCTTCGCTATTGGTGTTCCTCCTGATATCTGCGCATTCCACCGCTACACCAGGAATTCCACTCGCCTCTTCCGGATTCTAGCCCGGCAGTATCCACCCGCTTTCCAGGGTTGAGCCCTGGACTTTCAGAGCGGACTTACCGGGCCGCCTACGCGCGCTTTACGCCCAATGATTCCGGACAACGCTAGCCCCCTACGTATTACCGCGGCTGCTGGCACGTAGTTAGCCGGGGCTTCTTGTGGAGGTACCGTCAGTGCGGTCGGCTATTCACCGCCACACCTTCGTCCCTCCTGAAAGGGGTTTACAACCCGAAGGCCTTCTTCCCCCACGCGGCGTTGCTGCGTCACGCTTTCGCGCATTGCGCAAGATTCCCCACTGCTGCCTCCCGTAGGAGTCTGGGCCGTGTCTCAGTCCCAGTGTGGCTGATCGTCCTCTCAGACCAGCTACCCATCGATGCCTTGGTGAGCCGTTACCTCACCAACTAGCTAATGGGCCGCGGGCCCCTCCCGATACGGAGGCCGAAGCTTCCTTTACGCGTCAGACTTGGGTCTGACGAGCACATCCGGTATTAGCCCGAGTTTCCTCGGGTTGTCCCGGTTATCGGGGCAGGTTACCCACGTGTTACTCACCCGTTCGCTGCTTTGCCCCAGGGCAAGCCCTGGTTCGTCGCTCAACTTGCATGTGTTAGGCACGCCGCCAGCGTTCGTCCTGAGCCAGGATCAAACTCTCCGTGAAAAATGACTCGAGGGTTTCAATTCACCACCGGGGTCAACCGGCAGCGATTCCTCTGTCTAACGGAAAGGTGTCACATCGAATGTCCGCCAAGTACACAGAATGGCGAACGACATGACGGGTTTGGCTGCCCATCGCCGGCACGTGCCTGCGATGGGTCGGACCTGTCAAATCCAAGGTGTTGAAGCCTTGGATGTGCACGCTGCTCAGTTTTCAAAGACCGCTGCCGAGGCGAGCAGAATCTCCGCTCGCCCAGGTGCCGTTTCAGGCGCGACCAACGAGTATAGCCGCGCAAGAAGGTTCCGCGCAAGCCCTTGGGCTCGCAACGAACGCGGGAATCTAGCAGGCACGCCATCACCCGCCAGTCCTGGCGAGCTACCGCGCCTCAGACCTTGAGCCGCCGAAACCGCCGCTTGCCGACCTGCAGCACGACGCCGTTGAGACTCCCAGCTGGGAGGTCGAGCGTCTGTGGCTCGACGACCTCGCCGTCGAGCTTGACCCCGCCCTGTTGGATCAGGCGCCTCGCCTCACTCGACGAGAGCTCGAACTCGGTTGCGATCAGCGCCGGCAGATGCACCATCCCGCCGCCGCCAGCGCTGACGTGGGCGACCTCGATCTCATCGGGAAGCTCACCGCGAACATGCACCTGGTCAAAGCGCGCCTCGGCGGCAGCGCCGGCGCCCGGGCCTGCGAAGCGGTCCGTGAGCCTGCTTGCCAGCTCACGCTTAGCCGCAGCGGGGTGGCGGTCACCCACCAGGCTCTCTCCCAGCAGGAGCTCGTAGTAATCGCCCATGACGTCGTCGGGAATGCTCATCAGCTTGCCGAACATCTCCTCCGCCGGATCGTTGACGGCGACGTAGTTGCCATACGATTTGCTCATCTTTCGCACCCCATCGGTGCCGACGAGAATCGGCATCGTCAGGATCGACTGCGGGGCCTGGTCGAAGGCGATCTGCACGTCGCGCCCGAACAGCAGGTTGAAGGTCTGGTCAGTGGCGCCGAGCTCGACGTCGGCCTCGACCGCGACCGAGTCATAGCCCTGAAGGACGGGATAAAGCAACTCGAGCGCCGAGATCGGCTGCTCGTCGGCGATCCGGCGACTGAAGTCGTCGCGCTCGAGCAAGCGGGCGATGTTGAACCGACGCACGAGGGCGAAGAGCTCGTCGCTTTCCATCGCCAGCCACTCGCTGTTATGGCGGATCTCGGTTCGTTCGCGATCGAGCACGGAGAACGCCTGCTCGGTGTAGGTACGCCCGTTCGTCTCGATCTCAGCAGCGCTCAGCACCGGGCGAGTTGCGTCACGCCCGCTCGGGTCGCCGACACGCGCAGTGAAGTCGCCGATGATCAGGACAACGGTGTGACCCGCGTCCTGAAAGGCCCGCAGCTTCGTCAGTACGACGCAGTGGCCAAGGTGAATGTCAGGGCTGGTCGGGTCGACGCCGAACTTGACGCGCAGCGGCGCGTCGGCGCGCAACTGCTCGCTGAGGCGTCCCGCAGGCAGGGCGTCGACGGCACCGCGCAGCAGCTCTTCAGGGGTCGAGGGCGCCATCGGCCCAATGCTAGACTCACGCGCCGGCTCCCCGGGGTCACCGTTGAGCCTTGCGATCGTCTGTGTAATCCCGGCTTCGGCAGGCGATTAAGGCCCCGCGAAGCCGCACGGCGAGTGATTTCATCGCCTGGGGTGGCATCCAATCGTCGCCTCCGAACGCATTCGATTCGAACACATGGCGTCAGGATCCGACAACGAAAGCTCGAGCAACGGGGGTCGCTCCGTGTGGTCGCCGCGGCGCAACCGTGGCCTGAAGCTGCCCAAGCCCGGGGCAACGCCGAGTTCCGGTGAATCGGCGCGAAAGCCTCGGATGCGCAAGCTGCGCGTCGCGATTGTGGTGCTCGGGCTCTGCGCACTCGCATTCGTCTCGAGCATCTTCGGGATCATGATGGCGGTGGCTCAGGATCTGCCGGCGCTCGAAAACCGCGAGCAATACCAGCGCGCGCAGAACTCCGTCGTCTATGACTTTCGCGGGCAGACGCTCGCGACGCTGACCAACAACGAGGGTCGCATCCTGCTCGAGTCGGAGGAGATCGCGCCGGTGATGAAGGAAGCTGTGGTCGCGGTCGAAGATCAGCGCTTCTACGAGCATCGCGGCGTCGACTTTCAGGGCATCGGCCGGGCGCTCTATCAGGACATCCTCGCGGGATCGGCCGAACAGGGCGCCTCGACGATCACCCAGCAATTTGTCAAGAACGCGCTCGCTGCACAGGACAGCCGCACCATCCTGCAGAAGTTTCGCGAGGCGGCGATCGCCTACCACCTCGAGCGTCAATGGTCCAAGGACAAGATCCTTACCGAGTACCTGAATGAGATCTACTTCGGCGAAGGCGCCACGGGCATCGAGGCCGCTGCTCGCACCTACTTCGGCGCATCCGTAGAGCACGAGGGCTGTGGCGAGGGCGACGCTCCCAGCTGCGCCTCGGAGTTGCTGCCGTGGGAGGCTGCGCAACTCGCCGGCATGATCTCCTCGCCATCGGCCTACTCACCCCGCGCGAACCCGATCGACTCCAAGGCGCGGCGTGACCTCGTCCTCGATCGCATGGCCGAGCAGGGCTATATCACCGATGAGGAGTTGGTCGAGTATCAGGCGGTGCCGATTCCCGCCGAGGACGAGATCGCCCCGCCGGTCGAGGAGTCCGAAGCCCCCTACTTCACCTCCTGGCTGCGCCAGCAACTCGTCGACCGCTACGGCGCCGGTGAGGCGTTCGGCGGTGGCCTGCAGATCACCTCAACGCTCGATCTCGACCTGCAACGCGAGGTCGAGGAGATCGTCAGCGGCACACTTGCCGGCATCGAGCCGACCGCTTCGGTGGTCGTGCTCGACAACGACACGGGCGCCGTTCGAGCCATGGTCGGCGGTCTCGACTATGAGCAGGCGCCGTTCAACCTCGCCACCAACGGCCATCGCCAGCCCGGCTCGTCGTTCAAGCCCTTCACCCTGATCACAGCCCTGCAGCAGGGCCGTTCCTCGGGTGAGGTATTCACCTCCGCGCCTCAGGAGATCCCCTTTGAAGCCAGGCTCGACAAGCCCAACGGTGACACGCGAACGGTGTCTGAGTTCTTCGCCGTCGACAACTACGAGGACTCCTATCTCGGCTCCGCCTCGATCGCCACCGGCACTACCTACTCCGACAACTCGGTCTACTCACAGCTCGGTGCCCAGGTCGGCCCGGAGAACGTCGCCGAGACAGCGAACACGCTTGGGATCGAGACCGATCTCTCGACCGACATCGAGTACTCGATCGGCGGCAACGACTTTGCTCCCTACAACCCGGCAATGATCCTCGGCGGCCTCGAGACCGGCGTCACACCACTGGAGATGGCACATGCCTACAGCACGATCGCCGCAGACGGGCAGCGCCTCTCGGGAACGATGGCCGCCAACGCCGGCGGGCCCGTTGGGATCATCGAGGTGCTCGACGGCGAGGAGTACGGCGAGGGCGACCCCGTGGCTGACCAAACCGGTGCCAGTGGTGAGAACAAGCTCGATGCCGAGCAGGTGATCGATCCCGCCGTTGCAGCCGAGGCCAAGTCGATTCTGACCACGGTGGTCACCTCCGGCACCGGTCAGCGCGCGCAGACGGGCGAGACCACCTGGGGCAAGACCGGGACTACAGACGACAACGGCGACGCCTGGTTTTGTGGTGCGACCGAGGAGATCACGACCTGCGTCTGGGTCGGCCACCCCGACACCGTGACGCCGATGCTGACCGAGTTCGCAGGCGCGCCGGTCGACGGCGGCACCTATCCGGCGCTGATCTTCGCCAGCGTCGTCAATGCCTATGAAGCGCTCGCCGACGTGCGCGAAGCCGAGGAAGACTCAGAGGAGCCTGACGACTCGGCGGACGCGACGGAGGTCGAGGCTGACGTCGTCGCCCCTGAGACCGAAGCAACGCCGACCGAGGACGCCACAGTCGCGCCTGAGCCTGAGACCCAAGAGTCGGCCGAAACGCAAACTCCCGCCCCGGCAGCTCCCGCAGGCGGCGGTGGTTCAACAGGTGGGGATGCCGTCGCGCCAACGGGCGGCGGCATCACCGCCGGCTGAGCACCAGCCACCCGCCTCAGGCGGCGCGGCGCGAATCCGTTGCCGGCAGGGGTCTGGAGAGAAACGGGCTTTCGGCCGCGCAGAAGCGCCACGGGTAGTCCACGGCGCGGCTGATGCCGATACGCGGGCCAGTCTCGACTTCCACTTCCCGCCAGCGTCCCGAGCGTGCACGAACCTCGAACGGATGTCTGGTGAAGGAAGAGCCGTTGAGCTCGAGGCCGACGCCGAGCGCCTCGGTCAGCTTGCCCGGCCCAGAGCAGAGCTCGCGACGGCGCGTGCGTCGACGCCGCTGGGCCATCAGCTCGAGGCCGTGGGTTGGCTCCAGCGCCCGAATCAGCACCGCTGCGGCGTCGCCCTCGGGCTCGCAGACCACGTTGAGCAAGCTGTGAATGCCGTACGAGAGGTAGACGTAGGCCAGGCCTGGAGCGCCAAACAACGTCGAGGTCCGCCGAGTCAGGCCGACGTGGGCGTGACAGGCCGGATCGTCACGGTCATAGCTCTCGGTCTCGACGATGATCCCTCCGGCGCCGCGGACGCTGAGCTCGCACCCAACCAGCTCGCGCGCGACTGTGTGGACCGAGCGGTTGAAGAACTCAGCGTCAAGCACCATCAGCCGGCGAGCTCGGAAAGGGCCTGACGCGCCGCCGCCAGTTGTTCGGCCACGCGGGAGGATGCAGTTCCCCCCGAGGAGATCTTCGACTCGAGCCAAGCGCCGTCGGCCAACAACTCGTAATAGTCGTCACCGAGCAGTTCAGATTGGGCCCTGAGCTCATCGGGTGTGAGCTGCGAGAGCGAGCGCTCGGATTCGAGTGCGGTGCGAACGAGGCCGCCGACGATGCCGTGAGCCTCGCGAAAAGGCATCCCCTTGCGCACAAGGAGGTCGGCGACGTCGGTCGCGGCGACCATCTCATCGGCAGCCCCCGCCGCGAGCCGGGCGCGGTCGAAGCGCAATCCCGAGAGCATCCGCTCAGCGACCTCAAGCGAGAGCTCGATCGTGTCAGCCGCGTCGAACAGGGCCTCCTTGTCCTCCTGAAGGTCCTTGGAGTAAGCCAGCGGAAGCGCGTGTAGCACCCCCAGCAGCGTCGCCAGCGAGGCTGCGACGCGGGGCGCCTTCGCTCGCAAGAGCTCGGCAGCGTCGGGGTTTTGCTTCTGCGGCATGATCGATGAGCCGGACGAGAAGTCGTCGGCTGGTTTGCAGAAACCAAACTCTTGGCTTGACCAGATGACAAGCTCACCGCCAAGCCGTGACAGGTGCGTCGCGCAGACCGACGCGGCGTACATGTAGTCGAGCGCGAAGTCACGATTGGAGACTGCGTCGAGCGAGTTCTGCGAAGGCGCTGAGAAGCCCAGCTCCGCCGCCGTGGGCTCGCGCTCGAGCTCCCAGTTGAGGCCGGCGAGCGCGCCAGAGCCGAGCGGCATCGCGGCGGTGGCTGCCGCGGCGGCGGCGCGGAATCGATCGGCATCGCGAGCGAGCATCCAAAAGTAGGCGAGCAGGTGATGTCCGAGATAGACCGGTTGGGCGCGCTGGAGATGGGTGTAGCCGGGCATCGGCCAATCGCGATGCACGTCGGCGAGGTCGACGAAGCGAGCCATCAGCTTCGTCGTGCAGCTCGAGCGCACGCTGTGACCGTGCCCGAACGAAGAGTGCGAGGTCGGTGGCAACCTGGTCGTTTCGCGAGCGAGCCGTGTGGAGCTTGCCGCCAAGCGGGCCGATGATCTCCGTCAGGCGACGCTCGACCGCCATGTGGATGTCCTCGTCGTCTTCGGCGAAGCGAAACTCATCGCTCTCCAGCTCTGCCGCAATCTGGTCCAGACCGCCGTTGATCTGCTCACTTTCCTCGGCGCTGAGAACGCCGGCGCGCTCCAGCGCCCGGGCGTGCGCCTGCGAGCCGCGCACATCTTCACGCCAAAGCCGTCGATCGAATCCGATCGAGGCGTTGATACGCGCAAACAGGGGATCCGGTGGTTCTTCGAAGCGGGGCATGCGCTGGCGGACTATAGGAGCAACCGGCGCTCGGTCAGAGGACCAGTGCCGAACGTCAGAACGTCTCGGCGGCTCGCTTCAGGCGCGGGTGGGCGAGGCGCAGGTTTGGGGTCGCGCGGCTGGTCCTGTACTCGGTGATGAACGCCTCGTCAGCGTAATTACCAGGTCAGGCGCAGGTTCTCATGCTGTGGACAGCGCTTCTTTGAGTGCCGATGCGACGCGGTCGACCTCGCCTTCGCTGATCGCCGGAAAGAACGGCAGCGCGAGCAGGCGCGCGGATGCGTCCTCAGCGACGGGAAACTGACCGGGCTCGAAGCCGAAGCGCTCACGCATGTGAGTCATCAGGTGGATCGCAGGCATGTAGGCCTTGGCCTCGACTCCCCGCCGCGCGAGCTCGGCGACGACCCGTTCGCGATCGACCTCCCGCGGCAGACGCACCGCGTAGATGAACCAACTGCGTCGCTCCTCGCCCTCGTCGGCGCAGGGCAGCACGAGGCCGGCGGGATCGCCGGCACCGGCGGTGGCCCCGAACGCGCTCAGCCGTTCGTTGTAGAGCGCCGCCGCCGCCGCACGGTTCGCGAGAGATTGATCGAGGCGCTCGAGCTGGGCGACCCCGAGCGCCGCGGCGATCTCGCTCAGCCGGTAGTTGAAACCGAGGCGATCATGGTCAACCCAATCCATGTTCGGTGCCCGGCCCTGGTTTCGCTCGCTGCGAAAGCGAGCGGCAAGCCCAGGGTCGCTGACCGCCAGCATGCCCCCCTCCCCCGTCGTCATCTGCTTGTTGGCATAGAAGGCAAACGATGCGAGATTCCCGCGAGATCCGACCAGCCGACCGTCCGAATCGCGGGCGCCGAGCGCCTCGCAGGCGTCCTCGAGCAAGTCGAGGCCACCCTCGGCGGCGATCTTCTCCAAGGCAGGCAGCGGTGCCGGGTAGCCGAGAATGTCGATCGGCAGGATGCCTTTGCTGTGCTCGGTGATCGCGTCCCACGCAGCAGCGGGATCGAGGTTCAGCGTCACCGAATCGACGTCGCAGAAGACCGGCCTCACCCCCTCGTAGAGCAAGCAGTTCGCCGAGGCGACGAAGCTGAATGGTGAGGTCACGACCTCGTCGCCATCGCGCCAGCCAAGAGCGCGAACCCCGAGGTGAAGCGCCGTGGTACCCGACGAGACCGCAACCGCGTCAGGCACACCGAGGTAGTCGGCGAACTGACGCTCGAAGTGTTCCTGCATCGGTCCCAGCGAAAGCCTGCCCGAGCGCAGCACTTCGAGCACCAGCTCCTCCTCGCGCTTGCCGATCACGGGCTTTGCCAGTGGTATTTGCTGGGACTCAGTCAACCGCGGGAGGCTCCTCCCCATCGTAGTAATCGACGGCGTCGCCGCAACGAAAGAACTTGGCGAGGCCGACAGGAGATCACCTCGCCGGGCTCGGTGCCGAGCGCGTAGCCGATGCGAGCCCTCCGAGCGCGAAAGCCATCGTGCTCGCGCGGCCCATCGAAGTCGGGCCGCTCGATGTTGGGCCCCGCCGAGCTCATTCTTGAAACGCGTATTCCAGCGAGTCGACCAGCGCCTCCCACGAGGCTTCGATGATGTTCTCCGAGACGCCGATCGAGCCCCATTCCCGCTCGTGATCGGTCGAGTCCAACAGCACCCGGGTAACGGCGTCGGTCCCGTGGCTGCCCTCGATCAGGCGGACCTTGAAGTTCGTCAACTCGATTTCGGGCAAATGCGGATGGTGCTCTTTCAGGGCCAAGCGCAGGGCCCGGTCGAGCGCATTGACGGGTCCATCCCCCTCCGCCGTGTGCAGGTAGCGCGTGCCATCGACCCAAAGCTTGATCGTCGCCTGCGTATCGATGTAGCCGTCCTGGCTCTTCTCGACGATCACGCGGTAGCCCTCGAGGCGAAAAAGCGGCTGGTAGGAGCCGGCCTCGCGTCGCAGCAGCAGCTCGAACGATGCGTCTGCGGCCTCGTAGTGGTAGCCGCGGTGCTCGCGCTCCTTGACGCGCTCGAGCACGCGCTTGGCCGCGTCGGCGTCGAGATCGATGCCGACGTCCTCGGCGCGCGACAGAACCGACCCCTTGCCCGAAAGCTCAGAGATGAGGATGTCGCGGCTGTTGCCGACGTCGCCCGGGTCCATGTGCTCGAACGTGCGCGAGTCCGCCTGAACGCCGGCGACATGCATGCCGCCCTTGTGGGCGAATGCATTTCGGCCGACGAACGGCTGATCGGGATCAGGCGTGGTGTTGGTGAGCTCATCGACGAGGTGAGCTGTCTCGGTGAGCAGGCGCATGCGCTCGGGCGCGACGCACTCATATCCCAGCTTGAGCTGCAGTGCGGCGAGCACCGAGATCAGGTTCGCGTTGCCGCAGCGCTCGCCGTAGCCGTTGACCGTGCCCTGGACCATGCGGGCGCCGGCGTCGACCGCCGCGAGCGAGTTCGCGACGCCGCAGTCGGCGTCGTCGTGAGCGTGGATGCCGACCTCGACGCGCTCACCGAGCTCGGCAACCACGGCAGCGGTTGCATCGGCGATCTGGCCGGGCAGGCTGGAGCCATTGGTGTCGCACAGGGTCACGTTCTCCGCGCCGGCGGCCGTGGCTGCGCGCAGGCACTCGAGCGCGTAGCCGGAGTCGTCGCGCCAAGCGTCGAAGAAATGCTCGGCGTCATAGACGACGCGCTTGCCTTCGGCGCAGGCGAAGTTGACCGAGTCGACGATCATCGACAGGTTCTCCTCCGTGGATACCTTCGTCACCTTCTCCAGGTGAAGGCCCCACGTCTTGCCGACGAAGGTGATCACCGGTGCCGCGCAGGCGACGAGCTCGCGCAGCGACGGATCGTCGGCCGCTGCGAGCCCGCGCCGGCGAGTCATGCCGAAAGCGCAGACCTGCGCCGTCTCGAGATCGAGATCGGCGAGGAGGCGAAAGAGCTCGGCCTCCTTCGGGTTCGAACTGGGGAAGCCGGCCTCGACGAAGCCGATGCCGAGACGGTCGAGGGCTGCGACGACGCGAACCTTCTCCGCCGCCGAGAGCGACATGCCCTGACCTTGCATGCCGTCGCGAAGGGTCGTGTCGTAGAGCTTTATGAGAGTCACTTGCTGCCTTTCTGAGGTCCGATGATTCGAGCGAGCCGTTGCGCGGAAACCATCCCGCGCGGCCGCGAGCCGCTACGCGGTCGCGGCGGTCCTAATTCGCTCGATTGCACCGAACAGGCAAAGCATCTAGCCGCTGACCTTACTCGTAACGTCGACCACATCCAGCCATTCCGCGTACTCGGGGGCGCGACCATGCAGGGCATCCTCGAACTTCGTCTGGACGACGCGGGTGATCTCGCCCGGCTCGCCGAGCTCGTGGCCGTCGATCTCGCGCACCGGCACCAATTCCGCCGCCGTACCGCAGAGAAACACTTCCTCAGCGAGGTAGAGCTCCGCGCGGGCAATATCACGCTCGATCACCTGGTAGCCGAGGTCGCTTGCGATCTGGATCACCGACCTGCGGCTGATCCCATCGAGGATCGACGAGCTGTGCCCGGGCGTCACCAGCTGACCGTCGCGAACCAGAAAGACGTTCTCGCCGGAGCCCTCGCAGACGAAGCCACGCTCGTCGAGCAGAATCGCCTCCTCGTAGCCTGAGAGCGCGGCTTCGTTCTTGGCCAGGATCGAGTTCAGGTACTGCCCGCTGGCTTTGGCGTGCGGGATCAGTCCGGCGGCCGAGATCCGCCGCCACGACGAGACCTTGGCTCGGATGCCGTTGCGCTTGCCCTCATCGCCGAGGTAAGAGCCCCATGGCCACACCGCGATCACGACTTCAACGGGCGCGGCCTGCGCGTAAAGACCCATCTCGCCGTAGCCGCGAAACGCGAGCGGGCGGATGTAGCAGCTGGAAAGTCCGTTGCGTGCGATCAGCTCGGTCGTTGCCTCGCGCAGCTCAGCGGCGGAGTACGTCAGCGGCAGATAGAAGAGCTCAGCGGACTTCTCCAGGCGCTGCATGTGCTCGAGGTGGCGAAACACCGCCGGACCCCGGTCGGTCTCATAACAGCGAATTCCCTCGAAGACACCACTGCCGTAGTGCAGTCCGTGGCTGAGGACGTGGACCTGCGCCTGGTTCCACGCCACGAACTCGCCGTTCATCCAAATCCACTCGGACTTCTCCATCAGCTCAGTATGGCGATCATCGGGTCAGTTCTGCAAGCACCGATGCGGTCACTTGCGCGCTGCCCATCGCCTCGGAGTCGCCCGCGAGGTCGGGGGTGCGAATGCCGCGCTCGAGCGTCCTCTCCACACCAGCCTCGATCGCGGCCGCCTCTTGCTCGAGACCGAGTCCATGGCGGAGCATCAGCGCCGCCGAGAGCAGCGTCGCGAGCGGGTTGGCGATGCCTTTCCCGGCGATGTCGGGGGCTGACCCATGCACCGGCTCGAACATCCCGGGGCTGTCAGCGTCGCCCAGGCTCGCCGAGGGCAACATCCCGAGCGAGCCAGTGAGCATCGCCGCCTCGTCGGAGAGGATGTCGCCGAAGAGGTTCTCAGTCACGATCACGTCGAAGCGCGCGGGCTCAGAGACAAGCTGCATCGCCGCGTTGTCTACCAACAGGTGGTCGAGGGCGATCTCGGGATACTCGCCGGCTACTTGGGTCACGGTCTCACGCCACAACCGCGACGTCTCGAGCACGTTGGCCTTGTCGACTGAGGTGACGCGACCGCTGCGGCGGCCGGCGGCGTCGAAGGCGACGCGGGCGATCCGCTGGACCTCGGCGACGGAGTAGGTGCAGGTGTCGTGCGCCGAATCGCCGTCGCGACCACTGTCGCCGAAGTAGATACCACCGGTGAGCTCGCGGACAACCAGCAGGTCTGTGCCTCGGATGCGCTCCTCGCGCAGCGGACTCGCCGCATACAGCGACTCGCTCGGGCGCACGGGGCGCAGGTTCGCGTACAGGCCGAGGCCCTTGCGCAGGCCGAGCAGCCCCTGTTCGGGCCGCGGTGCAGCCGGATCAGTCGTGTCCCACTTCGGCCCGCCGACCGCGCCGAGCAGCACCGCGTCGGAGTCGCGGCAGGCGTCGAGAACGTCGTCGGCGAGCGCGGAGCCGTGGGCGTCGATCGCGGCGCCGCCGACGAGGTGCTCCTCAAACTTGAAGTCGCCGATTGCGTCGAGCACGCGTCGTGCGCACGCGACGATCTCCGGGCCGATGCCGTCACCGGGCAGCAGAGCGATCCTCGGCGTGCTCACGTCGGCCTTCGAGCCGAGACATTGAGGCGCACGTACTCCAGCGTCAGCGGGCGGGACATCGACCCGAGGACGGTGTCGATGAAGCGCTCGTGCATCTCGCCGGGCAGCTGGGCGATGTGCTTGGCGAGCCCGACGACGCGAACGAATTCCCGCGGCTCCGACGGTGCCACAGTGCGGTTCTCGAGCCAGATGCGCTCGATCTCGAAGCCGGCACGCTCGAGCCGGGCGCGCGTATCGCCGATCGAGGCGAAGTTGTGCGTGGCCGGCATCCCCCGCAGGTAGGCGGAGAAGCGCTCGTCGCCCTCGGCTGCCTCGATCGCCCGCTTCCATTCGGCGACGTTGCCCTCGCCGCCGAACTGGACCTCGAGCTGACCGCCCGGCCGCAACGCCTGATGCAGGCGAGCGAAGAGGCGGACATGGTCGAGGATCCAGTGGAAGGTCGCGTTGGAGAAGATCGCGTCGAGGGGCTCGACGAGCTCGAGCTCGAGCAGGTCGCCGACGCGAAGTTCGACCCGGTCATCGCCCTCGAACGCTTCGCGAGCGGTGGCGATCATCGATGGCGCCGCGTCGACGCCGATCACCCTCCCGCGTGGCAGTCGTTCCAAGAGCAGCCGCGTCACCCGTCCCGAGCCGCAGCCAGCATCGAGAACGGTCTCGTCGCCCTTGAGGTCGAGTCGCGCCAAGACCTCCCGCCCCCACTCCTCCTGCGGGTCGGCGAGGCGATCGTAGGCACGGGCGTCCCAGTCGACCGTGCTCACAGGCTGGTCGTCACAGGGCCGCGATCGGCCCCGGCGGACGCCTCGAAGCGATCGATCGCATCGCCGTTTCGCAGCGTGATCGCGATGTCGTCGAGCCCGTTGGAAAGGCGATGTCTGACCTCCTCATCGATCTCGAAGCGCACGACGCCACCGGCGTAGTCGACGGTCTGGTCGTCGAGATCGATGCGCACGGAGCCCGCAGCTGCGATACCCCTGCAGTGCTCCTCGGAGACGATCACCGGCAGCAAGCCGATCTTGGTGCAGTTGCCGTAGAAGATGTCGGCGAAAGAGGGCGCGATCACGGCCTCGAAGCCGAAGTCCTGAATCGCCCACGGCGCGTGCTCGCGCGAGGAGCCAGAGCCAAAGTTCGCGCCGGTGACCAGGACGGGGTTTGGCTCGAGCTCGATCTCACCATCGCGGATCCAGTCGTAGAAGAGAAACTCGCCGAAGCCACTGCGCTCGACGCGCTTGAGGAACTGCTTGGGGATGATCTGATCGGTGTCGACGTCGGCGCGGTCGAGAAAGCTGACCTTGCCTTCGATCACGCCAACGGGGTTCATCCTGCGCCCTCGTTCTTCGCCGTGACGACCACGATTCCCGGCACCATGACGCTGCGCCGTGCCCTGACGGCGCCGAACCCCGCTTCGCGCATGAACGAGGCGAGCTCGTCGCCGGTGTAGGTGCGGACCCGGCTGGTGACGTAGAAGAGCAGCCCGGAGAGAGCGCCGATCTGCTCACCGCGCTTGCCCTCCGCGGGGCGCTCCTGCTCGACGATCGCCATCGTCGCGCCCGGCGCCAGCGCGCCGCGAATCCGCGTCAACAGCTCGACATTGCGCTCGCGGTCGAAGTGATGGCAGATCGAGTTCGCCATCGCGACGTCGTAGCCCGAGCCGAGGTCGCCGGCGAACATGTCGCCGACCTCGAAACTGACGCGGTCACCGTGCTCCTGCTCAGCGAGGATCTCCCGGCCGATCGCCGCAGCGCCCTCGAGCTCGAACACGGTCGCCTCGAGCTCGGGGTGGCGCCGGCACATCGCCAGTGAGTAGCCGCCGTGACCGCCGGCGACGTCAAGCAGTGTCCTCGGGCTCTTCACCGGGATCTGGCGGACGACCGAGTCGGCTCGAAGCTGAGAGAGCTCGAACAGCCCGCGCATGTAGCTCGCCCACCAGGGGTCGCCGGCCGGTCGGTTGTGGAGGTCGCCAACGGGTTCACCCGAGCGGATTACCTGCTCGAGCTGGCCCATGTAGCGCCACATGTCGTAGGAGAAGACACCGATCGCCTCGGCCATCGGCTCGGGCGCTCCCGAAACGAGGTGCTTTCGCGCCTGCGAGCCGTTGCGGTATCCATCGGAGCCGTGGTCGACATAGCCCATCGCGTGCAGAGCGATCAGCAGCGCATCGACCCCTCGCGGATCGAGCTCGAGCCGCTTGGCGAGCCCCTCGGCGTCGTCAGCGTGTTGCTCGAGCGCGTCGAAGATGCCGAGCGAGACGGCGGCCATCAGCGACCGCGACATCATGTGCGCGAAGTAGCCCTCGAAGAGCGCGTTGGGCACGATTCCCGCGAGCATCGCCGCAGCCTCAAAGGGGTTCTCCGGCCGCGTGGCTACGCGCATTACTCCCACTCCCTGATGTCGACGAAATGCCCCTCGATCGCCGCGGCCGCGGCCATCTTCGGGCTGACCAGGTGCGTGCGGCCGCCCTTACCCTGGCGGCCCTCGAAATTTCGGTTCGAGGTCGAGGCGCAGCGCTCGCCCGGGCTGAGGATGTCGGGGTTCATGCCCAGGCACATCGAGCAGCCGGCGCTGCGCCAGTCGAAGCCGGCGGCGCGGAAGACCTCGTCGAGTCCCTCGGCCTCGGCCTCGGCCTTGACCTGGGCCGAGCCCGGCACGACCATCGCCTGCACCGTCGAGGCGACGCGGCGCCCCTTGACCATCGCGGCGGCCTCGCGCAGGTCCTGGATCCTCGAGTTGGTGCAAGAGCCGATGAAGACACGGTCGAGCTCTACCTCCTCGATCGCCATGCCCGGCTCGAGCGCCATGTACTTGAGCGCGCGCTCCTCGGAGTCACTCGCTGCCACCGGCACCTCGCCGGAGACCTCGACGACTTGGCCCGGGTTCGTGCCCCAGGTGACCATCGGCGAGATCGCCGCCGCGTCCACCTCGATCTCGGTGTCGAAGCTGGCGCCCTCGTCCGTTGGCAGCTCGCGCCAGACCGCCACGGCACCGTCGAAATCCTGCGGCGCGGCAGGACGACCCTCGACCCACTCGAAGGTGGTTTCGTCTGGGGCGATCATCCCGGCTCGCCCGCCGCCCTCGATCGTCATGTTGCAGATCGTCATCCGGTTCTCCATCGTCAGGCCCGCGATCGTCTCGCCCGCGTACTCGACCGCGTGGCCAACCATGCCATCGGTGCCAAGGCGCCCGATCGTCGCCAGGATCAGGTCCTTGGCGACAACGCCGCGCCCGAGCTCGCCGCAGTAGACGATCCGCATCGTCTTCGGGCGCCGTTGACCGAGGCATTGGGTCGCCAGGACATGCTCTACCTCCGAGGTGCCGATGCCAAAGGCAAGCGCGCCGAAGGCACCATGGGTGGAGGTATGTGAGTCGCCGCAGACAATCGTCATTCCGGGTTGAGTCAGGCCGAGCTCGGGGCCGATCACGTGCACGATCCCCTGGTAGTCGGAGCCGAGCGAGTAAACGGGAACGCCAAACTCCTCGCAGTTTCGCTCCAGCGTCTCGACCTGCACGCGCGAGAGCTCGTCGGCGATCATTCGCGCCACCGGCGTGCCATCGGTGGGCACGTTGTGGTCGGCGGTGGCGACCGTCTTGTCGGGCCGGCGCAGCTTGCGACCGGCGAGGCGCAGGCCGTCAAAGGCTTGGGGCGAGGTGACCTCGTGGACGAGGTGCAGGTCGATGTAGATGAGCCCGTCATCGACCGCGTGGGCCTCCCAGATCTTCTCGAACATCGTTTGGGCCATCGGGGTCCTCGGGCTAGCCGCGTTTGAGGCCGGCGGCGACGACGGCGACGAACTCGGCGGGCGACTCGCTGGTGTTCTCGAAGTGATGTGGCAGGTCGGCGTCGAAGGTGACGCTGTCGCCGGTGGCGAGGTCGTGGCGCTGGTCGTCGATCAGCAGCGTCACCGTGCCCGCGAGGACGACAGCGGTCTCGCGAGCGCCCGGCTCGTGCAGCGTCGGGTCGCCGGCCTTGCCGGTGGCGGCGCCTGGCTCGAGCGCGTGCACCGAGACGTCGGCGCGCTGGCCGGGAAGCGGTGGCGTCAGCTCCTCGGTGCGGTGTCCCTTGCGCTCGCGCACCCGGCGATCGCCGGCTCGGGTGACGACGACGTGCTCGCTCTCGTCGAGGCGCAACAGCTGCGAGAGCGTCAGGTCGAGGCCGGCGGCAATTCGCTGAGCGACGCCGAGCGTCGGGCTCGTTTCGCCGCGCTCCACCTGTGAAAGCATCGGCGTCGAGACGCCGCTTCGCGTCGCGAGGTCGCGAAGCGAGAGGTCCATCGAAGCACGCAGGGCCTTGATCCGCGCGCCAACCGCGATCGCGTCACTGGTCGTCGCACTCACGCTCTGTACGCTATCACAGACGCTCGTCTACGAATGGCGGTTCGCGGAACCGCCAGCCAGACTTATCGAGCCGAATCTCTAGCGCGTTTGGCCCGAGGGCCGCACGAGGATCTCGTTGATGCTCACATGCTTTGGCTGAGCGACGGCGTAGACGACCGCGTTGGCGATGTCGGCGGCCTCGAGCACCTTGCCCGCCGCTTCCTTCGCCTTCTCGATCTGCTCGATGACCATCGGGTTCTCGTTGTGGCCCTGAAGCTCGGTTTCGACAAAGCCCGGCTCGACGCAGGTGACGCGCACGCCGATGTGCGCGCCCTCCTGGCGCAGCGACTCCGAAAAGCCGACGACGCCCCACTTGGTCATGTTGTAGACGCCGGATCCGAGCGCGGCAGTTCGCCCCGCCACCGAGGAAACGTTGACCACGTCCCCTCCCCCGCCGTCGCGAATCAAGGGCAGTGCGTAGTGGGTGCAGTAGAGGAGGCCGAGACAGTTGACCTCGATCATCGTTCGCCACTCGGCAGGGTCGGCGCCCTGAAGCGGGCCGAGCAACATGACGCCGGCGTTGTTGACCAGGCAGTCGAGCCCGCCGAGCTCGGAGTTTGCGGTCTCGACCAGCGTTTTCGCCTCGGCCTCGTCGCTGATGTCGGCCTCGATCGCGACCGCCTTGCCGCCGTCGGCCTCGATTTGCGACGCGAGTTCGTCGAGGCGGTCCTTGCGCCGCGCGCCGAGCGCGACGCTCGCGCCCTCGGCGACCATCGCCAGCGCCGCCGCCTCGCCGATACCCGACGAGGCGCCGGTGATCAGGAGCCTTGCGGCCTTCGAGCGCGCCCATGCGACGCACTCTATCTGGCGGGCTCAGCCGGTCGCCAGGCGTCCTCCGGTCCGCCCGCTCCAGCGCAGCGCCACCGCTGCGCCCAGAGCGCGGCAAGCAGCGCACACAGCGCTGCGATGCCAGCGATCGCGGCGGGCGACAGCGAGGCGCCCGCTTGCGGCAGGGCCGCCACGGGCGCCGGCTCCGGCTTTTCCGCCGAGCGCCTCGACCTTCTCGATTCAACCCCTTGATCGCCGTCAGGGCGACGCCGTCGGCGTCGACGGTCGAGATCGTGGTCGGGTCCTCGCCGAGGCCGAACGTGCGCTGAAATGCCTGTGCGGTCGGGCCGACGTGGCGAACCTGGCGCCGGGTCGTCGTCGTAGACCCAGCTCTCGATCGGCAGGCGCGCAAGCTGGTCGAGCACCGTGCGCGGGCTCACCGGCGCGAAGTCATCCTTGGCGCGGCGGTCGCTCGTGCAGGCGAGATCGCACCTCCTGCCGGCTGCGATCGTGCAGCCGTTGCCGACCGGCGCTGCGACGAAACGAAAACCACCGGTGGCGCGAGCCGCGAACTCGTTCGCCGCCGCCGAGTTGAAATCGGCGTCGGTGGAGTCAGCGAACAGGAAGACGCCGTCGTGGGTGGCGTCGGTGTTTCGCGCGCTCCTGGCCGGCGACGAGGCTGAAGTCGCCGGCGGCGGTGTTCGAGATTCCGCCAGGCGACGGTCGCGCGTTCCCCGCTGGCGACGTTGCCGGACCCGCCGCCGACGGTCGCCACGGTGCCGCCGCTGGCGGTGTTCTGTCACCACCGCCGCCGCCGACCGGCGGCGCGGTTGCCGCCGCTCGCGCCGTGTTGTTGGCGCCGCCGCCGACGATCGCTTGAACCCACTGGCGGTGTTGAGCCGACCTCCGCCGACGGTCGCGAACTGGTTGCTGGCGGTGTTGGTACTGGCCGCCGCCGACCGTCGCGAAAGTGCGATCGCTGACCGTGCCCGCGGCGTCGCCGGCGCGGTTGCCGGCACCACCGCCAACAGTGCCGAGGCTATCGGTGACGCGGTTCGCGGTCGTCGGATCGGCGGGTGTG
This sequence comes from uncultured Solirubrobacterales bacterium, assembly GCA_963730145.1. Taxonomy (GTDB): domain Bacteria; phylum Actinomycetota; class Thermoleophilia; order Solirubrobacterales; family 70-9; genus WHSW01. Next base: position 24,655 of record CAVSQT010000004.1, read on the forward strand.
ATGCGCCCACCACCGGCGATCGTCGCCGAGTGGACCCCGGCGGTGACTGTGTTGTCGGCGATTCCGCCGATCACGTTCGGACGATTGGTTGGCGCCGTCGGACGCCGGCTCGAGCCGCAGCGCACGAGCGTTGTTCACCCGCAGATTGAGCGGCTGGTTGTCGGTGGTGCCGAGAAAGTCGGTCGTCGGGTTCGTCCCGGCATTGCCGTCGAGCTCGCCAGTAGCGTTGGCGAGCTCGCCGCTGCCGACGCAACCAGAGCAGTTGAGGTCGATCGGCGGTGCCGCCGGTGTCGTCGACGCCGTCGGCAAAGCCCGCGGGACGCCGTTCAGCACGTTCCAATGGACGAAGTTCGCGCCCGTGTTCGGCGCGCTGCCGTCGGAGGTCTGCAGCTCGGTCTCGGTGAAGTAGCGACTGTCGTGGTTGTGGGCGTCGAGCTCACCTGCGTCGCGGGGTCGAAGGCGAGCTTTGGAATCGTGACCGCGGCGTCGGCAAGATCGGGGGTCGCGACGCAGCTCGAGCAGTTCAGGTCCGAGGCGGCTCCACCGCCGCCGGATGCAGGCAGGCTCAGCGTCGACTCGTCGATATCGACACCGGTTAGGCCGTTGTCCTGCACGTCCTTGGTCTTCACCTGGCCGTCTTTGATCTGCTTCGACTTGACCAGTTCTTCGGCAGGCTCGTTGCGGCGTAGGCGACGCCGCTGAGAGCGATGAACAGGGCGGTCAGGCCGATGACCTGAGAACGGATGAAGCGACCGATGCGCTCCGACATGTGCTGGCCTCCCTGCGTGATCGGCCGAGCGACTCGAATCGGCCGCCTCGTAATCGAGTGGCGACAGGACCCCCTGCCGCCGAGCCCAGTATCCACCCGATCTCAGGCCGGCGTCAAGGCACGCGCGCTGGGTCAGGGCCCCGGCGTAGCCGGAGCGCTCGCCGCCTCTGCCGCGACACCCTCGGCCTCGCGCACCGCCGCCCCATCGAGCGCATTCGAAAGCGCCCGGATGTAGGCACGTGCCGACGCTTCGAGGATGTCGGTTGCGACGCCCTGGCCACTGGCGAGGCGACCGTGGGCGTGGAGCATCACGGTCACGTCACCGAGCGCGTCCTCGCCTTCGGTCACAGCCGAAACGGTGTACTGGCGAAGCTCGGACTCGACCCGAGTCGCGGCGCGCACGGCGCCGAAGATCGCATCGACCGGGCCATCGCCTCCCGACTCACCGACCGACTCGCTGCCGTCGGGCATCGTCACCGCCACCTTCGCGTGCGGCTCGCGGCGAGTCGAGGCCTCGACGTCGAACCAGGCGAGCTCGTAGCGCGCGGCGCTGTCGCGGACCTGGTCGGAGACGATCGCCTCGAGGTCGAGCGCGGTCACCTGCTTCTTGCGGTCGGCAACCTCCTTGAAGCGCTTGAAGGCCTGGTTGAGCGCGTTGCCTTCGACCTTGAAGCCGAGCTGCTCGAGCGCATCGCGCAACGCATGGCGACCGGAGTGCTTGCCGAGCACGATCGAGTTCGACTCGAGGCCGACGTCGCGCGCATCCATGATCTCGTACGTCGAGCGCTCCTTGAGCACGCCGTCCTGGTGGATCCCGGCCTCGTGGGCGAACGCGTTTCGCCCAACTATCGCCTTGTTCGGCTGCACCGACGTAGCCGGTGAAGCGCGAGACCATGCGCGAGGTTCGCGCCAGCTCGCGGGTGTCGAGTTCGGTGTCGAGCCCGTGCTCGTCGTTGCGCGTGCGCAGCAGCATTACGATCTCTTCCAGCGAGCAGTTGCCCGCGCGCTCGCCGATGCCGTTGATCGCGCACTCGACCTGGCGCGCACCGGCGATCAGCCCGGCGTAGGAGTTGGCTACGGCGAGACCGAGGTCGTCGTGGCAGTGCACCGACATCTCGACCTCGCGCAGCTCGGGCGCCAGCTCGTAGAGGCGGGCGAAGTAGCGCGCGTACTCGTCGGGGGTCGTGTAGCCGACGGTGTCGGGGATGTTGATCACGTTGGCGCCCTCGGCGACTGCGATCGCGCAGACCTCGGCCGTGAACTCGATCTCGGCCCGGGTCGCATCCATTGGCGAGAACTCGACGTCCTCGCAATAGGACTTGGACATCGCAACCGCTGCCTTTGCCTGTCCCTTGACGTCCTCGCGGTCGGTTTGCAGCTGGTGGGTGATGTGGATGTCGGAGGTCGAGATAAAGGTGTGGATCCGCGGCCGCTCAGAGTTCTTGATCGCATTCCACGCGGCATCGATATCGGCCTTGTGGGTGCGCGCGAGGCCGCAGATCACCGGGCCTTCGACCGTGCGGGCGATCGCCTCGACGGCTTCGAAGTCGCCGGGGGAGGTGATCGGAAAGCCCGCCTCGATCACGTCGACGCCGAGGCGCGCCAGCTGCTGGGCGATCTCGATCTTCTCCTGGGTGTTGAGCGAGATTCCCGGCGACTGCTCGCCGTCACGCAGCGTGGTGTCAAAAATGTGGACGCGGTCGGCGTTCATCGCCTACTCCTTCTCTAACTGAACCGATTGACCTTGTATCTCGCGGCTGTCGCGCCGCCCAGCGCTATTCCCCCCGAGGGGGGAGGAGAAGGAGAAGCGCGAGGCTGTGATGCCGGGAGGTCACTCGGAACTGGCAGGGTAGCGCGCTTGGGAGCGGGCGAGCTTCTCGCCCTTGTAGAAGGTGCGGCCCCAGAGCGAGCCCGGAGGCGCGAGGCGCAACGCCGCCGGCACCGCCAAGGGCCAGACGATGAGCGCGACGAACGTCCATGCATAGTGCTGTTTCGCCACATTGACGGCGGCGATCAGGATTCCGATCACGCCGAAGACGCCGGCAGCGGCGAAGACCGCGGCTTCGACGTCCTCTGCCACATCCACCCAGGCCGCGAAGCCAACGAGCAGGATCCCGGCGATCGAGCCGGCGACGATCATCGCGTCGATCGACTTGCGTCCCTCTTTCTCCCAGTAGACGTCCTTGAGCTCGAGCCAGAGCGCGAACTCGTCGAGCGTCAGGCCCATGCCGATCGCAAACAGCACCGTGACGATCTCGTGCCACGGCGAGGCCGGCGCAACGACGACGCCGACGTAGCCGAAGATCATCATCGCGAAGATGCCCCAGACGAGATGGTGGACATGCGTGCCGCCCACCGAAACGTTGCCTGGCCACCAGCTGACCTGATTTCGGATCATCCAGGTACTCGTGCGGATGAAGGCGAACGTTCCCAGCAGCGCGACGAAAAAGAGAAACGCCGCAAGCCTGCCGCTGTCGACGATGGCGCGATCGAACAGGCTGCCAATGCTGGCGAGGTGAGCCAGGTCTGCGAGGTCCACCGTCACCGTGCCAACGCTATCGACGCATGGCGACGCCTCCCGGGAGCGCGGCTTCGCCCTACGGAACGAGAACCACCTTGCCGACGTTCTTGCGCTCGCCGATGAAGCGGTGAGCCTCGGGCGCGCGGTCAAACGGGAACGCTTCGGCGACGACCGGGGTATAGGCGCCAGACTCCAGGCCCTCGGCGAGCGGGTCGAGCAAGCGATCGAGGCCCTCCTTGTCCCACCACTTGAGCATGTTGAGCCCGAACACGCCCTTGTTCTCGTTCATCACCTCGAGGCTCTTCCACCACGGCATCGTCGCCAGCGGCATCCGCGCGAGGCCGCGCAGGACGGCCGGAAGGTCACGCTTGTCGCCAGTCTGGACCTCCGAGAGGCCGTACATCACCATGCGCCCGCCCGGGCGAAGGATCTTGTAGTCCTTCTTGAAGCTCGACGGCCCAATGGCGTCGATGATCACGTCGAGCCCGGTCCCACCCGTGATCCGCATCGCCTCGGCGGCGAAGTCCTGCGAGCGATAGTCGATCGCGTGATCGACGCCCTGAGCGCGGATCGCGTCGTGCTTGGCCGGCGAAGCGGTGCCGAAGACCTCTGCGCCCGCGCGCTTGGCGACCTGGGTCGCGGCGATGCCGACACCGCCGGCGGCCGCGTGGATCAGGGTGCGGTCGCCGCTGCGCAGCCCGCCCATGATCATCAGCGCGGCCCAGGCGGTCGTGTAGTTGACCGGAAAAGCAGCGCCCTGCTCGAAGCTGAGCTTCTCGGGCAACGCGATCACCTGGGCCGCCGGTACCGAGACCAGCTCGGCATAACCGCCGAATCGCGTTCCCGCCAGAACGCGATCGCCGACAGCGTGCGAATCGACCCCGTCACCGACGCTCTCGATCGTGCCCGCGACCTCGTAGCCGACGACGCAGGGGGCTCGGGCGCGTCGGGATACACGCCCGATCGCGCCATCAGGTCGGCGAAGTTGATGCCAGCGGCCTCGACCGCGATGCGCACCTCGCCAGCGCCCACGGGCGGATCGGGACGCTCTTCGACCGGCGAGCACATCGGGACCGCCGTGCTTGGTGATGACGACCGTCTTCACGCCCGCCACACTAGTCACTTGAGCCTGTTGCGCCGTCTCAGCGGTCGAGAGCACCCAGCTCGCGTGGCGATCGTTGCCGGCGAGCTTCGGCAGCGGCGGCGACCGCGCTATCTCGAGATCGGCGTCAGCACGGGCGTCGGTCTTCCTTCACGTTCGAGCCTGGCGCAAGACCGGCGTCGACCCGGTCGCGAGGGTGTCGCTGAGCAAGCGCTGGGTGCATCCGAACACGCTGCTGCGGGGACGGCTGGTCCAGGCCACGAGCGACGAGTTCTTCGCTTCGCTGGCGCCGAACGAACGCTTCGACGTCATCTTCGTCGACGGCAACCACTCATTCGCGCAGTCGCTGCGCGACATCGAGCATGCGGTCGAGCATCTCGCCGATGGCGGTGTGGTCTTAGTCCACGACTGCGACCCGCCGACTGCTGGAGCGGCATCAGCGGACTCGCGCGACGCCGGCGGCGGGCCGTGGTGCGGCGAGGTGTGGCGGTCGATCGTGATGCTGCGGGCGACGCGGCCGGACCTGACGGTTGAGGTCATCGACGCGGATTTTGGGATCGGGATGATTCGCAAGCGCCCCTCCCCCTCGCTGGATGTCGACCCGAACTGGGTGGCGCGGATGACCTATGAGGATCTCGCGGTTGATCGCCGACGGCTGCTGGGGATACGGGGTGAGGCCGCTACGGCGTAGTGGTGCGGCGGTTTGGGTCGGTAACGGAGGCACACATCGTCCCTACTCACTCAGAGAGCGTCGTGAGGAGATCCACTAACGACTGTCGTGAATAGATCTCCACGGGAGGCCCAAGCGGCCGATTTCACGCTCTCCCTCACTGATACGAACCGTCGACCCCGCTGGCGCCGCAGCCATCCGCGTCCTAGAAGCTAACCGCGCTCCCAACGAAGAACCCATCCGCCGAAGCGATCTCGTCGATCACCCCAGCGGGCACCGGCGCGTCGGTGGTCAGCGCCATCACGGCCTCGGCGGCGGCGCCGGCGCCGACGGCCGCGGAGACGATGTTGACGCCGTGCTCGCCGAAGATCGTGCCGACGCGGCCGATCATTCCCGGCTGATCGGCGTAGCGGAAGATCGCCAGGTGCTCGGTGAAGGGGATGTAGAAGCTCTGACCCCAGACGCCGACGAGGTACGGGACGTTTCGCGGGCCGACCCCGGTGCCGGCGACCTCGACGTCGCCGATCCGGACCCTTACGAGCTCGGTGAAGTCGCCCGACCCCGATTCCCTGATCTCGACGAGGTCGATGCCACGATCCTCGCCCATCGCCGGGGCGTTGACGAGGTTGACCGGCTCCTCGGTGTGGCCGGAAAGAATGCCGACGAGCACCGCGATCCCGAGCAGGCGCGTGTCGTGTTCGGCAATGCGGCCGTGAAACTCAACCTGGACACGGCCGAGTGAGCCTTCGCTCAGCGCCTGGGCGAGACGGCCGAGGCTCTCGCATAGCGGCACGAACGGCGCCAGCGCCTCCATCGCCTCTGGGCGCACCGCGGCGATGTTGACCGCGTTGGTGACAACACCACCGCTGAGCGCGGCAACGACCTGCTCGGCGGTGTCGGTGCCGGCGCGATCCTGCGCTTCGGCCGTGGACGCGCCCAGGTGCGGGGTGATGACGACGTCGTCACGCTGAAACAGCGGGTGCGCGGTGAACGGCTCCTCCGGGAAGACGTCAAGCGCCGCCCCGCCGACGCGGCCGGAGTCGAGCCCGCGCTCGAGCGCCTCGAGGTCGATCAGCTGGCCGCGAGCGCAGTTGACGATGCGCACGCCGTCGCGCATCTTCGCGATCGACTCATCGTCGATCAGGTTCTCGGTCTCGGGAGTCTTCGGCACGTGCAGCGTGATCAGGTCGGCCCGCGCGTACAGCTCGTCGATCTCGTCGACGCCCTCGGCACCGAGCTCGCGAAAGCGCTCGGCGGTGACGAACTTGTCGAAGGCGACGACCTCCATATCGAAAGCCTGCGCTCGCTTGGCGACGAGCTGGCCGATGCGGCCAAAGCCGATTACGCCCAGCGTCTTGCCGTAGAGCTCGTTCCCGCCGTAGCGCGAGCGCGCCCACTCGCCGCCGACAAGCGAACCATGAGCCTGGGGCACGTTGCGACACAGCGCCAGCGCCAAGGCCAGCGTGTGCTCGGCCGCCGCGATCGAGTTCGACTCGGGCGCGTTGGCAACGATGATCCCGCGCTTGGTCGCGGCCTCGATATCGACGTTGTCGACTCCGGTCCCGGCTCGGCCGATCACCTTCATCTTGTCGGCCCGATTGATCAGCTCCGCGGTGAGCTTGGTCGCCGAGCGGATCAGGATCGCGTCGAACTCGCCGATGCGCTCGGCGAGCTCGTCGTCATCCCAGTCGAGCCCGAGCTCGACGTTGAACCGCTCGCGCAGCAGGGCGACGCCCGAGTCGGCGATCTTCTCTTTGACCAGGACTCGCATCTCCGGCCTCATCGCTGCACCTCGCTCGCGTTCTCGACAGTCCAATCGATGCAAGCCGTCAAGGCTTGAATGTCGGTCGGCTCGATCGCCGGGAACATCCCGACTCGCAGCTGATTGCGACCGAGCTTGCGATAAGGCTCGACGTCGACGATCCCGTTGGCGCGCAGAGTCGCGGCGAGCGCGGCAGCATCGACCGACTCGGCGAAATCGATCGTGCCGACGACCAGCGAGCGCTTGACCGGATCGGTGACAAAAGGCGAGGCGAACTCGGCCTCCTCGGCCCAGCCGTAGAGATGGCTCGACGAAGCCGTGCAGCGCTCGACGCACCCGTCGAGTCCGCCGGCGGCGAGCATCCACTCGATCTGATCGGCCATCAGCAGCAGGGTCGCGACCGCTGGGGTGTTGTAGGTCTGATCCTTGCGCGAGTTCTCCAGCGCCGTGCGCAGCGAGAGAAACGCCGGTTGCCAGCGGTCTGCGCCGTCGAGCTCTTCGATCCGCGCGATCGCCGCGGGGCTGACGAGCGTCAGCCAGAGACCGCCATCCGCGCCAAAGCCCTTCTGCGGAGCGAAGTAGTAGGCGTCGACGTCAGCGGCATCGAACGGCAGGCCGCCCGCCGCTGAGGTCGCGTCGATCAGGATCAGGGCGCCGTCGGCGTCCGGCGGGCGCTCGGGCGCGACCATGACTCCGGTCGAGGTTTCGTTGTGGGCCCACGCAAGCACGTCGGCGCCGGCGGCGGCCGTGGGTTGCGGCGCGTCGCCGGGCTCGGCTTCGATGACGACCGGCTCGGCCAGAAACGGCGCCGCATCCGCCACCTTGGCGAACTTGCCCGAGAACTCGCCATAGACCAGGTGCAGCGACCGCTCACGCACGAGACATGTCGCGGCCGCGTCCCAAAAAGCCGTTGTGCCCCCGTTTCCGAGCAGCACCTCATAGCCCTGCGGCGCCTCAAACAACTCCCCGATGCCGCCGCGAATCCGCTTCACCACGTCCTTGACCGGCGCCTGGCGATGCGATGTGCCCATCACCAGCGCTGCGTCGGCCAGGCTCGCCAGCGCCTGCGGCCGGACCTTCGACGGGCCGCACCCGAAGCGCCCGTCGGCGGGCTTGAGGGCGTCGGGTATGCGGGCATGGGATTGATTCATCGTGATCGCGCGACAGTTGTAGGGTGCTCAGCGTGAGCTCGGAAGAGGTGAGCAAACCAGTCGAGGGAGACGGCTACACGGTGGCGAGCCTCGACGGCGTTGGCGAAGGTTACGGATTCCGCAAGATCCGCCGCGAGCTAGGGGTGACCGAGTTCGGCATCAACGCGATCGTGCTCCCGCCAGGGATCGAGACCGGCTTCCATCTGCACGAGCGCCAGCAAGAGCTCTACATCGTCAGCGAGGGATCGATCGAGATCGAGTTCGGCGACGGCGCCAAGTTCAGCCTCGGCCCCGGCGGCATGGCCCGCGTTGATGCCGCGGTGCACCGCAAGATCCGCAACAAAGCCGACACCGACGCCACCTACATCGTCATCGGCGCGGAGGGCGGCTACGTCGGCCGCGACGGCCTTCAGCCCGAGGGCGAGGACGCTCGCGTCAAGAACATCGGCGACTGACCCGGGGATAGACGCCCCTAGTCGTCCCATTCGAAGGGGGGATAACGCGTGACCATGAACATCCCGTAGGCAGTTGCCCGCTGTTGCCAGCGGTACGGGATCAGGATCAGGCTGAACATTCCCTCTGGGAGCTCCTCCGTGAACAGGATCACGAAGACGCCGATGAAGGCGACGAGTCCGGCCACAGAAACGAGGATCCCCGCGACGAACGCGTACGGGATGATCAAGAGCCAGTGCACCAGCGGCCGCCAGCGGTCGACGCCGGCAGACGGGTAATCGATTTCCAGCTGCGCCGGATAGTTGCCCTCCGGATCGAGCGAGAACGGCGGGTAGCGGTCGGTCAGCAACGAGACGTAGGCGGTCACACGCCATCCCCAGCGCAGGACGCCGGTGACGAAGTCGAAGACGCCCGGCGGATAGCGGCCGGTGAACAGGACCGCAAAGAAGGCCACGATCTTGGCGATAAAGACCCCGATCAGCAAAACCAGGAGGACGAAGTAATGCGGCACAGCGAGCAACCACTTGATCAGCGGCAGGAAGCGGTGGTAACGCTCCTGGCGCTGGGCCTCGACGCGAACGGGATAGCCGAGCTGCGGTGATGGCGGTGGCGGTAGCGGTGCGGACGCTTCCATCAGGCCTCCTCGAGACCAGACTGACATCCGCCCGATCGTCTCACGCTTGACAAGCCGAAGCCAGCGTGGCTCAGAACTCCTGATCGATCCAGGGCATCATCGATCGCAGCTGCTTGCCGACATCCTCGATCTGGTGTCCAGCACTCTCGTCACGCATGCGTTGAAAGTTCTCGGCGCCGGCACGGTTCTCGGCGATCCACTCCTTGGCGAACTCGCCTGACTGGATCTCGCCGAGGATGTCGCGCATCGCCTGGCGCGTCTCGTCGGTGATCACGCGCGGGCCGCGGGTCATGTCGCCGTACTCGGCGGTGTTCGAAATCGAGTAGCGCATTCCCTGAACGCCCTTCTCATACATCAGATCGACAATCAGCTTGAGCTCGTGCAGGGTCTCGAAGTAGGCGAGCCGGGGGTCATAGCCGGCCTCGACCAGGGTCTCGAAGCCGGCACGAACAAGCTCGGTTGCGCCGCCACAGAGCACCGCCTGTTCGCCGAAGAGATCGGTCTCGCACTCGTCCTTGAACGTGGTCGGGATGATCCCGGCGCGACCGCCGCCGATCCCGGCCGCGTAGGCCAGCACGAGCTCCTGCGCATGGCCCGACTCGTCGTGATGCACGGCCATCAGGCAGGGAACGCCCTTGCCCTCCCCGTACTGGCGGCGAACGAGGTGGCCCGGGCCCTTGGGCGCGACCATGCCGACGTCGACGCCGGCGGGGGGATCGATCTCGCCGAAGTGGATCGCGAAGCCGTGGCCGAACATGAGCAGGTTGCCCTCGGCGACGCCGTCGGCGATCTCCGAGCCCCAAACCTCCCCCTGCTTCTCGTCGGGTAGAAGGACCATGACGATGTCGCCGCGGCTGGCGGCGTCGGCGGTGTCGAGGACCTCGAGCCCTTCCGCCTCAGCCTTCGCTCGACTCGACGAGTCGGCGCGCAGGCCGACGACGACGTCGTGACCGGACTCCTTCAGGTTGAGCGCATGCGCATGACCCTGGGAGCCGTAGCCGAGGATCGCGATCGTCTTCGCGGCAAGCGCGCCGGGATTGGCGTCGGCGTCGTAGTAGATCTTGTCGTCAGAGGCGGTCATGGGCGGCGCATGCTAGCCCGCCGACCGCTGCATGAACCACTCGGTGAACTCGGCGCAGCGCCCAGACTCGTCGAAACGGATGAGGAAGCAGTTGTCATAGACCTTCTCCACCGCCCCGCCGGGCTCGGTCAGATACGTGCTCGTACCGGTGGCGACGGCGAGATCACCATCGACCGCCAGGACTCTGTACTCGGCTTCGTAGGTGCCCGGATCGTCGGGCTCGTCCTCGAGCCACGACTTCACGATCGCCACGCGACCGTTGATCTCATCGCCGTGCGGCCGGTAGCGATAGATCGCGTCGTCGCTGAACAGGGCGACGATGCTGTCGCGGTCATAGCTCTTCCACGCCGCAATGTACTCACCAAGCCAGCGCTCGACGGCGTCGCGCTCGGTGCTCATCGCAGCTCCCGTCGCAGCAGCTTGCCCGACTCCGTTCGCGGCAGCTCGGCGGCGAACTCGAAGCGCTTTGGCACCTTGAAGCCGGCGAGCTCTGAAGCGCAATGATCACGGAGCTCATCGACCGTGACGTCGGCACCATTTCGTAACACGACGACCGCCGTCACCGCCTCTTGCCACTCAGGGTCCGCCCGGCCGATCGCCGCGGCGTCGGCTACTCCAGGGTGAGTCATGAGCACATCCTCGATCTCTGCCGGCAGCACGTTCTCGCCGCCGCTGACGATCATCTCGGAAAGCCGGCCTGTGACGTAAAGAAAGCCCTCGTCGTCGATGTGGCCGAGATCACCGGTGTGAAGCCACCCGCCCTCGTCGACGAGGCCCGGGGCGACGGTTGGCCCCTGGACGACGATCTCGCCATCGTGGATGCGAATGTGGGTGGTCAGCAGCGGGCGCCCGGCCGAGCCGAGCTTGCGCTGGGCATCGGCCGGCGCCAGCGTCGTCACCTGCGAGGCGGTCTCGGTCAGCCCGTACGTCTGGATCACGGTGGCCCCGCGCCCGATCGCCTCCTCGAGCACCTCGTCGGGCACCGGCCCGCCGCCGACCAGGACCGCGCGCAACGGCAGCAGGTCGACGCCGGCTTCGAGCAAGCGCCGCAGCTGTGTCGCCACGACCGAGATCACGGTGACGCCATCGCCTTCGAGCGATTCGGCGACATCGTCGACGTCGAAGCCGTCGTGCACGACCGCGGTTGTCCCGTAGATGACCGATCGCAGGACGATCGAGAGGCCGCCGACGTGGAACATCGGCAAGCAGCACAGCCACCGGTCGGTGGGCTCGACGCCGAGGTTGAACGCCGATCCGATCGCGCTCCAGAGGTGGTTGCCGTAGGTGAGGCCGACCGGCTTCGGTGCCCCGGAGGTGCCGCTGGTGAGAATCTGGCAATGAAGCGCATCGAGGTCGTGCTCGCCGAGCAGCGGCAGGTCGGCCTCGGTCAGGCCGAGGTCTGGCGAGCCGCTGATCGTCAAGGCCGGCCGCACTCGCTCGAGCTCGGCTGCCAGCTCGGGCTCGGTGAGCCGCGTATTCAGCGGGTAAGCGATCGCGCCGAGCTTCATCAGCGCATGCAGGAGGACGACGTACTCGGTTCCGGGCGCCAGCGCCAGTGCGATCGTCTGGCCGCGGCGCGCGCCACGCGCCGCGAGCCGGCGCGCGGCCCCGGTTGCCTCGCTCTCGAGCTCGGCGTAGGTGAGCGAGCCGCCACCTGAGATCAGGGCGCAGCGATCAGGGCAGGTCTCGGCGCGCTGGGCGAGCCAGTTGTCGAGATGCATCGGCACTTCTGGCATTGTTGCGACAGTGCCGACGCCTCACAAGGACGCCCCGCCACGAGACGAGCTCTACGCGCCGATCGAATGGCGCTCAGCCGCCGCCTACGACGACATCGTCTACGAGCGCGCCGAGTCCCTTGCGCGAATCACGATCAACCGCCCCGAGGTCCGAAACGCGTTTCGCCCTCAGACGCTGGCCGAGCTGCGCGACGCCTTTACCCGGGCTCGCGACGACATCGAGGTCGCCGCGATCATCTTCACCGGCGCCGGCGGTGAGGCCTTCTGCTCGGGCGGCGATCAGCGCATCCGCGGCGACGACGGCTATATCGGTGACGACGAGGTCGCTTCGCAGGGTGTTGGGCGTCTCGACGTCGGCGATCTGCACGTGCAGATTCGTCGCTGTCCGAAGCCGGTGCTGGCCGCTGTCGCCGGCTACGCCGTCGGCGGCGGCCAGATCCTGCACTTGGTCTGCGACCTCTCGATCGCCGCCGACAACGCTCAGTTTGGCCAGACCGGGCCGCGCGTCGGCAGCTTCGACGGTGGCTTCGGCGCCGGCCTGCTGGCACGCGCCGTTGGCGTGCGCAAGGCGAAGGAGATCTGGTTCTTGTGCCGGCTCTATTCGGCCGACGAGGCACTCGCGATGGGCTTGGTCAACGCCGTCGTTCCGCTTGCAGAGCTCGAGCGCGAGTACGTCGCCTGGGGTCGCGAGATGGCGTCGCTGTCGTCGCTCTCGCTGCGGCTGTTGAAGTCGAGTTTCAACGCCGCCGAGGACGGGCTCACCGGGCTGCAGCAGCTCTCTCACGATGCGACGCTGCTCTTCTACATGACCGAGGAGGGCCAGGAGGGACGCAACTCCTACAAAGAGGGGCGCCGGCCGGACTTCTCGAAGTTCCCGAAACGGCCTTGAACCCGCGTATCTGGTTGATGGCGGCGCGTCCGCGGACGCTGCCTGCGGCGATCGCGCCGGTGCTGGTGGGCAGCGCGGCTGCCTACTACACGGTCAGCGACTTTCGCTGGGGCGCGTTCGCCGCCGCCCTGATCGGCTCGATCTTCCTCCAGATCGGCACCAACCTCGCCAACGACTACTCCGACGCCAAGCGCGGCGCCGACAGCGAGGATCGCCTCGGGCCTGTACGCGTCACCTCTGCCGGCCTCGTTGCCCCGCGACGCGTCTTGCACGCCACCTGGCTCGCCTTCGCGGTTGCGGTGGTCGCCGGCGTCTACCTTGCGACGGTCGCCGGAGCCCTGATCCTCGCCGTCGGTGCGGCCTCGATCCTCGCCGGCGTGCTCTACACCGGCGGCCCGCGCCCCTACGGCTACGCCGGCATGGGCGAGCTCTTCGTCTTTGTCTTCTTCGGCCTGGTTGCCGTCAACGGCTCCTATTACGTCCAGCTCGAGCAGTTGGACCTACTCCCGTTCGCGCTCTCGATCCCGGTTGGCTTTCTCTCGACCGCGATCCTCGTCGTCAACAACGTTCGCGACATCGAGACCGATAGGCGAGCGGGCAAACGAACGCTGGCGGTGCGGCTCGGCCGTGAGCGCGCGGTGAAGCTGTATCTCACGCTCATCGGCGGTTCCTATCTCGGGCTCGCGATTGGGCTCGCCGCAAGCGACGGGCCGTGGGCGGCGTTGATCGCGCTCGCCTCCGCTCCCTGGGCGATCGCACCCGCGCGGGCTCTGCGCGAACGCACCGACGGCCCCGCGCTCAACAGCGCCCTAGCCCAGACCGGCACGCTGCTCGGCCTCTTCAGCCTCATGCTTACCGCCGGCCTGCTGATCGCGGCCTGAGCCAAGCATGAAGATCGTCGAAGTCGAGTTCATCCCGTACGCGCTTCCGTTCGCGAAGCCCTACGTAACCGCTCGCGGAGAGCTGAGCCAACGCGAGATCGCCCTGGTTCGTCTCGTCACCGACGAGGGGCTGGTCGGGCTCGGTGAGGCCGTACCGCTTTCGCTGCGCGGCGGCGACGACATGGCAAGCGTCGAGCGCGGGGTTCGCAAGGCGGCACGCAGGCTCGGCAAGGCGGGACTCGCCGACTTCGCCGGCAACGACCCCCTGCGCGCCGCGATCGACGTCTTCATCCACACGGCCGCGGGCCGCAGGCTGCCGCCGCCGCTGAAGGCGGCGATCGAGATGGCGCTGTTCGATCTCGCGGGCAAGGCCTCCGGCACCCCGGTCTGGAAGCTTCTCGGCGCCGAGCGTGCCGAGCCAGTCACCTGCAACGCAACCTTGGTCGCGGGCACGCCCGCCGAGGTCGCCGCCGACGCCGAGCGCTGGGCCGCGCGGGGCTTTCACAGCTTCAAGCTCAAGCTCGGCGCCGGCGACGACGTCGCCCAGGTTCGGGCCGTACGAGACGCCCTCGGAGCCGAGGCCCGGATCCGGGTCGACGCCAACGCCGCCTGGTCGATGAGCGAAGCCTCCGGGGTGTTGAAGATGATCGAGCCACTGGCGATCGAACTGATCGAGCAGCCAGTCGCCAGCCTCCACGAGATGGCCGAGATCACCGCCTCGACGAACACCCTGGTCGTCGCCGACGAGAGCGTCACAGGCGCGAAGGATGCCCAGCGCGCCGCTCGCGCCAAGGCTTGTGACGCCGCGACCGTGAAGCTGGCCAAGGTCGGCGGCATCGGAGAAGCCAATGGCATCGCCGGGCATCTGCCGATCTACCTCTCGAGCGCGCTCGACGGGCCGGTGGGAATCGCCGCCGCGGCGCACGCCGCCCAGGCGCTGTCTTTCGACGGCCCTGCCGCCGGCCTCGCCCACGGACTCGCTACCCAACCGCTTTTCTCGGAGACGATTGCCGAGTCGGAGCTGTGAGCTCACCGCGGACATGCTGCAGCGTTGCCGACGGCCCCGGCCTAGGGGTCGAGATCGACGAGAAGGCGCTAGCAAAGCCGCCGGATCTAGTGATCTAGCCTCCGCAGCGATGGACGCGACCAACCGAAACACGGCTCTCGCCTCGGCCATGGTCGAGGAGCTCGCGCGTTGCGGCGTGCGCGAAGCAGTCATCTCCCCGGGCTCGCGCTCGACGCCGCTTGCTCTGGCGCTTTGGCGCGAACCGTCGATCAACTCCCGCGTGATTCTCGACGAGCGCTCGGCAGGCTTTTTCGCCCTCGGCGCCGCGCAGGCGACCGCGCACACCCGTGATCGTGCTCTGCACCTCGGGAACCGCCGCGGCGAACCTCCATCCGGCGGTGTGCGAGGCCGACGAGTCGGGGGTGGCGCTGATCGTGCTCACCGCCGACCGCCCGCCCGAGCTACGCGGCATCGGCGCTGGGCAGACGATCGACCAGATCAAGCTCTACGGCGGCGCGGTGCGCTGGTTCTGTGAGGTCGGCACCCATGATGCCGACGACGCCGGGATGCTGCACTTCCGCTCCGTCGCCTGCCGCGCCTTTTGGACCGCCGCCGGCGACCCGCGACCAGGTCCGGTCCATCTCAACGTCGCTTGGCGCGATCCGCTGGGTCCCGAGCCACGCCCGGGCGACGTAACGGCAAGCACGACGCTCGCCCTCGAAGGCCGTGGCGATCGCCCGCTGACGACCGTCCCCCCCGCCTCGCCGCTGCCGGCCGAGGCGCTGCTGGATTCGCTCACCGAGCGACTGAGAGCGGCACCGCGCGGGATCATCCTCGCCGGGCGCATCGCCGAGCCTGGCGCGACGGCAGCGATCGCCGAGCTCGCGAGCGCGAGCGGCTATCCGATCCTCGCCGAGCCGACGTCGCAGCTTCGCTGCGGGAGTCACGACCGTTCGCTCGTCGTCTCGGCCTATGAGGCGATCGCCCGGGTCCGGCCGGACGCACTCAAGCCCGACCTCGTGCTTCGGTTCGGCGAGATGCCGACCTGCAAGCCGCTGCGGCAATGGGTCGCGGCCCTCGACGAGGCCGCGCAGCTAGTGATCGATCCGCTTTACGGTTGGAACGATCCAGGGCGAATCGCAGGCGCCATCGTCCGCGGCGAGATCGGGCCGATCGCGCGCGGCCTGACCTCGAGGCTGCAGACGGCCGAAGCCGACGAGTCCTGGTCGAGATCGTGGCTGGCAGCCGGTGCAGCCGCCGAAGCCGCCTTCGGTGCCGAGCTCGACGCCGAGCATCCGACCGAGCCCGGTCTGCAGCGAGCGCTCGGCCACGCCTACAGTGACGGCGACCTCGTCTACACGGCGTCGAGCATGCCGATTCGCGACCAGGAGGCGTTCGGGCCGGCTACTGGCGCCGACGTGCTCTTCCTCGCCAACCGGGGTGCCAACGGCATCGACGGGCTCATCTCGTCGGGAATCGGCGCGGCCGCGGCCAGCGGTCGCCCGACCGTGATCGTCACGGGCGACCTCGGGTTGCTTCACGACATCGGCGGTCTTGCGGCCGTCGGTGAAGCGCAGGCCCCGGTCCGCATCGTCGTCGTCAACAACGACGGCGGCGCCATCTTCAGCTTCCTGCCCCAGGCCGATGAGATCGAGGAGGCGGAGTTCGAAGCCCTTTTGGGCACGCCGCGCGCAATCGACCTGACCGCCGCTGCCGCGCTCTTCGGGCTCGACTACAGGCGGATCGACGACCTTGGCGAGATTCCCGAGGCGCTTGGCGCCGGCACCGCTCTGATCGAGGTCGTGGTCGACCGTGCCGCCGGTGTGGCTTTGCATCGCAGCCTGATGGCGGCAGCACAAAGCGCGGTATCGGGCGTGATCGAGGCTTAGGCAGAAAGCAGAGGCAGGAGCGCCTGGAGCTTGAGCTCTGTCTCGGCGAGCTCCGCAGCCGGCTCTGAGTCGGCGACGATGCCGGCACCGGCGAACAGGTGAGCGACGCGGTCGCGAAGCAGCGCCGAGCGCAGCGCGACGCAGAATTCGCCGTCCTCAGTCGCGTCCATCCAGCCCACCGGACCCGCGTACCAACCACGGTCGATGTCCTCGAGCTCGGCAATCAAGGCTTCGGCAACTTCGGCGGGCTCACCACCGACCGCCGGTGTCGGGTGCAGCAGCGCTGCCAGCTCGACAGCCGAGAGGGGATCAGCGAGCTGCGCGTGCACGGGCGTCCCTAGATGCTGGATGTTGGCAACCTTGACCAGCAGGGGCTCCGAATCGGCCTCGACCCAGACCGAGCGGGGCGACAGCTTTCGGGCGATCCGCCGCGCGACGATCTCATGCTCGCCGCGGTTTTTCTCGCTTTGCAACAGCTGCTCCCCGAGGTGGTCATCAACCGCCGGGTCGGCGCTTCGCCGGGCCGAGCCGGCCAGTGCGACTGTGGCGACGCTTGCGCCCCGGCGACGCACGAGCAACTCCGGGCTGGCGCCGAGGAAGGCGCCTTCGGGCGAACCGACGCAGAAGCTGTAGCAGGACGGAAACGACTCACGCAACGCGCCGAATAGCGCCGCAGGATCATGCGCGGCATGTGCCTCGACCGCTACCTCGCGGGCGAGCACGACCTTCTCCAGCTGGCCGGCAGCGATCCGCTCAGTGGCCGTGGCGACTGCTGCCTCGTAGGCGCTGGGCGGTGTGACGCTGAGGATGCCCGTCGCCGTGCGCGGGTGCGGATCGACTAGCGGCAGCGGCTTCTCATGCATCGACGCCAGGCGTCGCTCGAGCCTGAGCAGGATCTCGTCTCGATCGCTCGCGCCGGCGGTCATCGCGCACAGCGTCAGCCACACCGAGTCTCCTGTTCGAAGCAGCGACAGCTCGGGAAGGACCAGAAGCGCTGGCGGAAACGAAGACCACTCGGCCGCTTGGGCCCCCTCTGATGCAAACGCGAAACCGCCAGTCCAGACGGGACCGGCGCCGGCCGGAAGGCCCTCGGGTTCGTCAGCAATCCGCCCACGGGTGACCGCGGAACACTCCTCGACCAGGTCGGCGAAGCGCCGCGGGCCACGCGAAACCGCCTCGTGCGCCGAGCCGACGCCACCCAGCGCGAAGCCGTCGCGATCGGGCTGCTCCCAGGCGAACCAGCGATCGTCAGCGAGCCGGGAGGCAAAGATCGCGGCCGTCGGATCAGCGCAATCGACCGCCACGGTCACGCTCGTCAGCGCTCGGCCTTCGCTCTGAGCAGCCTGCTCGAGTACGGAAGCAAAGCGCTCGAGCACGTTCTCGGCGACCGCAAGCATCACACCGAGGTTATTGGGCTACTGGACGACCTTCCACTTGGCATACGCCGAACCGGGCGGAAACGCGCCGGAGCCGTGCCTACAAGACCTCGTGTCTATGGACGAGCGAACGCGCTCGGAGTGGCGAGCAGGATCCTTCGGCTCATGCGGTCTAGGAATCGGGCCGCGACTTCGTGATCGCGACCTCGCCCGTGCGGGCCATCTCGATCAGGCCGTGGGGGCGGACCATCGCTTCGAAGGAGTCGATCTTCTCCTGCGAGCCGGTGACCTCGATCGTCAGCGAGCGGCGCGACACATCGACGACTCGGCCTTCGTAGATCTCGGCGAACTGGAGTATCTCGGCACGGTTCTCCATCGACGCGGTCACCCTGAACAGCGCCATCTCCCGCGTCGTCGTCGAGCCCGGCTCCATGTCGCGAATCTTGATCACGTTGACGAGCTTGTGCAGCTGCTTGGTCACCTGGTCAATCGGGTGAACGGCTCCGTCGAGGGTGAGCGTGATTCGGGAGGTGTCGGGATCCTCGGTCGGGCCGACTGCGAGCGTGTCGATGTTGAAGCCGCGGCGGCTGAACAGTCCCGCGATCCGGGCGAGGACGCCGGCGCGGTTCTCGACCAGCAGCGAGAGGATGTGCTTGCGGCCGGTGAGCTGCCTGGAGGCCTCGAGGTCCTCGAGACGAACAACGTCCTGGGTACCCGGCTCACCCATCGCTCAGCCCACCATGTCCCGCGCGGCGGCGCCGGCCGGGATCATCGGGTAGCAGTTCTCATCCTTGGTCACATGGACGTCCAGCAGGACGGGACCGTCCGTCTTCAGCGCCGTGTTCATCGCCTCGCGCAGCTCGGACTTGTCGGTGACCTGGATCCCGGTCCAGCCGAACGCCTCGGCGAGCTTCGGCCATTCGGGGCTTGGGCCCATCTCGACCGACTGATAACGCTCGTCCCAGAACAGCTCCTGCCACTGGCGAACCATGCCGAAGTGGCCGTTGTTCATGAGGAAGACCTTGACCGGGACATCGTGCGCGGCGGCGGTTGCGAACTCCTGGACGTTCATCATCAGGCTGCCGTCGCCGGATAGACAGACAACGGACTCATCGGGACAGGCGACCTTGGCGCCGATCGCTGCGGGCAGGCCGAAGCCCATCGTCCCGAGACCGCCTGAATTGAGCCACCTGCGCGGCTTGTTGAAGTGGTAGTACTGCGCCGCCCACATCTGGTGCTGGCCGACGTCCGAGGTGACGATTGCGTCGCCTTCGGTCGCCTCGTACATCGCCTCGACCATGAACTGGGGCTTGATCTCAGAATCACTCGAGTCCTCGTAGCGAAGCGGCCATGTCGTCTGCCACTCGCGGATCTGCTTCCACCAGTCGTCGAGGCGCGACGAGTCGGGCGAGATCGCGCGGTACTCGCGGTTGAGCTTGTCGAGCACGTCCTTGGCGTCGCCGACGATCGGGATGTGCGCGGGGACGTTCTTGGAGATCTCGGCCGGGTCGACGTCGATGTGGACGAACTTCGCACGCGGGGCGAACTCCGAGAGCTTGCCGGTGATGCGGTCGTCGAAGCGGGCGCCGACGCAGACGATCAGGTCGGCCTCGTCCATCGCGTAGTTGGCGGTGCGCGTTCCGTGCATTCCGAGCATCCCAAGCCACTGCTCGTGCGGTGCCGGAAACGCACCAAGGCCCATCACTGTCAACGTCACGGGAAGCTTGTCGGCAAAGCAGAACTGGCGAAACTCCTCCGAGGCACCGGCGTTGACGATCCCGCCGCCGCCGTAGATCACCGGCCGGCGCGAGTTCGCAAGCGCCTTGGCCGCGATCCGGATCTGCTTGATGTTGCCCTCGGTCGGGGGTTTGTAGCCGGGCAGGTTCGGCGCGCCGTCGGGCTGCACGTACTCGATCTCGGCTCGCGAAAGGTCCTGCGGAATGTCGACGAGAACCGGCCCGGGCCGCCCCGTAGCGGCGATGTGAAAGGCGGCGTGGATGTACTCGGGCAGATAGCGCGGGTCCTGGACCAGCATCGAGTGCTTGACGACCGGCATCGTGATCCCGGTGACGTCTGCCTCCTGAAAGCCATCGGTGCCGATCAGGTCGGTGCGGACTTGGCCGGTGATGAACACCGTCGGGACCGAGTCCATCATCGCGTCGGCGATCGGCGTGACCAGGTTCGTCGCCCCGGGGCCAGAGGTCGCCAGCGCGACACCGACGCGGCCCGAAGCCTTCGCATAGCCCTCGGCGGCGTGGCCGGCACCTGCCTCGTGGCGGGCCTGGATATGGGTCAGATCGGCGTCGTAGAGCGCGTCGTAGGTCGGCAGGTTGGCGCCGCCGGGGATGCCGAAGACGTGCTTTACGCCCTCGGCCTCAAGTGCTCTGAAAAGTGCGTCCGCGGCGCGCATCGTCGAGCGATGGTAGCAGTGAGTTTTCGGCTGTCCAGAGCGTTTTTCCCGCTCGCAAGCGGGAAACCGGCCGCTAGCGCTTGGGCTTCACCGACCGGCTCGCAAGCGTCGGTGCTATTTCGTCTCCGACACGACCTCGCCGCGCAGCTCGCCGGGCTTCCACTGAGTTCGCGGCAAGATCGCGCGCTCGATCACCCGATCCTTGTGACGTTCGATCATCCCCAGCAGCGAGTGCACGAGCTCTTCGCCGAGGTGGTGTGGCTCGAGCCCGAGATCGTGCAGCTTGGTGTTGGTGGCGTTGTAGTAGTGCTGCTCGGCCTCGATCCGCGGGTTGGGAAAGCGCTTGACCTCGACCTCGAAGCCAACCTCCGCGGCTGCACGCTTGACCAGCTCGGCCAGCTCGGTGACCGAGAACTGCTCCGTGAACTGGTTGAAGACTCTGAATTCGCCGAGGTCGCCCGGGTTGACGACGGCGAGCTCGACGCACTGAAGCGTGTCGCGGATGTTGAGAAAGCCGCGGGTCTGGCCACCCTCGCCGTAGACGGTGAGCGGGTGACCGATCACGGCCTGGACGCAGAAGCGGTTGAGCACGGTGCCGAAGTACTCGTCGTAATCGAAGCGGGTGATCAGGCGTTCGTCGGCGCCGGCGGTTTCCTCGGTCTCGACACCGTAGACGACACCCTGGTTGAGGTCGGTCGCGCGCAGTCCCCAGATCCGGCAGGCGAAGTGGATGTTGTGGGAGTCGTGGACCTTGGACAGGTGATAGAGCGACCCCGGCAGCTTCGGGAAGGGCAAGGTGTCGGAGCGCCCGTTGTGGGAGATCTCGATGTAGCCCTCCTCGATGTCGATGTTGGGCGTGCCGTACTCACCCATCGTGCCGAGCTTGACCAGATTGCAATCCGGGACCCGGTCTCGGATTGCAAACAGCAGGTTGAGCGTGCCGATGACGTTTGTGTACTGCGTCTCGACCGCGGCTTCGCGCGACTTCATCGAGTAAGGCGCCGAGGGCTGCTCGCCGTAGTGGACGATCGCCTCCGGCAGCGTTTCGGCGATCACCGAGTCAAGAAAGCCGAAGTCCTCGATCGATCCGACATAGGGGTGGATCTCCTTGCCGGAGGTTTCTCGCCAGGCGTCGAGACGGTCGCTCAGCGACGCGATCGGCGTCAGCGAGTCGGTCGAAAGCTCGGTGTGCCAGCGCCGGCGTGAGAAGTTATCGACGATCGAAACCTCGTGGCCACGAGCCGAAAACCGCATCGCGGTGGGCCAGCCGAGATAGCCGTCACCACCGAGGATCAGGATGCGCATCCGCGCGAGAGTACAGAATGATTTTCACGTGATGCCCTCGGCCGACATCCTCCCGCCCGAGCTGACCGCGATCCGCGCCGGCGGATTGATCGTGGCGCTGGGCATTGCCGTGTACGCGATCGCCCGGCGGCGCCAGCTGCGAAACGCCGACGTGCTGATCCTGCTCGTCGCGGCGCTCGGACTGGTGATCGTCGCCGGCACCGAGATCCCCGACGTGCTGCTATCGGCGTTCTCCTTCGACCGCGAGAACGGGACCCGGATCATCGGCGTCGCGATATTCGCGATCGTGATCCTCTTCGCGCTCACGGTTCGCGCCCTGAGCCAGGGCTCGCGAATCTCGCGCCAGCTCGGCGGTGCACTCGAGGGGCTTGCCTGGGAGGAGTTCCGTGCCGCCGGCCACCCGGAGCGGTTTCGTGATCGCATCGGCATCCTGGTTCCCGCTTACAACGAGGCCGACAACGTCGGCCAAGTGCTCGACCGGCTTCCGACGGAGGTTTGTGGCCTAGCCACGACCGTGCTTGTCATCGACGACGGCTCTCGCGATGGCACCGACGAGGTCGCGCGAGCCCACGGTGCCGTGGTCGCGCGCCACGTCGTCAACCGCGGCGGCGGCGCGGCGCTGCGAACGGGCTACCGCTTGCTGGCAGACTCGAAGGCCCAGATCGTCGTCACGATCGACGCCGACGGCCAGCACCTACCCGAGGAGATGTCGCGCCTCGTTCAGCCGATCGTCGATGGCGAGGTCGCGATGGCCCACGGCTCTCGCGTCCTCGGCGAGGCCGAGAAGAACACGCCCTCGCGCGAGCTCGGGATCGTCTTCTTCAACAAGGTCGTCTCGTTCATCACCCGGACCCACGTCACCGACTGTTCCAACGGCTATCGCGCGGTGCGCGCCGACGTCCTCCCCAGCCTCGTCTTGCGCCAGGAGCAGTTTCACACCTCCGAGTTCATGATCGAGGCGATCAAGCGCGGGATCCCGGCCAAGGAGGTCCCGGTGACCGTCGTCAGCCGCCTCTCGGGCCACTCCAAGAAGCCGGCAGTCGTTCGCTACGGGATGGGATTCGCGAACGCCATCGTCCGCACCTGGCTTCGTTAGTCCTCGGCGGGCCGGTGGACCTCGGCCGGCTCGGGCAGGTAGAGATCCTCACCGCAACGACGGCATACCTGGACGTAGAGCTTCTGCACCTGGCCGCAGCGCGGACATTTGCGCTCGGGCTCGTCGTCCTCGACTCGATACAAGAACGCGGCGATCAGGCCGAAGACCAGCGTGACGCCGCCGATCACGAACCAGATGAAGAACGAGCTGCCCTTTTTGCGCCCGACGAGGCCGGACGCGATCGCGAATGTCGTCGCGATCAAAACGTAAGCGCCACCGGCCATCGCAGCGAACCTACTCCACCGGCCGGTGCGTGCCTCCGCGCGCGTAGACCTCGGCGCGAAGGGGGTGCGGATGCCCAATCGAACCGACCTCGGCGACGTCGCGGCCGAACGGCAATCCGACCGTCCAATCGACCACCGCGCGGATCTTGCGAGAGATGCCCGGGATCTGGCTCATGTGGTAGGTGCGCGCCATCCACCACGCCAGGAAGCCGCGAAACGCGACTGGGCCGAGCTTGCCAACCGCCTTGTAACGCCCGAGGTTGACGAACGCCGCCCGCGCCTTGTAGGTGAACGGACGAGCGCGCGTGCCAACGCCAAGCTCGGCGGCGATGTTGTGAGCGACAACCCTGCCCTGGCGGACTGCATGCTGGGCGGTCGGTGGGCAGGCTCGGGCTCCGTCGTGATTGGGGTCGGGCACGGCAGCGCAGTCGCCGATCGCCCAGACGCCGTTGAGGCCTTCGACCGCCATGTGATCGTCGACGCGCACGCGCCCGCCGTCGTCGTCGAGGGGCAGGGCCAGCGAGCCGAGGCTCGGGTGTGGCGCCACACCCGCCGTCCACACGAGCGTTCGCGTCGCAACCCGTTCGCCGGTAGAGAGCTCGACCGAGTCGGAGTGAGCGGCGTCGATACGCGTGCCGAGGCGGATGTCGATCCCGCGGCCGCGCAGCTCGCCGAGCGCATAGTCGGCGAGGTCGGCCGGAACCTCGGGCAGAACCCGATCCATCGCCTCGACAAGGATCCAGCGCATTGCGTGCAGGCGGGCGCGCGGGTAACGGTCCATTGCGTCGGCGGCGAAGTCCTGAAGCTCGGCCAACGCCTCCAATCCCGAGTAGCCGCCACCGACGAAGACGTAGGTGAGCAGCTCCTCGCGCCGCTGGGGGTCGTCAGTGGCGTTGGCCTGCTCGAGCGTCTCGACCATGTGGTTGCGGAGCCAGATCGCGTCGGCGAGGCTCTTGAAGCCGATTGCGTGCTCGTCGAGCCCGGGAACGGGCAGCGAGCGCGAGACCGAGCCGACCGCGACCAGGAACTGGTCGTAGCGGATCTCCTCGTCTTCGCCCTCATGGTTGGAGATCGTCAGCGTTCGCGCCGAGGGGTCATGGCCGCTGACCGCACCGAGGCGGAGCTCGGTACGCCGCAGGATGTCGCGCAGCGGCGTGACCACGTGACGCGGCTCGAGCGTCCCCGCTGCCGCCTCGGGCAGAAACGGCGTATAGAGCATGAAGTTGACGTCGTTGACCAAGATCAGCCGCGCCGACTGCGTTGCCAGCAGCTTCTCGAGCTCACGAGCCGCCGAAGCTCCCGCGAATCCGCCTCCAGCAATGACGACGTTCCTAGCCACGCACCGAGTATGACAGAGCTTGTAACAGTCTGTTACAAAGTGCCGAGTTGCTCGCGGATCAGCCGCGTCACCTCGCCGCCGTCGGCGCGTCCCTTCGTCTCGCGCATGACGTAGCCAACGAGTGGGCCGATCGCCTTCATGTTGCCCTCGCGGACGTTGTCCGCGGCGGCTGGGTCTGCTGCAAGAGCGTCGGCGACGATGGCGGCGAGCTCGCCCGAATCCTCGATCGCGGTCAGCCCCTCCCGTTCGGCGATCTCGGCCGGGCCACCGCCTTCGGCCACCATCGCCGCAAGCACCTTGCGCGCGGCGCCGGTCGAGACCTGTTTTGCCTCGACCATGCCGACCAGCTCGGCCAGCGCCCCCGGCTCAACCTTCGAGGCGTTTGGGTCGTCAGCGTCGGGGTCGGCTTCGCGCAGCGCGGCGATAAGCTCGCCGACAACCCAGTTGGCCACGGTTGCCGCTGCCACCCCCTCGGGTGCTGCTTCGAGGCAGCGCTCGAAGTAGGCGCCAAGCTCGGCGTCGAAAGCAAGCTGGGTCGCCGGTTTTTCGCTAAGCCCGAGCTCGGCCGAGTATCGCTCCCGGCGCTCGGCCGGCAACTCGGGGAGTGCCGCGCGAGCATCGGCCAGCATCTGCTCGGTCGGTGCCAGGGGAACGAGGTCGGGCTCGGGGAAGTAGCGGTAGTCGTGAGCCTCCTCCTTGGAGCGCAGCGAGGTCAGGGTCCCGCTTCGAGCGTCGAAATGAAGCGTTTCTTGAGACACCTTGTCGCCGCGGTCGAGGATCGCCGTCTGGCGCTCGACCTCGGCCGCGATTCCGCGCTCGATGAAACGAAAGCTGTTCATGTTCTTGAGCTCGGTCTTCGTCCCGAGCTCGGTCGCGCCCGCCGGGCGGAGGGAGATGTTGGCGTCGCAGCGCAGGCTGCCCTCCTCCATGTTCACGTCGGAGGCTCCGATCTGGCGGATCGTCGTGCGCAGCAGCTGTAGCCACTCCCGCGCGGTCGCACCGTCGTGCAAATCCGGCTCAGTGACGATCTCGACGAGGGGGGTGCCGCCGCGGTTGAAGTCGACGAGCGAGCTCTCGGACCCGTGGATGCGGCCTGATTGGGAGGCGTGAACGAGCTTCGCCGCGTCCTCTTCGAGATGGACGCGGTGGATCCGCACGTCACCAAGCCGGCCGACGCCGGCAAGGGGAATGTCGTACTGGCTGATCTGGTAGGCCTTGGGGTTGTCGGGATAGAAGTAGTTCTTGCGATGAAATATCGACCGGGGCGCGATCTCGCACTCGAGCGCCAAGGCGATCTGCAGGCCGTACTGGATCGCCTGCGCGTTTGGAACCGGCAGCGAGCCCGGGTGAGCGAGACAGATCGGGCACGTATGGAGGTTCGGGTCGTCGCCGAAGGACAGTTCGCAGCCGCAGAACATCTTTGTCCGCGTGCGCAGCTGGACATGGATCTCAAGGCCGATGACGGGCTCGTACTCGGCGCTCATCCGAAGCCCAGCCCGTCGATCTGCTCCTCGCCCATGCCGAAGTGGTGGCCGATCTCGTGCCACACCGTGCGCCGGACCTCGGCCGCGTTCGGGTTGGCGTTGCGGAAGATGACGATTCGCCGCAGGCCGCCGACCGGGTCATAGATCCCCATGATCCCGTCGGGATGGCTGTCCTCGACGATGATCGCGACCTCCCCCAGTTGCTCGCTCACCCACGGCGGCAGCTCATCGAGCGCCTGCTCGACCGCTTCTCGGGTCTCGGCCTCGCTCATCACGAGCCCACCCCGAGATGCTGCTCGAGTGCGAATGCAGCGTCGAGCAGCTTCGACTCGGTGAATGCCGGCGACGCGAGCTGGATACCGACAGGCAGTTCGGGCCCGCCACCCGCCGGCGCTGCGTTGCCCGCTGGGATCGAGATTGCCGGAATGCCGGCTAGCGACATCGGCACCGTGAAGTAGTCCGACAGATACATCGCGAGGGGATCTGCGGTCCTTGCGCCGAGCTCGAAGGCAACAGTTGGCGAAGTCGGGGTGAGGATCAGATCGCAGTCGTCGAACGCCCTGGCGAAGTCGGCGGCGATCATCGTTCGCACCTTCTGTGCCTGGCCGTAGTAGGCGTCGTAATAGCCAGAAGAGAGCGCGTAGGTGCCAAGCATGATCCGGCGCTTGACCTCGGTGCCGAAACCCTCCGAGCGCGTTCGCTCGTACATCGACACGAGGTCGCCGTTGCCATCGTCGCGGCGGCCGTAGCGGACGCCGTCGTAGCGGGCGAGGTTGGCTGAGGCCTCGGCCGGAGCGATCACGTAGTAGGCCGAGATCCCGTGCTCGGCGTTGGGCAGCTCGATCTCCTCAACCGTGGCGCCGAGCGCTTCGACCGCGGCGATCGCCTGCTCGAAGACGGCGGCGACACCGGGCTCGACCCCTTCGGCGTGATGGGAGAAGTCGCGCGCAACCCCGATCCTCAGTCCCGCCAAGTCCTCTCGCGACGGCATTTCGACCCCGCCCGCGATTCCAACCGACGTCGAGTCGCGCCGATCGCGACCTTCCATCACCTTGAGCAGCAGCGCCGCGTCGGTGACGTCGCGCGTCAGCGGCCCGCACTGGTCGAGCGACGAGGCGAAGGCGACCATGCCGTAGCGGGAGATCGCGCCGTACGTCGGCTTCAAGCCGACGATGCCGCACAGCGAGGCTGGCTGGCGAATCGAGCCACCGGTATCGGTGCCAATCGCCCACGGAGCCAAGCGCCCGGCTACCGCGGCCGCCGAACCGCCGGAGGAGCCGCCCGGCACGCGAGCGTGGTCGTGCGGGTTGAGCACCGGTCCGTAAGCGGAGTTCTCGTTCGACGAGCCCATCGCGAACTCATCCATGTTCGTCTTGCCGAGCACCCGCGCGCCGGCTTCGGTGAGCTTGGTCACCGCCGTCGCGCTGTACGGCGGGCGGTAGCCCTCAAGGATCCGAGAGCCGGCCGTCGTCTCGATGCCTTCGGTGCAGAAGAGATCCTTGACTGCGATCGGGGTCCCGGCCAGCTCCCCTCCGCCATCGTCGCCCGGGTCCTCCGCGCGCCACAGGTATGCATTGAGCTCGTCGCCTGCCGCAGCTTCGGCGTATGCGCCGAAATACTCGTCGGAGCTCAGCTCTCCGGCTTCGATACGAGTCACCGCCGCGGTGGCCGTGAGCTCGAGCAGTTCTCGAGTCACTGCTCTTGGGCGGCCTGTGGCGAGGGAACGCGAAAGGCCCCGCCGGCAGGGTCGGGCGCCTGCTCGAGCACCCGTTCGCGGTCGAGGCTGGATTCGGGCTCGTCGCTTCGCAAGACATTTACGAGCTCGACCACGTGAGAGGTCGGCTCGACGTTGTCGAGCTCGAGGGCGGAGATCCTCTCGACGTGGTCGAGGATGCCCGAGAGCTCAGCGGCCATCGTCTCGATCTCTCGCTCGGAAAGCTCGAGGCGCGCGAGCCGCGCGACATGGAGGACCTGCTCACGATCGATCACTCGTGCGATTCTACGGCCGTGCCGAGCCTCACCGCCGCCGAGATACGCACGCTGCGAGCCTTCGCCGAGGCGATGGCGCCGGGCAGCAACGGAATGCCGCCAGCCGCGGGACCCGACCGGATCGACGACGACAGCGTCGACGTCGCCGTACCGCTGGCGAGCTATCTCGACAGCCTCCCCCGCCGTCACCTGCGCCTGGTCAAGCTCGCGCTGCGAAGCTTCGAGCTCGCGCCGGTGCGCTGGCGCTTCAGCCGCGCCGACCTCGCCCGGCGCCAGGGTTTTCTGCGCAAGCTCGACCGCTCCAGCTCGATCCTGCGCCAGGACCTGTTCCTGCTGCTCAAGGTGCTGAGCTCCAGCGGATACGCCAACGACCCACGGGTCAGAGCGGCGGTCGGCACGGGGGCGAGCTGCGCGGTCGCAAATGGATCCGCGACCCAAGAGTCGCCTTCGGCGGCGCCCCTGGGTGATCTCGATCCGCCCGCAGAGGGCGAGGACTGCGATGTCGCGATCATCGGCTCGGGGGCCGGAGGGGCGGTGGCGGCAGCGGTCTTGGCCGAGGCCGGGCTCGACGTGCTCGTGCTCGAAGCGGGGCCCTACATGGACCGCCACAGCTACCCCGACGAGCCACTGGCGGCGCTGTCGGCGCTCTATCGCGACGGTGGCCTGACGATCGCCGAAGGCCTGCCGGCGATCCCGACGCCGGTCGGGCGAGCGGTCGGCGGGACGACGGTGATCAACTCCGGAACCTGCTTTCGGGCTCCCGAGGACCTGCTCGAGCGCTGGCGCCTCGATCACGGCATCGAATGGGCCGGTGAGCTTGCCGGCGAGTATGAAGCGGCCGAGCGCATGCTCGATGTCGCTGCGGTCGACCCTGAGCGGATGGGCCGAAACGGCCAGCTGCTGCGCGAGGGAGCACAAGCATTGGGCGTCTCACATCACCCGCTGCAGCGAAACGCCGGCAGTTGCATTGACTGCAGCGCGTGTCCCTTCGGCTGCACGCTCGACGCCAAGCGAGCGATGCACGTTTCCTATCTCCCCCGCGCCGTGGCCGCCGGAGCCCGGGTGCGCGCCGGGGTCGAGGCCACACGCGTGACCTTCGAGCACAATCGCGCCGTGGGCGTCGAGTGCGTGAGCGGAGTCGCTGACGCGCGCCAGCGCCACGAGCGGCCGTTCACGGTGCGCGCACGCAAGGCCGTGATCGTCGCCGGAGGCGCGTTCGGCACGCCCGAGTTGCTGCTGCGCTCTGGCGTGCGTTCGCCGAGCGGCGAGCTCGGTCGCAACTTGCGCATTCACCCGGCCTGCTGGGTGGGAGCTCGCTTCGATGAGGAGGTCCGCGGCTGGGACGGCGTCATGCAGAGCTATGCCGTCGACGAATGGAGCCGGCTCGGGGTGATGCTCGAGGCGACGTTCACGCCGCTGGCTTTCGGCGGTCATTGGATGATTGGAATCGGCGAGGAGCATCAGCGGCGCCTCGCCGACTACAAGCACATCGCCTCGACCGGCGTCCACCTCTCCGACACCTCCAGCGGCCGAGTCCGGCTCGCTCGCGATGGCTCGCTCAAGGTCACCTACCGGCTCGGCAACGAGGACAGGCGCAAGCTGGCGTTCGGCATCGCCCGCGCGGCTGAGCTCTACTACGCCGCGGGAGCGCGCGAGATCTACCCGCAGATTGCCGGAGTCGCGACGCTGACTCGAGCCGACGTCGCCTCCTTGGAGGCAAAGACACCCTCGGCTCGCAGGCTGCGCTTGGAGGCGTTTCACCCGCTCGGGACCGCGCGCATGGATCGCGACCCGGCGCGCGGCGTCACCGGCGCCGACGGCTCAGTGCACGGCTATCGGGCTCTGTACGTCGCCGACGCCGGCTTGTTCTGCGGCTCTATCGGGGTCAACCCGATGATGACCGTGATCGCGATCGCCGCCCAGGTGGCGAGAGGATTAGCCCGGCGCTCGTGAGCCCTGGGCGCCCGCGAGTGCTGCGGCAGCCTCGAGCTTCTCGATCGCAAGGGCAGAGCGATGGGTGTTGTCCTCGACGCGCAACATCAGCCTCGTGATTCCCGCCGCAGCGAAGAAGAACAACGAGTACAGCGCCACCGCCAATCCGCCGAAGATGAGGATCAGCGGGACGCTCTCGCTTCCGACCTCGGTCGTGCGACCGAATTGGTCCGTCGTTTCGAAGTTGCCCGAGCCGGCGGAGATCGCAGCGCCGATCACGGCGAGCGTGCCGAGGATCGCGACAAGCCAGCCGAGCACCGTGAACACCGAGGCGACGGTGTGCAGGGAGCGAAAGTCGCGGTTCACCTCGTTGATTCGCGACGAGCTGCCGCTCGACTCGTCATACCGATCGGTCCACTGGCTTCCGTCCCAGTAGCGCCTTACCCCGGTGCGCCCGTCGGGGTCGTCATACCAGCCGGCTGCCGGGAGCTGCCGCTCATCGCTTCCCATCACAATCTCAGCGAGCGGGTGGATCCCCCGTGCCTGCCGGCGGCGGTGGTGGCGGTGGCGGAGGCGCGTCGCTGCTGCTGCTGCCGCTGCTGCCGACGCGGTCCTGAAGCACATCGGCTTGCTCGCTGAACGACGTTCCCTCCTCCTGCATCGACCGCCAGCCTCCATAAGCGACCGCGGCGGCGGCGATCAGGCCAAGGAAGACACCGATCTCGCGGCCCGAGTCGAACGGGGGATCGAGAATCCGGTAGGCGATGAAGACCACAGAGAGAATCCCGAGCCCCGCAACCAGGGCGCTGCTGGCAACGGGCATGGCGACGTCGCGAGCCATTGCTGTGGCGATGCCGAGGCCGACCGCAACCAGCCCGGTGATCAGCAGTAGGAACCTGATGATCTCCAGCGTCTCCCAAGCGTTTGCACCGATATCGATGTCGGGTGTCGCCAGCCCCAGATCCTGGGCCTGCTCGACTGCATCGCCGGCCGCGCCACCGACGCCGAACCAGTCGAACGCGAACATGATGATCAGAAGCGCTGCGCCGCCGATGGCGGCGATCAACTCTCCGGTGCGAAGCTTGGTGTGATCCATCTGTGGTCTCCTCTTGAGCTCGGGCGAGTGACGGTCGCGCGCAGCGTATACCGCTAGTTCGGACGCTCCCGGGCGGCTTTCAGCGTATTTGCGAGCAGCATCGCGATCGTCATCGGCCCGACCCCGCCTGGAACCGGGGTGATCGCGCCCGCGACCTCGGCGACTGCGTCGAAGTCGACATCGCCGACGAGCCCGTCGTCACCGCGGTTGGTTCCGACATCGATCACGGTCGCGCCCGGCTTAACCATGTCGGCCGTTACCAGCCGAGGTGAGCCGACCGCCGCGACGAGCACATCGGCGCGGGCGCAGACTGCGGCCAGCTCGCGGGTCCGCGAGTGACACACCGTCACGGTCGCATCCGCCGCGAGCAGCAGGGCGGCAAGCGGCTTGCCGACCAGGATCGAGCGACCGAGGACAACCGCCTCGGCGCCGCTGAGCTCGACCTCCGCGTGTGCAAGCAGCTCGATCACGCCCTGCGGAGTGCACGGCACAAGGCCCGGCCGCCCCTGCGCCAATCGCCCCGCGCTGATCGGGCTGAGCCCGTCGACGTCCTTTGCCGGATCGATCGCGGCGACGACGCGATCGGGATCGATTTGAGCCGGCAGCGGTAGCTGCACGAGGATTCCGTCAACCGTGTCGTCAGCGTTGAGCGAGCTGACGAGGCCGAGCAGCTCACCCTCAGACGTCTCGGCTGCGAGGCCGTGGTGAATCGAGTGCATGCCAGCCGCCTCGGTCTGCCTGCGCTTGTTGCCGACGTAAACGCTCAGACGCCGGGTCATCGCCGACCAGGACCGTTGCCAGCCCCGGAACTCGTCCACCCTGCGCGGCTGTGTACACGGCCACTTCGGCCGCGACGCGCTTGCGAATGGTCGCCGCCACCGCCTTCCCATCGATCACTCGGGCGCTCATCTGCTTCCCTGCCCGCCCGGCAACCCGTTCACGCCACCTTCTTGATCGGTGCGTAATCGGCCATCAGCTTGCGTTCGGAGCCATCGCCGGCGAAGCGGATGACTACAACCGAGCCGGCTTCGACCCCGGTGACCACGCCCTCACCGAAGCTGGCGTGAAGGACGTCATCGCCGATCGCAAATGGCTGCGGCGGCGGTGCCGGCCGTTTGGGCGTGGGCGGCGAGAAGCCTCCACCCGATCCCGCTGCGGCGCCGAAGCCAGTCGCCCGGG
Organism: uncultured Solirubrobacterales bacterium; assembly: GCA_963730145.1. GTDB lineage: Bacteria > Actinomycetota > Thermoleophilia > Solirubrobacterales > 70-9 > WHSW01. The sequence continues at coordinate 56,689 of CAVSQT010000004.1, forward strand.
CACGCGAGTCGTCGCGGCTGCCCAGCGACCATCCGGTCGGCGTCGTCGCCACATGGCGTTCGAGCAGTGCCTCAGGAAGCTCTTTGAGAAACCGAGAGGGAAGGTTCCAGCTCGAGCTGCCATGAAGGGAGCGGCGACGAGCGAAGGTAAGGCACAAGAGCTCTCGGGCGCGCGTGACGCCGACGTACGCGAGGCGGCGCTCCTCCTCGAGATTGCCCTCCTCGAGCGAGCGCGAATGGGGAAAGACGCCCTCTTCGCAGCCGATCACGAACACCGCCTCGTACTCGAGCCCCTTGGCATTGTGAAGGCTCATCAGCGTCGCCAGGCTTTCCGCCTCCTTGATCTCGTCCTGGACCGTGACCAGCGAGATCTGCGCCAGGAACTCCTCCAAGGGCGAATACTGTGAGTCCCCCTCGAGCTCGCGGTTGGCGTCGAACTCGCCGGCGACGCCGACGAGTTCCTCGAGGTTCTCGATCCGGCCCTCGGCCTCGATCGTGCGCTCGGCCTCCAGCGCCTCGATGTAGCCCGACTCGTGCAGGACGGACTCGAGCAACTCCGAGACCTTGCCGGCCTTGTCGGCGCGCTGGCGCAGGCTTGCCATCGTCTCGCCGAAGCGCCCGACCGCTTTCAGCGCCGCCGAGCCCAGCCCAGGTACGGCTTGCGGATTTGCGAACACGTCCCAGATATCGGCGCCGATCGTGTTCGCATGCGAGCGCAACCGCGCCTCGGTCTGCTGGCCGATCCCGCGCCGCGGCGAGTTGACGATGCGCGAGAACGACTCCGCGTCGGCCGGATTGGCGAGCAGCTGCAGGTAGGCGATCGCGTCCTTGATCTCAGCCCGCTCGTAGAACTTCGTCCCGCCGATCACCTGATAGGGGATCTCGAAGCGCACCAGCGTGTCCTCGAGCACCCGGCTCTGGGCGTTCATGCGGTAGAAGACCGCGATCTCGTCGCGCCCGGTGCCTTCCTCGACCAGCTGGTTGATTGCCGAAGCGACGTAGCGAGCCTCTGCGTGCTCGTCGTCGAGCTCGGCGACGGTGATCTTCTCGCCCTTTTCGCCCGTCGGTCCACAGGTGCTTTTCCTTCTGGCTCTCGTTGTGGGCGATGAGGCCGTTGGCAGCGTCGAGGATCGTTTGGGTCGAGCGGTAGTTCTGCTCGAGCAGAACGGTACGCGCGTCTGAGAAGTCAGCCTCGAACTCGAGGATGTTGCGAATATCCGCGCCGCGGAATGAATAGACGGCCTGAAAATCGTCTCCGACAACGGTCAGATTGCGATGCTCCTCGGCCAGCAGCTGCAACATCCGGTACTGCGCTCGGTTGGTGTCCTGGTACTCGTCGACGAGCACGTGGCGGAAGATGCGGCGGTACTTGTCGCGCACGTCTGCGAACAGCTCGAGCAGATTGACGGTTCGCACGAGCAGGTCATCGAAATCCATCGCGCTCGCCTCGGCCATGCGGCGCTCGTAGAGGTTGTAGATCTCGCCGATCGCCTGTTCGCGGTCGGTTTCGGCGGCGGCCGCGTAGTCGGAGGAGTCGGTGAGCTGGTTCTTCGCGGCGGAGATCGCGGCCTTGACCGAGCGCGGCGGAAGGCGCTTGGGGTCGTGCTCGAGCTCGCCCATGCAGCGCTTGACCATGCGCACCGAGTCGGCCTCGTCGTAGATCGTGAAGGCGCGCTTGTAGCCGAGGCGCTCGGCATCGCTTCGCAGGATCCGGGCGCAGGCCGAATGAAAGGTGGTCACCCACATCGCCCGTGAGACGCCGCCGAGCAGGGCCGCGACTCGCTCGCGCATCTCACTCGCCGCCTTGTTCGTGAACGTGATCGCGAGGATCTCGCTCGGGCGGGCGCGGCCAGTCGCAAGCAGCCAGGCGATGCGATGCGTGAGCACCCGCGTCTTGCCCGAACCCGCGCCCGCGAGCACGAGCAGCGGACCCTCGGGATGCGTGACTGCCTCGCGCTGGGCCGGATTGAGGTCGGCAAGCAGGCGCTCTTCGTAGTCAGCACCGGCCTGCGTCGGCGCCCCGTATCCGGCTTCGCTACTCACCCATCCGAGGATAGACCCGGGCGCGGCGTGCGCTCGGCCGTGACGCTCAGCCTCCGGCCGAGCTTGGGCCTTGCTTGGGCCGCAGCTCTTTGACCTCGCCCGCCGCAGGCTTACCGTCGAGCTCTGCGAGGCGTTCCTCGAGCGTCGAGAGCCGATCGGAGAGCGCCTTGAGCGCATCGGCGATCGGGTCTGGCAGATGGATCCAGTCGGCATCGGGGCCCTCCGGGCGCTTGCCCTCGACGCGAACCGGGTGTCCGGGGTTGCCGACCACGGTCGAGTTCGGCGGCACGTCCTCGATCACGACCGTGTTGGCGCCGATCTTGGCGCCGTGGCCGACCATCACAGGGCCGAGCAACTTCGCTCCAGAGCCAATCGTGACGTCGTCAGAGACAGTCGGGTGGCGCTTGCCGCGGGCAAAGCCCGTGCCGCCGAGGGTGACGCCCTGATACAGCGTCACGCGGTCGCCGATCTCCGCTGTCTCGCCGATGACCACGCCGGAGCCATGGTCGATGAAGAAGTCCGCGCCGATCTCGGCAGCGGGATGGATCTCGATTCCGGTCACGGCGCGGCTCGTGAAGGAGATCGTTCGCGGTACCAGCGGAACCCCGGCGCCATACAGCGCATGCGAGACGCGATGGGCGAGCAGCGCCTGGACTCCCGCCCAGCTCGAGAGGATCTCGACCGTGCCGACCCCGCGCGCGGCCGGATCGCGGTCGCGTGCCGAGGCGACATCGGAGCCGATCTCGCGCAGAACCTGGCGAACTGTCCCCAGTCCGAGCATTACGGGGCAAAGAATGGCAACGACATGTAGCGCTCGCCGCCGTCGCAGGCAATCGTGACGATGCGCTTACCGTCCATCTCGGGCCGAGCGGCGACCGCGAGCGCGGCGTGAAACGCGGCGCCGGCCGAGATCCCGATCAGCAAGCCCTCCCGTTCGGCCGCATCGCGTGCGGACTGCAGGGCCTGCTCGTCGCTGACGCCGATGACCTCGTCGATCACCTCTCGGTCGAGCACCTGCGGCACGAAGCCGGCACCGATGCCCTGGATCTTGTGCGGTCCAGCGGTACGCCGCCCGAGAGCACGGCCGAGGTCGCGGGCTCGACGGCGATCGCGAGGAAGCCGGGCCGGCGTTGCTTGATCACCTGGCCGACGCCGGTGATCGTGCCCCCGGTGCCGACGCCGGTCACGATCGCATCGATCTCACCGCCGGTGTCGCGCCAGATCTCCTCGGCGGTGGTGCGGCGATGGACCTCGGGGTTGGCAGGGTTCGAGAACTGGTGCGGCATGAACGCGTCGCGCTCGGCTGCGATCTTCTCGGCGAGCCCGATCGCCTCGCCCATGCCGCCCATCGATGGGGTCTCGTGGACCTCGGCGCCGTAGGCGCGCAGGAGCTTGGTCCGCTCCCGGCTCATCCCCTCGGGCAGCGTCAGCACCAGCTCGTAGCCGCGTGCGGCAGCAGACCATCGCCAGCGCGATGCCGGTGTTGCCGCTCGTCGGCTCGACGATCGTGCCTCCGGCAGCTAGAAGTCCGTCGCGGACAGCGGCGTCGACCATCGCTGCCCCGATCCGATCTTTGACCGAGCCGCCGGGATTGAGATATTCGAGCTTGGCGAAAACGGTGCCGGGCAACCCCTGCGAAAGCCGGCCGAGCTCGACAAGGGGGGTATTGCCGACGAGCGCGGACGCCTCCCTGGCCAGCGGCCGAACCTCGTCGCGGTGAGCCTTCGAGTTCATCCCGTCAAGGTAACCGCAAGCCAACGACGCGGCGGCGGCCACGCCGAGCGCCGCCGCGGCGTTTAGGCTTGCCGAGCTAATCGACGAACGATTCTGCGGTCCACCAACGCCGCCTTGAAGGAGACTGATGTCCAGCTCGAGTAAGACCACACGCGTTCGCGCCTTTGCCGCCGCCGGCGCCTGCATCGCAGCCCTTGGCTTCGCTGCTTGCGGAGATGACGACGAGGAAGCGACAACGGAGACGACTTCCGAGGAGACCAGCGCCACAACCACCGACACCGGCGCTGTCGAGGACATCGACGCCGAGGCCCTACGTGAGCAGTTCAACGAGCAGCTGATCACCGTTTTGACCACGCAGCAGGATCTGACCCAAGCGCAGGCCGAGTGCGCGATCGAGGAGCTCGAGTCCACTGTCAGCGACGAAGATCTGCAAGCCGCGATCCTCGAAGCGGCTGAGAGCGGCGAGGCGCCCCAGGATCTGATCGACGCTGGCTTCGACGCCGGTCAAACCTGCGCCGACGCGGAGTAACCGCCGGCCGCGCAGCTGATCTCATCGACGAGCAGCCTTGCGGCGCTGCTTCGATCGGTCGGTCACGCCGACGCCGCCAAGCTGCTCGAGCAAGCCGGCGGGTCGAGCCTGCCTGCGGTTGACTTCCGATCTTCGCTCGGGTTAGGGTCCGGATCGAGGATTTCAACAACACCAGGACCGTTATGCGGAGCTTGATACGGACGGCGCTGGTAAGCGGCTTACTGCTCGTCATGGCGCCGGGATCAGCGGGGGCCGCCGACCGTCCCTACGTTGCCCTTGGGGATTCCATTGGCGCGGGCTCGGGAGCCAGTACGGCGAGCAAGAGCTACGTCGGCATTCTGTCCTCGGCTTTTCAACCGAACCTGGGTGTCACCCACCTTCTCAATCGCTCTCGGGCAGGGGAAACGAGCGGATCTCTGCGGACGGGAGGCCAACTCGCAGCCGCACTTGCGGACATCAACGCTGCCTCCGACACCGCGGTGGTAACGCTCGAAATCGGCGGCAACGACCTGCTCGGAGGGGGCGCCTGCACGAACAACTGGGACGAGCCGTCCTGCCCCTATCGCACAAACTTCGAAGCGACTCTTGATGACCTTGCGGCGGCGCTCGCCAACGATCCTGGAGACGAGATCTTTGCCACCACGATGTATTACAACCCGGCGTCTGGCACCAGCAGCCCGCAGGAGGCGAATTACGACGCCCAGCTCTTTGGTGCCAACGGCGTCCTCGGGCTGACGGACACGGGTGAGGACGTCGGCCTCAACGACGTGATCTATCAGGAGTCCGTCGAGAGCACATTGGCGGCGGCGAACCCCTATCCCGCGTTTCATGCAAATGGGCAGGCATACATGTCCCCGGATCACATCCACCCGAACGACGCCGGACATGCCGCGATGGCGCAGGCTTTCTGTGACGCGATGGCTGTCTCGTGCGCGGTCGCAGCCCAGCCGCAGCCGTCGCCGCCAGCCGACACCGATCCGCCCGAGACCACGATCACAAAGGGAGCTCCGAATAAGACCGACAAGAGCACGGTCAAGTTCAAGTTCACCTCCGACGAGGCGGGCGCGACGTTCGAGTGCAAGGTCGACAAGAAGCCATTCAAGCCCTGCAGCTCGCCGAAGAAGGTGAAGCGACTCGACGAGGGCAAGCACAGGTTCAAGGTGCGAGCGATCGACGCGGCTGGAAACGTCGATCCGACGGTGGCAAGGGACACGTTCAAGGTGCATCGACTAACGCGCCTAGCTCTCGCCCGCCCTCTCGCGAGCAGTGCAGCGGTGATCCCGAAAGGCCTCACTAGTCAGCTGCCCCCGGCGTATCCAAGAGTCGGAGGGCGTCGAGAACCCATCTCCGGGTACACCCAGCTCAAGACAGACGATTCCCGAAAATGAAGGGAGCAACTGATGCCGGCTTGGGTCCGGATGGCGTTGGATGCCGCACGCAGGGTGCCGTGGAAACGCGTGACGATGGCCGTTGCCTGGCTGTCCACGAACGGACGGGAGTATTGGAACCGCCTCACGACAGATGAGCGGCGGGAACTGCTCGACCTGGTCTCGAGGTCGAAAGGGAAGCGGTCGAATCTGAGTAACGCAGAGCAGGGGCGCGTTATTGACTTGCTCCAGAAGGTGAGGAGGAAGACTGACGCGCCCAACAACTAGGGGGCGGAAAACCGAGCCTTTTCACGATGCCTGCCCGCGCGGAGAGCCACTCCGGCGGTTCTTGGCCAGCGCCGTCGAGTTCCTCCGCCACTCGGAGGAGCGCGATACTGCGCGAGCGATGTCGGAGGAGAACGTGGAGATCGTTCGCGAGATGTTCAACGCCTGGAACCGTGGCGATTACACGAAGGGCCTTGAGGCGATCGATGCGGACGTTCGGGTCGAGGTGGAACTGGGCTTCGATGTTGACGGGGTGTACCGCGGTCACGCCGGGTTGGCCGAGCTACTTCGGTTCTGGGGTGCGTTTGGCAGCTTCCACTCCGAGGTTGAGGAGTTCATCCCGTCGGGCGAGGAGGTCGTCACGACGTTGCTCCACTACGGGGTGGGCAAGAGCAGCGGCGTTGAGGTCGAGATGCGCAACTGGCAGGTGTTCACCGTGCGCGAGGGCAAGATCGTCCGCTACAGGCTTTTCAGCACGCGGGGGCAGGCTCTCGAAGCCGCCGGGCTTCAGGAGTAGGCGATGTCGCAGGAGAACGTGGAGATCGTCCTGGAGAGCCTTCCCCTCTTCGAAGCCGAGGACTTCGGCGCGCTGACACGGCTCTGGCACCCGGACGGCAGGATCACGGCACCGAAGGACTGGCCCGAACCCGTCAGATGTGGTACATCCCGGCGCCGCCCTCCTCGGCCTCGCGCCGGGCGATGTCGGCGATCGTGGTCCGGCTGAAGACGTCGCGCATTGACTCGACGCCCTCTTTCCAGATCCCGCCCGCCTCGCGGGCTTCCTCTCCGACGCGGCCATCAAGCGCCTGCACCACCTCCAACACGGTGATCTCCTCGGGTGGGCGGGCGAGGCTGTACCCACCCTTGACGCCGCGCTGGCTCGTCAAGAGCCCATCGCGGCGCAGCGTCGAGAACAGCTGCTCGAGGAATTGAACCGGCATCGCGCGGCGCTCGGCGACCTGTGCGATCGGGACCGGATGCTGGCTCGATCTCGCCAGCTCCGCCATCGCGACCACGGCGTAGCGCGACTTCGAGGTTACGGAGATCATCGCGACCTGTTTCTAGCGAATGTCAACGCAAAAACCTCGCTCATACCGAGAGCGGTGGTTTGACTGCGGCAAGACGCGGCTAGGATGGGCCTCGGTTCGAACGGGCCGCGGTGCCGGCCCACCTACGCCGGTCGCGTGGCTACCAAGCCCTGCCGGTCTCAGGGTTTGAAGGGGATAGACAATGAGTGCAAAACCACGCTGCCTGATCATCGACGGACAGCCCACGGTCCGCCTCGGCGTCCGCGGCCTGCTGGCTGATCGCTACGAGGTGGAAGAGGCCTGTGACGGCAACCACGCGCTCGAGCTGATCACCTCGCTGGGCGACTTCGATGTCGCCATCGTCGAGCTCTCTGGCAGCGGCAACGGCAATGGCAATGGCGAAACGCTGCTCGGGATGGCGGCGATTCGCGCTTTGCGCAAGGAGCTCCCCGGGCTCGGCATCGTCGCCCACGGCCCTCGGCCCGAAAAGCACGCCGCCAGTGCAGCGATCGGCGCCGGCGCCACCGCCTTCGTGGCAAAGAGCTCTCCCCCAGACTCACTCACCGCTGCCGTCAGCTCGGCGGCAAACTCGGAGCGGTTCATCGATCCGATCGCATCAGCGTCAAAGCGCGCGGTCCTGACAAAGCGCCAGCGCGAGATCCTTCAGCACTATGCCGACGGCAATCGCACCGCCGCGGTCGCCACGCGCCTCGGCCTCAGCACCGAGACGATTCGGACTCACACCAAGGCCGCGCTCCAGCGGCTCGAGGCCCGCGACCGTGTTCACGCCGTCGCGATTGGCATCCGTAACTCGCTGATCGAGTAGCGAGGCTGCAAGCGCGAGGTGGCTAGAGCCAGCCGCGGTCGCGAGCGATCAGCACCGCTTGAGCGCGGTCAACGGCGCCGATCTTGCGATAGACGTTGTGGAGGTGGGTGCGCACTGTGCTCACCGACAGCGACAGCTCCTGAGCGATCTGCTTGTAGACCTTGCCCTCCGCCAGTCCGCGCAGGGCATCGACCTCGCGTCCCGACAACGGGCACGGCTCGGTCGAGCGCCGACGGCGCTGACCAACATGGGGAAACTCGAACATGAGCCCGTCCAGGGCAGCCTCGTCGAGGCCGAGCTGGTCGGCGGCCTCGCGCATCGTCTGCGACGAAACCGGATCTCCGGCGGCATGGTGGACGATCAAGTCGCCGAGACGAATCGCGGCTGCATGGCCGGTCGCATCGGGGGCGTGGTGGCGCTCGATCGCTGCCGCGATCGCCGGAGGCAGGCTCCAGCGCCGGACAAGGACGGCTCCTACAAGGGCGTGATCGATCCCGAGCTCGCGCCGCTCTCGGCGTGCGCGCTCGTCTGGCGCCTCGCCACGTCCGTCCCCAAGGTGTGCGTCGCCGTAGAGCTCGCACATGACGAGCCGGCCGACGTCATGCAGCAGGGCGGCGACGGCGAGCTCATCGCGCTGAGGCAAGCGCACCACCTCCGCGGCGCGCTCGCTGGCGGTGCGCACCGCTGATGCGTGACGACGAAAGCGCTCGTAGCGGTCGGCGCGCACTCCGGGCTGATCAAGAATGTCGTAGGTCTCGACCTCGGAGACGAGGCGTCGCACGGAACTCGGGTCGAGCGCCTCGATTGCCTGGGCAACGCCGCCGGTGCGTCCGGGCGGGCCCTTGCCATTGTTGGCGGCGCGCATCAGCTGGATCGCAAGCGCTGCGTCGGCTTCGACCGCTTCGGCGAGGTCGTTTGCCGAGGTCGCAGCGCGGTCGCAGAGGCCGAGCACGCGGCGGCGGGCCTCGGCCAGCGCTGGGACTGACGAGGCGGCATCGAATGCCGCCGAAAGGCGATGTCCGCCTGCGCCGGCTCGACGCTGGGATCCCTTTACGCTCACGCTCATCGTGGTTTCGCTCTCATGGCATCGCCGCGCTGCCTGGCGCGGTCTATTCATAGATCGGCAAACGAGCGCAGGGCATTAGTTGCGAAGCCCGTCTTGATGCGCGAAAACGGACTTCAGGACTCAGCGCGAAGACGCGCTAATGCCGCCTCCAGGCGCCTCAACGACTCTTCGCGTCCCAGCGCCGCCAGCGAATCGAAGATGCCCGGGGACACGGTTGTGCCCGTGATCGCCACGCGGATCGGCTGATAAAGCTCGCGCGCCTTGATGCCGAGTTGGTCGACAATCCGCCCCAGCTCGATCTCCAGATTGGAGGCGTCGAAAGGGTCCACCGCTTCGAGCGCCGACGATGCAGCTGCGAGGCGGTCATCGACGCCATCGACCATGACTTTGCGCCAAGCCTTCTCGTCATCGACTGGCCGCTCGAACAAGAAGGCGATCAACGGCCACACCTCGGTCAGCGTCTGCGCCTTGTCCTGTGCGATCGCGCAACCGGCGCGCAGTCGATCGCGCTGGCTGGCGGCCGCCCCCCGCTGCTCGCGTTCGAGCTCGCTGGCGACGGCGTCGACGTAGGCCTCGAGGTCGAGCTCGCGCATGAAGCGTCCGTTGAGCCAGCGCAACTTCTGCTCGTCGAAGATTGCTGATGCTTTTCCAACCCGTTCGATCTCGAAGCGATCGATCAGGTCTTGGGTCGAGAGGATCGTCGTATCGTCGTCGGTACCCCAACCGAGCAATGCGAGGTAGTTGCGCACGGCGGCAGGCAGGTAGCCACCCTGGCGAAGCTCCTGCACCGAAGCGGATCCGTGGCGCTTGGAAAGCTTCTTGCCGTCGGGACCGTGCAGCAGGGGAAGGTGCGCATAACGCGGTGCTGACGCACCCAAGGCAGCGAGCACCAAGAGCTGCTTCGGCGTGTTCGAGAGGTGGTCGTCGCCGCGGATCACATCGGTGATCTGCATCTCGGCGTCGTCGACTGCGACGGCGAAGTTGTAAAGCGGCGTGCCATCGCCGCGTGCGATCAAGAGGTCGTCGGCGAGCTCGTTGCGGAATCGAACAGGCCCTCGAATCAGGTCATCGACCACAGTCTCGCCGTCATCGGGGACCCGCAGGCGAATCGCAGCTCCATCAGTGGATCGCGGCTCGCCGCGATAACCCCGGCCCTCGTGTGCCTGTTTCCAGGCGCGGACTTCATCGGCGCTCGCCGGGTCGGGGTAAGCCAGGCCCTGCTCCAGCAGCTGCGCGATCCGCGCCCGGTGAAGATCCGAGCGTTCTGCCTGACTCAGTGGCCCCTCGTCCCAATCGAGCCCGAGCCAGCGCAATGCGTCGAGGATCTGCTCGACGTTCTCGGGCGTCGAGCGCTCGCGGTCGGTGTCCTCGATGCGCAGCACCAGCGTGCCGGCTCGTGAGCGCGCGACCAGCCAGTTGTAGAGTGCGGTGCGCGCCCCACCGATGTGCAGAGCACCGGTGGGCGACGGGGCAAACCTGACTCTCGGGGACTGATTCATCACTTGCTGATCGGCGCGCATGTTTCCACAGCCGGCGGGCTAGCCAAGGCCGTCGAGCGCGGAGTCGAGACGGGCTCCGACGCAATCCAGGTCTTTCACCAGAGCCCAAGGGCGTGGCGGCCGACAGCCTACGGACCTGCAGACTACGCCTCCTTTCACGAGGCGATGGCCGTGTCGAGCGTTCAGCAAATGGCGATCCACGCGGTCTACCTGATCAATTGCGCGAGCAAGGAGCGCGAGGTGAGGGCAAAGTCGATCGCCTCGCTGACCCACGCGCTCACGGTCGGCGATCACACCGAGGCGGCCGGGGTCGTGTTGCATGCGGGGGCGCGCAAGGGCGAGCCGCACGCTGCATCCATGAAGCGCGCCGGCAAGGCAATCGCCGAGTCCCTGGCCGCGACCGACTCGTGCCCGCTGTTGCTCGAGAACACCGCCGGAACCTCGGGCCCGCTCGGTCGCGACTTCGGCGAGCTCGCCGAGCTGATCGAGTTGGCCGGCGGCGACGAGCGCCTCGGCGTCTGCCTCGACTGCTGCCATCTGCTCGCCTCGGGCTATGAGATCCGAACCGCCGAAGCCCTGAGCGACGTCGTCGACGAGTTCGAGGCGAGGGTTGGGCTCGAGCGCCTGCGCTGCCTGCACGTCAACGACTCGAAGATTCCGCTGGGAGGCAACCGCGACCGCCACGCGAATCTCGGCGAGGGTGAGATCGGCGAGCTCGGCCTTGCCGTGTTCTTGTCCGAGCCGCGGTTCGACGCGCTGCCCGCCCTGATCGAGACCCCAGGGCCCGACGGGCATGGAGCCGACCTGAGCGAGGTCGAAACGGCTAAGCGCCTACGCGCGGCCGGCTTGGCCGCGCGTAGGCGCGATTAGCGCGCAGAGTCTTGAGCTACTGAGGGTCGCGGGCTACCGCACGCTGAAGCGCGAGGCCAAGCCCGGTAACGGCGAGGGCGACAGCGGCCATGGCGATGACGTCAAACCCTGTGAACGGGAGCGGGCCGACGTTGCCACCGAGCCCTGAGCCGGTGCCTGTACCGGTATCAGAAGGCGGCTGGGTGCCGGTAGCGACCTGGGTCAGCTGGTCCTTGTACTGCCTGTCGGTCGGGCTGATTTCTTGAGCTCCAGCCAGAGCCGGCGCAGCTGCCGTCGCGCAGAGAGCGACGATCAGTGCTCCGGCGAGCTTCTTCTTAAGCAGATGGGTGATTCGCACGAAACTGCGCCTCCTCTAGAAAATTGACTCCTACGACTATACGGCCGCTGATGAGACCAACGTGAGCAACTGATGAGAAACCGTCTTAAAGATGCAAGAACCTTCATCGGTCTCTCATGCTGGTCTCATCAGTCTCTCATGCGCGTCGGCGACGCTGCGCCACGATGCCTGGCCATTTGTTGACGTCCGCGGTCGCGTGAGCCGGCGGCGCTCAGCGATCGCCGCTTTCCAGGTCGCGCTGGTCGTCGTCTTGACGGTCGTCGTCGCGCTTACCTTGCTACGCGGAAACGACGCCGATGTTCCGCCTGGGCTCGAGGCTCCGGGGCGAGACGTGGCCGGCATCGGTGGCGGCGGCCCCGCGTCAAGCTATGTGCCCCAAAGCAGCCAGCGGATCGAAGGCGATCGCGGTCGCGATCGCGGCGCCCGGCGAGACGCACTGGGGCCAGCGTCGATCACCGCGCCGGCGCCCGTGCCGCCGAGCACCGGCGGCACGCCCGGCGAGCAGGACGACGACGAGGGCTCCCCCACCGAAGATCAGTACGCGGACACGCTCGCACGTCTCGGCAACGATCTCTACTGAGCGCCGCCGCCCGGGCGCGGGCGTAATCTCCCTGCCCCATAGTTGTGGCGAGTCCGGGGCGCCAATCCCGGCTACATTAATTGCGTGTTGATCGAGTCGCGGCCTGTGACCATGGAGGGTGAAGGCGATCGCGAGGGCGCCAGGGATGCAGGCGTTCGCGTCCCGTTTCTCGCCGGCGTTCGGACGCGGGTATTGATCTCGTTCCTGGCGCTGCTGGTGCTTTCGACCGCCGCCTCGGTGCTCGTCCTGCGCCAGGTATTGATCTCGCGGATCAGCGATCAGGTGACGACTGAGCTCACCCGCGACCTCGAGCCACTGCAGGACCTCGCCGCCGGCCAGCCTGGCAGCGGCCGGCCTTGGCCGAACGCAGCGGCGCTGCTCAACACCTTCCTCGATCGCAACGCACCACCCCTCGACGGCCTCTACGCCGCATGCCTTGACGGTGGGGCCTGTCAGATCTCGAGCGCCGCTGACGACGTCACCAGCTCCGGTTTGCCGGAGGCGATCGAGGCGATCCACGCCGGCCCGACGCCGGAGCAGCCTGGAACCGTAAACACCGATCGTGGGGAGGCGGTATGGATCGGCGTCCCAGCGACCGTTGGCCGCACTGACGCGACCGTGTACGCGGCGGCACTGACAGCCGCGGAGCGCAACCAGGTAGAGGACGCGGTTCGGCTTGCGATCGGAGTCTCGATCGTCGTTCTCTTGCTTGCCTCGCTTTTCATCTGGTTGGCCGCCGGCCGGGTGATCGCACCACTGCAGGCGCTCTCTCGCACGGCGCGGACGATCTCCGAAACCGACCTGTCTGGCCGCATTCCGGTACGCGGCGCCGACGAGATCGCCGAGCTCGGCCACACCTTCAACGGCATGCTCGACCGGCTCGAGACCGCCTTCGCCGACCAGAAGGACTTCCTCTCCGACGTTCAGTCATGAGCTGCGCACCCCGATCACAGTCATTCGCGGCTACATCGAGACGCTCGGCGATTCCCCGAAGGAACGCCAAGAGGCGATCGCTGTCGTTCAAGACGAGCTCGACCGCATGAGTCGCTATGTCGACGACCTGCTCTTGCTGACGAAGGCTCCGCGCCCAGACTTCCTCCACCTGGGGCCGCTCGACCTCGATCTCTTCACGCACGACCTCTTCGCCAAGGCGCGCAGCCTCGGGTCGCGCGATTGGCGCCTCGATGGCACCGGAGTCGGGATTTTGGTCGCCGATCAGCACCGGCTGACCCAGGCTGTGATGAACCTGGCCGAGAACGCGGTGCGACATACGCGCGAGGGCGAATCGATCTGGCTTGGCAGCTCGCTGATCGGTGAAGACGTTCGCTTGTGGGTGCGCGACGAAGGCCCCGGGGTCAGCGCCACCGATCGCGAACGCATATTCGCCCGCTACGCGCGCGGCGAGGCTGCGTCGCAAACCTCGGGGGAGGGCGCGGGCCTCGGGCTTTCGATCGTACGCGCGATCGCTGCTGCTCACGGCGGTCGAGTCGAGCTCGACTCGAGACCCGGTCTGGGCTCGACTTTCACGATCGTGATCGTCGCGGGATCGAGGTCATGAGCCGAATCCTGCTCGTCGAAGACGAGGCCCGGCTCGCCTCATTCCTCGAGAAGGGACTGCGCGGAAGCGGCTTCACGACCACTGTCGTCGGCGACGGGCTGACCGCCACGGCTCTCGCCAACGATGACGACTTCGACCTCATCGTCTTGGATCTTGGCCTTCCCGGCAAAGACGGGCTCGAGGTACTCAAGGACCTGCGTCGTGACGGTCAACGCCTACCCGTCATCGTGCTAACGGCACGCAGCGATCCCCACGACCGCGTCGAGGGCCTGGACACGGGCGCCGACGACTACCTGGCCAAGCCCTTTCATTTCGAGGAGTTGGTTGCTCGGATCAAGGTTCGCCTGCGCGACGACGGCGCCGCGACCGAGCAGACGCAGCTTCGGGTTGGCAACGTCGCTCTTGATCTCCGCACCCGCTGGGCTAGCGTCGGCGGCGAAACGGTCGAGCTCTCGGCGCGCGAGTTCGAGCTCCTACGTACCTTCCTCCAGCACCCCGACCAGGTGCTCAGCCGCGAGCAGCTCTTGGCCCGCGTCTGGGGCTATGACTACGACCCCGGCTCCAACGTCGTCGACGTCTACGTCGGCTACCTGCGCAAGAAGCTCGGCGGCCCAAAGCTCGAAACAATCCGGGGCGTCGGCTACAGATTTCGCAGCTGACAGTCGCGATGAGCGCTCCGGCTCTGAGCGGCTGACACCAAGCGGGGCAAGGACGCAGGGAGCGCAGTGTGCTTCGCACATAAGCGACCGAGGACGCCGCCCCGCGCCGGTGTCAGCCGCTCAGGGCGTTGCGAAGGTCGAATGCCCTGATGGCTTCGGGGCCTTCGTCGGTGCAGTCGAAGAAGCGCGGGTTGACGCAGTCGAAGGCGTTGCCGTCGCCCTCGTAGCAGGGCTCGACCTTGAACTGGCAGTGCGGCAGGGGCTGGCCGGTCATCTTGATCCCGCCGAATCCCTCCGCAGCTTCGGCGAGCTCGAACATGTCGATGTCGATCTCTGCGCGAAAGACCTTCTTCATGCAGCCCATGAAGCGCCCGCCTGTGATCGCGTCCTCGTAGCTGTAGAGGAAGCGACAACCCAAAGCGATGCATCCGCGAGGCTCGACGAGCTTGTCGCAGAAGGTGCGACAGCGCCGGCACTCGCCCGCTTTCGCTCCGGCTCTCTGGACCGTTGCCACGCGTGAATATTAGGTGCTCAGGCGGCGATCCGGTGCAGCCGCACGTTCCAGCGCCATCGGCTGAAGTCGAAAGCCCGCGGTTAGCCGGGAGGTTGGTTGCTGGGTAGGGGGTGGGAAGCTGGGACGCTGCACGTGCCGCGTGAGTTCACGCCACGGATGGCTCGCGGCTCCGTGTCCCATACCCAGCCAACTCACGGAGCGTCCACCCCGCGCCGCCACTTCGAGATCGCCAATCGTCAAGCGGCTAGTGCCGACGGCCCGAGAATTGATCGAGCTCTGCCCGCAGAGCGGGTGAGGGTGCGACGCGGTATTCGGAGCCGAAGCGCAACCTACGGGTCCCCTCCCGGGTGCGCATCTCGAGCATCACCTCGTTTTGGCCGGGAAAGGACTCGAACACGGTCTTGAGCTCGTCGATCAAGCCGGCGCGAAACTCGGCGGCATCGACTCGCAGTGTCAACGGCCCAGTCACCATCTTCGCCTTTGCCCTGGCAACCGCAAGCTCATTCGCATCTGGCTCGAACTGCTCGGCTTCGTGGACGACGAGGCTGAGCCTGCCGCCCTCCTGCTTGTCGACGCGCCCGCGGATCACGACCACGCTGTCGATCTCGATCACCTCCGCGGCCTCGGAGGCCGCGTCGCGGACGAAGAGCTCGATCTGGCCGTCGAGGTCGTCGAGCCCGGCGAACATCACGTAACCACCCCGGCGAGTGCGAACTTTCTTCGCTTCGCTGACGATGCCGCCAACCGTGACCCAGGCGCCATCGGCGAGCTCGCCCACGCCCGCCAGCGGACGCTCGGTCCGTGCCCGCAGGGCGTCGCGCACCTCGGCGAGCGGATGGGCCGAAACGAAGGTTCCCAGTGTCTCCTTCTCGAGCCGAAGCAGTTCGCGCTGGTCGAACTCGCCTGGGGGCACCGGCGAGTGACGCGGTGCGGCGAATGCCGGCTCAGTGGAGTCGTCGCTGCCTGCGTCGTCGGAGCCGAGATCGAAGATCGACCCCTGCCCGCGACGCGAGTCCTCCTGGGACTTCTGTCCCGCGGTCTGCGCCTGCGGCAGGACTTCCAGCATCCCCTGGCGGCTGTCGCCGGTCGAGTCGAGCGCCCCGCACTTGACCAAGCACTCGACCGCCCGCTTGTTGACGGCGCGAGCGTCGACGCGATCGCAGAAGTCCCAAACCGATTCGAAGCTGCCCGCGGCCTCGCGCGAGGCGATGATCGTCTGGACCGCCGAGTGGCCGACGTTCTTGACCGCATCGAGGCCGAAGCGAATCGAGTTGCCGCTGACAACGAAGCCGTGATCGGAGGAGTTGACGTCGGGCGGCAACACCTCGATGCCCATCGCGTTGCAGCGGTTGACGAAGAACGGCACTTTGTCCTTGGTCGACATCACCGACGAGATCACCGCCGCCATGTACTCCGCCGGATAGTTCGCCTTGAGGTAGGCGGTGCGGTAGGAGATCAGCGCGTAACAGGCCGCGTGAGACTTGTTGAAGCTGTAGTCGGCCGCGGCGGTCATCAGCGACCACAGGTCCTTGGCGACGGCGGTTGCCGTGCCCGAAGCGGCACAGCCGGCGATGAACTGATCCTTCATCGTCGCCATCAGGTCGCGCTTCTTCTTGCCGATCGCCTTGCGCAGGTCGTCCGCTTCAGCGCCTGAGAAGCCGCCGAGCTGCTTCGCGATCTCCATCAGCTGTTCCTGATACACGCAACAGCCGTAGGTCTCCTCGGTGATCGGGCGTAGGCGCGGGTCCTGGTAAGTGACCGAGCCGGGTTTGCGCTTGCCGCGGGCGTAGTCGGGGATGAAGCGCATCGCGCCGGGGCGGTAGAGCGCGCCGATCGCGACGATGTCGTTGAACTCGGTTGGGCGAATCTGCTTCAGCGCCTCGCGCATGCCTTCCGACTCGAGCTGAAAGACGCCGACCGAGTCGCCACGTGAGAGCATCTCGTAAGTCTTTTCGTCGTCGAGCGGAATCGCCTCCATCTCGACTTCGACACCGCGCGAGCGGCGGATGATCTCGACCGCGTCCTCGATCACGTCGAGGTTTCGCAGGCCGAGGAAGTCCATCTTCAGCAGACCGATGTCCTCGATCGGGCCCATCGAGTACTGGGTGACGATCTTGTACTGGCGGGCGGGTTTACCGTTGGGGCCCTTCTCTGTGGACGCCCCGCGGTCCTCGGCGAGCTGCAGGGGAACGATCTGGTCCAGGGGACGATCGGCGATCACCACAGCGGCGGCATGGATCGAGTTGTTGCGCACGATGCCCTCGAGGCCGCGGGCGACGTCGACGATCTGGCGCGCGTCGGCCTCGGCGTCGTAGGCCTTGCGAAGCTCCTGATTGGGCTTCATGCAGTCGTCGAAGCTCGGGCTGCGGCCCATGATCGGTTCGGGAATCAGCTTGGCCAGCCGATCACCGGTGGCGTGGGTGTGGCCGAGCACGCGGGCGGCGTCGCGAGTGGCCGCTCGTGGTGCCATCTTGCCGAAGGTGATGATCTGGGCGACAGACTCGCGCCCGTACTTCTCCTGCACGTAGCGCATCACGCGCTCGCGCCCTCGAACCGAGAAGTCGATGTCGATATCGGGCATCGACTTGCGCGCCGGGTTGAGGAAGCGCTCGAACAGCAGATCGTTTGCGAGCGGGTCGAGATCGGTGATGTTGAGCGAGTAGGCGACGATCGAGCCGGCGGCCGAGCCCCGGCCCGGCCCGACCGCAACGCCGTTGTCCTTGGCGTAGCGAACGAAGTCCCAGACGATCAAGAAGTAGGACTCGAAGCCCATGTCGGCGATCACGCCGAGCTCGAACTCGGCGCGCTCGCGAGCGTCGGCAGGGATCGGATCGGCGTAGCGATCGCGCAAGCCTTCCTCGACGAGGCGGCGCAGCATCGCGCCGGGCTCCTCGCCGTCGGGCGTCGGAAAGCGCGGCAAGAGCAACTTCCCCAGCTCGATCTCGACTTGGCAGCGCTCTGCGATCTCCAATGTCGTCTCGACCGAGCCCGGGTGAGCGGCAAACGCGGCCGTCATCTCCTCCGCGCTCTTGAGGAAGAACTCGTTCGTGTCGAAGGTCAGCTTCGGCTGCTCGAGCGTCGATTTCGTCTGCACGCAGAGCAGCGCTGCATGATTGTTGTAGTCCTCCTTGTGCAGGTAGTGGACGTCGGCCGTCGCAACCAGCGGGCGCCCGAGCTCGCGGGCGTAGCGGACGATGCCCTCGTTGGCCTTGGATTGCTCTGGGATCCCGTTCTCTTGCACCTCGAAGTAGACGTTGTCGGCGCCGAAGATCTGTACGAGATCGTCGAGGTGGGCACGAGCATCGGCGGGTCGCTCCTCCACCAGGCGCCGGCAGAAACGCGACTGCAGGCAGCCGGTGAGCGTGATGACGCCGTCGCTGTGACGGGCCAACAGCTCGGCGTCGATGTTTGCCTTGCCGCGGCGAAAGCCTTCCAGGTAACCAGCCGAAGTCAGCTTGACCAGGTTGCGAAAGCCGGCGTCGCTGGCGGCCAGCAGCGTGAGGTGGTTGCGCTCGACCCGGCCCTCGGCGCGGCGATCATCGACGAAGTAGGCCTCGAGGCCGAGGATCGGCTTGATCTGATGCTTGCGACAGGCCTTGAAATGCTCGACGGCGCCGTTCATGACGCCGTGATCGGTTAGGCCCAGCGCGGGCATCTCCAGCTGCGCCGCCCGGGCCGCCATCGCCTCGATCTTGCAGGCGCCGTCAAGCAGCGAGTACTCGCTATGGACGTGCAGATGTGCGACCTTCCCGCTCACCGCTCGATCATGGCAAGCGGGCCAGATGTCCCCGGCAGCCGATGACGCAAAATGGGACGATCACTCCGCGATGATCTGGCTGCTGCGACACGGCGACGCCGAGGACACCGCCACCGATGATGCCTCGCGGCGATTGACGGCCAAGGGCGAGCGCCAGGCCGAGGCCGCCGGCGCCGCGCTGGCTCGGCTGGGAGCGGGCATCGAAACGTGTCTAACGAGCCCAAAGCTTCGGGCCGCATCGACCGCGAGCCTGGTCTGCGCACGGCTCGAGCTCAAACCCGAGGCCGACGAGAGCCTGCGCGGCGGCGACTTCGATCCGGCGGCCCTGGCTCGGGGCCGGGGCGAGGTCCTGCTCGTCGGCCACGAGCCCGACCTCTCCCGCGCGGTACAGCTCGCCACCGGCGCTCGGATCGAGATGAAGAAAGGCGGGCTCGCCGTGATCGAGGGTGGCGTCTTGATCGCCCTCATGCGTCCCGGCGCTTTGCGCCGGATCGGTGGGCTGGACTGAGGGTCTAGGGGACTGCCCGCAGAGAGCCGAGTGCGAGCCGGGTTCGTTCGTCGCTTTGTCGCAGGCGCTCGTCGGCAGCGCGCAAGCGCTCGAGGACATCGTCGAGACGGTCGCGAGCCTCCGCTGTGCTCGCTTGCTGCTCGACGCGCCGCGTGAGCTGAGTGGCGGTTTCGGTGACGTCGCGAATTGCCACGGCGGCCGCGTTATGAGCCTCCGTGGTCACGGTCGCCTCGGCGATCCTCGCCGTCTCGGCGACGCGCTCGACGCCGGCCGCGGTGGCGGCACGCACGTCGTCGTCGATGTTCGCCAGCTCCGCTTCGAGCGCGGCAATCTCGTTGGCGACGGCTTCAGCCTGCGTCGCGACGGTGCGCTCCGACTCAACGACCAGCGCACGAACGCGCTCTGCCTCGTCGCGGGACTGTCTGTGCAGCAGCTCAACCTGCTCGCGAAGTTCCCCTAGATCCTCTGTTCGTAGCTGCTCGACGGTGGTTGTGAGCTCTGCCAGGATCTCGTCCCCGCGCTCGGCGATCCGGCTCTCCGCCGCGACGATGCGCGACTCGCGTTCCTCTCGGGCAAGCTTCAGCTCCTGGCGGCGGGTCTTGCGCGACAGCGTCTTTTCGGCGTGGGCGGTGATCGCCTGCTCGGCCGCCGCGGCGGCGGCGAGCCCCGCCCGGCGGGCCTCATCGGCGAGCTCGCTCTCGGCCTGCTCACGAACCGACGTGCTCAGCGCTTCGGCAGTCGCCGAGATCGTCGCCTCACCGCGCTTCACCGCCGCGAGCAGAGATCGCTCGGCGTGATCGAGCTCGAGCGCCAGTAGTTCGCCGGCCGCCTCGGCCCGTTTGTCGAGCGAGTGTTCGGCTGCCGTCCGGCGCAGCTGAAGCTCGTCATCAAGGCGCTCGCGGACCCGCTCCATCGAGGCGGCCAGCCGCGTTTGCACGGCAACCTCCAGCTGCTCGGCGATCGCGGTTGAGACCTCGGCTCGCAGTTGCTCGCGAAGCGCGACGATGCGGCCGTCGAGCTCAGCTGAGATCGCGGCGTCACGCTCTGAGGCATGGGCGCCGACCTCCTTGATCAGCTGCTTTCTCACCTTCTTCACACGGCGCGCAACCTCCCCTTCGATCTCGCCGCGAGCGGCCATGACAGCCGCCTTGCGCCGGCGCTTGTTCTCGCGGCGCTCGATCTCGACGCGCTCTGAGACCGCGTCCTCGACCTCCTCCAAGCGCGCGGCGATGACCGTCTCGAGGCGCGCGACCTCAGCCTCGACACGCTGGCGCGCGACCGCGGTCGCGCCCTCGAGCATGTGCTTTGAGACATCGGCAAGCTCGGCGTCAAGGCGCGTCGCCTCGTCTTCGAGCTGGCGCAGGAGCCCGCTGCGGGCGCGCTCGGCGGCAGCCCGGAAGTCATCCGGCGGCCTCCCGCCTGCTTGTCCCTCCATGTCGGTCTCTTCCTCGATTCGGCTAGCGTCGACCGGCTTCGCCGCAGACCTCGTAAATCCGCCCAGTGCAATACATCAGCCGCTAATGGTCGCTGCCAGAGGTTCCGAGATAGTCAGGGTGAGCTGCATTTGCGCAAAGCCGCCGCCCCCGTTTTCGCTCGCGGCCCGTGGGCCTAGCTGCCGTAGGATCGCTGGCGCTTGAACACCCCTGAGAAGATTCGCGGCGGCTCTGTGGATGCCCCGGATGCCTCGCCGGCCCCGGCGTCGCTGACCAAGCGCGAACGCGAGATCCTCGGGCGACTCGCAACGGGCATGAGCGGTGCCCAGATAGCCGCCGAGCTGGTCCTTTCGCCTGAAACTGTGCGTACGCACGTGCGCAACGCGATGGTCAAGCTCGGCGCCTCGACTCGCTCCCAAGCCGTGGCGCTAGCGCTGCAGAGCCGTCAGATCGCGAGCGACACGGCCGTCGGCGCGAGTCGCGTCGCCCTAGCGCAGCCTTCACCCGTCGTCGGCGCACAGCAAGCGCCCGCGCTGGCGAAGTTGCTATCCGGTGTCGTCTCGCTCTACGACGTCGATGCCGGCGCCATCTACATCGCCGACGAGGACGGGCTCGCGCTACGCGCAATCGCTGAGTCCGAAAGCGCGAACGCTGTCGGGCTGCCGCCCGCGTTCACGCTCGGCGAAGGCGGCTTGGGCCGGGCAGCGCTGGAGCGTCGCGCCCAGCTCCTCGCCGCGAGCGCCGACAGCAGCTCGAGCAGCGCCGCGATGATCGCGGCGCCGATGATCGGCGCCGGCCGCTTGCTCGGCGTGATCGCTCTTGCGGCGCGGGTCAGCCGGCCGATCGGTCGCAGGGAGCTGCTGCTGTTGCAGGCGTTCGCCAACCGCGTGGGCGAGGTGATCGTGGCCGGCGGCAACGTCGACGACCGGCTCGAGCGAGCGATGTCCAGCTTTCGCACGTCCTGGTCGGCGACACGCGCCAGCTCTTCGTAGCTCAGATGCCCGAGTCTTTGAGGGCCTGCATCGAACTCTCGCGGTCACGATCTATCGGCGCCACGCTATCCATCGCGCAAAGCTCGAGCACGCGCTTGGTTGGCGCCCCGTCGGGCACCACGAGCCGGATCGCCTGGCGGCGCGCGGCAAGGCGCCGGCCGAGATCGAAGAGCAGGTGGATCCCGGAGCTGTCGAGGTAGCGAACCTGCGACAGGTCGAGCACCAGCGCGCTCGTTGTGCTCGGCAGACGCTCTGAGAGCGCGAGCCGTAGCTCGCCCGCGTTGGAGCTGTCGATCTCGCCCTCGACGGTCACGATGAGCACGTTGTCGAGGTGCTCGAACTCGAGCCCGGCGATGCGGTCTCTCATGCTGGCACCTCACCGAAGGCAGCCAGGTTGCGGCGCATTCGCACCGTCGTTCCGGTCGCTCCCCGGTCGATATCGACGTCGTCCATCAGCTCTTCGATCAAGCCCAGGCCTCGGCCCTGAGATCCCGATCGCGGCGCCCGCCAGCTGCCGAAATCGCGAACCCTGACCTCGACGCCGGTGTCGCTGCGTCGCGCCTCGACCAAATACGAAGCCTCCCCTGGCGGGTAGGCGTGGGCGATCGCGTTGGCACTGGCCTCGCCGCAGGCAACCAGCGCCTCGTAAGCCTCGGAATCGGTGGCACCAACAGCCCGCAGCCAGCGACCGAGCGCCCGGCGCATCTGCGCCAGTGACTCGGGCTCGGCGCGCAACGTGATCTCCATCCTCTCCAAGGTAACCGGTTCGAGGTGGATCGCGAGCAAGGCGACATCGTCGCGCGGCGGCGCGTCGCGAAAGCGCGCCCGTAGCAGCGCTGCGCAGAGCTCGTCGGGATCGGTCGGCGCGGTGGCGGCGAATTTACGCAGCCACTCGAGGCCCTCGTCCAAAGAGACGTCGGGACGTTCGACCAGCCCGTCGGTGTACAGCAACGCGGTCGAGCCGGGGGCGAGGGGGATCGTCGACTCCTCGTAGGCGGGAAACGGCACGACGCCGAGTGGGCTGCCGGCCGGGCCTTCGGCGAAGTAGACCTCCCCAGTCGGAGCGATGATGAGGATCGGCGGATGGGCAGCAGCGGCCAGCCGAAGGCGCCCTTCCTCGGGATCGACGACGCCGTAGAGGAGCGTCGCCATCGGGCCCCCGGCGATCTCACGCGCGAACCCGTTCATGCGCTCGAGCACCAGCGAGGGTCGAAGACCCTCGAAGGCATAGGCCCGCAGCGCGTTCTGAAGCCGCGCCATCCGGGCGGCAGCGTCGAGGCCGTGGCCGACGACATCACCGATCGCGATTCCGGCCTGACCGTCGCGAAGGACGACGACGTCATACCAGTCACCTCCGACCTGCGCGTCGGCGCTGCCGGCGACATACCGGGCCGCGACCTTTAGGCCGGCCAGCTCCGGCAAGCGCTCGGGGAGCAGGCTTCGCTGGAGCGTCTCGGCGACCACCGCGGCTTGCTCGACTTCGCGTGCGGCGCGGCGAAGCCCATCCATAGTCGCCCCGATGATCGCGTCGCTGCCGCCGGGCGCGTCCGTGCCGACTGCGGGTATGTCATCGCCAGACACGTCAAGCGAGTGTAATCGCGCCGCAAGTCGCCAGCGACAGTCTCGCTGCAGCCGCGCGCCCTTGTTATCTCGACTGACGCGTGGTCTAGCGTCAGCAGTCGTGAACAGGCCAGCCGCAAGCGCGATCGAAGCCATCGCAGATCAGCTTCGCGAGAAGCTGACCCGAAGCGAAGCGGGGCCAAGGGGCCAGATCGCGAGCGAGCTTGCCGCCCTGCACGTGGTCATGATCGAAGAGCTTGCCCGCTGTGGCGAGACCGAGACGCTGCCGGTTTCGTCGCTCGCTCGTCTCGCCGAGCAGTTCGGCTCGATCCAGGCGCAGCTGGCCGCCTCGGCCACGATCGCGCCAGCGCCGGCGTCAGACGAGCCCGCGCAAGCCGACAACGGCGGCGCCGAGCTCGACGGCTGGCTGCGGACGATGGCCGCAAGCCAGCAGCGCTATCACGCGGGCTTTGCGCTCGCCGTGATCGAGGTCGATGGGCTCGAGCGCATCAGCGACGCCTACGGGCCAGACGCCGCCGAGCGCATACTCAGCGCGGTGGCAGGCGTGATCGAACGGCAGATTCGCAGCGCCGACCGCACCTTCAAGGTGGACGACGGCGAGTTCTACGTGCTGGCTCCGCATACGCGCAGCGCGCAGCTGATGCCGATGATCGAGCGCCTGGTCGAGCTGATCTACAACTCGCAAGCTCCCCACGGGCCGCGGATCGCGATCAGCGCCGGCGTCGTCGATTGCCCCGCCGACGGCTCGAACGCCGAGGAGTTGATCGTCAGCGCCCATGAAGCCAACTACGCCGCCAAGGCCGCCGGTGTACCCGCGGCGCGACTCGAGCGCTCACCGGTGGTCCTGCAAGATCCCTGACGCGGACGCACCAAAACTTGTCGAAAACTTCGACATTGCGGGCAGATTCTGCGAAGGTTCGAGGCGAAATGAGCGGGATCAGGATCAACGCCGCTGCCGAAATGCTCGGCGTCAGCGCCAGCACGCTGCGTAGCTGGGAGCGCCGGCTGGGCTACCCACACCCGCATCGAACGCCAGGTAACCATCGGCTGTACGAGCTCGGGGAGGTCGAGGCCCTACGCGAAGCTCTTCGCGAGACCCAGAACATCTCCAGCGCTGTCGAGGTCGCCCGCCAGCGCGGACGCGGGCCGGCCTCGGCGGCCCGTCTGCTGGCGGCCTTCGACAACTTCGATGAGGCCGCGGCCGACCGCGAGCTCGAGGAGAGCCTCGCGGTGCGTTCGGTCGAGCGCACCATTTGCGAGCTCTTGCTGCCCGCGCTCGAACAGGCCGAGCATCGCCAAAACGGCGCCGCCGAGCTCGAGCATGCATGTCGCTGGTCGACCGGCTGGCTGCACCGGGCCCGCCGCTTGGCCCCTGGGGCGACACGTCCCGAGGGCGTCCTGCTCTTGGACTCGGGCTCGCCCCTCGGCGTCGAGGCGATCCAGGTGCAAGCGCTCGAGCTCTTTCTGCGACGGGCTGGGCTGCGGGTGCTGCTGCTGTCTGCCGGCCTCGCCGAGGGCCGCTTTCGCAGCGCGCTGCGGGCGCTGGAGCCCGAAGCGGTGGTGCTTTGCGGCTCAGACGCACGCCTCGATGTGCTCGGCGAGTCCTTGCGAGCGCTGCGGGTCGAGAGCCCGGCGCAACTTTATGGCTATCGCGCCGCGCGCCTCGTTTCGGGACGCGACGGTCTGCCGGCGCTTGGCGATGAGCCGGCGCGAGCCACCGAGACCCTGCTCGCGACCTTCTAAAGACACCTCAGGGCTTCGCAAGTTTTGTGCCATTTGCACAGGCTTGTGCAGGGTGAAGCAGATTTCGTGGCGAAAACCTGTGCATCCCTTGCACGCGCTGGGGTAATCCGCTCTAGCTGTCGAAGGACTAGATACCAACGCATGCGGTCAGAGTCCCGCAATTTGCGAGCAACCACGAGCTTGGAAAGAGAGCCATGCAGACCACAATCCAGAGATTCCTCAACGTCAGCGAGGCGGCAGACAGCCTCGGAGTGAGCGCGGCATCGTTGCGCAAGTGGTCCGATCAGGGCCTGCTTCCCGTCTATCGCACGCCCGGCGGCCAGCGGCGCTACGACCCCACCGATGTCGACCAGTTCCTCGCCTCGATGCGCCAGCCGGCCGCGAGCGCGGCAACCACAGCGGTGCCCCACTACGGCCGCAGCGTCAGCGCGATCACCGGCTGACCCTGCCGGACACGTGGATTGAACCTCAGCGCTGATGGACGAACAAGAGTCCAAACGCCCTAGCCGGATCGCGATCGCGGCCCAAGTCGTGCTCCTGGTCATCGTCGCGGCGATCTCGGTCTGGCGCGCAGGCGATGCCGACTGGGACCTCGCTTTGCTCGGAATCCTCGTGCTTCTCGCCGTCGCCAGCGATCTGCTTCGAATCGACGTACCGGCCGATCGCATCGGGGTCTCCGCCAGCTTCCTCGCGATCGTCCTCGCCGCCGTCTTCGCCGGGGTGGCTCCAGCGGTCGCGATCGGCGTCATCACGATTCTCGCCAGCTGGGCGCACGAGCGGTACCCGCGCGACCATCTGCTGATCAACGTCGTCACCTACGCGGCCTTCCCGCTTGTCGCCGGCCTCGCCTTTCACGCCGTCAGCGTCGCCTACGGCTCCCCCGCTTTCTACCTGCTGATCTTCGCCGTCTTCGTGCTCGCGCTGATCGTCGACTTCGGCTTGATCGCCGGCTACTCGTGCTACGTCGAGGGCTCCAGCTTCGCCAACAAGGTGCGCCGGGCGCTGGTGCCGCTACTGCCGTCCGAGCTCGCCTCGGCGCTGCTCACGGTCGCGATCGCACTCGCCTACGTCGAGCTCGGGATCGCGGCGCTGGCGATGTTCGGCACCGTGATCTTGGTCTTTCAGTACCTCGTCGGCGCTCTGCTCGTCTCCCAGGAGCGCGGCGACGAGCTCGAGGTCCGAGCGCGACAGCTCGCCGGCTTTCAGGTTGCGCTGCTCTCGGCGCTGCTGCGCACGCTCGACCTTCGCGACCGGATGACGGCGCGCCACAGCGCCGCCGTGGCGCGTTACTCGCGCGAGATCGCCGCGCATCTGGGCCTGTCAGAGGCCGACCAAGAGCTCGCCCACTCGGCCGGGCTGCTGCACGACATCGGTAAGTTCGTGCTCCCAGACGCGATCCTCAAGTCGGGTCGCCGCCAGCTCACCGACGACGAATGGGAGCAGATCAAAAAGCACCCCTACGAGGGCGCCCGGATCGTCTCCCAGATCGACGGCTATCAGCCGATCGGCGACATCATCCTCGCTCACCACGAGCGCGTCGACGGCACCGGCTATCCACGCCAACTCAGCGGCGATCAGATCCCCGTGCTGGCACGCATCGTCTCGGTCGCCGACACCTACGACGTGATCACCGCGCGCGACACCTACCGCGAACCACTCAGCTCCTACGAAGCCGTTGTCGAGCTTCGCCGCGTTTCCGACACGCAACTCGACGCGCGCTTCGTCGAGGCGTTCGTCGAGGTGCTCGACGGCAAGGACCTCGCGTTCCGCCACGGCGAGGACGTGGACTTCGAGGCCGAGTTGGCGCTCGACAAACGCATCCACGACTACGTAGCCGCGTCTTCGCGGAGCCCGCGTTCGGCCCTCGCCGCAAGCTGAGCCGGTCTCCTACTGAGGTTTCACGGCGCGCGAACGCCGCCCGGAGGTGTGGCTTCCGAGCGGCGGTAAAAGTCTGTCGTCATTCAGGTCTTGCGATAACCCATGCGAATGTCTCCTTTGGGTGAACCTGTAAGTCCCCCTATGAACCTGCGAGGACCTTACACAACCTGTGCAAACTTGTAAAGCGGTTGCGTTCTTGCAACGTCGCCTCCGTTGCGCGAAGCAACGAAGTAACTTCGAGCGCCGATGGCAGCCGCTCTGCGCCCTCTGCGCCTCCCCGGCTTTCCCAACCTCGGGCTGGCCTACTTCGTCAACGAGTTCGGCAACTGGCTCGGCGAGATCGCCCTCGCGATCCTCGTCTTCGATCAGACCGGCAGCCCGATGGCCACCGCGGCGCTGTTTTTCGGCATGCACTTTGCCCCAGCGATCGTCGCTCCGCCGGTCGTGGCCAGGCTCGAGACGGCGCCGGCGCGGCTGGTGCTTCCGGGCCTGTACGCGGCCGAGGCGGCAGCATTTGCCCTGCTCGCCTTGCTGGCGGCTGACTTCTCGCTGATCGCGATCCTCGCCCTGGCCACGTTCGACGGCTCGATCGCCTCGGCGGCACGGGCGCTGACGCGGGCGTCGGCTGCCGCCGTCCTCGCACCCGCCGGTCAGCTTCGCGAGGGCAACGCCCTGCTCAACGTCGCCTTCACGGTCGGCGCCGCCGGCGGGCCCGCGATTGCCGGCCTCGTCGTCGCCGGGGCCGGAGTGCAGACCGCGCTGCTTGCGGACGCTACGTCGTTTCTCGCGGTTGCCGTGTTGCTTGGCATCACCCGCGGGCTCGCCAATCCTGATGTCGACGCCGGCCAAGCGGACGACGGCTGGCGCCGGCGCCTGCGTGTCGGCCTCGAGTACGTGCGTTCACGACCGGCGCTTGGGCGCCTGCTCGGCGCCCAAGCGCTGGCCTTCGTCTTCTTCGCGCTTGTGATCCCGATCGAGGTGGTGTTCGCCAAGCAAACGCTGGGAGCCGGCGACGCCGGCTACGGCGCGCTGCTGGCGAGCTGGGGTATCGGCATGGTCGCGGGCAGCCTCGTCTTCACCGCCCTGCGAAAGGTGAGCCTGCGTCTCTGCTCGTCGTCTCCACAGCGGCGATCGGCGCCGCCTATCTCGCTACCGCAGTCTCCCCCACCCTGGCGCTCGCGTGCGCGGCCTCAGTCCTCGGCGGCCTCGGCAACGGCGTCCAGTGGATCGCCCTCGTGACCGCGGTTCAGGAACTCACTCGCGCGGCATACCAAGCCCGCGTTCTCTCACTGCTCGAAGCGCTGGCGAGCGCGATGCCGGGCGTCGGCTTCCTCCTGGGCGGCGCCATCGCCTCCTTATTCGATCCGCGCCTCAGCTACGCGGTGGCGGGCACCGGGGTGGTGCTCATCCTCGCCGCCGCGATCGCCTTCTTGCGCGACGTCGAGTGGACCCCTGAGCTCGAGCAGGGTCCATCGCCGCCGGACGATGGCGCCGCGCCCGCGGGTGATCCGACGCGCACGGCGCTCACTGGCTCTTCGGGCTGATCGACGCTAAGAGACTGGCTGGCGTGAGTCGCAGGGCTCGCCGCTTCGCCGAGGGTGAACTCCTCGTGCGGCCCCTCATAGACGTCGGCCGGCATCTCGACCAGCACCTGGAGCGTCTGCAGCATGATCAGCAGGTCGAATGCCACCGACTGCTGCTTGACGTAGAAGAGGTCGTGGCACATCTTCCAGGCCGAGCCGCGCGGGTCACCCGCGTAGCCGCAGCGCACCTGAGCCCACCCTGTCAGGCCCGGCTTGACCAGCCCGCGCCGCTGGTAGTAGGGAACGATGTGCTCGAGCGATTCGACGACCGACGGTGGCTCGGGACGGGGACCGACGATCGTCATGTTGCCGCGCACGACGTTGATCAGCTGCGGCAGCTCGTTCATGTGGGTGGTTCGGAGAAAGCGCCCGACGCTGGTAACGAGCTCCGCCTCGGGCACCCCTTGCAGCATGAGCTCGTCGGCATTCGGGTGAAACGTGCGGAACTTGAGCATGTCGAACTCGCGGCCCTGCTCGCCGACGCGGCGTTGATGAAAGAAGACCGGCCCGCGATCGGAGAGCTTGATGGCAAGCGCGAACAAACACAGCAGCGGCAGCCCGACCAAGAGGCCGACAGGGATCGTGATCGCAAGGTCGACCGCGCGCTTGATCAGCGGCGACGTGGGCGCGTAATTCGGGTGCATGATGCACTGAAACCAAGCCGAGTTGATCGAGCCGATCGGCACGTGCCCGAGCACGTTCTCATAGAAGGCGTTGACCTCGACCATCGCCACCCGCAGGTCGAGGCAAGCCTTTGCGGTCTCCTCGAAAACGTGCAAACGGGGGCTGCCGCCCCCGATCGCCAGCAGGTCGACGCCGTGCTCTTGAACGATGCGGCGAATGTCGTCGAGGGTGCCGAGCCAGTGCATCTCCTCCTCGCCGCCCAACTCGTCGTCAAAGGGCTCTGCGGCTGTTATGTAGCCGACGAGGCGGAAGTTGTGAATGCGACTCGCTCGCAGCTCATGGTCCAGCTTGCTGGCCAGTTCCTGCGGAGCGATCAGCGCCAGGCGGACCGGGCTGCCAGTGTTGAAGCGGGTCTCGAGAAAGCGTGCCATGACCACGATCAACAGGGCGCCGATCAGCGGCGCCACGACGTCGGCTGGCGCCAGCTCCCAGGCCGGCGAGACCAAGCCCGGCGACACCACGAGCGCCATGCCGGCGATTGGCGCCAGCAACCGCAGCGCGGTGCTGGCGACCGGCATCAGGTGCATCGGCGTGCCATCGGGCCACAGCAGCAGCCCGCTGGCGACCAAGGTGACGAAGACCGCGGCCGCCTGTGCGGCGTCTTCCTGTCGCAGCAGGATCATCATCGCCGCCACGGTTGCGGGAGCCACGACGTAGAGCACGCGCTGATAGAACGCCTGCAGGCGCAACGTGTTACGTGGTGGTGTCAGTCTCAGGGCAGGATCCATCTCCAGTCCCATCGGTCTCCGTGCAGCAGAGGTTGAGCTTTGCCGGAACGCGCATTGCTCACCAGCTGAAAAACGACGTGGGGCATTGATCTTACGCCCGCCTGTTTTCGAAAGCACGGATTCGCATCGTGGCCCGTGAGTACTGTGTCGCCGAGCATGGCCGAGCCGCTGATTCCATTGTTCGACATCCGCTTCAACGACGAGGACGTCGGCGCCGTCGAGGAAGTGTTGCGCTCGGGCTGGCTGACGATGGGACCCAGGACCGAGCGCTTCGAGAATGCCTTTGCCGAGCGCCTCGCAGCGAAGCACGCGGTGGCAGTCTCCAGTTGCACAGCCGCTCTTCACCTCGCCTATCTGGCGGCGGGCGTTGGCCCGGGAGACGAGGTGATCGTGCCCGCGATCACCTTTGTCGCGACGGCGAACGCAGCTCGCTACTGCGGCGCGACGGCGGTTCTTGCCGACATCTGCGGGCCGCACGATCTCGGCATCGACCCAAGCGACGTCGAGGCACGGATCACCCCCCGCACCAAGGCCGTCTGCGTGGTCCATTACGCCGGCTACGCGGCGGCGGTGAGTGAGCTGCGCGCGCTGTGCGACGAGCGCGGTCTGGCGTTGATCGAGGACGCCGCCCACAGTCCGAGCGCGACACCGGCTGGAGGCGGCGCTGCGCTCGGGACATGGGGCCTGGCGGGCGCTTTCAGCTTCTTCTCCAACAAGGTCCTCTCCTGTGGCGAGGGTGGCCTGCTGGCAACCGACGACGACGACGTCGCGAACTTGGCGCGCTCGCTGCGCTCGCACGCGATGACCTCGGGCACGTGGGATCGCCACCGCGGCCATGCCGCGGCCTACGACGTCGTCGGCCTCGGCTTTAACTACCGCCTCGACGAACCGCGCGCCGCGCTGCTGCACTCGAGGCTCGGTGGACTCGACGCGGACATCGCCGCTCGGCGCCGCCTCGTCCGTCGCTACCGGGCCGAGCTCGCCGAGATGCCCGGGGTTGTGCTGCCGTACACCGATGCCGAGGTCGAGACGAGCTCGTGCTACGTGATGCCGATCGTGCTCGAAGATGATGAGCTTCAGCGACCGCTACGAGAGCGCATGCTCGAGCACCACGCTGTTCAAACGAGCGTGCTCTACCCGGCAATCCAGGAGTTCACCGCCTACCGCGACGAGAACGCGGGATCGCTCCCGCGCAGCGAGGCCGTGGCGCGACGCCAGGTGACGTTGCCGCTGTTCCCAGATCTCGACGAGGCCCAACAGGGTCGGGTAATCGGCGCGCTGGGTGAATCGCTGACGGCGCTGCGGCCCTAGACGATCGATTCGCTGGCGATCGAGTCGTCGCCGGCCGGCAGCAGCTCCGCCTTGAAGCTGTCGTACTCGACGATCGCCTGCTCGTAGTCGGAGTGGCGCCCGATGTCGAGCCAGAAGCCGTCGTAGAGGTAGGAGCCAACTCCCTCGCCGGCGGCAATCAGTTTCAGCACCAGCTCGGGGATGTCGAGGTGCTCGCCGGCGGGCACATAGCGCTGAATCTCAGGAGAAACGATGTACACACCCATGCTGACGATGTAGTCGATCGTGGGCTTCTCGTCGTACCCCGTCACTGTCCTGCACTCCGAGCCCTCGCCGGGGTCGCATTCCAAGACGCCGTAATCGATCTGGACCGAGCGCCGGTGCGTAGCGATCGTCAGCAGGTCGTCTGACTCGATGTGGGCCTGATAGAGGGCGCTGTAGTCAAGCGTCGTCAGCACGTCGCCGTTCATGACCAGGAAGGGCTCATCCGCCAGCCCCTCGAGTGATCCCAGCGCGCCGGCGGTCCCCAGCGGGGTCTTCTCCTCGTGGTAGCGGATCGAGACCCCGTGGTCGGAGCCGTCGGCGAAGACCGCGCGAACGAGATGAGCGAGATAGCCAACGGCCAGAGTCAGCTCGTCGAAGCCGTAGAAGCGAAGCTGGCGGACGACGACATCGAGGATCGAGTGGTCGCCGATCGGCAACAGCGGCTTCGGCAGGACCGTCGTGTACGGCCCCAACCGCGATCCCTTGCCTCCGGCGAGCACTACAGCTTGCTTTCCCATGTTCTTCGTATCGGCCACTTGCGCCTATGGTTTGAGCGCTGGGCGGGCACCGGGGATCGACAGGTTGGCGTAGAAGTTTGGCCGCGAGTCGATGTCGGCGTAGGCGCCGGCGCGAATTGCCTCGACCAGGCGGCCGACGTAGACGGGAATGCGATGGTCGGGCTCGAAGCCGAGGCGATCGCTGATCTTCTCGAAAGCGACCTTGTAGTTACGCGCGTCGACGCCGCCCTCGGTGAAGCTGACATTGCCGTTGACCCCGAGGTAGCTCTGAACCTCGTCGACGACCATGCGCTTGGTGTAGTTCTCGTCTGAGTGGCCGACGTTGAAGACCTCGCCGAGCACGGCTTCGCGCGGTGCCCGCAAGACCGCCGAGATCGCCTTGGAGATGTCGCCGACATGGCAGTAGGGCCGCCAGGTGTCGGCGTCGTAGACGACGAGCTCAGCACCGGTCGCAAGGGTGCGCGTGAACTCGGAGATCGTCAGGTCGAAGCGCATCCGGGCCGAGAGCCCATAAGCCGTCGCGATCCGCAGCACGGTGGAGGAGAAGTCCGAGCGATCGCGCTGGTCGAGTACGAAACGCTCGAAGGCGACCTTGGTCTCGGCATAGACCGACAGCGGCGCCAGCTCGGACTCCTCGGTCGCGGGCTCGCTCGACTCGCGCAGTCCGTAGTTCGAGCACGTGGACGTGAACACGAAGCGGTCGATCCCGCGGCCTGCGAGTTGCTCGAAGAGGCGAAACGAGGCGTCCTCCCCCACCTCGCGCGCCAGCTCCGGGTACTTGCGCGAGATCGGATCGCCGACGAGCGAGGCGAGGTGGACGACATCGGTGACACCGTCCAGCGCTTGCGAGACGGTGGTGCTATCGCGCAAATCGCCGCGCATGAACGAGAGCCGAGGATGGTCGAAGACCGAGGCGATCGCGTCGCCGTGCTCATAGAGCAAGGCGTCGAGGACCCGGACCCGGTAGCCGTCCGCGAGCAAGGAGCGAACGAGCACGTTGCCGACGTAGCCGGCGCCGCCGACCACCAGGATGTGACGGTGCTCTGTCTCGCCTGCGATGCGGCGATGGTAGCCGTGCGCGACGCGAAGCCTCACGCGCTTGATCGCTGCTGGTGCAACTTTCATTGCAGCAGCTGTGCCCGCCCGCACGCCGCTCACCGGTTCTTAACGCTTCGCTAGTCCGAGATGCGTCTTAAGCAGCCGAAAACGAATACCCGCCTGCGCCCCAGCCACGTCCTGGGATCGCTCGCCCTCGCCGCGATCCTCGCGCTTGCGGTCGCCCAGCCGGGGGCCGCCGGGATCGAACAGCTGCAGTCGCAGATCAGCGACGCCCGCGCTGAGGCGCAGGCACTGGCAGAGCAGATCGACTCCGCATCGGCCGCGCTCGCCGCAGCCCAAGAACGCGCGATCGCGGCGGCGCAAGAGGAAGCGCGATTGACCGCCGTGCTCGAACGCGGCCTCGCCCGCGAGGCCCGTCTCGAGTCCGCCGTCACGACCGCGAGCGAGCAACTCGCGGCGACCCGCGCTCGTTTCGGGCGCTCCCAGGACGCCCTCGCCGACCGGCTGGTCTCGATCTATCGCAGTCCAATGCCCGACGCGACGTCGCTGCTGCTCGAGGCCGAGGACTTCGACGACCTCGCGACTCGCAGCGAGTATCTGACGAGGATTCAGGATGCCGACGCTTCTCTGGTTACCCGGGTGCGCGCGATGCGCGAGCAGGTCGCCGCGCGCCTGGCGCAGGTCGAAGCCGCCGAGCAGCGCGCGCAGGCGTTCAACGAACGCGTTGCCGGCGCCCGCGACGAGATCGCCGCCGTGCGCGCCGACGCCGAGGCTGAGTCCGCCGCCCTGGCCAGCTTGCGCGCCGAGCGGGAGAGCGCCGTCGAGAGCCTTCAGGCCCAGGTCGGCAGGTGGGCCGAGCAGGTTCAGCGGCTGGAGCGGATCTCAGAGCGCCAGGCGAGAGCTCAGGTAGGCGAGTGGTTCGGTGATTGGGCGATCCCGGAGTCGATCGTGATGTGTGAGTCGGGTGGCAACTGGGATGCGGTCAACCCGTCCTCGGGTGCCGGTGGCGCCTATCAGATCCTGCCCTCGACCTGGGAGCTCTACGGCGGCGAAGGCCTGCCCCAGGACGCTTCGCCGGCCGAGCAGTCGGCGATCGCCGCCCAGATTTGGGCCGATTCCGGCCAGGCCGCCTGGGTCTGCTGAGCCGCAGGGGCTGCGGTTCTGCACCAGGCCGAACGATCGCCGCCGCTATGTACGCTGGCGGCTGACGTGGATTTCACGCACGCTTCCGAGGGCGGCAGGCCGGTGATCATCGTCGGTACCGGACGGTGCGGCTCGACGATGCTTCATCGCCTCCTCGCCCTTCATGACGACGTCGGCTGGCTCTCGAGCTTCAACGAAGCGCTCCCAAGTCAGACCTGGCTCTCGGCCTTCTCGGGTCTGTATCGATCGCGGCTGCCCGAACGCGTCAGGCATCTCAAGGCCTTCCCCAAGCCCTTCGAGGCCTACCGATTCTGGGAGCACTACCTCCCCGGGTTCTCGCGCCGCGAGCGACCACTCACCGCCGACGACGTGCCGCTCGACGGTATCGCCCCGATGCGTAAGGCCACGGACCGCGTCCTGCGGTTTCAGCGTCGCAGCCGGCTGCTGGTCAAGGTCACGGGGTGGTCGCGAATGGCGTACTTCGACCAGATCTACCCGGATTGCCTGTTCTGTGTGCTGCAGCGCGACCCCCGTGCAGTGGTCAGCTCGTGGATCAAGGCCGGCTGGCTCGACGTGACCAGTGGACCCGACAGCGAGGACTGGCAGTGGGGCTACGTTGCCCCTCACTACCTCGAGCTCTGGCATCAGCTCGGGGGCGGCCCGCTGCTCTCGGCGGCACTCAAGATCCGTCTCGACCTCGACGACATCGCCACCGGCGCCGCGATTTTCGGCGACCGCTGCTGTGAGCTGCGCTATGAGGACGTGATCGCCAAGCCGGAGCCGGCGCTACGCGCCCTGTGCGGGTTTGCTGAACTGGAATGGACGCCGCAGTTCGAGCGTCGCGTGCGCTCGATGCCGTTCTATGACTCCACTGGCACCTGGAGGCGCCACCTGAGCGACGAGCAGGGCGAGCTCGTGCTCGAGTTCATGCGGCGGACCGACCTCGCATCTCAGCCCTCGGGCGGCTGACGTTTCGCGAGCATGAAGCCGATCGCCACCGCGAGCGCGGCGAAGAGGCCGCCTGCGATCTTGACGTGAGTCGCGAAGCGAAGCCAGACGACGCGGAGGACGAGGCGGCCGATGAGCTCGTAGATAGCTGACATTCAGTTACTCCTTGGTTGGTTCGTCTACCCGGTGATCGCGATTGCGAACCCGATGGGCGAGGCGGCTCTGCAGCGTGAACAGCTCGATGAAGCCCGGGCTTGCGTCCTGGCTGAACTCGCCTCCGGATTCGCCGAAGCTGGCTAGCGTCTGGTTGTAGAGGGCATACGGTGAGCTGCGCGCGACGACCGTCGCCGAGCCCTTGTAGAGCTTCATCGTCACCTCCCCCGTGACGAAAGCGTTGGCGGATTCGATGAACGCGTCGAGATCCTCGCGTAGCGGCTCGAGCCAGAGCCCGGCGTAGGCGAGGTAGGCCCACTTGTCCTCGAGCGTGCGCTTGAAGTTGTTTTGGTGAATCGTCGAGACGAGCTTCTCGAGGTCGCGATGAGCGGGCAGGATCAGCGCCGCCGCCGGCACCTCGTAGATGTCTCGCACCTTGAGGCCGACGATGCGGTCCTCGAGGTGATCGACGATGCCGATGCCGTGGCGGGCGCCGACTTCGCCCGCGCGCTCGATCAGCTCGACCAGCCCGAGTGCTTCGCCGTCGATCGAAACGGGACAGCCCGCCTCGAAGCCGATCCGCACGAGCTGCGGTTCGTCCGGCGCCTCCTCGGGACGGGTGACGAGCTGGAAGACGTCGTCGAGCGGGGGTGCTGAGATGTCCTCGATCAAACGGCCCTCCGAGGAGCGACCCCAGAGGTTGTCGTCGATCGAGTACGGCGCCGCGGCCTCGTTCGCGCCCTTGATCGGGATCTTGTGCTCGCGCGCGTAGGCGATCTCCTCCTCGCGACCGACCTTCCACTCGCGCACGGGGGCCAGCACTTTGAGCTCGGGATCCAGAGTCGCGATCGTGCCGTCGATTCGGACCTGGTCGTTGCCCTTGCCGGTGCAGCCGTGGGCGATCGTGTCGCAGCCGGTGGCGCGGGCGTGCTCGACGGCGAGTCCGGCGATTAGCGGGCGGGCAAGCGCCGTGAACAGCGGGTAGCCGCCGCCGTAGAGAGCGTTGGCCTTGATCGCGGGCAGGACGTACTGATGAGCAAAGGCCTCGCGTGCGTCGGCGCGGATCGTCTCGACTGCGCCGAGCTCTTCGGCCTTGCCGACGACGACGTCCCAGTCCTCGCCGGGCTGCCCGAGATCGACCGTGAGCGTCACGACTTCCGCCTCGTAGCGCTGCTGGATCCAGTGCAGCATCACCGAGGTGTCGAGGCCGCCGGAGTACAGCAGCAGCACGCGGCCGATCTCGGCCGGGTCAGCCTGGTAGCTGGCGATACGGGGCGCGTCTGTGCTCATCGGCGCGCAAGTCTGGCATGTCTCAGTCGAGGATCTCGGCGACGATCGCTTCGGGATCGGCGCGTGCGAACTCGCGCCGCAGCGTCGCGACGATCTCATCACGCCGTGTCCCCTGCACCGCGAGCTGGGTGGCGCGGATCAGCGCTTCATCGTGGGACTCGCCATCTGGCACCTGCGCGGGAGCCTCCTCGGCCGCGGCCATCTTCGGCCCATCCGCCGGTTCGGCGCCGGCGACGTTCTGGCGAAAGCGGTCGAGCTCCGCCTGGAGGCGATCGAGCTGCTGGCTGACGAAGATCTCGGCTTCGTGACGGCGCTGAGCGAGATAACGCTCGGCCTCGGCGACCGCGTCATGTTGGATCTGATCCGCGGCACGCTCAGCCTCGAGCAGGATCTCCTCGATCCTCTCGGCGGCCGCCGACACCGAACGGCGCAGCTCCGATGCTTGTT
Source organism: uncultured Solirubrobacterales bacterium (assembly GCA_963730145.1). Classification (GTDB taxonomy): domain Bacteria; phylum Actinomycetota; class Thermoleophilia; order Solirubrobacterales; family 70-9; genus WHSW01. The sequence continues at coordinate 93,582 of CAVSQT010000004.1, forward strand.
GGGCGCCCTGTCCGCCAGCCTCAGACACGAGCGCAAGCCTATCGGGGGTTCGGGAGCCGCCGACCACACACGTGCGCAATCATTGCCGCCTGCGCCGCGCTCTGCACATCCTCTCGACCGCGCTGATCACCGCCGGGGTCGTGATCGCGATTGACGTCGCCATGACCCTTGCCTGGAAGGAGCCGATCTCGACGATCTACGGCTCGATCCAGCAGGGCAAGGCCAGCGACTCGCTCGACGCACTCGAGCAGCGGTTCCGCGACCGGGGTGGCGCTGAGACCGGCACAAGGGAGGATCGCGGTGGGGCCGACGCCGCAGCGATCGCGATCTTCGAGCAAGAGATCCGAACGGGTGAAGGGATTGGCCGGATCGAGATTCCGAGCGTCGACCTCGAGACGGTGGTCGTCGAGGGCACCGACACAGCTGCGCTGCGAAAGGGGCCAGGGCACTACCCCCGTACCGGATTCCCCGGCCAAGGCCGCACGGTTGCGATAGCTGGTCACAGGACCACCTACCTGGCGCCGTTTCGGAAGATCAACGAGATCGCCGACGGCGACGAGGTGGTGCTGGAGATGCCCTACGCAACGTTCACCTACGAGGTCGAAGGGCACAGGATCGTCGACCCGTTTCAGGTTGGGATCATCCGCGACGTCGGCTACGAGCGCTTGGTGCTGACGGCGTGCCATCCCCTCTATAGCGCCGCTCAGCGCTGGGCGGTCTTCGCCCGTCTCACCGATGTCACCAGCGCCGCCGCCAGCCGTTAATGGGCGAGTGACTCAGCTTTCGGTGCCGGCGATCCGCGATCCCTGGCTCGCGGCGAGTCCACGGTCGGCGCCACTGAGGTAGTAGTAGCCACCCTCCTCCGAGCGCGCTACGCCGAGGACGGCCAGACCGACGGGCTTGATGTCGTTTGCGACCAGGAGCTCCGCCAGCTCGTGAAGCCGGTCGAGGCGGGTGGTTCCGAGGCGGGTGACGATGAGAACGCCACCGGCCATGCGCGCGAGCGGAAGTGCGTCGATCACGGTTGTCAGCGGCGGCGAGTCGATGATCACGTAATCGGCGAGCTCCCTTGCCTCCTCGATCAGCCGCTCGGCTGCCGGCAGCGAAAACAGCTCCGAGATCCCGCTGCCCTCGTAGTCAGCAACCAGCAGGCGCAGGTCAGGACCGGTTGCCGGGGTGGTGACGAGCGCCTCCTCGAGCGATGCGTTCTCGAGCAGCACGCTGACGACACCACGCTCGGTGGTAACGCCCAGAGCCTGCCCGACCGCGGGCCGGCGCAAATCGGCATCGATCAGGATCACCCGATTTCCCGAGAGCGCGAGCGAGCAGGCGAGATTGACTGCCGTCGTCGTCTTGCCCTCCGACGGCGAGGAGCCCGTGACCAGCAAGACCGTGCTTTCCCCCTGGCGAGCGTCCGCCGCGTTGAGGCTCGCGCGCAGGGTTCGGTACGCCTCGAGCGTCGGTATCGAGAGCTCGTGCGGGCCCAGCGGCTGGGCCTTGCGACGACCGGGCTCCTTCGGGATTCGCCCGAGCACCGGCAGTCGGTAGCGGCTGCGAAGTTGATCCTCACGCCGCAGCCGGGGATCGATCGTCTGCAACGCGAACGCGGCTCCGATGCCGAGCACAAGTCCGGCGAGCACGGCGGCGACGATCGTCAGCAGTGGCCGCGGAGATACCGGCGAGCTCGGCAGCGCGGCCTCGGTCTCGACGCGGATCGTCGGATCCGGCGCGCTCGCCAGGGTCTCGAGGCTTGTTACCTGAGCGGTCAGCTCCTCTGTCGGCGTCTCACTCGATTCAAGGCGAGCCTGCAGGTCGGGAAGGATCACGGCGATCGAGTCGTGAAGCTGTGCGGTCCGCTCCTGCACCGCGGCGTCGGCGAAGGCGTTAGCGAGAGCTTGCGCCTCCTCGGCGGAGTCCGCTTCGGAGATCACGGCCACGATGTTGCTCTGCGCCACCGGTACGGCCGTGACGTCGTCGAGCAGATCCGTGGCGTCGGTTTCGAGCCCGAGGTCGGCGCGCACCCGCTCAGCCACGTCGATCGTGGTGATCAGGCGCGAGGCCGTCTCGACGTCTCGCGTTGGATCGGACGACTCGCGAATCAGCGGCAACGAAGTCAGCGCCGGGTCGTCATTGGAGGCCGGGGTGACCAGGATGTCCGCCTCGGCCTCGTAGCGCTTGCTCGCCGTCGACAGATAAACGACCGACGCGGAAACCGTGAGCACCAGCGCCAGCACGATCGTCCACTTGCGCTCGCCCAGGACTTCGAGATAGCGGCGCAGCCCGGCCTGCTCACCCGACGGTTGCAGCCAACTGGGCACGCCGCTGTGCTGAGGGCCGCTCATCAGTCGGCGATTGTGACAGGCCTCAAGGACACCTGCGCGCGTTCGGTCTGCGACCGACAACTCGATCGTATATCCGCCGACATGCGTTACCGTGAAAGCGTGGAGCCCGAGCCCGACCGAAGCAGCCAATCTGTCGCCGCTGCGGATTCCCAGGACTCGCTCGCCCCTGCCGAGGCACTCGTCCGAGCCGTGAAGCGGATCGAGAACGTTCGAGTCTTGACCTCCCGGGCCGTGCGCGACATAGGTGCCGATGCCGAGCGCATCCGTGGCACCGCCGAGGAGCCCAACGGGCCGATCGTCGTTCGCTTGTTGGAGTCGCTGCGCGAGCGAGCACAGCGACTCGATGATCAGGCCAGGGGGCTCGCCGACGCGCTCGAACGCGCCGTCGGCAAGCTCGAGGTTCGCGCTTCGCCGCCGGCGAAGCCGAGCCGACGAAGGGCCTCGTCCAAGCCCCCGGCCACGCCGGTCACTCGCGCTTCGGAGGCCGAGAGTTTCTCCGAGCCGGCATCGGAGGGAGTGCGGTTGCTCGCCCTGCAGATGGCCGTTGCGGGCAGCGATCGAGGCGAGGTCGAGGCACGATTGCGCACCGAGTTCGAGGTGGACGACACGGCAGCTGTGCTCGATGAGATCTTCGGGTCGGTGCCGTCGTGATCGCGCCGGCTTGCGGCTAGGCGTCTACACCGATTACGCCTACCACCGTGTCGGCGATGAGGTCATGGCCGAGCGGGCATTCGCCCTGTTTCTCGCGGGCTTGCGCGACCATTTCGAGCGCCTGCTGCTGATCGGCCGGCTGAGCCCGGGCGGCGCTGAAGCGCGATATCCGCTCGGTCCTCGGGTGGAGTTGCTTGCCTTGCCGTTCTACAGCACCCTCTCGCGGCCGTTGCAGACGCTGCCCTCCTTCGGCCGCTCGCTGGTGATCTTCTGGAGGTCGCTGGCGCAGCTGGACGTCGTCTGGCTCTTGGGCCCGCATCCGTTCGCGCTCGTCTTCGCCGTGCTTGCGCTGGCGCGACGAAAGCGTGTTGTCTTGGGAGTCCGCCAGGACATGCCCGCTTACGTTCGCAGCCGGCACCCTCGCCGCTATCACCTGCACTTGGCCGCGTGGATCCTCGAGGGCGCATTCCGAATCGTGGGCCGATTCGTGCCGGTGGTCGCCGTCGGGCCCGAGCTCGCCCACAACTATCACCACTCGCTGAAGCTGCTCGAGCTCACGGTCTCGTTGATCTCCCAGCGCGACCTCGTCGATCCCGAGCAGGCATTGGACCGCGACTACAGCGGCGAGCTGCACCTGCTCGCCGTCGGCAGGCTCGAGCAGGAAAAGAACCCGATGCTGCTGGCGGACGCCCTCGAGCTGCTGAATCGCGACGAAGCCCGCTGGCGGCTCATCGTCTGCGGCGAGGGCGAGCTTGCGGCGCAGCTGGAAGCGCGCTTGGCCGCTCTGGGTCAATCACAGCAGGCGCAGCTACTCGGGTACGTGCCCTTCGGCGAACAGCTGGCCAAGCTCTACGGCGATAGCCACCTACTCCTTCACACCTCGTGGACCGAAGGTTTGCCGGCCGTTTTGCTGGAGGCCTTCGCCGCGGGCCTGCCGGTTGTCGCTGCAGACGTTGGCGGGATCGCCGAGGCGATCGGCGAAGCCGCGCTCTTGGTCGCGCCCGGCGATGCCATGGCAGCGGCCGGCGCAGCGTCGGCTGTGGTCGAGGATGCGCAGCTGCGCGAGCGGCTCGTGCGTGCGGGCCACAACTATGCCCGCGCGCACACGGTCGAGATCGAGTCGCAGAAGCTGGCCGGTTTCCTCGCGCGCGCCTGAGACCGATCGAGCTCCCCTTCGCGTCGGGCCTCATGACCCGTTCTGGCGGCGGCGCTTGGCAGAATGGGCACCGTGGCAGCCCTTGCGCCAACCCGGCTGATCGCACCGGCTGCTTTCTGTGTCTTCGCCGTCGTTCTCGGGGGCCTGGCGGGACTCAACCCTGCGCTCGCGATCAGCGGCGCGCTCGCTTTCGCCTTCATGCTCGTCATCTTCGCCGACCTCTACATCGGCGTCGTCCTTTTCACCCTGCTCAGCTTCGTCGCTCAGGTGCCGGGGCTGGGCGGGTCCGATGTCACATTCGCCAAGCTCGTCGGCCTCTTGCTCGCGGTCTCCTGGCTCGCCGTGCTCACGACTCGCCCGGATGCGAGGGCCGACCTGGCCCGCGCCTACCCGGCGGCGGCCTACACGCTGATCGTCTTTTTGGCTTGGGTCGCGTTGAGCCAGCTCTGGGCGACCGACTCCGCTGCGGTGCTCGATGCTCTATTTCGACTCTCACTCAACGCGCTCTTGGTGTTCATCGTCTTCACCGCCGTGCGTACGCCTCGCCATGCCATCGGAGTCGTTGCCGCGTTCGTCATCGGGGCCACTGTCGCCGCGGTGTACGGCCTTCTCTTCGTCTCGCCTGAAGGAGCCGATGGCGCTGAGCGACTGGCCGGCGGACTCGACAACCCGAACGAGTTGGCGACCGTCCTCGTCGCGGCGCTCGCCTTGAGCATCGGCCTCGGCCGCGCTCTGGGCAGCTTCCCATTGGCTCGATTCTGCGCCTTCGCCGCCGGCGCGGTCTGCACCGCGGGGATCTTTCTCACCGGTTCGCGGGGCGGCCTCGTCGCACTTGCCGTCGCGTTGATCGCCTTTCTCGTGATCGGGACTCGCTTTCGCGGTCGCTTGCTGCTGATCGTGATCTTCGTGGCGCTCGCGGGCGTCGGCTACTACAGCTACGTCGCCTCGCCTGAGGAGCGTGAGCGGGTGATCGACGTCAGTTCCGGCGGCACCGGACGCACCGACCTCTGGGAGGTGGGCTGGCGCATGGTCGAGGACAAGCCGGTGCAGGGCGTCGGCGCCGGCAACTTCATCGTCGAGTCACCGCGCTACTTGCTCGAGCCGGGCACGATCCAGCGGACCGACGTGTTCATCGGCGAGGCGCCGAGAGTCACGCACAACACCTATTTGCAGATGTGGTCGGAGCTGGGGACGGTCGGCCTGCTGCTTTTCCTCTCGATCATGGCGTTTGGCCTCGGCACGGCGTTCAAGGCGGCGCGCAGCTTCGCGGACTCCGGCGACGCGCAGATGGAGCCGATAGCGGTCGCCGTCTTCGTCGCCTTGGCCGCGGTACTCGCCGCCGACTTCTTTGGCTCGCGCCAATACGACAAAGAGCTGTGGCTGTTGCTCGGGCTCGCCCCCGCACTCCTGGCAATTGCCCGTCAGCGTCGGCCAGCCGAAGAACCGTGAGCATCGCGCTCTGCTACCACGCGGTCAGCGAACGCTGGCCGGCTGCACTGTCGGTGACGCCAGCCCAGCTCGCTGACCACCTCTCGATCCTCGCCTCTCACGGCTATCGCGGGGTGACTCTGAGCGAAGCCGTGGCCGCTTCGTCCACCGCACGCGTCGTCGCCATTACCTTCGATGACGCCTATCGTTCGGTGATCGAGCTGGCGCATCCGATCCTCGCCGACGCCGGCTTCGAAGCCACGGTTTTCGCGCCAACCGATTTCATCGGCTCAGCTGAGCCGATGTCATGGCCGGGTGTCGACAGGTGGCTGCTGGGGGAGCATCGGACGGAGTTGACGCCAATGTCGTGGGACGAACTTGTCTCGTTGGCCGACAGCGGCTGGGAGGTTGGCTCACACACTTGCTCGCATCCGCGCTTGCCCGAGCTCGAGCCGGCAGCTCTCGACGCCGAGTTGCGCGACTCCAAAGCGGAGATCGAGACTCGCCTGGCGCGAGATTGCCGCTCGCTCGCCTACCCCTACGGCGTCCGCGACCAGCGCGTCGTCGCGGCCGCGCGCCGCGCCGGCTACGAGGTGGCCGCACGCCTCGGCCGCGACCCGCGACCCGCCCAGCCACTGGACTGGCCGCGCATGTTCATCGACCACAGCGACAACAGTTGGCGCTTCCGGCTCAAGGTTTCCCCGCTCACTCGCCGTGCCGTCTCCGGACGGGCGTGGAGGGCGGTCACCGCCGTCCGGCGCAGGCTGCGTAGCTGAGCGAGCAACCGACGCGGCGAAAGCGGCGGCGCTCAGCGTCGGGCGCGAACGCGAACCATGCGCGACGCTCCGGCGCCCGACATCACCGCGCGCAGCCTCAGCGTTCGCCCGTGCCGGGCGCGCATTCGCTTCTCGAAGCGTTGATCGGCCTTGACCATCGTGCCCGTGACCTCGCGCCAGGCGCCGGCGTGCCAGCGCTCGATCCTGACCGTCTTCGGACCCGAGCTTTGAATCGCAGGAACGCTGCCGCGCAGCTTGATCCAACGGCCGCGCAGTGACCGGCGGGTGACCTTCAAGCTCACCTGGCCGGCCGCGCTCACGCCGTCGCCTGCGAGCGCCGCGCCACCGAGTCCCGACAACGTCCCCGTGTACTTGGCAAGGCATGGGCTCGCCGGGTCGAGGCGAAAGTCACCGGCGGCAGGGTTGACGAAGCCGGGGCTGGCGACGAGATTGTCGTGGGCGCTGAAGCTGCGAGCGTTGCTCTCGATCCCACTGCCGCCCTTGAGCGCATGGACGCAGTTGTCACGAAAGACGTTGTTGGTGCCGTTGGGGCCGCTACCGCCCGAATATGCGTTCTCGGCGATCGTCGAGTCGGCGACGATGTTGCCGTGAACGGTGCTGTCCCTGGTCACCACCGAGCCGACGCCCGAAAAGTTGATGCCCTTGCCGTTACCGAAGATCACGTTGCCGGTGATCATCGCCCCGCGCACTTCGGGGTACTGCTGAATGCCTAGGTCAGCGTTGTTGTAGATCCAGTTATCGCGGACGACCGGGCCGACGGCGTCGGCGAGATAGATGCCGTGCTCGAGGTTCGTGGCCGGCAACTTGCCGCAATTGTGGATGCGGTTGCGCTCGATCACGACGCCACTCGGCGGCGCCTCGTCGTAGTAGGAGCCGACCTGGACGCAGATGGCCGTGTGGCGGTTGGTGATCTCGTTGTCGCGCAGGACCACGCCCGGTGCGTAAATCTTGGGGCCGGCTGAGTTGTCGCTCGAGGCACTGGCATCGAGGGTCATGCCCTCGATCACCACGTTGGCGGCACTCGGGCGCAACTTGATGTGGTCGCCCAAGGTCACCGCCTCCGAGCCGTAAGGGGCGAGGGTGATCGACGGCGTGTCGATCTCGAGCGTCGCGGACCCGTACTTGCCGGCGCGAAAACAGCCAGTCTGGCCCGGCGCCAGCGAGTCTGCGAGCTTGGTCGCGCTGCGATACGGGCTGGCAAGCGTGCCGGACGCGGCGTCGGACCCCGAGGGCGAAGCGACGCGATCGCAGCTCGTGGCTGCCGCGGCGGGCGCGGGAAAGCAGGCGATAGCCGCCGCGACCACGATGCCAGCAAAAGACGCAGTTAGCTTGGGGGACCGCATAGTCCCTTGTTCGACCAACCCACCCAGGCGACGAGGCCAGCCAGGTGGGCTGGACGAATGATCGAGTCGCAGTTGCCCGATGGTGCAACCGAACCGGCGTCAGCGCCGGCGGCGTCCAGTACCATCTGGCATCGTCGCTCGCCCGCATTAGAGGCGGACGAACACGTCAACAACGGACTCAGAGGAGTCGGGTGAGCTCGGAGAATCGTGGGGGTTCAACGGGGGTTGAGCAGCTGCGTCTGCCTGCCAGGTGGCGGCGCGCGCTTGTGCTCGCGTTGCCAGCGGCGATCTCAATCGCAACCGCACAACCCGCGGTCGCGCAAGTCCCGGAGGTGCAGCCGACACTGGTGCAAACGATCGCGACTTCGTCGTTTAGCCCCTCCAGCCCGGATCCGTCGGGAATCGTCTACATGCCAGGCAGCGACCGTTTCCTGATCGCGGATTCAGAGGTCAACGAGATGGGCCTGTACGAGGGCCTGAACCTGTTCACGGCAACGCGCACCGGCACCGGCACCGGAACCGGCACGAGCGTTGGGCGCTTCGGCGCAGAGCCCGCCGGCCTCGGCTTCAATCCGGCCGATGCGACGCTGTTCGTCTCCGACGACGACGGCGACCGGGTCTACGTCGTCAAGCCGGGGTCCGATGGCACTCACGGAACCTCGGACGACATCATCTCGAAGTTCAGCACGACCACCTTCGGCAGCACCGACCCTGAGGGCGTCGAGTACGACGCAGCCTCCGGCCACCTCTTCATCTGCGATGGGATCGGCCTCGAGGTCTACCGGCTCGATCCCGTCAACGGGCGCTTCGGTGACGGCGACGATCTGATCTCGAGCTTCGATCTGCAGCGTCATGGGGCCGTCGACTGCGAGGGCATCGGCCTCGATCCCGACCAGGGCCGGCTGCTTGCAGTCGACCCGAGCAGGGAGCGGATCTACGAGCTAGACAAAAACACCGGCGCTCACTTGCGAACGCTGAACATCGGTCCCGCGATCCCGACGACGAGCACGATCCTCGCCTCGGTGACGATGGCCCCGACGTCCTTTCCCGGCGACGACGCGTCGGCGATGAACTACTGGGTCGTCGACCGCCATGTCGACAACGGTGCCAATCCCTCAGAGAACGATGGGCTGCTCTACGAGCTGTCGCTGGCACCGCCGCCGCCGTCGGATGCACCGCCGACGATCACGCTCACCAACCCCGCCGAGTCGGCGACGGTGTCGGGGACGACGACGGTCACCGCCAACGCCGCTGACGACGTCGGCGTCGATCGCGTCACCGTCTCGGTCGACGGCGCGGTGATCGGGACCGATACCAACGGCACCGACGGTTGGTCGGTGCCGTGGGATACGACGACGGCGGCCAACGGTGCTCACACGGTCACCGCAACCGCAACCGACGGTTCGGCTCAGACGGCAAGCGACTCCAACGGCGTCACCGTCGCCAACGACTCGCCCTCCACGATCGCGCTCAGCGTTCCGATCTCAAACGCCACCAACGACGCCGACGAGACCCAAGACGGGACGGTCCGGCGCACCCCCGGCGACGTCGAGCTCGGCAGCGACAGCGGCGGCATGACGACGACGGCGGGGCTTCGCTTCACCGGGGTCACGATTCCTCAGGGTGCGACGATCGTCAGCGCCCACGTGCAGTTTCAGACCGACGAGCTCGGCCGCCAGCCCGCGAATCTGACCTTCCGCGCCCAGCAGGCAGACAACGCAGCGCCGCTGGCGACGACGGCGTTCGACATCTCCTCGAGACCTCGGACGACCGCATCGGTCAACTGGGCGGCGCCACAATGGCTCGTTCATCGGTGCCGCAGGCGCCGAGCAGCGCACGCCGAACCTGAGCAGCGTCCTGCAAGAGGTCGTCAATCGCCCCGGATGGTCGAGCGGCAACGCTGCGCTGATCATCGCCGACGGCTCGGGCCGGCGAACGGCTGAGTCGTTCGAGGGCGGGGCGCCGGCCGTCCTGCAGATCGAGTACCGGCTGTCGCCTGGACCGCCACCGCCGTCGGATGCACCGCCGACGATCACGCTCACCAACCCCGCCGAGTCGGCGACGGTGTCGGGGACGACGATGGTCACCGCCAACGCCGCTGACGACATCGGGGTCGATCGCGTCACCGTCTCGGTCGACGGCGCGGTGATCGGGACCGATACCAACGGTGGCGACGGCTGGTCGGTGCCGTGGGACACGACCACTGCCACCAACGGCCCTCACACGGTCACCGCAACCGCAACCGACGGTTCGGCTCAGACGGCAAGCGACTCCAACGGCGTCACCGTTGCCAACACCGCTCCCTCGACTATCTCGCTCAGCCTTCCGATCTCAGCCGGCGCCAACGACGCCGACGAGACCCAAGACGGCACGGTCCGGCGCACCCCCGGCGACGTCGAGCTCGGCAGCGGCAGCGGCGGCGTGCTGACGACGGCGGGGCTTCGCTTCACCGGGGTCACGGTTCCCCAGGGTGCGACGATCGTCAGCGCCCACGTGCAGTTTCAGACCGACGAGATTGGCCGCCAGCCCGCGAATCTGACCTTCCGCGCCCAGCAGGCAGACAACGCCGCGCCGCTGGCGACGACGGCGTTCGACATCTCCTCGAGACCTCGGACGACCGCCTCGGTCAATTGGGCAGCGCCACAGTGGCTGACCATCGGGGTCGCGGGCGCCGAACAGCGCACGCCGAATCTGAGCAGCGTCTTGCAAGAGGTCGTCAATCGTCCCGGATGGTCGAGCGGCAACGCTGCGCTGATCATCGCCAACGGCTCGGGCCGGCGAACGGCTGAGTCGTTCGAGGGCGGGGCGCCGGCCATCTTGCAGATCGAGTACGCCACCCCCTGAGTGAAAGCACCGTGAGCGAACCAGCGACGATCGCGCTGGTGAGGGATACGTGCGCCGGGTTGGAGGCAGACGCCGTTCGCTACTGCCATTTCAAGAGCAACACGTTCCTCGATCGCTCGCGCACCGCCGCCAACGACCTCGACCTGCTGATCGCGCGGGCGCACAGCGATCGCTTCGCGGCGGTCATGCACCGTCTCGGCTTCAAGCTCGCGCTCAAGCCCGGGGCGCTGCCGGGCGTGCTCGACTACTACGGCTTCGACGCCCCGACGAGCCGCCTCGTCCACGTCCACGCGCACTTTCAGCTCATCGTCGGCGACGATCTCACCAAGAACTACCGGATCCCGCTCGAGCACGCCTTCCTCGAGGCGCCCGGACTGGATGGCGAGTTTCGCGTGCCGGCGCCGGAGCTGGAGTTGATCTTGCTGGTGATTCGGCTCGCGATCAAGCACCTGACTTGGGATGCCGTGATCACGAAGCGGACCAGGGTCGCGGCTTCGGCGCGCGCCGAGCTCGCCGACCTCACGGATCGAGCGCAGCAAGCGCGCCTGCACGACTTGCTCGGGCACTGGCTTCCGTTCGTCGCCAAGCGCACCTTCGACGACTGCCTGCGGGCCCTCGCCCCAGGCGCTGGGCTCGGCGACAGGGTCGCCGCCGGGGCGCGCCTCACCGCAGACTTGAGGCCTTGTGCTCGGCGCTCGCGCGGTGCCGACATCAGCCTTAAGTTCTGGCGCCGCGGCGCCGGAATCGGCCGCCGCCTGCGTTCTCGGCCCGCCCAGCGACGCCAACTCGCGGCGGGCTGCGTGATTGCGATCGTCGGTGGTGATGGTGCGGGCAAGTCGACCGCCGTGCAGGCTCTAGGCGACTGGCTCGGCGCGACGTTCGATCTCACCCAAGCTCACCTCGGCAGGCCGCAGCGCTCTCGAACGACCGTGATCCTGATCACCTGCGCTCGTGCTCGTGGTGCCAGCCTGCGCCTGATCCGCTTGATCGGCTCGCGGCCCGCGCCCGCCCGCAGGACCGAGCGGGCGCTGCTGGCTGTCGCAATGGCAAGAGACCGCTACCTCGCTCTGAGACGAGTCCGCCGGATCGCGACCAACGGCGGCATCGGGCTCTGCGACCGCTTCCCGCTCGTGCAGCTGACGCTGATGGATGCGCCTCGGATCGCGACCCAGATCGAAGCCGATCGCCGCGTCTGGCTGATGAGCAAGCTCGCAACGCTCGAGCAGCGCTACTACCGGGCGATGACGCCTCCCGATGTGCTGATCGTCCTTCGTGTGGATCCAGAGGTGGCGGTGGCCCGCAAGCCCGAGGAGCGCCCTGACTTCGTCCGCGCCCGCTGGGCAGAGATCTGGAACGTCGACTGGGCCAGCGTTCCCGCCCACGTCATCGACGCAGGCCAGCCAGTCGAGCAGGTGCACGCCGAGCTCAGATCGCTGATCTGGTCGCAGCTCTGAGCGCGCTCAGTCCGCGAGCGCCTCACGAACCGCTCGAGCCCACAGCTCGCCGATCGCATCCGGCGAATGCGCCTGTTCGATGTAGCTGCGAGCGCGCGCCCCGATCTCGGCCCGAAGCTCGGGATTGTCGCGCAAGGTCTCGGCGCCGGCGATGAACCGCTCCCACGATCCGCCGGCGAAGATCCCGAGACCCTCCTGTTCGATCAACCCATCGGGATCAAAGTGAAGTGAGAGCACGGGCACGCCTCTCGCCCATGCCTCCAAGAAGACGTTCGGCATGCCTTCAAAGCGAGACGTCAGCACCACCGCGATGCAGCCATCGATCAGCTGGAGGACCTGCTCACGCGCTTGCCGAGGCATGAGCTTGAGGTTGTCGACGTCGCGCGCAGCCCGGACCAGCTCGCCGGCGAGGGGCTCCGCGGTCTCGTCTGTCGTGGCGGCGACCATCTCGAAGCGCGCGCTCGGCACGGCGCGAGCGAGCTCCACATATCGCAGCGGGAGCTTGTAGGAGACGACGCGCCCTGCCCACAGGAATGCGGCAGGCTCCGCCGGGGGCGACATCGTCGACTGTGGCGCAGGCTCGGCGAAGCTGCGGATCAGGCGCACGCGTGAGCTGTCCGCAAGCGCCTCGCGAGCCAATCTGCCCTGCTGCTCAGTTTGCACGACCACCAATTGAGCCCGCCGGCGAGCACGGCGATTGAGCGCCTGCCCGATGCGACTGCGATCCCGGCGGACGATCAGATCAAAGTCGTTGGAGATCGAATGGACGAAGCGACGACGGTGCACCAGGCAGAACGCCGCCCCGATGACAAGCAGCATCGACCCCCCACCGCGAAATATGTACAGGCGCGCGTCCGCGTTCACCAACGCTCGCCATAACGGCGCGATCCGGGTGACGCTTCGGGGGACCCAGCGCCGGCGCTGCGGTCGCCGGTGCTCGACGATCTCGAGCGAGGTATTCAGCTCCACCGGCCGCTTCACGGGAAAGACGATGTGTCCGACTTGAAACCCTCGGTTCGCCAGTTGGGCTGCAAGCAAGGCCGTCTGCAGCTCCGCTCCGCCACCGCGAGCCAGAGGCGATGCCTGCGCCGGACCATTGCCGCGTTCGTAGCTGACGAACGCGTGCGGGGCATAGATGCCGATGTCGTTGCGTGGCCCCAACTAGGACGCGAGCAATCGTGAATCGTGGGCGATCACTTGTTTCAGTTCCTGCAAGCGCTGGGGCGACGTCGAACGGACTCGCTCGATCAAGGCCATCTCGGTGTCGATCACGCGGTCGGCATATGAGAGGGCAAGGAACGAGAAGTACTCCGGCGGGCTGATCGCAATCGCCTCGAGAACCAACGCCGTCATGTCTCGCGGCGTGAAGATTCGATCCCTGTGCAGACGGTACATCCGCGGTTCGAGCTCGGTCACGCCTGCCTCGCGAAGCCATGCAAGACGGTGACAGCCATCACCGGCGAAGATCCGAGCGCTCAGCTGTTTTCCCGTCGTCGTCGGCGCAATCGTCTCACCGGTTCGCAAGATCAGCGGTCGCCGGTGGTCATATCCGTTGGATTCGAGATCGTCGTGAAGCTTCAGGCAGGCTCGCACCCGCCGCTCAAAATACGCAGCGGCGATCTCGTCTTCTGCGTCGAGCTCCGGCCGAAACTCAGGGATTGAGACCCGCGTCACGTACCGGAAGTACGGCTGCTCTCGCGAGAGCTTCAAGAACGCCGGGAAATCATCCTCGGCGAGCTGGCGATGCGCGCGCAGGAACGCGAAGAACTGCTGTCGCACGAGGACGTCGTAGCGCAGCGGGCTGACCAGGGCATCGATTGCGACCGGCTCCCCACCCGGCTCGTGAATGTATCGCTTCATCCTCGCGCCGACGTCCCCCACCTCGCGGCGCTCGAGCCATAGCGCGCCGCGCTCGAGCACCGGCCCGAGCGTTCGGCGCATCACGCGGAAGGCAAGGCCATCGTCGCCGCAAGCTGGCGTTCGAGCCCTGCCTTCAACCCGGTCCGCGGCACATAGTCGAGGTCCCGCCTCGCCTTCTCCGTACTTGCTCCGGTGTGCCGCGCATCGCCCGGAACCGCCTCGAGGTGGCGGATCGCCACCTCGTTGTCGAGCAAGCCGCCGAGCAGGTCAAGCACCTCGAGCACCGTCGCCTGGGCGCCCCCGGCGACGTTGTAGACCTCCCCCGGGCGGCCATGCTCTGCGGCGGCGACCGTCGCGCTGACCACATCGTCGACGTAGGTGAAGTCGCGGCTTTGAAGTCCGTCGCCGAAGATCTCCACCTCCTGGCCCTGGGTCGCCGCCTCGATGAAGCGCGTGAAAGCCATGTCCGGTCGCTGACGCGGCCCGAAGACCGTGAAGTACCGCAGCGCCACCGTCGGCACCCCAAAACGCGAGAAGTAGAGGTGACAGAGGTTCTCGCCCGCCAGCTTCGTCACGCCATAGGGGGAGACGGGGCGTGGCAGCTCCGACTCGAGCGTGGGAAACCGCTCGGCGTCACCGTAGATCGAGGAGGAGGAGGCAAACACGAACCGCCTCACCTGCGACTCGCGCGCGGCCTCCAGCAGCTGCTGCGTCGCCAGCAGGTTCTCATCGAGGTAGATCTGAAACTCAGTCCCCCAGCTGCGGCGCACGCCGGGCTGACCTGCCAGGTGATAGATCACATCGACGCCCGCCAGCAGCTCGGGCAGGTCCAGATCGCGGAGATTTCCCTCGGCCATGCTGAACTGGGCTGCGGCAGAGGCCGGCTCGAGATTGCGGCGCTTGACGGCGGGGTCGTAGTACGGCGTGAAACCGTCGACGCCGATGACGCTCGCTCCGGACGCCAGCAGGCGCTCCGCAAGGTGAGAGCCGATGAACCCAGCTACTCCTGTGACCAACACGCGCATGCGTGCAAATCTAGAGCACGCCGTGGCTCGCTCAGCCTCGCCGCAGCGCCCGCAACGGTCCGCCGATCACCGAGCGCAGCTCCTGCGACGGTGGTCTCTCGGGTGGCGAGCAGGACGCCGATGTAAGCGGTCGCACCGCCGATCACGCCCACGAACCAGTCGCCGATTGAGAGCTCATCGGTTCCGACCAAGACGAGGACGCCGGCAAGAGCTGCGGCGCCAAGCAGCGAGCGCGCCGCCGTTCGAACGAGTGGCGACAGCGCCAGATCGAGCAACCTGTGGCAGAGCCAGAGGTGATAGCCGACGTAGAAGGTGTAGGCGACGCCGGTGCCGATGACCGCGCCGTAGACCCCGATCGCGGGGATCAGCGCGATATCCAGTGCCGCGTTGAGAACGACGGCCGCGATCGCGTTCGGGATCCGTCGCCGTCCCTCGCCGGCATAGTTGAGGGGTGCCACCAACAGCGGGTTGAGGCCTGAGAGAAAGACGTAGAAGGAGAGCGCGCGCAAGATGTTCGCCGACTCAGCGAACTCCTCGCCGAGCGTAAGCCTGACGATCGGATCAGCCCAGACAGCGACCGCGGTGACCACCGCGAGCTGAAGGATGATCACGTAGCGAAGCGCGAGCTGCATCGCCGCGATCCGCGGCGAGTCGTGTGTATGGCGAGCCATCCGCGGTGCCACAGCCTGCGACAGAGCCGTCGCCGGGTAGGAGACAAGGGTCATCATGCGCAGCGGAGCGGTGAACAGGCCGACGGCGCTGGCGCTCAAGAACGCGCCCAGCAAGATCACGTCTATCTGCCCAAAGATCGAGCTCGCTCCCTGGACGATCAGCATCGTTCCCGAATAGGAAACGAAATCGCGCCTCGTGACCGGGCTGTCTCGGCCTCTGCGCAGGGGGGCCATACCGAGGAGCCTCGCGAGCAAGATCAGCCCGAGCACGGCACCGAACGCGTAGCCCGCGGCTCGGCCGAAGGCGGCCCCCGTCACGCCTCCTCCGAGAGCGACGAGGACGATCGTGGCAGTGCACTCGACCGCCGACTCCGAGACGACGAGGATGAAGGTCGCCGAGGTGCGGCGCAGCGCCATGAAGATCGAGCGGCTGAACAAGAGCATGCTCTGACCGAAGAAGGCGATTGCCATGCCGCGCAGCGGCCACGCCAGGTCGGGCTCGCCATAGGCGTTCGATATCGGCCCGGCCAAGGCGAACAGGGCAACGGCGATCGCCGCCGCGGTGGTCAGCCTGATCGGCAGCGCCATGCTCAGGATCCCAGCTACGGCGGGGTTGTCACCCTGGCGTTCGGCGACGTAGCGTGCGGCCGCCTGGGTCGTGCCCAGCGCGGCCGGCTTCAAGAGCAAACCGGTGAGGCCGAGCGCGAGCGAGAAAATGCCGAAGCCCTCCGGCCCAAGCTGGCGCGCGAGATAGAGCGTGAGCACCGCGGTGAAGAGCGCGGTGCCTATCTGCGTCGCGAAGGCAAAGACGGCGTTGCGGCTGATGCTGTCGCCGCTCGCCGCAGGTCACAGGCTCTGGAGGCACGCCACTCAACGGCTGGCTGCTGACTCCGTGATCTCCGCCATCTGCTCGGCCTGGCGCTCGCGAACGTTGAGCGCGGCGAAAGCACGCGCTCGCTCGCTGAGACGCTCGCGGAGCTCGGGTTCGAGGCGCAATCGACTCACCGCCGCAGCCAATGCCTCGGCATCGCCGTGCTCGACTGCGAGCGCGATCTGCTCACGCTCGATCACCCGACGTAGCTCGCCGCGGCAGGCGGCAACGATCGGGCGACCGATCGCACAGGCGTCATAGAGCTTCGCCGAAACCGTCGCCTCCTGGCGCTCGGAGACCAAGACCGCGTCGGCCGCGCGCAGATGTCGTGCCGCCTGTGCCGGGGACATCAAGGCGCGCATATCCACGTAGGGGCCGGAGGTCTGCTGGACGCGCTCGAGCAGGGCTTTTCGCCGCGGACCCTCGCCGATCACGAGCAGCAGGTACTCGTTTCCAAGTAGTGCCGCCGCATCGGCGGCGTGCTCCAACCCGTGGGCCAGGCCGATGTTGCCGGCATAGGCCCAAACGAAGCGGTCCTCGGGCAGCCCGACCGCCGGCCGTTCGACCTCGCTCGAGCCCGCTCGTATCCATGCCTCGGTCGTTCCGTTGGCGACGACATCGATCCGGGCGGTGGCCGGGGCGCGCTGCTCGATCGTCTCCCGGAAGGCCTCGTTGGTGGTGACGATTCGGTCCGCCTTCGCGTACGCCCAGCGCTCGAGCCGCTCGGCGGCCTTGAGCACGCGCCCCGGTGCCAATTCGCCGAGGGTTACCGCCGCATCCGGCCAAAGATCGCGAACGTCGAGCACGAGCGGCGCACGATGGCGCGCCGCCAGCACGACGCCGACAGCGGCGACACTCAGCGGCGGCGAGCTTGCGAGGACGACGTCGACGCGCCGGCGAGCCACCCCTGCGGCGGACGCAAGCGCGGCGAATGAGCCATAGGCGGCGACACGGGCGCTCGGGGTCTTCTCGCGCGCGGTGGCAATCCATACGTAGGTCACTCGACTGCCGCCGACGGTTCGCCGGACTACGGGCCGGCCTCGATAACCGAGCTCGATCTCGCCCTGCGGATGGTTGGGAACCGGACAGACAACCTCGACCTGATGGCCTCGTGCCGCGAGTGCCGCCGCGAAGGGCTCGAGTCGGAACCTCCCGGCGGTGATCTCGGGGACGAAGTGCTGAGTCACGATCAGAATTCGCATGGCTACCGTCTAGCGGCGGGTCGTTGTCGGAAACGCCCCCGCGATGCCGTTATAGATCGCCTTGGCAGGCTCGCGGACACGGGGCGAGAGGCGGCGGTTTAGCCGCCACATCGCTGCCTCGGCACGCGTCAAGAGGGCGATCGGATGACCGCGACGAGCGCTGATCACGGTGTGCACCTCGCGCCGAGCGGTGGCGAAGCGCAGCTTGTATGGCTCCGTGCCGAGCAGCAGGTCATAGACGCCGGCACCCTCGGCTGCCGCCGCACGCATCGTCTCTGTGAACAGCACGAAACCCACGCTCGCCGATTCCCAGCTCGGCTCGAAGCCGGACTGATAGAAGCTGTATCGGTCGCCCAGGCGCCATCCGTACCAGCTCGCGACAGCCTCGCCGTCGATCTCCAAGAACCAAAGTCGAAGCGCGCCTCGCTCCGCCAGCGCGGTCGCGAGGTCGGCGTGAAAGCGCCGCGAGGTCTCCGTCGAGGCGCCGGAGCCGCCGTGGTCCTTCCAGCGCGCGTCGTGCAAGGAAAAGCAGAGCGCAATGTCCTCACGCACCCGAGCGGGGTCGCTGCTCTGGCGAAAGCTGAGCTCATGGTCGCGCTCCAGGGCCCGTCTTTTTCGCCCGATCTGGCTCCGCAGGTTGCGGCTGCGAGTTGCTACGTAGCCTTCCCAATCGAGCCCGCCGAAATCGACCAGCGGCAGCAGGTCCTCTCTGAACGCAACCGGCTTGCTGCGGGCGCAGGGCAACGCTCGCGCAGCGCTGCTGCCACCAGGTCGCAGATCGCTCGACCCGGTCGAGCACCACTGCGCGGGGACGTAGCCCGAGCGCGGCCAGTGCCTGGGCCGCCGCCTGCGCGACCGCTGCTTCATCGGCCTCCGTGGCGGCCGGATGGAATATGTCGCCCAAATTCGCCCCTGCAAAGCGCACGGAGCCGAAGCGCCCGCCCTCGCGAATCCAGGGCATGACGCCGCGCAGCTCGCCGCGTCGATCGCGAACGCTGACCACCAGCGGCGTCGCGTCCTCGCCGTAATGAGCCATCCATACGCGCACCCAATCAGGCGCGATGAAAGCGTTTCCCCGCAATTCGGCCAGCCTCTGCCAATCCGATTCGATCTCCCCGATCCCAGCCATGTCGGTAATCACCGCCGTCTCGGTGAAGCGCGACTCCGCGCTCGGCTCAGGCACGATCAGAACGCTAGTCGATCAGTCGGTTGCGCCCGAGGGCTTGAGGTCAAATCGTTCAGCCAGAGCAAGGATGCGCTCGCCGTCGGGGTTGAGCTCGAGCGCGGTGAGCAGCGCAATGCGCGCCTGCGCTGGGTCGCGGCGCTGCAACGTCTGCGCGATCAAGAAATGGGGCGCCCATTGCTTGGGCTGCTTGCTTGTGGCGCGTCGCAACGCGCTCAGCGCCCGGGCCGGGTCACCGGCGTTTCGCGCGATCACCGCTTCGGCGAGCAGAGGGGTGATCGAGAGCGGATTCAGCGCCTGCGATGCGTCGAGATCTTCGTAAGCGCGTTCGAGATCGGCGCGCCAGACCGAGTACGCGCTGCCCAGATAGCGCTGGCTGAGGAAGGTCGGCACGAAACTCAGCGCCAGCGCGGCAAGAGCTGCGACAGCGAGCCAGCGCCAGCTGCGCGATCGCCGTCGCAGCTCGCCGCCGAGGGGCACGCAAGCCGCTCCCAGCATCGCCATCACCGGAGCCGTCAGCGCCGGGAACGGCCAAAACCAGTCGACCGAGCTGTGAGCCAACCAGTAGGTGGCGGCCGCCAGCGCGGCCGCCCCGAGCGCTGCATGGGCGATGCTCGCCCGTCGAGCCCGCGCGATCGCGATCACGGCGGCAATCAGGAAGGCAGAGAACAACCCGAACCCCACGAGCCCGAGCTCGGAGAGGATCTCGAGCTCGATGCTGTGAGCATCTCGCGCCTCCGTGTCGATTTCGCGCTCGCGAAGCCACAGGTACTCGAAGCCGCCACCCCCTTCGCCTGCGATCGGCTTCTCACCAAAGCCGTCGAGCGCTACTCGCCAGAGGTCGTTACGACCCGAGCCGATGTCGACGGTGAAGCGCCCCACCGGACCCGAGAAGCTGCTCGGAGTAGCCGTTCTCGAACTCGTCGATGCGCTCCTCGCCCCAGTCGGATCGGATCACCCACCGAAACGACGAACGCCACCAACGCCACGCCCAGCGTGGCAGCCACCCCCGCCGCCACCCAGCGATTAGAGCCGCCGTCGCTTCGCAGCCCCGGCAAGCGATGCTCGAAGCGCGCCGCGAACAGCCCGATCACTGCCGCCAAGGCGGCGGTAATGAGCACGGCAGCACCCGCTGTGCGCATCTCATCTACAACTCCCGCGCAGGTTGTCGTCGGCCGCGCTGTAGAGCTCCGTCGTCGGCGACAACACCGCAACGATCGGCAGCGCCGCCAGGACCAGCCACAGCAGCGTGCGCAGACGCTCTGGCGAGATCAGGACGAAGGCGAGTACAGCGAGCGGCATCGCGCCGAGCGATGCGCGGCTCTGGCACAGCACCACGAGATCGAGGCAGATCGTCGCGATCGCCAGCGAGACGCCACGTACCCGCCAGTCAAGCGCACGAGTCGCCGCGAGCCCAACGGCCGCAAAGGTCGCGATTGCGAAGAACGCCGCGTTGGCGTTGCGATAGCCCAGCGGGTAGTCGACGGTCCCGTCCTGCTCCAGCAGCCGGGAAGGAAGATCGCTCGTCAGCAAAGCGACGGCCGTGGCCGTTGCGGCAACCCCGGCGGCGATTGCCAGTGGCGCCAAAGCGAGGTGCAGGTGACGGCCCAGCAGCGAGCAAAGCCAGGCGCCGAGCGCGAAAGCGATCGCATAGGTCGCAATCCGTTGCCCGTCGGCGATGGCAATGTCTGGAATCGGGCTCCAGATCGCCGACAATGCCGACCAGGCGGCGAGCGTGGTCAGTGCGGCCATCGCGACAGCGATCGGGGCCGTGATTGGAAGACGACCTGGCGAAACGCCGATGACAATGGCCAGCGTGGCGCAGAGAAGAATGCCGCCGGGAAGCAGGACCTCTTCGAAGTATGCGCCCTTGCTGAGCGCCCACCAAGTCCATACCGCGCTGAGGACCGCGAGGATCAGCGTCGCAGCCAAGGCACGAGAGCGCGCGTTGCCGCGATTGCCGGCCGGCGCTCTCGACTCGTCTGCGGGCTCCGAGATCAACTCGCGAGCGCCCGTGTCAGCAGCTCGACCGCCTCGTCGACATCGCCGTCCTCAATCACGAGCGGTGGCAGGAACCGCAACATGCGCTCGCCGGGAACGTTGATTACCAGCCCGTGGTCGAGCGCCCGCGCCGCGACCGCCGTGGCATCGAGACCTTCGGCGAGCGTGACTCCGACCATCAAACCGCGACCGCGCACCTCGTCGATCGCATCGATCGCGCCGAGTTGCTCGCGAAATCGCTCGCCAAGACGCCCGACCTGGGCAAGCAGCTGCGGCTCGTCGATCACATCGAGGGTCGCCAGGGCTGCTCGGGCGGCAACCGGCGCACCGGCAAAGGTGGAGCCGTGATCGCCGCGTTCGAGCACGTTGCCGAGCTCGGGAACCACCACGATCGCTCCGACCGGCAGGCCGCCGCCAAGTGCCTTTGCGCTCGTCAGCAGGTCCGGCAGAGACCGGCAGCTGCTCGTAGGCCCACAGCGTTGACGTCCTCCCCATCCCGCACTGCACCTCATCGAAGACCAGTAATGCCCCGACCTCGTCGCAGGCCGCACGCGCGGCGCTGAGGACCTCATCGTCGATCGCAAAGACTCCCGCTTCGCCTTGGATCGGCTCGATGAAGACGGCTGCGGTGTGCTCGTTGACGGCATCGCCGAGCGCCTGGGCGTTATCGCGAGCTACGGCTCGAAAGCCTCGCGGCAGCGGTCCGAAGAGGTCCTCGCGCGCCAGCTTCGCGGTCGCTGCAAGCGCCCCCAGCGTGCGCCCGTGAAACCCCGACTCCAAGGTGACGATCTCCGGCGCGGCGACCCCGCGAAGGTGGGCATGCTTGCGAACCAGCTTGATCGCTGCTTCGGTGGCTTCTGCGCCGGTGTTGCAGAGGAACACCGTGCCGCCGAGGCTCGACTCCGCCAAGCGCTCGCACAGCCGCAACCCGGGCTCGGTGTAGTAGAGATTCGAACAACCGCCCAAGATCGCCGCCTGCTCGCGAATCGCGGCGACCACTTCGGGATGACAGTGGCCGGCGTTGTACACCGACAAGCCGGCGAAGAAGTCGAGATAGGACTTGCCGTCGGAGTCCCACAGCCGCGCACCCTCTCCGCGGACGAAGTCGACTGGAGCCCGCGCGTAGGTGGGCATCGCATATCGCGCCTCGAGTCGTTGCAGCCGCTCGAGGCTCAAGTGACCATTGTGCCGATGCCGGCGTCGGTGAACAGCTCGAGCAGCAGCGAGTGACGCTTGCGCCCGTCGATGATGTGGGCTGAGCCCACCCCACCCCGGATCGCCTCGACGCAGGCGCCGAGCTTGGGACGCATGCCGCCGGACACCCCGGCCAGGGCCGCCTCGACCTGATCGACGTTGGCGCGCGAGTTGAGCGTCGACTCATCGTCGGGGTCGGCGAGCCAGCCGGCGACGTCGGTGAGGAAGATCGCCTTGTGGGCGCCGAGAGCGGCCGCGACCTTACCGGCAGCGGTATCGGCGTTGACGTTGTAGGAGCTGCCCGCGCGGTCCGCGCCAGCCGAGGCGATAACGGGGATGTAGTCGGCGGCGATGTGATTGAGGACGTCGACGTCGACGCGCTCGATCTCGCCGACGAAGCCAACCTCCTCGGCCTTCGCGTGAGGCGAGATCGTAAACAGCGTGCCATCCTCGCCCGAGAGCCCGACGGCGGGCTGGCCATGGCGGTTGAGGCGCATGACGATGTCGGCGTTGACCTTGCCCAGGAGGACCATCTTTGCCACCTCGACGGTTTCGGCGTCGGAGACGCGCATGCCCTCGACGAAGCGAACCTCCATACCCAGCCGCTCCATGTAACGGGTGATGTCGGGGCCGCCGCCGTGGACGATCACCGGGTTCATCCCGACGTACTTGAGCAGGACGACATCCGTGGCGAAGCCGTCGCGCAGCGCCTCGTCGGTCATCGCGGCGCCGCCGTACTTGATCACCACCGTGCGCCCGTGAAACTCACGGATGTAGGGCAGCGCCTCGAGCAAGGTCTCGACGCTTGCGACGGCATCCTCGGATTGGCGTTCGGGGCTCACTCAGCGATGGTCCTCGTTGTCTTTGGCGCGCATCGGCGAGACGTTACGAGACGGATCGCGATCGCGCCGCTTCACGCCGCCCTCTCGCCCGCCTAACGAGCCGCCGTCCGTGGGTCCAAGCAAGTTCGCTCACGCGGCCGGAAACCGTCGGGGCGAAACACTGGAGCCGGACGAGTTCTCGGCAGGTGTCGGTCCAATCGAGCTTGTGGCGGTCGGCTCCCCCGAGAAACTCGTAACTGTCAAGTCCCGTCGAAAAGCAATGTTCGAGCTTCGCCTGCGTCACCAAGACGCCGAGTCCGAAGCGGGCGTGCTCAGCATCGAACCCAACCTTCGAGGTCGTAATGCGCGCCGCCATGTTCGATACAGAAGGCGAATGCCAGCGCCTTGCCGTCGAGGCGCAGAAACCAAAGCCGCAGCCAGCCACGGGCAGCGGCCCAATCAGCAACCTCACGGTAAAAGCGCGCCGTTTCGGGGCTGGCGAGAATCGCCGTTCCTTCCTCGCCTTTCCAGCCCGATGACTCGATTGCGAATCCTTCCTGCAGCAGACCATTGAGGTCGCGGCTTCCATCCACGAGCTCGATCGTGAGCGAGCCCAGCTCCTCCAGCCTGCGGCGACAGCGTCGGATCTTCTTGCGCCGGCGCGCCGGCACCGTCGATTCGAAGCTCGCCCAATCGGACACGACCTGGACGTAAGGGGAGCGTTGCACGACACGACACACCGTTCGATAGCCGTGCGAGCGTGCGGTCCGAACACAGTCGTCGAAGACCTCAGAGCCTGGATCGAGGAAGGCGAGGTCGAAACGCCGAGGCCGCCGGGCGAGCAACGCACCGACCAGCGTGCCGGTTACGTCCGCGTCCTCGGCCAGGGGCTGAAAGGAAGGCGTGTGCCAGTTCGTCGGCGAGTTGAGCACCCCCCGGCGCTCGATAACCGGGAACACACCCACGATCTCCTTGCCGCGCCGCGCGGCGACGACCGCTAGCCGTCCGCCGCCGAAGGAGCGATGCCAAGCGTCGATCCAGCCAGGGCGCGTGAACGGGGACGCACCCAGGCGATCGGCAAGCGTCTCCCATTCGCCGGCGACCGGCTCGACGCTGTCGTAGACCTCAATCGCCGTCGACGAGTCACCCCGGGCGTTCACGGCTGCTGCCTTCAGCGCTCGACGGCGGGTGTGCGGGGCTCACTTGGCTGCACCGGGCGTTCGCCGGCCGCCCACGGTTTTGCGAAAGGCCGATCCCAGCGAACGGGTCACGAGCCGGCGAAAGGGCGCAAGATCGTCGTGAGCGAACCAGCCCGGCTCATCGACCTCTCGGATCGACCGCAGCCAGCGCCCGAAGGAGAGCGACCCCTCGCGCGCCAGTCCGATGCCGGCCAGCAGGTCGTAATTCTCAACCCACCAATGACGTCCCTCGTCGGGTGGGTCGGCGGGTACCGGCTCGCCGCTGAGATCGAGGTACATCGCCCTGACCACATCGAGGCCGTCGCGACCGACGCATTGGCGAAAGTTGGCGCCGACTCGTGGATTGACGTCGAGCATCTTGTACTGGCCATCTCTGGGGTCGTAGCGATAGCCACAGTCAAACACGCCTCGGTAACCAAGATCCTTGGCAAAACGGCTCGTCACCGCCTCCATTTCGGGGATCGAATGGATGACGCCGTAACAGGTGGTCCCAGTGTGGATCGGATACTGACGCAGCTTCAGCCCACCGGCACCGAAGAGCAACTCGGAATCGGCGTCGAAGTAACCGGTGAAGACCCAGACCGAGCGCGAGTCGCCCGGGATGTACTCCTGCAGCATGATGTTCGGATCTTCGGGGTCCTCGAGCTCGTCGTAGGCGGCGCCTGCCTCTGCGGCGCTGCTGACGATCTTCATCCGGATGCCGTTTCGCCGCGCGAAGCGGACGTTGTCGATCGGCTTCAGCACGAGCGGATAGCGCGCGGCGGCAATCGCTTCGGCAGCTTCCGCTCGACTCTGGGGAAAGCTGCATGCCGGGGTCGGCACGCCATGCTCGAGGCAGAGCTCGTACAACCCACGCTTGCTGAAGAGCCGCTGCGAGAGCCCGGGCGCTGCGGCGGGAAAGCTGAAGCGCTCGCGAAGGGCATCCGCATTGTCGGCGACGAACTTCTCGGCGGTATCGTCGCTGGCGATCAGGATCGGACGGCTGCCGATGCGGTCGGCCACCTCCGCGAGAAAGCCGACGGAGTCGGCTGCCGCCACCGCGTCGAGGTCGTGCTCGAAGAAGCTCTTGATGTAGCGCGACCGGGCCGCGGGCATCGTCGAGTCGTCGTGCACGACGTAGACCGGTACGCCCATCCGCCCCAGGGTCCTGACGACGCCAACGCCGCCGTGGTAGTAGAGCTTCAAGACGAGAACCGGCGCCGGCGCGGTCACGGGGCCTCAGCCGCCTCTTCGACGAGCTCGCCAGCGACCAGGCGAAAGACAGCGTCGACGTCGTCGATCCGCTCGAGGATGAACTCGAGGTCTGCGACCTGCCCAGTTCGACGCAGGTAATCGGCGCTGCGACCGTCGGCAACGGCCTCGACCGGCTCGCCGTGCCAGCGCTCGACGACGTCTCGCGTGGCCTGATCAGCCGCCGCGTAGCCAGCATCGATCAGGCTCGAGGCAATGCGAGCGCATCCGTACTGGTCCTCACGGCGAAATGCGCCCTTCGTTCCGGCGCCGATCACAGCTACCTTCGCGTAGCGACCCGCCAGATGCTCGACCTGGGCCTGTGCGTTTCGCAGGCACGCCGCGTAGACCGCCGCGGCCTGCGTCGCTTCATGAAGCAGGCGCGTCCCCGAGCTCGAGAGCAGGACTACGGGTCGGTCGATGTCATCGCGACGCTCCATCGCCACCGGACTGTTTTGAAGATCGAAGCCCGCGGGCAGATCGCCGCCGAATTCACCGACCAGCAACGGATTCGCGAGCGAGCGCGCGAGCTCGTGCGCCGCCTGTGGTGAAGGCACAGGGAAGCAGCGGCGTCCGGAGTGCCCGATCGTTACCGCCGTGGTCGTCGCCCGCATCAGGTCGATCGCGACCACAGCCCATTCGCCGCCATATGCGCGAGCGGACTCGGGAAGGAAATCGATCGCGACCACCGGGTCGCCTCCATTCGTGCTCACTCGGCGTCGACGAAGCTGAGCAGCGGCTTTGCAAAGGCATCCGCGTGCATCCCCCGCCGGTAGATCTCGACTCGCAGCAGCTCTTCGAGGCGAACGTTCGAGAGCTGGAGCTGAGGGCCGAAATGATCGAGCAGTGCAAACTGGCTCTGCTTGTCTGGCGCCTCGAACAGCAGACGGCTGAGCCCGAAGCTCTCGGCGAACCGTTCGGCCGCCGCCGCGCCAAACCTGCCCTCAGCATCGAAGACGCCAACGTCGCGGGCGCTTTCGCGCGCCTCGATCACGAGGAAGTGGGCGCCAGCCTCGAGCCAGCGCGTGCCTTCGGCAACGAGCTCGTCGACGACCGTCGGCGTGAAAGCGCCGCTGTGCTTGCCGCCAAGCTCGACATCGAGCCCGAGACCGCGGTCGGCGGCCAGCTTCACGATCTCGCCCGGCTCGAGGTCGGGTTGCGTAAAACCGCGCGCGCACTCGACGCGGCTGGCACCGAGCGCGGCACAGACGTCGAGGTAGTCGGGAAGGAGCCCTTGGTGCACCGCCAGCTCGAACGGTGTGCCCCCCGTGACCGTCGGCACGCCGTGCTCGGCCGCAGCGGCGAACTTCGCCCGAGTCGACTGCTCATCGGCAATCATCCAGCCCGCGGTCGAGATCTTCAGCGAGACCATCAGGTGGCTGCTTTGACGCAGGTGACTGGCGAGTGAGTCGGGGTCGTAACCGGGGTCAAGCGGGCAGGTCCGGGCGCCTATCGTCGCCACGCCAAGCCGCTCGAGATAGGCGCTCATGACGGCCGCTGGCGCGCTCACTTCATCCGCACGCTCAGGCACGAGGTTCACCGCCAGACCCCGCCCCAGATGTTCGGGCAACGACCAGCAATGCGATCACCATCAACGACTCAGCGATCATCTCCAAGGGCTCTTCGATCACGTGTTTGGCGGTCAGGTCACTATCCAAGACCAGGTCCACAACCTGGGAGAGAATTGCGAAAACCACGCTCGCGCCGATCAGGCGCGCAGCCGGTGGGGAGTCTCGCGTCTGTGGCATCGTCGCAAACAAGGCGGCGCCAGCGCCGATCGCCGCCGGCGCGAGCGGAAATGCGTCGTTGATCTCGAGCCGCTCGGCAATGCGTTCGTGGACGGCTGCAGCCTCGTCGAAAGCGAGGAAGAAGAGGCACAAAGCGAGCAGTCCCCACCACGGGCGAGCCGCGCTATCGGCGCTATCGGTGGCGAGCACAAGCGCGAGCGCCGTGGCGCAGAGCAAGATCAGGGCAGAGACGTAGGTCGTCACGTTCTGCTGCTCTCGCTCGACGGCAAACGCGCTCCCGGGAAGGTCGGCATAGCCCTCGAGCAGGCCGAGGATCGCGAGCAAGACAACGAGCACGCCCAACCCGAGCGCGCAACGGCGCGGGTCGAGAGCCTCGAGCAAGCGCTTGCGGCCCAGCCGCATCCCAACGACGGCGATCGTGGCAACGAACGCCGCGAGCAGGATGGCGAAGCCCCCCGCGCTCTCTGAAAATGGGCTCACGTCGTGTACTCGGAGTTGATCCGCACGTACTCGGCCGTGAGGTCGGAGAAGTACACGTGCGCCTCGTGTTGGCCCCGTCCGAGTTGGATCGCGATCTCGGCCTCCGCGCTCTGGGTTGCGAGCTGCGCGGCGCCGATCACCTCGGGCCCGAGCTCGGCGATCTCCTCGCCGGCAAGGGCCATACCGGCCGCCTGGGCGATCCGGCCCCAGTTGGGATCGTGGCCCCCGAGCGCAGTCTTGACCAGGGGCGAATTGGCGATTGCTCGGGCGACGCGCTCGGCCTCGGTCTCGCTCGCGGCCTCGCGCACTTCGATCCGACCCACGCGAGAGGCGCCTTCGCCGTCGCCGACGACCTCGAGCGCGAGCTGTAGGAGCACGGCCTCGAGCAGGCCGCTCGGCAGCGCCCGTCCCGACGCTCCGGTGGCCTGCAGCAAGATCGTGTCGTTCGTGCTCATCTGGCCATCGACGGTGATCCGCTCGAACGAGCTGCGAACCGCACTCCGAAGCTCAGCCTCGGGGTCGGCGACGACCGCGTCCGTCTGCGCGAAGCACAGCAACGTGGCAAAGCCGGGCTCGATCATCCCCGCGCCCTTGGCCTGAGCGGAAACGGTGACACCATCGAGGCTGACGCTGCAGTGCTTGGGCCCCTTGTCGGTGGTCATGATCGCCTGAGTGAAGTCGCTGGCGCCATCGCTGTCGAGCTCGGCGGCCGCTTGTGAGATGCCCTCGAGCACGAGGCCAAGCTCCAGCGGCACCCCGATCACGCCGGTCTCGGCGACCGCGGTGGCGGCCGGGTCCGTCTCGAGCGCCTGCGCAGCGGCGTCTCGCATCGCCAGCGCATCGCGGTAGCCCTGCTCGCCCGTCGCCGCGTTGGCGTTGCCGGAGTTGACGACGGCCGCGCGAATGCGATTGCCCTCGCACTCGTCGCGGCAGACGCGGATCGGCGCCGCCGCGGCGGCATTTCGGGTCAGCAGCAGGGCGGAATCAACCTCAGCGGCGTCGCAGACGAGCAGGCCGACGTCGGTGCCACCGGAGGCCTTCAACCCGCAGGCGACCCCCGCGGCGCGAAATCCTGGCGCCAGCCGGGCGGGATCGAGCTCTTGCGTCCCGTCGGGCACCTGCACCCACCGCGACCTGAAAAAGCCACCGACCGATTGCCGGGTGCCCAACGGCGAAGACCCACTCACCGCAACCCGTCGCCCTCATCCAGCCCCAGCATCAAGTTCAGATTCTGGATCGCCTGGCCCGCCGCACCCTTCCACAGGTTGTCGATCGCGCCGAAGACGACCGCGCGCCGCTCGGCCACTCGCGCGACGCTGATCCGGCAGAGATTGCTGTCGCGAACATCGCGCACGCCGGGCGCGGCAGCAACGATCTCGACAAAGCGCTCGCCCGCGTAGCGCTCGTCAAAGAGGTCGTGGAGCTGATCGCTGCTGAGGTCGTCGGCGAGCTCAACGTGGCAGCTCACCAACAGCCCCTGATCGATCGGGACGAGATGCGGGATGAATGTGATCGGTTTCCCGTTCAGGCCAAGTTCCTGTTCGATCTCGGGCAGGTGGCGGTGTCCCTCGACGCCGTAGGCGCTGACGTTTTCGTCGACGTTGACGAAATGCAGACGATCGCCACCGCCGCGCCCAGCACCAGAAACGCCCGATTTCGCATCGATGGCCGCGGCGACGATGAGCCCGCGCTCGGCGAGCGGGGCGAGCGCCAGCACCGCCGCGGTCGGATAGCAGCCGGGGTTGGCGACGAGCTCAGCCCCTCGCAACTGATCGCGATACAGCTCGGGCAGTCCGTACACCGCGTTCTCAAGCAGGCCGGGATCGCCGTGCGGCCCGTACCACTTCTCATACGTCGCCAAGGCGCGGAGGCGAAAGTCGGCCGAGAGGTCGACGACCTGAATTCCGTGGCCCCTGAGAGCGGCGACGATCGGCGCGGCGGCACCATGCGGATAGCAGACGATCGCCGCATCGATCTCCTCCATGCGCTCGAGATCGAGCTCGGTGAGCTCGATCTCCGCGCGGTAGCGGGGGTAGAGCTGATCGAGGCGCATGCCGGCCTCCCCTCGCGCCGTCGCCAGGCCCAGCTCGAGCTTTGGGTGCCGCCAGACGAGCTCCGTGGCCAGCGCACCGGCGAAGCCCGAGGCGCCGGCGACGAGCACACGCGCGACCGCTTCACCCGCGAGCGGCTCGGGTGGCTCAGTCACGCAGCGAGCCCCCGATCGAGGCGAGCTCGTGCTCGATGCGTTCGCGCACCGCCGCCACTTCAGCATCGGTGAGCGTGCGGTCCGGCGCGCGAAACTCGAGCCGAAGGGCGAGGCTCTTGCGACCCACGCCGACCTGCTCGCCGTGAAATAGGTCGAAGACCTCTGCCGCTCTCAACAGCTCACCGCCGCCAGCCTCCACGGCTTCACGCACCCGCTGTGCCGAGACATCCTCGCCGACCGCGACCGCGAGGTCCTGCAAGAACCGCGGGAAACGTTGTCACGTCCTCGAAGACCTCGTGGCCCGAGGCGGCGGCGCCCAGCAACGGCGACAGGTCGAGCTCGAACGCGTTGGCCACCGGCAGATCCCAGGCGCGGGCGACCAGCGGATGCAGCTCACCAATCCATCCGATCGGGCTCCCGCCGGCCTCGATTCGAGCAGCCCGGCCGGGGTGCAGGAAGGGTTGCGTCGCGGCGACCAGGTTGATCGCTGCGCCGAGTTGTGCGGCAAGGGTCTCCAGCGCTCCCTTGAGCTCATAGAAGCCGGTCGCCGGCGCTGACGGCTGCGAACTCGCCCACGAGTGAGGTGCGAGGCCGCCGATCGTCACGGCGCCAATCCGGTGCGGCTCGAGCGCCGGCGCTGCGATTCGCCCGGCGAAGGCGCCATCGAGCTCGCCTGCCCGACCAGCCTCCGATGCGCCCTCGGCGAGGTAGACCCGCCCCGACTCGAACAGGCAGACGCGCTGGGCACCGCGCGCCGTGTTGTGACGAGCCGCATCGAGGAGTCCGCCGAGCAGGGTCGTTCGCATCTGCGAGAGATCCTCGGAGATCGGGTTGGCCGTGGCGATCGCGCGGCGGCGCTCGTCGCCGGGCGGCAGCCGCAGCCGCTCGCCAAGCGCAGGATCGACAAAGGCGAAGGCAACGATCTCGTCGAAGCCGAGATCGCGCAGAACGTCCTCCGCGCGTCGGCGCGCGCGCTGCTCGGGGCTGAGGCCGCCGACCAGCTCCGCATGCGCCGGCAGCGTGCGCGGCAGCTTGTCGAAGCCGTGCAGGCGGCCAACCTCCTCGATCACGTCAACCTCGCGAGTGACGTCGTAATGGCGGTGAAGGGGGACCGTGACCGCGGCGCTCCATGGCTGTGACGTCGGCATCCGCCTCGACGCCGAAGCCGAGCCGGTTCAGATGCTCGGCGGCTTCGGTTGGCTCGATCGCGACACCGAGCAGCGAATCCGCGCGCTCTGAATGCAGCGTGATCTGGTGTCGCTCGGGGATCTCGGCGGCAACGTCGATCGTGCCGGGCTCCAGCGTCGCGCCGCAGAGCTCAACGAGCAAGCGTGAGGCAAGGCGCTGTGCCCGAAGCGCAAGCTCGGGATGAAGCTGTTTCTCATAGCGAGCCGAGGCGTCGGAGCGCAGGCCGAGCAACGCCGACGTGCGCAGGATGTTGGGCCCGTTCCAGTTCGCGACCTCCAAGAGCACGCTCGTTGTCGCGCTTGAGACCTCGGAGGTCAGCCCTCCCATGATCCCGGCGATGCCGGCAGGTTGCTCGCGATCGCAGACGAGCACGGTCTGCGAGTCGAAGCTGCGATCGACCCCGTCGAGAGTGGTCATCGCCTCGCCCTCGGCGGCGGTGCGAATGATCAGCTCGCCGCCCGGGATCTTGTCGAGATCGAACGCGTGCAGAGGCTGAGCGGTCATCAGCATCACGTAGTTGGTGATGTCGACGACGTTGGCGATCGGCCGCATCCCGGCCGCCACCAGCCTTGCCTTGAGCCAGGGGGGCGACGAGGAGACCTCGACCCCGGTGAACGCACGGGCGCTGAAGCGCGGGCAGAGCTCGGGGACCTCGACTCGGACCGAGGCCAGCGCCTCGACCCCAGCGGTCCCGGTCGCCTCGGCATCGAGCTCCCATGGCGGCTGCGCCAGGGGCGCTGCCGTGATCGCGTGAACCTCGCGGGCAACACCGTAGACGCCCATGCAGTCCACCCGGTTGGGGTTGAGATCGAGCTCGAGCACCGCGTCGGCGATCGGGATCGCCGCTTCCAGCGCCGTGCCCGCCTCGTGGCTCCCCTCGAGCACGAGTATTCCCTCGTGCTCATCGGAGAGCCCGAGCTCGCGCTCGGAGAGGATCATCCCCTTGGATTCGATCCCGCGAAGCTTGACCTGCTCGAGCTTGGTGCCGTCGGGCAGGCGCGAACCCGGCAGTGCGACAGCGACCGTCTGACCCGCCGCGACGTTGGGCGCGCCGCAGACGATCGTCTGCGTGCCATCTCCCGTGTCGACCTCGCATACGCGCAGGCGATCGGCGTTGGGGTGCTGCTCGGCCGAGACCACCTTGCCGACGACGAAGCCTTCGCTTGAGGGCACCCCGATTCTCGAGACGCGCTCGACCTCGACCGCGCGCATCGACAGCAGCTGCGCGACCTTCTCGGGCTCGAGTCCGGGATCGCAGTACTCGGTCAACCATGAGAAGGGCACTCTCATGCGAACTGCCCCAGGAAACGAACGTCGTTGTCGAAGAACAGACGCAGGTCGGGGATCCGGTGCTTGAGCATCGCGACCCGCTCGATGCCGATGCCGAAGGCAAAGCCCTGGGTGGTCTCGGGGTCATAGGCCCCCTCGACGAAGCCGAAGACGTTCGGGTCGACCATGCCGGCGCCGAGGATCTCGATCCAGCCCGTGCCCTTGCACAGCGGGTCGCGACTGCCATCGGCGAGGCGACCGCTGCCCTCGCAGGCAAAGCAGGAGACGTCGACCTGGACGCTGGGTTCGGTGAACGGGAAGTAGTCGGGCTTGAGGCGCGTCTTTCGCTCGGGACCGAACAGCGCCTTTGCCGCATGCTCGAGCGTCCCGGCGAGATCGGTGAGCGAGATGCCCTCGGCGACCGCGAGGCCTTCGACCTGGCGGAACATCGGCGAATGCGTGGCGTCGATGGTGTCGCGCCGGTAAACGGTCCCGGGCACGATGATGAAGATCGGCGGGGCCTGTGACTCCATCGCGCGCACCTGCATTGGCGAGGTGTGGGTTCGAAAGAGCACGTCCTGCGGTCCAGGTGCGCCGCCGCGATCGTTGACGACGCCGCTCGCCAGCGTCGCCGGATCGACGTAGAAGCTGTCCTGCGTTTGGCGCGCCGGATGGCCGGGTGGATGGTTGAGCGCGGTGAAGTTGTAGAAGTCGAGCTCGATCTCTGGACCCTCGAGCACTCGGTAGCCGAGACCGACGAAGACATCTTCGATCTCGCGCCGGGTTCGGGTCAGCAGGTGCAGGTGCCCGGCCGCGACGGGCGCAGCCCCAGGCAGCGTCACATCGATCGCCTCGCCCGCCAGCGAGCTCTCGATCTCGGCCTCGGCGAGCTGCGCCAGCCGTGTTGTGAGCTCGGTCTCGAGTGCCTGGCGAGCGGCGTTGGCAGCCGAACCCACCGGGCCGCGCTCGCTTGGCTCGAGCTCTGAGATCCCGCGCAGGATCGAGGTCAGCTCCGACTTGCGACCGAGCGTGCGCACGCGCAGCTCTTCCAGCGCCGCGACATCGGCCGCCTCGGCGATCGCCGCCGCCGCCTCAGCTCTCAGGCTCTCGATCCGCTCCAGCATCAGTTGGGTCCCCCATCGCGCAGAGCCGCCGACGATATCCGCCCGAGCGCGATCGCCGCGGCTGCCGCAACGTTGAGTGACTCGGCACCGCCCTGGCGCAGGGGAATCGTCCACAAGCGATCGCAGCTGTCGACGACCTCGGGCGGGAGCCCGGCCCGCTCGGCACCGAGGCAGAGCGTGCCGACGGGCTCGTCGTCAGGCACGCCGCCGCCGTGGGCAACGAGGCCGACGCGAGGGGCCGGGGTTTCGGCAAGGGCGGCGCGCACGACGGCGACATTGAAGATCGATCCCATGCTCGCCCGCACCGATTTCGGCGAATAGGGATCGGCGCACCCATCGGCCAGGATGATGTCGGCGTCAACGAGGGCGTCGGCGCTGCGGATGATCGCGCCGACGTTGGCGGGATCGCCGAGTCCGTGCAGATAGAGGCACAGCCGGGCGGACGCTTGCGCGCTCGGCTGCTCGTAGACACCGATCACCCGCGTGCCCGACCCCAAGGCACTGACTGCATCGAGCAGCGACGCCTCGACGTCCACGCCGCTGCGCAGCACGAAGCGAGGCTCGACGCCTGCCGCCTGCGCGGCAGCGACGAGATCCTCGCCCTCGGCCACGAACAGTCCCTCGCGCTGGCGCCACTTGCGCTCGCCCAGCTTGCGAATCAGCTTCAGCTTCTGGTTGTCTGGACTCGTAATCATCAAAAAAAAGGCGCCCCCTGGGCGCCCCGTGAAGCAGTCTCGGCGGTCGAATCAGCTCAGGCCGCCGTGGCCTCCCGGGCTTGCTCGGCAAATCGGCGAAACGTCTCGGGATCGCGAACGGCGATGTCGGCGAGCATCTTGCGGTTGACCTCGACCCCGGCCTCGTTGAGACCGTGGATGAAGTCGGAGTAGCTCATCCCCTCCTGACGCGCGGCGGCGTTGATCCGGATGATCCACAGCTTGCGCATCTCGCGCTTTCGCACGCGCCTGTCGCGATAGGCATAGGCGCCCGAGCGCATCACCTGCTCGTTGGCGAAGCGGTAGCTCGAGTGCTTGCGACCCCAGTAACCCTTGGCCTGCTTGAGCACCTTCTTGCGCCGGCGCTTGCGCGCGACGGCGTTGGTTGCGCGGCTCACTTGCCGCCTCCGAGTAGTTGGCGAACGGCCTTGGCGTCGTTGGGCGAGATCTCCACTGGCTTGGCCATCAGCCGCTTGCGCTTGGGCGACTTCTTTTCGAGGATGTGGCTCGAGTAGGCACGCCGCCCGCGCAACTTGCCGCTGGCGGTCTTGCGAAACCGCTTCTTGGCCCCGGAATGAGTCTTCATCTTTGGCATGGCGGCCGACTATTGAAGCAGACGAGGCGTGAGCCGGCCCGCGATGCGATCAGGCCCGCTCAGGTCTCAGCTGGTGCTTCGGCGCTGGGTGTGACCGCAGCGTCGGCCTGCGGCGTCCTTGCGCTCCTCGCGCGCAGTGGCGACGGCGGCGCGAGTGGGTCCAAGCATCATGTGCATGTTGCGCCCCTCCTGCTGCGGTTGTGAGTCAACCGTCGCGAGCTCGGCTACATCTTCATAGAGACGCTCGAGCAACATCCTGCCGCGCTCTGGGTGAGCCTGCTCGCGGCCACGGAACATGATCGTGATCTTGACCTTGTCACCATGCTTGAGAAAGCGCTCGACGTGGCCACGCTTCGTGTTGTAGTCGTGGTCGGCGATCTTTGGCCGCAGTTTGATCTCGCGCACATTGACCTGGGTTTGGTGCTTGCGGGCGGCTTTTGCCTTCTGCTCCTGCTCGTACTTGTACTTGGAGTAATCGAGCAGGCGAGCGACGGGCGGGCGCGAATCGGGAGCGACTTCGACCAGGTCGAGGTCGCGGTCTTGAGCCATGCGCAATGCCTCGTCGGTCTTGATCACGCCGATCTGGCTGCCGTCCTCGGCGATCAGGCGGACCTCGGAAACGCGGATGCGCTCGTTGATCCGCGTCGAATCGCGCTCGGGGGGCTGCCTGTCGAACCGTCGCGGGACCGGCACTAGGTACTCAAGCTGACGCGGAGCTTCAAGCTGGGAGCGACCTTGACGGGGGGAGGGAAACGGGCAATGCGCGCAAGCGAGGCCTAATGGCGCACGGCGGTGGCGGATCCCTTCATCGCGGCCCAGTATAGAGGCAGGACACGCAGAAGGACCGATTCGCTTTCGATATACGCTCGCAGCGCATGGCTGTGATCCGTCCGCTCGAGCGCGATGATCTGGAGCAGGTCGCGCGGGTCGTCGTCTCCGGCATTCCGAGCTGGCGGCGCGATCCGGCTGTACTCGCTCGCAGCCTGATCGATCACCCGTGGACCGGGGATCGCCCCCGCTCGCTGGTCGCTGTGGATGCCAACGGCGTGGTCATCGGCTCGATCGGCGCACAGCGGCGGCGCGTGCGCTTCGACGACCGCGAGCTCGAGGCGGTTTGTGTCTCGCATCTGGTCGTCGATCCCGCCAAGCGCGGCGGTGCCGCAGGAGCGCTGTTGGTGCGGGCGCTGCTGGCCGGTGATCAGGACTTCACGTTCTCGGACTCGGCCACCGCAGACGTCGTGCGCATCTGGCGAACCTTCGGCGGCGACCTCGATACCTCGCGTAGTTGCGACTTCATGCTGGTGCTGCGACCTGGGCGCTGGCTGGGCAACGTTGCGGCGCTGACGTGGTCGCGCCGCCGCGCGATTCGGCGGGAGACCGTGCCGGTGCCCGCGATTCCCCTGCAAGCCGGAGGGCGACGGCTGCTCGCGCGAGCATTCCCAGCCACAGACCCCGGCGTCACCAGCAGCGAGGTCTCAATCGCGTCGCTCGCCGCGTCGCTGCCGTCGATCGTCGCCGGCGTCCGGCTGCGAGTCGATTACGACGAGCGCTACCTGGAGTGGGTGTTCGATTACCTCGCGGCGCTCGCGGGTGCCGATCCGATCGTGCGTCGATTGGTCTCGAGAGGTGAAAGGCCGATCGGCTGGTATGCCTACCTGCGCCGGCCGACGGCAAGCCGCGTGCTCCATATCGGAGCTTCGCCGCGCGAGGCGCCCGCAGTGGTCTCGGCGCTGGTTGACGACGCCCGCAGCGCCGGCACCGCGGTGCTCACCGGCAGGCTCGAGCCTCACATCCAGCAGGCACTGAGCGAGCACTATCCCGCGATCGGACTGGCCCATCACCCACTCATCCATTGCAGAGATCCAGAGCTGCGCGCTGCCCTCGGCTCGAGCGCCGCGATCGTGACCGAGATGGATCTGATCGACTCTGCATGGTGGTGAGCCAACAAAGTCACTTCGATGCCGGCGCGACTGCTGAGAGGCTCGCGCAGGCCACGGCGACGGCTGTTCGAGAGCTCGGCCGCAAGGGCGCCGTGGTCGCGGTCTCGGGCGGTGTCGACTCGGGCGTCTGTGCCGCGCTCAGCGCCCGTGGCCTCGGCGCCGAGCACGTGCTTTGCCTGCGCATGCCCGAGCGCGACGCCGGAGACGCGTCGTCGCTGCTCGGGCTCGAGCTCGCGCGCCAGCTGGGCGTCAGGACCGAGGAGCAATCGATCACGGCCGCACTCGAGAGCCTCGGCGCCTATCAGCGTCGTGACGAGGCGATTCGCAGCGTCTTTGCCGACTATCGCAGCGACTGGAAGCACAAGCTCGTGCGCTCGCGGCCAACTGGCTCGGTGATCGTCTTCTCGCTCGTCGTCGAGCGACCCGACGGCAGCCAGGAGCGGCGGCGGATGCCACCCGACGCCTACCGTGAGCTTCTCGCCGCCACCAACATGAAGCAGCGCACGCGCAAGCTCCTCGAGTACACCTGGGCTGACCGGCTCGGCTACGCGGTGATCGGCACCCCGAACCTGCTCGAGTACGACCAGGGCTTCTTCGTCAAGGGTGGTGACGGGCTCGCTGACGTGAAGCCGATCGCCCGCCTCTTCAAGGGCGAGGTCTACGCGCTTGCCGATGTGCTCGGTCTGCCCAGCGCCATCGCCTCGCGCACGCCGACGACCGAGACATTCAGTCTTGCCCAAAGCCAAGAGGAGTACTACTTCGGCCACCCCTACGAACGCATGGACGCATTGCTTCGGGGTCATGATCTCGGCGTCGATGCCGCCGAGCTCGGCCCGCAGGTCGGCCTCTCAAGCGCCGAGGTGGAGGCGGCCTATGGCGAGATCGAACGGCGGCGAGTGGCGACCGCCTACCTACACGCCGCCGCGATCCTGCCCCCGAAAGCCGGCTGAGTCATGTGCGGGATCGGGGGCATCGTCGCAGCGCAGGCCGGTCCGGCGATCGAGGAGCAGGCACTGCTGCGGATGGCGGCGGCGGTTGGCCACCGAGGCCCCGACGGCTTCGGCATTGCGCGCACACCGGGAGCGGGCCTGGTCTCAGCCAGGCTTGCGATCTTCGACCCAGCCGGTGGCTGGCAGCCGTTCGAGAGCAGCGATGGCTCGATCCTCGTTTACAACGGCGAGGTATACAACCATCCCGAGCTCAGGACCGAGCTCCAAGCGCGCGGGGAGCGCTTCGAGACCGACTGCGACACCGAGGTTGTCCTGCGGATGCTGGTGCGCGACGGGCTCTCATCGCTGGATCGGCTCAACGGCCAGTTCGCGCTGGCGCTGTGGGAGCCCGGGCCACGGCGCCTAACGATGGTGCGCGACCGCTTCGGCGTGCGACCGCTTCACTTTTGCGTGCTCGCCGACCGCAGCATCGTCTTTGCCTCCGAGGCCAAGGGCATCTTCGCCTCCGGCCTCGTTGACGCCGAGCCCGACCCGATCGCTCTCGACCAGATCTTCACGCTCTGGGGCCCGCGCCCGCCACGTAGCGCGTTTCGAGGCGTTGATCAGCTCGGCCCCGGAGAGCTGATCGTGTGGGAGCGCGGGCGCATCGTCACCCAGCGCAAGTGGTGGACCCCCGAGCTCGACACATCGAACGACGCCGCGCCGCCCTCGCTCGAGGAATTGGATGAGCTACTTCGCGACAGCGTCCGCCTGCGGTTGCGAGCGGACGTTGCCGTTGGCACCTATCTCTCCGGCGGGCTCGACTCGAGCTTGATCACCGCGCTTGCCCAGCAGGAGACCGAGCACCGCCTTCGCACATTCTCATTGGCCTTCTCTGACTCTGTCTATGACGAGCGTGCCCATCAACACGAGGTTGCCCGAGCGATCGGCAGCGAGCATCATGCGATCGAGATCACGCCCGAGCAAATCGCCGAGGCCCTGCCTGACGTGGTCTGGCACACCGAGTCGCCGCTCGTGCGCACTGCGCCGGTGCCGATGTTCTTGCTCGCGCGAGAGACGCGCGCGCGGGGTATCACCGTGATCGCTACGGGAGAGGGAGCCGACGAGCTCTTCTGGGGCTATGACCTGTTCAAGGAAGTTGCCGTGCGCGAGATCGCCGCCTCGGATCCGGATCGAGCCGCGAGCTTGGTCGACCAGCTCTACGACTACCTGGGACCGCAAGCCGGTCGCCGCGGGCCGGCGTTCGCGCGATTCATCCTCGAAACCGGCGCGAGCGACGATCCCCTCTCGTCGCACCTGACGCGGGCGCGGTCGACCGCGGCGATCAAAGCCTTCTACGCGCCGCAGATCGCCGCTGAGATCGGGGACAGCGAACGATCGCTTGACGACCTGCGCTCAGAGTTGCCACCAGGATTCACCGGACTCGATTCGATGCAGCGGGCGGCCTGGCTCGAGCTCACGACGCTGCTCGAGCCCTACCTGCTCTCCGCGCAGGGCGATCGCGTAGCGATGGCCCACGGCGTCGAAGGCCGCTACCCGTTCTTGGACCAGCGCGTGTTCGACTACGCTGCGCGGCTGCCGGCAACGATGAAGCTCGATCAGCTCGAAGAGAAAATCGTCCTGCGACAGCTCGCTTCGCGCGTTTTGCCTGCGGCTATCGCCCGCCGTCGCAAGCAGCCCTACCGGGCGCCGACCGTTGCCGCGTTCTTCGGGGCCGGCGCTCCAGATTGGGTCGAGAGCACGCTCAGCGACGAGAGCTTGAACGCCGCCGCGATCTGGGACCCCGCCCGCGTCGGCGGATTGCTGCGGCGCTGCCGCGACGGTCGCGTCACAAGCCCACGCGAGGAGATGACTCTGATCGCGATCCTCTCGACCCAGCTCTGGCACCGGGCGTTCATCGGCGAAGCCCGCTCGTGGCAGGTCCCTGCCTTCGAACCGAGGGTGCGAATCGAGCGTGATCTCTCGCTCACTCAAAGGGCCTGATGGCGGCGCAAGGGCCCCAGGTCAGGACCGAGATGAGGGCGTTCATCGAAGACAACTTCCTCTACATGCACCCCGACGTCGTCCTCGCCGACGATGAGGACCTGCTCGAGCGGGGCCTGGTCGATTCGCTCGGCTTCGTCGAGCTCGTCGAGGAGGTGCAGCAGCGCTACTCGATCGAGGTCACCGACATCGAAATCACGGAGGAGAACTTCGGCTCGATCGACGCGATCGTCGGCTACGTCGAACGCAAGCGCGGCGGCCAGTGAGTCCACGGACCTTCGCTGAGGATCTCGTCTTCCGGGCCGAGATCGATCCTCAACGCACCGCCCTGATCACACCTCAGGCCCCGGTCTCTTACGGCGAGCTCGACTGCCGGGCCGGCGAGGTCGCGCGCGCACTGGCCGAGATCGGAGTTGGGCGCGGGGATCGCGTCGCCACCGTCGTCGCCAACGGCGCGCTTGCGCCAGCTGCGATCTACGGAGTCCTGCGCCGCGGTGCCGCCTTCTCGCCGATCAATCCAAAAACCAAGCCACACCGGCTGGGCGACATGGTTCGCGATCTCGGCGCGAAGGCCGTGGTCTGCGCACCGCCGCAGCGCGAAGCCGTCGAACTCGCCACCGCGGGTGAAATTGAGGTCATCTGCCCTTCCGAGGACGCCGCTGTGAAGGCGCCCGCCGACGAGCTCGAGCGTTCTACCGATTCCGAGCTGGCGGCTGTGATCTACACCTCCGGATCAAGCGGAAGGCCAAAGGGCGTGATGCTCTCGCACCGCAACATGACCTTTGTCGCCGACGCGATCATCGAGTACCTCGAGCTCGGACCCGCCGACCGGATCCTCTGCCTGCTCCCGCTGTCCTTCAACTACGGCCTCTATCAGTTGCTGATGTCGATCCGGGTCGGCGCCACACTGATCCTGGAGCCCGGTTTTGCCTTTGCCGGTCGCACGGTCGCGCTGCTCAGCGAGGAGAGGATTACCGGTCTGCCCGGGGTGCCCACGGTCTTTCAAACCCTGCTCTCGCTGCCAGGACTGGGCCAGCGCAGCTTCCCCGACCTACGTTTCATCACCAATGCCGGAGCAGCGCTGCCGGCGACGGCTGTTGGCGAAATCCGCAAAACGTTTCCGCAGGCGAAGCTGTTTCTGATGTACGGACAAACCGAGGCGACGCGAATCGCCTATCTCGACCCAGCCCTCGTCGACGTCAAGCCAACCTCGGTCGGCGGGGCGATCCCAGGCACCGAGGTCTGGATCGAAGACGACGACGGCAACGAGCTCGGCCCCGGCTCAACCGGCGAGTTGATCGTTCGCGGCGAGCACGTGATGCAGGGCTATTGGAACGACGTGGAAGCAACAGCGCTTCGACTGCGCCGGGGTCGCTCGCTCGCCGACCGGGTCCTATGTACGGACGACCTCTTTCACCTCGACTCGGATCGCCAGCTGCACTTCGTCGGCAGGCGCGATGACGTGATCAAGTCGCGCGGTGAGAAGGTCGCTCCGCGTGAGATCGAGGAGGTCCTCGCCGCCGCACCCGGCGTCCGCGAGGCGGCGGTGGTTGGCGTCGCCGACCGGCTGCTTGGCGAGGCCGTGATCGCCCATGTCTCGCCAGATCAAGGCGCCGAGCTCGATCGGGTGGCGTTGCGACGACTGTGCGCCGACAAGCTCGAAGATCACAAAGTGCCGAGGCGGATCGAGATCCATC
Organism: uncultured Solirubrobacterales bacterium; assembly: GCA_963730145.1. Classification (GTDB taxonomy): domain Bacteria; phylum Actinomycetota; class Thermoleophilia; order Solirubrobacterales; family 70-9; genus WHSW01. Next base: position 134,747 of record CAVSQT010000004.1, read on the forward strand.
CCGAGCTGCCGCGAACCGACAACGGCAAGGTCGACCGCGCCGCACTTGGCGCCCGAACCGAACCGAAGCCGGCCTAAGCGACGATGCGCATGGCGGCCTGCTCGCGCGTCAGCGATCCGAGATCGCCGCCGTCGTGCGAACGCAACGCGACCGTGCCCTCGGCTTGCTCGCGCTCACCGACGACGACCATGAACGGGATCTTGGCCAGCTCGGCATCGCGGATCTTGCGCCCGACCGACTCCGAGCGTTCATCCGTGCGCACCCGTACGCCTGCCTGGGCGAGCTTTGCCGCAACCTCGCGCGCGTAGGGAAGGTAGGAATCGGAGACCACGAGTACAACGGCCTGGGTCGGTGCGAGCCAGGTCGGGAAGCGGCCGCCATAGTGCTCGATCAGGATCCCCGCGAAGCGCTCCAGCGAGCCGAGCAGGGCGCGGTGGATCATCACCGGGCGATGGTCGGCGTTGTCTTCGCCCTGATAGCTGAGCTCGAAGCGCGCCGGCATCTGAAAATCGAGCTGACAGGTGCCGAGCTGCCACGAACGCCCGAGCGCGTCGGTCACGTGGAAGTCGATCTTCGGCCCGTAAAAGGCCCCGTCGCCCGGGTTGAGCTGATATTCGCGGCCTTGGCTTTCGAGCGCGCGCTCGAGCGCAGCCTCCGCCTCGCGCCACTGCTCGTCGCTGCCGATCGCCTTCTGCTCGGGCTTGGTCGAGAGCTCAACCCGGACCTGTTCGAAGCCGAAGCGGGCGTAGAGCTCATCGATTCCCTCGCAGATCGAGTTGACCTCGTCTTCGACCTGCTCGAGCGTGCAGTAGACGTGAGCGTCGTCCTGGGTAAACGAGCGCACCCGCAGCAGACCGTGCAGCACACCCTCGCGCTCGTTGCGAAACACAGTCCCGAACTCGGCCAGGCGCAGGGGCAGCTCGCGGTAGGAGTGGCGATCGGAGGCGAACGCAAGACACGCACCCGGGCAGTTCATCGGCTTCAAGGCAAAGCGCCGCTCGCCGGACTCGACGAAGTACATGTCCTCGGCGTAGTTGTCCCAGTGCCCCGATCGGCGCCAGAGCTCTTCATCGAGCACCGTCGGCGTCTTGATCTCCTGGTAGCCACGCTTGGCAAGTTGGCCGCGAACCTCCGCCTCGATCAGCTCGAGCAAGACGGCGCCCTGCGGCATCCACAGCGGCATTCCCGGAGCCTCCGGTCGGAAGACGAAGAGGTCCAGCGCGGGCCCGAGCTTGCGATGGTCGTTCTCGCGCGCGAGCTCGAGCCTGGCCAAATGCTCGTCGAGGTCCTTCTTCGAGTGAAAGGCGGTGCCGTAGATGCGGGTCAGCATCTGGCGCTGCTCGTCGCCGCGCCAGTAGGCACCGGCGAGCGAGCTCAGCTTGAACGCCTTGATCTTGGCGGTGGAGGGCGCATGCGGGCCCCGGCAGAGGTCGGTGAACGGCCCGTTCGCGTACAGCGACACCGAATCCACCCCCTCATTTGCGACGAGGTCCTCGATCAGCTCGACCTTGTAGGGCTGATCTTCACCCCGAAAGCGCTCGATCGCCTCGGTCGCGGTGAGCTCGCTGCGCTCGAAGGGCTCGTCGGCGGCGATGTGGTCGCTCATCGCCGCCTCGATGCGCTCGAGATCGTCCTCGGTCACAGAGACGCCGTCGGGAAACTCGAAGTCGTAGTAGAAGCCACTGTCGATCGGCGGCCCGATCGAGACCCGCGTGCCCGGCCACAGTTCGATCACGGCGGTCGCCATCACATGCGCCGCGTCGTGGCGGATCAGCCAGAGCGCGTCGTCGGCTTCGTCGCCCTTGCTCTTGGCGGTGACGACCGCGATCGTGGCCCCGTCTGGCAGCGGCGCGTTGAGGTCGCGGAGCTCACCGTCGACCTTGATCGCGAGCGCATCCTGGGCCAGCCGCGGACCGATCGCGGCGGCGGCGGCGGCGCCGTCGGCGCCGGCTTCGAGCTCGAGCGGCGAACCGTCGGGCAAGTTGACTGTGATCTTGGGCACGGCGGCCATGCTACGAGAGGCGCCAGGCGATGAGAGGGACCGCTCATCAACCGAAGCTCTCGGGCCGGCGTCGTGTTGAGCGGGTAGCGTCAACTTCAAGCGACGAACCTTGTTGGAGGTAGGGATGACTGAGAGCAGGCGGATTTCAAAGACGCGCTTGACGCTCGCGACGGCGGCGGTGATGACCGCGGCGCTGGCGACGGTGGCGACCGCTGCGCCCGAACCCGATCCGGGAGTCAAGGTTCGGGCGATCCTCAAGGGAAAGAACGTCGTCCCGGGCCCGGGTGACCCAACCGGCACCGGCAAGGTCAGCCTCGTCTTAAAGGCGAAGAAGGCGCGGGTCTGCTTCACGCTCTCGGTCCGAGAGCTGGCGCCGATAACCGCCGGCTTCATCGTCGAGGGCGATCGCGACGAGGCCGGCGAGCCTGTGCTGAGGCTGTTCAAGGACTCCGCCGGGCTCGACGGTGACGGCAGCTTCGATCAGCGCTGTCTGCGAAACATCGACAAGAAGCTGATCCGCTCGATCTCCTCCGAGCCCGAGCGCTACTTCGTCAGCATCCGCAACAACGAGTACCCCGACGGAGCTGTTCGCGGACCGCTGAAGCCCAAGTAGCGCGTATGTGCGCGCGCGCCTTCAGCCGTCGCCGGCCGGATCGGCGCGGGCGCTCTCGGCGATCAGCGGGCAGGGGCCGTCCACCGAGAGATCGTCGCTGTAGACCGCGGCGGGTGCCACTGCGTCGCCGTCGCCGATCGCGATCACGTTCGAGATCTGAGTCGGCAGCTCGTTCGCATCGACTGGGGCGACTGCGATGCAGAGGCGGTTGCCGCGCAGCTCCCAGAGCAGGTAGTCGCGCCCGTGTTGTTCGCGCAGCAGGCTCTGCGGCGCGATCACCAGCGTCGAGCCCGAGCCCAGCTGAGAGCGAGCCTCCGCCAGTTCGGCGGTGTAGGCCGAAGGCCCGACGGGACCGTTGGCGAGGGCAAGCACGCCCGAGCCGCCGGCCGCCAGGTAGAAGGCGACCGTGATCGCGGCCGGTGCGCTGGCAGCCAGTGCCCGAACCGAGATCAGCGCCACCAGCGGGGCCGCGAGCACGAGCGCTTTTGCCTCCTGGTAGGGGGTGCCAACCGCCAGCGTGTAGAGCCACAGACAAGAGCGCCGCCGCCAGCGCCGCAGGAACGGTGCGCTCGCCTTCTCGCCACCACCAGACAAGGCCGAACACCAACGCCGCAAGCCCGAAGCCGGCGCCGAGATAGAAGAACGGCGCCGCAATCGCGCCGTCGCCGGGCTCGACGCGAAAGTCCCCCGACGGCCAGATGCCGAGCACCTGTAGGGGCGAAAGCCGATCGAAGAGATTGCCGAGGCCACCGCCGCTGGGGTTGAAGGTCTCGAAGCTGGCGAAGTTGACGATCCGCCCGAGCTCGGGGGTGATCACGGCCAGCAGCACACCGGTCCCGACCAGGGCGGTTGGCAAGGCGAGACGAACCATGCTGCGGGCTTTGGCCACGGTTTCGGCGCGAGCGGCGCGAGCGAGCTCGATCGCGGCCCAGGCAGCGAAGGCGCCGCCGAGCCACAGCAGGCCAGGAAAGCTGTAGACGTAGACGCTGCCGATCGCGAGCACGACGCACGGCAGGGCGCGAAGCGGCCGTCCGGCACCGCCGGCCTTTGTCGGCCACGGCTGAGTCAGCCGTCCCAGCGCGATCGCAAAGGCGAGGACGAACAGGGCCTGCATCGTTTCCTTGAACGCGCCCTGAACCAAGTACGCCGCGACCAAGTAGGCGAAGCCGATCACGAGCGCGCCACCGAAGCGACGCCAGCCCGACAGCATGTCGAGCAGTGCCAGATGGTGCGAGGCAGGCGGCGACAGCGATGAACAGCGAAAGGCCACCGAAAGCCTGCACCGTGCTCGGCCCGAGCTCGGCGAGCGCGGCGACGATCGAGTGCGGGCCGAGCGGATAGCCCTCGGCGATCAGCCGCTCGGTGCCCCCCATCGCGAGACGGTCGACAGCAAACAGGTGCTGCGACATGTCCGGGTTCAGCCCCGTGCCGAGAATGCCGAACCGGCCCTCGACGAAGAACGGCAAGGAAGCGAGCGCGAGCGCGGCAAGCCCGACTCCGGTGCCGCGACGCAGCGCGGTGCGAAAGCCCTCGACCCTCGGAACTACGAACAAGGCCGCGGCGATCGTCGTCACGGCGATCGAGATGATCGCGGCTGTTCCCTCACCCGGCAAGCGCACCGTCCACCACGCCAACGGGCAGAGCGCGGCGACCCCGACCGCGGGCGAGAGCCAAGACCAGGTCTTTCGACCGGAGAAGATCATGATCGCCTGTCCGACGAGCGCCGCGGCGACTAGGCAGATCAGAAAGGAGGCATAGGCGCCGAGCATTCGCGGCGAGCATAGATGCGCTCACCAGCGGCGCGGCTTGTTGGCTGGCCAGTACAGTCCACGAGAGGTGCGCCGCAGCGGCGAGGCGTGAGGCGAGGCAGAAACGGGGCGGGATGCGACGGTTTGTAGCGGTGGTTGGCCTGCTGACCGGGCTGATCGCCCTGCCGGCTTCGAACGCAATGGGCAAGGACTACGCCCAGACGGCGCTCAACATCATTCCCTCCGGGCAGTACGGCAGCGTTCCGCCCGGCCCCGAGGCCGACCGCCAAGCGCGCATGTACGACGGGTTGACACCGCTTTTCGACGACGTTCGAAAGGCAGACCTCGGCACCTACTTCAAGTCCGAGGTGTTCGGCATCGGCCCCGACGGACCCGGCATGGTCGACCCCGTCCCCCGGCCCGGGGTCACGATCACCCGCGACGCCTACAACGTTCCCCACGTCGAGGGCGCGACCCACGACGACGGCGTCTGGGCCGCCGGCTGGATCGCCGCCAAAGATCGCGGCCTGCTGCTGTCACAGGCTCGCTACAACGCCCGCGTCGCCGCGATCGACGCCCCCGGCCTGAGCGCGATCGGCCTCGTCACGCGGGCTGAAGAACTTCCAGCCGAGCGCCGCAACGGAGGCTGAGGTCGCCAAGCAGACACAGGTGCTCGAGGCCGCCGGCAAGGAGGGCCAGGCCGTTCTGCACGACATCGACGTCTTCATCTCGGGCATCAACGACTACCTTGCCGCCAACAGCCCCTCGACGGCGCCGTTCACGCGCAACGACATCTACGCCCTCAACGCGCTCAAGGGACAGTTCCTCGGCGAGGGCGGCGGCGACGAGGCCCGGCGCTCACAGTTCCTCGGCGGCCTGCAACAGCAGTTCGGCGCGAAGACGGGCAATGAGCATCTTCAACGACCTGCGCCAGTTCAAGAACCCCGAGCTGCCGACATCGATCGACGGCCGCTTTCCCTACGGCTCGATCCCGAAGCAAGCCCAAGGGCAGCGTGATCCTCGACCCCCAAGAGCTTCACGGCGACCCCCGCGGCGCCGAACGCCCGCGTCAGCGAGCCGGCGCCGATGCAGGCGTCGAACACGCTGATGATCACCAAGGAGCGCTCGACGACGGGCAGGCCGCTGATGGTCGGCGGTCCGCAGATCGACTACTTCTATCCCGGCCTCACCTACGAGATCGACATGCACGCCGGCGATCTGCAGTGGCGCGGCGCGACCTCCGCGCCGTTCCCCGGCTACATGCTGATCGGGCGCGGCGAGGACTTCGCCAACACGCTGACCTCGGCCTCCGGCGGACATCATCGACCAGTACGCCGAGACGCTCTGCGACGGCAGCGACACGAAGTACCTGTACAAGGGCGAGTGCCGCGAGATGGGCAACTTCGACGCCGGCACGCTCGACGGTCAGCCGGTCACGTTCCGGACCACCGTGCACGGCCCGGTCGTCGGCTACGCAACCAAGAACGGAACCAGGGTCGCGATCTCGCAGAAGCGCTCGAGCTACGGCAAGGACACGCTCGACCAGCTCTTCTACCGTCGCCTCTCCAACGGGCCAGGTCGACAGCCCGAAGAGCTTCTTCAAGGCCGCCTCGAAGACGCCGCAGACGTTCAACTCGTTCTACATCGACAACGAGCACATCGCCGAGTTCACCAGCGGGCGGCTGCCGCTGCGGCATCCCGACGTCGACCCGGGTCTGCCGACCAAGGGCACCGGCAAGTACGAGTGGCAGGGCTTCCTCGCCGACGCAGATCATCCCGCAGGGGATCGATCCCGAGGACGGCACGATCGTCAACTGGAACCAGACCGTCGCCAGGGGCTTCGGCGCCGCCGACAATGAGTGGGGCCGAAACGGCTCGGTCGCGCGCAACGACCTGCTGACGAAGAACCTCGCCCGCCTCGCCAACGAAGCAGGGCGAGTGGTCGCTGCGCCAGGGTGACATCGGCGATGAACGCCGCGGCCACCCAGGACGTGCGCGCGATCGACACCGTGCCGCTTGCTCAAGCGCCTGCTCGCGGGCTCGGCCGCGCCCAGCGAGCAAGCCGAGCAGATGCTCGACAAGCTGATCGCCTGGAAGCAGCGCGGCGGCAGCCGCCTCGACCGCGACCTCGACGGCAAGATCGACGACCCCGGGCGCGGCGACGATGGACAAGGCTGGCCGAAGATCGCCGACGCGTTCATGGCGCCGCGGCTCGGGACGCAGCTGGACGAGCTCAACACGCTGTTCCGCCGCTTCGATCTGCCGCCCAGCGGCCAGTACTCCGGCTGGTATCAGTACTTCGACCGCGACATCCGCAAGCTGCTCGGGATGAAGATCAAGGCGCCGTTCGCCAACGACTACTGCGGCGCCGGCAAGCTGTCTGCCTGCCAGACCGCGGTCTGGGACGCGATCGCGGCCGCGGGCGTCGAGCTCACCGCCGAGCAGGGCACTGCCGACCCCGAGATGTGGCGAGCCGACGCGACGCGGGAGCGGATCACGTTCGCCCCAGGGTTGCTGCCCTACACGCTGCGCTACACCAACCGGCCCAGCGGCATCCAGCAGGTGATCTCGTTCAAGGGCCACCGCTAGCCACGGCGGCCCTCTCCCGGCTAGGCGATGAGGATGATGAGGATGATGATCAAAATCAGTGCGCCGACTCCGATGTACATATCGCTCCTCCTTTCGGGGTGCCACGATTGGCACAGACCGCAAGGTACCCCCCGCGGGTGACGGCAAACGGTATCCGAAGCGGCTCGATGGGCACTACTGGGCTCGAACCAGTGACCTCCGCCTTGTCGAGGCGGCGCTCTCCCAACTGAGCTAAGCGCCCGCGACGGCCGAGTCTAGCCATCTCTCGGCGCTGCAACCGGGCTCGCAAAGCTGATCCAGCGGCACCACGGCGCCGTAACAATCGGCGAGAATCGGTGTTAAGGCAGATGCGTCTCCCGTCGATAGGGAGACAGAGACTTGAAGGACCGACGGGCCAGCGGCAGGTACGCGGGCGGAACGTCCTTTCGGAATCCAAGGGCCCCCTCACAGGGGCCCTTTTCCGTGGTCCGATCGCGCGCTAGCGCGTCGAGTCGAAGGCCTTCCTGACCGTGTCGGGCTGGCGAAACAGCGTTTCGTAGGTGACCGGCTGCACCTCGTAGCCGAGGCGGTCGAGCAGGCCCGAGGTCTCGAGGCTGACGAGGTCGTGCTCCTTGGGCCGCTGCGGCGCACTCGGCCGGGGGTTCGGCAGACCCCCGCCCCCACCGTCGCCCTGCGACGAGCACGTGGTCGCCGCGATCGCCGGCGGGTCGGGCAACGGCGGCGGCTCGAAGTCCTGCTTTGAGAAGTCGAAGCTGCGGCCGATGTTCGACGCGTAGCGATGGCGCTTGGTCAGATAGCCGAGGCCGTAGCGGTAGGAGATCAGCTTCAGGATCGACTCGTGCGTGCAGGTCATGTGGCTGACCCGCCCGCCCTTCTTGCCGCCGCGCGAGTAGGGCGAGATCGCAACCGAGGGGATGCGAAACCCCGTCAGCGACCAGTCGTTTTCCAGGTCCTTGCGATTGCCACGGTCGTCGGGAACGCGCTTGGGGCGCACATGGTCGAAGAAGCCGCCCCACTCGTCGTAGTTGATGAACATCGCCCCGCGCTTGTACTGCGGGCCTTCGATGAATGCGTGAGCGACGTCCGACATGAACGCCTGGCCGAGGCGAACGTCGCCGTGGGGGTGCTCGTCGGCCGAGACGCCGTCGCCGCCGCCGCCATCGCGAAACGGCGGATCGACGAAGCAAAGCGCCGGCAGGTTGCCGGAAGCGCAGTCGCTGTAGAACTCAGAGAACGGGCGCACCCAGCCCAGTCCGCGCTGCCCGTAGAGCGCCGGCACGGGAAGGTCGTTGACGTAGTAGCCGAAGCTCAGCCCCCGCGCCTTGGCGCGGTCGAAGATCGTTTCCCACTCGAAGCCCGAACGAGCTCGGGTCCTCAATCACCGGCAAGACGTTCGACTTCTGACCGCCGTTCTGCGCCGCGAGCTGGTAGTGGCGGTTCGGGTAGGTCGACGCCATGATCGAGCAGAAGTAGCGGTCAAAGAGCGTGTAGGCGTCGGCCGCGCCCGGCAGGAAGCCGACGTCGTCGCGCTCGTAGTAGCCGATCGCGAACTCGTCCGAGCCCGTGCCCTCCTCGTTGCCCTGAAAGAAGCCGTCCATCTTGCCGCGGTTGAACTGGTGGCGGCCGCCGTCCCAGCCGTGGTCGGGATCGCGGAAGCCGCAGCCCTGGAAGTCGGGCGTGAGGTGATGAGTGGGATGGCTGGTGCCGTCGAGGCCGGGGTACGAGAGGCCGGCGTTCTGAGCGTCGGCGGTGGGGTGCCAGCCCAGGTAATGATCGAAGGAGCGGTTCTCCATCATCAAGACGACGAAGGTGTCGATCGGCAGGTCGCGAGGCTTGGGAAACGGCTTGCGCGCGCGCTTTGCCGCTTCGGCGACAAGCGTCTCGGCTGGCAGCAGGGTCGACATTCCGGCGAGGCCGGCAACGGCTGCGGTGCGCTGGAGGAACTCGCGCCGGCGCAGGTACTCGTCGCGGTTCTCAGACTCGAGGCGCTCGCACACGGCCGCGTCGGCGTGCTCGCCGTTCGCGAGCTTCGAGGAGTGGTCCTGCGGTCTGGCGATCATGCCGGCGCCACCGGTGCGGGCTCCTTGACCTTCTCGCAGTCATAGATCCCGTCCTCGCTCGCGTCGACGATGGCGACGTCGTTGCCGGCGCCGCAGCTGATCTCGTCGTTGCCGCCGTCGCGAGCCTCGATCCGGTCGTTGCCCGGAGCGGGCCGCTCGATGCCGTTCTTGCATGTTGAAGCTGTCGCGGCCCGGCCCGCCGCGCAGGATGTCGGCGCCACCGCCGCCGACGAGCACGTCTCGCCCACGGCCACCGCTGAGCACGTCGCGACCGGCCTTGCCCTTGAGCGTGTCGGCGCCCTTGGTCCCGATGAGGCGATCGCCTTGGGGGCCGCCGGAGCGCTGGACAGCCCCGGCGAGCGAGCCGACGAGACAACATGCGATCACGGTGGCGCAGGTGAGGCTGGCGAGCCTGCTCATTTCCCGGCGAGCCTAGCGCCGCGAGCGCGCCGCATGTGTCAGTTCCGTTACCCGCCGGGTTGTGGCTCGTCGGCCTCGACGAGCAAGGTGAGACCGTCGACGCGAGCGACACGGACCATCGCCCCCATCGTCTCTCCGCCCTCGCCACGAGCGTTCCAAAGCTCGCCACGCACCCGCACTTGGCCGGCGGTGGCGTTCTGCGACCAAGCGACGACCACCTCCGCCGGTTCGCCGATCAACCCCTCGGCCCCGGTGGTGACGCGGTAGCGGCGCAGGAAGCGAATCCAGGCGAATACCTCTCCCACCTCGACGATCAGCGCGACGCAGAGGAAGATCAGCCGCCAGGGGTCGGGCAACACGAACAGGCCGGCAATGGCGAGAGCGAGGAACACCGCTCAGATGATCCTCGCTCCCGTCCGCCGGTGAGCCTCAGGCGAGCGAGATCGCCACCTGCTCGAGCGCATCCATCGACTCCTGCATGCCGCCCTCCATGCCCGAGTTGATGTGACCGTCGCGGTGCTCCTTGCGCGTGTGCTCGACGACGACCTCCATCTTCGTGCGCCCGTCGGTCTCGCTCAGGGTCAGCGTGTTGACCGAGTGAAAGTCGGGATCGCGCTCCCACATCCCGTCGGGATCCTCGTAGACCTCGGTCGAGACGATGCGCTCGTTCGGCTCGATCTCGCGGTACTCGCCGTGAAATGCGACCTCGAAGTCACCCTGCGCGGTCATCACATAGCGCCAGCTGCCGCCAACGCGCAGGTCGACCTCGACCAGCGTCACCTCGCCTCGCTTCCCGGCCCACCAGCGCTTGATCAGCTCCGGCGTCGTCCAAGCCTCATAGACCAGGTTCTTCGGTGCGTCGAACTCCCGGGTGATCACGATCTGCGTATCGGTCGGGGTCGTCACCACTGCGCTACCACTGCTCGTACTGCTTGTCACTGAACATCATCTCCTTCGTTGTTTGTTTTCAGCTCTTCGAGAACGTCATCGAGCGCCTCGAAGCGTTCGCTCCAGGTTCGCTCGTAGCTCTTGACCCAATCGTGGATCGGCTTCAGCGCCGGCCCATTGAGCCGGTACATGCGCCTGCGCCCGTCATTGCGGACCTCGACCAGGCCGACCTCTCGCAGCACCCTGAGGTGCTTGGAGACCTGCGGCTGAGCGAGATCGAGCGCGTCGACGAGGTCGTTGACCTGGCGCTGGCCACCCTCGGCGAGGAGATCCAAGATCTCGCGCCGTCGGGGCTCCGCCACTGCGTTGAACGCGTCGGCTGTTGTCGGGGTCCGGGCCATGCCGACATTATATACCTATATCGACATATATTGCAGCCTCCTAGCCCGGCCAGAGAAACTCGCGTATTCAGCCGACCTTGATCGTCTTCGACTTTGCCGCGAGACAGGTCCCGGCGATGATGCTCGTCTGCTTGACCGCCGAATAGAACTTGCCATCGGCGTTCTTCTGCTTCAACGAGTACCCGCCGGCGTCGGTGGTCGTCGCCGAACCGAGCTTCGGGTCCTTGCCCCTCTTCTTCTCGTAGACCGCGACGCTCTGCTTGGCGATGCAGGCCGGTGCCTCCGAGGCGAGTTTGCTCTTGAACTTGTCCTGCTTGCCTGAGTAGGCGATGCTCAAGGTGCGTGCGAACTCGGGTGCCGGCAGTGCGTTGCCACCGGGCGTCGTGTTACTCGGCGGCGGCGTGGTGTCGTCGGTCGGCGGTGTGGTCGTGACGGGGAGCACGATCACCCGGTTGGTCGTGAACTTGAAGTAGCTGGAGTAGGCAGCCCCCGCAAGGCAGTCGTCCAGCAACGCAGAGGAGCCGTTTCGCGTGCAGCCCGTAACCCGTTTTGTGGACGTGTTCGTGGTGAAGGTGTACACGTCGCCGTCGACCGCTGCCCGGTCGGGTTGGGTCGGCTGGATCTGGGTGCCGATGATGGTGCAGCCGCCGACCAAGACGTCGAGCATGGTGTTCGCGGAGGTGTACGCCTGCGAGCAGTTGAACATTCCTCCACCTGCTAGTGCAGCCGGGATCGGCGTATCGGCAAGCGAACGGGCCGAGATGTTGCCGGCCAGCTGACCCGCGCTCATAGATTCGAAACTGGTCAGCGAGTCCGGCACATTCTCCTCCGGCAGGTGCCCGGGGGGAAAGCCGTTGGTCGACTCCAGGGGCGTCGACGAGGGGCCCGACACGGCCCGAATACGAGCGCTCGACATCGAGACGCTCGACGGCCCGCCGAGGTTCATGGTGAGGCTGATGGCTCCGGGGCCGGCGTTGAATGTCCCACCGGTAAAGCTCGCTGGCAGCTGGTGGATCCCCGACCCGTCAGGGTCGTACCACCAGTCGAGGTCGGAGGTGCCGTCGTAGGTCGAGGGGTTGCCGGCGGGCAGCCGGGGCGTTCCGTCGCCGATCTCGACGTTGAAGGGGGAGCTGTTCGTACCCGTCAGATCTGTGAGCCCTGGCATCTCCAGGAGCCACGAGATAGACCCGTCGGCGACGCTTGAATCGAAGCCGGCCTGCAGCTGCGAGCGTGTGGTACTGCCCACGAACGCGCCTCCGAAGGCGTTGGCGGTTGCGAACGCGTCGGTACCGAACTGGAGCGTGATTGCGTTGGCCCGCTGGTCTTGCTCGAAGGCCAGGGCGTGCTGCGGCGACAGCGGAAGACGTCGCGAAGGTGAGCACGGTGAGAACGAGACGCGTGAACCGCCGGGATCCGGCGGCGAGCCTACGTTCGTTGTCTTGGCCAGTAATCCCGACCCCTTCCTGCAGACCATCCCAGGCTACACCTGACTCGGCGAAACGCAAACGGCAGCATGAGCCACGCTAGCCCGCCAAGAACCGGCGCTCGGCCGGCGGGCGAGGGATAGGTTTCGCGAATGCGCCGGATGCTCGCCGTGTTCGCTTTGGCCCTCCTGGCGACGGCCGGCGTCGCCGAAGCCGCGCCGCGCGGGCCGCTCTCACACGACGGGCGCTGGATCACCGACAAACGCGGCCGAGTGGTGATCCTGCACGGCTGGAACATGGTCTACAAGGTCGGCTCCTACCGTCCCGAGGACGCAGGCTTCGGCGGCAACGACATGAGGTTCCTGCGCCGCCACGGCTTCAACACCGTGCGCCTCGGGATCATCCAGAAGGGAGTCGAGCCAGAGTTGCCGGCGGCAGACGGCACGGCGCAGTACCGCAGCGACTATCTCGACAGCATCGCCCGCACCGAGAAGAAGCTGTCTCGCCACGGGATCTTCACGCTGCTCGACGTCCACCAGGACCTCTACAACGAGCGCTTCCAGGGCGAGGGTTTTCCCGACTGGGCCGTGGTCGGCGATGCCGCGACGCTGCCGGCCGAGCCCCAGCAGGGCTTTCCGGCCAACTACCTGGGGATGCCGGCGCTCAACCGGGCCTTCGATTACTTCTGGCAGAACGAGACGGACGCAGCCGGACGCCCGCTTCAAGATTCGTTCGCGGCGATGTGGACCGAGATCGCGAAACGCTTCGAGACCCGGCGCAAGGTCTTCGGCTACAACCTGCTGAACGAGCCCTGGCCCGGGTCGCAGTATCCGAGCTGCACCTCGAACGTCGGCTGTCCCGCCTTCGACACCGAGTTTCTCGAGCCGTTCAGCGAGCGCGTGATCGCGGCGATCCGAACGGTCGATCCCAAGACGATGGTCTGGTACGCGCCGCTTCTGATCTTCGACTTCGGCGCGGACACATCGCACGGAGACACCGGCGATCCCAACGCGGGCTTCGCCTTCAACATGTACTGCCTGGCCGAGGGCTCGGCTGAGGAAGCACCCAGCGAGGCCTGCGAAACGGGCTACGGCCTGACGCTCGCCAACGCCGAGGCGCAGTCGGCCGAGACCGACGACGCGCTGCTTCTGACGGAGTTCGCCGCGACCCAGAACATCGCGACGGTCGAGCGGGTGATCGAGCTCGCCGACCAGCAGATGATCGGCTGGCAGCAATGGCACTACTGCGACTGCGACGACCCGACCACGACCGGAACCGGTGTCCAATCGCTCGTGTCCGATCCGAAGCTGCCACCGCGCGGCGACAACGTCTCGCGCGAGAAGCTGCTCGCCTCGTCGCGGCCGTATCCCCGCGCAGTCGCGGGCACGCCGATCTCGTATGGGTTCGACCGTGCCGCCCGCCGCTTCGAGCTCAGCTACACGGCGAAGTCACCCGACGGCAAGCGACTGTCGCGCGAGCTTCGTACGGAGGTGTTCATTCCGCCGGTGCACTACGGAAAGACGGGCTATCGGGCGAAGGTCAAGGGCGCGAAGGTGGTCTCGGAGCGGGACGCGCGGGTGCTCTTGTTGGAGCGGCGGCGCGGAGCGAAGAAGGTGTCGGTGGTTGTGAGGCCGCGGCAGGGCGCACCGTCAATGGGCCGGGGAGGGATCGAACCTCCGCCTTACGGATTATGAGTCCGCTGCTCTACCAACTGAGCTACCGGCCCGGGTTGGTCGATTATGGCTTGCCCGTGCGGACTGACCGGGAACGCGCCGGGTCAGCTTCTCACGGCGTCCCGGCGCCGATCCGATTGGCGAGCTCGTTGCCGCCTAACCGCGGTCCCGGTCATTGGGTGAGCCCCGGGCCTCCCTGCTCGGCACCACGAACCGGGCGCCACCCCGCCAGGCCACGCGCACGTCGCGGTAGGTGACACCGGGCTCGCACCTCGCTCGGGCAGGTTCTCACGCTCGGTCTGTGAGTCCGACTCGCCGTCTGGACCGGTCTCGAACTCGACCTCGACCTGGGGCTTGCTGCTTGAAGCGCAGCCGCTTCGCCCTCGCCGCGGCGCCGATCTCGATGTCGGCGAGCGGCTCGCCGTCGAGATCCGGCGCGCGACTCATTCGCTGGCCGCGCGCTCGACGTCGCGCACGGTGATCCGCCCGTCGGCGCCGCTGCCCTCGATCTCGTCCAGGTCGACGCCGAGCTCGTCGGCGACCTCGTAGGCGCGGTCGGTCGCGTCGTACTTCTCCGCCTTGCGGTGGCGGCGGCGCTCGCCGATCTCCTTCACCTTCTCCTTCGCGCTGACGCCGATCTCCTTGACGGTCAGCTTCGCCGCCTCCTTGGCGCGGGTCGGATGGTCGCCGGTGAGCAGCCCGGCGACATCCTCGAGTCCGCCACCGCCACCGCCACCGCCGCCGCCGAGCGCGCCGGCGGCCTCGCCGGCGCCCTGTCCGGCCTGGCCGACCGCCTGCCCGGCGTTCGCCAGCACCTGATCCAGGTTGCCTGCCGCCTGCCCGGCGCCCTCGCCGACGCCCTCGACGGCCTGGCCCGCGCCCTGGCCGATCTGCGCCGAGCGCGTCCTCGGTGCCCTCGCCGACGTCCTCGACCGCCTCGCCGGACTCGCCGAGCGTGTGCCCGGCGCCTTCGCCGACATCCTTGACCGCCTTGCCGATGCTCTTGACCAGGTCCGGGTTTCGGTCCACCGTGGTCAGGACGCGATCGACGATCGCCGTCACGTGATCGAGGCGCACCTTGAGCACGGCCTGCGCCTCGACTCCCTTGATGTCGAGCCTGACCTTGCCGAGCTGCACGTCGACGCCGACGTTGAGGTTGACCAGCTCGAGCACCTTCGCCTGCAGCGAGACGTGCGCGTGCAGGTCCTCGAGCTCGAGATGGATCGAGTCGACCTTGACCACGGGGACGTCGATGAGCACGTCGGGATCGATGCGACCGCCCTTGCGCGCCTCCTCGGCGTACTCGCGGTAGATCGTCTCGGCGACCGTCTCCTCGCCGTCGACGTTCTGCGCGAAGCGGTACTTCTCGGGCTTCTGCGAGGCGCTGCGTCCGCCGCCTCGCCCGCCGTTCTTGCGCGAGCTCGACGACGAGCCCGAACTGGACCTGCGCTTCGGCTTCGATTGTGAGGCCATCTCGATCAGCCCTTCCCGCCGAGCTTGCCGACACCTTCGCCGGCGCCCTGGCCGATCTGGGCAACGCCCTGACCGGCGCCGCCGCCGACGCCGCGCAGCGCGTCCTCGGTCCCCTCGCCGACGTCCTCGACCGCCTCGCCGGACTCGGACAGCATCTTTCCGGTACCGCCGCCGACCCGCTCGACCGCCTCGCCGACGCTCTCCAGCAACTCCGGGTTGCGGTCCAGCGACAGCAGGACCCGATCGAGGATCGCCGAGACGTTGTCGAGGCGGGCCTTGACCAGCGCCTGCGCCTCGACCCCCTGGATGTTGAGCTCGACCTTGCCCAGTCGCGCCTCGACTCCGACGTTGAGCTCGACCAGGCCGCGGACCTCGGCGTTGACCGAGACCTGCGCCCGCAGGTCGTCGACCTCGAGGTCGATCTCGTCGACCTTGACCACCGGGACGTCGAGCAGGACGTCCGGCCCGTCTTCGATCTCGCTCGGGTCGAGGACCGAGTAGTCCTCGAACTCCTCGCGTGAGCGCTTGCGCGCGGTCGAGCTGCGGCCGTTGCGACTGCTCGAGCCAGACGAGGACTTCGACCCGCCTCGCGAGCGACCGCCGGATGACCCTGAGCTTCGAGCTGCCATCGTCAGCTCTTGGAGCGGCTGCGCGACCTGGAGCCGTTCGCGGGGTCGGAGCCGTTGCGGCTGCGCGTCGATCCGCTCGACGAGCGCGGCTTGGCGCGTTTCACCTTGCCGTCCTCGATCGTCTTTCGCGAGCCGGTCTTCTTCTCGCCGTCGAGCTCGACGTAGGCCTTGAACCGATGCAGGTCGCCGCGCACGGCGCGCTTCGCGAAGCGCATGCCGCGACTGGCCTTGTCGATCAGGTTCGAGGGCTGGATGTCGAGCGAGACGTCGATCCGGGTCAGGTTGTCCGACAGCGGGTGAAAGCTGACCACGCCGGTGTGGGCGTAGCCATCGGTGACGTTCCACTCGATCCGCTCGTCGGGCCGCTGCTCGACGATCTCGGCCTCGAAGCGCTTGCTGATCCCCCAGATCTTGGCCTGGAAGGAGACGGTCGTGTCGTCGACCTTCTCGGCGCTCTCGATCCGGTGCATGAACTTGGGCCAGTCCTCGTACTCGGTCCAGTGGTTGTAGGCCTCCTTGACCGGGACGGCGACGTCGACGGCCTGCTGAATCGGCATCCGCCGCCCGCTGCCGAAACCCGGCGCGGCCTGCCCGCCGTTCTCGGACGAGTCGTCATCGCCGCCGCCGAAGAGCCGCTTCAGCGGGCCGCCGCCGGAGTCGGGCATCGCGTCCTTGGCGGTGTCGGTGAGCGTCGACTTCGCCTTGTCCTTCGCCTGTCCAGCCAGATCGCCCGCCTTGTCGGAGGCCTTCGGCCCGACCACGCTCGCGATCTTCTCGACGGCGAGCGGAAGCGCGGCGAGCGCCGCCCCGGCCACGGCGAGCCCGGCCGGATTGCTCAACGGACCGTCGCCGTCGGTCACCCGCTTGGCCGCCTGCTTGGCGCCTTTGGCCACCTTTTCGATCTCTGGCATCTCAATCTCCCTCGAATCTCCCGTGTTTGGCGCTTCGCTGATGCGGCGCCCTCAATCCTCGTCTCCGCCCTTTCGAAGCAGCCGGTACACGACGACGCCGGTCAAGCCGCCCGCCATCGCCGCCCCTGCCGCCGCCCGCACGGGTCCTGGCCGCTCACCGCCGAGCCGGTCGGCGGTCAGCCCGCCGATCATGCCCTGAGCCTTGTCCTTGACGCTCATCCGCGATCAGTCCTTGCCGTTGCCCATGGCCTTGCTCGCCTTCTGGACCTCGGACGCGACCTCGCCGAGCTGCTGGCTTCGCTGTGCGACTACGCCGGCGGCGCTTCCGAGCGCCTTCAGCGCTTCGCCCGGCTTCGGCACGTCGATCTTCGGCGCGCTCAGCTTCGGCAGCTTCACGCTCGGCGCCTTCAGCTTCGGAGTCGGCACCCGGCTGAGGACGCCCTTGCGCTTCTTTCCCTTCGACAGCGCCATGCCGCCGGCCAGCCCGACCAGGGCCGCTCCACCGGCGAGCGCCGGTCCCTTGGCCTTCGAGGCAATCGTCGCGGCCGTCGACTTGCTCTGGCTGCTCGAGTTGCTGCTTCGAGCCCGCGGGGAAGATCCTCGGCTCTGACTCGACTTGCGCGAACGCGACTGCGAGCCGCTCTTCTGAGTCCGGCGTCTTGGTCGACGACTTGGACGAGCCGTTGCTCTGGCTCCGGGTTCGACTCGAGCCTTGGACGAGCTTGCGCGCTTGGACGAGCTTGCGCTCGAACGCTTCGACGCGCCCGACGCCTTCGCCGACCCGCCGTTGGAAGACCGGCTGCTCGAGCTCTTCTTGGCTCCGCCCGACCCCTTGGATGAACGTGAACTCTGGGCCTTGGTCTGCGCCATGGCGAGACCTCCTCACATAGTTTTCGTTTCCCCCTCTCCTCCAGGGGTCGTGTCAACGCTCTACCCGTTCCCCGAACGGATGAAGCGGAAAATCCTGCATATCCGTAAATTCATCCGATCGATCCCCCCTCGGCCGTTCGATCGATTGAGGTCGCTGGACGCACGAACCAGCCGCGGTTGGGTGCCGCCCCGCCCGATCTACGCTCGGGCGCGACAATGCGAGAGACCCTGGCACAAGAGCCCGAACAAGCCCCGCCGCCGCCATCTGACGCGCCTTCGCGCCTGGTCGGTGAATCGAGCGACTACGTGCTCGCCGACGGCTTTGCCGACGAGCTCTTCGAGTCGGCAGGGGTACCGCGCGCGCACGCCGCCGCCTTGGTCCAGTCGCTCGACGCGATGGGCCGGCTGACGATGATCGACCTCGGTCGGCGCCGCGACGAGATCTTCAAGCAGCAGGGGATCACCTTTGCGATCACCGATCCCGACGGCGCCAGCATTCAGGATCGTCCCTTTCCGCTCGACCTCGTGCCGCGGATCATCCCGGCGGCCGAGTGGACGGTGATCAAGCGCGGACTCGCTCAGCGTCTGCGCGCGCTCAACTCGTTCATCGACGACGTCTACCACGGCCGCGAGATCGTTCGCGAGGGCATCGTCCCGTGGGAACTGGTGCTCGGCTCGCCGCAGTTTCGCCGCGCCGTGCACGGCATCCGCCCACCTGGCGGGATCTACTGCCACGTCTCCGGCTGCGACCTCGTTCGCGACGCCGACGGCACCTGGCGCGTGCTCGAGGACAACTGCCGCACTCCCTCGGGCATCTCCTACGTGCTCGAGAACCGGCTGGCGATGACCCGGCTCGCGCCGGAGCTGTTCGCCGGCTATCGCGTGCGCCCGGTCGACCACTATCCCCAGCTGCTGCTGAGCGCGCTGCGCGACATCGCCCCGGCGCCGGGGCGCGAGCCGACGGTGGTCGTGTGGACGCCGGGCCCCGCCAACAGCGCCTACTTCGAGCACTCGTTCCTCGCCCGTCAGATGGGAGTCGAGCTGGTCGAGGCCGGCGATCTCGTCGTTCGCGACGACATCTGTTACATGCGCACGACCGAGGGCCTGGCGCGCGTCGACGCGATCTACCGGCGCCTCGACGACGACTTCATCGACCCGCTCGAGTTCCGGCCCGACTCGCTGCTCGGCGTGCCCGGCCTGATCCGCGCCTACCGCGCCGGCACCGTGGCGCTCGCGAACGCCGTCGGCACCGGCGTCGCCGACGACAAGGCGGTCTATGCGTTCGTGCCGCAGATGATCCGCTACTACCTCGGCGAGGAGCCGATCCTCGAGAACGTCCCGACCTATCTCCTGCGCAGATCCGCAGCAGCTCGAGTACGCGCTCGGCCGTCTCGACACGCTCGTCGTCAAGCCCACCGGCGAGTCCGGGGGCAAGGGCGTCTTCATCGGGCCGCGCGCCACCGACGAGGAGACCGCGCGCCAGCGCGAGCTGATGCTCGCCGAGCCGGAGCGCTGGATCGCACAGGAGGTGGTTCGCCTCTCCACCACTCCGACGGTCACCTCGTCCGGGAGCCTCGCCGCACGCCATGTCGACCTGCGCCCGTTCGCCGTCCACGGCTCGGAGCTTCGAATCGTGCCGGGCGGTCTCACCCGTGTCGCCCTCCAGGAGGGAGAGATGATCGTCAACTCCTCGCGCGGCGGCGGCTCCAAGGACACCTGGGTGCTCGCCGACGACGCCGGCCCGGAGATGGTCGGCCCCGCTCCCGGCGCCGCCAAGCCCTTCCCGCAGATGCCCGACCTGCCGAACCCGAGCTGGACCGGTCAAGAACAGCAGCAACAGCAGGCCGCGATCCGGCGCGAGGCGCGAGGCGAAGTGGAGACCTCGGAGTGCTAGCGCGGATCGCTCACGAGCTCTTTTGGATCGGCCGCTACGTCGCGCGCGCCGACGACACGGCGCGGATGCTCGACGGCATGTTCCGCGCAAGCCTGCAGTCGCCCGGCGGCGCCGACAGCGGCAACCTGCCCTGGGAGGCGGTGATGACCGCCCTCGGCGCCAACCCGAGAGCCGTCGACCGCCCACTCGACGCGGCCGAAGCGGTGCGCACGCTCACCCTCGACGCCGACAGCCCCGCGTCGGTCACCGCGTGCGTCGAGCGCGCGCGCGAGGGCACCAAGCGCGTGCGCGACGTCGTCTCGGGCGAGATGTGGCAGTCGCTGAACACGCTCTACCTCGAGCTCGACACCAGCGACCTCGGCGCGGCGCTTCGCACCGGGCCCTACTCGGTGTACTCGTTCGTGCGCGAGCGCTGCGCGCTTTGGTGGGGCCTCGCCGACGAGACGATGCTGCGCGACCAGGCCTATGCCTTCCTCTACGCCGGTCGCCATGCCGAGGGCGCGAGCATGATGCTGCGCATGCTGCGGGTCTCGATCGTGCCGTCGCTCGACGAGCCCCCGGCCGAGGGCGGCCCGGCCGCGGCGCTGCTGCAGGCGATCGGCGGGCTCGAGGCGTTCAGGCGCTCGGTGCCGGTGCCGGCCGACGCCTACCCGGTCGCGCGCTTCTTGCTGTTCGAGCCGAGCTACCCGCACTCGGTCGCGGCCGCGCTCGAGCTCCTGCACGCCAGGCTTCGCGACGCCGACCCGGCCTACCGAACGGCGGCGCCGCTGCTGCGCCTGGCGCGACTTCGTGCCGAGCTCGAGTTTCACCACGGCTCGGGAGCGGGAATCGAGCCCGGGCGAGCGTCTCGCCGGATTGCTCGAGCACGTCGAGGGCGAGCTGGAAGAGGCAGACGTCGAGATCGAGAAGCGGTACTTCGGTGGCGCCGCCGCCCAGCAGCACGTGGTGACCGGATGAAGTTTCAGATCATCTACTCGAGCGAGTACGCCTACACCAAGCCGGTGCGCGACAACCTCAACGTCCTGCGGGTGCGCCCGGCGACGACGCCGCATCAGACGGTCGACGACTTCACCCTGCGCGTCGACCCCGAGACCCGGCTGCATCAATACCGCGACTACTTCGGCGCCGAGGTGATCGAGTTCGGCGTCACCGAGCCGCACGAGCGAATCACTGTCGAGGCGCGGATGCGGGTGACGACGAGTGAGCAGGAGGCTTCCCCGGCGGGCTCGTGGGAGCAGATAGCAACGCCTGAATATCGCGCCGAGGCGGGCGAGTTCCTGTTTCAGACCGAGCCGCCGCCGGCGAACGGAACGGTGGCGGAGCTGGTCGAGGCGGTCAGGCAAGCGACGCCGTATGAGACGGCGATCGCGGTTGCCGAGGAGATTCCGAACCGGCTCGAATATCGCTCGGGCGCGACTTTCGTCGGTACCACCGTCGCCGACCTGCTCGAGGGCGGCGCCGGGGTTTGCCAGGACTTCGCCCACCTGGCGGCGATGACCCTGCGCAGCCTCGGCATCGGATCGCGCTACGTCTCTGGCTATCTGTTCGCCGCTCCCGAGGGCGGCAGCGAGTCGATCGAGGTCCAGACCCACGCCTGGTTGGAGGCGCTGATTCCCGAGGAGGGCGGCGAAGGACGCTGGGTCGGTTTCGACCCGACCAACCGCGGACGCGCCGGCGAGGCCTACGTCAAGATCGGCCACGGGCGCGACTACCAAGACGTGCCGCCGATCCGCGGCGTCTACCGGGGGCCGTCGCTGGCCAATCTCAGCGCCGGCGTCGAGATGCGCCGGCTGGACTCCTAGCAGCTGCTTCGAGGTCTCGGCAAGCTCGGTGGCTCGGCCGGCAGTTGCAGACCCCGCCGCAGCGGGTAGCGGTGATGCGTGCCCGATGTTCCGACCGACTCCGATCGTCTCTCGACGCACCCCCGCTCGGACAGCGATCCCAGCCATGAGATGCCGCTCGGTGGCTACTCGGTCCTGAGCACGGCGTTCGTCGTCGGCGCCATCGGGTCCGTAGTGGCCGCGTCGCGCACCCGTGGCGGCCTGCCGCAGCGCTACGGCCCATGGGACCTGATCACCGCCGGCACCGCGACCCACAAGATCAGCCGGATGTTGACCAGAGACCGGGTGGCGAGCGTGATCCGCACCCCGTTCGTCGAAAATCAGGAGCGAGCCGGCCACGGTGAGGTCAGCGGCCGGCCCCGGGGCACTGGGGTCCGGCGTGCAGTTGGCGAGCTGCTCACCTGCCCGCATTGCCTCGGCCAATGGATCGCCGCCGGGTTCGGCGTCGGCATGGTCGCGGCGCCGGATGTCACCCGCTTGGTCGCCTTCGTCTACAGCACCCAGGCGATCAGCGATTTCCTTCAACTCGCCTACCGCGCCTCGACGGACGCCGTCGACGCACCGCCGACCCCGGACTTCGAGCACGGCGCCGAGCCTACGGCGGGCAGCGCGGCGTCCCGGTAGGTCGGTCCCTGCCGAAACCGGGCGAGGCCGAAGCCTCGCCCGGTTGCTGCTCGGGTTCTGATGGCGCTAGAGGCGTGACTCCCGTACGGGCCTGGTCGGCTCTGAGGAACCGTCCTCGGGGCCCTCCTTGAGGACCTGCGCCGCGGCCTTGACCCGATCTCCGATCGAGGCGTCGCCGTCGCTTCCTGCTGCTGACTCATCCCAGTAGGGATCGCGGCTGCCGGACTTGGCGAGGCCTCGGCTGATCAGGTAGCCGACGGTGAGAAGCACCGCGTAGAGCCAGACCTGATTTGCGCCGAAGCCGTCAACCGTGCTGCCCTCATCTGAGTCGGCGACTATGCCTGCGATCAGGAGCCCGACGAGGATCGTCAGATAGATCCAGAACTCGCTTGTCTTGAAAGCCTGCTTCGTTTCGCTTGCGAGGCGACGAGCTCGGCCAAATGACCTTTCGCCGCGCTGACCGCTGCCGTACTGGCCGCTGCCGTATTCCATGTGTTCTCCTTGGTAGGGGATCGGGGTCTACCCCGATCGGGCGGTGCATCACCGCACGCTGGCTCGTCACCGATTGCCTCCTCCGTGGCCGTTTCGCGCCCCTCCGTCACGGGTATTGATCATTTCGTCACGGGTACAAACTTCGGTTCGGCCTCCATGGGACATCGGCGGTAAGAGAGCGACCAAGCCTTGGAGGTCCGACTTCGTGACACGCGTTACCCCTGCTGCCCGGCGAGAGGATGCGCGTCTGCTCGCCGAGTATGCCTCGCGCCCGTCGCCGCGCCTGCTCGAGCAGCTGGTCGAGCGCTATCTGCCGCTGTCGCGGTCGCTCGCTCGCAGATATCGCGGGGCGACGAGCCGTTCGAGGATCTGATCCAGGTCGCCGACCTCGGTTTGGTCAAGGCGATCCAAGGGTTCGACCCCGCCCGCGGCCTGCCGTTCACCGCCTACGCGGTGCCAACCATTCTCGGGGAGCTTCGCCGGCACTTCCGCGACCGCGTGTGGAACGTGCGGCTACCGCGCGGGCTGCAGGAATCGACGGCGAAGGTGAGTGCCGCCATCGATGAAATGACAGAGCAGCTGTCGCGCTCGCCCACCGTCCTCGAGATCGCTGAGCGGACCGGGCTCGATGCCGGACATGTGCGGGAGGCGCTCGCCGCTCGAGCGGCGCGCTACACCGTCTCGCTCGACGCTCCCGCCGGGGCCGACGAAGAAAGTGCGCCCATCAAGGACACGCTGGGATCAGGGGAACGTGGCTATGACCAGGTCGAAGCCAGCTTCGCGTGCGCCAGCGCCGGGCTCGAGGAGCGAGAGCTCGAGCTGCTGAGGCAACGATTCGGAGGAGGAAAGACCCAGCGCGAGATCGCCGACGAGCGAGGCGTATCTCAGATGCAGGTCTCGAGGTCTTCGCGCAAGGCGTTGAGGAAGCTGCTCGAGGCTGTCTCAGCCGACTAGGGCCTGTCCCTCGTGCGGGCCCGTCGTGGCGCGGATCAACTACCGCGCGGGCGAGGATCGAGGGGCTCAATCGTGTCGTCCAGCTCCGGTGGCTTCTCCACGATCAGCCAGCCTTCGTCTCTGTGAACCACCGTCTCGACGTCCAAGATCTCGTGGCCCTCGAGTACCGCAAAGTGGCGTGGATGCGACCGTACCCGTTCGTAATGAGCTCGTTCCAGGGCCAGCTTCTCGCGGCACTCTGGGTCAGCGCATTCGCAGAAGTACAGCTCGGTCTCAGTTGCGGCGTGCTGTTCTTCCCAACCGGCCATGCGTTCGTTGGCGGCACGAAACAAGGCCTCATTGTTGGCAAGCCGTTCTTCGCGCGGTGTCGGATTCACGTCCTGAGGCTATTACAGCCTGCCTCGGCAGCGTCATGCGCCGAGAGCGGTCGACTGGACTATTCCCGGGATCGGGCCCGGCGCATTCCGGAAGGTGGAGCCGACTCAGCACGCCTTTGGTCCTGGAGATAGTGCCTCTGCAGCGCCGACGGGCCCAGGCTTCAGGCGCGGCGATCTCGAACCAGACATCGGAGCTGCCGGGACGAGTCCCCCAGCCGGCGGCCAAGGTGTCGACGATCAACAGGCCGAGGCCCGTCCCCGGTTCCTGCCCCTCCGTAATCTCGACACCGCCGGTTCCTCCGTCGCGCACCCACCCGCACACCCCGCCGTCAGCGAGAAGCTCGATCGAGACGGATATCCGGCCCGGCGGGGCCATGTTCGACGCTGTTGGTCACCAGCTCATTGACGACGAGCCTGAGATCGGCGTAGGTCTCGCCGGCCAGGACCTCGAGCAGACTCGCGAGCGCCTCGCGTGCCTGCAGCGCGGCCTCTGGCGTGCTCTCGACGGTGAACTCCAACTTGTGCTGGGCGCGATCCATGGCGTCCTTTGGGGAGCTACCCCGCTGGGCCGATCGTTACCAACGGCTGATCTCGTCAAGCGCGGATCCGGGTCGGACCAGGTGCTCTACGGCTAGCAGCTGCCTTCGACGCGCTCGACCGCGTCGGTGAGCTCGGCGACGCTGAAGGCGCCCTCGATGCGGGTGTCGATCTCGCCCTCGCAATCGATCACGAACAGCCATGGCTCCGTCGGCAGGCCGTAGGCCTCGACCTGCTCACGGACCCCCTTGTCGACGAGGTTGTCGTTGTAGATCTCCATGTGGATGAAGGCGGCGTCGTCCTCGTGGTCGCGCTTGACCTGCTCGGCGACGTCGACGACGGGGCCGCAAACGCGGCTGAAGCACAGCGCCGGCGTCGCGAACAGCAGGACAACGGGCTTTTCGCCGAGGACGTCGGCGAGATCGTCGCTCGTGCATCGACGATGGCGGCACGCGGGTGTCGATCTCCTCGATGTTGGAGACCTGATTCGAGGTCGGAGTGTGCACGCTCGGCGCCTGCTCGCCCGGCGCCGGGACCGGGTCGTTGGCGCGGACGACGATGCTGGGCATGGTCACGGCGGCGAACTCGTCGTCTTGGCGCACGAGCGCGACCATGCGCCATTCCCCCGGTTGGTCGAGCGTGAGCTCGGTGACGTAGACGGCCTTGGCGGCATCGGGGTCGCTGGCGGTGTTCTCGGCCGTGAACGCGGGCTCGGTCTCGAGGCTCTCGACGCGGGCCGGGTAGGGGCCCTGAACGCGGCCATCGGCGCCGTGGGCGGCATAGACGGCGACGTCGGCGTCTGTGATCTGCTCGCGCTCGACGGTGAAGACGCCGAGGCCGAGGCGGTTGCGGCCCTGGGTGAACACCTGGCCGGCCGGTGAGACGACGAGATCGTCGCCCGGCGCGGACTCGCCGACGAGCTCTTGCAGGCTGCCCTTGCCGGGGTCGGGGAAGGCGGAGGCCTCGGGGGCGGGCTCGGCCGCGGTCGACTCGTCCTTCTCGCCGCAGCCCGCGACGAGCAGGGCAGCGAGCGCGGTCAGCGTTGTGGTGCGGATGATGGCTTGGCGCACCGGGCCCATCCTAGAGAGGGCTGCTAATCGCGCGCTAAGCAGCGGCTGCTCGGGCGTGCGTGCAGGGGGCCTTGGATCAAGCGTCTAGGGTGCGCGGCTGACTTTCGATCGAAGGAGGACGAGGTGGCGGAGCGTGCGGCGCTGGTGACAGGTGGTTCGAGCGGGATCGGCTTGGCGATCGCGCGCGCGCTCGGCGAGGACGGCTACGGCGTGACGATCTCGGCGCGGCGGCCGGACAAGCTCGAGGCAGCGGCCGAAGGCTTGCGCGCGGATGGGATCGAGGTTCAGGCGGTGCCGGCGCAGCTCGGCGAGGAGGACGAGATCGTCGCGCTGGTGGCGGCCCACCGCGAGAAATACGGGCGGCTCGACGTGCTCGCCAACAACGGCGGCGTCGGCATCGGCGAAGCGATGGACTCGATCACGGCGAAGAAGCTCGACATCCAGGTCGGCGCGAACCTGCGCGGCTTGATCTTGACGACGCGCGAGTCGCTGCCGATGCTGAAAGCCGCGGGCGCCGAGCACGGCAAGGCGCTGATCGCCAACACGGCTTCGATCGCCGGCAAGGCGGGTCAGGGCTGGCTCTCGGTCTACTCGGCGACGAAGGCGGGGGTGATCGGCTTCAGCCAGGCGACGCAGAAGGAGCACGACGGCCAGGGAATTCAGGTGACGGCGCTGTGCCCGGGGTTCGTCGATACGCCGATGACGGAGTTCGTCAAGGAGCACGTGCCGGCCACGGAGATGATCCGCCCGGAGGACATCGCGGGCGCCGTCAGGTATCTGCTGAGCACGTCGCCGGCATGCCTGATCCCGGAGATCGTCTTCACCCGGCCGGGCGAGGGGCTCTAGCCGGCGCTAGGGGCGCGAGAGCTCGTGCTCGGTCGCGCTCAGCAGGTCGCGGCCGGGACGGCGGCGGACGCGGATCTTCGCCGACTCGGGCTCGGGCACGCTGACGGGCGGCGCGGCGGCGGGCGCGGCCTCGCGGCAGCCCGCGAGCTGCTCTCGTTCGGCGCGAAGCTGCGTCGCCAGTTCGGCGATCGAGGTGCGGTCGATCACGGAGTCGAAATCGAGGTTCTCCTCGAGCAGCGAACGCAGTTGAGCGACCTCGCGCCGGGTCGCACGACGTGGGCGACGGGCGCCGGTGTATTCGTCCCAGGCGCGGGCAAAGCTTGCGAGATCGGTGCGCCCGCCGTTTCTGTGAGCGGCAAGCATCGGGCAGATCCCGCCAGAGCTGGGGTCGACGTAGGCGCCGACGATGATGCGGTTGGCGGCGATGCCTCGCAACATCGCCTCTTTCGTGTGACGCGGCAGGCGTTGGACCGACGCGCGTAGGCGACGTGCCGAATCACGGGAGCGGGCTCGCATCGTGACAATGGTGCGCGAGATGAGGGCTGGGGTCAAATCGCGCGGCGGCGCGGGAAACGGATCTTGCAGCGTGCTGGTGGCGGCGTTCGGCGATGCCGGACATGCGTTCCCGGCGATCTCGCTGGCCCTGGCGCTGCGCGAGCGCGGCCACGAGGTGCTGGTCGAGACGTGGGAGCGGTGGCGCGAGCCGGTCGAGGCGGCGGGCTTGGGCTTCACCGCGGCGGAGGAGTACACGACGTTTCCTCCGCCCAAGCCGGGTTCGGCCGACGGCGCCTCGGCGGCGGATGCGGCGGTGGCGCTGATGCCGCTGATGGAGCGCGAGCGCTTCGACGTGGTCGTCAGCGACATCCTCACCCTGGCTCCGTCGCTGGCGGCGGAGAAGGCGGGCTTGCGCAGAGCGACGCTGGTACCGCACGTTTGGCCGGTTCATGAGCCCGGGTTGCCCTTCTTTGGCTTCGGAGCGATGCCGCCGCGTACCGCTGCCGGCCGGACCATCTGGCGGCGGGCGCTGCCGGTGCTGATCGGCGGGCTCGAACGCGGGCGCGAGGAGATGAACGAGTCGCGGGCCGCCCTCGGGCTCGAGCCGACGCAACGGCTTCACGGCGGGATCAGCGAGGAGCTGGCCCTGGTGGCGACGTTCCCCCGGCTGGAGTATCCGAGAGCGTGGCCGCGCAACGTGCACGTGACCGGGCCGATGTGGTTCGAGCTGCCGTTCGAGGACGTCGAGTTGCCCGAGGGCGATGACCCGCTGGTGCTGGTGGCTCCGTCGACGGCCCAGGATCCCGAGTGCAAGCTGGTGCGGGTGGCGTTGGAGGCGCTGGCCGACGAGCCGGTGCGGGTGCTGGCGACGACCAACCGTCACCTGCCGACGGTTCCGCTGCCGCCCGCGCCGGCGAACGCAAGGGTCGTCGACTGGCTCAGCTACTCGCAGGCGATGGCCGCGGCCGACCTCGTGATCACCCACGGCGGGCACGGGACGGTGGCGCGAGCGCTCGGCGCCGGAGTGCCGGTGCTCTGCTGTCCCGCGGTCGGCGACATGGCCGAGAACGGCGCGCGGGTGGCTTGGGCGGGCGCCGGGTTGATGTTGCCGTGGCGGCTGATGGGCGCGGGGTCGGTGCGGGCGGCGGTCCGGCGGCTACTCGACCATGGTTCGTTCGCACGGCAGGCCGACGCGATCCATGGTTGGGCGGAGGAGAACGATGGGGCGTCAGCGGGAGCTGAGCTCGTCGAGGGGCTCGCTCGCTCTCCAACCTGAGGACTGCCGACCGGAAGCTCCGGGGGTCGGACTCGAACCGACAACCTATCGGGTAACAACCGATCGCTCTGCCATTGAGCTACCCCGGATTACACGATCGCGTAAGCAGAGATGCCTGCTTCGGAAACGGTCGCCTTCGGCAGTCTAGGAGGTCGCGCGAGCGATCCGTTCCGTCAGCTTCGCGCGCTCGCGCTGGAGCTCGACCGGTGGGTCTCCCCCGTTCGCCGCCACCGCTGAGAGCTGATCGTTGACGCGCGCGAGCTCGAGCTCGAGCTCGCTCAGCTCGATCGCGTGGGGGCTGGCCGGCTCGCGCTCGGAGCGCATCACGACCTCGGTCACGTAGGCGACGAGATCCTCGTCCTCGCGCGGCAGGCCGGTCAGCGGCTCCTCGAGGTGATCGCGCAGCCACAGACGCGCCTTCGCCGCCGTCGGCGATGAGAAGTGCTCGTCGGTGAGCCGCTCGAGCACCTCGCTGCCCTCCGCCGACAAGCCTCACGCACATGCCCAGCAGCCCCAGCTCACGCCCCTCGCGGGCGCTGAGCACGCGCGGCGCCACCGCCGCCTGAGCCGTCTCGGGACCGGGGTCGGCCGCATGGTCGGCCCGCCCGCGGGCGGGCGCGAGCCATGATCTGGAGCCGCCGGCACCGCCGCCTGATGATCGCCGCGCCGGCCTCCGCCGGCCACTCCTCGTCCCGCCGCCGCGATCCGCCTCGCGACCAGCCCGGGGTCGGCATCCAACCGCTCCCCCACCTCGCGCATCAGCTCCTCGCGGGTGATCGAGTCGGGCATCGCCGCGATCACCTCCACCACCTCGTCCAGCGCCCGGTCGCGCCCCGAGGGCGAGGTCGAGGTCGCCGTCGTCGAGCAGCGTCCGCGCGTGAAACACCGGCAGGTCCACCGCCTCCTCGATCGCCTTGCGAAAGGCCGTCGCGCTGGCTCCATCGCCGCCGGCCAGCAGATCGGCCGGGTCCTTGCCCTCGGGCATCCGCGCCACCCGCAGCCGCAGCCGCTTCCCGCCGACCATCTCGGCCCGCAACATCGCCTCGCGCCCCGCTCGGTCGGCATCGAGCGCCAGCACCGCTTCCTCCGCGTAGGCGCCCAGCAGCTTCACCTGCTCGGGCGTTATCGCCGTGCCCATCATCGCCACCGCGTCGGTGATCTGCGCCTGATGACAGGCGATCACGTCCGTGTATCCCTCCACCACCAGCGCTCTGCCCGACTTGACGATCGTCGGCCGCGCGCGCTCGATCCCGTACAGCGTGCGCCGCTTGCTGTAGAGCGCACCCTCTGGCGAGTTGACGTACTTCGGCTTTTGGTCGGGCTGCAGCGCCCGCGCCCCGAAGCCCTGCATGCGCCCGCGCGCGTCGCGGATCGGAAACACGATGCGCGAGCGAAAGCGGTCGTAGTGGCCCCTGCCCTTCTGGCTCTTCAGCACCAGCCCCGCCGCCTCGATCTCCTCGACCGAATAGCCCGCCTGCTGCCCGCGCACCAGGACCGTGTCCCACGTTCCCGGCGCGCAGCCGACGCCGAAGTCGCGCAGCGCCTGCTCGTCCAAGCCGCGCCCGCTCAGGTAATCGCGGGCCTTCGACGCCTGCGGCGCATCGTTGAGAAACGTCGAGTAGAAGCTCGCAGTGCGCTCGAGCAGCTCCGCCAGGCGCGCGCGCTCGCGCCGCTGCGCCTCGGCTCGCGGATCCTCCGCCTCGCGCTCGAGCTCGACCCCGTAGCGCTCGGCAAGCGCCTCGACCGCGTCGGGGAACGCCAGCCCCTCCTTCTCCTCGACGAACTTGATCACGTCGCCGCCGACACCGCAGCCGAAGCAGTGGTAGAGCTTGTCCTGGGCGTTGACCGAGAACGACGGCGTGCGCTCGTCGTGAAACGGGCACAGGCCCGTGAAGCGCACGCCCGAGCGCTTGAGGTCGGTGTAGGCGGAGATGATCTCGACGACGTCCGCCGCCTCCTTCACCCGCTCCACGCTCGCCGCGCTGATGCTAGACACGGGCTCTCACAGCCTGCTCTCCTCCGGCAGCGCAAGCCGCCTGAAGGTCGCGATCGCAAACCGGTCGGTCATCCCCGCGATGTAGTCAGTCACCTGCTGCAGCTCGTTCTCCCCCTCGGCGCCGAGGCTGACGCCGGCCGCCTCAGGATGGTCGAGGTAGTGCTCGAACAGCCCTCTCAGCGTCCGGATCACGCGATCGTGCTCACCGCGCGCCTCGGGCCCGAGATAGACGTTCTCGAACATGAACTTTCGCAGCCGCAACATCGCCGAGCCGACCTCGTCGGACTGAGCGATGTCGCCGGCCTCGCGCGAGCGCGCGACGATGTCGTTGACCAGCGTGTCGATGCGCGCTGCCCCGGTCGGCCCCAGCAGGGCGATCTCCTCCGCCGGCAGATCGTCCTCGATCCAGGATCCCGGCACGCACGGCGTCGTCGATGTCGTGGTTGATGTAGGCGACCCGGTCCACCAGCCGCACGATCCTGCCCTCCAGCGTCGCCGGCTTGACCGCGCCGGTGTGGTTGAGGATGCCGTCTCGCACCTGCTCGGTCAGGTTCAATCCCGCGCCGTCGCGCTCGAGCACGTCGACCACACGCAGCGAATGGAGATTGTGCTTGAAGCCGTCCGCCCCGCGCTCGAGCAGCGCCTCGTTCAGCGCCTCCTCGCCGATGTGGCCGAACGGCGGATGACCGAGATCGTGGCCGAGCCCGATCGCCTCGGTCAGGTCCTCGTTCAGCCCCAGCGCTCGCGCCACGGTGCGCGCGATGCAGCAGGTCTCGATCGTGTGCGTGAGCCGCGTCCGGTAGTGATCGCCCTCGGGCGCGATGAACACCTGCGTCTTGTGCTTGAGCCGGCGAAACGCCTTCGCATGCACGATGCGGTCGCGGTCGCGCTGAAACGGCGTTCGCACCTCGCTGTCGGCTTCGGCCGCGACACGCAGCGCCGGATAGGAGCGAACCGCGTGCGTCCACAGGTACTCGGCCTCCCAGCTCTCGACCCGCTGGCGCAGGCTCATGTCGCTCAAAGTCTCTCGACCGCTCAATCTTCGCTGAGCATACGCGGGGCCCCGTCATCTGAATGTGGCAGCTCGGGTTCCTTCAGGACCAGATACGAGAGCCAGATCGCGATGAGGAAGATCGGTATGCCCATGGCTGTCTTCGCGATGCCCAAGGCGAGCACGGCCCCCGCCAGATAGAGCGGCAGCTGCACCGCCAGTCGCAGCGAGAACACACCGACCCAGATCCAGCTCGCCCGCGTGTACATGCGCACCCGCTCGGGATCTGAGCGCCAGCTCATGCCCTCGCCGGTGAGCGGGCCCAAGAAGACGCCGAGCAGCGGGATCCTGATCAGGATCGAGATCAGATAGGCGGCCGCATAGGCGGCGTTGAGCAGCAGTCCCGGCAGGAAGAAGTCCTCGGCGCGTCCCGTGCGGTCGGCGACGAACGCGGCGATCGCGACGCCGGCGAAGCCCGCGAGCGCGAACTGAAGCGTCTCGCGCCGGTAGATCCGGTACCCGGCCATCACCGCCCCGGCCGCCACCGCCACCCACGCCGCCATTCCGAGGTCGTTGTCGTTGAGCGTGTAGGTGAGCACGAAGGCGAGCGCCGGCAGGCTCGAGTCGGCGATCCCCTGAGGCCCGCCGAGCGCCTCCAGGAGATCGGTCTGCTTGCGAACCTGAGCGCGCTCAGGCTCCACTTCCACGTCGCCGCTCACCGATGGATGTTCGCTGATCGCGCCCGCGGCACGTGCGGTCCGCGGTGCGAGCGGCTCAGGCCGCGGCGCGCAGATGCACGTGCGCGTGATGCTCGAGCGTCTCGGTGACCGCCCGCTCGGCCTGGCGCAGCGCCCGTCCGCTTGCGATCGGCGCCCGCGCCAGCGGCTGGCCCAGGGCCTCGACCATGAACTCGTGCGCCTCGCCCGAGAAGGCGAAGCCACCGCCCTCGCAGGCGCCGCAGACGACGCCGCCGGCCGAGCCCGAGAATCCGCCCAGCCCGTCGGCTTCGCCGCAGCGCGCGCACGAGGCGAGCTCGGGCGAGAAGCCGGCCGCCAATGCCAGCTTGAGGCGAAACGCGAGCGCCGTCGAAAGGCCCGCCGCGCCGTCGGCGCTGCCGTCGCCCGTGAGCGACTCGGAGCCGTCCAGGATCCCGAGATAGCGGCAGAGCAGGTTGTAGGCAGCCGGGTTGGCCTCCTCCGAGTCGAACAGGCGCAGGACCGCATCGCAGGCACGCGCTGCCGCGTTCAGCGCCGGGCCGTCGGCGCGCAGGGTGGGATGAGCGGCGACCGTATGCGCCGCGGTCACGGTCGAGAGGTCTCCGCGGCCCTTGTGCAAGACCAGGTCGAGGCGAAAGAACGGCTCCAACCGCCCTCCGAAGCGCGATCGTGGCCTGCGCACGCCCTTCGCGATCGCCGCGATCCGGCCCCTGTTGGCGCTGTAGAGGTGCAGCACGCGATCGGCTTCGCCGTAGCGAATGCTGCGCAGCACGACCGCCTCCGTCTTGAACTTGCCCTGCATAGCCCTCAGATTGATCGCCCGGCCGGACGAACAAACTTGCTCAGCGCACGGCGTCGCGGATCGCCGCCGCGGTCAGCGTCGCGACCAAGCTGCCAACGGCGAGCGAAACGAAGCGGTCGCTCGTCGCCGGCGAGCCCGAGGCGACGCAGAAGGCAACGTCTCCGTCGACATCGGAGAACACCGGGTCGACCGCACGCGCGACTCCGGCGCTTGCCATCCGCGCGACGCGAGTGCAGGCCGGCTTGTCGAGCGCAGCGTCGGTCATCGCACAGACGAGCGTCGTGTTGCGCTCCTCGAGGCGCGGCCATTCGGGCGCTGTCTCCATCGCCGCGATCAGCTCGGCGGTGCGAAGCCTCTCCCCCGCCTCGCCCACCGGCCCCGCCAGCACCTCGCCGTTGCCGGCGATCACGTCGCCGAAGGCGTTGACGACCGCTATCACCGCCACCGTGATCCCCGTCCCGGTGCGCCCGGCTGCGTAGCCGAGGCCGCCCGGTGCGCCACGTTCGCGGCCGAGAATCTTGCCGACCCCAGCGCCGGTGCCGGCGCCGACGCGGCCGGTTTCGGGAACCGCGCCGAGCGCCGCCGCGCAGGCCGAATAGCCGTCCTCGGCACGCGGCCGCGCCCGGGGATCTCCCGACGCGAGGTCGTAGATGACCGCTGCGGGAACGATCGGCACGAGCCCGCCAGGCGTCGCATAGCCGCGCCCGTTCTCCTCGCACCAGCGCATCGCGCCATCGGCGGCGGCGAGCCCATAGGCACTGCCACCCGTGAGCATCACAGCCGTCACCTCCGCGGTCCCGGCCAGTGGCCCGATCACGTCCGTCTCGCGCGTACCGGGCCCACCACCGCGAACGTCCACGCCCGCTCGCGAGCCGGGCGGCGCGATCACCGCCGTGCAGCCGGTGATCCCGACCGCGTCGGTCCAGTGGCCGACGAGAAATCCGTCGGGAGGCGCAATCGTCTCGCTCATCGCCGGCGACGCTTTCGCCTGCGGCGCGGGCGCGCCCGCAGCTTCAGCTGGCAGCCCGGGACAGAAGTAGGTCGAGCGCCCGCCGACGACCACGCGCTCGATCTCGGCGCCGCAGCGGTGACACTCCTGCCCTTCGCGGGTGTGGACGAGGAACTCGTCCTGCATCGAGCCGCGCTCGCCGGCCGCGTTTCTGTAGTCGTCGATCGATGCTCCTCCGTTGTCGAGGCCCGTCTCCAAGGCCTCGACGATCCCCTCTCGCAGAGCCTCGCAATGCTCGAGCCTCATCGAACCCGCCTGCGAAAGCGGATGGAGCTCGGCGCGAAACAGCGCCTCGTCGGCGTAGATGTTGCCGATGCCCGGCAATCACCGCCTGGTTGAGCAGGAACGATTTCAGCGGCGCCCGGCGCTCGGCGGCTCGCTCGGCGATCGCCGCCGCCGTCAGCTCCGCTCCCAGCGGCTCGGGACCCAGGCGCGCCTCGAAGTAGGGCTCGATCTCGGCCGCGGCGAGCAGGTGGCCATGGCCGAAGCGGCGCGCGTCCGTGAACCACAACTCGGCAGCCGTCGTCGAGGACGAAGCGCGCGCGCAGGTGGCGCACCTCGGGATCGGACTCATACAGGCGCGGCGCGCCGAAGCGCCCCACCTCCATCAGGTCGGCGGTCTCGTTCGTGCCCGCGGGGCGCAGCAGCAGGTTTCCGGTCATGCGCAGATGCATGACCAGCGCCGAGCCGTTGTCGAGGCGAACGATCAGGTACTTGCCGCGGCGATCGACCGCCTGCACCGTACGGCCGGTCAAGCCCGCCTCGACCGCGCTCGGCGGCTCGGGACGCGTCCAGCGTTCGTCGAGGATCTCCACGCTCTCGATCCGTCGTCCGCGAACCTCCGGGTCGAGCTGGCGACGCACGGTCTCGACCTCGGGCAGCTCGGGCATCGATTCCATCATCGCTGCTATCAAGCGCGGATGCAGATCGTCGACGCCGACCGCTCGCACCTCGAGCAGATCGCGGCGATCTACGACGCCGTCGTCGTCTCCTCGGCGGCGACCTTCGACCTCGAGCCGCCGCCGATCGACTACTGGGAGCGGGCCGTGGAGACCGTCGACCACGATCGTCGGCCATCTGCCTGATCGTCGCCGTCGACGAGGACGAAAGAGTGCTCGCCTACGCGAAGAGCGGTCGGTTTCGCGAGCGCGCCGCCTACGACTCGACCTGCGAGACCTCGATCTACGTCGCCGAGGCGGCCCAGCGGACGCGGCATCGGCCGCGCCCTCTACGGGCGCCTGATCGAGCTGCTCGAGGCGAGCTCGGCACGACTCGCCGTCGGCGGAATGACGTCGCCGAATCCGGCCAGCGCCGCCCTGCACGAGTCGCTCGGTTTCACCCTCGTGGGGACGTTCGAAGGCGTCGGCGTCAAGTTCGGGCGGCCGTGGGACGTGACCTGGTACCAGCGCTCGCTGCTGTCCGACTGAGCAGCGGCCTACGCCGTCGCCCGCGGATGGGCCTTGAAGTAGACCTCCTTGATCCGCTCGCGCGAGAGGTGGGTGTAGAGCTGGGTCGTGGCGACATCGGCGTGACCGAGCATCTCCTGCACCGAGCGCAGGTCGCAGCCGCCCGAGAGCAGGTGCGTGGCGAAGGTGTGGCGCAGCGTGTGCGGGCTCATCTTCCCCTCGAGCCCGATCGCGGTGGCGTGGCGCTTGATGATCTTGTAGAGGCCCTGGCGGGTGAGCCCGCCGCCACGGAAGTTGACGAACAGCTTGCGCTCGAGCTTCTCGCCGACGAGCTCGGCGCGGCCTGAGCGCAGGTAGCGCTCGATTGCGCGAGCCGCCTCGCTGCCCAGAGGCACGATGCGCTCCTTCGAGCCCTTGCCGTGCGGCCGGACGAAGCCACGGCGCATGTCGACGTCGCCGATCTCGAGCCCGATCGCCTCCGAGGCGCGCAGGCCGCAGCCGTACATGACCTCGAGCAAGGCGCGGTCGCGAAGCTCGATCGGCTCCCTGCCGCTTGCCGAGTCCAGCAGCTTGCCGACCTCTCCGTGGCTGAGCACGTGGGGCAGCTTGCGCGAGCGCTGCGGCGGCGACAGCGTCGCCGTCGGATCGTCGGCGATCAGCTCCTCACGGCGGAGGTGGCGAAAGAACGACCGCAGGCAGGCGGTCTTGCGGCTGATCGTCGCCGGCGACCACGCGTCGCGACCGCCGTCACCGTCGGCGTCCGGCGCCACCGCGGTCGCCAGGTCGGCGAGAAAGTCAGCGACGTCGGCGCGTTCGACATCGATCGCGTCGCGGTCGCGATCACAGAGAAAGGCCCCGAACTGCAGGAGGTCGGTGCGGTAGGCGTCGAGCGTGTTGCGGGCGAGCCCGCGCTCGAACTCGAGGTAGGCGAGGAAGTCGAGCACGAGCGCCTCGAACCGGGCATCCGTCCTTCGCTGCGCCGGCTGCCCGACTGCAATCGCCATGCGCGGGTCTTTCTCTGGGCCGACGTACTCCCCCTGCCGCTGCAACCCGCAACCGCGCCAACGGAGCCGCACGCCCTACTCGGCCAGCAGGTCCCGCAACATCAGCAGCCCCACCAGCGATTTCGAGTCCGCGCACTCCTCGATCGCCCCGTCGAGGTCCGACAGCGGCCATTTCACGATCTCGATCCGCTCCTCGGGATCCGCCTCATGCTCGACGTCGCGCAGACCGGTCGCGAGAAAGATCGTCATCTCCTCGTCGGTCAACCCGGGCGAGACCCAGAAACGCTTCAGCTCGGTCCAGCTCTCCGCCGCCTTGCCGAGCTCCTCGACCAGCTCGCGCTGAGCGCACTCGAGCCGGCTCTCTCCCTCGACGTCGAGCTTGCCGGCCGGCAGCTCCAGCAGGGCCGGTTCGCCGACCGGCTCGCGAGGCTGGCGCACGAGCCAGACGTGCTCGTCGTCGTGGGCAACCATCGCCACGGCTCCCGGATGGGTGACCACCTGGCGCTCGGCGGTGGTGCCGTCGTCGTATCGGAACTCGTCGATGCGCACGTCGGCGATCGGTCCCTCGTAGACGATCTTCGAGCCGATTCGCTTCATCGCTCCACATCATCCCCGGCGAGCTCGACGATCGCCTCGCAGACGGCGAGCATCTCGGTCAGCCGCGAGGCCGCGACGCTCTCCTGCGGTGTGTGATTTGCCTCGCGTGCCGTTTGCAAGCAGGACGCACTCGTAGCCACGCGCGACGAGCGCGTTGGCGTCGCTGCCGCCACCGGTCGAGACTTCACGCGGCCGGTGTCCACAGCGTTCGAGCGCCGAGCGAGGCCAGCCGCACGGCCGGCGAGCTCGAGGCCAGGCGATAGGCGCGAAAGACCTCGTGGACCTCGATGTCGAGATCGCAACCATGCTGTGTCGCCGCCCAGGCGCAGGCGTCCACGAGCCCGGCCATCGCGGCCGCCGCCTTGGCGTCGTCGAGCGAGCGCGCCTCGCACTCGAGCCGGCAGCTTCCGGCGACGACATTGGACGCGGTGCCGCCCGCGATCACGCCGGCGTTGGCGGTCGTCTCCTCGTCGATGCGCCCGAGGTTCATCGCCGACACGGCCGCTGCTGCAGCCTCGATCGCCGAGTGACCCGCCTCGGGGCGAATACCGGCGTGGGCCTCGAGGCCCTCGAAGGTGGCCACCAGGCGCTGATGGGTCGGCGCCGCCGTGATCACCTCGCCGATCGGCGACGCGTGGTCGAGCACGAACCCGAACGGTGCTCGCACCGCACCGAGATCGAGCTCGTGAGCTCCGCGCAAGCCCTCCTCCTCGGCCACCGTGAGCACGAGCTCGACACCGCGCGCTCGCGGTCGCGCGGCGCATCGGGCCGCAAGCTCGACCAAGACCGCGACCGCGGCCTTGTTGTCGGCGCCGAGGATCGTCTGCCCGCGGCTGCGGTACACGCCATCGACGAGATCGACCTCGATCGGGGCCGAGTGAGGCACGGTGTCGAGATGGGCGCAGAACATCACCCACCCCTCCCCCGTTCCGGGCACGCGCACGATCAGGTTGCCGGCGCCGGCACGCGCTGCGGTCGCGGCACCGTCCTCGACGACCTCGAGCCCCAGCCCTTGGAGCTCGGCCATGACCGCGTCGGCGACCTCGCGCTCGGATCCCGTAGGGCTCGCGGTCTCGCACAGGCGCACGAAACGCTCCAGCATGCGGTCGGCGCCAACGCTCATACGGCCTGCGCTGCCTCGAGGGCGGACTCGCGGACTGCTCAGGCCTCGCGGCGAACGTGAACGTCGCTGGAGTCCGCGGACTCCTCGACCTCGAGCCTCCTCGGTCGCCGGTCCGTCGCCGCGCTCGGCCGCGCGTCGCGCCGCCGCACCGACGAACTCGCGAAACAGCGGCTCGGGGCGGTTGGGGCGCGAGTTGAACTCGGGGTGAAATTGCGAGGCGACGTAGAAGGGGTGGTCAGGCAACTCGATGATCTCCACGAGCCGCTCGTCGGGTGAGGTGCCACCGCAGACGAGGCCCTCGTCCTCGAGTCGGCGGCGCAGCTGGTTGTTGACCTCGAAGCGATGCCTGTGGCGCTTGTAGATGACGGCCTCGCCGGCGAAGATCTCGCGCGCTCTCGTGCCCTCGTGAAGCTTGACCGGGTCGGCACCGAGGCGCATCGTGCCGCCCATGTCGGAGACCTCCTTTTGCTCGGGAAGCAGGTCGACGACCGGGAACGGCGTTTCGGGATCGAACTCGGTCGAGTTGGCGCCGGGCATGCCGGCGACGTTGCGAGCGAACTCGGCGACGGCGATCTGCATGCCGAGGCAGATACCGAGATAGGGGATCCCGTTCTCGCGGGCGATCCGCGCCGCCTCGATCTTGCCCTCGATCCCGCGCTCGCCGAAGCCGCCTGGGATCAGAATGCCGTCCATCCCGGCGACGTCTGCGGGCTCGAAGTCCTCGGAGTCGACGAGCTCGACCTCGACGTTGGTCGAGTGCTGGTAGCCGCCGTGCGTCAGCGCCTCGATCACCGACTTGTAGGCGTCCGCGAGCCGGACGTACTTGCCGACGAGCGCGATCCGCGTCGTTCCCTCGCAGGCGTCGGCGCGGCGCATCAACGTCTCCCACTCCCCGAGGTCCGGAGGCTCGGCCTCGATGTTGAAGTGGTCGAGGAGGAGGTCGTCAACGCCCTCGGCGCGATACACCAACGGCACCTTGTAGACGTTGTCGACGTCGCGAGC
This sequence comes from uncultured Solirubrobacterales bacterium, assembly GCA_963730145.1. GTDB lineage: Bacteria > Actinomycetota > Thermoleophilia > Solirubrobacterales > 70-9 > WHSW01. Next base: position 173,500 of record CAVSQT010000004.1, read on the forward strand.
GGAGATCACCGCCTCCTCCGGGACGCTGGCAAAGAGCGCGATCTTCTTGCGGATCTCGCGGTCGAGGCCGCGCTCGGAACGGCACAGGAGCGCGTGTGGCTGGATCCCGATGCGGCGCAGCTCGTTGACCGAATGCTGCGTCGGCTTCGTCTTCAGCTCGCCGGCGTGGCCGATCCACGGGACCAGCGTCAGGTGCAGGAACATGCAGCGCTTGGGGCCGAGCTCGGCGTAGAGCTGGCGGATCGCTTCGAGGAACGGCAGCGACTCGATGTCGCCGACGGTGCCGCCGATCTCGGTGATGACGAAGTCGACGGCCTGCGACTCGGCGACGATCAGGATCCGCTGCTTGATCTCGTCGGTGATGTGCGGAATCACCTGGACCGTGGCGCCGAGGTAGTCGCCGCGGCGCTCGCGGCGGATGACCGAGTTGTAGACGGCGCCGGCGGTGACGTTCGAGGCCCGCGAGCTGTTCATGTCGGTGAAGCGCTCGTAGTGGCCGAGGTCGAGATCGGTCTCGGCGCCGTCCTCGGTGACGAAGACCTCGCCGTGCTGAAACGGGCTCATCGTCCCCGGATCGACGTTGATGTAGGGATCGAACTTCTGGATCTGCACCCGGAAGCCGCGAGAAACCAGCAGACGGCCGATCGAGGCCGCCGCGATGCCCTTGCCGAGCGAGGAGACGACGCCGCCGGTGACGAAGATGAAGCGCGTTTCGCCCGGCTTCATCGATTCAACTCAGCTTCACTCACTCTGCCGAGCGAGTCTAACCGGCCCGGTGGCGGAATCGGCTCGATCGCCTTCGAGACCGTCCCGAAGCTCCCATTTACCGCAGAAACCGACGCGGCCGTGAGTCGCTAGGCGGCCTTGAGCAGCTCGCGCGCATGACGGCTGGCGGTGTCGTCGCCGTGGTGGCCGCCGAGCATGCGCGCGATCTCCGCGACCAGCTCCTCGCCGCCCACGCGCTCAACCGTGGTCTGAGCTTCGCTGCCCGACGAGTCCTTCTCGATTCGAAAGTGCGTCGAGGCGAGCGAGGCCACCTGCGGCAGGTGGGTGATGCAGATCACCTGATGCTCCTGTCCGAGGCGGCGCAGGCGCTCACCGACAGCTCGCGCGGTATTGCCGCCGATGCCGGCGTCGACCTCGTCGAAGACGAGCGTGCGCTCTGACTCGCCGACGGCGAGTCCCGTCAGCGCGAGCATGATCCGCGAAAGCTCGCCTCCCGACGCTGCCTCCTTCAACGGTGACATCGGCATCCCGGGATTGACCGCAACCAGGAACTCGGCCGTCTCGGCGCCGCCGGCTCCGAAGCCGTCGGGATGCGGTTCGAGCGCGACCTCGAGACGCGCGCCCTCCATCGCCAGCTCGCCGAGCTCGCCGGCGACGCGCTCGGAGAGCGCGGCGGCGGCTTTGCGCCGGCGATCGCTGAGCTCGCCGGCGATCCGCGCCCGGCCGGCCTGCGCTTCGCCGATCCGGGCCTCGAGCTCGCCGAGACGCTCCTCGGAGTTCTCCAGCTGCGCGATCTGCTCGCGGCAGCGATCCGCGTGCTCGAGCACCGCTTCGATCGAGCCACCGTGCTTTCGCTTCAGGCGATCGAATGCCTCGAGGCGCTCCTCGACGACTTCGAGGCGGCCGGGTTCGGCCTCGACCGCCGTCGACGTAGCGGCGAAGCTCGGCGGCGGCGTCGTCGAGCTCGGCCGCGACCGAGCCAGTCGCTCGCCCACGGCGTCGAGCTCGGAGTCGACGCCCTCGACCGCCGCCATGCTCGCCTGCGCAGCGCCGAGCGCCGAGCGCGCGCCGACCCCGTCCTCATCCTCGCCGCTGAGCGCAGCCGAGCATCCGCGCCGCGGCCTCGCGCAGGCTCTCGGCGTGGCGCAGGCGCTCGCGCTCTGCGGCGAGCGCCGCCGCCTCGTCGACGTCGACCTCGGCGGCTTCGATCTCGGCGAGCTCGAAGCGCAGCAGGTCGAGGTCGCGCTCGCGCGCTCCCGCCCGGTCGCGCAGCTCGGCCAGCGAACGTGCGAGCGTCGAGACCTCCTGATGCGCGCAGCGGTAGCTGGTCGCGCAGCCAGCTGCTCGACGCCGCCGAAGCCGTCGAGGATCTCGAGCTGGGCCGAGGCCAGGGTCAGGCGCCGATGTTCGTGCTGGCCGAAGAAGCTGAGCAGGCGCGAGCCGATCGCGCGCAGATCCGACGCCGCAGCCGCGCGCCCGGCGACGAAGGCGCTGGTGCGCCCGCTGGCGCCGATCCTGCGCCCGAGGACGATCTCGGTCTCACCCTCGGGCAAGCGCTTGGCGATCTCGGCCAGCTCCGGATCGTCGAGCAGGCCCGGAGGCAGGTCGAAGACCCCCTCGACCCACGCCTCCTCGGCTCCGGGGCGAACGATCTGGGTGCGCGCCTTGCCTCCGAGCAGCAGGTCGAGCGAGTGGGCGAGCACGGTCTTGCCCGCCCCGGTTTCGCCGGTGATCGCGTTCAGGCCCTCGCCCAGGCGCAACTCCGCCCGCTCGATCAACAGCAGGTTCTCGATCCTCAGCTCGTGCAGCACCCGCCCCTTTTAGCGTCGAGGCGCCGACGGACTAATGGGCCAGGCGGCCGAACTTGTCCCTGATGCGCCGGTAGAAGTTCGCTCCGTCGAGCTGGGCGAGCCGCGCGGCGTCGTCTCGGAAGCCGATCTCGATCACCGCTCCGCTGGCGAGCTCGCCGACGTGGATGCCGTCGAGGACGACGTCGACCGGCGTCGCGCCCGGCGGCGTTGGTGACGCTGAGGACGTCGTTCGGGGCAACGACGAGAGGTCGCGCCGTGAGCGTGTGCGGCGCGATGAAGCTGACGACGTAGCCCTTCACGCCCCAGGCGAGGATCGGGCCCTGGTTCGCGAGGTTGTAGCCGGTCGACCCCGCCGGGGTCGCGGCGACGAGGCCGTCGCAGCGCACGTGGCCGACCTCCTGGCCGCCGAGGCTGTAGGCGAGCTCGGCGACGCGCCCGTGCGGGCGCCGGATGAAGGAGAGGTCGTTGAGCGCGAGCGCGGTCGTGTCGCCGACGGTGGCCTCGAGGCTCGGCATCCGCATGACCTCGAAGTCGGACGCAAAGGCGCGGGCGAGCCCGGTCGTCGAGCTCGTCGCGATCGACCGCGGCCAGGAACCCGATCGTGCCGTAGTTGAAGCCGAACACGGGCACCTGCGTGCCGGCGTAGGTCGCGCAGCGCCTTGAGGATCGTTCCATCGCCTCCGAGCACCAGGCAGAGGTCGGGATCGCCGCTCGAGCGCTGCCAGCGGCTGGAGCTCGCCGGCGACGGCGGAATGCTTCTCGATCTCCTCGTCGCTGGCATGGATCGCGCAGCCGGTCTCGGCTCGCGGCGGCGAGCGTCGCGCGCAGCGCATCGGTTGTCTGCTCGGGCTGGGTATGGGTGAGCACGACCGCGCGTGCGGATCTCGGCGGGCGGCGCGATCGCACCGTCGCTCACGGCTCGACCTGCTCGATCGCAGCGGCGACATCGGCGATCGAGCCGCCGCGGCCGAGGTGGACGAAGGTCTCGCGGTTGCCCTTGGGCCCGGGCAGGCCCGAGGAGGCGAAGCCGCGCACCGCGAGGCCGGCATCGACGGCTGCGCCGGCGACCGAGGCCAGCGCCTCGCGCCGATCGGCCGCATCGCGCACGACCCCGCCCCGCACGCGGCCACGGCCGAGCTCGAACTGGGGCTTGACCATGGCCAGGAGCGCGGCCGTCGCCGGCCAGACACGATGCGAGCGCCGGCAGCAGCTTGGCCAGCGAGATGAAGGAGACGTCGGCGGTGATCAGATCGGGGGCGAAGGCAAGCTCGCGCCGGCGTCAGATCACGCGCGTTCGTGCGCTCGACGACGGTCACTCGCGGATCGTTGCGCAGGCCCCAATCGAGCTGGCCGTGGGCCACGTCGAGCGCGATCACGCGCGCGGCGCCGCGCTGAAGCAGGCAGTCGGTGAAGCCACCGGTGGAGGCACCGACGTCGAGGCAGGCGTAGCCGCTGACGTCGAGGTCGAGGCTGTCGAGGGCGTTGGCGAGCTTGATCCCGCCACGCGAGACGTAGGGCTGCGCCTCGGTCAGAAACAGCTCGGCGTCCTCGGCGACGAGCTGGCTCGGCTTCGCTGCGATCGGCCCGTCCTGTCCGATTCGCACGCGGCCCGCCCGCACGGAAGTTGCGGCGCTCGTTCTCGAGCTGACGAGTCCACGCTCGGCGAGCAGGACATCGAGACGCTGCTTGGCCATGCGCGCAACTTAGAAGAAGCGCCCCGCACGTGGCGGGGCGCTTCTGGGTACAGGGAGGAGAGATATGCGTTTTTTGTCTATGGGAGGAAAGCTTGACCCTCCACATTACGAACACATGTACGGGCGGTGTGTGACCTCGATCACAGCCATAACGGCGACGGGGCCGCAATCGCGGCCCCGTCTTGGTCACTCACACCACGCTTACGGGCTCGTCAATCCTCGGTCACGCGCCAGCGGAACTTCGAGGGCGTCGGATCGACGTTGCCCGCGGCGTCGATGGCCCGAACCTTGAACTTGTGCTTGCCCTTGCTCAGGTTCTTGTACTTCTGCGGCGAATCGCAGTCACGCCAGTTCTTCAGCTTGCGCTTCACGTCCGGCCCCTTGAGCTTGCACTCGAAGCTCGAGTTCGCCTCGTCGGAGCGGAACTTGAACTTCGCCTTGTTCTTCTCCGAGCGCTTGTCGGCCGGTCGGTGAGCGCGGTCTCGGGCGGATCGGTGTCGCCACCGGCGCCACCGCCGTCCGCCGCCACCGCTCGTTCCGCCACCGTCGTCGCCGCCGTCGGCGGGCGGCGTCGCCGATCAGACCGAAGTAGCGCAGGACGTTGCCCATCGCCTCGTTGCGGGCGGCCGGGTCGCTGATCCCCTCGAAGCCGAAGCCGAGGGCGATCGTGTCCTCGGTCGCGACGCCAGGTCCGTCGATGAAGCCGAGCGACTCGGTGCGATCCCAGGCCTGCTGCGTGCCCGGCTCCGAGCCGGCGGCGGCGTGCCCGGGTGCGAAGCCGCCGAAGTCCATCCTCGAACGAGGTCTCGTCGGTGACGGTTCCGTCCTCGGTCACGACGACGTCGTCGAGGAAGACGCCGAGCCCCGAGACGGCGAAGTCCTGCACGTAGGAGATCGAGATCTCGACCTGCTGGCCGGCGTAGTCGGAGAGGTCGATGTTCCAGTGCTCGATAGCCGCCGGAGTTGCCGGTGGCGCCGTTCCACTCACCGTCGTGCCGGTGTTCGTTCGAGCACTCCTCCTCGGGCGTGATCACGGTCTGGTAGTGGTCGATGAACGGGTGCAGCGAGCGCCAGTCGATCAGGCACGACTCGCCGGCGTCGTCGACGTGTGGCCGTTCTCGTCGGGCAGCGTCGTCCAGTCGTCCTGGCCGACCGTGTGCGCCTCGACGATGACGTAGTCGTAGAGCGCCTCGGTGTCGTAGGAGATCTCGAACGAGATGTCGGCCGCCTGGCCGGGCGTCGGTTGGTCAGGTCGATCGTCTTGCGCAGCCGCTGCCAGCCCTCGTCGTCGGACTCCGCGACCGCGTAGAGCGAGCCGGTAGCCGGGTCGAAGGCGATTCGGGCCGTCGAGCGACACCGCCTCCTCGGACGCGAACAGCGGGTACTCGGCCGCGGGCAGCACGCTCGAGGTCGTCAGCATCGAGTAGACGTGCTCCTGGTTGTCGGCGCTGCCGGGCCCGTTGAGCGAGAACTCGGTCGAGCCGTACTCGCCGCCGGAGAAGTCGAAGTCGAGCGCCGAGACCGCGTCCTTGTCGCCACCGCCGAACGGCGCGCCGGCGGCGTCGACGTACTGGAACGTGCCCAGGTAGTACTGCAGGAAATCGTTGGAGATCGGGATGCAGGCGCCTCCGCGGCGGGGCCGCCGGGCGGGCAGAACGGCGGCTCGCCCTCGACGTTGAAGACGAACGCGTTGAGCTGCGCGGTCGCCGCGTACTGGCCGGTGTAGAGCAGCTTGCCGCCCTCGTTGAGGAAGTCGCGAACGTTGACGATCATGTCGTTGGCGAGCTCGCGCGACGCCGGTCCCCGCGCCCTGGCCCGGACTCGCGGGTGAGCAGGTCGTTGCCCGTGTACCAGATCGACCGCGTCGTAGTGGCTGAGCACACCGAGCGGATCCGGAGCCCTGCGGCCCTCGGCGTCGACGTCGTAGACGTCGTAGCCGACCCCGTTGGCGGCCAGCGCGTCGTGTAGTAGCTCGTGGAAGTAAGGGCCGGTCGTACTCGGGTAGGCCGGGCTGTTGCTCGTCACCCGAGTAGTCCTCGGCGGCGAGCACGAGCACGCGGTTGTCGGTGTTCGAGCGCACCGAGTAGGTGAACGCCTGCGAGCGCTCGCCGCCGCCCTCGAACCAGACGCGGACGCTCGTCGCCGGCGGTCGTGCCGGTGACCTCGCCGCGAACCTCGTGGTAGTAGACGTCCTGGAGGCCGCCGTAGCGCTCGCCGCCCTCCCACGAGGAGGTGGACGCGCTCTGCTCCGGCCCGCCGTTGACGCGTCCAGTGCATGGTCAGACGTCGCCGAGCTCGCGCTGGGCGTTGACCGAGACGGTCTGCGGGTCGCCGTAGGAGACCGAGAACGGCTGGATCTCGAACGGGCGGTCTCGCGCCCGAGGTGCGACTCGGGGTTGGCCGGATCGTCGGCCGACTCGGCGACGTCGAGCGCGAACGGGACGTTCTTCTCGAACGCGTCCTGGAGGTCGGACTCGGAGTCCTGGAACTGAAGACGCTGGGGCCACCGCCGCGGTCGGGGTCGCCGACGTCCATCTCCGGCGTCCAGGCGAGCGTCCCGTGGCTGCTGGTGGACGTGCTCGGTCGTCTCGCCGTTGGTCGTGTAGAGCTCGGAGGAGAGGTCCGGGTCGTAGGGGTTGGGCGCTCCGGGCGCGCGGCCCGGAATCGCCGGAGTCGACGTCTGTGCCCGACAGCGCACGGTAGATCGCGTCGTCGGGAGCCTCGGTCTGAACCTGGAAGCCATGGCCGTAGAGCAGCAGCTCGGCGGCCGAGTGCCAGTTGACCATGAACTCGAAGCCGACGCGCCGACGAAGCTGTCGAGCGCCCGCGTCTCGGGCTCGGATGCGGGCTGCGGTGCCGCGATAGGTGTCGTCGGTCGGGTCGAGCGAGGAGCCCTCGTCGTCGTAGTTCCAGAAGGTCGGGATAGTTGCGGTTGAGGTCGACGCCGTCGCCGATCTGAATCCCGGGCTCGCCGTTGATCTCACGCAGGTTCTTGCGCCAGAGGCGGTTGTCGGGCGTGAAGGTGAAGTCGTAGCCGTCGGGGTTGGCGACGACGACGAACCAGAGCTCGCGGCGGTTGACCAGCCGTGTCAGCACCTGAGGACTGGATCGGGTTGCCCTCGGCGTCGGTGACCGGCTGGCCGTCGGTGCCGAGCGCGTCTCCGCTGCCGCCGTAGTTGTCGACGTAGAGGTGGGCGAGGCGGCGGATCATCTCGGGCGTGATCCATTCGCGCGCGTGCTGGGCGGCGTTGTAGAAGACGGCCGGCTTCGACCCGTCGGGATTCGAGGGCTCGCGCGCGTCGCGAGTCACCCGCAGGGCGAGGATCGGGACGTCGTTGAGCGTCCGGCCGATCTCCACCGGCTTGACGATCGCCGGGGTTGTCGTCGGCCAGCTGCATCATCTCCTGGTAGAGCGTCTGGCGCGGGTTGCCCTCCGAGTCACGGCCGACGTAGCAGGTCGTCGGCGGTGCAGCTGTCGTCGAAGTACGGGCGGTAGACCTCGTAGGAGCCGTCGGGCTGAACCGCCTCGGTCGGCGTATCCGCGGGCGGTGAGGCCGTCGACGACGCTTGAGCTCGGGGTCGACGCCGAGCTTCTCGAGCGCCGGCGACCTGATCGCGCGTGGCGACGATCTCGAGGCTCTCGCCGACTCTGCCCTCGATCACGTCGAAGCCCTCCAGGGCAAGCGTCTCCAGCGCGGTCCCGTCCTTGATCGAGACCTCGTAGGCGTTCAGCGAAGAGGCGCTGGCGCCGCTCGCCGCGAAACCCAGGGTGCACACCAGCGCACAGCAGTCCGACCACCAATCCGACGAGCTCCCCGACGCTGCCTCAAAATGACCTCCCTGGTCAGCCCCCCAGGATTGTCTTCGCGCCATGGAGACTAGGTGCCGGGCTTGGAGGTTGTCAAGCCCAACTTCAGCGGCTGACCGGTGCTCGCGCGCGCCGACGAGCGCTCGATCACCCGCTCGGCGACGGCCGGGCCGGTGAGCCCGACCTCCTCGCGCAGGAGCGCGGGCTTGCCGTGGGTGACGTAGCGGTCCGGCAGGCCGAGGCGGATGACCCGCGCACGGTCTTCGCCGAGCCTCGGCGAAGGCGTCCTCGAGATGCTCGAGCACGGCGGCTCCGAAGCCGCCGGCGAGCACGTTCTCCTCGATCGTGACGACGAGCTCGTGCTCGGCAGCCAGCCGCTCGCAGAGGGCGCCGTCGAGCGGCTTCGCAAAGCGCGCGTCGGCGACCGTGACCGCGAGGTCGTGCTCCTCGAGCAGCGCCGCCGCGTCGAGCGCCACCTGGACGCCGTGGCCGTAGCCGAGCAGCGCCACTCGCTTGCCCTCCTTGAGCACCTCGCCGGTGCCGATCGGGATCTCGCGAGCGCGGTCGGGCAAGGGCACTCCCTCGGCGGTGCCGCGCGGATAGCGAAAGGCGATCGGCCCGTCGTCGTAGGCCAGCGCCGTGCGCAGCATGTGGCACAGCATCGCCTCGTCGCGGGGCGCCATCACGACGACGTTGGGAAGCGCGCGAAAGTAGGAGATGTCGAAGGCGCCGTGGTGGGTCGGGCCGTCGTCGCCGACGAGCCCGGCTCGATCCATGGCGAAGACGACGTTGAGCTTCTGCAGGCAGACGTCGTGGACGAGCTGATCGTAGGCGCGCTGAAGGAAGGTGGAGTAGATCGCGCAGACGGGCTTTGCCCCCTGGATCGCGAGACCGCAGGCAAAGAGAACGGCATCCTGCTCGGCGATGCCGACGTCGTAGTACTGCTCGGGGCATTCGCGCTCGAGCTCGGTCAGGCCCGTGCCGCCCGTCATCGCCGCGGTGATGCCGATCACCCGCTTGTCGCGCTTGGCCTCGACGACGAGCGCGTCGCCGAAGACGGCCGTGTACGCGGGCGGCGGCTTCGACGCTTCCTCGGGGCGAGCGCCCTCGACCATCTCCGAGCGCGCCACCGGTGGCTTCGCCGCCGGCTTGCTCGGTGCGGGCTTGCGCTCGACGATCGACCCCGGCTTGGCGGCGTGCCACTGCTCCATGCCCTCGAGTCCGCCGGCCTCCGCCGCCTCGAAGCCCTTTCCCTTGACGGTGTGGATGTGGACGACGACCGGGCGGTCGGCGTCGAAGGCGCGCTCCAGCGTCGTCCGCAGCGCTTCCACGTCGTGACCGTCGATCGGTCCCATGTAGGCGAGGTCGAGCTCCTCGAAGAAGAGGCCGGGAGCCGCGTATGCCTTGATCGCCGACTTGATCTCGGGCCCGAGGCGCCCGATGCGATCGCCGAGGCCGAGCGGGAGCTTGGTCAGGCGCGCCTCGACGTCCTCGCGGGCGTGATAGAGGCGCGGGTTGGCGCGCAGGCGCTGAAACGAGCGGGCGATCGCGCCGACGTTGGGCGAGATCGACATCCCGTTGTCGTTGAGGACGATGACGATCGGGGTCTGCAGGCCACCGGCGTTGTGCAGGGCCTCGAAGGCAACGCCGCCGGTGAGCGCGCCGTCGCCGATCACCGCGACGACGCGACCGTCTTCGCCGATGCCGTGGCGCATCGCCTCCTTGAGACCGACGGCGTAGCCGATCGAGGTCGAGGCGTGGCCGGCGCCCATGATGTCGTGCTCGGACTCGAACACCGAGCAGAACGGCGCCAGCCCGTCGTACTGGCGAATCGTCTCGAGGCGGTCGGCGCGGCCCGTGAGGACCTTGTGCGGGTAGGCCTGATGACCGACGTCCCAAAGGATCTTGTCGCGCGGTGAGTCGAGCAGGCTGTGCAGCACGGTGGTCAGCTCGCAGGTGCCGAGGTTGGCGCCGAAGTGCCCGCCGATCTCGCCGATCGTGTCGATGATCAGCTCGCGCACCTCTTGCGAGATCTGCGCGAGCTCGGCATCGGAGCGACCGCTGAGGTCGCTCGGATCGTCGATCGAGTCGAGCAGGCGCTCGGCGCGGTGGCCGTTGTTGTCGTCGAGGGATCGGTCATATCGCTGCGACCCGGATTCTCGCAGCCCCGCTCCGCGGGCCGCGGAATCGTGCGGTCGCTCGCGCAGGAACTCAGGCGTCGCGGGTGTGGATGAAGTCGGCGAGCAGGTCGAGGTCGGCGGTGTCGCCGTCGATTCGCGCCAGGGCTCGGCGCGCGTTGGCGTGCGATTCGGCGGCCAGCTCGCGAGCGCGCGCGAGCCCGAACAGGCTGACGTAGGTGAGCTTGCCGTGGCGCTCGTCCGATCCCTGAGGCTTACCCAGCTGGGCGTCGGAGCCGGTGACGTCGAGGATGTCGTCGACGATCTGAAAGAGGACGCCGAGCTCGTCGGCGAACTCGCGGTAGGGAGCCGTCTCGGAGCCGGAGCGACCGGCGAGGATCAGCGGCACGAGGACGCTGGCACAGATCAGGCGCCCGGTCTTGAGGCTGTGGAGCTCGCGCAGGAACGATGCGGTGGAGCCGATGTCCGCGCGCCGGCCTGGCCGGCGCCGCCGGAGTCAGCGGGGTCGACGGTCACGTCCACGTACTGGCCGCCGACCATCCCCTGGACGCCGGTCGCGCGGCAGAGCTCGGTCAGCGCCGCGAGCACGCGGTCCGGCTCCGCCTCCTGGCGCTCGGCAAAGAGCCGGATCGCCTCGGCGAAGAGCCCGTCGCCGGCGAGAATCGCGACATCCTCGCCGTAGGCCTTGTGCGATGTCGGACGTCCGCGCCGCAGATCGTCGTCGTCCATCGACGGGAGGTCGTCGTGGATCAGCGAGTAGGTGTGGATGAGCTCGATCGAGGCGGCGGCCGGCAGGACCGACTCCGGATCCTCGCCGAGCGAGCGCGCCACCGCCAGGCAGAGGACGGGACGTATCCGCTTGCCGCCGGCAAGCAGCGAGTAGCGCATCGCCTGCTCGAGTCCCTCGGTGTTGGCGATCGCGAGAAGGCGAGCCCGTCGAGATAGTCCTCGACCAACCCCCGCAGGTCATCGGGATAGTCGGCCATCGATACTCCGTCAGCCTTCGGGAGCGTCAGCCTCGCGGATCGCTCGATCGACTGCGTTGCCCGCCTCGCTGACGAGCTCGGCGGCCTCGCGCGCAAGCGCGGCGGCATCCTCGTCGGCGAGCTCTGGCTCGCGCAACCGTCCGGCGAGCTCGCGCAGCTTCGAAGCGAGCGCGTCGAGGTCGCTCACGAGGGTGCGCTTTCGAGGTCGCGAGCGGCCGAGCCGAGAATGCCGTTGACGAAGTTGGGCGCGTCGGCGCCGCAGAACTCCTTCGTCAGATTGACCGCCTCGTCGATCGCGACCTCCAGGGGGACATCGTCGCGGTGGCGCATCTCATAGAGGGCGACGCGCATGATCGATCGCTCCAGGGCGGCGATGCGGTCGAGCTGCCAACCGCGCGAGAGCTTGGCGATCTCCGCGTCGAGCGATTCGATCTCGGTGTCGGACCCCTCGGCCAGCTCCTTCGTGAACGGCTTGGCGTCGGCGAGCAGCTGCTCGAGCGGGCGCCCGGTGACGTCACGCTGGTAGAGCGCGAAGACGGCGTCGCGGCGTTGGTCGGAGCGTCGCATGGGCGGGGAGGCTACCGGCGCCCGCAGGCGCGCCGAGGGGACACTTACTGGGCCTGAGCCCCAGTAAGTCATCTCTTCGTCGCCGATCGGAGCACCGGCGGCCCGGATTCGCGCCAGCGTTTGGGCTCGGCTGGGCGACCGCCTGTGCCCAGGTGACGCGAACGACTCGCTCGCCGGCTGCTTCGAGCAGCGCTTGGCGCTCGGCGTCGTCCTCGCGCGCGACCTTGTCGTCGTGCCAGGCGGCGCCGTCGGCCTCGACGATCAGCTGCTCGCGCGGCCAGCGAAAGTCGGGAATGATCCTGCGGCCTGCCGACGACGAAGCGGCTTGTTGACGTCGGGGTGCACGAAGCCGCCCGTCGAGTAACAGGTCGAGGACGATGTCTTCGAGCACGCTTCGCGTTGGCGCGGGACCGGTTGCGATCACGCTCGCGAGGCGACGCGAGCCTCGGCACGGACCGAGCCGGTCGATCACCTCGCTCAGCTGGCGGAGATTCACTCGGCTGCAGGCCCTGGGCTCTGCGCACCAACGAGCGCAGTGGCTCGCTCGTCGACGATCGCTGCCAGATCGAGCAGCGTGCGGGCCGGGGCAGTAACGGGGACCAGCTGGGTGCGCGTTCGGTCTCTCGCAGACAGGTGCGCGGTGCGGTGGACGCGGATGCCGGGATGACGGGCAGCCCTCTCGCGCCAGGACGGTGACGTCAGGCAGGCGATTCTCGTCGAAGTCGAGAAACGCCCACAGCGCTGCGGCCGAGAAGCGACTGGCGACGGCATCCGGCCCGCAGGCCTTCGCCGCCGCCAGCAGCCGCCCCTGCCACGGCGGGTTGGGATGTCCGACCGCATATACGCCTCGATGCAGGCGATAGAGGTGGCCTGCGCGCGCTCGCGTCGCGATCGCGTTGTGCGTCAGGCCGCAGCTCAGCAACTCCGCCGTCGAAACGACACCCCAGCACTCGGCAGCGATCGCCGCCACCCGCAGATCGCACGCGAGGAGTCAGAAACTCCCGCGAGCGCCCAGTTACTGCCCCTTCACTGCCCATGCGCGCCCAGGCTGGCGGCGCGGGCCGCGCGGATCTACGCGCAGGTGTGGCGAAAGGCGCGCGGGCTAGGCGCGGGAGACGTACTCGCCGCTGCGGGTGTCGACGCGGACGCGGTCGCCCTCGTTGACGAACAGCGGCACCTGGACGACGACGCCGGTCTCGAGGGTCGCCGGCTTCGAGCCGCCGCCGGAGGCGGTGTCGCCCTTGAGGCCCGGGTCGGTCTGCGTCACGGCGAGCTCGACCGCGCTGTCGACCTGGACGCCGGTCGGGCGCTCGTCGACCAGCAGCAGGTCGACGGTCTCGTTGGGGAGCACCCACTGCATCTCCTCGGCGATTCCGTCCTTCGCCAGCTCGGTCTGCTCGTATGACTGCGTGTCCATGAACACGGAGGTGTCGCCGGAGTCGTAGAGGTACTGCATCTTCTTCGTCTCGGTGCGCACCGGGCGAAACTTCTCGCCGGCGCGGAAGGTCTTGTCGACCACGTTGCCGTCGCCGACGCGCTTGAGCTTGGTCCGTACGAAGGCGCTGCCCTTGCCCGGCTTCACGTGCTGGAAGTCCATGATCCGATAGATCGTGCCGTCGACCTCGATGTGGGTGCCTGTCTTGAACTGGTTGGTGCTGATCACGGTCGCGGAGCGTAGCGCCGAGCCTCAGCGGTGCAGGCGGCTCCGGCTGAATGGTGCCGTTCATCGGCGCCGACGCCGGCCGGCGCAGTCGCACGCGCGCGGTAGACTGTCAAGCAGCTTGACGACTCTCCCGGAGCCCGGATCGCGCCCGCAGCCGCACGTCGGCCAGCTCCTGCGCGAAGCCTCCGCCAGCTTCGAGCTGGATCTGGCCGCCGGCCTGAGACGGGCCGGGTATCGAGGTGATGCGGCCGCGCTACAGCGCGATCCTGCGCCACCTCGACGAAGAGGGCACGCGCGCCACGGTGCTCGCGCAGCGGGCGAACCTCACCCGGCAGGCGCTGACGCAGACCGTCGACGAGCTCGAGGCTGCCGGCATCGTCGAGCGCCGAGAGGATCCAAGCGACCGCCGGGCCAAGCTCGTCGTCTACACCGAGAGCGGCCACGAAGCCTTTCTCGCCTCACGCAGGGTGATTGCCGAGATCGAGGACGAGTACGAGTCTCGGCTCGGGCCGCACCGATACGCCCGGCTTCGAGCGGCCCTGACCGAGCTCCTCGGCGACAGCTGATCGCCGCCGCCGCGGGCCGGCTCGGCGGCGCTACCCTCGCGCGCTTGCGCGCCTTCTCCTGTCGAAACTGCGGCCAGCTCGTCTTCTTCGAGAACACCGCCTGCCTCAACTGCGATGCCGACCTCGGCTTTTCCTGGTCGCAGCGAGACCTGCTCACGCTCAGGTCTTCACCCGCCGGCTTCGAGCCGCTGCCCCTCGACGCTTCGAACGGCGAAGCCGCGACGCTGCATCGCTGCGCCAACTCGAGCCTCGCCGGGTGCAATTGGCTCGTCGACGACGAGGGCGAGCTGTGTGTCGTCCTGCGCGCTGACGAGGACACGCCCGAGCGACGACGACGAGACCGGGATCAGCGAGCTGCAAACCGCCGAAGCCGCCAAGCGCCGGCTCCTGTTCGAGCTCGGCGAGCTCGGCCTGCCGATCCCGATGCGAGCGAGCGCCGACGCCGATGCGCTTGCCTTCGACCTGCTCTCGAGCGAGCACGAGCCGGTGACCACGGGTCACGCCGACGGGCTCATCACCCTCGACCTGGCCGAGGTCGACGACGCGCGTCGCGTCGCGCGGCGCCAGCAGCTGGCTGAGCCCTACCGCACGGTCCTCGGCCACCTGCGCCACGAGGTCGGCCACTACTACTGGCCGCTGCTGGTCGATGACGACGCCAAGCGCGCCGCCAGCCGCGAGCTCTTCGGCGACGAAAGCGCCGACTACCAGGCTGCGATCGATCGCCATTACGAGCAGGGCCCGCCCCCGGATTGGCCCGAGCACCACGTCAGCGCCTACGCGACGATGCATCCATCGGAGGACTGGGCGGAGACCTTCGCGCACTACCTCCATATCCGCGACACGCTGCAGACCGCCGAGGCTTACGGCGTCACCGTCGAGGGCCCGGATCCGGGGACGCCGCAGGTGCCCCACGATGCGTTCAACCCGCAGCCGACGATGGGCGAGCACGACTTCACTTCGCTGCTCTCGGCCTGGCTTCCGCTGACGTATGCGATGAACGCCCTCAATCGCAGCATGGGACGCACCGACCTCTATCCGTTCGTGCTGCCGGAGGCCGTGATCGAGAAGCTCGGCTTCATCCACGGGCTCGTCGAGGAGCAGCCCGCGCCTTGACTCGTGCCGCTCGATCGGTCATCTAGGGTGGCGTGATGGGCGAGATTCCGGAGACACTCGAACGGCTGCTCTCGACCCCGGGCCCCTCCGGCTACGAGGCGCCCGCGACCGCCGTGTGGCGCGAGGCCGCAGGCTTCGCGGAGCTCGCCTTCGACGGCATCGGCTCGACGATCGCCACGATCGGCGAAGCCGAGGCATCGCCGCTGGTCGCCGTCGTCGGTCACATCGACGAGATCGGGCTCGTGATCACCCACGTCGACGAGAAGGGCTTCGTCTACTTCGGCGCGATCGGTGGCTGGGACGCCCAGATCCTGGTCGGCCAGCGGGTCGAGGTGCAGACCAAGGACGGCCCCGTGCTCGGCGTCGTCGGCCGCAAGGCGATCCACGTCCTCGACTCCGACGCGCGCAAGAAGGCCGTCGAGCTGAAGAACCTCCACATGGACATCGGCGCCGACGATCGCGACCGTGCGCTCGAGCTCGTGCGAATCGGTGACCCGGTCGTGATCGCGGCAGAGCCACGATCGCTCGATGGCTCCCGCCTGATCTCGCGCTCGATGGACAATCGCCTCGGTGCCTACGTCGCGCTCGAGTCGCTGCGCCGCGTGCACGAGCGCGGCAAGCTCAAGGGCCGCATGGCCGCAATCGCCTCGGTCCAGGAGGAGATCGGCCTGAACGGCGCGCGGCACCAGCGCCTTTGCGTCGCGGCCGGACGTCGCCGTCGCGATCGACGTCTGCCACGCGACCGACGCCCCGGGAATGAACGAGAAGGAGCTCGGCAGCCACGCTCTCGGCAGCGGGCCCTGCATCGGCCGCGGTTCGACGCTCTCGCCACAGGTCTACGAGATGCTGTGCGAGACGGCGGAACGCCTCGGCATCGAATACACCGTCGAGGGCTCGGGCCGGCGCACCGGCACCGACGCCGACGCGATCCAGGTCTCGCGCTCGGGCATCCCGACCGGCCTCGTCAGCGTCCCGCTTCGCTACATGCACTCCCCGGTCGAGATGGTCGACCTCGGTGATCTCGAGCAGGTGATCGAGCTCGTCGCCGGCTTCGCCGAATCGCTCGAGCCTGGCCTCGACCTCAGCCGCTAGCCCGACGCCCCGCTCAGAGCTTGTCGGCGTGAAGCGTGTACTCGCCGACGATCTCGCCGTGGTCGAGGACGTGGCCCTCGATCGCCGCGTTGACATCGTCGAGCTTGAACGCGCCCGACAGTCCCAGGCTCGGCGTGTCGAGCGCGTAGACGCGGAAGTGGTAATGGTGCAGGCGCTCGTCGTTGAACGGCGGGAAGGGACCGTCGTAGTGGCCGTAGGTGCCCTCCATGTCCTCGTCGCCTTCGAGGAAGTCGGTGTACGTGTTGGCACCGCTGACGCCGCCGAACGAGGTCTCCCCCACCGGCTTGCCGCCGATCACGATCTCCTGCGAGCCCGCACCCTCGGCGACCTCGGTGACGTCGGCCGGGATGTCGACGACGAGCCAGTGCGCGAAGTCGACGCGGTCTGCGTCCTCAGGGATCGTCTTTCCCTCCTGGTTGACGTCGGAGGCATCGGCGGGCACGTCGGGATCGAAGACGACGATCGCAAACGACTCGGTGCCTTCGGGATGGCCCGACCAGCTCAGATGCGGGCTGCGGTTGCCGCCCTCGGGCGCGGCTTTGCCGTTGCCGTCGGGAACGCCGAACGCGTGCGCGTCCGGAACGCGCTCACCGTGGTTGATGCTGTCGCTCGAAACCGTCAGGGCCATCTGTCTCGTCTCCTCGTCTCTGAAATCGCGGGCTGGGTTTGGGGGCGAGCAGCTTAGTTACCCGTGACGGGCACCTTGATGCATGCCCGGCTCAGACGACCGTGAGCTCCTTCGGCAGCGAGCTCAGATTGCGATGGCCGTCGGCGGTGACGAGGACGAGATCCTCGATCCGCACGCCGAAGCGCTCCGGCACGTAGACACCGGGTTCGACCGTGACGACGTCGCCTGCGACGAGCTCGTCGTCGGAGCGCTGGCCCAGGCGCGGCGCCTCGTGCACCTCGAGGCCGACGCCGTGGCCGAGCCCGTGGCCGAACTCGTCGCCGTGGCCGCCTTCGCGAATGATCGCGCGCGCGACCTCGTCGGCCTCGGCGCCGCCGACACCGGGCCGGATCGCCTCCAGCGCTTCTGCCTGAGCGCGCCGGACGAGCTCGTACACCTCGCGGGCCTCGTCGCCGGGCTCACCCGCCGCATAGGTGCGCGTGCAATCCGAGCAGTAGCCGCCGAGCTGGGTTCCCATGTCCCAGACGACGAGCTCGCCCGCAGCGATCAGATGCTCCGAGGGCTCCGCGTGCGGCTGGGCGCCGTTGGCGCCGGCCGCGACGATCGCGGGAAAGGCAGGGCTCGCCACCGAGCTCGCGGATGTGGGCATGGGCGGCGCGGGCGACATCGTGCTCGCTGCGGCCGGTCAACCCCTCGGCGAGCACCGCCTCGTAGGCCTGGTCGGTCACGCGCGCGGCCTCGGCGATCGCCTCGACCTCGGCCTCGTCCTTGGTTCGGCGCAGTCGCTCGACGAGACCCGTCGTCGCCACCAACTCGACCTCGTTCGCCACCGCCGCGGTCAGCTTCTCGAAGTTGGCGACGCTGGTGAGCGCGTCGTCGAAGCCGACGCGGCCGCGCAGATGCGAGCCCAGCTCGGGCATCAGTCGCGACTTCGCGATCACGAGATCGAACGACGGATCGATCTCGCGCCGCGCGCGCTCGACATAGCGGAAGTCCGTGATGAACAACCGCGCTTGCGGGCCGACGACGGCGATCGCGCTGGTTCCGGTGAAGCCGGTGAGCCAGCGCGAGTTCGCGATCGCGTCGGCTCCAGAGTCGCCGGGGCGAACGAGGTCGCCGACGATGAGCTGGTCGAGGCCTTCGGCCCCACGAGCTCGGCGAGGCGATCGCACGCGCGAGCTCACGCCCCCAGTTCCTGCTTGAGCATCTCCAGGGCGTCGCGATATCCCTCGGCGCCCTTGCCGACCACCCGCCCGACGACGAGGCCTTCGAGAACCGAGATGCGGCGCCAGTCCTCGCGGTTGTCGACGTCGGAGAGGTGCACCTCGACCGCCGGCATCGCCGCGATCTCGAGCGCGTCGCGAATCGCGTAGCTGTAGTGCGTCCAGGCGCCAGGGTTGAGGATCACCGCGTCGGCGAGCTCGTGCATCCGGTGCAGGTGCTCGACGAACTCGGTCTCGCTGTTGGTGTCGAAGAGCCGCACCTGAAGGCCGAGGTCGCTGGCGAACGCCCTGATCTCCCGCTCGAGCTCGTCCAGGGTGAGATCGCCGTAGTGCTTGGAGTCGCGGCGCCCGAGCATGTTGAGGTTGACCCCGTGCAGGACCGCGACGCGGTTGCTCGCCGTGCGCGCGACGCTGCGCTCGCCGACCTCACCGCTCTCCATCAAGCTCCTCCACGGCCGCGCGAACCCTATCCGGCTCCACAGCTCTCCCGGTCACCGCATTTCCGGGCCGGTCCAGGAGGACGAAGCCGACCCCTTGCGCGGTCCGCTTCTTGTCGCGCGCGATCGCGCTGAGCACCGCGTCGAGATCAAGTGATTCGTCGATCGTCACCGGCAATCCGTGCCGAGCAAGCAGCTCAGCGACCTCGTCGCGCAGTTGCGATGCGCCGGAGAGTCGGAGCGTCGCGAGCAGGCCGAGTCCCACCGCTTCGCCGTGGCGGTAACGCTGGTAGCCGCTCGCCGACTCGATCGCGTGGCCGACCGTGTGGCCGAGGTTGAGCACCGCTCGCCTTCCCGCGTCGCGCTCGTCGGCCGCGACGATCTCGAGCTTGGTCCTGGCGCAGGCGAAGATGACGTCGTCGAGGCCGCGCGGGTCGATCGCCTCGATCGCGCGCACCCGCTCCCACAGCGCGCCGCCGGCGATCAGCGCGGTCTTGACGACCTCGACGAAGCCGGCCGCCAGCTCTCGCGGGGGCAACGTCGGCAGCGTTGCGGTGTCGGCGATCACCGCCTGCGGCAGGTGGTAGGCGCCGACGTAGTTCTTCGCCTCGGGCAGATCGACCCCGGTCTTGCCGCCGTAGGCTGAATCGACCTGGCCGACCAGGCTCGTCGGCACCTGCACGACTCCGACACCGCGCTGATAGGTGGCGGCACAGAACCCCGCGAGATCGCCGACGACACCGCCGCCGAGCGCCGCGATGTGATCGGAGCGCGTCATCCCCAGCGTGGCGAGCTCGCGCAGCACGCGCTCGGTCTCCGACAGGGTCTTGCTCTGCTCGCCGGGGGCCACCGAGACCTCGCCCGCGACCTCGCCCGAGCGCCTCGGAGTAGAGCTCCGCCGACGAGCGTGTCCGTGATCAGGAAGCGCCTACCCGCCACCGGCCAGTAGCCCGAGGTGAGCAGACCGGGACCGATGAACGCGGGATACCCGCCGGAGCGGCTTTGACCCCACGCGAGACGGGTTCGCGGCGGCAACTCGCGCAGCGCCAGCAGCGACTCGAGAGCATCGGCGACGATGTCGCGGCGCGCCGGCACGACCGCGTCGGAGACCGACTCGTACAGAGGCGCGCGGTCGGCATGAAGCGCATCGAAGCGAGCGCGGTCGCCGGCCAGAGGCCGGTCTGAGTGCTCCACCCGTGCCCAGGCGTCGTCGGAGCCGACGTCGAGCCACACCGTGGCGTGGTCGCGAAGCGCTTCGCGCACGCGCGCGGAGGTCACGCTGCCGCCACCGAGCGCGATCGGCGCGCCGCGCGCCTCGCTCAGCACGCGGCAGACGACCTCCTCCTCGCGGCGGCGAAACGCCTCCTCGCCCTCGCGCTCGAAGAACTCGGCGATCGGGCCGCCGAGCTCGGCCTCGAGCAGCGAGTCGGTGTCGATCGCATGGCCGCCGGCTGCCTTGGCGACGGCACGTGCGGCCTTCGATTTTCCTGCGCCCATGAAGCCGACGAAGACCAGCGAGCGCGACGCCCGTGCAGCCGACGCAGGTGTCTCTAGCGACGCCAATCGATGCGCTCCCGGTAGGCCTCGACCGCGGCGAGAACGTCGTCGATGTGATCGCCGCCGAACTTCTCGCGATAGCAGTGCGCGAGCACGAGCGCGACCATCGCCTCGGCGACGACGGCGGCCGCCGGGACGACGGTCGAGTCGGTGCGCTCGCGCATCGCCTGCGCCGGCTGCTTGGTCTCGGTGTCGACCGAGCGCAGCGGCTTTGTCAGCGTCGAGATCGGCTTCAGAGCGCCGCGGACGACGAGCGGCTCGCCGTTCGACATCCCGCCCTCGACGCCGCCGGCACGGTTGGTCTCGCGAAAGTAGCCCTGCTCGTCAGACCAGAAGATCTCGTCGTGCGACTCGGAGCCCGGGGCCGCCGCCACCTCCCATGCCTCGCCGATCGAGACGCCCTTGACCGCCTGGATCGAGACGACCGCGTGCGCGAGCCGGCCGTCGAGCTTGGTGTCCCAGGAGACATAGGAGCCCAGCCCCGGGACGAGACCGAAGGCACGGACCTCGAAGATGCCGCCGAGGCTCTCGTTCTGCTTTCGCAGCCGGTCGATCTCCTCGACCATCAGCCTCTCGGTCTCCGAATCGAGGCAGCGCACCGGCGAGTCGTCGACGTCGGCGAAGTCCTCGGGGGTGAGCGCGTTGCCCTCGGGCGCCGCGACCGAGGCGATCCGCAGGACGTGGCTGTGGACGCTGACGCCCAGCGCCAGCAGGAACTCCTTCGCCAGGGCGCCGGCCGCGACGCGCGCGGCCGTCTCGCGTGCGCTGGCGCGCTCGAGCACGTTGCGGACATCCGAGAAGCCGTACTTCTGCGCTCCGACGAGGTCGGCGTGCCCAGGTCGCGGCAGGTGCGACTCCTCGATCTCGGCCTCGACCGGCCACGGGCTCATCCGCTCCTCCCAGTTGGCGTAGTCGCGGTTGGCGACCAGCAACGCGACCGGGCTGCCCAGCGTGCGCCCGTGGCGGATTCCGGAGCGCACCTCGACGGCGTCGCTCTCGATCCGCATGCGCCCGCCGCGGCCGTGTCCGAGCTGGCGTCGCGCCAGCTCGCGGTCGATGCGCTCGCGGTCGAGCTCGAGCCCGGCGGGCAGGCCCTCGACGATCGCCACGAGCCCGGGCCCGTGCGACTCGCCCGCGGTGGTGAAGCGAAGAGCGGCCATGGTGCCGCCTAATCTAGACGGGCTTGGTGCGCGTCAGTGGTGCGCGCTCAGAGGCCCGCGCCGAGGACGGCGCGCTCGGACCGCTTGCGCGAGCCGTCGGCCGACTCGAGCCCGGCGGGCGCGGGGATGCGAACGAGGTGGATGCCGTTGACGCCGAGGCGATAGGCGGTGCCATCCACGGGATCGTTGAGGATGCGCGACTCGCCTTCCTTCAAGGTCAGGAACTCACATGCCTCGACCGGCTTCGGCGAGCACGATCCCTCGCCCTCGCCGGCGGTCAGATACGGCGCCAGCAGGAAGATCGCCGAGTCGCCGGTCTCGGTTATGCCGACGAACAGGGCGACCGGCCGCTTCTCGTTGGGAAGCATGTCGAGCGCCCGCGCGCCCTCGATCGCCTTCGTCTCGCCGAGCGGGCCGACCGTGACGTCGACGCGGGAGCTGTAGAAGCGAATCGCGGGTTCCGGCATCGAGTCCGGCTCCTGGACAGCCGGCGGCTCGGCCGCCGGCGCCGGGTCGGTCGAAGTCGGCCGCGTCGGTCGAAGCCGTCGGTGTCGGTCGCGAGTCGCCGTATCGCTCGGGGTCGCAGCGGGATCGATCGTTTCGGTCGGTTCGGCGCTGGAGTCATCCTCGATGCCG
The DNA here is from genome assembly GCA_963730145.1 of uncultured Solirubrobacterales bacterium. Classification (GTDB taxonomy): domain Bacteria; phylum Actinomycetota; class Thermoleophilia; order Solirubrobacterales; family 70-9; genus WHSW01. The sequence goes on from CAVSQT010000004.1 coordinate 195,326, forward strand.
ATCGCGACCGACTCCGGGGGCGGAGGCGCTGAACTTCTGCTCGAAGGGGTTCGACGACTTGAGCTGCTCGAGGCGCTTCTTGTAGTCGCGGACTCCGACCTCGCTGGCGAGCACAGCAGGCTCGGCGGCGCCCTGGCCACCTTCGGCGATCGGCGGCGGTGGGACAGCCTCCGGCGTCGACTTCGCGAGCCCGATCGGGACCACGGCGATCGCGATGATCAGCGCCGCGACCGGCAACAGCATGCGGCGGTCGCGCAGGTCGCGGTACAGATCGGAGAGAAATTGGGGGGGCTGGATCTTGCTCATGGCGCCACCGTCGATGCAGTCGGCGCCGGCGTCGCCGCAACGGTGTCGGTCTCGCTCACAGGCACCGGCGCGGCGGCGGTGGCGCCTCCGGTGATGCCCTGGTCGGGAGGAGCGACGTAGGCGATGACGCTCATCTTCACGCTCCAGCATCGGGTAGCCCGCCGCGCGTGTCGCCCTCGAGCGTGAATCCGCCGACCGTGAACAGCCGGCCGTCGACGCCGAGCTTTCCGGGGACCGACGGGTTGGAGCTGACCAACTCATCGAGGCCGGCCAGGAAGTCTGCGATCTCGAAGAAGTCGCCGCGGAAGCCGAGCTCGTACGGCATCACGGGCAGGCCGGCGGGCCCGACCGTCGCCCCGATCGGCAGCGCAGCCGCGGCCGCCTCGGTGGCGGCTGCCGGGTCGACCGGGGCCGCGGCGTCCTCGCCTTCGGCGGCGTCCTCGCCTTCGGCGGGGGCCTCGCCTTCAGCGGGCTCGACGGGGGTGGCAGCGGCAGGTGGGGTCGCGACCGCCCCCTCGGAAAGGGTGAGCGTTCGGAAGTCGACTCCGGCCTCGTCGGCGATGCCGGTGATCTGCGTGATCAGGCTCGGCGTGTCGGCGTCGTCGGGCACCGCCTTGCCCAGCACGACGAGACGGTGATAGGCCGCGTCGTAGTTGTCCTTGGCCTGAAGCGCGGACGCCACGAGCTGCTCCTGCTCGGCCACGGAGGCCGCCAGGGTCGCGATTTCCTTGTCGAGCGTCGCGATCTCGGCACGCTTGGGCGACAGGACCATGAACCACAGGGCACCGAGCAGACCGAGCAGGACGACGCCAAGCAGGATCTTGCGGTCGCCCGTCTTCATCGCGCCCCTCCAGCCACTCCGGGCACCAGATTGGCGGCGTTGCGGGCCTTGTCGGTCTGGTTCTTGGCCGACTCCTTGCGCTTCGTCAGCCAGGGTCGGCGACCGGCGCCTCGGCCGGGACGGCGGCCTCGCTCGGCGGGCACGGGCGCGGCCGGCACCGCTGCCACAGCTGCGGCGTCGTCGAAGGCGACGGTGATCTCGAACGCTGCAATGAAGTCGCGGGTGCGGCAGTCGGCGCCGTCGCCGCCCTCGCTGCGTCGGCGCTCCTCCTCGCCCTCACCACTGGGCGCGGGCCGCTCGGAGCTCGAGATCCCGACCCGGGTGACGCCGTCGATGTCTTCGAGCGCGGCGACGAATCCGGCGACCGCCTCGTGACTTGCACCACATCCCGAGAGCGTCAGCGAGGGGCCTGTGATCCCGGCGGTCGGCAGCGTCGACGGCAGCACCGGCGCCGGCACTCGCGGTGGCCTTGATCAGCCAGACGTCGGCGGGCATGACCAGGGCGAGCTCACGCATCACGCGCTCCCAGTCGAAGCGGCTCTGAGCGAGGCTGGTCACGGTCGCCTGGCGCGCCAGCGCCAGCGAGGCGAAGCCCGCGTAGGGGGCGACGGCCTGGGCCTGCGCTGTGAGCGCGGCCTCTTCCAGCTCGAGGCGATCACGCTCGGCCTCGCGCTCTGAGATCTGGTTGCCGAACATCGTCACGGCGGTGATCGCGGCCAACGCCAGCACGAGCGCGCCGACGATCGCCCACGGCGCGACGCCGGTGCGGGCCGGCCCGCGCTCACGGCGGCGGTGCTCGGGTGGGATCAGGTTGACGGGGCGCACGGTCAGCCCTCCAATGCGAGGCCGAAGGGAACGGTGAGGCGCGCAACCGCCGCCTCGTCGAGGTGCTGAAGCGCGGCGGGCCTGGATACGCGACAGGGATATCCGAGCTCGACCTGAAGCCGCTCGACCAGTCCGGGCACCGTGGTCCCGGCGCCGCAGAAGACGATCTCGTTGATTGCGGCGGCGCCCTGCTGGGTCCCGTAGTAGTCGAGCGAGAGCCGGAACTCATCGGCGAGCTTCGCGGCGCTCTCGTTGAGGATCTCACGGGTGGCCGCGATGATCTCGGGGTCGCCCTCGAGCTCCTCGATCGAGTGCTTGAGGCCAACGTGGTTGAGCCACTGGCGCGAATGCTCGAGCGTCAGCTCTCGACGCGTGCTGAGCGTCTGCGCCACTCCCTCGATGCCGAACGGGACGATTCGAGTGAACAGGCAGTTGACGCTGCGCACGACCGCGAGGTTGGTGATGTCGCCCAGGCTCGCGTAGAGGTTGGCGGGCTGCTCCTCCGGAGGCGTCGCCCGAATCCTCAGCGGGGGCGTCGCCGGGGGCGCGGTCCTCATAGGCGGTGGACACGGCGGGGACCACGGCTGTCGGGCCAACGTCGCGATTGAGGGCGCGGGTCATGCCGAACGCCGAGAGGTCGATGCCGACCGGGCGCAGGCCGGCGCGCTCGAGCGCGGTCATCGTCATCTCGAGCATCTCGCGACGCGCGGCGACGGCGACGATCTGAATCAGGGGCTCACCGCCGGAGCCGGCCGAGTGGCCGACCACCTCCCAGTCGAGCACCGCCTGTTCGAGCGGCATCGGGATGTGGTCCTGGGCCTGAAAACGCACGGCGGCGTCGAGCTCGCTCTCGTCGGCGATCGCCGGAAGCTGGAGGGTTCGCACCGCGACTCGCTGGTTGGCGATCCCGACCCGGACGCTGCGCGAGAGCTTGTGCTCGGCGAAGAGCGCCTTGAGGGCGTCGCCGAGCGCCTCGGGATCGGCGACCTCGCCCTCGTTGAAGATCCCCGAGTCGAGCGGCGCGATCGCGTGCCCGGTGACCTCGGTCGGAGCCGTTGACCGAGACTTCGGTCGCGGCAATGCTGCCGGCCTCGATCTCGAGGCCGACGAGCTTCTTCTGGGCGGTCTTGGTGAACACTGCTGCCTTCGGGTATTTCGGGGGTTCGAGGCCGCGGTTCGGCTCTCAGAGTGACAATCGGCAGCCTGCGTCGATCACTTGAGCGTGAACCTGTGCGCCCGCACCGCGCCTGCGCTCGAGTTCGGCCGTCAGGCGGAGAAAAACGTGTCGACGTACCAATCGACGATCTCGTCGCCTGCCCAGAGCCCGACGATCCCGCCCAGCGCGAGGAAGGGCCCGAAGGGGATCGCGCGCTTGCGCGCCGCCGACCCGTGGCGCGCCATCATCGCGATCCCGACCAGGGCCCCTGCGGCGAAGCCGATCAGCAGCGCCGGGGCGACGGCCCGGCCGAGATAGAGGCCCATCATCGCGGCCAGCTTGACGTCGCCCATCCCCATTCCGCGCGGGTAGAGCAGGGCGACGACGAGCAGGAAGCCGCCGGCGGCCACGGCGGCGATTGCGCGCTCGTCCAGGGTCGACGGGTCGGTCAGCGCGATCGCCACCGCCGGCGAGCGCTCCTGCGAGCACGATCTTGTTCGGGATCAGCCGCTGCTCGAGGTCGGTGAGCGTGATCGTCACGAGGACGGCGCAGAACACGAGCCCAAGCGCGAGCTCGGTCAGGTTGTCGTCGCCGATGACCAGGTAGGTGATCGCCCAGAGCAGGCCGAGGCCGAGCTCGGTGAGCGGATAACGCGCCGAGATCCGCGCACCGCAGGCACGGCAGCGACCGCGAAGCGCGATCCACGAGACCACCGGCAGGTTGTCGTAGGCGGCGATCTGGGCATCGCAGGACGGACACCGCGAGCGACCGGTGACGAACTGCTCGCCGCGCGGGACGCGGTGGGCAATCACGGTGACGAAGCTGCCGACGAGCATGCCGGCGGCGAGCAGGAACAGGGCTGGGATCATCGCGGGAGTTCGTCGGCTGCGGTTGGCGGGCTGGGCGCGAGCATCCGCAAGGCGCGGACGAACGCCTCTACCTCTTCTTCGCCTTCACCTTGACCCCTGCCGAGGCCGACATCGCCTCGGCGCAGGCGGGCGTGGCGGCCACCCGAGCGCGGTAGCGGTAGGTGCGCTTGACCTTCACCTTGAGCGAGTAGGCGCCGGCGGCGTCGCTCGTCGCGGTCGCGAAGGGCGAGAACGTGGTTCCCTTGGCGCGCTGGAGCTCGACTGGCTGGCCGGACGTGCAGGCGGCCGCCGGCGACGCGATCGTCCCCTTCAAGGTCACCTTCTTGCCCTTGACGACCGCCTTCTTGCTGGCGGTGAGCGTCAACGTCCGGGCGCTGGGGGTCGCGTCGGGCGGTGGCGGATCGGGCGGCGGGGGCGGCGGTGGAACGGTCGAGTCTTCGACGTAGGCGAGTGCCGTCGAGCAGGCGGAGACGTTGCCGGCGGCGTCGGTGGCCGTCGCGCGCAGGGTGGTGGTCGAGTCGTCGGGGACCGAGATCGGTGATCCCGGCGCCGGTGAAGGCGGCGGCGGTGCCGCCGGCAAGCGGGGTCCCGGTGCAGGTGGCGTTGTCGTAGATGCGCACCGTCGAGGCGGCCTCGGCCGAGCCGCTGACCTCGGGGCTGTTGTCGTTTGCGGGCGAGGCGGGGTTGGTGGCGGTGACGGTCGGAGCGACCGGGGCGGTCGAGTCTTCGACGTAGGCGAGTGCCGTCGAGCAGGCAGAGACGTTGCCGGCGGCGTCGGTGGCCGTGGCGCGCAGGTTGGTGGTCGAGTCGTCGGGCACCGAGATCGTGAAGCCGGGCGAGGCAAAGCTCGACGCCGAGGCGGTGTGCAGCCGGCGGAGCGGTGCAGTCGGAGCCCTTGTAGAGGCGCACGGTCGAGCCCGCTTCGGCCGAGCCGATCACCTCGGGGTTGTTCTCGTCGGCGGGCGAGGCGGGGCTGGTGGAGTCGACCTGGGGCGCAGCCGGGGCGTTTGAGTCCTCGACGTAGGCGATCGCGTTGGAACACGGCGAGACGTTGCCGGCGTCGTCTTTGACCGCGGCGCGCAGGTTGGTGGTCGAGTTGGCCGCCACCGTCGCTGTGATCCCGGCGCCGGTGTTGAAGGCGGCGGCCGAGCCCGAGCCCAGCGGGGTGCCGGTGCAGGTGGCGTTGTCGTAGATGTGCACCGTCGAGCCGGCCTCGGCGCCCGAGCCCTTGACCTCGGGGCTGTTGTCGTTTGCGGGCGAGGCGGGGGTCGTCGAGCTGATCGTCGCAGCGGCGGGGATCGTCGAGTCCTCGAGATAGGAGATCGAGCTGGAACACGGCGAGGCGTGGCCCGCCTGGTCGGTGGCCGTGGCGCGCAGGGTGGTGGTCGAGTCGTCGGGGACCGAGATCGTGATCCCGGCGCCGGTGAAGGCGGCGGCGGTGCCGCCGGCAAGCGGGGTCCCGGTGCAGGTGGCGTTGTCGTAGATGCGCACCGTCGAGGCGGCCTCGGCCGAGCCGCTGACCTCGGGGTTGTTGTCGTTTGCGGGCGAGGCGGGGTTGGTGGCGCTGACGGTCGGAGCGACCGGGGCGGTCGAGTCTTCGACGTAGGTGAGTGCCGTCGAGCAGGCCAGAGACGTTGCCGGCGGCGTCGGTGGCCGTCGCGCGCAGGTTGGTGGTCGAGTCGTCGGGCACCGAGATCGTGAAGCCGGGCGAGGCAAAGCTCGACGCCGAGGCGGTGTGCAGCCGGCGGATCGGTGCAGCCGGAGCCCTTGTAGAGGCGCACGGTCGAGCCCGCTTCGGCCGAGCCGATCACCTCGGGGTTGTTCTCGTCGGCGGGCGAGGCGGGGCTGGTGGAGTCGACCTGGGGCGAAGCCGGGGCGTTTGAGTCCTCGACGTAGGCGATCGCGTTGGAACACGGCGAGACGTTGCCGGCGTCGTCTTTGACCGCGGCGCGCAGGTTGGTGGTCGAGTCGGCCGCCACCGTCGCTGTGATCCCGGCGCCGGTGTTGAAGGCGGCGGCCGTGCCCGAGCCCAGCGGGGTGCCGGTGCAGGTGGCGTTGTCGTAGATGTTCACCGTCGAGCCGGCCTCGGCGCCCGAGCCCTTGACCTCGGGGTTGTTGTCGTTTGCGGGCGAGGCCGGGGTCGTCGAGCTGATCGTCGCAGCGGCGGGGATCGTCGAGTCCTCGAGATAGGAGATCGCGCTGGAACACGGCGAGGCGTGGCCTGCCTGGTCGGTGGCCGTGGCGCGCAGGGTGGTGGTCGAGTCGTCGGGGACCGAGATCGTGATCCCGGCGCCGTTGAAGGCGGCGGCGGTGCCGCCGGCAAGCGGGGTCCCGGTGCAGGTGGCGTTGTCGTAGATGCGCACCGTCGAGGCGGCCTCGGCCGAGCCGCTGACCTCGGGGTTGTTGTCGTTTGCGGGCGAGGCGGGGTTGGTGGCGCTGACGGTCGGAGCGACCGGGGCGGTCGAGTCTTCGACGTAGGTCGAGCGCCGTCGAGCAGGCAGAGACGTTGCCGGCGGCGTCGGTGGCGGTCGCGCGCAGGTTGGTGGTCGAGTCGTCGGGCACCGAGATCGTGAAGCCGGGCGAGGCAAAGCTCGACGCCGAGGCGGTGTGCAGCCGGCGGATCGGTGCAGCTCGGAGCCCTTGTAGAGGCGCACGGTCGAGCCCGCTTCGGCCGAGCCGATCACCTCGGGGTTGTTCTCGTCGGCGGGCGAGGCGGGGCTGGTGGAGTCGACCTGGGGCGAAGCCGGGGCGTTGGAGTCCTCGACGTAGGCGATCGCGTTGGAACACGGCGAGACGTTGCCGGCGTCGTCTTTGACCGCGGCGCGCAGGTTGGTGGTCGAGTTGGCCGCCACCGTCGCTGTGATCCCGGCGCCGGTGTTGAAGGCGGCGGCCGTGCCCGAGCCCAGCGGGGTGCCGGTGCAGGTGGCGTTGTCGTAGATGTGCACCGACGCGCCGGCCTCGGCGCCCGAGCCCTTGACCTCGGGGTTGTTGTCGTTTGCGGGCGAGGCCGGGCGTCGTCGAGCTGATCGTCGCAGCGGCGGGGATCGTCGAGTCCTCGAGATAGGAGATCGCGCTGGAACACGGCGAGGCGTGGCCGCCTGGTCGGTGGCCGTGGCGCGCAGGGTGGTGGTCGAGTCGTCGGGGACCGAGATCGTGATCCCGGCGCCGGTTGAAGGCGGCGGCGGTGCCGCCGGCAAGCGGGGTCCCGGTGCAGGTGGCGTTGTCGTAGATGCGCACCGTCGAGGCGGCCTCGGCCGAGCCGCTGACCTCGGGGCTGTTGTCGTTTGCGGGCGAGGCGGGGTTGGTGGCGGCTGACGGTCGGAGCGACCGGGGCGGTCGAGTCTTCGACGTAGGTCGAGCGCCGTCGAGCAGGCAGAGACGTTGCCGGCGGCGTCGGTGGCCGTCGCGCGCAGGTTGGTGGTCGAGTCGTCGGCGACCGAGACCGTGAAGCCGGGCGAGGCGAAGCTCGACGGCCGAGGCGGTGTGCGAGCGGCGGATGCGGTGCAGCGGAGCCCTTGTAGAGGCGCACGGTCGAGCCCGCTTCGGCCGAGCCGATCACCTCGGGGTTGTTGTCGTCGGCGGGCGAGGCGGGGCTGGTGGAGTCGACCTGGGGCGCGGCCGGGGCGGTCGAGTCCTCGACGTAGGCGATCGCGTTGGAACACGGCGAGACGTTGCCGGCGTCGTCGTTGACCGCGGCGCGCAGGTTGGTGGTCGAGTCGGCCGCCACCGTCGCGGTGATCCCGGCGCCGGTGTTGAAGGCGGCGGCCGTGCCCGAGCCCAGCGGGGTGCCGGTGCAGGTGGCGTTGTCGTAGATGCTTCACCGTCGAGGCCGGCCTCGGCGCCCGAGCCCTTGACCTCGGGGTTGTTGTCGTTTGCCGGCGAGGCCGGGGTCGTCGAGCTGATCGTCGGCAGCGGCGGGGGCGGTCGAGTCTTCGACGTAGGTCAGCGCCGTCGAGCAGGCCGAGACGTTGCCGGCGGCATCGGTGGCCGTGGCGCGCAGGTTGGTGGTCGAGTCGGCCGGCACCGTCGCTGTGATCCCGGCGCCGGTGTTGAAGGCGGCGGCCGTGCCCGAGCCCAGCGGGGTCCCGGTGCAGGTGGCGTTGTCATAGATGCTTCACCGTCGAGCCGGCCTCGGCGCCCGAGCCCTTGACCTCGGGGTTGTTGTCGTTTGCCGGCGAGGCCGGGGTCGTCGAGGTGACGGTCGGCGCGGCGGGGGCGGTCGAGTCTTCGACGTAGGTGACGGAGGTGGCAGAGCACGGCGAGCTTGCCTCGGCGTCGGTCGCCGTAGCCCAGAAGGTGCGTCGTCGAGTCGTCCGCGACCGTGACCGTCAACCCGGGCGAGGCGAGCTGCGCGGCGCTGCCCACGGCGGCGGGGCTGCCGCCGCAGGTGGCGCTGCGGTACAGGCGCACGGTCGAACCCGAGGCGGCGCTGCCCTTGATCTCGGGGTTGTTGTCGTTGGCGGGCGAGTCGGGGTCGCTGTCGGTCAGCAGCGGCGACGCCGGTCCAGGGCTGGCCTCGAGCTTGATCGCGAAGGCGTCGGTCGACCCCGACGGCCCCTCGATCCCGCCGACGCGGTCGAAGTCGGTCGAGGTGGTGCTGCCGGCGACATAGGCCGCCCCGGTGGAGTCGAGCGCGATCGCCCGCGCCTGGTCGGGGCCGCTGCCGCCGACGTAGGTCGAGGTGTGAAGCGCGGAGCCGGCCTGCGTCAGGCGGGTCGCGAAGGCGTCGAGGCTGCCCGAGGGCCCCTCGAGCTCGCGCACGCGGTCGAAGTCCGTCGAGGTGGTCCCGCCGACCACGTAGGCCGCACCGGTCGGGTCGACGGCGATCCCGCGGGCCTCGTCGACGCCGTTGCCGCCGAGGTAGGTCGAGTAGGCGAGCGCCGAGCCCGCCGGGTTCAGCTTCGCGACGATGGCGTCTCGGTCGGTCGAATCGCCCTCGTAGGAGCTGACGAGGTCGAAGTCGCTCGAGTCGCTGAAGCCGGTCAGGTAGGCGGCGCCGCTGGAGTCGACCGCGATTCCGTGGGCCTCGTCGCGGTCGTCGCCGCCGAGGTACGTCGAGTAGGCGAGCGCCGAGCCCGCCGGGTTCAGCTTCGAGACGAAAGCGTCGCGATCCGGCGAATCGCCTTCGATCGAGCCGACGAGATTGAAGTCGCTCGAGTCGGTGAAGCCGGTGACGTAGGCGGCGCCGCTGGAGTCGACCGCGATTCCGTGGGCCTCGTCGTGTCGGTCCCCACCGAGGTAGGTCGAGTAGACGAGCGAGGGCGGGCCCGACTGCGCCGGATCGAGCTTGGCGACGAAGACGTCGAAGTCGGCGTCGCCCGAGTCGCCCTCGATCCCGCCGACGCGGTCGAAGTCGGTCGAGAGTGTGGTGCCGGTGACGTAGACGGCGCCGGAGCGGATCGCGATCTCGAACGCCTGGTCGACGCTGGACCGCCGAGGTAGGTCGAGTAGGCGAGCGCCGAACCGGCCGGGGTCAGCTTCGAGACGAAGGCGTCGATGGTTCCGCTGTCGGTCTCGAACTCGTTGTGGAGGTTGAGGTCGATCGAGGAGGTGTGCCCGGTGATGTGGGCGGCTCCAGCCGAGTCGACCGCGATCCCGTGGGCCTGGTCGTTGCCGTTGCCGCCGAGGTAGGTCGAGTAGACGATCGCCGAGCCGGCCGGGTTGAGCTTGGTGACGAAGGCGTCGACGTCGGCCTCGTTGCCTTCGATCCCGCCGACGCGATCGAAGTCGGTCGAGCTGGTGCTGCCGGCGATATAGGCCGCGCCCGCGGGGTCGACGGCGATTGCCCGGCCCTCGTCGACGAGGCCGCCGCCGAGGTAGGTCGCATAGGTCAGCATCAGCGGGTCGATGACCAGCGGCCGGCGCTTGTCGTAGGCGCCGAGCTCGAAGCCGACGGTGTTCCCGCTTACGTCGTAGGCCACGTCGACGGGGCGCCGGGGTGCGCCGTGCGCGGCCGGCTGATACGCAACCGGCGCGAGTTGGCGGATCTGCTCGCCGAAGGCGCCGATCACGAGGTCGCCGTTGGCGGCGAGGCGCAGGCCGTCGGCGCCGGCCATGCGAACCGCGATCTGGCCCGGGTCGGCGTGCGGGGAGAGCCGGAAGTCGTACTCGAGGCGACGCTGGTTGCCGTACCAGTCGAGCGCCACCCCCGGGTACAGGCTCGAGTAGCGAACTCGCTCGAAGGTCGGGATCTCGGTCGCCCACCGTGCCGGATCGTCGCCGCGGAGGTCGTTGACGACCCCGGGGAGGCGTTCGAGCGCATGCGGCGCGGCCGGGTCGGCCCCGACCATCTGCATCTGCAGGGCCTGCGCCCCACTCGCCGGTGCCTGGGCCGGCACGAGAGTGGCGCCCCGTGCGTCGAGGTAGACGGAGGCCGCGGAGGTGTGGGTGACGAAGTCGAGCCGCGGATCGCCACGCCCGGCGTTGGGCTGAAAGGAGAGCGGCAGCGAGCCGTAGCTCGAGGTCGCGTTCGACGGCGCGCCTGCATCCGGCTCGGCGCTCGCGCTGGACGCGGATCCAAGTTCGCGCACCGGCGCGCCGGCGAGCAGCAGCGCGATCAGCGCAGCCGCAAGCGTCGCCATGGCAGCGGGAAGCAGGGCACGAAGGATGGGCAGCTCGAAAGTCATCCGCCCTCTTCTTCGGCGCGTTCCCGTGGCTGCTTGAACGTGGCCGCGACGCCTGCGGTCACGGCAGAGGCGTCGCCGTCTGGACCTCGAGCCTGCTCTGGCGCGTGGGATGGTCGTAGGCGAACTCGAGCGCGTCCGCGCCTGTGCCCGTCTGCTCGACCGAGATCGCGATACCGAGACGCTGGTCCCTGGGGATCACCGTCAGGTCGAACTCCATCGGCACGATGACCTGGCCGAAGACGCTTCGAGTGTTGCGTTTCTGGGCCAGGTGAGCTGGGACCAGGTGAAGTACTGGTTCGGAGCGCCGTTGGCGTCGACGATGAGCTCGTCCTCGGCGCCGCCGAAGGCCGAGTCCTCGCGGCGGAACAGGTAGACGCAGATCTTGCCCGGGTGGGTGGCGCCGTTGAGGGTTCGGGTGTAGAGCTGGAGGGTCGCGTCGCCTTCGAGCACGAAGGCGATCGGCAGCGGCGGCGTCACCCAGCGATGGATCTTGTGGCCGGCGTCGGCGCCACTCGGCGAGTACTCACAGCCGGGGGCAGTCTGGCGCTGAAGCTGGAGGCCGCGGTCGTTGGCCGGGCTGACCACGGGCTCGAAGTCGAGCGCGTAGTCGTAGAAGTTGACCTGGGAGGCGGGCGGCGGGGTAGTGAACAGCAGGTCGGGTGCCCCGGCCGTGGCGCCGGACCGCAGCCCGTCCGAGCAGACGCCAAGGGTGTTGTGGGCGTTGTGGTTGGCTGTGATCGCGACCCGGCTTGCGCTGTTGCACGTCGTATCCGAGAGCCAGAGCTGCTCGGCGGTGACCGGCGGATTGCCCGGGGGCGGCAGGTTGGCCTGGGCGTTGTCGATCGGGTCGATAAGGTCGGACTGGACCTCGTGGTAAGGCCGCTCGGCCGAGGCCGCGGTGCCGTCGAGGCGGATCGCGACGACCGCACGCTTTACGTCCTGTCCCCCCGGACAACTGATACCGCAGTTGACGTCGTCCTGCCAGACCACATACCGGTAGATGTTGCCCGTGACATCGCCGCTGCTGAACGACTCGGGGCCGCTTACCAGGCACGAAGTGCCGCAGTTGATCGTCCCGTCGTCGAGCTGGCCGTCACCGTCGGTGTCGAGCCCACCTCCGTTGAGAACCATGTTGGCGAGGTCGGTGCCGTCTGAGTCGAGCGCGAAGCGGGTCCCCGAGACGCGGTGGCGTGGGTCGTTCTCGGCGGTTGCAGAGGTGGGGGCCGGCGTCGCCAGCGCCACCTGCGCGAACGGCAGCCTGCGGATCTCCTCGAGCTCGCGCTCGGCGACCGCGTTCAGGACCTGGCTCTGCTCGGCGCGGTAGGCGCTGCGAGTCGAGGAGTCGAAGGTCTGCAGGATCGCCAGCGCGCCGACGACGAAGATCAGCGCCGCGACGACCACCTCGACCAGGGTCATCCCCTGCTCTGCGGGCGAAGATGCGAGCGTGCGGCTGCTTGTGCTCGGATCGCATCGTCGCGCTCAGGTCGCCGGCAGGTTTCGCAGGCTCGCGCCGGCCTCGAGGGTGATCGCGTCATCGCCACCGTCGCTGGGAAAGATCAGCTTGACGTTGACGTGGGTCGGGGCGGATGCGCTGGGCAGATAGGAGAACCCCGAGCCGGCGCCGAGCCCTTCGACGAGAGTCTCCGCGGCTGCGGTGCCGGTCCCGTCCGGGTTGCGTTCGGTGCGGGTGCAGGTGCCGGCGGTGTCGCAGGTGTAGGTGACGCGGCACTGGATCGCCGTGGTCGCGTAGGCGCCGCCGCAGGTCGCCCGGTGCGCGTAGGTCTGGAAGCTGATCGTCGAGGCGGTCGGGGTCGCAACGACGCCGAAGCCCTGGCGCAGCTCACGGGTCAGGCGCTCGACCAGGACCCGGCCCTCCTGAACGGCGCCGGACTTCTCGCGCACCCGCTCTTCGCTGCGAAGCGTCAACGGCACCAACGTCATCGCCGCGAAGATGACGACGAGCATCGCCGCGGTCGCAATCATCAACTCCGTGAGCGTGACCCCGCGCTCGTCACGGAGCCTGTGCAAGGGTGCGAAGGCGGTGCATGACGCTTCCCGTCAACAGCCCTGGTCGGGCGCGGTGGTCGCGGTGCCGACGCACTCGACGTAGCGCGCGCCGCGGTAGAGCAGCGGCATCGGCAGGGTGAAGTTGGGGGTGTCGCCGGTGGCCCTGACGATGGAGTTGGAGTCGAGCGTAGACCGACTTGCCGGCGATCGCCCCGCACCAGGTCGCGTTGCTGTTCAAGGAGATGATCGGTCTTCGGCCCGTAGATCACTGAACGAACTCGAGCAGCCCGAGTCGCCGACCCCGGTGTTGGAGTCGAGGCTGCGCCTGTCGTCTGCAGGGGCGGGGTGGAGGTCGAGCCGACGAACAGCAGCGCCGCGTTGGCAGGGGGTGCCGCTGCTGGAGACGATCCGGGTGTTGCTGTCCATTATCAGCTGCGTCGACGCCGCTGGACTGGCCGCAGCTCTCGGGCGAGTCGAAGTAGATGCGGACCGCGGCGCCGGCGGCGACGTAGAGGGTCGAGTTGCTGCTCGAGCTCGAGCTTGCAGAAGCTGTAGTTGGTACCGCCGAGGGTGACCGAGGAGTTGCTGTCGAGGATCAGCGTTCGGGTCGCGCTGCGACCAGGTGACGCTGCTGCCACCGCTGCGCAGGTCCTGGGCTGAAGAAGCGCCCGTTGGAGTTCACGGTGGGCACGTCGCCCTGGAACACCGGCTGCGAGGGCGGTGTCGGCCTTGGTCGCGCGGTGGATAGGTGGTGCCCCCGCAGTTCGGTCCGCCATGGCTTCGCGTTGCTCGTCAAGGTGAACAGGTCGCCCGGCTCGGTGCCGACCTGCGCGTTGCCGCAGAGGACCGCGTTGCTTTGAAGCGTGAGGTCGCCGTTGGTCGCGGTGTTGCCCTCGACCCTCGCGTTCGAGTTCATCGAGATGAAATCGTCACCGACGACGGAGTTGCTGCCGAAGACGCTGCCCTCGAGGTTCGACTGCGCCATCACCTCGACCCGGCGGCTGATGCCGTCCGAGGTGCCGGTGCCGACCACCTCCATCGCGACGGTCCCGTTGGCGGCCGGCAGGTGACGCACACGATAGGTCCACGTCGCGTCGCCGACCGAGCCCGGAGACCTGGGGACACCAGCCGTCGGCGGAAGCGGCGCCAGGGATCAAGGTGAGGCCGCTGCCGATCACCAGGCAGCGGTTACCGGTGGTCGTCGGGATCAGGTTCTGGCGATGGACGGCCTCGAGCACGGCGGCGTCGGCCGCCGCAATCGCGTATTTCGAGTCCTCATCGCGAACGCTCCCGCGCTGCACGTTGACCGAAGCCAGCACAGCGGCGCTGCCGAGCGAGAGGCCGACGACGAGCACCGCGAGCACCAGCGGCACGGCGAGGCCCGACTCGTCGGCGAACCGGGCGAACCGGTGCTTGGTCGCGGCAGTCCTGATCAGGTTGCGGATACGCATCGGCTTGAGCCCCCTTGGGTTGGTCTGACCTTTGATCGGGCGCGCGAGCGCGGGGCTTGAGGCCAATTCGTCCAGGCGGACACTGATTCGCCTCGATTCGGGCCACATCGGCTGCCAGTTCGCGCCGCGGATGGGGTGAAGAACGACGGAGGGCGGGCCCGAAGGCCCGCCCTCTCGCCTTGCGTTACTTGGTACTGGACTGTCTAGCCGGACCAGACGCCGCCGGTCGGACAACCCGCCGTGCCTCCGGTGGTGCATTCCAGCAACGTGGTGCCGGTGGCCTCACGCTCAATGCTGAACGTGTTGCCGGTCTCCGAGGTGACGGTGACGATGAACGTCTTCGCCGCGAGACCGGTCACGGTCGGAGGCGTCGCGCCAGCGGTACCCTGAGGCGCATCGTTGATGGCCGGCTCGATGGTCGTGAGACCGCCTGCCCCGGTCAACGTGGCGCCGACATAGGAGCCGTTGTTGTCGGTCGAGTAGGTCTCCATCGCCGTCTGCATCGTCTTCACGGCTGCCTTGGCGTCGGAGTCCTTGGCCTTCTCGCGCTGGTTGAAGAACGCCGGAATGGCGATCGCGGCCAGCAGGCCGAGGATGAGCATCACGACCAGGAGCTCGACGAGCGTGAAGCCCGACTCGCTGTTGGCCCTGACGCGGAGCTTGTTGATCATTAGGTACCTCCTAGGTAACCCGATGTTGCGTCTTGTGCCAGAGCCCCGTTGAGACTGCCATCTCGGGAGATTCGTTGACCCCGGTGGTAACCCGGCCGGCTCCCCCCGTTTCCAGAAGTGAAGCCCCGTTGGCTTTGCGTCCCCGTCTTGCGACGGGTTTGCCTTTATCACCGAAGCGCTGGCCTTCTGGCTCCGTTATCGGCCTGGGGCCTGAGACCTTTAGGGCTGGGTAGGGGGTACATCCGTCCACGTCAGGGTCAGCCCCTAGTACCCCGGATGGAGTTCTAAGCTGCGCCGGTGGCCGCGCGTCGCCTGATCCTCGTCATGTTGGTGCTGCTGGTGCTCTCGAGCGTGGCGGCGGCGCTGGTGCCGGTGGAGGAGCGCAGCCGCGACGATTCGAGCACGACCACCGACTCAACCTCGGAAACGGAGCTGCCGACGGGTGGGTTCATCTCACGCAGCGTCGACGCTGCGGCGAAGGAGCCAGGACGAATCCGGGCGTCCGCCGGCGACCAGCTCGAGCTCGTGGTCACGTCCGGGCGCCCGGCCCAGGTGGCGATCCCGGCCCTCGACGAGCTCGAAGACACCGACCCGGAGTTCGCGGCGCGTTTCGACCTGCTGCTCGTGGATGCAGGCAAGTACCCGGTCGAGGTGATTGCGCCCGACGGCGCCGAGGGCCGGCGGATCGCCACGATCGTGGTCCAATGAACGTCCAGGCGAGCGCCACCTGAACGTCCAGGCGGCCGCGAGGCTAGACCGGCGCGGCCGGACCGGCCGTGAAGCGCCGCCGGTGAAGCAGGTAGCCGACCAGCCCGGCGGGCAGCTGCAACCAGTAGTTGAAGAGCCGGTAGGCGAAGGTCGCGAGCACAGCGCTGGCGGCGCTGACCCCGGCAAGCGCCAGCATCGCCGTCAACCCCGCCTCGACGAAGCCGAGGCCGCCGGGGGTGACCGGGCACCTGTGCCAGCACCTGCGCAGCACAAAACGCGAGCAGCACGAGGGCCGGACGCGGCGTCGACCCGACGGCGGCCAGCGCCGCCAGCAGGGTCGCGTAGTCGAAGGCCCAACGACCGACGGTCGCCAGCATCGCCATCCGCCAGCTCGGCCCCAGTGTCGCCAGCAGGCGATCACGCTCGCGAACCAGGCGCTGCGGCAGCGTGCGCAACGGCTCGGAGTTGCGGCGCAGGCGATTGCGCACGGCCTTGCACCGCGCGGCCCAGGTAGGCGAGCGGCTTGTCGTATGCGAGCAGGACGACGCCGAGGCCTGCGAGCACGGCGAACGCGATCGCGCCGATGATCGTCGCCGCGAGCAGATCGCGGTTCACGGCTCCGCCCAGCAGCGCGGGCAAGACCAAGACCGGAAGGGCGAGAACGACGACGAAGATCAAGAGGTTGCTGGCGGTGATCCCGGCTGCGGTGGGGCCCTTGGGCAGGCCCGCCTCGACCAGCATCCGGTACTGAAGCGCGCCGCCGAGAGCGCCGCCGCCGGGTGCGATCTTGGCGAGGGCATTGCCGGCCAGCTGCGACTCGATCACGTTCGGCATCTCGGCCTCGCGCAGGGCCGCGCGCTGCACCAGCCACAGACAGCGCGAGCGAAGCCGTCTGCAGCACCGCCATCGCCGGGAACCACCACCAGTCGATGTCCTCGAGGTTCTTCCACGAGCTGAGCACGTCGAGCAGGCTCGGAGCGACGAGATAGAGCGAGATCCCCGTGACCGAAAGCCAGAAGATCGTCCGCTTCAGGCCGGGTCCGGAGGTGGCGTCGGACGCGTCTGCCTGGGAACGCTCGAGCTCGAGCTCGCGCTCGACATCGACCCGCTCCTCGATCTCGCGCTCGAGGCGGTCGGCCAGAGCGGAACGCCGCTGCTGCCGCGTCTGCGCGGCCTGCTCCTCGCCCCTGCTCACCGGCCAAGAATAGGCCGAGGAGCGAGAACGCTAACGACGGCTCATGCGGCCCGACTGCGAATACGAGGTGAGATCGAAGAGGAAGGCGAGCGCGACGATGAACCACTCGAAGCCGTCGACCCGATTGGTTCCCGCGCTCCACATCACCGCGTAGGCGAGCGTCGTCCACGGCAGCAGGAAGAAGCCCAGCAGCGGGATCCACCACTCCTCGAAGGCGCGTCCGAGCAGGTCGCTGAAGATCCAGATGAAGAACAGCGCCAGGCGCGGCGAGATCAGCGCGAAGAGCGCTACGAAGCAACCCACGGGCGCACCTTAGCGGGCGATCGAGATCAGCGGATGTTCTCGTACAGGCTGAAGATCGGCAGGTACATCGCGATCACGATGAAGCCGACGATGCCGCCGACGAACATGATCATCACCGGCTCGATCAGCGAGGTCAGCGCCCTCACCTTGGCGTCGACCTCGGCGTCGTAGAAGTCGGCGATCTTCTCGAACATCGTCTCGAGCTGGCCCGACTCCTCGCCGATCGAGACCATGTGCGAGACCATCGGCGGAAAGACCGGGTTGGCGGTCAGCGGGGCGGCGATCGAGCCGCCGCTCTTGACCGAGTCGTAGACGTCGTCCATCGCCTCCTCGATCACCGCATTGCCCGCGGTCGTGCCCGAGAGCTCGATCGCCTGCAGGATCGGGACGCCGGAGGAGATCGCGCCGGCGAAGGTCCGCGACCAGCGTGCCAGGGCGACCTTCTGGACGATGTCGCCGATGTTCCACGGGATCTTCAGCTTGATCCGGTCGAGCCGGGCGCGCCCGCGGTCGGTCTTCTTCCAGCGCAGGAACAGGTAGGCGGCGAGGATCACCGAGGGCAGCAGGATGTACCAGCGGCCGGTGATCATGTCCGAGATCCCGACCGTGAACCGGGTCATCAGCGGCAGCTCGGCGGGGGCGCCGGGGTTCTCCGAGGCGATCTCCTCGAAGATGCCGACGAAGATCGGGACGATGAAGGAGACGACGATGATCAGCACCACCGCGGCCAGCACGAAAACGACCGCCGGGTACATCATCGCCGACTTCACCTGGCGGCGCAGCGCGTCGATCTTCTCGAGGTGGTGGGCGATGCGGTCGAGCGAGCTCTCGAGCCGGCCCGCGCCCTCGCCGGCGTGGACCATCGAGCGGTAGAGCGGGTCGAACACGCCCGGCTGGGACTCCATCGCACGTGCCGACCGAGCTGCCCGCCTCGACGTCTTGGCGAACGGCGACGATCGCCTTCGTCAGCATCTCGTCCTCGGTCTGCTCCTCGAGCGTGTAGAGCGAGCGCAGCATCGGCATTCCCGATGCGATCAAGGTCGCGAACTGCCGCGAGAAGACCGAGAGGTTTCGCAGGTCGACGCTCTTGAAGCGCTGGAACACCGACTCCAGCTTCATCGCCTCGCGCTTCTCGGAGACGTCGAGGACGATCAGGCCGCGCTGGCGCAGCTGCTCGGTCACCTGCGCCTTGGTGCCGGCCTCGGCCTCGCCGCGGGCCGGCACACCGGCGAGATCGACCGCGTTGAAGTCGAACGTGGGCACGACGCTGCGCTCAGCTGACTCCAGCGGGCACGCGCTGGTTCGAGCCGCTCATCGCCTCGGTGCCTCCGAGCAGCCGCTTGAGCTCCTCGGGGACGGAGGCGCGCTGGTCGGCGATCTCGCGTGTGATCGTGTGCCTGCGTACGAGCTGGGCGAGGTGGGAGTCCATCGTCTGCATCCCGCGCGAGCCCGAAGTCTGAAGAGCCGAGTAGATCTGGTGGGTCTTGCCCTCGCGGATCAGGTTGCGAATCGCGGGCGTCGGCACGAGGATCTCGGCGACGCAGGCGCGGCCGGTGCCATCGGCGGTCGGGACGAGCTGCTGGGTGACGATTCCCTGAAGCGCGATCGAGAGCTGCATCCGCACCTGCTGTTGCTGGTGGGCCGGGAAGACGTCGATGATGCGGTCGACCGTCTGCGCGGTCGACTGCGTGTGCAGGGTCGCGAACACGAGGTGGCCGGTCTCCGCCGCCGTCAGCGCGGTCGAGATCGTCTCCAGGTCGCGCATCTCGCCGACGAGGATGACGTCGGGGTCCTCGCGCAGGGCGGACTTCAGGGCGCTGGAGAAATCGGTCGCGTCGGCGCCGATCTCGCGCTGGTTGACGATGCACTTCTGGTGGCGATGCAGGAACTCGATCGGGTCCTCGATCGTGAGGATGTGCTCCTCGCGCTCCTGGTTGATCATGTTCACCATCGAGGCCAGCGTCGTCGACTTTCCCGAGCCGGTCGGCCCGGTGACGAGGACGAAGCCACGCGGCTTTCGCGTGAACTCGGCCATCACCGCCGGCAGCCCGAGCGACTCCAGGCTCTGGATCTGCGAGGGGATGAGACGCAAGGCGGCCGAGATCGCGCCGCGCTGGAAGAAGACGTTGACGCGGAATCGCGCCATGCCCGGGATCGAGTAGGCGAAGTCGAGCTGGCGCTCGTTCTCGAAGCGCTTGCGCTGTGAGTCGTTGAGGATCGAGTAGACGATCTCGCGCGTGTCCTGGGGGGCGAGCCTCTCGTAGCCCTCCATGTGGGTGATCTTGCCGCGCAGGCGCATCACGGGCGGAACGCCGGCGGAGAGGTGCACGTCGGAGGCGTTCTCCTCGACCATGCGGGTGAGGACGGATGCGAAATCGAGGCTCATCGCTACCTTGATCGTCGCCTCGGCGCCGAACCTTTAGCGGTGGTCCGCAGCGGCCTGCGATCAGGAGGCGACGCGAGCGACTTCGGCGATCGAGGTGACGCCGGAACGGACCTTGAGCAGGCCGTCCTCGCGCAGGGTGAGCATGCCCTCCTCGCGCGCCACCTTGGTGATCTCGGCCTCGGCGACGTTGCCGATCGTCAGCTCCTTGATCCGCTCGCTCATGCCCATCACCGAGAACAGGCCGATGCGACCGCGATAGCCGCTCTGGCCGCAGCGGGCGCAGCCTCCGGGCTCGTAGGCCTCGACATCCCCGCCCACCCTGAAGCCGGCTTCGGCCAACGCCGCTTGGGGCAGCACCGTTCGCTCCTTGCAATGGGTGCAGAGCTTGCGCGCGAGGCGCTGGGCGACGACCGCGTCGACGGCCGAAGCGGTGAGGAAGCTCTCGATGCCCATCTTCGCCAGGCGGGTGATCGTGCCCGGGGCATCGTTGGTGTGCAGCGTCGAGAGCACCATGTGCCCCGTCAGCGCGGACTCGATCGCGATCCGCGCCGTCTCCCCGTCGCGGATCTCGCCGACCATGATGATGTCGGGATCGGCGCGCAGGATCGAGCGCAGGCCGGCGGCGAACGTCAGCCCTGCCTTGTGGTTGACGCCGATCTGCTTGATCCCGTCCATCCGGTACTCGACGGGGTCCTCGATCGTGATGATGTTCTTGGTCACGCTGTCGAGCTCGGCCAGCGCCGCATAGAGGCTGGTCGACTTGCCGGAGCCGGTCGGCCCGGTGACCAGCACGGCGCCGTGGGAACGACCGATCGCGGCAGTGAAGCGGCGCCGGCCCTCACCATCCATGCCGAGGTCGTCGAGCGACCGCATCGCCTGCTCCTTGTCGAGGATCCGGATCGTCGCGCCCTCGCCGCTTTGAGTCGGCAGCGTGACAACGCGTAGGTCGACCTTGCGGCCCTCGACGTTGATGCTGACGCGGCCGTCCTGTGGCAGGCGCTTTTCGGCGATGTCGAGCTCGCTCATGATCTTGATCCGCGAGACGACGCCGGCGATCATCCGCTTCGGCACCCGCGCGGCCTCATGCAGGACGCCGTCGACGCGAAAGCGCACGCGCATCTCCTTCTCACCGGCCTCGAAGTGGATGTCCGAGGCGCCTTCGGAGGCGGCCTGGCCGAGAATCGAGTAGACGAGCTTGATCACCGGCGCGTCGTCTGCCGACTCGCGCAGCTCGGAGACGCCGCCGAGCTCGAGCTCTTGCTCCTCTTCCTCGTCGATCGCTTCGGTGACCGCGCTCTCGAGCGTGGTCAGGCGGCGAATCAGGGCATCGATGTCGTCGCCCGGCGCAACCGCGAGCTTGCAGTTGAGCCCGGTGATCATGTGGATGTCGTCGATCGCGAGCACGTTGGCCGGGTCGGCCATCGCGACCAGAAGCGTGGTCGAATCGACGTAGCCGACGGGAACGGCCTCGTAGCGGCGCGCTGCCGGGACCGAGAGCAGGCTGGCCGCGCCCATGTCGACGTGGTAAGCGTTGAGATCGAGGTGGTCGAGCCCATACCGCTCGGCGATCGCACGGGAGAGCTGGTCGGCGTTGATCAACTTGTGCTCGACCAGGAGGTCGTCGGGCGAGCGCCCGGCGAGGCGCGCTTCCTGAATGATCTCGTCGACGCGCTCACGGCTGATGAAGCCGAGCTCGACGATGACGTCGGTGAGGAACATCGAGGAGCTGCCGCGGCCTGTCGGCGCGGTCAGGCCGGGCGTTTCGTCGGATGAACCGTGATCCGCAGGCGCGTCGGCCTCAACGGCCTGCTCGGCCTCGTCGGCCGCGGTCGGCACGGGGCTGAGGTGGCCGGGGCGATCCGCTGTCATCTGCTCGCTCATCTCTCGTTTCCAGTTACTGCAAGTGCTGCCTGGCGCATCGTCTCCAGCGGCGGCTCGAGCCCGGTCCAGAGCCGCAGTGACGCGGCTCCCTGGCAAACCAGGATCTCGAGCCCGTCTACGACGCATGCTCCCCGGCTTCGCGCGGCCGATATGAGCGGCGTCGGGACGGATCCGTAGACCAGATCCACCACAACTTGTCGTTCAGAGATCGCATCGGCATCGATCGGGAGCGCCTTTAGCGCCCCAGGCGCCTGAGCGTCGGCTTGCGAAGCCGGATTTGCCGCGTCCAGGCCGACGGTTGTGGCGTTGACGAGGAGGTCGAAATCGCCGATCGGCAACTGACCCGTTGCGGCGGGCCGGCTCTGCGTCGGCACCCAGCTCCTCGGCGAGCGATTGCGCCTTCGAGCCGGTGCGGTTCCAGATCGCCACCTCCGCCCCAGCCTGGCGCAGCGCCCAGATGCAGGCACGCGCCGATCCGCCCGCGCCCAGCACCAGCGCGCGCTTGCCCTGCGGCGGCTCGGGCAGCGCCGCGATCAGGCCGACGGCGTCGGTGTTGTCCGCGGCGACCGCGCCGGCGGAGAATGTGAGCGTGTTCGCAGCACCGATCTCACGTGCGGCGACGGAGGCGCTGTCGGCGAGCGCGAGCGCGGCAAGCTTGTGCGGAACGGTGACGTTGACCCCGGCGAAGCCCGCGCCGGCAAGCGAGGCGACGAGCGTGGCGAAGTCCGGGGGCGCGACCTCGATCGCCTCGTAGCTCCATTCGCCGGCAAGGCCCAGCTCGGCCAGCGCGGCCGTATGAATCGCCGGCGAGCGCGAGTGCGAGATCGGTTGGCCGAGAACGGCGAGACGGGGCACGCGCCGATGCTAACCGCGAGCG
This sequence comes from uncultured Solirubrobacterales bacterium, assembly GCA_963730145.1. Classification (GTDB taxonomy): domain Bacteria; phylum Actinomycetota; class Thermoleophilia; order Solirubrobacterales; family 70-9; genus WHSW01. Next base: position 217,429 of record CAVSQT010000004.1, read on the forward strand.
CCGAGCGGCAGCTAACGCACAACTATGGGACGCAAGCTGCCGCTCGGCCCGTGTGGCGGTTCGGCGATGCCTCAGCACTCGGTCGGCGAGCCGCCCTCGGCGGCCAGCGCCGCCTGGTACTCGGCCTCGGCCTCGAGGAACTCCTGCTCGGTCTCGACGAAAACGTGCTCACCGCAGGTGCCGGGCTTGACGACGAAGTAGAAGACGTCGGACTTGGCCGGGTTGGCGGCGGCCTCGATCGAAGCGAGGCCGGGGTTGCCGATCGGCGTCGGCGGCAGGCCCGTGTTGATTCGGGTGTTGTACGGGGTCGGCTCGGCGAGGCGGCTCTCGGTCAGCTGCTCGGTGTAGTTCTGGTCCTCGTAGCGAATCGTCGCGTCGATCCCCAGCGGCGTGCCTGCGCTGAGGCGGTTGTAGATCACGGCGGCGGCGAGCTTTCGCTCCTCCGGCACCTGGATCTCACGCTCGATCATCGAGGCGATCTTGAGCACGTCATAGACGTTCAGGTTCTTCGACTCGGCGTAGTCGAGGTCGACCTCGGCGATGTTGTCCTTGAGCGCCGTCAGCTGGCGGCTGACCAGATCCTTCACGTTCGCCTTCTTCGGCAGCTCGTACAGCGCCGGGAACAGAAAGCCCTCGAGGGTCTGCGCATCTGCCGCGCCGTACTTCGCCGGGTCGAAGCCCTTGTACTTGGTCGAGGCCTTGGTCGCATCGAGGTAGTCACCGTCGATGCCCTCCTCCTTGACCAGGTCCGCGATCTGCCGGCGGTCGAGCCCTTCGGGGATCGTGATCTCGCTCACCTTCGCCTCGGCGACCGGCGGAGCAGGCTCGTCGCTGCCGCCGATCAGGTCGCCGACGGCGCGCACGGCGACGATCGCGACCGCGATCGCCGAGAGCAGGACGACGACACCGAGCGCCCTGCGCGCCCAGAGAGGCCCCGGCGCGACCGCGTGGATGCGTACCCGTGCGCTCGCGCGCGTGCTCGACAACCGGGCGGTCGGCGGTCGCCGGAGCGCCGCGTGCGGGGGCGCCGTTGAGCGCTGCCCGGTCGTCGGCTGCGCCGTCGCGGGATCGTCGAAGGTCGAGGGGTCGACCGGTGGCGCATCTGCCGGCTCCGACACCGCGCCGGCCTGCTCGGCCTGAACCTTGTCGCCCAGCGATGCCTGCTGCTCTCGGCGGCGCGCCTCGCGCTCGGCTCGGCGCCTCGCGCGCTCCTGCGCCTCGGGGTCGTCGGCGAAGGGGTCGTCCCAGCCGAAATCGTCGCTCACGTGTCGGCCCCGGGCAGGCGCGCCTCGAGCGCGAGCAGGTAGCCCTCGAGCAGGTGCGCTGCGGCGATCGCATCCGCGGGTGCGCTGGCGCCCGAGCGCGCGGTCTCGGCCGCCATCCGGGTTGTCAGCCGCTCGTCATAGACCGCCACGGGAATCTCGGTCAAGGCGGCGATCTCGTCAGCGAAGGCCCGGGCGGCCGTGGCCTGCTCGCGCTCGGCGCCGTCGAGTGAGACCGGCAGGCCGACGACGATCGTCTCGGCGCCCTCCCGCTCTGCGATCGTGACCGCGTCGGCCGCGTCGGGGGGCGCGATCAGGCCCAGCGGCCGCACGATCGTCTGGGTCGGATCGCAGATCGCTGTTCCAGCGCGCGCGTTGCCGTGGTCGATCGCGAGCACCCGCATCGAAAGATCCTATTTGCTCAGGCTGCGGCGGATCGACTCGCGCGCAACATCGAGCGCCTCGGCGAGCTTCTCGGGCTGCTTGCCGCCGGCCTGGGCGGCATCGGCACGCCCGCCGCCGCCTCCCCCGACCACCGCCGCCGCCTCGCGGATCACGTCGGCCGCCGAGAGCCCGCGCTCGACCGCACCCGGGCTGAAGGTCGCGACCAGCGCCGCTTTGGCGCCGTCGGCGCCGCCGAGGACCACGGCGGCGTCACCGGCGCGCTGCTTGATCCGGTCGGCGAGCTCGAGCAGGTTTCGCTGGTCGACGCCGTCGCCCTCGGCGACGATGACGCGAACGCCGTCGATCTCCTCGGCGTCGTCGCCAAGGCGCTCCGCCGCCTCGCCTGCGTCCTTGCGCCGCAGCGACTCGACCTTGGCCTCGAGCTCGGCCAGGCGCTCGGCGGTGCGGCGAGCCGCGCCGACCGCGTCGCGTGGCGAGCCCAGCAGCCGCGCCGTCTCGTCGAGCTCGTCGCTTCGGGCTCGAAACCAGTCGATCGCAGCGGGGCCGGTGATCGCCTCGATGCGACGCACGTTGGCGGCGCTGGAGCCCTCCGAGACGATCGCGACGATGCCGACCTCAGCCGTGTTGGCGACATGGGTGCCGCCGCAGAGCTCGCGCGAGACCTCGTCGATCTCGACCATCCGCACCCACTCGCCGTACTTCTCGCCGAACAGTGCCATCGCGCCCAGCGCCTCGGCCTCGCTGCGCGCCATCTGCATCGCTCGCACGGGGTGGCTTTCCTTGACCCACTCGTTGACGCGATCCTCGACGTCGCGCAGTTCCTCCGCCGCAAGCGAAGCCCCGTGGGTGAAGTCGAAGCGAAGCTTGTCCGGGCGCACGGCGGAGCCCGCCTGGCGCACGTGGGTGCCGAGCCGCTCGCGCAGGGCCGCGTGCAGCAGGTGCGTCGCGGTGTGATTTCGCATCGTCGCGTGACGGGCGCCGTGGTCGACGCGCGCCTCGACCTGGGCACCGATAGCCGGTGGATCCACACCCGACGCGGTCGTACCCGCGGACGCGGCACGGACCTTCACCGCCTGGTCGTCTCCGACTCGGTAGACGTCCTCGACCTGGGCCTCTCCCCCATCCCAAGCGATCACGCCGGAGTCGGCGACCTGGCCGCCACCCTCCGCATAGAACGGGCTCTGCTCGAGCTTGACCAGCGTCGCGCCGGCGTCGCCGGCCTGCGCCGCGGCGACGCTGGTGCGCGCCTGAAGCTGCTCGAAGCCGACGAACTCCGTCGCCGGCGAGTCGGCGACGAACGCGATCACCGCGGCGTGGCCGTCGCCGGCCGACGAGCCGGAGCCGCTTCGTGCCCGCTCGCGCTGGGCCTCCATCAGCTCCTCGAAGCCCTGGTCGTCAACCGCGAGGCCCTCCTCGGCCAGCAGCTCCTTGGTCAGGTCGTAGGGAAAGCCGAAGGTGTCGTGAAGCTGGAAGGCAGCGGCGGCGTCGATCCACGCGCTGCCCGCCTCCTTGGCCTCGGCGATCAGCTTCGCCAGCAGCTCGGTGCCGCGGTCGAGGGTGCGGCCGAAGCTCTCCTCCTCGTCGTCGACCCAGCGCATGATCGTCGCCCGCTCGGCCTCGAGCTGGGGATAGGCGCCCGACATCAGCTCGATCACCTTGTCGGCGAAGCGTCCGAAGAACGGCGGTTGGAGCCCCAGCACCCGCCCCTGCTGGATCGCCCGCCGCATGATTCGCCGCAGCACGTAGCCGCGATCCTCGTTCGAGGGAACGACGCCGTCGGCGATCAGGTTGACCGAGCCGCGGGTGTGGTCGGCGATGATCCGCATCGCCCTCGTCACCTTCGGATCGGAGCCGTAGGCATGGCCCGAGGCCTCCTGGGCCAAGCGCGATCAACGGCGCGAAGGCATCGGTGTCGAAGACCGAGTCGACCCCCTGCTGGATCACCGCCATGCGCTCGAGCCCGAGGCCGGTGTCGATGTTGCGCTGGGGCAGCTCGGTCAGCGAGCCGTCGGCATCGAGGTTGTAGGTCATGAAGACGTGGTTCCAGTACTCGAGATAGCGATCCGTGTCGTCGCCGGGGCGCAGATCGTCCGAGCCGAACTCGGGGCCGCGGTCGATGTACATCTCCGAGCACGGGCCGCAGGGGCCGGTCGGACCGCCCTGCCAGAAGTTCTCCGAGGCCGGGAGGCGCACGATGCGCTCAGCGGGTACGCCGATCTCGCGCCAGATCTCGATCGCCTCCTCGTCGGGACCGAGGCCGAGCCCCTCGTCTCCCTCGAACACCGTGACCCAGATCGAGTCGGGATCGAAGCCGAAGCCGCCCGTGGAGAGCTCCCAGCCGAAGCGCATCGACTCGGCCTTGAAGTAGTCGCCGATCGAGAAGTTGCCGAGCATCTCGAAGAAGGTGAGGTGGCGCTTGGTCGTGCCGACGACCTCGATGTCGACGGTGCGAAAGGTCTTCTGCGAGGACGTCAGCCGACGCTGTGGAGGCTCCTCGCGACCCTCGAAGTAGGGCTTGAACTGCTGCATGCCGGCAACCGTGAGCAGGGTCGAGGTGTCGTCGGGCGCCGGCACCAGCGACGACGACGGCACCCGCAGGTGGTCGCGCTCCTCGAAGAAGCTGAGGAACGTCTCGCGGATCTCGTCGGATCGCATCGGCGTGAGTGCTAGGTAGGCGCGGGGCGGGAGCCGGGCCTACTTCCACTTGATCGAGCAGCCGACCGGGTCGGTCGCTGCGGTCGTGCCGGCTCTTCGCCGCGCGAGCATGGAGTCGAGCGCCTCGCGCAGCCAGACGGCGTTCTCGGCGGGCGTCATGTGATCGGCGTCGGGCGCGCCCTCGTAGCGGACGACGAGCTCGCCGTCGAGCACGAACAGGTGCGGGGTGACCTGCGCGTTCCAGGCGCGCGCCGCCGCCTGGCTCTCGTCGTGGAGGTAGGGAAAGGGCCAGTCCTCCGACTCGACGCGCTCCTGCATCGCCGCCAGCGAATCGCCCGGGTAGCGCTCGGCGTCGTTGGAGTTGACGGCGAGGAAGCGAACTCCACGGCCCTCGTAGTCGTGCGCTGCGTCGACGATGCGCGGGTGCCAGGCGAGCGCGTAGGGGCAGTGGTTGCAGGTCCAGACGACGACGGTCGCGGCCGCCTCGCCGGCCTCGGGAAGCGCGTGAGCGCTGCCGCTCGTGTCGGCAAGCGAAAGCGCCGGCGCGCGTCTGTCCCACCATCGTTGCCTTGCCGCTTCCCATCTCAGCCGCCAGCTGCTTGCCGTCATCGCCTGATCGAGCGCTGCGCGAACATCGGCTCGGTCGGGCAGCGGCGAGATCCGCCCGTCGCCGAGCCGGTACACGCGGCAGGTCAGAGCGGCGACGGTCGTCACCGGGATCAACCACATCCCTGCCGTCGATTCGGATCGTCGGCGAGCCGACGAAGCTCTGCGCGACCGCGTCGCCGTCGCTCTCGATCTCGATCTTCGTCGACGGCGCCCGGGTCCAGCCCCGCCGCCTCGAGCTCGGCTCGAAGATCCGCCAGCGCCTGCGGATGCGACGGGCAGCCCGCCCACCACAGAAACTCGACCCGCGGGCGCGATCACGCGATCGTCGCCCGGCCGACGACGAGATCGCCGGAGAGCAGGCTCGCCGTCTGGCCCGGTGCGACTCCGTAGGCGGGCTCGCCGAGTTCGAGGTCGAGTTCCTCGTGGCGGCCGGCGGGCACCTGGGGCAGCTCGCAGGCAAGTGCGCGTGAGTGGTAGCGCAGCCGCACGGCGTCGACACGGCACCCGGGTCGATGCAGGGTCGCGCCGCGGACGCGCACGGTGCTTCGCGCCAGCTGCTCGTGCGAGCCGACGACGACACGGTTGGCCTCGGCGTCGGTCTCGAGCACGTAGAGCGGCTCGGCTGAGCCGACGCCGATCCCGCGGCGCTGACCGACCGTGAAGCCGTGGTGGCCGCGGTGGTGGCCGAGCACGTGGCCGCTGCGGTCGACGATCTCGCCCTTGCGGTCGGCGATCGCGCCGTGGCGAGCGAGAAACGAGCGCTTGCCCTCTCCGGCGAGAAAGCAGAGGTCCTGGCTCTCGGCCTTGCGGGCGACATCGAGCCCGGCGGCGGCGGCGACCTCGCGCACCTCGGGCTTGGTCATCTCGGCGAGCGGGAAGCGCAGCCGGGCCAGCGAGCGCGGGCGCAGGCCGGAGAGCATGTAGGTCTGGTCCTTGGCGGGGTCGGCGGGAGCGCAGAGCAGCGGCCCCTCGCCGTCGTCGCTGATGCGGGCGTAGTGCCCGGTGGCAAGCGCGGAGCATCCGAGGCGGCGAGCGAGGTCGAGCATCGCGTCGATGCGCAGCTCGCCGTTGCAGACGACGCAGGGATTGGGCGTGCGCCCGGCGCGATAGCCGGCGACGAAGTCGTCGACGACCTCGGCTCGAAACTCGCGCTCGAGATCGAGGGTGAAGTGCGGGATGTCGAGCGAACGGGCGATCTGGCGCGCTCCGAGCACCGCCAGCGGCGAGCAGCAGCTCTTCTCGGCATCGGTGCGCTGATCGGCCCAGAGCTTGAGCGTCACGGCGACGACCTCGGCGCCGCGTTCGCGTTCGCGAATCGCGGCCACCGTCGAATCGACGCCGCCGCTCATTGCGACGAGCACGCGCTCGCCCGAGGGCGGCGGCTGGGCGAGCTCGCGCTGCGAACCCGCCAATCGGGCGAGGGCACGGTGAAGGGCGTCGGCAGCGAGCTCCGCGGCATGGAGGCCCTCGGGGCCGAGGCCGCCGAGCGCTGCGGCGATGTCTGCGGGACCGACCGCGGCAAGCTCGATCGCGGTGGCGCCCTCGGCGAGCTCAGCCGCCACGGCGACGGCGGCCCGCGCCGCGGCGCAGCCTTCGGCTTCGAAGCTCGCCCGCTCGATCCGTCCGTTGCCGGGGTCGAGCGAGATCCGGATCAGATCGCCGCAGATCGCGCCGCCGGCGGCGCCGTCGTAGCCGCCCGCGAACGGTGCGGCTCGGCGACTCGTGTCGCCCAGGTAGAGCTCGAATGCCTCAGCGTCCATGACCTGCCCGCCAGTAGCGGGCAGCGCCAAGGGTAGTGGCAGCGGCTCGGTGCTACTTGGGGTAGTACGGAAGGTCGCTGCGGCCCTTGTAGAGCGCGTCCTCGACCGCCTGGTTGACGCTCGCTGCGCTGCGAAACCCGTAGCTGACCGTCGCCGTGGGCAAGGGGCCGTCGGTGAACTTCTTCGGCCTGATGACGATCAGCGCCGGCACCCGCGAGACCTCGGCTCCCTGGGTGATGCGCGAGTAGTCGACGATCCCGCTTGCTCGCGTGGTGAACACGGCGAGATCGCTGCGACCGTCAAGCGATTGCACGATCGACCTGACCCTCTTGTCGTCGATGCCGCTGTTGCGAACGATCGAGCAGGACGACGACCTTGCCGTCGTCATAGGCCTCGACGACGGCCTTGGGCAGTCCGGGCCCGGCCTTGAACTTGGCGCCGGCGGGTGCCACGCGCGACGGCACCACCGCTGGCGGGGGGCACGACGTGCGCTCGGATCGGCCGCGACTCCGGCGGCCGGTTGCTGCACCGGCCGCGATCACGGGGTCGGTCGTCGCCGGCGTCTCCGCCGCCGGCTCTGAGCCACCGCTCATCCGCGTGATCAGCATGAAGCCGACCACCAGCACCAAGACACCGAGCGCGGCGGCCTGGAGCACGGGGTTGTCGTTCAGCTTCGCCCTCATCGAAGCGCACCCGCAGATGAATAAGGCCCCAGCTTGCCGGTACCGATCTGCCTGCGAACCTGAGTGAACAGGTGGGTGCCTGCCGGCGCTACGACCAGCGCGCTACCGGACGATGGCTCCCAAGGCGATTGTGTTGGTTCACAATTTGACCGGCTGGCGTACAAGCTCGAGCCTTTCACGAGGTTATCAACGGCGGGCGAAAGTCACTACCTCATGTCGGCTTCACAGCCGCCAAGCTTGAGCGGCGAGCTCGTGGACCGCCCTTTCCTTGCAGCTGGCGGGAGCTCTAGCTGCCGGGTGCGCGCCGCAGCGACAGGCCGAGCTCGCGCAGCTGGCGCTCGTCGACCGGCGCCGGAGCGCCGGTCAGCGGGTCGGCGCCCGACGCGGTCTTGGGAAAGGCGATCACCTCGCGGATCGAGTCGGCGCGGATCAGGCGCTGGATGATGCGGTCGATGCCGTAGGCGATGCCGCCGTGTGGCGGAGCGCCGAAGCGAAGCGCCTCGAGCAGGAAGCCGAAGCGCTCGTTGGCTTCGGCGAGGTCGATCCCGATCACCGCCGAGCGCCTGCTCCTGCAGCACCGGGTCGGAGATTCGGATCGAGCCGCCGCCGAGCTCCTGGCCGTTCCAAACGACGTCATAGGCGAGCGCTCGCGCCTCGCCGGGGTTCTCGGGATCGAGCTCGCCGGCGGGCGCCGTGAACGGGTGATGGAGCGGATCCCAGCGTTGCTCGTCTGAGTTGAACTCGAACATCGGCCAGTCGACGACCCAGCAGAACGCCTCGGCGGCGGGATCGATCAGCCCGAACTGCTCGCCGAGGTCGCGGCGCAGCCCGTCGAGCACCGAGTTCGCCGTGCGCAGGTTGATCGGCGACAACCAGCAGCAGATCGCCTTCCTCGGCCTCGAAGCGCTCGTTGAGCGCCGCAAGCTCATCGGCTGAGAGAACTTCGCCGTCGGCGAACGCCAGCCCTCACCCTCGCGAAAGGCCCAGACGAGGCCCTTGGCGCCGAGCTCCTGGGCGCGGGCGATGTAGCCGTCCAAGGTCGAGCGCGGGACCTCGCGCGCGCCCGCGTTGATCCCCTTGATCACGCCGCCGGCCTCGATCACGCCGCGAAAGACCTTGAACTCGGTTTCGGCCAGCAGATCGGTGAGCTCCACCAGCTCGAGGCCGAAGCGCAGATCGGGCCGGTCGGTGCCGTAGCGGGCGAGGGCGTCGTCGTAGCTGATCCGCCGCAGCGGCAACTCCAGCTCGGGCCCGCCGACGGCCTCGAAGACCGCGGCGAGCAGGCGCTCGTTGACCTCGATCACGTCCTCGAGCTCGACGAAGGACATCTCGATGTCCAATTGCGTGAAGTCGGTCTGGCGGTCGGCGCGCATGTCCTCGTCGCGAAAGCAGCGCACGATCTGGAAGTAGCGCTCGAAGCCGGCCACCATCAGCAGCTGCTTGAACAGCTGCGGCGACTGCGGCAGCGCGTAGAAGGTGCCGGCGGGCCGGCGGGCCGGAACGAGGAAGTCGCGCGCGCCCTCGGGCGTCGAGCGCGAGAGCATCGGCGTCTCGATGTCGAGAAAGCCCTCGGCCGTGAGAAAGTCGCGAATCGCGGCGCTGACGCGGGCGCGCAGCTCGATCGCGTCGCGCATGCGCTCGCGGCGCAGATCGAGGTAGCGGTACTTCAGGCGCGTCTCCTCGGAGACCTCTCCGGAGAAGCTCTCGATCTCGAACGGCGGCGTCGCCGCGTCGGCGAGCAGGGTCGCCTCGGCGATCCGGACCTCGAACTCGCCGGTGGCGAGCTCGGCGTTGACCGTGTCGGGATCGCGGCGGACGACTCGGCCGCCGACGCTGAGGATGTCCTCGGCGCGAAGGCTGTGCGAGAGCTCGAACGCCTCGCCGGACTCGTCGGGATGAAAGACGAGCTGGACGAGCCCGGTGCGGTCGCGCAGGTCGATGAAGACGAGCCCGCCGTGGTCGCGGCGGCGATGGACCCAGCCCGAGAGGCGGACGTCGGAGTCGACGCGGTCGGCGAGCACCTGGCCCGACCAGGTGTCGCGGTAGCGGTTGGCGCGAAGCGCCGGGAACTCGGGAACGCCCATCAGTCCTCTCCCCCCTCCGCCGAAACCTCTTCGACGACCCGCGCGAGGTCGAGCTCGCGCTGCTCGCCGCTCTCCATGTCGCGCACGCTTGCGCCGCCCTCCTGCTCGAGGATCACCGTGCGGCGGGCGCCGACGCGGTCGGCCTGCTTCATCTGGCCCTTGATCGAGCGCCCGGCCTGGTCGAGCTCGGCGCGCAGGCCGGCGCCGCGCAGCTCGCGCACGATCGCGAAGGCGCGGTCGCGGCGCCCGTCGGGCGCGGTGACGAAGACGTCGATCGCGGGCGCCGGGCCGAGCTCGTCGAGCGCGAGCAGGATGCGCTCGATCCCGGCCGCCCAGCCGCAGCCGGGCGTCGGCGGCGCCGCCGAGCTCGGCGACGAGGCCGTCATAGCGCCCGCCGCCGCCGAGCGCCGACTGCGCCCCCAGCGAGGTCGACTCGAACTCGAACACGGTGCGCGTGTAGTAGTCGAGGCCGCGCACGAGCGTGCCGTCGAGCTCGTAGGAGACGCCGGCCTGGTCGAGCAGCGACGCGGACCTCGCCGAAATGCTCGGCGTCGGCGCGGTCGAGCCGGTCGATCATCATCGGCGCGCTCTCCATCACGCCCTTGGTGGCGTCGTCGTCGGCGTCGAAGGCGCGCAGCGGGTTCTCGTCGATGCGATCGCGAACGTCGCTGGAGAGCTCGGACTCGTGCGCGCGCAGGTGGGCGCGCAGCTCGTCGCGATAGGCGGCCCGAGACTCGGCGGTGCCGAGGCTGGAGAGGCGCAGCCGCACTCCGGGGACACCGAGCTCGCGCAGGAGGCTGTCGAGCAGGATGATCAGCTCGGCATCGACGAGCGGCGAGTCGGAGCCGATCGACTCGGCGCCGAGCTGGTTGAACTGGTGATAGCGCCCGGCCTGTGGTCGCTCGTGGCGAAAGTACGGTCCCCAGTGCCACAGCTTCACGGGCTGCGCCAGCTTGTGCATGCCGTGCTCGAGATAGGCGCGCGCGATCGGCGCCGTGCCCTCTGGGCGCAGGGTGAGCGAGCGATCGCCCTGATCGGTGAACGTGAACATCTCCTTGCGGACGATGTCGGTGGCGCCGCCGACGGCGCGGCTGAACAGCTCGGTGCTCTCGAACATCGGCGTCTCGATGCGTCCGTAGCCGGCGCGAGCGAAGATCTCGGCCGCGGCGACGTAGACCTGCGCTCGCGCCTGTGAGGAGGTCGGAAGGACGTCGAAGGTGCCCCGCGGGGCTTGGAAGCGCTCGGCCATGGCCGCGGGCGAGACTAGATGAAGTCGACCGTGCGCCGCCGTATAGCGCGAGAGCTCGGCCAGGAACGGATTCGTCGCCCGCTCGGCGCCGATCGTCGTCGTCCCCATGTGGCCGGGGTAGACGGTCGTCTCGGGCGGAAAGCCCTCGCTCAGCGTGCGCAGGCTCTCGAACAGCGTCGGCGCGTGGCCGCCGGGAAGGTCGGTGCGCCCGATCGAGCCCTGAAAGAGGACGTCGCCTGAAAACAGCGCCTGCTCGTCGGCGATCGAGTACGTGACGTGGCCCGGGCTGTGGCCGGGAGTGAAGAGCACGTCGATCTCGAAGCCCGCGAGCTCGAGCTTCTCGCCTCCGCTCAGGGTCTCGTCGGCGTCGTAGCTCTCATACGGGCCGAAGCCGGGCCAGGGAATGAAGGCCATGATGTCGGCGAGCAGCGGCGTCTCGATCTCCGGGCAGTACACCCGGGCGCCGGTTGCCTTGGCCACCGGCGCCACGGCGCCGATGTGGTCGAAATGACAGTGGGTGAGCAGGATCGCATCGACGCCGATGCCCATCTCCTCGATCGCGGCGAGAATCCGCTCGGGCTCCTCGCCCGGGTCGACGACGAGGCCGCGATCGGACCCGTCACGGCGAAAGACGAAGCAGTTCTCGGCCACCTGGCCGACGGTGAGCATGCGCACGTCCATGGGCGGCGAGGGTAGCGCTACCGCGATCGCGGTCTCAGCGGCGGCGGCCCTGGGCTTCGGCTCGGGCGGCCAGGCGGGCGTCGCGTTCGCGCTTGAGCCGGCGGCGATAGAAGAAGTTGTCGACGTAGTAGCCCAGCGGGACGTACATCACCAACATCACGGCCGACAGCGCCAGGCCCTCGCCGAAGGGGCGGCTGAAGGCGAGCACGATCAGCAGCAGGAAGACCGCGGCGCCGAGGAGACCGCGGCGAAATGCGCCGCCCCAGGTCGGGGCCGTCCCCTGGCGCAGCTCGGAGCGCCGCTTGGCCTGGGCGCGGGCCTCCTCGCGCGTCTTCGGCCGGCCGCGGCTGCCGCGGCGATCGATCGTCCCGCCCTGGGTACCGCGATGCTTGCGCCGGCGCTTTTTCTTCGTCCGTTGAGCCATCGAGTCGGGAGGCTAACGACCGCGGGAAACTGCGTCTGCAATCGCGCCTCGATCACGTGGATCGTCGGGGTCGAAATCACGCAGCGGCACGTCCGGCGGCAGGTCGCCGAGCGCGGCCCGGGGCACGAGGCCGACGAGCTCAGCCGCGACCGGGCGCGCACCGCGCGCGGCGGCGAGAGCTCGGATCCGCTCGACGACGACGCCGAGCGTGACCGCGATCGGGTCGTGGACGTTGGTCGAGACCTGGGCGACGCCGTCGAGGTCGATGCCGATCGCGCGCACACCTTGGAGGCCGCCGCCGGACTCGCGCAGCTCGCCGGCAACGGCGCGAGCGATCTCGACGTCGCCGGTGTCGAGCTCGACGTTGAAAGCGGCAAGCGGCGGCCGGGCCGTGACCATGACCGCACCGGCGGTCGGGTGGGCCACGGGAGGACCGAGATCGGGAACGAGCTCGCCCGAGGCCATGCGCTCGCTCAGCGCCGCAAAGCCGCCACGGCGAAAGTAGTCGCGCTCGTTTCGGCTCGGCCCGGTTGCCAGCGCGCCGTAGAGGAACACGGGAAGGTCGAGCGTGGCGAGCGCCTCCGCGGTCTCTCGCGCCAACGCCTCCGCGGCCGGGCGTTGCGACTCGGAGAGCCAGACCACCGGGCAGACGTCGATCGCGCCGATGCTCGGATGAGCTCCCGAGTGAGCGCGCATGTCGATCTGCTCGATGCAGGCGCGCGCGCCGGCCGCGAGCGCCGCCACGAGCCTCCCCGGCGGCGCGGTCAGGTTGAAGACGGTGCGGTTGTGGACGCGCGTCGGAGTGGCGGTCGAGCACCTCGCCGTGAGCCGAGAGCGCGGCGGCGATCGCTGCGATCACCTTGCCGTCCTTGCCCTCGGAGACGTTCGGCACCGCGTACTCGGTGAAGCCGGCCATAGGGCGAAGCTACAGCCGAATGGCCGCGGCCGAGCGCAGAACGGCCGCCGGCCCTGTCTGCGGCCGGCGACCGTCCTTGCACGCTGGCGCGGGCTACTTGATGAAGCCGGTCTTTTCGACCGCCTTGAGCACCTTCTTCGCCGTCAGCGACTTGTCGAACGGGCCGTCGGGAACGATGCCCTTCGAGTCGCCGCTCTGGATCAGGCCGATGACCGAGGCGTGACGCGCCTCGACCGTGAGGATCGACAGCGCCGCCTTGATGATCGACGGATCCTTGATGTTGAGCGCCTGGCCGCTGTAGGCCTTGACACCCGTGTTCTCCAGCGCGACCGCGGTCGCGACGAACTCGTCGAGATTCGACGTCGTCGTGCCGAAGTCGAACTTCGGCTCCTTGATCGCCTTCTTGCCGAGCGCCTTCTCGAGGAAGTCGACATGCGCCTTCTCGTCGCCGGTGACCGTGTCGAGGAAGACCTTGGTCTGGCCGTCGACGAACGGTGTCGCCTGGTTGTTCTTGGTCGCCTCGAGATAGAACGCGTACTCGAGATACTCGAGCGTCAGCGCGTAGTTGAGGATGCCGATGTCGCCCTTGCCGAATGACGACGGCGGACGGCCGCCGGCGACAGCGGTGCCGGGGACCAGCGCGGCCATCACTGCGCCGCCACCGATCACGGCGCCGCCGGTGAGACCGGCCTTCTTCAGAAATCCTGCACGCGTGTCGCCCTCTTGCTCGAGGACCGAATGTGCTTCTAGAGCGGTTTCGCGAACCGCGCCGTCGGCATCGATCTGCTCGAGCCGTGCGTCAATGGAGCCATTGGCGTCCAAGTTCAGTCACCTCCGTGGTGTGTGTCGCTTGTATTTCCCTAGTGAGGGCTTACGAAGCGACTTCGCGGCCGGATCAGTGAACTTCGAGGCGTCCGGCACGAACGAGCGGTTGCCCGTCGACGCTGAGATCCGGTTCGAGCACGACGCAGTCGAGGTGCACCGGCACCTGCACGGTGCCGCCGATCGCCGCCGAGGCGCCGAAGGCGACGTGACAGGTGCCGAGGATCTTCTCGTCCTCGAGCAGGTTGCCGGTCAACTGCGCCTTCTCGTTGGTGCCGATGCCGAGCTCGGCGACGTTGGTGCCGTCGCGCGCCGTGCATCGTCAGCAGCTCCATCAGGCGATCGCCCTCGGCGCCGGTGGCGGCGACGAGGTGCCCGGCCTCGATCGTCAGCTCGACCGGCTCCGAGACGCGCCCGATCGCGGCGATCGTGCCGTCGACGAAGAGCGTGCCCTCGGCGCTGCCCTCGATCGGCGCGATGAAGCCCTCGCCGCATGGCAGATTGCCGAAGGCGCCCGGCGCGGTGAGATCGCCGGCGTCGGGGATCGCCTCGCGCTCGCCGAGGCCGAGGCGAAGGTCGGAGCCGTTGGCGCAGGTGATCCGCGCCTCGCTGCCCGCGGTGAGCACGGTCGGCGATCGCGCCGCCCTTTCGCCGCAGGCCCTCCATGTCGGCCGACATCACCCGCCCGAGCATCTCCTCGGTCGCGCCGGGAAGCGTCGCGATCCGCACGCCGGCCTCGGTCGCCGCGCGGCGCGCGGCGGTGTGCGAGAGCGACTGCAGCGTCGGCGCGAGGACGACGTCGGCCGCCGCCATCGCCGCGGCGATCGGCGCCGGCGGCTCGGCGGCGTGCGAGGCGCGCTCGGCCATCAGGGTCGTGACCGCATCGGCGCCCAGCTTGCCCGCCTCGGCTCGCAGCCGCTCGGCGATCCCGATCGTCGCCGGGTTGCAGACGACCAGCATCTCCTCGCCCTCGCGAACGCCCATGCAATCGCGAACGATGGCGGCGACGGCGCGCTCGAGATCGCTTGGCGAGGTCATGTCCGTGAACCTACCGGCGAGTCGACCGCTGACGCGAACATGACGTTGCGAGGTTTTCATCCGTAATGGATGACAAAGTCGATCACGTCCGGCGACGGGCGGGTGACCGGGCACATAGGCTTCAATCGAGTCGAGAAAGGAGGCCTCGAATGGCCGCCCCGTACACGAAGAAGCAGCTGACCGATGTCAAGGACTCCGCCCCCGGCTTCGGCTTCGAGGAGGTCCAGGAGGCGCGCTTCGCCAGCGAAGATCTCGAAACCGAGGGCACCGGGCTGAGCCACCTTCGGGTCAAGCCGGGCAAGCGCCAGGCCTTCGCCCACAAGCACGACGAGGCCGAGGAGGTCTACGTGATCATCGGCGGCTCGGGCCGGCTCAAGCTCGACGACGAGATCGTCGAGGTCACCGAGCTCGACGCGATCCGCGTCACCCCCGGCGTGACCCGCGCCTTCGAGGCCGACGACGACGGCCTCGAGATCCTCGCCTTCGGGCCGCTCCACGAGGGCGATGGCGAGATCGTTCAGGGGTGGTGGACGGACTAGGAGCTGGCGCAGAGACCGTCAAGTTGCTTGACAACTTGCCTGGTGGGCCGCGGTCGTCCCCACATCACCCTCGAAACGAACGCGTGCTTGGTCCCGCCGACGCGCGACTGGAAACGGTCAGTCGACCGCCCCCCACGCCGCTACGATTCACGCCCCGCCGGAGTAGCTCAGCTGGTTAGAGCAGCGGAATCATAATCCGCGTGTCGGGGGTTCGAGTCCCTCCTCCGGCATCGCGAAAGCCCCGCTGATGCGGGTCTCGTTGACGGCTTACGCGGTCAGCCGTCGTCCGCGGCGTCGGGGTCGGCGGGCTCGTCGCCCCCTTCGTCGGGCCGTCCTCGTACTCATCGTCGTCGGGCAGGCTGAACAACAAGTCTTCGACCGCCTCCGGGCCGGCCTCACGCTCGATCTGAGCCAGCACATCGTCCACGCGCTCGGGCGTCGGCCGCTGCACTCCGGCGCGGTACTTAGGCATCGCCGGCCTCTCGCTTGACGATGACGAACCGCGCGTTGCGCTTGTTGGTCCACCAGGCATCCGGCTGCGCCCTCATCCAATCGCGGCGGCGGGCGAGCCACTCGCGGTGGGCATGGATCTTCTCGCGGTCGTCGTCGGTGTGCTTCTTCTGGCGCTCGAGCAGACGAAGCCGGTTGACGTGACTCGACTCCCTGTCGGTGTGCACATTGCGCCGGCGCAGCTTCTTCCACGTTTGCTCTCCGACCACGCCGTCGACCTTGAGGCCGTGGACGGTCTGGAACTCGCGCACCGCCTGCTCCGTGGCCTTTCCGAGATCGCCGTCGACCTCGGGCCTGGTGATCCCGAGGTTGTGGACGCGCAGGCGATCCTGCATACGCTTGACGGCCCCGCCGTCGTCACCTCGCTTCAGCGTCGGGTATTGCGGACCGTCGGCGTAGTCGGGCCCGGGGTCAGGGCCGTCGTAGGAGCCACCGCCGCAGTCCTTCAGGTGCCACGACTCCCACGGCGCGTCCGAGCACTCCCAGCGAAAGCCGTACGGGCCGCCATACTTGGCGATCAGCGAGCGGAAGTTGTTGTCGATCGCAAGGCCGAGCCCGTGGTTCGAGTTACCGGGCGTGGCCGCATTCCCGCAGTTGCCTCGAGCGCACCAATAGTTCCGCCAGTATTCCTGCCGCGCCACGGGGCGGTACATCGAGTCCGGGCCGTTGCAGCCGATCCGGACGCCCTCCTTTTTGAGGATCTCCGCCGCCATCGCGTTCCAGCGCCGGGAGGTGTCCTTGGCGAGCTTGCCCTGTCCCGGGTCCGAGCCCGGAACACCGCCGGCCGCGGAGGCCAGGTCAGCGCTGGTGAGGCGGCCGTTCGAGCTCAATAGCGAAGCCGTCCTACGAGAACCGCCGCCTTGATCATCCCGATCAGCTTGAGGTGGCTCTCCCCCATAACGTGGACGAGCCTACCTCGAAGTGGGGCCTCGTCAACGAGCGAGTTGAGCGGATCGCCCGGCGCTGCAGACGAGGCGCACCTCGGCAGCCGAGGCCGGCTGACCGCGCGGCGACTCGTTTGTGATAAATCGCACTGACGATGGCGGAGGAGAGCCCGCAGCGCCGTGAGCTGCTGGTCTCGAAGGGCTGGGTCCAGGCCTCGATCGTCGTCGTCCTGATCAGCTTCTTCGTCCTCGGACTGCTCGCCTACCGGACCTACAGCGCCGACCCCCCGATCCCGGATCGGGTAGTCGACCCCGAGGGGCAGACGCTGTTCACCGGCGAGGAAATCAGCCGGGGCCAGCAGGTCTTCCTCAACAACGGGCTGATGGAATACGGCTCGATCTTCGGGCACGGCGCCTACCTCGGGCCCGACTTCACCGCCGACTACCTCCATCGCGCCGCGGAATCCGTCGAGCGCCAGTACGGCGACGCTGGATCCGATCGGGCGCGCGAGCAGACGATCACCGACTTCCAGGTGAATCGCTACGACGAGCAGACCGACACGCTCACCTACACCGAGCCGCAGGCGGAGGCATTCGCAGAGCTCGAGCGCCACTACGCCGACTACTTCTCGAACCCGACGACCGAGCAGGGTCTGATCCCAAATGCGATCGCCAACCCGACGCAGGCGCACGAGCTGACCGCGTTCTTCTCCTGGTCTGCATGGGCGGCGGCGGCCCGCAGGCCGGGGCACAACTACTCCTACACCAACAACTGGCCGCCGGAGGAGCTCGTCGACAACGGCCCGACCGCGAACGTGGTGCTCTGGAGCGTCGTCTCGCTGATCGCGCTGCTCGGCGGCATCGGCCTGCTGTTCGCCGCGTTCGGGCGCTGGAACTTCCTCGGCTGGCACGGCCGCGAGCAGGCGACCCTCTCGTTCCGCCGGCCCGGCGACGTCGCGCTGACGCCCGCGCAACGAGCATGCGCCTGGTTCTTCCTGGTCATGGCCGCCCTGTTCTTGATCCAGACGATGGTCGGCGCGGCCTCACAGCACTACCGGGCCGAGCTCGGCGATTTCTTCGGGATCGATCTGGCCCAGCTGCTCCCCTTCAACCTCGCCCGGACCTTCCACGTCCAGCTCGCGATCTTCTTCGTCTCGACCTCGTTCCTGGCGGCCGGGATATTCCTCGCGCCGATGATCACGGGGCGCGAGCCGAAGCGCCAGCACTGGCTCGCCTACGGGCTGCTCGTCGCGCTCGCGATCGTCGTCTTCGGCAGCATGATCGGCGAGTTCGGCGGCATCCACGGCTGGTTCGGCGAAGACGGGTCGATCTTCGGCATCCAGGGGTTCGAGTACCTCGACCTCGGTCGCTTCTGGCAGGTGCTGCTGGTGATCGGGCTGTTCTTCTGGGCGGCGATCATCTTCCGCGCGCTGCGCGGGCGCCTGCAGCACGAGAGCCGGGGCAACCTGCCGTGGCTGTTCTTCTTCGCGGCACTCGCGATCCCGGCGTTCTACGCGGTCGGCCTGCTGGCGCGGTCCGGCGACAGCTTCACCGTCACCGACTTCTGGCGCTTCTGGGTCGTCCACCTCTGGGTCGAGGACTTCCTCGAGCTGTTCACGACCGTGATGGTCGCCTACGTGTTCGTCCTGCTCGGGGTCGTGCGCGAGCGCGTCGCCCTGACCGTCGTCTTCCTCGACATCCTTCTCTACTCGGTCGGCGGCGTGATCGGCACCATGCACCACCTCTACTTCTCCGGGGAACCGGCCGAGCACATGGCGCTGGGCGCCGTGTTCTCCGCCGCCGAGGTGATCCCGCTCACCTTCCTCACAGTCGAGGCGTGGAGCTTCCTCCAGCTCGGCGCCCGCCAGGAGCAGCGCTCGGCCACCCCGTTCCCGCACCGCTGGGCGGTGATGTTCCTCGTCGCGGTCGGGATTCTGGAACTTCCTCGGGGCCGGGATCTTCGGGTTCCTGATCAACCTCCCGATCGTCTCGTACTACGAGATCGGCACCGCGCTGACCGCCAACCACGGCCATGCGTCGATGATGGGCGTGTACGGGATGCTGGCGGTCGGCCTGGCCCTGTTCTGCCTGCGCTATCTGATCCCGCATGACCGATGGCCCGATCGGCTCGCCAAGATCAGCTTCTGGTCGCTCAACATCGGCCTCGCGTGGATGACCTTCGCGACCCTGTTTCCCTTGGGCCTGATCCAGCTCTACGAGTCGGTCGACTCCGGGTATTACGCGGCGCGCTCGCTTGAGTTCCTGACCAACGACACCAACTCGTTGATCGAGTGGATCCGCTTGCCGGGCGACATCCTCTTCATCGGCGGCGGGGTTCTGCCGCTCCTATACGTCTGCTACCTCGGCGTCCGCCATCGCGTCGGCCGGACGACGCTCGGCGAGGGCGACGAGATCCTGTTCACGGAGATCACAGCGCCGACGCCGGACTCCCCGGCGGCGGTCACCCCGATGCGCGCGCGAGGAGCCGCCGCGATGAGCCTCGAGGCGTTGCTCGCGACGGCATACGCCGCGTTCCTGATGCTCGCCGCGACCGGGCTCGACCTCCTCGCGCGCCACTCGCACCGGCGCGCCGGCCGCTACCGCACCGCGGGTTTCACCTTCCGGCCCGACCTCGACCTCTGGGACTGCCCGGAGGGCCAGCAGCTGCGCCGGGTAGACACCGACCATCGCCGGCGCCTCGCCCACTATCGCGCCAGCCCGGCCGTTTGCAACGCCTGCCCGGTGAAGAGCGAGTGCACGGACTCCGACCACGGGCGGCAGATCACGCAAGCGCTCGATCCGTGGCCCCACTCCGAGGCCGGGCGCTTCCATCGCGGTGTCGGCGTGGTTCTCGTCGTGCTCGCCGCGGTGATCGCGGGACTGGCGCTGATTCGCAGCCAGGGGACGGCCGAAGCCGTTGTGCTTGCCACGGTTCTCGGAATCGCGGCCGCAACGGCAGGCCGCCTGCTCGGCGACTTCCGGCGCACGCCGACGGGATTTCCCGGTGCCAGCGCCACGCCACCGTGAGCCGTCCACTCAATTCGTGCGCAGCAGCCGAATCACGGCGACGGCGCTGAGGCCGCCCATCACGACCAGACTGGCCACGCACCACTGGCAGATCGCGTCGATCACGAACAGCTCGAGATACGTGAGGTAGACGCTGAACCCGGCGCCCGAGAGCGCCAGCACCGCCGCGGCCAGGAGCGAGCGCTCGCCGCGGCCGAGGCTGGCGGCACCGACAGCCATGTAGCCGAGCAGTCCGATGACGGCGACCGGGATGCCGGCCAGCTCGGCGTACTCGGAGTTCTGGACCCGCTCGCAGCCGCCGCCTCCGCCGACGCAGACGGGGTCGAGCTCCGCGTAGTGGACGTAGGTGAGGTAGGCCGCGATCGCGATGCCGATCGCCGACAGCACCAGGGCCGCGGTCCGCAGCCGGGCGTCGCTCATCACCCGCCGGAACCGGCCAGCAAGGGATCGACGGCCGCGGCGAAGCCGTCGGCGTCGAGGGAGGCGAGTTCGATCGGCTCGGGTTCACCGCCGTCGCCGGCGGCGAAGAACGACGGCGTGCCGTTGACCTCGACTTCGCCGGCGAGCCGGCGCGCATCGGCCAGGATCGCATCGACCTCGGGAGTTTCACGATCGGCAAGTGCTTGCTCGGCGTCGAGCCCGGGGACGTCCGCCGCCAGCTCGGCCAGGAACTCCTCGGTGGCGTAGTCCGAGTTCTCGGCCCCTTGCCGCGCATAGACGAGGTCGAGCGTCTGCCATGCGTGATCCTGAAGCGACGCGGCTGCGACCAAGCGGGCCAGGGCCTCGGAATCAGGGCCGATGAAAGCGAGCAACTGGATGTCAAGCCTGACTCGGCCCTCGCGCACGTAGTCGTCGATCACCGCGGGCAGGGCGTCGGCGGCGAAGTCGGCGCAAAACGGGCATTGCGGATCGGCGAACTCGATGACCGTGAGATCGGCCTCGGGGTCGCCGAGCACTGTCCCGTCTTGCGCAATGCCGTCGAACCGCTCGCCGACGGCGCTGGCTTGTCGGAGGCGGCCGGGTCGTCGGAGCCGCCGCCCTGGCTGACGAGAATCGCGACCCCGACCAGGATCGCCGCCAGGACCCCGGCAATGAGCAGCCGCTGCCGCTCCCGGTTCACGCCGCGTCGCTCGAGTTCGAGGCTGCCAACCATCGTCCGGGAGACTCTGCAGACCGGAACCTTCTCGCGCTCCGGAACCTCCCCGGGCTCCGCTTCGGCCTCGACCCTCTCCCGCTGGCCGTCCAGCGAGATGTTCGGAAGCGCGCGGTCGAGCCATGCCGGCAGCCACCAGGCGCGGTCGCCGAGCAGCGTCACCACGGCCGGGGCGATGACCATGCGGACGATCAGCACGTCGATCAGGATCGCGAGCCCGAGGCCGAGGCCGAACATCTTGCCGATGATGTCGCTCGAGGTGACGAAGCTGAGGAAGACCGCGGACATGATCAGGCCGGCGAAGACGACGACCTTGCCGATGCGGCCCATGCCGTGGATCACGCTCTCGCGCGGCCGGTCTCCCTCGTTGTAGGCCTCGTGGATCCGGCTGAGCAGGAACACGTTGTAGTCCATGCTGAGCCCGAACAGGATCGCGAACAGCATCACCGGCAGGAAGGAGATGATCGGGATGCCCGAGTCGGCGCCGATCAGGCTCGCGCCGAAGCCCTCCTGGAACACCGCCACCACCACGCCGTAGGCGGCCGCGACCGACAGCAGGTTGAACAGCGCGGAGACGAGCGGGATCCACAGCGAGCGAAACGCCATCACCAGCAGCAGCACCGAAAGGCCGATGACGACCGCGATGAACAGCGGCAGGCGGCTGGCGACCTTGTTCGAGGTGTCCTCGAAGACGGCGACGTTTCCGCCCACGTAGACCTCCAGCGGGGTGTCGGCGGTCGCCTGCGGGGATGACGTCCTCGCGCAGGCGCTCGAGCAGGTCGGACGTCGCGGCGTCCTGGGGCGCCGTGGTCGGGATGGCGAAGATCGTCGCCATCTCGCCGTCCTCGCTCGGCGCCGCCGGCGGCACGGAGGCGATGCCGGGCGTGTCGGCGACCGCCTGCTGCAACGCGCTCAGTTGCTGCTCGGTCTCCGGCGCACCCTTGGGTGTGTCGACGGCGAGCAGGAAGGGACCGTTGGATCCGGGGCCGAACGCCGCGGTCAGCTGGTCGTAGGCGATGCGCTGCGTGCGCGACTCGGGCTGGTTGCCGTCGTCGGGCTGGCCGATCCGCATCTGGATGACCGGGAAGGCGAAGATCAGCAGCAGCGCGACGCCGGCGGCGATCGCCACCCAGGGCCGACCGGTGACGATCTCGCCCCAGCGCGTGAAGGCCGCCGAGGCCTGCACGTGCTCCGGCTTCTTCGGCACCAGCCTGCGCCCGAAGGCGCCCATCATGATCGGAAGAATCGTCAGCGCCGAGACGACCACCGCGGCGATCGCGATCGCCGCGCCAAAGCCCATCTTGCCGACGTACGGGACGCCGACCACCAGCAGCCCGGCGATCGCCACCATCACGATCAGGCCCGCGGCCACCACAGCCGCGCCGGAGGTCGCCGCCGCGCGCCCGGCCGCGACCTGCAGGCTGTCGCCCGCCGCCCGCTGCTCGCGGTAGCGCCCGACGATCAGCAGCGAGTAGTCGATCCCGGCTCCGAGGCCGAGCATCGTCGCGATCACCGCCGCAAACGTGGGCAGGCCGAGCGGATCGGCAAGCACGGCCAGCAGGATCTGGCCCGCCGCGACGCCGACGAGCGCACCGATGAGGGTCGCGGCCATCGCCCACCCGGAGCGAAACAGCACGGTCAGCAAGACGATCGCAACGAGCACGCCGATGAGCTCGCCGATCGGGGCCTCCTGCTCTACCGCGAGATCGATCAGGATGCCGCGCGCCTCGACCTGAACCTCCGGCTCGGCGGTCTCGCCGGCTGCGATCAGCGCCTCGCCGTCCTCCTTCTCGATTTCCCCGGGCTCGGTGGAGTAGCGCACGTCAACCGCCGCCAGGCGCTCGTCCTCGGACACCTGCCCGCCGGGCTCGAACGGACTCGTGACCAGCTCGACGCCCTCGAGCTCGCCCACCTCCGCCAGCGCGCCCTCGATCGCCTCCCGAGGCTCCGGATCGGAGACCTTGCCCTCGTCGACCGTGAAGACCAGGGTCGAATCCGCCCCGCCGAACGCCGGCGAGTGCGCCTGGAAGAGATCAATCGCCTCCTGCGACTCGGCCCCCGGAAGCGAGAAGTCGTCGCTGGCCGGCTTCGCGGCGCTGGCCGCAAGGGCCAACAGCACCAGGACGCCGACCGCCGCCGCGAGGCTGCGCTTCCAGTGCGCGGCCAGCGTGCACGCGACGCGCGCCAGAAACCCGGACGCCGGAGCGGCGCCGCGGCCCGAGGTGAGGTTGCTCTCAGGCACGAAGTCGGAACGGCGGATAGCGGTCGGTGACCAGAGCGAAGGCGTAGCCGACGACCCGGTTGTGCCAGCGCAGCACTCCCTCTATGTAGTCGAACAGCCCGCGCGGGTAGCGACCGGTGAACAGAATCGCGAACCAGGCGATGATCGCGGCGAAGAGGACGCCGAGGTGGAGAAAGGCGAGGACGATGTAGTGGGGGATCGCCAGCAGCCACTTGACCAGCGGCATCCCCCGTCCGAGCTCGCGCTCGGCCTCTGGATAGCGGTAGTCGAGTCGCACGCCCTGATGATCGTCGGTGGACGGATAGCGATCGTCCATGAGCAGCGCGTAGACGCCGACGCGGGTGGCAAAGCGCTGCAGCTCGAGGTTCCAGTCGAACCACCAGCGCGGGTACTTCTTGCGGAACAAGATCATCAGCAGAACCGGGAGGAAGAGCAGCCCGACGCCGCCGACGGCGATCGTCACGGTGGTGTCGCCGACGCCTTCGTAGCTGGTCGAGAAGCCGACGATCGCGGTTAGGACGATCGCGATCGGGATCAGCGTGAAGATGCGAAAGAAGCTGCTCAGGCGGTCGAGCTGCACGATCGGGGTACTCGACGGCGAAGGTCACCGGGTAGTCGTTCATGCGCTCTCCTTAGCGTCGGTTCCTTTGCGCAGCGCGGCGCTGCCGGTCCGACATCGGTGGGTTCGTGTAGAAGCGGATCCTCGAGTTGAAAGAAAGGCGCGGCAGTCGACTGTCTCCGTGGCCACCGCGCCCAGCGTAGCGATGATCATCCGGGGGGAGAGACCGACGTTGCTGAGAACTCTCTCACGGCCTCCAATCGACCTCTCAGACCGACGGCGGATGCTGCTCGCGTCCACTCGGTCCCAACGCGGAGATATCCCATGAGCAAGGCATCCCAACGTTCGTCCAGTGGATCGAGATCGGTTGAGTGATCGGTGTGCTCGCCGATTGGAACTACGTGATGACCAAGACTCGCTCGCCAATCCTTGTTGTTCTTTTCCTCGCGGCGCTGATCGCGCTTCCCTCCCAGGCCCTGCGGCCGGGAGCGGCGAGGCTGCCAAGAAAAAGGCCGAGCCAACGCTGATCGGTTTCACCGATGACCCACCGCGCGTCGCCCAGGCCGCTCCCGCGGTCGCCGGCACTTCGCAGGTCGCGCGCATCCCGGTCTACTGGACCGGGGTTGGAGTCAACGGCTGGGGACAGATCGACGAGGCCGTCAACGCGGCCCGCGCGAGCGGCCAGCGCATACTGCTGACGGTCACCGGGACCGTGGCTCCCGACCTGGCCGAATGGGATGCCTTCCTGCGCGAGCTGCATGGTCGCTACCCCGACCTGTGGGCGGTCCAAGCGTGGAATGAGTCGAACCTCGCGAACATCGGCGGAGATCTTTCGGTCGAGCAAACGGTCGCCGTCGTGCAGACAGCGGCCGCGGCCCTTCCCGGGCGTTCGCATCATCGGCCCCGGCGTCTCGCCGACGATGCCCGGAGCCGCGCCGCTATCAGACCCAGCTTTACAGGGCGCTGCCGAACTCCGTTGGAGTCGGGATCAACGTCTTCACCTACGCCCGCAAGACCGGGGTCGCCGATGCGCTCGCTCAGTACCGCAAGGCCAAGGCTCGCCGGGGGCAAGGCAAAGGTCTACGTCACCGAGCTCGGCTTCCACGGCGGCTACTTCTCCAATCAGGCGGCCGTCTCGGCTCAGGCGTTCAAGGCGCTGCGTAAAGAAGGCGCCTCGACCGTCGATCTTCTACCGCCTGCTGACCGACCCTCTGCTGCTGGTCAACTGGGAGCTCACGGGCCGCTTCGCCGTCTTGAACGCTGACCTCTCGCCCACTCCGATCTTCGCGGCACTGCAGAAGGCGGCTCACGCTCGTAGGTAGGTGAGCACGGCGAGCACGCGGCGCGTCATCAGGCGGGTTGCGCCCCGGGATCCGTGCGAGCGTCGCGCATCGCGCCGGCGAGGCGCTCGCCCAGCTCTTCGCGGGCCGCGCGATCGGCGGGATCGCGGGCCCTGCCCGATTGAACCTCGACGAGGTTCTCGGCCTCGATCGGGTCGCGCTCGAGGTCGTACATCTCGTACTCGGAGCCGCGCCCTGCCGTTGGGGTCGAAGTAGCAGGCGTACTTGTGGGTCGCGGTGCGGATCGCCCGGATCCGGTTCGGCTGGCCGGGCGCCTCCTGCATCGCGGTGCCCGCCTGGTGGTCGTCGTAGGTGAAGTGGATCGCGTCCTGGACCGCGGCGGCGGGCCGCGGGTGCTCGAGGACCGGCGCGAGGTCGACCCGGGCGCTCGCCGCGCGCTCGCGCTCGGGGCTGGCCGCCGCGGCGAGGATCGGGGTCAGGTCGCGGCCTCGCAGGCTCGTCCGCAGGCGCCGCCGCCGGCCAGTGCGAGCAGGGTCGGCACGACGTCGACCAGCGAGGCGAGCGCGTCCGTCTCGGCCGGCTCGGGAACAGGGCCGGGTTGGAGATGACGAGCGGGACGTTGATCGTCTCCTCGTAGACGTTGAACATCTTCTGGCGCAGGCCGCCGTGCGAGAGGCCCATCTCGCCGTGGTCGGCGCAGCGGACGACGACGGTCCGCGAGCGCAGCGAGTCCGGGTCGCCGGGGTCGCCGAGCGCGGCGAGGATCCGCCCGATCTTCTCGTCGACGACGCGGTGCAGGTAGGCGTAGAAGTTGACGTAGTCGAGCTTGCTCGCGGCGGTCGCGCAGCGGGCCCATGTAGGCGTTCATCCCCATCCGCATCAGCGCGTGGACCGCCGGCTTGCCGCGCAGGTTCTCGTCGACCGTCGGCGGCAGGCCGACGCCGAGGTCGCGGAACTCGTCGTCCGCGTAGCCGCCGCGCACGTAGGAGGCCGGATAGCCGAGGACGTCGTGGGGGTTGACGAGCGAGACGACGAGGCAGAACGGCTCCGGCAGCTCGGCCGGCGCGAGCCAGCTCTCGACCTGGCGGGTGTAGACCTCGTCCCAGCCCTCGCCCTCGGCGGCGTTGCCGCCGCCGAAGTGCTCGGCCTTCGCGTTCTCGCCGGCGTCCGGCGGCTCCCAGTCGGCGAAGCCGTAGTCGCGCCGAGCCGCTCGCGCGTCCGCCGCGCTCCAGCCGCCGAGCATCGACCCTCGCCGCCGAGGGATGGGTCAGGTGCCACTTGCCCTTGTAGGCGACCTCGTAGCCGGCGTCGCGCAGCAGGTCGCCGAGCCCGGGCATCCCGGCGGCAGCTCGGGCTCGTCGCCGGCAGCTCGGGCCGAGGCGCAGCGCGCCGCGGGCGAACTGCGTCAGCACGCGACGCGGCGGGCGCCTCGCGCCGGCGCAGGATCTCGGCCATCGCCGCCGCGACCGCGGGCGCGTTGCGCGGGTCGGGCCGCAGGTCGGCGGCGGTCAGCGTCAGCCTGACGCCGTGCTCGGCCGGATAGCGGCCGGTGAGCAGGGTCGCGCGGCTGGGCGAGCACATCGCCGTGTTGCAGAAGGCGTTGTTGAAGCTGAGCCCGGTGCGCGCCAGCTCGGCGTCGTTGGGCATCAGCTCGCGCAGCCAGCCCGGCTCGTCGGGCCAGTGGCGCGGGCGGCGCTGCTGGTCGGTGATCAGCAGCAGCAGGTTCGGCGGGCGGCGGGCTCGATCGCGCCCGCCTCACGGCTTCACGTTGCAGGCCTCGCCCTTGCAGTCGTCGAGCTTGCGCCAGCTTCGCCGCGAGGTCGCGCCTCGATCGTCGCGTAGGCGGGATCGCCGGCGACGTTGGTCGAGCTGGTACGGGTCGCTGCGCGGTCGTAGAGCTCCTTCTCGCCGGTCTCGGTCCAGACGACGTAGGTGTAGCGGTCGGTGCGCACGCCCGTGTAGGGCCGGTCCCAGGCGTTGACCGGGATGTCGCCCACGAACAGCGGCGCCAGCGCCTCGATCTCGAGCACCCGGTCGGGGCGCTTGCTCGGGTCGCGCGATCGTCGGCAGCAGCGAGACGCCGTCCATCGTCCGCCCGGCCTTCGCGCTCGGCGACGTCGAGCAGGGTCGGGGCGAAGTCGATGTTCGAGACCTGGCCCTCGACGGTCTGGCTCTTCGGGCACGCCCGGGCCGCGGATGATCAGCGGCACCCGCAGCGACTCCTCGTAGGGCAGGAACTTGTCGCCCGGGATCCGGTGCTCGCCCTGCAGCCAGCCGTTGTCGGAGAGGAACACGATCATCGTGTTCTTCAGCTGGTCGGTCTGCGCGCAGGGTCTCGACCAGCTTGCCGACGTGGTCGTCGACCGCGAGCAGCGAGCCGGCCCGGCCCTCGTAGTCGAGCTGCAGCTGGGCGATCTGCGCCTCGGTCAGCGGCGGCGCCTTCGTCGCTGCAGGTTCGAGGACTTGTCGGAGATGTCCGCCTCGTTGAAGCTCGGCGGCCGCGGCAGCGTGTAGCCCTTGCTGCTGCGTCGGCGTAGCGCGGCGGCGGCCGCGGGTCGGGCCCGGGCCGGCCCATCAGCGTCGTCGCGACGTCCTCGCGGTGCGGCGCGGCCGGCGACCACCAGATGAAGAACGGCTTCTTCGACTTCGCGCTCGGCCTTGACCAGCTTCGTCGGTGATCTCGCCGGTGACGTCGGGCGAGTAGTCCTTCGGCGTTCTCGGTGCCCCAGTAGCTGTAGGGGCGGCGGGCCGAAGACCTCCTCGAGCTTGGCGAAGATCGACTGCGAGCGACTGCGGGCTCGGCGATCACCTCGATGTTCGCGAACTCGACCAGCTTGCGCGGCGAACTCGGCGTCGCCCCAGGCTGCGCAGCTTGCCGTCGCGGTTCATGACGAAGTTGAAGTAGTCGTAGGCGGAGACGTCGAGCAGGCCGCGCCAGATGTCGAAGCCCGGTCGGGACCTCGCCGTGGGCGTCGCGCGCGCCGTAGCCGTTCAGCCACTTGCCGATCAGCGCGGTCCGGTAGCCGGCGTCCTGGAGCCAGGCCGGGAGGATGTTCTCGCGGTGCTTCATCCCGTACCAGCCGTAGGGATGGAAGTTGCCCTTGACGCCGTGGTTGTGGGCGTACTGGCCGGTGATGAAGGTCGCCCGCGCCGGGCAGCAGAGCGGGAAGGAGTCGATCGCGTTGGCGAAGGTCGTGCCCTTGCTCGGCGAGCAGCTTCTGGACGTTCGGCATCAGCGCGACGTCGGTCGCCGCCATGTCGTCGGTCATGACGACGAGGATGTTCGGGCGGCCGTCGCGGCCGGCGTCGACCGGCCGGGCGTCGGCGGCCGTCGCTGAGAGCAACGCGAGCGCGCTCGCCAGAGCCGCCGCGACGATCAGTGCGCGCCGAGCCTGTCCGACGCCTGCCGCATCCCGTAGCTCCTTCCGTGGCCGACACTGCGCGCTAAAGTAACACGTTGTGTGACACTGTGTCAACTTCGCGCTCGATCGCTCCGAACGGCCACCGCCCGAAGACGCAGAACACGGCGAGACGCGCGAGCAGAGCCGCGGCGGATCATCGAGGCGACGACCGAGCTGGTCCGCGAGCGCTCCTACGCCGAGCTCAGCGTCGGCGAGATCATGGACGCAGGCCGGGCATCGGCCGCACGATCTTCTACCGCCACTTCGACGATCTCGGCGACCTGCTGCTGCGCGCCGGCCGCGAGGCGATCGACGAGCTGTACGAGGCGCAGCTCGGCGCTCGCGTCGGCGCGCGTCGACCACGGCGCCGAGGCGATCCGCGAGCGCGATCGAGCTGCCGGTCGCGCGTCTATCAGCCGCCACGGCCCGCTGCTGCGCGCCGTCGCCGAGGCCGCCGCCGCCGATCACCGAGATCGCCACCGGGCAGGACGGCGATCCGCAGCCGCTTCGACGAGCTCGTCGCCGACGCGCTGGAGCGGATCGCCGAGGAGACCGGACGCTCGTTCGCCGACCGAACCGAGACTGCGCGCGCGCTCAACCTGCTCAACAAGAGCTACCTGCTCGACGCGTTCGGCCGCGAGCCGCGCGTATCGGCCGAGACCGCGGTCCAGACCCTGACCGAGATCTGGGTCGCGACCCTCGGCGTCCCGGCTGGCGACGGGCCCTGAGCGGTGGCCGGCGCCTACTGGCCGCGGCCCTGGACCTGCGAGGACGGCGGCCCGCGGCGCTGGGGCTCGGCGGCGGGCCAGCCCGGGCTCGGCATCCAGCCCGGCGAGCGACTCGAGGTCGCCGCGGTCCACGACGCCTTCGCGACCGACGTGCTCGTCCGCCGCGAACCGGGCGAGCTCTACGCGCTGCGCCACGCGATGCCGATCCGCGGCCCGCAGTCGACCCCGGTCGAGGGCTGGGTCGAGCGGCTCGACCCGCGAGACGCTCGCGGTCGTCGCCTCGACGCCGCGGCTGCCCGGCGGCGCCTGCTGGCCCGGCGGGATCGCGGCGCACGCGAACGGCGACCTGCACATGGTCTTCGGCCGCTGGGCGCACCGGCTGAGCCCCGAGCTCGACGTGCTCGCCTCGCACCGGCTCCCGGTCGCGCGCCCGCACAACTCGTTCGTCGTCCTCGACGGCGGCGAGCTGGTGACCAAGGACTGCGACGCGCCGGCCGGGCGCGAGCCCTCCACCGTCTCGGTCCTCGATCCCGAGACGCTGCTGCCGGTCGGCGCCGCCGCTGCGCCTGCCCGAGCCCTCGATCGCGCGGCTCGCCTGCGACGGCGAGAGCGTGATCGCGGTCGGCACCACGGTCGTCTTCCGCCTGCGCCTCGACCGCGACGCGGGGCGGATCGTGATCGACGAGCAGCTGGCGCCCGCGCTACGGGCCCGCGCCCGAGCGCAGCTACGGCTGGGACCCGGTGATCGCCGACGAGCACGTCTTCTGGATGGACAACGGGCGCAACCACACCGACCGCACGATGCTCGGCAGCGGCGAGCGCAGCGAGCCCGGTGCGGCTCTGGTGGGCGCGGCTCGACGACGGCGCGATGCGCTCGGTCGAGATCAGCGGCCTGCCCTACGGGACCGAGTCGAACCCGCCCGGCTGGGACCCCGAGCGGCAAGATCGTCGTCGCCTACGACGCCGGCAACGCCGTCGTCCGCGCCTGGCGCCTGCGACGGCGACGAGCTCGAGCCGCTCTGGCGCCGCGACGAGCTCGCCCACGCCGGCCACCTGATCCTCTATCCCGACACCCGCGAGCTCGTCGTCGGCGACTGGCGCGACCGTCGCCGCGATGCGGCGCCCGCGGTCCGCCCGCTCGACGCGCGCCGTCGGCCAGGCTGCTGGCCGTCCTCGCCGCGCGCGCGTCGCGCCTCGCTGGCGCACCGGCCAGCGACCAGCTCGTCGTCCTCGACCTCGACACCGGCGAGGAGAAGGCGCGGGTCGACGGTGCCGTCCGCCGTCGCAGGGCTTCCTCTTCCCCGCCCCGGGCTTCGCCGCGACGTCTACTACCAGTCGCTGACCACGATCGCCCGCGTCGTCGTCGTCTGAATCTCAGCCGCGGACGCGCGCGATCGAGGGCGGCGCCGACCGCCGCCGCGACCGCGGCGGGTTCCTCGAGCTGCGGGTAGTGGCCGAGCTCGGCCAGCTCCTCGACCGGCACGCCGGGTCGCAGTTCGCGCAGCGCGGCGAGCACGTCGGGGGTCGCGACCGGGTCGCGCATCCCCCACGCCAGGCTCAGGGCTCCCGGCCAGTCGCGGATCGCGCCGTGCCAGCGATCGGCGTAGGTGATCCGCTCGTCGAGGTAGTGGATCAGCGCGTGCCCGAGGGTGCGACCGCCGTTGTGGCAGATCAGCGCCCACTGGTCCTCGGCCTCCTCGTCGCTGAGCGGATGGTCCGCCGAGAACAGCGCGCCGAACTGCTGGCGAAAGACGCGCTCGTTGGAGAGCTTCGCGGCGACACGACCCAGCCGCGACCGCAGCAGCCGCTGCGCGAGCGTCAGCTGAGCCCGGTCGAGAACGATGCTGCCGTTGAACAGCAGCGCTCCCGAGATCGGCAAGGTCGCCTCGCCATCGATTGAGCGGGCCATCAGCTCGGTCGCCACCGAGGTCCCCATGTCGTGGGCGACCAGGAACACCTCGCGCTCGGGAAAGCGGCGGCGGGCGAGCTCCTCGACCAGGTCCGCCTGCCAGAAGAGGCTGTAGCGATGCTGTCGCGGCTTGTCCGAGAGGCCGAATCCGAGGAAGTCGAAGGCGAGCGAGGCGCTGTCGGCAAGTAAGGGCAGCAGGTGCCGGAAGTCGTAGGAGCTCGACGGAAAGCCGTGGAGGAAGACAAGAAGCGGATCCTTCCCCGCGAGGCTGCGGACCTGGATCGAGTGCCCCCGGAAGCGATCCACCTCGCCCGAGGAGCGCCAGGCTTCAACCCGCGCCGTGAGCTCGCCCTTCATCTCCTAGCGGAGCTCCGCCAGCCCCTGCTCGCGGGTCTTGATCGGCTCGTAGCCGAGCTCCTTGCGCGCCTTCGAGATGTCGATCGTGCACTCCTGCGAGGCGAGCCAGAGCGCCAGCCGTGTCACCGGCGGGGCGCTGTCGCGCCGCAGCAGCTTCCAGACTCGCCTCGAGCGCGGGGGCGGCGAGCCGCGCCACGATCGGAGGTGTGTCGCGGTCGGCCGGGGTCACGCCGCGCGTCGCGAGCAGGTCGGTGACGAAACGCCGGAACTCGACCGGCTCGCCGTCGTGGACGAAATACGCCTCGCCCGGCCGGCCTCTCTCGGCTCCCAGCAGCAACCCCTCGACGACGTTGTCGACATGGCTCGTGTCGGTCAGGTGACGGCCGCCGCCGATCCAGGCGAAGCGACCGTCCTCGACCGCCGCGACGAGGCCGGGCAGGATCGTCGTGTCGCCGGGCCCCCAGACCAACCGCGGGCGGATCACGACGGTCTCGAAGCCATCCTCGTTCGCAGCCCGAACCCGCTGCTCGGCGATCGCCTTCGTCGCCGAGTAATGCGCCTTCGAGTCGGGCCGAAGCGGCGCCGTCTCGTCGACGTTGACGAGCGGCTGGCCGACCATCAGCGCCGCCTCGGTCCCGACGTGGACGAATCGCCGCACTCCCGCCTCGCGAGCGCCGCGCAGGGCGTTCTCGGTGCCGGTGACGTTGCCGCGCACGAACTCCTCGAGCGGGCCCCACTCGAGCACCGCGGCGGCAGCGTGAAAGGCGATCTCGCTGCCCTGTGCGCCGGCGCGAATCGACTCCGCGTCCTCGAGGTCGCCCCGTACCGGCTCCGCGCCCAGATCTCGCAGCGTCGCCTCGGAGCTCTCGGAGCGCGCCAGCGCCCGCACCGCCCAGCCCTCGGCCAGCAGCCGGCGCACGAGCGCTCCGCCGATGAAGCCTGAGCCCCCGGTGACGAAGGCCGTTCGGGTGACTTCCACGCTCGGACCCTATCCGGGCGATGCGAACGGTGACCTCGAGCTCGCTCGAGTCACCCGGCCTGCGGCTTAGGCCTTCGGCTCGATGTTCTGGTTGACGCGAAAGACGTTGTCTCGGTCGTAGGTCGCCTTGATCTCGGCGAGGCGGTCGTAGTTGTCGCGGTAGCTGGCGCGGACCCGCTCCTGGCCCTCGTCCATCATCATGTTCACGTACGCGCCACCGGCCGAGTACGGGTGCAGCGCCTCGAAGTAGTCGACGGTCCACTGCCGGATCGCGTCGACGTTGGCCGGGTCGGGATCGACGCCGGCGAAGACCGAGCCCCACTGCGCGTCGCGGTAGCTCCAGGGCGTGTCGGAGGAGTCCGGGTCGTGGGCCGCGCCGTCGATCGGGTACAGGTGCATCGTCGACTTCCAGGTCGGCATCTCGGCGCCGAACCGCGCATGGATCTCGACCGCCTCGTCGGGAATCTCCTTGACGAAGTCGGCGCGCCAGTACCACTGGTCGCCCTTCGGGTAGACGTCGTCGAAGGCGCCCTGCAGCGCCGGATGCGGCATCGGCTGCACGCCGTGCAGGAGCGGCTCGGGCAGCCTGCTCGAGCAGCGGGGCCATCGCCTTCGCCGCCTCGTCCTCGTCATCGCCGACGTAGCACCAGACGATCCCGCTCACCTGGCGCAGGTGGAGCTCCTCCGGGAACGGCGGCCCCGGCGGCACCGAGCCGTAGAGGAAGAACCCGTTCAGCTCGCGCGGGGCGTCGGCGATGAAGTCGCGGTAGGCCGAGAGCACCTCGGCGCCGTCCTCCAGCGACCAGAACGTCGGCCCGGCGATCACCGTGTCGACCTCGTGCAGACGGAACGTGAACTCGGTGACGACGCCGAAGTTGCCGCCACCGCCGCGGATCGCCCAGTGGAGGTCGGGGTTCTCGTCGGCGCTCGCGCGCACGCGCTCGCCGCTCGCGAGCACGAGCTCGGCCTCGAGCAGGTTGTCGATCGCGAGTCCACACTTGCGGGTCAGGTGGCCGAGGCCGCCGCCGAGGGTGAGGCCGCCGACCCCGGTGGTCGAGATGATCCCGCTCGGCGTCGCGAGCCCGTGCTCGTTCGTCGCCGCGTCGACCTCGCCCCAGGTGGCGCCGCCGCCGACGCGGACGGTGCGGGCCTGCGGATCGACGTCGACGTCGTTGAGCTGCGAGAGGTCGATGACGACACCGTCGTCGCACGTCCCCAGCCCGGCGCCGTTGTGGCCGCCGCCGCGAACGGCCAACGGGCAGATCGTGATCACGGGCGAAGGCGACGACCTTGGCGACGTCATCGGGGCCCGCGCACTGCGCAATCAGCGCCGGGCGCTTGTCGATCATCGCGTTGTAGACCTTGCGCGCCTCGTCGTAGTCGGCGTCCTCAGGTCCGATCAGCTGCCCCTCGAAGCCGGCCACTTCCTGACGCGCGGCGCTTGCAGGTGACGTGCTGCTCATGGTGTCCTCCTCGTTCTCGACGGCCACCCTCCAGCCTAAATCGAACGTGCCCGTCTGTCCATGCCTCGAGGAAAGAATCTCGGTCACACGACATCGCAAGCGGGCCCAATCGGCCTCCCCTACCCTCAGATCCCTTGAACGCCAGCTCCCCCGACGACGGCTCCGACCCCGCCGCGCCCGCCAACGCCCTCCACATCGAGAACCTCGTCAAGCGCTACCCGACCGGGGTCGAGGCGCTGCGCGACGTTTCACTCGAGATCGAGCCCGGCGAGTTCTTCGGCCTGCTCGGTCCAAACGGCGCCGGCAAGTCGACCCTGATCCACTGCGCGACCGGCCTCGCGCAGCCGACCGCGGGCTCGATCCACGTCTTCGGCCACGACGCGATCGACCACTACGGCGAGGCTCGCCAGGCGGTCGGCCTGGCGCCGCAGGAGCTCAACCTCGACTGGTTTCTGACCGTCGAGGAGACCCTCGACTACCACGCCGGCTACTTCGGCATGCCGCGCCGCGAACGCCGCCAGCGCGCTGCCGAGCTGATCGAGACGTTCTCGCTCGGCGACAAGCGCGACGAGCGCACCCGCACGCTTTCCGGCGGCATGAAACGGCGCCTGATCCTCGCCCGCGCCCTGATGCATCGCCCGCGCCTGCTGATCCTCGACGAGCCCACCGCCGGCGTCGACATCGAGCTGCGCCTCGAGCTCTGGCAGTACGTCCAGCGCATCAACGCGGAGGGGACGACGATCCTGCTGACCACGCACTACCTCGAAGAGGCCGAGCGGCTCTGCGACAAGATCGCCTTCATCACCGACGGTCAGATCGCCGCCCAGGGCTCGACCGCCGAGCTCGCGGGCAGCTACGGCGTCGCCAACCTCGAGGACGCCTACCTGGCGCTGGTCGGCCGCAACGAGCTCTCGCGCTCGCGAGTCGAGGAGGTGCTCTCGTGAGCGCGGCGCAGATCCGCTTCTTCACGCTCTGGCGGCGCGAGCTCAACCGCTTCATGAAGATCAAGAAGCAGACGATCGGCGCGCCGCTGCTCGAGACCTTCCTCTACATCTCGGTCTTCGGCGCGGCGCTCGGCTCGCGAATCGACCAGCTGCAGGGAGTCGACTACGTCATCTTCGTGATCCCCGGCCTGATCATGATGGCCTTCGCGATCAACTCGTTCTCCAACAACGCCTCCTCGATCCTGCAGCAGAAGTTCCAGGGCGCGATTCAGGACCAGCTCTCCTCGCCGGCATCTCCGCTGGAGCTGCTGCTGGCCTTCTCGCTCGGCGGCTTCATGCGCGGCTTGGTCGTCGCGGTGCTGACCTTCACCGCCGCCTCGTTTCTGGTCGACCTTCCGGTCGAGCACATCCTCATCCTGATCCCCGCCCTGTTCTTGGTCGGCTTCTTCTTCGCCCAGCTCGGGGTGCTGATCGGGATCCGAGCCGAGCAGTTCGACGACGTCGCGATCGCTCAGACCTTCGTCCTGACGCCGCTGATCTTCCTCGGCGGCGTCTTCTACTCCGCCGACCTGCTTCCCGAGCCGTTTCAGACCCTGACCCACTTCAACCCCGTCTACTACATGATCAACCTCGTCCGCTACGGCTTCCTCGACGTCACCGAGGCCAGCATCGCGCTCTCGCTGCTGGCCCTGGCAGCCGCGACCGCCGCTCTGTTCGCAGTCAACCTGCGCCTGTTCGTGACCGGTTACAAGCTGCGGGCCTAGCTCCTCGGCAACCCGCCCGAGATCTAGCCCGCTTCGGCGGACGCGACGGCGAGAACCCCCGGCAGCCACTCGTCCATCGCGGCCGTGAGCGCGCCGAGATCGCTCTTGAGGGAGTGGTTGCCGGCGATCACGGCGACGTGGCGACCGGCGCCCGCGGCGGGCATGCCGAACGGATCGTTCTCGCCCTGGATAACGAGCGTTGGCATCGCTACCGCGTCGAGCTCGGGCTGGCGCGTCTTCAGCTCGGCGCTCGGCGAGCGCCGCAGGCGCATGCAGCGGAAAGGCCAGGCAGAGAACGGCGATGGCCCCGGTTTCGGCCACCGTCCGGCATGCCACCCGGGCGCCGGCCGAGCGCCCACCCACGATCAGCGGCAGGTCTCGCAACTCGCCGGAGCGCAGGTGCTCGACGACGGCGATCCACGCCGCGTCGAGGCGATGAGCCGGCGCCGGGGATCGCCGCCCGGCCACCCGGTACGGCTGCTCGACCAGCGCGACGCTGCAGCGGTGTGCGCCGGCGGCTTCGGCCGCGGTGACGAGATCAGGGGCGCCAACCCCTCCCCCGGCTCCGTGGCCCAGCACGAGCGCGCCAACCGCGGCTTCGGCCGGTCGCAGGTGCACCCGCGCCACGCCATGCGGAGTCTCGATCTCGATCGCACCGGTCAGCGTTCGTCGACCTCGCCGCTGAGCACCGGCTTGACGTCGAGCACGGGCGTCCCGTCGAGCGCTTCGAGATCGCGCACGCGAATCGTCAAGCCATCCACCGCGACGACCTCGACCCGGTGCAGGCCGATCGGATTCGGCCGGTGCGGTGAGCGGGTGGCAAACACGCCGAGCGGCGGCCGGGTGCGATCGTCGCGGGGATGCACGCGGACGAGGTCACGCCGAGCCCGGTCGAGCCAGGTGAGGACGATGACGTGGTCTCCGGCTGAGATTCCCTCGAGCGCCTCGCGGACCTCGCTCTCGAACACGATCGAAGCTTCGGGTGCTCCCTCGTCACCCTGCTTCGGCGCGGTGTCGGGATCGGTCAGCGGTGATCGGACCGTCCCCACGGCGACGGCTTCGAATCTGGTCACGGATGGCTCGTCCATCCGGCCTCAGCTCAAGCCGGCCTTCAACGCCGCGGCGTGCTCGATCGCAGATGCCTCCTGGCTGTTGTTGAAGTAGACGAGGACGTCGGTGGTTGCGCGCCAGGCTGCGATCCGCCGCCGCCATGTCGCCAGCTCGGCCGCCGAGTAGCGACCGCCCTGCCCGCGTCGGCCGCGATGCATGCGCACGTAGGCCCAGCTCGTCGTTCGCACGCGTTGCTGGAAAGCGAGGTCGGGGTCGTCGGCGATCGCGAGGGCAACGTCGTGGCCTCGCAGCAGCGAGTAGACGTCCTCGGTGAACCAGGTCGGGTGGCGAAACTCGACAGCGTGGCGGCCCGGCGCGCGGGCGCGGATCGCCGCCAGCGCCGCGTCCAGTCGCTCGTCGTCGCGCTTGAAGCTCGGCGGCAGCTGCCACAGGATTGCCTCGAGCTTTCGCGCCTTGGCGAGCGGCTCGATCGATTTCAGGAATCGCTCGACGTACTTCTCGGGATTCTTGAGCCGCTTGACGTGGGTGATGTAGCGGCTCGCCTTGACCGTGAAGCGAAACCCGCGCGGCGTCTGCCCGATCCAGCCGCTGACGGCCTCGGCGCTGGGCAGCTTGTAGAAGGTGTTGTTGACCTCGACCGTCTCGAAGCGCCGCGAGTAGTAGGCGAGCCACTCGCGCTGGGGCAGCTTCTGCGGATAGAAGGCGCCGCGCCAGTCGCGGTAGACCCAGCCCGAGCATCCGACCCTCACCGGCTTCACGGCTTCAGTGTGGCCGAGCGCGATAGAGCGTGCGCTCGCCCGAGCCGAGCGGCTCGCGACGCTCGATCTCGAAGTGCTCGGCCAACGCTCGCTCGAACTGGTCGAGGCCGATAGTCGGGGTGCGCGCCATCTCGCTTGCGGTCCAGCAGACGCTTGACCATCGGGTCGTTGCGGTCGGCGAACTCGACCACGAGCACGCCGCCCAGGCTCGGCGAGCCAGGCGACGACCTCAGCCAGCGGCACGTTCGCCGTGATCGAGAGGTGGTGGACGAGCGCCAGGCACAACACCAGCTCCGGCTTGCCCCGCTGCTCGAGCGGGGCGCGCTCGCGACCGCGCCATCCCCGGGCCGGCGAAGGGTCGGCGAGATCCATCACCAGCGGCAGGATCCGCTCCTCGCTCTGTGCGCGCAGATCCCGATACAGCGCTTCGATGCTGGCCTGGTCGCCGTCGACTGCGACCACGTAGGCACCCTGCTCAGCGGCGATCCGCGAATAGCGCCCGTCGTTGCAGCCGAGGTCCCAAGCCAATCCGAAGCGGCGCGACTCACAGGCGTCGCGGACGAAGCGGTCCTTGCGCTCGAGCTCCTCGCGCTCGTAGTGCGAGCGCTCGCCGTAGTCCGACCAGGCAGTCTTCGAAGCTCCCCAGCGCAGGCGCCGCACGAGCCGCTCGAGCCCGGCCGCGTTGGCGTCGATCATCTCCTTGCGAAAACCGGCGCGGCGCAGCTCGCCACGGGTGTCGCGGTCGGCCTCGCGGCGCTCGAGGCGAGCATGAAGAGCGACGTGGGTGAGCACGCCGCGGCGCAGCCGGCGGCGTCCGCCGAGGATCGCAGCCGCCTGCGCGGGCTCGATGCCCTCGAGCGAGCCGCGCAACCAAGGCTGAAACGGCAGCCCCGCGTACGCCTGGATCATCAGCGGATACAGCAGCAAGGTGCAGAACTGGCGATACCCCACCCACGGCTCGCCCTCGCCAAGCGGCTCGAACGAGCCGATGTCGATGAACACCGCCCGCGACCCTCGCCATTGCACGTTGTAGGGCGAGGCGTCCTTGAGCACCATGTCCTCGGCAAGTGCCTCGCGCAGCAGCTCGAGCTCGAGCAGGGCCGCGTCCTGAAGCATCGAGAACGGCCACTCATACGGATAGGAGACGAACGGCACGCGTTCGTGACGAAGCACCGCGGACGCAGCGGTGGCCCCGTCGAGCTGGATCTCGGGAGGGTCCTCGAGCCGCTCGGTGGCGACGACCTTGCCGCTCGCGCTGCATCCGGGCGAAGAACTCGGTGGCGGCGAGCGCGCTCCCAATCGTCGAGGCCACGCGGGCTCAGCGCGCGAAGAATCTCGCCGCCGTCGTCGAAGACGCGGCTGTCCGGATCCCTGAACGAGCCTGGGTCGGCTGAGGGCTCCGGGGGCACTCCGCGGCGAGCCCTAGGAGGCTTGGCGCTGTCCGGGCTCGTCTGCTGACGGCTCGGATTCCGCAGGCATCTCGCTGTCGGGCCGGCGAATTCGCAACAGGGTCAGCACGCGGCTCCACCACAGCTTCCCGGTGACGGCGAGGGCCGCCGCTCCGCCGAGCAGGGCCTGCAGCAAGACGCTGCCGCTGCCGGCGTCGAGATAGGCGAGCAGGGTCATGAGTGCTCCCGGTTCACAGTACGTTCACAATAGCGAGGCTTGACCCTCCGCCGTCGCCTCTCGCTCGCCCTGCACATCTTTGTCCTCGCCTCGCTGGCGGCGGCACCGGTGCTGATCGTCGCCGACGCCCAGTTCTTCATCGGGCGAGGCGCGAGCGGAGCCGAGGTCGTCGCCGTTGCGCTGATCGTCGTCGTTGGCGCACCCGCCGCGCTCGCGGCTGTCAGCCTGCTCGCCGGCGCGATCAGCGTCAGGCTGGGGTGGGTCGTGCAGCTGGCGCTCGATCGCCGCGCTCGTCGCGACCATCGCCTCGGAGGCGCTCTATCCGCTCGATCTGTCGATCGAGGTTCAGGCTCCGCTCGTGATCGCGATCGGACTGGCGGCGGCCGTGGCCTACGCGCGTCTCGACGGAGCGCGGCTCGTTCGTCTCGGCGCTGCTGCCGCTGCCGGTCATCGTGCTCGCCTACGTCCTCTTGCTCTCGCCGGTCTCGGGGCTCGTCTTCGCCGGCACCGAGGAGGTCGAGGCGGCGACGAACCTCGATTCGCCGGCTCCCGTGGTCATGGTCGTATTCGACGAGCTCCCGGGTCACGCCCTGATGAACGCGGACCGGCGCCTCGATGCGGTCCGCTTTCCGAACTTCGCCGCGCTCGGAGAGGATGCGGTCTGGTATCGAAACGCCACCACATCTCGCAGCGACACCGAGCTCGCGGTGCCGACCCTCGCGACCGGCATCCGCGCGCCGCTCGACAGCCTCGGGACCTCCGCCGACCACCCGCGCTCGCTGTTCACGCTGCTGCAGGACAGCCACGAGATGCACGTGGCGGAGCCGTGGACGAACATCTGTCCCGAGCGGCTGTGCGACGGCACGACCGAGAGCCTCGACGAGGGCGGGCTCGGCTCGATCCTGGGCACGATCCCGTCGATCCTCGGATACGTCTCGCTCCCCGACGCGGAGCGGATCGGGATCTCGAGCCCGCGCGAGAGCGGCGCACCCGATCGCAGCGACCAGGTCGCGACCTTCGTCGAGGAGATCGAGCCGGCCGCCGCACCCGTCCTGCATTTCCTGCACGTGTTGCTGCCGCACAAGGCATGGCGCTACCTGCCTTCGGGCGATCGCTACTCCGACACGGTCGGAGAGGCAGACACGCTCGGCGGGCTCGAGCGCTGGGACGACGACGAGTGGCTGACCCTGCAGCACGAGCAGCGCTTCCTGCTGCAGCTGCGATACACGGACCGGCTGCTGGGCGACCTGCTTCAGCGCCTGCGCGACACCGGCCTCTACGAACGCTCCCTGATCGTCGTCACCGCCGACCACGGCGTCTCCTTTCGCGCCGGCGAGCGAGCGCCGAGATGCGACCGAGACGAATGCCCCCGACATCCTCTCGGTGCCGCTGCTGGTGAAGCTGCCACACCAGCGCGATGGCCGCATCGACGACCGGTTCGCGAGCACCGTCGACGTCGTGCCGACGATCGCCGACGCGCTCGGCGCGCAGCTGCCCTGGGAGGTGGACGGGCAGTCGCTGCTCGGCGAGCCATCCACCGACCGCCCGATCGAGATCGAGAACTTGAACGGCGGCGGGGTCGAGCTGACCCCGTCCGAGTTCGCGAGCGCCCGCGACGCGGCGCTGGAGCGCCAGATCGATTCGTTCGGTGACCGCGAGACCAGCCTCTACGCGATCGGACCGCATCCCGAGCTGCTCGGCCGATCGTTCGAACCGATGCCTCGGCGCGCCCGCGAAAGCCGAAGCGACGATCCTCGATGGAGAGGCGGTGCGCGCCTACGACCCCGATGCCGAGCTGGTGCCGGCGCGGATCGCCGGGTCACTCGAGGGAGTCGACGCGAAGGTGCCGCTCGCGGTGGCGCTCAACGGGCGGATCGCCGCCACCACCTACAGCTACGAGGGCCACCGCGCCGTCGAGTTCGCGGCGATGGTGCCTCCGAGCCTGTTACAGCCCGGCGACAACGAGCTGACGCTGCTGGAGATCGAGGTTGACGGCAACGCGATGACACTGCGCCCGATCGCCGACGTCTGAGCCGATCCAGCGTTCAGCGGGGACCGAGCGACACGGCGGGCGTTCTCAGCGCCGCGAGACCCTGCTGTCGCGAAGCGCGCCGTCGCTTCGATCCATCAGCTCCGCGAGCGAGTCGCCGTCGCGAAGCCGGGCCAGCCCATAGCTGATCGAGGCGGGATTCCGCTTCTCCGCGAGGGTCGCCTGAATTTCGCCGAAGATGCCTGCAGCCTGCTCCAAGTCGACCTCGGTCAGGGCGCAGACGAATTCGTCGCCTCCTACCCGCACCACGGTGTCGTAGGAACGAAGCCGCGAGCGGATCGCATCAGCGACGACTTTGAGCAAGGCATCGCCGGCGGCATGGCCCTCGCCGTCGTTGACCTTCTTCAGTCCGTCGACGTCACAGTAGGCGAGGATCAAGCTGCCGATCCCGCGCCGAGCTCTGTCGATCTCGCGCTGAAGGACCACCTGCCCCAGGCCGAGTCGATAGAAGCCGGTGAGGTCATCGAGGTGAGCGCGAGCGATCTCCGCCGCCGCCTGGTCGCGATCCGCCGCCGCCTGCGTCGCGGTCCTCGGCGGCGCGCGCACGGTCCTCGGCGGCGCGCGCACGGTCCGCAGCCGCCGTCGCCCGCGCCGAACCAGTGGCCGTGCCCGTCCGCCCCAGGGCTTGCTCATGCTCGTCGGCCGCACGGTCACGCAGCTGGGCCGCGCGATCTCGAGCCGCTGCCTGAAGGTCGCGCAGAGTCGCCTGTTCGTCGCGTCGCACCGCGTTGTCGGCGCGCTCGAACATGTTGATCGATCGCCTCTCGCTCGCGGCATGACGCTCTGCCGTACCGCGGGCGCGATCCGCCTGCGAGGCCGCATACGACTCGTGGTAGGCGGTGTCTGACGCCGCGTGCTGGGTTCGATCACGATCAGAAGCCCGCTGATCGCGTTGCGACGCTCGCTCGTCTGCGGTGGCTTGCACCTCGTCTTGCTCAGATGACAACTGATCGGAGTCCGAAAGCGTCTGATCGGAATCCGACAGCGTCTGATCGATGTCCGCGAGCGTCTGATCGATGTCCGCGGCGGCCACGATCCGCATCGTCGGCCGGCGGCGCAGGCGCGGATCCGTTCGTCACCCGGGGGACGGGCTCGTCGCTTTCATCGTTCCCCGGATTCGGCTCGGGGACCACGGGTTCATCCGGCATTGCGACCTTCCTCGGGAGGCGATTGCGGTTCAATCGGCGCTCCCTCTGGCGAGTGAGGGTACACGGTTAAGTCGGCGGTGATCGGCAAATCCGTTGCTAGGCTGATAGCGAGCCGCACAACCGTGCGGCGCCCCGTGCCAGCGCTCGCAGGCGTCGCCGAAAAGCTTCCTCCCGCGCACGTTCGCATTACACAGTCAGGAGGCAACGATGCACGCTTCGGTCCTCGCAGAGGCAGTCGAACCGCACCTGCGAAGCGACGGCCGACTGGCGCATGGCGGTCGGCTGCGAGTTCGGCTTCGAGGCGCCACAGGCGACGACGGCCGTACTCCAGGTCGCGCCCGCGCTCGATCCGTCGTTGCAGCTGCGGCGCGAGCATTGGGACACCGAGGCGGTCCATCACGGCTACACCGACCTCTACGGCAACCGCTGCGAGCGCTTCACGATCCCGCCGGGGGCCTCGCGGCTCACCTACGAGGCGCAGGTCGTGCTCGACTCGCCGCTCGACACGATCGCAGCGGATGCGAGCGAGACCCCACCGACGTCGCTGCCCGACGAGACGCTGAACTTCATCATGCCCAGCCGTTTCTGCCTCCCCGACGAGCTCGGCAGCGAGGCATGGCAGCGTTTCGGCGAGCTCGCGCCCGGCTGGGGTCGCGTCCAGGCCGTCACCGACTACGTCCATGAGCTGATCGAGTTCGACCACGACGCCACGAATCCGTGGACGACGGCTGCCGATGCCCTGCGCGCGCGCCAGGGCGTCTGTCGCGACTACGCCCATCTCGCGATCAGCTTCTGCCGCGCGCTCAACATCCCGTCGCGCTACGTCTTCGGCTACATCTCAGAGGTCGGGGTCGCCGAGCCGGTGCTGCCGATGGATTTCGCGGCCTGGTTCGAGGCCTATCTCGACGGTGAGTGGCACACCTTCGATCC
This sequence comes from uncultured Solirubrobacterales bacterium, assembly GCA_963730145.1. Lineage (GTDB taxonomy): Bacteria > Actinomycetota > Thermoleophilia > Solirubrobacterales > 70-9 > WHSW01. The sequence goes on from CAVSQT010000004.1 coordinate 260,360, forward strand.
GCGCAACAACACCCCGAGGGTCGGCCGAGTGGTCGTCGGGCGCGGCCGCGATGCCGCCGACGTCGCCTTGGTCACCTCGCTCGGCTCGCTGACCCTGACCGCGTTCACGGTCAAGGCCGAGCAGATCGGTGAGACCGCGTGAAGGCGGAGGAGCTGACTCGACTCGAGGGCGAGGCGCGTTACGCGAACGATCGCTTTCGCCTCTATCGAGCGCGCGCCTATTCGGGCCGCCCCACGAGTCCGGGGCGGTTTCGCGAGCTGGAACGGGTAAGTGATCAAGCGGAGGCGCGACTTCGCGCGGCCAAAGGCGCGCAGAGACGATCCAGATTCACGTCAAACCAAGGAGACAGATGACAGACACCATGACCACGGCCGAGGCCGTTGATTACGAGATTCCGCCCGTAACCGAGGCCGAGCGGGCGGTGGCCGACCTGCTGCCGATCGCCGAGAACGGACACCACGAGGGCCACGCCGCGGCGCTCGCGTCGGTGCCGCTTTGGTTTCACACCTTCGCCGTCGGCGACACCTACACGCCCGGCGTCGCGCGCGACCATCGCTACCGAGTCCCGTTCCTGCCCGAAAGCTTCGAGGGCCGGCGCGTTCTGGATGTCGGCGCGTTCGACGGCTTCTATTCCTTTCTCGCCGAAGCTCGCGGAGCGACCCGGGTGGTCGCCGTCGACAACGAGCAGTACGTGGATTGGGTGCGCGCCCGCTGGGGAGTCGAGCTCCAAGGTGGAGAGGGCTTCCGCGCGATCGCCGGCCTGCTCGCCTCGAAGGTCGAGTATGTGCGCCTCGACGCATTCGATCTCGCCGACCTCGGCGAGGACTTCGATTTCGTCCTCTGCTTCGGGATCCTGCACCGAGTCGAGAACCCCGTCGGCATGCTGCGGATCATCGCCGAGCGCCTCGCGCCCGGTGGAGAGCTGCTGCTGGAGACCTACGGGGTCAGCGATGCCGACGGCTCGGCTGGAATCGAGGTCCGCAGGTCGGGCGACGTCTATGCCCGCGACGACTTCGTCTACTGGGGCTTCACCGCCGAGGCGCTGACCGCTCTCGCCGAGAACGCCGGCTTCGCCTCGGTCGAGATCCTCGACGAGCCCGTGATCGACGAGCACCCGCGAATCATCGCCCGCCTGACCGCCGCCGAGCTAGGCAGATCGACGCCTCCGGGTCGTGACAGCCTGGTCACGACCCGGTGACGAGTTGGTAACAACGGAGTACGTTTTCCCTGCTCCCATACGTGTATCGCGCCGCCGCTTCTGATCGCGCACCGGCTCGGTCGGGCCTACGGGCCGGACTCCTCGGTAGCCGCGCTTCAGACGGCGCTCGCCGGCGGCGTCGCGGCCTTCGAGACCGACGTCTGCCTCACCGCAGACGATCAGCTGGTCGTGCTTCACGATCCCCTGCTCTCGCTGGGCACGAGCCTCTCGGGCTGGGCGCATGAGCGCACGGCGGCTGTGATCACCGCCGCGAACCTGCGCGACCGTGGCGGTCTCGTGACAGCAGGGCGACCGATGCTGCTCGACGAGTTGCTGTCGCTGATCCCGGCGGACAAGCAGGTACAGCTCGAGATCAAGGCACACGCAGACCCGGAGCTCGCAGCGCGAACGGCGCGGGCGCTGTGTCGCCGCTTGTCGCCATGAACAGCACCGCGTAGAGGTGATCAGCTTTCACTCCAGCGCCTGCGCGACGGCCGCCGCGCACGGCTACCGCTCGCGACTGATCGTCTGGACCGACAACTCCCCCGAGGAGATGGCTGCTTGGGCGCTGCGCAGCGGAGTCGCCGGGATCTCGGTCGAGCATTTCCTGCTCTCGTCCCACCTGGCTCGGGTTCTGCGCGACACGGGCCTCTCGATCAACACCGGAACGATCAACGATGTCGACTTGGCGCTGCGAGCGATCGAGCTCGCCGCCCCCGACGCAATCTGCACCGATCGGCCGATCGAGCTGCGCGCCGAGCTCGAGGCAGCCACAGTCGCCGAGCTGACCGTCGCCTAGGCGCAAACGCGCGGGCATGAGCCTGCGCGCGTTCATGCGGTGATTCGCATGCTCGCTAGCCTGCCAGCGATGGGCAGGAAACGGCGAGCGGCGCTGCTGCCGACCGCGGTGGCAACTTTCGCACTCACGGCTGGGATCGCTCTGGGCCTCGGGCCCGGCACGCCGGCGAGCGCGCAATCGACCGAGCGGCCGAACTTCGTCGTCGTCATGACCGACGACCAGACGCTGGAGGCGATGCGGGTGCTGCCCCAGACGCAGGCGCTGATCGGTAACGCCGGGGCGACGTTCGAGCAGTTCTTCGTCTCGTTTCCCCTCTGCTGTCCCTCGCGCGCAAGCTTTCTCACCGGCCAGTACCCGCACAACAACCGCGTCTTGGAGAACTATCCGCCGGCCGGCGGCTTTCAGGCGCTCGACAGCACCGAGACGCTGCCGGTGTGGCTCAATCGCAGCGGCTACTACACGGGCCTGATCGGCAAGCTGATGAACGGATACAACACGAGCCCGGTGGGGGTCCCGCCGGGCTGGAGCGAGTGGCACGGCGAAAAGACCGAGAACCGCTACTACGGCTACAGCCTGCTCGAGAGCGAGGGCCTCGTCACCTACGGCGACCCCGAGGAAGATTTCACCGATCCCGCCGACCCCGCGGCCTACTCGACCGACAACTACACGGCCAAGGCGGTCGACTTCATCGAGCGGCGCGCCGGCGCCCCCGAGCCGTTCTTTCTCTGGCTCTCCTACAACGCGCCGCACAGCGGAGCACCCGACCCGCCGCCCCAGGTGCAGCACCGCTGCCGCGGCAATGCGAAGCCGGCCCAAAGGCACCTGAGCGCATTCGAGGACGAACCCCTGCCGGTCCCCCCCAGCCTGAACGAGATCGACGTCTCCGACAAGCCGCCGTCGCTGCGAAACGCGCCGCTTCTGACGCCGCAGCAGCTGACCGAGATCCGCGCCATCTACACCTGTGAGCTCGCCTCGCTGCAGGCGGTGGACGAGGGCGTGACCGACATCGTCGAGACCCTCTCGGCGACCGGTGCGCTCGCGAACACCTACGTGATCTTCACCTCTGACAACGGCTTCTTTCACGGCGAGCACCGCATCGTCTTCGGCAAGAACCGCTTCTACGAGGAGGCGACCCACGTACCGCTGCTGATCCGCGGACCGGGCATCGAGCCGGGATCGACCGTGAACGAGCTCACGGCCAACATCGACCTCGCCCCGACGATCCTCGATGCCGCCGACGCCGTCGCCGCGATCCCCCAGGACGGGCGCTCGCTGCTGCCGACGATCGCCCAGCCCGAGCTCCGGCTGGGACGGGAGATCCTCTTCGATACCAACACCTACAAGGCGATCCGCAACCCGCGCTACGTCTATGCCGAGCATTTTGCGCGCCGCGACCGGGGAGCGCGCGAGCTCTATGACCTCGCCGTCGATCCCTACCAGCTCGTCGACCTGCACCGCGATCCCGATTACCGCCGGGTTCGCAACGCGCTCGCCGACCGGCTCGAACGACTGCGCCGCTGCGACGGGGAAGAGTGTCGCAGCCGGCCGCGGCTGAAACTGAAGCGCACGGGCGAGGGCGGATGCAAGCGCGACTTCGTCTCGGTCATCGTCGGCGGAAACGACGGCGAGTCGCTGACTCGCGCCCGCTTCGTCGCCGGCGCGCGCCACCTGCGCAGCGACCGGCGCGAGCCGTTCGAGGCGCAGCTGCCGACGCGACGCATCGACGGCGCCAAGGTCGAGGTCCGGGTGGTGCTGGAAGACGGCCGCGAGGCGGTGTTCGGGCGAACGCTTTGCCGCAGCGACGCCGAGTAGGGCCGAAGAACCTCGAGGCGAGCGATGCTCAGCGCAGCGCCCGCATCCGCGGCGCGGCGATCTCGAGCGCCTTCTGCACTCCCGGGCCGATCATCAGGGCGAAGGCGGCGGTGCCGAGGCCGACCGTGCCGCCGAGGGCAAAGCCGGCAGCCATCGCGCTGACCTCGATCACCGTCCGCCACAGACGCAGCGAATGTCCGGTGCGCGCATGCAGGCCGGTCATCAGCCCGTCACGAGGCCCCGGGCCGAGCCGAGCCGCGAGGTAGATGCCGCCGCCGATGGCGACGCAGGCGATGCCGCCGAACAGCAGCGGCCAGGCGAGGGCAGCTTCGGGGTCGGCCGGCAGCAGCGGGAGCATCACGCCGATCGCGAGGCCGATCACGATCGCGTTGGCGACGGTGCCCAGGCCGGGTGCTTGGCGCAGCGGAAACCACGCCGCGAGCACGAGCAGGGAGATGACGATCGTCGCCGCGCCGATGTCGAGCGCCGTGTTCTCGGCGACACCCTCGGCGAGCACCGTCCAGGGAGAGTTGCCGAGCTCGGCGGCGACGATCATCGCCTCCCCGGAGCCGAACAGCCAAAGCCCGGCCAGGAGCAGCGCGAGGCGCGCCCGACCAGGGCGCCAGAGGTGTCGCTGGAACATTGAGGCGACGCTAGATGACCTAGCCTGCAGCCGCGGGTGCTGTTACCAGCGCCCCGCGAAGGGAACTGATACTGCATGAGCTTCACGTCAGAGATCGACGCCGGCGCGCTGGCCCGCTCCAGCGAACCCGTCGAGGGGGTCCTGGGCGCCATCGGCAATACCCCGTTGATGGCCATGCGCCGCTACCTGTCGCGACCCGACATCGACCTCTGGGCGAAGCTCGAGGCCGCCAACCCTGGAGGCAGCTCCAAGGACCGGCCGGCCGCGAGGATGCTTCGCGATGCCTTCGAAAGCGGCTCGATCACGCCCGGCGCAACCGTGATCGAGTCGACCTCGGGCAACATGGGCGTCGGGCTCGCGCAGGCCTGTCGCTATTACGGGCTGCAGCTGATCTGCGTCGTCGACGAGCGAGCGCACGAGATCAACGTTCGCACGCTGCGCGCGCTGGGCGCCGACGTGCGCGTCGTTTCGCGCCCCGATCCCGAGACGGGCGACCTGCTCGCCGCTCGGCTGAAGCTGGTCGCGCAGCTGCTCGCGACGACTCCCGGCTCGTTTTGGCCGGACCAGTACGCGAACGAGTCGAACCCGGCGGCGCACAGCAGCGGAACCATGCGCGAGATCGACGAGGCGCTCGATGGCGACCTCGACTACCTGTTCGTCGCCACGAGCACCACGGGAACGCTGCGCGGATGCATCGATTATCTGCGCGCACACGAGCGCCCAACCGAGGTGATCGCCGTCGATGCGGTCGGCAGCGCGCTGTTCGGCGGGCGCCGTGGCAAGCGCCAGCTGCCCGGATTCGGCGCGGGCGTCGAAACGACGCTCTCGCGAACTTCCGGTCATGACCGTCTCCTGCGGGTCTCGGACCTCGACTGCGTTGTCGGTTGCCGGCGTCTCGCCCAGCGCGAGGCGATCCTCACGGGAGCTTCCTCGGGCGCGGTTGCGATGGCGGCCGAGTCGATGGCGGCGGCGATGCCCGCCGGCAGTCGCTGCGCGGCGATCTTCCCCGACGGATCCGCCGGATACCTGGGCACGGTTTACGACGACGAGTGGGTCGAGCGCGAGCTCGGCTGTGATCCGGCGCGGCTGAGCCTGCTCGTGGATGGCAGCTGCTCCGCCGTGCCGCAACCCTGAGCCGCAGCCACTCTCGGCGTCCGGTGCAGCCACTTCGGATCGCCATCGTCGGCTTCGGCCCCAAGGGGCTGTTCGCGCTCGAGCGTCTGCTCGATGGCCTCGCTCGCGCGAAACCGGGCGCATCGGTGAACATCGATCTCTACGAGCCTCACCCGGTTCCCGGCGCGGGACCCGTGTACGACCCGCGCCAGCCCGAGTACCTGCGAATGAACTTCGCCGCGGAGCAGGTCGATGCCTGGCCGCCGAACAGCCTCGCCGCCCCTGACGACAAACGGCTCTCATTTGCCCAGTGGCGCGCTTCGCAGCCGTTGGCGGACGACGAGGAGTACCCGCCGCGCGCGCTGGTCGGCCGTTATCTCGCCGCGGCCTTCGAGGACTTGCGCGCGCAGGCCCGCGAAGGTGCGACGATCGAAGTCCGGCCGGCCGTCGTTCGCTCGATCCGGCCTCGGCGCGGAGGCTGGGAGGTTGCGACCAGCGACACGGCCTCCACCTATGACGAGGTGCTCGTGGCGATCGGCCATCAGGCGTCTTCGAATCAGAGCCTGGAGACGACTTGGCGCGACGGCGATGCGCTCGTCCCATCCGTGTTCCCGGTCGAGCACTGGCTCGGGCCGCGGCGGATCCGCCCCGGAGCCACGGTCGCGGTACGCGGGTTCGCGCTCACGTTCATCGACGCGGCGTTGGCCCTCACCGAGGGCCGCGGCGCTCGTTTCGAGACCACCGACCACCCTTTCCGCCTCGACTACACGCCGGCAGACGACGAGGTCGGCGTGCTCTTGCCCTTCTCGCGAAGCGGGCGTCCGATGCCGGCGAAGCCGAGTCCGCGGATGGCGGCGCGCCTGCCCGAGCTCGAGCTGATCGCCGCGCCGGCGCGCCGGCGCGTGCTCGCGCTCGCCGCCGACTTCGCGGTCGAGGTCGAGCTGAGCGAGATCATCGAGGCCGTGGCCGAGGCGAGCCTGCGTGCGGCCGGCGGCGTCGCCCGGCCGCCGAGCCCCGATCCCGCCGCCGAGCTCGAGCGCTCGCTGGCGATCGCGACCGATGTCGAGCCGCCGGACACGCAGTGGGCCCTCGGGCACGCGTGGCGAACGCTGTATCCGGCAATGGTCGCGCGGCTCGGGGGCGAGGGTCTCGAGGCCGAGCAGTGGCCGGCGTTTCGAAGCCTCGCGCGGCGGATGGAACGAATCGCCTTCGGCCCGCCGCCGGTCAACGCCGCGAAGCTTCTGGCGCTGATCGAAGCCGGCCGTGTCGATCTCGGCCATCTGCGGGGGACGGATCGAGGGCCGCGGCTCGACCGCGGCGATCGTCTCCGACGCAGGTGAGCGTGCGGTCGACATGGTCGTCGATGCCGTGCTCGCCGGCCCTGGCGCGCTCGGGCTGCACAGCGAACTGCTCCAGCAGCTCGTCGGCGATGGCCACTGTCGCATCATGGCCGGTCGCCGTGGACTCGAGGTCGCCGACGACGCGAGCTGCATCGACGCCGGCGGCAACCTCTCTCGCGGCCTCTCGGCGATCGGGCGGCCGACGGAGGATTCGGTGATCGGCAACGACACCCTCAGTCGTTCGCTTCATCCGCACGCCGAGCGCTGGGCGCGCCGGGTCGTCGAGCGTTGCAGCGATGCGAGCCGATCCGAGGTTGCGGTCAGATGAGCGACGTGCGCTCGGCCTGCGTCGGAATAGCCCCGCTGCGAGGGCGACTGGAGCCGTGGCAGGTCGACCTCTGCGCAGCAGCCGGCTCTGATCGCCGACTGGCTCGAGCTCCATGGCTCGCCGGTCAACATCATCGACCCGCGACCGATGGCGCGAAACGCCGCCGAGCTGGAAGCGGTCGGCGCCGGCTTCGAGCTCGATTTCAGGGTCTACTTCGCACGCAAGGCGAACAAGGCGCTGGCACTGGTCGCCGCCGCGCGCGAGCTCGGACTCGGCGTCGATCTCGCCAGCGAGCGCGAACTGCGCCAGGTGCTCGCGCTGGGCGTCGAGCCCGCTGACCTCGTGATGACCGCGGCGGTCAAGCCGGCCGCCCTGCTCGAGCTGTGCCTCGAGTCGGGAACGACGGTGATCGCCGACAACGACGACGAACTTCGGCTCCTGGCAGAGATCGCTCGGCGATCGGGTCGCCGCACGCCCGTGGCGCTGAGGCTCGCACCACGAGCCCGCGAGGAGAAGCCCGAGACCCGCTTCGGTTTCAGCCACGCCGAGGCGATCGACGCCGCCGAGCGCCACCTGCCTGTCACCGGCGAAGCCGGGCCCGGGGTCGCCGGAGTCCACTTTCACCTCGACGGGTACGCGGCGAACGACCGCGTGGCCGCCATCGCCGAGGCAATCGAGTTGATCGATGCGCTGCGCGAGCGCGGGCACGAGCCGGCCTTCCTCGACATCGGCGGTGGCATCCCGATGAGCTACCTCGAATCCGGGGCCGAGTGGAAGGACTTCTGGGTCGAGGCACCGGCGCGGACTGCTCGGCGATGGCGACTCGCTGACCTTCGATCGCCACGGCCTCGGCCTGAAAGCGCACGGAGGCGAGGTGATCGGCGAGGCCAACGTCTACCCCTACTTTCAGCAGCCCGTCGGCGGTCGGTGGCTCGAGCAGGTTCTCGGCTCCGAGCTGGTCGTCGGCGGACTCAGGCACCGCGGTCGCCGAGGCGATCCGCTCACGCGGACTTCAGCTTCGCTGCGAGCCCGGGCGCTCCCTCGTCGACGGCTGCGGCATGACGGCCGCCCGAGTCGAGTTTCGCAAGCGCCGCCGCGACGGCAGCTGGCTCATCGGACTGGCGATGAACCGCACCCAGTGTCGCTCGACCTCGGATGACTTCCTCGTCGATCCACTGCTGCTTCGCCCGGACGACGCGCACGTCGAGCGAGAACACCGGCCCGATCGAGGGCTATCTCGTCGGCGCCTACTGCATCGAGCGCGAGTTGCTCACCTGGCGCCGCCTCAGCTTTCCGCACGGCGTCGAGGTCGGCGACGTGGTCGTGTTCCCCAACACGGCCGGGTATTTGATGCACATCCTCGAGAGCAGCTCTCATCAGATCCCCCTTGCTCGCAACCTGATCGTCGACGAGGACGACGCCCGCCTCGACGAGATCGACGCCGAGAAGCCGCAGGCTCAGCGAAAGCGGCGTCTGATCGAGCGCTGATCGAAGGGCGGCCAGCGACTCGAACACCGAAACCGCACCGGCGTCGCGCAGCTCGGCCTCGGAGAATCCGCCGGTGAGCAGCGCCAGCGTCTGCAGCCCGGCGCGCCGCGCCGCCTCCACGTCCCAGATCGAGTCGCCGACCATGACCGCGCGCGCCGCCGCCGCCTTCTCGACCGCGGCGCTCGATCAGGTCGGGCTCGGGCTTGGTTCGCTCGACGTCGGCCGAGCTCGTGTACGCCTCGATCAGCTCGCCGGCGTCGAGCAGCTCGACGTAGTGCTCGACCTCGTCCTCCTTCGCCGAGCTCGAGAGGACCAGCGGGTGCCCGCGGTCGCGCAGGTCCTCGAGCAGCTCGCGCGCGCCTTCGAACGGCTGCACCTCGCCGATCAGCTCTTCGTAGTGGCGCTTCTCGGCTTCGCGGATCTCGTCACCACAGCGCTCCTCGGCCTCGTCGCCGGCAACCGCGGCCACCAGCTGGTCGCCGCCCATGCCGATGTGGCGGTGGATGCGCCAGACGGCGGGTGTCAGGTCGTGGTCGCGAAACGCCCTGTACCAGGCGATCGCGTGGTGGTAGTTGGAGTCGACGAGGGTGCCGTCGAGATCGAGGATCGCCGCGGTGGTCATCGGCACCCGCCGTACCCGGCGCAGCGGCGTTGACGGCTCACGGCTCAGAGCAACGGCGACGGCGGGATCCGCGTCTGTCCGGTGACCTGCGGGATCACCATCGCGAGCTCGTCGACGAAGCACCACGACCACTCCTCACCCGGCTCGATCGAGCGAATCAGGGGATGCCCGCTCGAGCGCGCGTGCGCGGTCCCGTGGCGTTCGGGTGAGTTGTCGCAGCAGCCGACGTGTCCACATTCGAGGCAGATGCGCAGATGCAGCCACAGGGTGCCGGCGGCGAGGCAGTCCTCGCAGCCGGCGACCGACGCGGGCAGCTCGGTGATCCTGACATGGTCGAGGTGGGTGCACTCGGGCATTCGGTCCACGTGACCATAGGGCGTCGGTGACCCGGCGACGCTCCTGCCGCGGCGCAGCGGGAGAATCCAGCGGGTGAGAATCGAGATTCCGCCAGCGCTGCGCGCCGCGTGGGCGCCGTTCGCAATCGCCGCGCTGATCCTGCCGACCACGGCCGGGTTTCTCATCGGCGGCCCCGGCCCGGGGCTGGCGCTCGGCGCACTGACTGCTTTCGCCTTGCTTTGGATCGCCGGCCGCCGCGCCCCCGCGGGGATGATCGAAACGCAGGCCGCCACCGACTCGCGGCGGCGAATCCTCCTCGTCATCGGGCGCGAGATCGACGACCCGCAGATCCTCGAGACGGCAGCGAGAGCAGCCGGAATCAGCTTCGACAGCGACGTCGTCATCCGTGTCGTCTCCCCTACTCGAAGCAGCGTGCTCGACCGCTGGGCCGGCGACTTTCGCCGCGGACAGGCCGAGGCGCAGCGTCGTCTGGTGGTCACGGTGGCCTCCCTGGCGACCGCCGGCGTCGAGGCAGACGCGCGCGTCGGCGACGTCGACCTCGTGCAAGCGGTCGAGGATCAGCTGCGCAGCTTCGCCGCCACCGACGTCGTCCTCGTCACCGGCTCCGACGCCGAGGACCCCGAAGCGGCGGTCGGCAGCGCAGGAGCTCGAACGGCGCCTGCGCCAGCCGTTCACGCGAATTGCCGCGTGACCAGAGCCAACGCGGCGCTCGAGCACGTCGAGGCGGACGTGCGCGAACTGCCCGTAGCCCGGAGGTGGATCTGCGGGATCGAGGTACTCGGCAAGCCAGAAGCCGCGCTCGCCGTGGAGCAGGCGTGCGCAGGTCTCGGCCGCAAGCGGTGAGAACGAGGCGGCGGCAAGCTCGGCCGCGGCGGCGTCGACGTGGCGCGCGACCGGCTCGAGGCGGCGCTCGTCCCATTCGCTCCAGTCGCCGCCCCGCTCGCCGTAGGAGACGCCATCGCTGTGGGCGACGAAGCCGCATGCGGCGAGCTCGCGTGCACGGGCCTGCTCGGCCGCACGCGCACGCGCAGAGCTGCGCATCGGCTCGAGGTCGTCGTAGAGGTCTGGGCGAAGGCGAAGCGCGAAGCGCTTGACCCGGCCCGACGACTTGTAGCCGCGGCGGTGTTGTTCGAAGCGGATCTCGGGGTCGCGGGCGCTGGAGCCGACGTACACCCACGGAATTCGCGGATCACGTCGCCTCCCGGCCTCGCGCGAGAGCTCGATCACATAGACACGGGACGCCATGGCTCGTTGATTCGACGGCGGCGCGCAAGAGCCTCGCGCCGTCCGACTCGCCCGGCGTGCTATCCGGCCTTGCCGAGGCCGGTGAAGAGGTTGCTCCACGAGCGCTTGCCGCAGCGCGGACACTTGCTCAGCGAGTGGCGCAGCGTCGCGCCACACGAGCGACAGGAGGGCTTGGTCTTGACGATCGCTTTCATCTCAGGCGCAGGAGCAGGGGCCTCGAAACCATAGTGTCGCCGGTGCCTGCCGTGCCAGGATGCAGCGGTGGCCAAGCTCGCGACCGTCGGCGTCTACGAGTCCGACCTGGAGGCCTTTCTCGATGCGCTCGCGAAGGCCGGCGTGACCCTGGTCATCGACGTGCGCCAGCGCCGAGGCGTGCGCGGCCCGCAATACGCGTGGGCGAACTCCGCCCGACTCCAGGCCGCGCTCGCAGACGCCGGCATCGACTATCGCCACCGCAGGGATCTGGCGCCGACGACGGAGCTGCGCCGGCTCCAATACGCCGAGGACGCGAAAGAGGGCGTCGGCAAGCGCTCACGCCGGCGCCTCGCCACCGAGTACGTGCGCCGCTACAACGAGGAGATCCTCGATGCCGTCGACCTCGGCGAGCTGGTCGCAGACGCTTCCGGCCGACGGGACCACCGCGCTGCTGTGCGTGGAGCGCGACCCCGAGGCTTGCCATCGGTCGCTGATCGCGCAGCGAATCGCGACGGAGCACGGCGTCGCGGTCAGCCATCTGCGGCCCTGACGGCCGAGCGCGGCGGCCTCAGAGGCCGGGGTGATAGCGCTTCTTGAACGGCCCGTTGACGAGACCGGCCTTGACGTCCTTGCTCCAGCCCGGGCCCGGCGGCGCCATCGTCGGGCTGTGAGGTGTCGAAGCGAAGGCCGGCGATCACGAGATACATGTGGCCGGAGTTGTAATAGGCGGTGATCCAGCCGCCCTTGCCGCGCTCGCCCCATTTGCGAAAGTCACCGGACGGAAGCGGCGCCTCGAGGACGTTCGCGCCCTTGGGCCCGAGCACGTAGCTGGCGGTGCCAGAGCAGTCATAACAGCGCTCCTTGCCGTGGCCGCCGCCCATGCAGTAGCCGGCGTCGTCGATGCTGTTGGCAGCGGCGATCGCCCGTTTCACCTTGGCCGGAGCGCTTTCCGGTGCCGCGGCCAAGCCGCTGGGCAGAAGCTTCGCCCGCTCGCCGGCGACGGGCGCCGGCGCGTCCTCGGGGTCGCGTGGTCCCGGGGCCGACGCCTCCTGCCGACCCGCCGGAGGCGGAGGCAGGCAAGGTCAGGGCGACGGCGGCCAGGCCGAGCACGGGCACGAGCTTGAGGCGGCGCAACGACTTAGGCACGATTTTTTCCGTCTCCTTTTTCTTGCCTACGGGGTTAGCTGACGGGCTGGCGCTAAAGGAGTGCGCCCCCACCTGAAAGGTGAGCTGGCCCCAACTCTTGGGTCCCCCGTTCCTCGCCCACGAGGGGCGAGAACTCGGCACGGGTCACGAACAGCGCCGCAGGATACATACCCGGGCGGCGCTATACGCCGGTTACCCTCTAATCGGCCTGGTCGAGATAAACCTTGATCTGCTTGCGCACGAGCTGAGAGAGGTTGCCGAGCGCGATGTTGGCGTCGGTCAGGTGCAGTCCCCAGGTCGCGTCGGGAATCGCATTGAGGGCCGGCGCGCCGCCGAGGCTCGTGAGTTGCAGCACGTCTGCGTCGTCGGCCGCGGAGCACTGGGCCGAGTAGGCGCCGCGGAACTCGAGCCAGGGCGTCGATACGTCGACATCGGGGATGCCGGTCGCCTCGGTGCCGGCGCCGATCGTCGTGCCCGGCGCGAACGGCTCACTGGGAAAGACCGTGTCGATCGCGGCGGCTCCCCCACCAAGCGCCGCCGGGTTGGTGCAGAGAATGTCGCGCGTGGCGGGATCGCGCCCTGGATCGAGGGTGAAGAATGAGGAGCTGACCCGTCCGAAGCGGGCATCGGCGGGGACAGGGGCGTTGAAGGTCGAAAAGGCGATCGTGCAGCCGAGCTGGCGCTTGCGAACACAGCCTGGGATATTGCGAAAGTCGCCGTTCGACTTCGAGCCCTCTGCCACCTCGACGTTGCCGCCGAGCAACAGCGCCGAGATCAATCGCTCGCGAACCGAGGGCTTGCGATCGATGAACTGCCGCACGAGCTGGCGCAGCACCAACGTGCCCTGGGAATGCCCGATGAGGACCACCCCGCGTCCGTCGTTGTACTTGCGCAGGTACGTCTTCCACGCGTCGACGACGTCCCCGTAGGCGAGCGCACGCATCTCTTCGGTGATCGGCTGGCCGTTGAAGAGCGAGGCGAGCGTGATCTGGCGGTACACCGGCGCAAAGACGCGGCAGTCGCGCGAGTAGCGAGCCGCCTGATAGAGCGCGATCGAGCGCTCCTCGGGATCGATCGCGCGGTCGGAGTTCGCGCCCTCATCGTCGCTGACGGTGGGATAGACGTAGAAGCAGTCGACCTTGGGCCGCTTGACCGCATCGACCTCCTCGACGCCGATCACCTCTCCGGTCGGCGAGACGATCGTCGTGTCGAGCCCCGGCTTGCAGGGATTGTCCGCGAGCCCCGGCTTGCACAGCCACACCGTCTTGTCGGCGCTTGCGACCGCGGGCGCCGTCGAGGGCAACCGCACAGTGCGACGCACAGCGCCAGCCAGGCACGATGGGACCCCGGTGATATCGCCCTGCCGCCATCGAACGCAGGCTACAGCGAGGCAGACCGCTGAGGCTGATCGACCGGCGCGAGCTCGTCAGGCCGTGTTCTTGGGGTCGCGCCAGCGTCGCTCGAACGGCAGCCGCCACCGTCGCGGGGCGATCAGATCCTTGACCGTGCTGGGCCCCCAGGTGCCCTTGGCGTAGATCGCGACCTCAGGCGGCGACTGCAGCAACGGCTCGGAGATCTCCCACAGTCGCTCGATCCCGTCAGCCGTCGTGAACAGGGTCCGGTCGCCGGCCATGGCGTCGCGGATGAGGCGCTCGTAGGCCTCGAGCGTGTCGTCTTCCTGATCGACCTCGGTGAGCGAGAACTGCATGCTGGCCTTGTCGAGCGTCCATCCCGGGCCCCGGCTTCTTGCCGTAGAAGGAAAGCGAGACGCGCGAGGACTCATCGAGGTCGAAGGTGAGGTGGTCGGGGCCGTAGTCGCCGACCCCCGAGCCGTCGGGGAACATGCTCTGCGGCGGCTCGCGAAAGGCGATCGAGATGATCCGCGCGCCCTCGGCCATGCACTTGCCGGTCCGCAGGAAGAACGGCACCCCGGCCCAGCGCCAGTTGTCGACCTCGGCCCGCAGGGCGACGAAGGTCTCGGTCTTCGAGTCCGAGGCGACGCCGGGCTCGTCGCGGTAGCCCTCGTAGGCGCCGCGAATGACGCATGGCGGGATCGATCGGCTGCAGCGAGCGAAAGACCTTGTTCTTCTCCTCGGTGATCGGCCCCGGCGCGAGCGCGGTCGGCGGCTCCATCGCGACGAAGCCGAGGATCTGAAACAGGTGCGTGACGACCATGTCGCGGAAGGCGCCGGTGCTCGTCGTAGAAGCTGCCGCGGTGGCCGACGTCGAGCGTCTCGGGCACGTCGATCTGGATGTGGTCGATGTGGTCGCGGTTCCAGATCGGCTCGAAGAGGCCGTTGGCGAAACGCAGCGCGAGAATGTTCTGCGCCGCCTCCTTGCCGAGGAAATGGTCGATGCGAAAGATCTGCTCCTCGTGCGAACGCGGTGTGCAGGAGGTCGTTGAGCTGCTTGGCGCTCTCGAGGTCGGTTCCGAACGGCTTCTCCATGATCACCCGCGAGCGCTCGATCAGGTCGGTCTCGGCCAGCTCGGCGACGACGTCGGCGGCCGCGGCGGGCGGGATGCTGAGGTACAACAGCAGGCGCGGGTCGTCGAGCTCGGCCACAGGCCCGGCGACCGCCTCCTCGAGGCCGCCGACCCCCGAGGCCACGGAGGCGTAGGTGAGCAGGCCGGCGAACTTCTCGAGCTCGTCATCGGTCATCGGATGGCGGGCGTACTCGCGGCACGCCTTGCGCGCCAGATCGCGAAAGCGCTCGTCATCGAGTTCCTCGCGCGCAACGCCGACGACCCGGAACTCGGGCATGAGCCCGGATTGCATCAGGTGCAGCAGCCCCGGCAGCAGCTTGCGCTGAGCGAGGTCGCCGGTCCCGCCGAAGAGCACGATCACGTGCGGATCGAGCTCCGGCAGGTTCTGCGGCGGTGCGTCGCGCGGTGCCGAGGTCGCCTCCATCGCCGCCACGCTATCGGAGCCTGGCCCTTGGGTGGGAGGCGAGACCGCACCGGATGCGCCCGAGACGGTTTAGTACCGGGTGCATGTACCGCAAGCGCTCTATCGACCTTCCTCGCCGTTGCCGCGCCGGCCGCATTCGCGGCGGTGGCGGCGGCGGCGGATGACTCCCCCACGCCGCACGAGCGGGCGACGAAGACGGTGCAGGTCGGCGACGACTACTTCACCCCGACCTCGCTCAAGATCGCGCGCGAAGGGCAAGGTCCAGTGGCGCTGGGCGTCGACCAACCTCAACACGCACAACGTCGAGCTCACCAACAAGCATCCCGACGGCGTCGATCCGGACGACTTCAAGTCGGTCAGCGGCTCAACCGGAGTCGACTTCAAGCGCAGGTTCAAGGTGCCGGGCAGATACGGGTTCGTCTGCACGTTCCATCGCTCCGTGATGAGGCTGGAGCTCAAGGTCAAGAAGTAAGTGCCGCCGGTCGGCCTCGTCCTCGGCGGGATCGTCTCGGTTCAGGTCGGCGCCGCCGTGGCGACCGAGCTCTTCGACGAGCTCGGCCCGGTCGGGACGGTGATGTTGCGCCTGGCGCTCGCCGCGGTCGTCCTGATGGCGATCTGGCGACCGACGACTCGCGGCTTGCGCGGTACGCCGGCCCGCGACGTGCTCCTGTTCGGGATCGTCCTCGCCGGCATGAACACGAGCTTCTATCTCGCGCTCGACCGGATCCCGCTCGGCATCGCCGTCACGCTCGAGTTCGTCGGGCCCCTCGGCATCGCCTTCGCCTTCTCGCGGCGCCGGCTGGACCTCGTCTGGGCAGCGCTGGCGACGGCGGGGATCCTGCTGCTCGCACCGGTGCCCGGCAGCGACCTCGACGCTCTCGGAGCCTGTCTCGCACTGCTCGCCGGCGCCTTCTGGGCCGGCCTACATCGTGCTCTCGGAGCGCGTCGGGCGCACCTTCGAGGGCGGCGACGGGCTCGCGCTGGCGATGGCGGTGGCCGGGCTGCTGCTGCTCGGCCCGGGGATCGCCGATGCCGGCGCAGAGCTGCTCGATCCCGCCCTGCTTGCGGCCGGCCTCGGCGTCGCCATGCTCAGCTCGGTGATCCCCTATTCGCTCGAGCTCGAGGCGCTGCGCCGGCTCCCGCGAGGCATCTTCGGCGTGCTCATGAGCCTCGAGCCCGCGGTCGCCGCGACGGCCGGGCTGATCATCCTCGACCAGGGCCTGGCGCGCGAAGGAGGTGACGGCGATCGCGCTCGTCGTCATCGCCAGCGTCGGCGCCCTGAGCAGCCAGCCGCCGCCGCCCGAGGCTTGAACGGAGGCGCGACGCGGCTCGATGTTCAGGGCAGGTCGAGGAACTCCAGCGCCCGCGAGAACGCCAGTCCCGGCTGCGGTCCGCCCTCGATCGCGTAGATGCGCTTGCCCTTCGCCGCGGCACCGAGGCCGTGGCGCGGCGTGACCATCTCGGGCAACGCCGACCAGGAGCCGGTCGCAGGGTCGTAGGCCTCCACCTGCTCGATCGTCTCGCCGCCGTCGAGCTCCTCGCCGCCGAAGACGACGAGCCTGCCGGCCGCGACGGTGGCGCTGTGACCGCTGCGCGCGGTCGGCATCGGCGCGAGCGTCCGACCAGCGCCTGCGCTCGGGGTCGTAGCTCTCGACCGTCGCCTGGCCGCCGTGCGTCGGGCCCGGACGCCCGCCCGTGACGACGAGCTCGCCCTCGAGCACTGCGTAGCCGACGTGGTTGCGTCCGCTCGGCATCTTCGGTCCACGCCGCCACCGTCGTCGCTCGAGGTCGTAGATCTCGAGCGTTCGCAGGTCGAACACGTCCTCCGTGTAGCCGCCCGCCGCGTAGAGCTTGTCGCCGATTCCGACCAAGGCGAGCGCGGCACGCTCGGTCGGTGCGTCCGGCAGCCGGGTCCAGCGATCGGCTGCGGGACCGTAGCGGTAGAGCCGCGCCGACTTCGGTTCGCCGTCGCCGCCGCCCGGGAGATTTCCGCCGAGCAGGTAGAGCTTGCCTCGATGGGCGGTCACGCCCGGGTGGTTGACGGCGATCGGCAGCGATGCGACCTCACGCCAGGAGTCCTCGGAGATGTCGTAGCGAGCCATGCGGCCGGTGGTGCCGCCGCTCGAGATGTAGCCGCCGACGACGTAGATGCGGTCACCGATGCGGGCGGCGCCGACCTCGGTGCGCTCCAGCGGGCTCGGCGCGAGCGCCGCCCACGAGGCCGTGGCGCGCCCGGCGCTCGGGCGACCGTCGGCGCTTTCGTCATCGGTGGCGAGGACGATCGCGGTCGTGCAGGCGACGGCGGCGATGGCGACCGCGCCCGTGCGCGCCAGGACCGATCTGCGAGCCCTTCGCCATCAGTCCTCGGCCTTGATCGTGCGCTCCCATCCGGCGCAGGTGAGAACCGGCAATCGCGGGTAGCGCGGATAGTCCGGGTCGGTGCGCGAGCGCTGACAGAGCGAGAACTCCGACCCGCGCGTGTTGCGGATCAGGCGCTGATGGGCGCAGGTGTCGCACAGCCCCGCCGAGGATCGTGGCCATCGCCCGATTATTGCGCGGCCTCGCTGGATCGACCAAGGTGCCCTGCCACACTGCGACCGTGGCTGAAGGCAACTCGAAACGCCCAACGGCGGGGCGTGTGGCACGAACGGCGCGGCTCGGCAAGGTTGCCGCGGGCGGCGCCGCGCGCTGGGCCGGCGACCGCCTCGACGGGCGCGGCTCGGACGACGAGCGCCAGCGCCGCCGCGGCGACCGCGTCGTCGCCACGATCGATTCGCTGGTCGACCAGCTCGCGGTCATGCGCGGCGCCGCGATGAAGGCCGGCCAGGTGCTGTCGACGGTCGAGTTCCCCGGCCTCGAGCCCGATCAGTCGGCCTATCTGCAGCAGCGGCTGGCGTCGCTTCGCGACAACGTCCCCGCAGTCGGCTGGAAGGACATGCACAAGGTCCTGGCCGCCGAATGGGGCACCGAGCCCGAGCAGGTGCTGGCGAGCATCGAGACCGAGCCGGCGGCGGCCGCGAGCATCGGCCAGGTCTATCGCGGCCGCTCCACCGATGGCGCGCGATGTCGCGATCAAGGTGCAGTACCCGGGGATCGCCGACGCGGTCGAGTCGGACATGCGAAATCTGCGCATGCTCTCCCCCGTGCTGAGGCGGCTGATGCCCGGGCTCGAGGTCAAGGACGTGCTGGCAGAGCTCGCCGAGCGCATCACCGAGGAGTGCGACTACGAGCTCGAGGCCTCCAATCACCGGCGCCTGGCCCGCTACTGGCGCCGCCACCCGTTCATCCGCGTCCCCGATGTCGACACGAGCCTCAGCCGGCGCCGCGTGATCGTCACCGAATGGGTCGACGGCGCCAGCTTCGAGCAGGTCGCCGAGCGCGACGAGCCGACTCGCGACCGCTTTGCCGAGATCGTCTACCGCTTCTTCTACGCGACCGCGAGCGAGCTTCACCTCGCACTCGGCGATCCTCACCCGGGCAACTACCTGCTCTGCGACGACGGCCGCGTCGGCTTCTTCGACTTCGGCATGCTGCGCCGCCTTCCCGAGGAGTACCTGTTGCGCGAGGCGCGGGTCTTCCAAGCGATCCGCCAAGGCGACGGCGGCGCGCTCGTCCAGGCCATGCGCGAGCTCGGCTACCTGCCTGGCCCGTCGGCCGAGTGGAACGCCGAGCTGCTGCTCGAGCACATGCGCCTCGCGGGCTGGTGGTTCGCGGACGACGAGCCGCGGCGGCTCGCGCCGGAGGACCTGTGGCGAGGCACCGAATCGCTGCGCACCGAGTCAGGCGAGCAGATGATCGGTCAGATGCGACGGATGACCCTGCCGCCGGAGGCGCTGCTGCTTCGCCGCATGGAGGGGCTGCTGTTCCAGATCGCTTGCACCGTCCGCGCCGAGGCTCGCATGGGGGCCGCTGCTGCGCGAGCTGATCGAGGGCGGCGAGCCGGCGACGGAGCTCGGTCAGCAGCACCGGCGCTGGCTCGCCGAGCGCACGGCATAGCTCCGGCGCCTCCACTTCACTTTCTATAGTAAGGCTGGTGTATGCCCACGTTTCGCCGTCTGCTCGACCTTCCTTCGCCCCTATCGGCGCCAGGTGGTCGTCTCGCTCGTAATCGCCTGGGGGGCGATGGTGATGACCGTGGCCATCCCCTGGCTGGTCGGACGGGCCGTCGACGCGATCAACGAGGGAACTCGTGCCGATCTGCTGCCGCTGGCGCTCGCGATCGTCGCCGCGGCGATCCTGCGCCTCGCCTTGACCTGGGTGCGGCGTGTGGTCGCCGGCAAGGTCTCGCTCGCGGTCGAGTTCGATCTGCGCCAGCGCGTCTACGGCCACCTGCAGTCGCTCGAGCTCGGCTTCTTCGACTCGCAGCAGACAGGGCAGCTGATGTCGCGAGCGACGGTCGACCTGCAGTCGATTCGCTTCTTCTTGGGCTACGGCTTGATCTTTCTCACCCAGAGCTTTCTCACGATCGCGCTGGCGAGCGTGGCGATGTTCGTGATCGAGCCCTGGCTCGCGGCGCTGGCGCTGTTGCCGGTGCCGTTCGTCGTCGTCGCGGCGCGCCGCTACAGCCGCCTCTCGCGCCCCGCCGTGCAGGAGGTTCAGCAGCGCGATCGCCGAGCTCACCGCCGAGGCCGAGGAGAGCATCTCGGGCGTGCGGATCGTCAAGGCGTTCGCCCGCGAGGACCACATGCTGAAGCGCTTTCGCCACTCCGTCTCCCGCGTGTTCGACCAGAACGTCTACTCGACCCGATTGCGTGCGTTCTACTCGCCGATGCTCGCCTTCATCCCCAGCCTCGGCCTCGCCGTGGTCCTCTATCTCGGCGGCGATCCAGGTGATCAACCAGAACCTCAGCCTGGGCGATTTCACGACCTTCTATCTGTTCTTG
Source organism: uncultured Solirubrobacterales bacterium (assembly GCA_963730145.1). Lineage (GTDB taxonomy): Bacteria > Actinomycetota > Thermoleophilia > Solirubrobacterales > 70-9 > WHSW01. The sequence continues at coordinate 280,439 of CAVSQT010000004.1, forward strand.
ATGATGCTGATGGGACCGATGCGCGGCCTCGGCATCGCGCTCGGCATGGCTCAGCGCGCGGTCGCCTCGGGCAACCGGCTGTTCGAGATCCTCGACCGCGAGCCGGCGATCGTCAGCCCCGCGGACGCCCCCGAGCTGCCACCCGGGCCCCGGCGCGGTCGAGTTTCGCAACGTCGCCCTGAGCTACGCGGGGCGCCGAGCCCGCGCTGGACGGAGGTCAACCTCGAGGTCGCCGCCGGGCGCACCGTCGCGCTCGTCGGGCCGACCGGCTCGGGCAAGACGAGCCTGGTGGCGCTGATCGCGCGGCTGTACGACACAAGCGAGGGCGAGGTGCTCGTCGACGGCGCCGATGTGCGCTCGGTCGACGTCGAGTCGCTGCGGCGACAGATCGCGTTCGTCGCCGACGATCCGTTCCTGTTCTCGGCGACGGTCGCCGAGAACATCTCCTACGCGCGTCCGGACGCCTCTCGACGAGCAGATCGAGACGGCGGCTCGGCGGGCGCAGGCGCATGAGTTCATCACGCGGTTGCCCGACGGCTACGGGACGATCGTCGGCGAACGCGGGCTGACGCTCTCGGGCGGCCAGCGCCAGCGGATCGCGATCGCGCGAGCGCTGATCGCCGAGCCGCGCATCCTGATCCTCGACGACGCCACCTCGTCGGTCGACGCGCGCACCGAGGAGGAGATCAAGAAGGGCTTTCGAGAGGTGATGGCGGGTCGTACGACCTTCGTCGTCGCCCACCGCCTCTCGACGATCTCGCTGGCCGACGAGATCGTCGTCATGGAGGCGGGACGAGTGGTCGATCGCGGCAGCCACGAGGAGCTGCTGCGAGCGCTGCCCGCTTGTATGCGGAGATCGCCGAGTTCGGCTGCGAGGACGTGGTCTTCCTGCAGCGAGACCTGGAGGAGCGCGAGGCTGTGGCGGGGCTGTGAGCAGGCGCCGGCGAGCAGATGGAAACGGCCGGCCGGATCGCGACCGCGACGACGGCTCGGTCCCTCGAGGCTGATCCCGAGGCGCAGGGGTCCGAGGTTGCCGAGGAGATCGACGATCAAGCCAACCAGCCCGGCAGGCTGGCCGGCACGCTGTTGATGTTCCGCGACATCTGGCGCCTGATCCGAGGCCAGGATCAGCGCGGGCGCAAGGTGCGCTGGCTGCTCGGACTGCTGCGGCCGTATCGCAAACAGGTGATCTGGATGCTCGTCGCCCTGCTGATCGCAACGGCGGCAGCGCTGGCGCCGCCCTATCTCGCCGGTCGCGCGATCGACAGCGGCATCCGAGAGGGAGACGAGACGGCGCTGGCGATCATCGTCGCCGTCTTCATCGGCTCGGTTGCCGCCTACTGGGCGGCGTCCTACGCCCAGACCTACTTCGTCGGCTGGGTCGGCCAGCGCGCGCTGCAGGACCTGCGCGAGCGCATCTACGTGCACCTGCAGAAGATGTCGATCGGCTTCTTCACCCGGCGCCGGCCCGGCGTGCTGATCTCGCGCATGACCAACGACGTGCAGGCGCTCGACAGCCTCGTCACGGACGGCATCGTCACGCTGTTTTCGAGCGTGCTGACACTGGTCGGCGTCGTCGTCATCCTCGTCGCCCTCGATCTCGAGCTCGCCCTGGTCACCTTCATCACCTTCCCGATCCTGATGATCGGCAGCGTCATCTTCCGCCTCGCCTCAGCCGACGCCTACCGCCTCACGCGCGAGAAGATCGCCAACATCACCGCCTACCTGCAGGAGACGCTTTCGGGGGTGCGGGTGGTGAAGTCGTTCGGGCGCGAGGCACAGCACGTCGAGCGCATGGACGAGCTCAACGAGGAGAACCGCGCAGGTCAACCTGCGCACCGTCTACCTCAACGCGTCCTACTTTCCCGCGGTCGAGCTGCTGTCGGCGATCGGTACCGCCGCGATCATCCTCTACGGCGGCTCGCAGGCGATCGACGGCCAGATCGAGATCGGCGTCGTCGTCGCCTTCGTCGGCTATCTGGCGCTGTTCTTCGACCCGATCCAGCAGATCTCACAGCTCTACACGACCTATCAGCAGGGAATGGCGGCGCTGGACAAGATCTTCGACCTGCTCGACACGCAGCCCGACATGGTCGATCGCCCCGACGCCGTCGATCCCGGCGAGCTGCGCGGCGAGATCGAGCTCGACGACGTCTGGTTCTCCTATGCCCGCGGCGGCGACGCGACGGCCGCGGAGCTGACCGAGTTCAGGACCGCCGAAGAGGCGGACTCGGATCGAGTGCCGGAGGCGGGCTGGGCGCTGGAGGGCATCGACCTGCACGTGCCGGCCGGGCAGACGGTGGCCTTGGTCGGCGAGACCGGAGCGGGCAAGTCGACGCTGGCCAAGCTCGTCGCCCGCTTCTACGACCCGCAGCGCGGCCGGGTGCTGGTCGACGGCCACGACCTGCGTCAGTTGCGCACGAGCTCGCTGCGCAGCCAGCTCGGGATCGTGCCCCAGGAGAGCTTCCTGTTCTCGGGATCGGTGCGCGAGAACATCGCCTTCGGCCGGCCGGATGCCGAGCAGGACGAGATCGAGGCGGCAGCGCGCGCGGTTGGAGCGCTGGAGTTCATCGAGCGGCTGCCGAAGGGATTCGACAGCGAGGTGGGCGAGCGCGGTGCACAGCTTTCCGCAGGGCAGCGCCAGCTGGTCGCCTTCGCGCGAGCGCTGCTGGCCGAGCCGCGAATCCTGATCCTCGACGAGGCGACGTCGAACGTCGACGTGCGCACCGAGCGGGTGATCGAGGAGGGCCTGGCGCGGCTGCTGCTCGGAAGGACGGCGATCGTGATCGCGCACCGCCTGTCGACGATCCGGCGCGCCGGCCGGATCGTGGTCCTCGAATACGGGCGCATGATCGAGACCGGCACCCACGACGAGCTGATCGAGGCCGGCGGCCGCTACGCCGAGCTCTACGGCACCTGGGCCGAATCCGCTACGGGGTGACGCCGCCCGAGCCGGTGTCGGTCGGCGCGGGCGTGACCGGGGCGGTGCCGCCTCCGGTGTCGGTCGGCGCGGGCTCGACCGGCTCGGTGGTTTCGGGCGCCGGGGTTACGGGCGCCACCGGAGCCTCGGTCACGGCGTCGGTTGCGGCCGCGGTGTCGGTGGCGACGTCCGTGGCGTCGGTCTCGCCACCTCCTCGGTGCCGGTCTCGGTCGCCTCGCCGACCTGCTCGAGATCGCCGCAGACCTCGAAGCCGAAGTTTCTCGCAGCCTTCGCCGCCTCGGCGGCGGCCGCATCGGCGGCGGCGTCGAGCTCTGCGACCTGGGCGGTGTCCTCGCGCTCGCTCGCCGTGACCAGATCTCGGTAGTCGATGATCTGATCTTCGATCGCGCCGAGGAACTTGGCCAGCTTGTCCTCGCCATCCTCGCCCGGCGCAAGCGTGAGCGTCTGAAGCGAGGCCAACTCGTTGTTGAGGATCTGGCCCTTCTCGGTCGCGGCGGCCTCGGCGTCGGAGTCGTCGACGGCGGCGAGCGCGGTATTCGCCTCGAGGCAGATGGGATCAGCCTGAGCGATGTAGTCGTCCGCGGTCAGCGCGGACGCCGCTCAGACGCCGGTGGCGCCGGAGAGCGGGGTCACGGGGGCAGGCTCTTCGTCTCCACCGCAGCTGCGAAAGAGGAGAACGAGGACGATGAACACGACTGCGACCGCGCTGAGCGCGACCAGGCGCCTGCGCTGGTAGACGTCCATTACCGCCAGAAAGTAACAAAGGGCTCAGGTATTGCCGCCGACAGGGCCTGAGCTGGGTAGCGCCATTCACCCTCCGTGACTGTCGAATAGCGTCCGGGGTTCTATTGCGAATGGGTATTTCTGCCGATGGAGCGGATGTGGCGGGCAACTGGAAGCAGAGCCTGACGGCGCGCGTGAGCGCGATCGCTGCGATCGCTGCGATCGCGGGCGTCGCGCCCGTGCTTGCGGCGCCCTCGGACGAGCGCGAACTGCGTGCCGGGCGAGGCGAGCCTGAGGACGGGCACGACCGGCAACGACTCCGAGCTGCTGAAAACGATTCCGATCGGCAAGCGGCTGAGCAGCAAGGAGCGGGTCGTGATGTCGCTGCAGCCCGGTCAGCTCGGCAACCTCGCCGATGGAGACCGGCTCGACGCCACGGCGGAGGTCGAGGTCTCGGTCTGCTTGAAGCCGAACGAGCTCCACGGTTCCGATCGGCCCTGCATCGGGCGCACCTACGGCTATGACCCGGTCGTCAACGCCAGCCTGGTGCTCGGCAGCGGACAGGATGCGACCAACGGCGTCAAGCTCGGCAGCAACAGGCTCACGTGCACGCAGTCACAGCCGAACCGAAACCACCATTGCGTGCTCGTGATCGACGACGGCGGCGCCGATATCGACGATGTCGGGCAGCTGCCCTGCAACGAGGCCACCTGTCACGTCAACCTCGTGCTCAGCGCCGCTCATCCTTCGGCGAAGGGCGCCGACAAGCTCGTGGTCGGCGCCGACGAGGGCGGCAAGACGATCAACGGCGACAAGGGCAGGATCAACATCGCCCGCTATCGCTCGGGCGACGGCAAGCGCGTCGATCCGACGGTGACGTCGGCGAGCGCGCACCGGCTCGATCCCGATCGTCGGCGAGGGCGCCGAGATCAAGGAACGCTCGATCTACTCGGTCGAGCTCGGCGGACTGCAGATCGGCGAGCAGCTCGTGATCGACGCGAAGCTCGAGAGCCGAATCGGCTCGCACCCCTACAACGCTTTCCAGGCATCGTCGCTGGTGCTCTCGCAGAGCCCCGACTCGACCAGCCGCGAGGGCTGGCCCGAGCGCGTCGGCGATCTCAACGGTCAGATCTCCGAGTCCAACGGCTTCAACTGCACCCAGGGCTCGAGCGCCCACGACGACCCCTGCACGGCCCGCAAGGTCGGCGTGCTCGAGATCACCCGCGACTCACCGAAGACCCTCTACATCAACGTCGTCGCCGGCATGGCGGCCCAGGCCGACTTCGAGAACCGCCATCGCTCCAGCGACAAGGCCAAGGTCACCGACGGCGGCTTCCTCCGCGTCTACCGCTACGGCGCCGAGCGCAACGACTCACCGCCCGAAGCGCGGGACTGACGCGCGCCGGACGTGGCGTGTGCGCCAGCGGTTCACGCCCCGACACTGGGGATCAAGGACTCGAACCTTGACTACGAATACCAGAAACTCGCGTGCTGCCAATTACACCAATCCCCAACGATTGAGCCGGGCTAGCGTACCGAGCGGATGCCGGCGAAGGCCCGCCTAGCGCCGACCGACTCCAGCTCCGAATCGACGTCCGCGAGCGCGTCCTTCGCGCCCGAGACATCCGCCCCGGTCTCGATCAGCGTGCGCGCGTGGATCAGGTCCTCGGAGCGCCCGACGGCGAGCGTCCCCTGGACGGCGCCGTCCTTCAGGTACCAGGCGCTGAACTCGCCGGCGTCGCGATCGCCGCGAAAGACGACCTCGTCCCAGTCGACGGCGGGGCCGACGTACTCGAATCCCGTCCAGTCGGCGAGATCGCTGAAGAAGTAGGGCAGCTCGCGGTAGGGCTCGTCCTCGCCGAGCATGCCGTGGGCGGCGTGGCGACCCTGCTGCAGGGCCACGTCCCAGTGCTCGACGCGCAGGCGCCTGCCGTGAATCGCGCTCTCGTAGGAGCAGCAGTCGCCGGCGGCGAAGATCCCGGGCACCGACGTCTCCAGCTTGGCATCGCAGACGATCCCGTCGTCGACCTCGAGCCCACGCGCGCTGGGCGAGGATCGCGTCGGCGCGCACACCCGCGCCGACGACCACCATGTCGGCCTCGACCGCCCTGCCGCTCTTGGTCACGATCGCCTGCACGCGCCCATCGCCCTCGAACGCCTCCAGCTCCTCGCCGCCGATCACCTCGACCCCGTGTGACTCGAGCACTTCCTGACACCAGCGGCCGACCTCGTCGCCGAACGTGCGCGACAGCGCCACGTCCTCCATCATCACCATCGTGCACCGCGTCCCCGTCGCCGTCAGCGACGCCGCCACCTCGCTGGCGATGTAGCTGCCGCCGATCAGGACCACGTGCTCGGCGGCCGCCGCCTCCTCGCGAATCGCGTCCGAGTTGCCGAACGCGCGCAGGTAGTGGACGCCCTCGAGCTCGGCCCCCTCGACGCGCAGGATGTTGACCATCGCTCCCGTCGCCACCAGCGCCTTGGCGAAGCGCACCTCCTCCCCGCCCTGGAGCTTCACCGTCCTCGCTGCGGGATCGAGCGACATCACGTTCGTGCGGGTCAGCAGCTCGACCGCGTTTTGCTCGTACCAGTCCGGCGGGTTGACGTAGGCGTCGGAGCGCTCGGCCTCCCCGCGCAGGTACTCCTTCGACAGCGGCGGGCGCTCATACGGCGGCTCCGGCTCGCGCCCGACCAGCAGGATCGAGCCCTCGGCGCCGCGCTTTCGCAGCTCCGAGGCGCAGTAGGCCGAGGCCATGCCGCCCCCGACGAGCAGGAAGTCGACCTCTCTCACGAAGCAGAGCCGTCGGGCCCGAAGAACGCGGTGAGATCCTCCTCGACGCTCGGATCGAGCACGGCGAGGATCTCGTCACCGGGTTCGAGCACGGTCTCTGCGTTGGGCACGAAGCCCGTGTCGTCGCGCAGGACCGAGATCAGCAGCGTTCCCTCGGGCATGCTCAGGTCGCCGACTCGCTGGCCCGCTGCCTTCGAGTTCGTCCGGCAGCTCCATCTCGATGATCTCGAGGCGCTGCTCGGGCAGGTCGAGCAGGTGCACGAGCCCGTACTCGGGCACCTCGTGCTCGATCAGGCGCAGGATCAGATCGGTCGCCGAGACCACCGGCTTGATCCCGAGCAGATCGAAATGCTCGCGATTTCGCGGGTTGTTGACGCGGGCGATGATGCGGTCGACGAGGTACTTCTCCTTCGCCACCTGGCAGATCAGCATGTTGTCCTCGTCGTCGCCGGTGACCGCGATGACCATGTCGGCGCGCGAGATGCCCGCCCGCTCCAGCACCCAGAGCTCCGAGGCGTCGCCGTACTGGATGTTGTGCTCGAGCTCCTGCTCGACCGTGAGATAGCGCTCGCGGTTGTTCTCGATCAGCGTCACCTCGTTGCCCTTCTCGAGCAGCTCGCGGGCGAGGTTCCAGCCGACCTTGCCGGCGCCGACGATGATGATGTAGAGGCGTACGGTCATCGCTCGCCGGAGGCCGTCAATCCGCGTCCTCGTGGTCGACGGCACCGACGCGTGGCGCGCCGCCCGCGCTGCGCTCGGCCGCGGCGAGCACTTCCTGTCTCCAGCATGTCGATCGCGACGCGCGTCGGGCAGATCGTGTGCAGGCCCTGCGACTCGTACCACTTCGCCCGGTAGGGATCGAGCACGCGAGCGATCACCGTCGGCACCTTGAACCGGCGCTTGGCCGAGCTGGGCGATGATGATGTTGGTGTTGTCGCCGTCGGTCGAGGCGATGAAGACGTCGGCCCGCTCGATCCCCGCCGCGGTCAGCGCCTCGATCTCGAGCGCCGTGCCGACGGTGAAGTGACCGCCCATGTCCTCCCAGGGCTTGTCGAGGCCGATCTCGAGTCGCGCGTGCGACTCCGGATCCTCGTCGAGGCACGAGACCTCGTGTCCGTGCTGGAGCATGCTGCGCGCGACGTTGGAACCCACCCGCCCTGCGCCGACGATCAGTACGAACATTGGGCGTGATCTTAGGCGTCGCGGGCGTGGCGTCGACCGCGCGATGGCGAACCGTTGCCGGCGCCTGCGCGCGCGTCGCTGGCGGCCTCGCGGCGCGAGCCGTCGCTGCGAGGCGCCGTGACCAGCACCCGGCAGGGCGCACGTCGCAACACGTACTCGGTCACCGGCCCGACCTCGGCCGGGCGCGATCCGCCGACGCCGCCGAACAGCGCTCCGCCCCGGATCCTCGTCGGCGGCTCGGCGCCCATGACGATCATCTCGACACCGCGCTGGCGCGCCGCCCCGACGATCCCGGCGCCAACGCTCCTCGCCCGCACCACCGAGGTCAGCACCTCGACCATCTCGTACTCCTCCCCCACCTGCTGAGCACGCTCGAGCGCCGCGTTCGCACTCGCGGCCCGATCTCGCGGCGGCGGCGAGTCGAGCGGCACCGTCATCGGCAGGTCGATGACGTAGACGACCTCGAGCCGCGGCAACTCGCTCGCCCTTGACGTCGGCCGCCGCCGCCAGCCGCCCGGCGGTGCCGACGATGTCGTCGTCGAGCTTCGAGCCGAACACCGGCACGAGGATGTCGCCGTACTCGACCGAGGGCACGTCCTTGACCAGCGCCTCGGCCGGAACCTCGATCCGCCGGGTCAGCGTCGTCCCCTCGACGCCCTTGCGATAGATCACGTAGCCGACCAGCCCGAACGCCATCCAGCCGCCGCCGACCGCGGTCGCCGCATCGTTGAAGATCGACGACGCTGAGCCACGCGAGCGCGGTCAGCACAGCCGCGACCACCGTCGGCAGCGGCACTTTCGCGCCGCGGAAGTCGATGTCGAAGGGAACGCGAAAGGGCCGTGGCCGATCGGGCTGCGAGATGCGCAGCTTGATGATCGATGCGTGGGCGATCGTGAAGGCGATCGTCGCGCCGAAGGCAAACAGGCCTCCGAGCAGCTCGACGTCGGTCGGGGCGACGAGCGCGAAGGCCAGCAGCGACGCCAGCAGGATCGCCACGTGCGGCGTCTGCCAGCGGCGGTTGAGCTTTCCCAGCCAGCTCGGGATCTGGCGATTCGTCGCCAGCACGTAGACATGGCGCGAGAGACCGAGCATCGCCGTGTTGGCGGCCCAGATCAAGGCCACCGGCACGACCAAGACCACGGCGAACTGCATCAGGTCAGCGACCCACGCGGCTCGAAGCTCTGCACGACGCCCAGCACCGGGTTCTCGATGAACGTCGTCCCGAGCGCGCGTCTCCGTTCCTCCGGGCCCCGTCACCAGCGGCAGCGCCATCAGCGAGACTGCGGCGACGCCGAAGTAGATCAGCGGCACGAGCGCCGCCGCAACGATCACGAGCTTGCGCAGATCGCGCGGCCCGCCACGAACGTCGGGGGCGAGCTGCGCCGCGGCTTCGATCCCGGCAAAGGCGACCGTCGCGATCACACCCGCGTAGATGAGATCGTCGAGGCTCGGGTTGCCGACGGGGTCGAACGGGTCGAGATCGCTCGTCAGCACGTCGAGGTCGAACGAGGTCACGAGCCCGACCACGATCACCGCCAGCAACAGCATGACCCCGGCGATGGCGACGACGATCACGCTGCGCTTTCGCCGAGTCCCGGTGATCCCCGCGATCGTCAGCGCCGCCGTCAGCGCGATCACGAGCCCGGCGACGACGAGCTCACCACCGGCGTCGTTGAAGCCCGACCAGATCGGGGTGAGGTAGTGCGGCACCGAGATCGCCGCGAGGGCGATCACGATCATGTAGTCGATCAGGATCGCCCAGCCGGCGATGAAGCTGATCAGCTCGTTCTTGAACGCATGACGGGCGAAGGTCGCCGAGCCGCCGCGCTCGGGCACCATCGCCTCGCCCTCGACGTAGGTCAGCGTGTTGAGCAGGAAGATCAGGCCGACGCCGAGAAAGATCACCGGAGTCAGGCCGAGGCCGCGGTCGGCGACGAGGCCGAGCGAGAAATAAAGCGAGAAGCCGACCGCGGAAAAGGCCACCGCAAAGAGCACGGGAACGCCGAGCCATCGGTTGGCCAGCGGCGACCGCTCCCGTTCGGAGCCCAGCGGATCGATCACCGGTTCTCCCCCGCTCCTCGCAGCGACAGATACAGCCGGCCGGCTCCGAGGCCGGTGAAGATCAACCCGATCCAAAAGCCGAAGGCGGTCACGCCCCCACCTTGGGCGAGCGTCACGGCGACGATCGTGATCCCGAAACCGATGATGACGACGGCAAACAACCGCGTCACCCCGCGATAGACCTCGTCGGGCGCGGGCCTGCTCATCGCAGCGGCAGCGCCTCGACGCTGGAGCCGTCCGCGTGCTCGGCCGGATGGGCGGAGACGATCACGCGGCAGGGCCGCTTCGCCAGCACCGTCTGCAGCGCCTTGCCGTAAAGCGGCGCGCCGTTGCGATAGCGCAGCGGCATCACGATCGCGGCGGCGTTGATCTCCCTGTGCCTCATCGACGATCGTCTGTCCGGCCTGGCCCATGCGCACATGTTCGACGTGGCCGCTGACACGCTGGCCGCAGATCAGCTTCGCCTGCTCGATCTTCGTCTGGGCGCTGCCTTCCTGCTCTTCGAGGGGCGCGTCGAGCGGCAGGTTCGAGGGAACGGTGACGAGCGCGAGAACATGGATCGCGCGCCGGCGCCGCGCCGCCAGCGACTTCGCTGTCGACCACGGTTTCGGCGTCGAACGGGTCATCCTCGTCGAAGGCGACGAGCACGCTCTTGTACTCCACCTCCTCCACGCCCAGCGGCGTCAGCGACTCCACCTTCACGGTCTCGGTCAGCGGCAGTCCGCTGTAGCGGCGGTAGCCGATGTAGAGCAGCGTGCCCGCGATCATCCAGCCACCGCCTGTGATCAGGACGATGGGGTCGAGCACCATCGCGACCAAGAAGGCGCCGAACGTGCCGAGGCCGCCGATGATTGCCATCAGCGGCACCTGCGTCCCCCGCACGCTGAAGTTGCCCGGCATCTTCCACATCGGCGTGCCGTCCGCCGACTGCGGTCGCCCGGCGAGCGGTCGCGTCTTTCGCAGGCGGATCGACCGAGATGTGCGCGACGGTGAACGAGAGGGTCGCGCCGAAGGCGTAGATCGTGCCGAGGAAAGTGGTCTGCCCCGGCGCCATCACCAGCATCGCGACGCCTGAGAAGACGATGATGGCGACGTATGGGGTCTTGAAGCGCGGGTGGATCTGGCGCAAGAAGCTGGGGAGCTGGCGGTGCTGTCCCATCGAGAAGGTCAGCCGCGAGAGGCCGATCAGCCCCGCGTTGGTTGCGATCAGGAGGATCACCGCGGCGAGAATGCCGACGTAGACCTCGAGCACCTCGGTGAGCGCCGGCGCTGAGGCCGATGTTCTCGACGATGCCGAGCACCGGGTCGTCGGCGAAGGTGGTCGCGAGCTCGGTCGTGAACTCACCGTTCGCGCCCTCGACCACCGGCATCGCCGAGAGCGCGATCGCCGGCAGCAGGGCATAGAGGCCGACCACCGCGAGGACCACGTACAGGGTCCCCCGAGGGATCGTGCGCGACGGGTCGCGCGCCTCCTCGGCCATGTTCGAGATCGTCTCGATCCCGGTGTAGGCGACCATTCCGACGGCGATACCGAGCGCGAAATCACTCCACGAGGGCACCGAGCCGAGATCGATCTGGGTGACGAGCAGGTCGGCGTTGAAGACGAGCGCGAGCCCGATGATCACGAGCACGATCTGGGTCAGCAGGTCGGCGATCGCGAGCACGAGGTTCAGCCTCGCCGACTCCTCCGTGCCCTTGATGTTGAGCAGGGCCAGCGCCGCGACCAAGCCGATGCCGAAGATGACGTCGGCCGGGCCTTCTCGCAACGGATCCCAGAAGACGCCGAGGTAATGCGGCACGAAGAAGGCCGAGATCGCGACTGTGACGATGTATGTGAGCATCTGCGCCCACGCCGCGAGAAACGAGACGAACTCGTTGAAGGCATGGCGGGCGAAGCTCGATGACCCGCCGGCTTCCGGGTAGAGAACGGTCGCCTCCACATACGTTGCCGCCGTGAAGGCGAAGATCAGGCCGGCGATCACGAACGTGACCGGCGTCAGCCCGAGGGCGTAGAGCGCGACCAGGCCGAGCGCGTAGTAGATCGACGATCCGACGTTGCCGTACGCGGCCGAGAACAGCGCCCCCGAGCCGTGGACACGGCGCAGCGCCGCCTCGCGTGGATGCCTCTCAGCCAATCAGAGCCGACTATACGACTGGGCGCGCGACGTGCTCGCGGCCGCAGGTCGGCGAGCGTCGGGCAGCCGAGCAGCGCCAGCGCCAGCTCGATCTCCGCCTGCAGCAGCTCGAGCACGCGCAGCGCGCCCGCCTCGCCGTCGACGGCGAGGCCCCAGAGCGGCGCCCGCCCGGCGAGCACGGCGCGGGCTCCAAGCGCCAGCGCGGTGACGACGTCGGTGCCGCGGCGGATGCCGCCGTCGATCAGCACCTCGCACTCGCCCGTCGACCGCGTCGACGACCTCGGGAAGGATGTCGAGGGTCGCGGCGACGCCGTCGAGCTGGCGCCCGCCGTGGTTGGAGACGACGATCGCCGCGGCGCCGTGCTCGACGGCGAGCCGCGCGTCCTCGGCGGTCTGGATTCCCTTGACGAGCACGGGCAGCCGGCAGTCCGAGGCGAGCCGCTCGAGATCGCGCCAGTCGAGCGAGGGGTCGACCAGCGCGAAGACCTCCTGCACGGTCAGCGCCCGCTCCGAGCCGACAGCGGCGGCAACGGCGGGCGCGTGGACGCCCTTCGGGGACCTCGAAGCTGGTGCGAAAGTCGCGCTCGCGCCGGCCCGCGCGCGGCGCGTCGACGGTCAGCACGATCGCATCGAAGCCCGAGTCGACGGCCTCGTCGATCAGAGCCTGGGTGACGCCGCGATCGCGGAAGCAGTAGAGCTGAAACCAGCGCGGCGCCTGCGGGGCACTCGGCCGCGATCTCGCTCGGGCGCGAGGTCGCGATCGTCGACAGGGTCATGATCGTGCCCGCCGTCGCTGCCGCGCGGGCCATCGCGACCTCGCCGTCCGGATCGACGAGGCGCTGGAATGCGACCGGGGCGACCAGCAGCGGCATCGAGATCTCGCGTGCCGAGAACGGTCGTCTCGGTGCTGACCTCGCTGACGTCGACGAGCACGCGCGGGCGCAGTCGCCAGCGCGCGAAGGCGGCGACGTTGTCGCGCAGCGTGCGCTCGTCGCCGGCACCGCCGGCGAAGTAGCCGTGCACGCCGGGATCGAGCTGCTCGGCGGCGAGGCGCTCGTAGTCGGCGACGTTGATCGGCTTCGGCGCTGGCACGGCGCCGACTATATGGCGATCTCCGGGGCCGGCGAGGTTCGGCTCGCCGCGCGCTAACGTGATCGCCATGAGCGAGCTGATTCACACCTGCTACCGGATTACCGATATCGACCGGTCGGTCGGTTTCTACGAGAAGCTCGGGTTCGAGGAGCTGCGCCGAATGCCGATCGGAGACGAGGCGACCAACGTCTTCATGGGCCTGCCCGGCGACGGCGCCCGGCTCGAGCTCACCTTCAACCACGACCAAACCGAGCCGTACGAGATCGGCACGGGCTACGGCCATATCGCGATCACCGCCGACGACCTCGACGGCACCCTCGAGCGGCTCTCCGAGGTCGGCATCGAGCCCGAGAAGCCGCCCTACACAGTCAGCGAGGGCGGCTCGCGGATCTGCTTCGTCCGCGACCCCGACGACTACCGCATCGAGCTGATCGAGCGCGGATAGGGCCGCGCTCCCGCGGGCTCGGCTTCGCGCCAGATGACTTCGATTCCCAGCGGAGTCGCGTGCGCGGGGGCGACGACGGTGAGCGCGGAGCTGGGCGTGGCCGCGCGGCTGCGCAGCCCATGCTGGTGAGCATGGCGCGAGTCCCGACGGGCGCGATCCAGCGACGGTGTCCGGGCTGCGTCGTACCGCGTGCGTGAGGCCGTCGGAAGGTCACCTCATCTAGGCCGCGGGAAGGAGCCGAAGCTGGGCTCCGTCGGCCATCAGCTGCGCCTCGATCGCCTCGGCGTACGCACCGTGAAGCGTGCTGCGCGGTCGTCTCCCGCTGATCGCGTAGCCCTCCCTCATCGCCCGCGCCAGAACGCGCTTGAAGGTCGAGCCGTGCCAGGCGTGAGCCTCCGCGGCGCGGCCGACGTGTAGATGGACGAGCTCGTGCAGCAGCGTCTCGAGCACGTCGCCGCGCGGATCCCCGGATAGGCAGTGACGGAGAGGCGAAACTCGCTCGGCACGGCGAATCCGAGGCGATTCGGCTTGCCTGAAGCGCGACGCACCTTGAGCTCGGGCTCGCGCGCGACGAGCGGACCGCCGGCGAACACCGGAAGCGCCCGCAGCCGCGTCATCTCGACGCGCAGATCAACCCCCGCGACGAGGTAGTAGGTCCGGTGGCGCCTCATCCGCAGACAGCATGCCGCCAGGCTCGGATGGCCGCGAAGGGTCAGAAACTGGGCGTAGGGCCCAGTTTCTGACCTCTCGTTGCCTAGAAGTGGACGATCGGGATGATCAGGAGGGCGACGATATTCGCCACCTTGATCATCGGGTTGATCGCGGGGCCGGCCGTGTCCTTGTAGGGATCGCCGACGGTGTCTCCGGTGACCGAGGCGGCGTGAGCCTCGGATCCCTTGCCGCCGAAGGCGCCGTCCTCGATCAGCTTCTTGGCGTTGTCCCAGGCGCCACCTCCCGCGGTCATCGCCAGGGCCATGAACAGACCGACGACGATGACGCCGATCAGCAGTCCACCGAGAGCCTCGACGCTGATCAGCCCGACGACCACCGGGACGACGATCGGGATCAGCGAGGGCAGGATCATCTCGCGCTGCGCCGCGCCGGTGACGATGCTCACCGTCTGGGCGTAGTCGGGCTTCGAGGTGCCCTCCATGATCCCGGGGTTCTCGCGGAACTGCTTTCGCACCTGTTCGACGACCTCACCGCCGGCGCGACCGACGGCCTCGATCGCGAATGCCGCGAACAGGTAGACCATCATTCCGCCGATCAGGAGGCCGATCAGCACCGCCGGGTCGGAGATGCTGAAGAACACCGCCTCGCCGTCGTTCTCCTCGGCGAGCTCGATCTCGAACGCCTTGAACAGCACCAGGGCGGCGAGAACCGCCGATCCGATCGCGTAGCCCTTGGTCACGGCCTTGGTCGTGTTGCCGACGGCGTCCAGCGGATCGGTGACGTTGCGGACGTCCTCGGGCAGCTCGGCCATCTCGGCGATGCCGCCGGCGTTGTCGGTGATCGGCCCGAAGGCATCGAGAGCGACGATCAGGCCGCAGAGCGACAGCTGCGCCGTGACGGCGATCGCGATGCCGTAGATCCCGGCGAGCTCGTTCGCGCCGAGGATCGCCAGCGCCAGCAGCAGCGCCGGCGCCGCGGTCGCCTGAAAGCCCTGAGCGAGGCCCTGGATGATGTTCGTCGCATGGCCGGTCTGCGAAGCCCGGCTGATCGTCTTCACGGGCCGGAAACGAGTCGACGTGTAGTAGTCGGTGATGACGAAGAGGCCACCGGTGACGAAGAGGCCGATCAGCGCGCAGAGCCAGAGATCGGTGACGCCGAAGTCGCCTCCGAAGCTGGTCAGCGCGTCGTCCATGAGCCATTCGGTGATCGGATAGAAGGCTGCGGCCGCAATCACGGCCGAGACCAGGAGCCCGCGATACAACGCACCCTCGACCTTGTCGGTCTTCGTGCCCACCGAAAGCGCTCCGACGATCGAGGCGATGATCGCCACCCCGCCGAGGACCAGCGGGTACATCGCGACCTCGCGGGCGAAATCGCGGGAACGTGAGCACGCCGAGGAGCATCACCGCGACCGAGGTCACGGCGTAGGTCTCGAACAGGTCGGCGGCCATGCCGGCGCAGTCGCCGACGTTGTCGCCGACGTTGTCGGCGATCACCGCCGGGTTACGCGGGTCGTCCTCCGGGATCCCGGCCTCCACCTTGCCGACGAGGTCCGCGCCGACATCGGCCGCCTTGGTGAAGATGCCGCCGCCGAGACGGGCGAAGACCGAGATCAGCGAACCGCCGAAGCCGAGGCCGATGAGGGCATCGACCGCTTCCTTGTCGGTGTGGTCGCCGAGGATCAGGATCCCGTAGTAGCCGGCGACGCCGAGCAGGGCCAGGCCGACAACCAGCAGGCCGGTCACCGAGCCGCCCTTGAAGGCTGCGTCCAAGGCCGGCGGCACGCCGCCGCGAGCCGCCTCGGCGACGCGGGCGTTGGCGCGGACCGAGAGGTTCATGCCGATGAAGCCCGCCGCTCCCGAAAGCACGCCACCGATGACGAAGCCGATGCCGGTGGTGACGTCCTGAAGCACAGCGATCAGGATTGCCAGCGGTACGGCGACGACCGCGATGATCAGATACTGGCGGTTGAGATATGCCTTGGCGCCCTCCTGGACGGCGCCGGAGATCTCCTGCATGCGCTCGTTGCCAGGCGAGAGGCTCAGCAGACGCCTCGTGATCAGGGCGCCGTAGAGCACGGCGGCGCCCGCGCATACCAGCGCGATCACGACGCCGTATTCGGTCAGGAAGTCGGTCAAGGGTTCAGTCCTCCGGTTTTCGGGCTGTTTTCATGGCAACGGCCGGAGATGTCCCCGGCCGCAAGAGCGGGCGCAATGTAGCAACAGAAGCCGGCTTCGCGTGTGGCCGGGGTGTCGCGGGTCGAGCTGGGCGACGCTCACGGGCGAAGCGGGTAGCGGGGCTACCCGCGAGTTCGTGAGTGGCGGTCCAGCGATGATCCGCGGCGCCATCCGGCTGCGCGGGAAGCGGCTTCTGTGCTCAGCAACGAAGACGGCGTGTGCCGCGTCAGGAGCGGCTATGCGGCGTCCACAGGCGCGGCGGCGGCGCCTCGGCCGGTGCCCGGGTCGGCCGGCCGGCGGCGTCCGCGCGCCGGGTCGGTCCCTCCCCCGCAGGCGACGGCGGCGTCGCCTCGCCCGGCGAACCGGTGTCCTCCCCAGCCTCGGCCTTGGACTCGCGCACGTACAGCATCTGCACCTGCGCCAGCGCCTCTTGCACCTGCTCGCGGGCCTCGGGCTCGACCAGGTCGAGCAGCGCGCGCACGGCCTCGATTCCGATTCGGCCCTGCTCGAGGTCGCGCTCGTCCTCCTTGGCGATCCGCCGCGCCGAGAGGTTGAGGATGCTGGCCAGGCTCTCGAGCAGCAGGTCCTGGACGCGGACCTGGCGAATCTGCTCTTCGAGGCGGCGTTGAAGCTCCTCCTCGCTTGGGGGCGTGGCTCCGGGCGCGTCTGCCTCTGGATCTTGGTCGCTCAAGCGGGTGGCACTGTACTCGCCACGGGACACCGATGCGAAGCAGTTGAGACGGTAGCTCAGCCCTCGGGCGCGTACGTTTGCGCTGTCTCGGCCAGCTGCTCACGGTAGACGTCGACGATCGTCGTCCCCCGTTCGAGCAGCTCTCGCGCGCGCTGCGTGCCGTTTTTTTCGGGCAGCTTCACATCGAGGCCGAGAGCGTCGCGCGCGGGAGCCGTCCAATCGAGCAGGCGCTCGAGGGCAAGTCGCGTCGAGATCACCTCGCCGACGGCGAAGTCGATCTGCGTTCCGTCGAGGCCGAAGCGGATCGCACGCCACAGGTTCTCCTCGATCTCGCGACCGCGCATCGGCTCGCCGAGGCGCCCGTCGTCGTAGTCGAGTGCCGATTGGGCGATGCAGGCGGTGATCAGGGCGGCGAGGTTGAAGCTGTCGTCGCCGCTGGTCTGGGCATCGCAGATCCGCAGCTCGACGGTGCCGAAGAGATGATGGGGGCGCACGCTCCACCACAGCTGGGTGGCCTCGACCGCCGATTCGGTCCGCGCCAGCAGGTCGATGAACTGGGCGTAGGTGGCAAAGTCACCGAACGGCTCGTGAACGCCGCAGCGGGGGAAGCTTCGGGTGAAGATCTGCGTGCGCACGGAGGCAAGGCCGGTGTCGTGACCGTCGAGGAACGGGGAGTTGGCCGACAGCGCCAGCAGGGGCGGCAGCACCGCGCGCAGGTGGTCGCAGATCGCGATTGCGCGATCGGCGCCCTGGATCCCGACATGCACATGCATGCTCCAGGTGTTGTTTCGCTGCGCGACCCATCGCAGCTGCTCGCGCAGCCGGTTGTAGTGCTCGGTGTCGATGATCTGCTGGTCGAGGTAGTTGGCCCATGGATGCGTGCCGGTCGCGGCGAGCCCGATCCCGAGATCGCCGGCGACCGCGAACAAACGCCGCCGCCGCTCGCGCTGCAGCTCGATCGCCTCGGTGAGCGACTCCGCCCGGCCGGAGCGGATCTCGATCTCGGTGTCGATCAGCTCGCCCGCCACCGAGTCGGCAAGGACCCCGTCGGCGCGGCAGGCGCCGAACAGCTCCTCGAAGCGATGCACGAGCTCGAGGCTCGAGGGATCGACGAGGGCGAACTCCTCCTCGAGCCCGATGGTGAAGTCTTGCGAGGCCTCGAAGACCTCGCGGATGTGCTCGGGATCGAGGGTGTGAGAGCGCTCGCTACCGCTCATCGGGCCGAGATCCTAGGCGAGGTAGAAGTAGAGCGCATAGAGCAGGTCGACCGCGGGGCTCGAGGTGTGAACGGTGACCTCGGGCGGGACCTGCAGCAGCTGCTCGGAGTAGTTGAAGATGATCTTGACGCCGGCCTCGACGAGGCGGTCGGCGACGTCTTGGGCGGCGCTGGCCGGCACGGCCAGGACTCCGACGACGACCTCGTCCTCGTCGACGACGTTGCCGAGCTCGGCGAGCGCGCGCACCGGGACGCCGCCGTGCTCATCGCCGACGAGCTTCGGATCGGCGTCGAAGATCGCGACGATGCGAAAGCCGTGGTCGGCGAAGATGTCGGAGCTGGCAATCGCCTGGCCGAGGTTGCCGGCGCCGAAGAGGGCGATGTTGTGCTGACCCGATGTGTGCAGGATCTTGCGAATCTCGGAGACCAGCGACTCGACGCGGTAGCCGACCCCGCGCTTGCCGAACTTGCCGAAGCCCGAGAGGTCGCGGCGGATCTGGGTCGAGTTGATGTGCGTGTACTCGGCCAGCTCCTGCGAGGAGATCGTCTCGCGCCCCATCTTGCGCGCCTGGATCAGCACCTGGAGGTAGCGCGAGAGGCGGGCTGCGACGCCGAGCGAGAGCCGCTCGCCGTCGCCGATCGCCTCCTCGCCCGAGGACGGCGGGGTCGCGGTCCGCTCGGTCGAGGAAGGGTCGGTCACGGGCCGACAGTATGCACGGCGCGCGCAAACGCGTCCCGGTCGAAGCTCAGTTCGCTGACGGTCACGCCCTGGACTTCGACCACGGGGATGCGCTCGAGATAGCGCCGAAGCAGCGTTTCGTCGGCTTCGATGTCGACCTCGCGCAGCTCGATCTCCGAAAGGGGGCCGATCATGCCGACGATCTCGGCCCGGGCCTCGTCACACAGGTGACATCCGGGTCGGCCATAGAGCGTCACATCGATCACGGTTCGATCCTAGGGCGCGCCGTCGCGCTAGTTCTGCGCCCGTGCGTCCCATTCGAAGTAGTCGGGGTACGGGGTCGGGGTGACGAAGCGCCCGGCAGAGGCGATCATCGCGGCGTTGTCGGTGCAGAGCTCGCGCGGGACCAGCTTCAGCTCGAACCCCTCCGCTTCGCAGAGGTCGCGCACTCGCTCGCGAAGGTGGCCGTTGGCGGCGACTCCGCCGCCGAGCGCGATCGCTCGCCAACCTCCCCCCGGTTGCCGCTTGCGGCGACTGCCGCCGAGCGCCGCTCGCCGCAGCTTGGCCACGAGCTGGTCGACGACAGCCGCTTGAAAGCTCGCCGCGAGGTCGGCGCGGCGCTCGCGCGTCGCCTCCTCGCCGAGATCGCGCACGGCGTAGACCAGAGCGGTCTTGAGCCCGCTGAAGCTGAAGTCGGGCCGCGGGTCATTTCGCATCCCGATCGGAAACTCGAACGCTCGGGGGTCACCGTTGCGGGCTTCGCGTTCGATCGCCGGGCCGCCGGGATAGCCGAGCCCGAGCAGGCGCGCCGCCTTGTCGAGGGCCTCGCCCGCGGCGTCGTCGAGCGTCTGGCCGAGGATCTCGTAGCCGTCGTGCGAGGTGACACCAGCCAGGAGCGTGTGACCGCCGCTGGCGATCAGGCAGAGAAATGGCGGCGCGATCGGTTCCGGTTCGAGGAAGTTGGCGGCGATATGGCCATGGAGGTGGTCGACGCCGCTGAGTGGCTTGCCGATCGCTGCCGCGAGGCCCTTGGCCGTGCTGACGCCGATCAGCAGCGCCCCGATCAGCCCTGGCCCTCGGGTTACGGCCAGCGAGTCCAGCTCTGCGAGCTCGACTCCGGCCTCTCCGAGGGCGGCGTCGACGATCGGGTTGACGAGCTCGAGGTGGTGCCGCGAGGCCACCTCCGGAACGACGCCACCGAAGCGTGCGTGCGACTCGGCCTGCGAGGAGATCACGTTGGAGCGGATTCGGGGGCCGTCGACGACCGCGGCGCAGGTGTCGTCGCAGCTCGTCTCGATCGCGAGGATCACTCTCGCCACATGATCAGCGCGTCTTCGCCGTTGTCGTGGTAGTAGCGGCGACGATGGCCCGCGGGCTTGAAGCTGAACCGCTCGTACAGCCGGATCGCAGGTGAGTTCGAGAGCCGGACCTCGAGCGTGATCCGCGCCTGCGCTCCCGCAGCTTCGAACAGCTTCACCATCAGCTCGGTGGCGATGCCCTCGCGCCGCCTCTCCGGCACGACCGCGATGTTCATCAGATGCCAGACGTCGGTATAGCGCGAGCAGACGAGATAGCCGACGAGATTTCCCTTCGAGTCGGCGATGGCAAGGCAGATCCCCGACGGGCTTCGAGAGCTCGAGCACGAACATCGCCAGCGACCACGGTGTCTCGAACGAGCGCCGCTCGATCGCGAGAACCGCCGGAAGATCGCCGTAGACGAGCGGGCGCACCATGAATTCAGGCCGCGCGGCGATCGTGCTTCGCGTCAGGTCGGTCGAACTGGCTCGGGGTCGCGGTGTCGTTGCTCACGCCAAACCTCTGCGTCGGGTCGTCTCAGATACAGCGGTGTCGCCTGCTCCAGCCGCCCCGGCTCTGCGTCCGCTGCCAGCGCGCAGATATGGCGCGCCGCCATCCGGTGAGCCGGGTCCGCTTGCGGCAGGACCTCTACCCCAGCGGCTTCGAGCTGCTGGCGAGATCGTAGCGAGCCGTCGCCGGCCGCCACAGGCGCCCGATCGAGGTCGCGCAGCGCGGGCTTCGATTTCTTGCGGGGAAGCGACGAAGGATTCCCAAAGAACACCATCGTCGACCGCATGCAGCGCCGCGAAGATCTCGCCCCTGCGCGCATCGATCAGCGGCAGGCGAGTGCGTCCTTGAGCCGCCCGCGACTCCCCGATGCCGAGTGCCAGCGCGGCCAGGGAGCTGACAGGTACGAGTGCGAGTCCCCGCCCCTGGGCGAGGGCTCGAGCTGTGGCGATGCCGACGCGCAAGCCGGTGAACGTCCCCGGTCCGACGCCAACGGCGATCGCATCGATTCGCGGCCAGCCCCCGGCCTGCGCGACGGCCGCCTCGATCTCTCCCAGCAGGGCGGAAGCGTGGCGCGGGCGCCCGTCGGGGCCCGGCGCAGCAGTTCGCTCGCTGAGCAGTTCGCCGTCGAGCGTGACGGCGACGGTCGTGTCGGCGGTTGCCGTATCGATGCCGAGGAGTCCGCTTGGAGGGGTTGACGCGGCCACGCACAGCAGAATAGATTCCGCCGGCCGCGATCAGGCGGCGC
Source organism: uncultured Solirubrobacterales bacterium (assembly GCA_963730145.1). GTDB lineage: Bacteria > Actinomycetota > Thermoleophilia > Solirubrobacterales > 70-9 > WHSW01. The sequence continues at coordinate 301,796 of CAVSQT010000004.1, forward strand.
ACCACGAACCACTGAGGGGGAATCGAGATGAATGGATTGAACGCAAGCCGCGCGCGGACGATGCTCGGCGTGCTCGCGATCGCGGCTGCCGGCGTCGTCTGGTCGGGCTGCGGGGACGACGACGACGAACAGGTCAACGACGCGATCGAGGACGTCCAGAACGAGGCCGAGGACCTCACCGACGAAGCGCTGGACGCGGCCGACGAGGCCACCGACGAGGCGCTGGACGCCGCCGATGGCGCAGGCAACGGTGAGGACGTCCAAGACGCCATCGACAGCGCCCAGGAAAGCGCGGACGAAGCCGTCGAAGAGGCGCAGGACCAGGCCGAGGAGATTCAGGACCAGGTCGATCAGGCAATCGAAGACGCTCAGTGAGGCGCTCTCGGGTCAGGCGACCGGCACGAGCTCGATCTCGCGCCGGTCGCCGCCCGCGTGTCGCATCGACACTCGCAGGGCGACCCTGACGCCGTCGACGAGCTCGATCGCGCCGGCCACGTCCGGCCACTCCACGAACGAGATCGAGTCGGGCCGCAGATAGTCGTCGAGCAGTGTCGGCTCCTCGGCCGTGAGGTCGTCGAGGCGATAGAGGTCGATGTGAGAGATCGCTGCCCTGCCGCGGTAGGAGCGTCCGATCGTGAACGTCGGCGAGGCGATTGGCTCGCTGACGCCGAGCGCTCGGCAGGCGCCGCGAACCAGCGTCGTCTTGCCCGCGCCGAGCTCACCGCTGACGAGCACGACATCGCCCGGCGTCAGCCCCTTCGCTATCCGCGCCCCAAGCGCCTCGGTCGCCTCTGGGCCGTCGCTCAGCTCAGTGCCCGTGGTAGTCACGCGAACAGGTCGAGCTGGCTCTCGGGGTCCGCCGCCGGCCGAGGCTCAGCCGGCTCGGCGTCTGCCGCTGACTCGGCGAGGCGGCCGACGGCAGCGGCTCGTCGAGCAGCGCGCGCAGGCGGGCAAAGTCCTGCTGCAGGGTCTCGACCAGCTTGGGCGTGCGAAGCGCCGCCGCCGGGTGCAGCAGCGGGAAGACGAAGAGGCTGCGGCCGGCGAGCTCGTGCACCTGCGGCGTGCCCCGCACGCGGGTGATCCCGGTCTGATCGCCGGTGATCTTCTTCGTGGCGAAGTTGCCCAGGGTGGCGATCACGTTCGGTTCGATCAACTGAATCTGGCGCTCGAGGTAGGGCCAGCAGGCCTCGATCTCCTCGGGCTGCGGATCGCGATTTGCGGGCGGGCGCGACTTGAGGATGTTGGCGATGAAGACGTCATCACGCGAAAGCTCCACCTCCTCCAGCAGGCGGTTGAGAAGCTGACCGGCACGACCGACGAAGGGCAAGCCCTGGCGATCCTCCTCGGCGCCGGGTGCCTCACCGACGAACATCAGCTGGGCGTCGGCGTTGCCCGCGCCGAACACCGCCTGGGTTCGGCCCTCGTACAGAGGACAGCGGGTGCAGCCTGAGACCTCGCGGTAGAGCTCGACCAAGGCCTCGCGCCGCGCTTCGGCCGATTTGGTCACGTGGAGTCGGGGCCCTTGCGCCGGCGCGCCTGCTCGCGCTTGGCCTTGAAGTCGCTCTTTGCCTTGGAGTGCAGCTCAGCGTTGGCGCGCTCGCGCTTTCGCGCTTGGCCGAAGGTCTGCACGAGGCCGAACGGCGCGGCCTGCGCAGAGAGGATCCGCGTGGCGCCCGGCGCTTCGCAGCTTCGGCACGGTGAGCTCTCCGTGCCGACATCGACAAGCGCTTCGAAGCGCTCGCCGCAGGCACCGCAGCGAAATTCATACATCGGCATCTCGACCTCCGATCGTATCCACGCCTGATCGGCCGCGACCGGCGGCCGTCAGGGGACGGTATTATCGGGCTTGCGCCGCGACCTCGCTTTGGAGGCGTGGACGATTTCCGACCGAGTCGGCACTCGGCATCGAACCCTTGAAGCGACTAAGCCGTCTGGTATCTCCCATGCGGGAACTGGAACGGGATCTCCCGACCACCGACATCGTCCCGGGCACGCGAGCTGCCGGCGTTGGCGATCCTCGGCGCCGGACGGGTTGGGCGCTCGATTGCCGCGGCCGCCCGGCGCGCCGGGATCGAAGTCACGCTCGCCGATCGCGACAACGGGCTCGCTGCATGTCGCTCGGCGCAGGCGGTGCTCCTCTGCGTTCCCGACGAGGCGATCGCCGACGCCGCCGCGTCCGTGGCGGCAGCGGTGCCACCGCTCGAGCTCGTCGGGCACGTGAGCGGCGCCACGCGAGCTCGCGGCGCTCACGCCCGCGAGGGCCGCCGGAGCGGCGACGTTCTCGATCCATCCACTGCAGACCGCTCCCGATGGCGAGACCGATTTCAGCGGCTCGCCGTGTGCGATCTCGGGCTCTGATCCGGTCGCCGTCGAATTCGCTGCGGATCTCTCGGTGGCGCTTGGCATGCGGCCGTTCGAGGTCGCCGACGCCGACCGCGCCGCCTACCACGCCGCCGCGTCCATCGCCTCCAACTTCCTGGTTGCGCTGGAGGAGTCGGCGGTCGAACTGCTCGAGGCCACGGGTGTCGCGGACGCGCGCGAGCTGCTGGCGCCCCTGGTCCTGCAGACGGCGGCCAACTGGTCCGAGCGTGGTGCCGAGGCGCTCACCGGCCCGATCGCCCGTGGCGACGAAGCCACCGTCGGGCGCCATCTCGCGGCCCTGCGCGAATCGGCGCCCGACCTGCTCAACCTCTACGAAGCACTGGCCGAGCGCACACGGGCGATCGCCGAGGAGCGGCGATGAGGGTGGCGCGAACAGTCGCGGCGCTTCGCGACGAGATCGCTGCGTCGCGGCGTGGACAGGTCACGATCGGCCTGGTGCCGACGATGGGCGCGCTGCATGAGGGACACCTCGCCTTGCTCGGTGCCGCACGCCGGCGCTGCGACGTCGTCGTCATGAGCCTGTTCGTCAACCCGGCGCAGTTCGCTCCCGACGAGGATCTCGATCTCTACCCGCGCGACGAGGCGCGCGACCTCGCTCTGGCCGCAGATGCGGGTGTCGATTGCGTCTACGCGCCCAGCGTGGCGGAGGTCTACCCGCAGGGCTTCTCCACCTTCGTCGAGGTCGGCGGCAATCTCGTCGATGTCCTCGAAGGCGATCCGCGTCGCCGCGGCCGCGAGCACTTCCGCGGTGTGGCCACGGTGGTCGCCAAGCTCTTCAACACGGTCGAGCCGGATGTCGCCTTCTTCGGCCAAAAGGACGCCCAGCAGGCGGCCGTGATCGAGCGCATGGCGCGAGATCTGGACTTCGCCGTCGAGATTGCGGTGATCCCCACGGTGCGCGAGCCCGACGGCCTCGCGCTGAGCTCGCGCAACGCCTATCTCGCTGAGGAGGATCGCTCGCGGGCGGCGGCGCTTCACCGCGCCCTGACCGCGATCGAGCGCGAGGTGGCGAACGGGACGGTCGCCGCTGATGCGGCCCTGACAGCCGGCCTTGCCGTGCTCGAGGCGGCCGGGATCGAGGCCGAGTACCTCGAGGCGCGCCATCTGGACGACCTGACCGAGGCTTCGAGCTTCAACGGCCGACCGGTCCTGGTCGCCGTCGCCGCGCGCGTTGGACGCGCGCGGCTGATCGACAACATCGTGATCGAGGCCGGGGGCTCCGGCGAGACCACTTCAAAGGATCGAGAGAGAAAGGCGAGACCATGAGCATGCACCCCAAGCAACCCGAGCCGGACGGGACCGAGCGCGCGAAGATGACGCTGCCGCGCCTGCGCGAGATGAAGTTCGCTGCCGAGCCGATCGTGATGGTCACCGCCTATGACCATCCCTCGGCGCAGGTCGCAGAAGCGGCCGGCGTCGACATCGTCCTCGTCGGCGACTCGGCCGCGATGACCGTCCTCGGCTACGACTCGACGGTTCCCGTCGGCATGGAGGAGATGGTGATGCTGGCTGCGGCCGTCCGCCGCGGGCTGAGGACGCCGCTGCTGGTCGGTGACATGCCGTTCGGCTCCTACGAGCGCTCCGACGAGCAGGCGATCGAGAACGCGCAGCGCTTCATCAAGGAGGCCGGGTGCGATGCGATCAAGCTCGAGCGCGGCGGCGCCTCGGTCGATCGTGCGCGGGCGATCATCCGCTCGGGCATTCCGGTGATGGGCCACGTCGGGCTCACGCCGCAGACGGCGACAGCGCTCGGTGGCTTCAAGGCCCAGGGCAAGACCGCCGACGTCGCGGCCAGAGTCGCCGAGGACGCGCTGGCGCTGCAGGCGGCCGGCTGCTTCGCGGTCGTCTTCGAAGCGATCCCCGCCGACGTCACCGAGGTGTTGATGGCGCAGATGTCGACCGCGGCCGTGATCGGAATCGGTGCCGGTCCCGCCACCGACGGCCAGGTGCTGGTCTTCCACGACCTGCTCGGGATCTTCGGCGGCCATTCGGCGAAGTTCGTCAAGCGCTATGCCGAGGTGCGGGCCGAGATGGTCCGTGGCGTCAGCGAGTACGCCGCCGAGGTCCGCCGCGGCACCTTTCCCGCGCAGGAGCACACCTACGCGGTCGACCCCGCCGAGCTCGACGCCCTGCGCAGCTTCCTCGAGCACGAGAGCCGAGCCGCCGAGGACAGCTTCGGCGGCGATTGGTCGGCGACGGAGATCTGAGCGGCGCTTGGGGCGTTCGGTCAGTGAGGGGATGCGTTCGATGCGTTGTGGAGATCCGTTAACGACTGTCGTTGACGGATCTCCTCAAGCTGACTTCACCTCTGGAGATCTGGTTCCGACTGTTGGAACTGAATCTCCACCGGTGGAATCGAACCGCCCCGAACGCCACCCCTTACCCAGCACCAACCCGCTTCCGCCTCCCGCGACCGTCACGGAGGTTCGCGACCAAGCGGTAACCACTCGAAATCCTCGGTGTAAACGCTTGTAACTATCCGCACTCAATCTGGTGCGGACCGGCTCGCAAGAAAGAGCGAGGTGGTGCAGATGGAAACGCTGAGGAAGCTCGAACCACTGGCCCTGTTCCTGATGATCGTAGGGGCCCTCAACTGGGCGATCGTCGCGCTGTTCGACACCAATGTGATCAGCGAGATCTTCGGCTCAGGCACGGTCACCGACGTCGTCTACGTGCTGGTCGGTGTCGCGGCGCTGATGTTCGTGCCGCGGCTGCTCGACGAGATGCACATCGGCCACGGCCCGCACCCGCGCGGCGTCTGACCGACACCTAAGCGGACAGCGGCGGGGGCCTGGGCCCCCGCCGCTCGTCCGTTCCCGGCTGTCCACCTGGTCGATCGCGGCTAGACGACGGCCAGATTCCGGCCTCGCAGGTGAATCTCGGCTGCTCGCTTGCGTAACTTGTGCGGCATGAGCAAGTTCGGCAAGCCGGAGCCGGACGCGCAGACTGGCCTTTACGACCCCGCCTTCGAGCACGATGGATGCGGGGTCGCTGCGGTCGCGCGTCTCGACGGAGCGATGAACCACGAGGTCGTCGTGCGCTCGCTCGAGGCGCTCGACGACCTCGAGCATCGCGGTGCGGCAGGTGCCGACGCGAGCACCGGCGACGGCGCCGGCATTCTCACGGGGATCCCCGACACCTTCATCCGCAGCCACGCGGAGGAGTTCGAGATCTCGCCCGAGGCGCTGCCCGAGCCGGGCCGTTTCGGCGTCGCGGTCTGCTTCATGCCCGCCGACGCGGTCGCGCCGCCGCGAGCTCGGAGCGCTGATCGAGACCGAAGTCGAAAAGCGCGGGCAAACGGTGCTCGGCTGGCGCACAGTGCCGATCGATCCGCGGCACTGTGGCGAGACCGCCGCGCAGGTCGCGCCGACCGTTCGCCAGCTCCTGGTCGCCGCCGCGCCCGAGATCGCCACCACGGACGAGCTCGAGCGCCGCCTCTTCGTCATCCGCCGCGCGGTCGAGCGCGCGGTCGGCGACGACGAGCTTCACATCCCGAGCTTCTCCGCCCGCACGATGGTGCTCAAGGGCATGCTCACCGCGCCCCAGCTCGCCAACTACTACCGCGACCTGCGCGACCCCGAGTTCCATAGCTCGTTCGCGATCGTCCACTCGCGCTTTTCCACCAACACCTTCCCGAGCTGGGCCCTCGCGCACCCTCACCGCTACAGCGCCCACAACGGCGAGATCAACACGCTGCGCGGCAACCTCGCCTGGATGCGAGCGCGTGAGTCGAAGCTGGGGTCGGCGGCGATCGGCCCCGAGCTCGCCGACTGCCTCCCCCTGATTCCCGACGGCACCTCGGATTCAGCCGCCTTCGATCACCTGCTCGAGCTCCTGGTCAGCGACGGTCGCTCGCTCGAGCAGGCGCTGATGATGCTGATCCCGATGGCGCATGAAGCGAATCCGGAGCTTCCGGACGAGCTTCACGGCTTCTACCGCTACCACGCCTCGATGCTCGAGCCCTGGGATGGGCCTGCCGCGATCGTCGCCTCGGACGGGCGCCGCCTCGTCGCCACCCTCGACCGCAACGGGCTGCGCCCGGGGCGTTGGCTGCTCACCGAGGACAACTGGGTCGTCCTCGGCTCCGAGGCCGGCGTGCTGCCTGTCGACGCCGGCAAGGTGGTCCAGCGCGGACGCCTGCGACCCGGCCATCTCTTCGTCGTCGATCTCGAACGTGGCCGCGTCTCCGACCGCTACGAGGCCGAGCTCGAGGTCGCACGCAGCCGGCCCTACGCGCGCTGGGTGAGCCAGGAGTCGCTGCGGCTCGACGATCTCCCCGAGCGGCCGATCGCTCCCAGCCACGAGCCCCTGGAAACCCGTCAGCTCGCCTTCGGCTACTCGCAGGAGGATCTGCGTGTCCTGATCTCCTCCGCCGCCCGCGACGCCGCCGAGCCGGTCGGCTCGATGGGAAACGACGTCGCCCTGGCCGTTCTCTCCGAGCAGGCTCCGTCGCTGTTCTCCTACTTCAAGCAGCGCTACGCCCAGGTCACCAACCCGCCGATCGACTCGGTGCGCGAGCAGGTCGTGATGTCGCTGGAGACGCGCCTCGGCGCCGACCGCAACCTGCTCGAGGAAACGCCGATGCACGGCCGCAAGCTGATCCTCGACGATCCCGTGCTCGCCAACGGCGAGCTCGAGCGCATCGTCCGCTCGACCCAGGGCGCGATCCGCGCGCACATGATCGAGATCGTCTGGGATCTCGACCAAGGGGCGCCCGGAATGGGCGCCGCGCTGCGGCGGATCTGCGCCGAGGCCGACTCCGCAATCGAGCAGGGGGCGACCGTGCTCGTGCTCAGCGATCGCGGCCTGTCGGCCGATCGCGTCCCGGTGCCCGCGCTGCTGGCCACAGCCGCCGTTCACCACCACCTGGTGCGCGCCGGCACCCGTCTCGACGCAAGCCTCATCGTCGAGTCGGGCGAGCCGCGAGAGGTGCATCACCTCGCCGCGTTGATCGGTTTCGGCGCGGCTGCGGTCAACCCGTATCTGATGCTCGATTCGGTCGACTCGCTACCCGGCAGGGCGCGAATCGAGGCCGAGGTCTCAGCCGAGGAAGGTCGCGACAACCTGCTCGCGGCAATGCGCAAGGGCCTGCTCAAGGTGATCTCCAAGATGGGCATCGCGACGATCTCCTCCTACTGCGGCGCCCAGGTGTTCGAGGCCATCGGAATCGACAAGGACCTGATCGACCGCCATTTCACGGGCACCGCCTCGGCCGTCGGCGGTATCGGCCTCGAGCGCCTGGCCGAGGACGCACTCGAGCGCCACGCGCGCGCCTATCCCGGGCGCCACGGCCGGTCGCTGCCGGAGCATGTCGAGGACGCGCTGCTGGCGGCGGATCACGCCCGCCTGCTGCCTCAGGGCGGCATCTACGCGTGGCGGCGCGACGGCGAGCGCCACGCCTGGGACCCAGGCACGATCGCGAGCCTGCAGCGAGCGGTTCGCGACCCCGATCTCGGCGACGAGGCCTACGTGGACTTCGCGCGGCGCATCAACGAGGAGAACGGTGCGCTGGGGATGTTGCGCGGGCTGATGGCCCTGCGCCCGCTCGCCGACCCTGTGGCGCTCGACGAGGTCGAGCCGGCCGCGGAGATCGCCAAGCGTTTTGTCACCGGCGGGATGAGCCTCGGCGCTTTGTCGCCGGAGGCACACGAGACGCTGGCGGTGGCGATGAACCGCATCGGCGCGATGTCGAACAGCGGCGAGGGCGGCGAGGACGAGCGCCGGCTCAACCCCGATCCCAATGGCGATCTGCGCCGCTCGCGGATCAAGCAGGTGGCCTCGGGCCGCTTCGGCGTCAACGCCGCCTACCTCGCAAGCGCCGATCAGATCCAGATCAAGATCTCGCAGGGCTCGAAGCCCGGTGAGGGAGGCCAGCTCCCCGGCCACAAGGTCGATCCCTACATCGCCAAGCTGCGCTTCTCGACCCCCGGGGTCGGCCTGATCTCGCCCCCACCCCATCACGACATCTACTCGATCGAGGACCTCAAGCAGCTGATCTACGACCTGCGCGCCGCGAACCCGGTGGCGACCGTCTCGGTCAAGCTCGCGGCCGAGGCCGGAGTCGGCACCGTCGCCGCCGGGGTCGCCAAGGCCGGCGCCGACCACGTCGTCATCGCCGGGCACGATGGCGGCACCGGCGCCTCTCCCCTCTCCTCGATCCAGGCCGCCGGGGTGCCCTGGGAGCTCGGACTCGCCCAGACCCAGCAGACGCTGCTTCGAAACGATCTGCGGTCGCGCATCGTGCTCCAGGTCGACGGCGGCATGCGCACGGGCCGCGACGTCGTCGTCGGCGCCCTGCTCGGGGCCGAGGAGTTCGGCTTCGCGACGGCACCGCTGATCGCGATGGGCTGCATCATGATGCGCGTCTGCCACCTGAACACGTGTCCGGTGGGGATCGCGACCCAGGATCCCGAGTTGCGCCAGCGCTTCGCGGGGCGACCCGAGCACGTGGTCGACTACCTCGCTCTGGTCGCCGCGGAGATCCGCGAGATCCTCGCCTCGCTCGGCGCCCGAACGATGGCCGAGATCATCGGCCGCACGGAGCTGATCGATCCGCATCCGCAGCCGGCGCGCCCGGAGCTCGCCAGCCTCGATCTCAGCGCGCTGCTGGCCGTACCGGAGAACGTCGACGCCGAGGCGCCGCGCTATCGCACCCGCGCGCCCGAGCCACCAGATCCGCATTTCGACGACCGCGAGCTGGTGTCGGCGGCCGCGCCGGCGATCGAGCGCGGCGAGAGCGTTCGAATTCGCGCCGACATCAGCAACGTCGACCGAACGGTCGGCGGCCGCCTCTCACACTCGGTGGTCAGCCGCCATGGCGGTGTCGGCCTTCCCGAGGGCCTGATCGAGATCAACCTGCACGGCTCCGCGGGCCAGAGCTTCGGAGCCTGGCTCGCGCCCGGGCGTGACGATGACGCTGCACGGCGAGGCCAACGACTACGTCGGCAAGGGGCTCTCGGGAGGCGTGCTCGCGGTGCGCCCGCCGGCGGGCTCGGTGTTCAGGCCCGAGGACAACGTGATCGCCGGCAACGTCGTCCTCTACGGCGCGACGAGCGGGCGCGCCTTCTTCAGCGGTCTCGCGGGCGAGCGCTTCGCCGTGCGAAACTCGGGCGCCGATGCAGTCGTCGAGGGCGTCGGCGACCATGGCTGCGAGTACATGACCGGCGGCCACGTCGTCGTTCTCGGTTCCACCGGGCGCAACTTCGCCGCCGGCATGAGCGGCGGCATCGCCTACATCTTCGATCCCGACGACGAGCTCGCCGGCCGTCTCAATGCCGAGCTCGTCGATCTCGAGGAGCCGACCGCCGGCGACCTCGAGCTGGTCGCGGCGCTCGTCGATGAGCACGCCCGGCGCACCGGCTCGCCGCTCGCGCTGCGGCTGCTCGGCGAATGGGATCGCTCGCACAAGCACTTCGTCCGGGTGATGCCGCGCGAGTACGCCCGAGCGCTGGCGGAGTCGGCCGCCGAAGCCGACGCCGAAGCGATCGCGGCGGCGGACGCCAGCGAGGTGCCGGCATGAGCCGCGATCCCGCCGCCTTCATGAAGATTCATCGCGTCGCCGAGCCCGAACGCGACCCGGGAGAACGCGTCAACGACTACGGCGAGATCTTCGGCGTGCTCGACGAGGCGCAGCTGCGCGAGCAGGGGGCGCGCTGCATGGACTGCGGCGTTCCCTTCTGCAACAACGGCTGCCCCCTGGGCAACCTGATCCCCGACTGGAACGACCTCGTTCGCCGCGGCGACTGGCGCGCAGCGATCGAGCAGCTTCACGCGACCAACAACTTTCCCGAGTTCACGGGCCTGATCTGCCCGGCGCCATGCGAGTCGGCGTGCGTGCTCGACATCGACGACGACCCGGTGATGATCAAGCAGATCGAGTACGCGATCGTCGAACGCGCCTTTCGCGAGGGCTGGATCGTCGCCGAGCCACCCTCCACCCGCACGGGCCGCACGGTTGGGATCGTCGGCTCCGGGCCCGCGGGGCTGGCGGTGGCGGCCGAGCTCAACGCCGTCGGCCACGAGGTGATCGTCTATGAGCGCGACGAGGCCGTCGGAGGGCTGATGCGCTTCGGCGTGCCCGACGCCAAGCTCGAGAAATGGATGATCGATCGCCGCGTCTCGCTGCTCGAGCAGGAGGGGGTCCGGTTCGAGTGCGGCGTCGATGTCGGCGCCTCGGTCAGCGCGGCGGAGTTGCGCGAACGCCACGATGCGCTCGTGATCGCGATCGGCTCGCGGGTCGAGCGCGACCTCGAGTTCGCCGGCCGCGAGCTCGACGGCGTGCATTTCGCGATGGATTACCTCTACCAGCGAAATCGCTGGGTGGCGCGGGAGCAGGGCCGCCCCTCGCCCGAGCCCGAGGTCGAGATCACCGCCGCCGGCAAGGACGTTGTCGTGATCGGGGGCGGCGACACCGGCATGGACTGCATCTCCAACGCCAACCGCGAGGGCGCCCGCAGCGCTGTCCTACTCGACGTCTACCCCGAGATTCCCGAGGATGGTCGCTACGCCGACACTCCGTGGCCGCTGCCGCTGAAGCGGTCCCAGACCACCTACGCGCTCGACGAGGGTGGCGAGCGGCGATTCGGCCATCAGGTGATCAGCCTCTCCGGCAACGGGCGCGTCGTGGGGCTGTGCCGGGCGCAAGGTCACGGGAAGCTCCTCGCGGACCCTGGTCGCCGTCGCGGGCAGCGAGTTCGAGATCCCGGCCGACCTCGTGCTGATCGCAGTCGGCTTCATGCATCCGCAACACACCGGCCCGGTCGCCGAGCTCGACCTCGACCTCGACCGGCGCGGCAACGTTCGCGCGGGCTCGTTCACGACATCGGCGGAAGGGGTGTTCGCCGCCGGCGATGCCCGCGTCGGCCAGTCGCTGATCGTCACCGCGATCGCCGACGGCCGCCGCTGCGCTCGTATCGTCGACCGCCATCTACGACGCTAGTCAGCCAGGCAGGCGCGACGAACGGCACGGTTCGGCACTCAGAGGCCGAGCCTGGCCCGCACCGCCTCCACCGCCGGAGCGATCTCCGGATCGAGGCGCACGAGCAGCTCGCGCCAGCCGCCGTGGGCTTCGATCGCCTCGCGAACGCGGGCGGCGCCGGCGTCGACGTCGCCCGCCGCGGCGATTCCGAGGCCCGCCCAGAAGCTGAGCTCGACGTTGCCGCGAGCCGCCTCGGCGGCCCGCACGTAGAGCCGAGCCGCCTCCTCGTGGCGTCCCTCGCCGGCGAGGGCGTCGGCGCGGTCGGCGATCGCGTAGGCGTCGTGAAGATCGAGCAGCCGACTGAGCTCGCGAAGCGGCTCGTCGCTGTCTTCCACTCGCAGCTCGACGGTCGCACGCCACGGCTCACCCTCTGCGGGAACCACCAGCAGCGCCGCCGACTGGCGGCCGCGAACGTCGCCACCGGCTGCCTCCGCGGCCTCGAGCGCGGCGAGCAATCGCCGCGACAACGGACCGGACGCAGAGCCGAACGCCGCTGGCCATCGCCGGCCACACCGCCGGCGAGGCCATCAGGTTCGCCTGGGCGCTGAACCCTTCTCCCGCCTCGTGTCCGGCGTGATCCATGCAGCCATCGCCGGTATGCGTGGCGACGGCTCCGCTTGCATCGACCACAGCGAGCTGGCGAAAGCGCGCGAGCTCGTCGCCGGCAAGCTCGGCGCTCAGTGCGTCGACGACATCCTCACCCGCCGCCAAGCGGTCGAGCAGCTTCGGCCCGTAGCCCGGCTCGGCGATCGACTGGGTCGCCACCGCGCCGACTCCGGCCCGCGCCCAGGTGACGATCGAGCCCACCGAGAACCAATGCGACTGCACCGCGACGCCGAGCTCGCCCGACTCCGTGTCGCGGGCGACGATCGAGTAGGTGCCGGCGCGAACGCCCATGCTCAAGGTCCCGCCGGGATGTCCGCGAGCAGCGAGTCGACTCGCCAGCCCTCGCCGTCGCGGACGAGCTCGACCTCGACCTCGACGCCGTCGTATGGGCCACCGGACGGGCACGACCGTTGCGCTCGCCATCTCGCCCTCGATCTCGATCTCGAACTCGTTCAGCGAATCGGCCAGCGCCCCCGGCTTCTGCGCCGCGATGCAGCCCTCGCGCGCCCCATAGGAGCTGCGCACATAGTTCTCCGTCGTCGAGCTCGTCGCAGATCAGCGCCGGACCGCCTGACCCGGTGAGCACCGCGCTCGACCACGTCGGGCACGCTCGAGCGGCTTCGCCTCATCGGCAACCTCGCCCCTCACCAGCATCGTCCGGCGGAGGCGGTTGCGCCTCGGTCGTCGTCGCCGGCTCGCTCGTCGAGGTCGCTCCCGTGGTCACCGTCGTCGTCGGCGCAGCGGTTTCCTCGTCATCGCCACAGCCGCCCGCGCCGCTGAGCGCGATCGCCACGCCGGCAGCTCCGATCAGGCCTCGTACTCGCACCGCGCCCGGCTCACCCCCCGCCCCCGGCTTGAACTCGATCTCCTTGATCACCTTCGCCGGGGCCCCTGCGGCGATCACGCCGGCGGGCACGTCCTTGGTCACCACCGAGTTGGCGCCGATCACGGCCCGGTCACCGATCGTGACGCCGGGGGTGACGACGCAGTTGACGCCGAACCAGACGTTGGAGCCGATCTTCACCGGCCGGGCCGGCTCGAAGCCCTGGCGCGTCACGGGCTGCTCGGGATCGTCGTGGCGATGCGCGGCGTCACCGACGAAGCAGCCGTTGGCGAACATCACGTGATCGCCGATCTCGATCGACTCGGAGGCCGCCAGCATCGTGCCGCGGTTGAGAAAGCACTCGCTGCCGATCGCTGATTCGCGCCTGCGGGCCCGAGCGTCAGCCAGCAACCGGGCTCGAGCAGCGTGTGCTCGCCGATCGTCAACCTGCCGGAGTCGAGCGCCTCGAGCACCTCGCCCTCGACCGGGAATCGGATGAAGAACGCCGCCTCGCGCGGCGTGACGGTTCAAGCGCAGCCGGCGGCTGAGCCGCCGGTTTCGCTCGTACCAGCGCCGCTTGACCAGCCATGTCCGCCAGGCCTCGATCTCGCTCATCGCCCCAGCTTTTCAGAACGCGGCCGCAGCGCCCGCGGCAGGACGTCGGCCGCAGGAGTGGAATCAGTTCGTTCATGGATCGCACCGCCCAGCTTGCCGAGCAGTGCCGAGTCCTTGTCGCGCTCAGCCGCTCGCTGAACGCCGCCGAGGACGAACGCGAGCAGCGCCTACAGGCAAGGCTCGCTGAGCTCGACGCCTGGATCGAGGAGTCGGTGCGGGTTCAGAAGCTGATCACCGGCGGCGCGGCTCGCCGCGAAGCACGCCTGCGGGCCCTCGAGGACGCGGTCGACGAGATCGCCACGCGGTGCACCTCAAACGGCGCGCCGAGGCCGCTCGACGTCCCCCGACGCAGCCGCTTCGATGCCTCGGTCGTCGAGATGCACTCGATCGAGCCGAGCGAACCTCCAGCGTCCTCGTCCTAGATCCCCAGCTCCTCTAGCTTTCCACCGATCGACGACCGGCCGACAACGCGGTTGCTGATCGCTTGCCCCGACCGGCCGGGGCTGATCGCCGCGGTCAGCGGCTTTCTCGCCGACGCCGGGCTCAACATCACCGATGCCGATCAGCACTCCAACGCCGAGGGGCGGCTGTTCATGCGCATGGTCTTCGACGCGCCCGCCTCGAGCGACCGCGAGCGGCTGCGGCGTGCGTTCGCCGAGCAGGTCGGCGAGCCGCTGGAGATGGACTATCGCTTCGCCGAGTCGAGCGAGCGCAAGGCCGTCGCGATCATGGTCTCGCGCGAGGACCATTGCCTCTCGGACCTGCTGTGGCGCGCGCGAAACGGCGAGCTCGAGGCCGAGATCACGCAGGTCATCTCCAATCACACCGGCCACGCCGACACCGTCGCCCTGGTCGGCGCCGACTACCACCACGTCGCGGTCACTCCCGAGACGCGAGACGACGCCGAGCGCCGGGTGCTGGAGCTGATCGGCGGACGGATCGACCTGCTCGTGCTGGCGCGTTACATGCAGGTGCTCTCGCCCGCCTTCCTCGCCGCCCTCGAGGTCCCGGCGATCAACATCCACCACAGCTTCCTGCCCGCCTTCGTCGGTGCCGATCCCTACCAACGTGCCCACGAGCGGGGCGTCAAGCTCGTCGGAGCCACGGCCCACTACGTCACGGAGGAGCTCGATGCGGGGCCGATCATCGATCAGGACGTGACCCGCGTCAGCCACCGCGACGAAACCGCCGACCTGGTTCGAATCGGCCGCGACATCGAGCGGCTGGTGCTCGCCCGCGCGGTCAAGGCCCATCTCGAGGACCGCGTTCTGCTCGACGGCGACCGCACGATCGTCTTCTGAGCGGCGATAGCCGGCGCTTGTCCTGCTCGCCGCTCAGGCGGCGTATCGGGCTCGCGCGCGCTTCGCCTTCGTCCGGCGCGGTTTCGGTGCGGGCTCTTCGGCCTCGACCAGGTGACGCAGGAACTGGCCCGTGTAGGAGGTCGGTGCGCCGGCGATCTGCTCGGGCGTGCCGACGGCGATCAGCTCTCCGCCCGCATCGCCGCCCTCGGGGCCGAGATCGATCAGGTAGTCGGCGGACTTGATCACGTCGAGGTTGTGCTCGATGACGACGACGGTGTTGCCCTGCTCGACCAGACGATCGAGCACGTCGAGCAGGCGCTCGACATCGGCGAAGTGAAGGCCGGTGGTGGGCTCGTCGAGGATGTACAGCGTGGCGCCGGTGGCGATCTTGGAGAGCTCGGTCGCGAGCTTCACGCGCTGGGCCTCGCCTCCGGATAGCTGGGTCGCCGGCTGCCCGAGACGGATGTAGTCGAGGCCGACGTCGTGCAGCGTGCGCAGCCTGCGCGCGATCTTCGGCACCGGATCGAAGAACTCGACCGCCTCGCCGACCGACATCTCGAGCACGTCGGCGATCGACTTGCCCTTGTAGCGGACCTCGAGCGTCTCGCGGTTGTAGCGGCGGCCGTGGCACTGCTCGCAGGGCACGTAGACGTCGGGCAGGAAGTGCATCTCGATCTTGATCTGGCCGTCGCCGCGGCAGACCTCGCAGCGGCCGCCCTTGACGTTGAAGCTGAACCGCCCCGGCTTGTAGCCGCGGGCACGGCCTTCGCGGGTGCCGGCGAACAGCTTTCGCACATGGTCGAAGATCCCCGTGTAGGTGGCCGGGTTCGAACGCGGCGTGCGGCCGATCGGCGACTGGTCGATGTTGATGATCTTGTCGACCTGCTCGATCCCTTCGATCCTGTCGTGAGCCCCGGGACGCAGCCGCGCCCGGTGCAGGCGGTTGGCGACCGAGCGGTAGAGGATCTCGTTGACCAGGGTCGATTTGCCCGATCCCGATACGCCGGTGACGGCGGTGAAGACGCCGAGCGGGAACTCGACGTCGACTCCCTTGAGGTTGTGCTGGCGCGCGTTGCGGACGACGATCTCGCCGTTGGAATGACGCCGATGCTCGGGAACGGCGATCGTCCGCTCGCCCGAGAGGAACTGGCCCGTGGCCGATCCGGGTGTCGCTTCGACCTGCTGCGGCGTCCCCTCGGCGACGATCTCGCCGCCGAACTCGCCCGCGCCCGGGCCGATGTCGATGACGTGGTCGGCGGCGCGGATCGTGCCCTCGTCGTGTTCGACGACGATCACGGTGTTGCCGATGTCGCGCAGGCGCTCGAGCGTGCCGATCAGCTTCTCGTTGTCGCGCTGGTGCAGGCCGATCGACGGCTCGTCGAGGATGTAGAGAACGCCGACCAGGCTCGAGCCGATCTGTGTCGCGAGGCGGATCCGCTGCGCCTCGCCGCCCGAAAGCGTCGTCGCCGCGCGCTCCAGCGAGAGGTAGCCGATGCCGACGGAGTCGAGGAAGTGCAGGCGCTCGGCGATCTCGCGGACGACGAGCCGCGCGATCGCGCGCTCGGTCTCGGTCAGCTCGAGCTCGTTGATCCATTCGAGCGCACGGCGAGCCGAGAACTGGGTGTACTCGTAGATGTTGAGGCCGCCGACGGTGACCGCGAGCACCTCGGGGCGCAGGCGGGCGCCCTTGCAGGCCGAGCAGGGTTGCAGCGCCATCAGCGCCTCGACGCGCTCGCGCGTGTTCTCCGAATCCGTGTTCTCGTAGCGACGCTCGAGGCTGTGCAGGAGGCCGTCGAAGCGAACGGTGTAGGTGCGTCTGCGGCCGAAGCGGTTCTTGTAGGAGATCGTGTGGCGCTCGCCGTCGGTGCCCTCGAGCAGCAGGTCGCGGTCGCCCTGCGGCAGATCGCGCCACGGCAGCTCGACGTCGATGCCGTTGGCCTCGGCGACCGCCTCGAGCAGGCGGCGGTGATACATCGATGCGGCCTTGGTCCAGGGCTCCAGCGCGCCCTCGGCGATCGACAGCGTCGGGTCGGGCACGATCAGCTCCGGGTCGATCACGCGCTGGAAGCCGAGACCGTGGCATTGCGGGCAGCAGCCGTGCGGTGAGTTGAAGGAGAAGATGCGCGGCTCGAGCTCGGGCATCGAGGTGCCGCAGTGCAGGCAGAAGAACTTCTCGCTGAAGACGAGCACCTCGCCGCGCTTGCCCGCGCTGGGCCCGCTGAGGACCTCGACGCCGGCCGCCTCGACCGCCTTCTCGGCACCCATCAGCTCGACCTCGATGATCCCCTCGGCAAGCGCGGAAGCGGCCTCCAGCGACTCGGCGAGCCGCTTTCGCACCCCCTCCTTCATCACCAGGCGGTCGACCACGATCGAGATGTCGTGCTTGAACTTCTTGTCGAGCTCGATCCCGCCTTCCTCGTCGAGGCGGCGCAGCTCGCCGTCGATCACGGCCCGGGCGTAGCCCTGGCTGCGCATCTCCTCCAGCAGCTTCCCGTACTCGCCCTTGCGCCCGCGCACGACCGGTGCCAAGACCATGAACCGGGTGCCCTCGTCGAGGGTCATGACGCGATCGGTGATCTGCTCGAGCGACTGGCCGGCGATCGGCTCGCCGCAGTTGTAGCAATGCGGCTTGCCGATGCGCGCCCACAGCAGGCGTAGGTAGTCGTAGATCTCGGTCACGGTGCCGACCGTCGAACGCGGGTTGCGCGAGGTCGTCTTCTGGTCGATCGAGATCGCCGGCGAGAGCCCCTCGATCGAGTCGACATCGGGCTTCTCCATCTGGCCCAGGAACTGACGCGCGTACGAGGACAGCGACTCGACGTAGCGGCGCTGGCCCTCGGCGTAGATCGTGTCGAAGGCGAGGCTCGACTTGCCCGACCCGGAGAGGCCGGTGACGACCACGAGCGCGTTCCTGGGCAGGGTCACGTCGACGCCCTTGAGGTTGTGGGCGCGCGCCCCCGAGACGACGATTTGCTCCTTACGGGCCACTACGAACAAGTGTACGCAGGGGGTCGGGCAGCCCCGCGAACGGCGTCGAGCCCTCGGCGCAGTTTGCGGGCTGCTATTTCGTCGCTAGAGCGAGAACGTCGTCGACGATCGCGCCGGCGTCGGCGATCGCGTAGTGCTCCGCGAGGTGCGCCTCGATCGCCTCTCGAGAATCGCCGTTGAGCGCCATGTTCATCGCCACCAGGCGGGCGCTGGTGGCGTCGTCGGACTTGGCGGCGGGGTCGGCTCCGGCGGCGATCGAGGGCGGCGTGCCCTCGTCGGGCGGCGGCGTCGGCTCGGGGATCAGCGGCGGCTCGGGCTCTGACGGTGGCTCGGGTGTGGGCTCGGGCAGCGGATCGGGGGTCGGGTCCGGGCTCGGCGGCTGCGGCTCGGGCACGACCACCGGCCCCGGGTTGACCTCGGCGCTTGCGCCGTTGCCGGATCCAGCACCGGCTCCGAGCTTGTCCTCGAGCGCTTCCAGTGCATCGCGCACCTCGGCGACGCGTTGGCGGCCTTCGGCCTCGGCGCGATCGCGAATCCCAATCGCCTCCTGCTCGGCGTCGCGAATGATCTCTGCCGCCTTCTGCTCGGCCTCGGAAACGATCGCGCGAACCTTGTCGGCTATCCCGGTGACGAACTCCTCTGTCTCCATGAGTTCAGCGTAGCGAGCGCCTGCGGGCCATGCGCAGGTGCTCGCATAGTCTGAGAATCCGCATGCGAGGAGCTGCCTTGAGATGGCTGAGCCGGCGCCTGGAGCGCCATGGCTACGAGGTCGACGCGATCGGCGAGGTCAGCGGCAGCGCTCTGCGGCGCCGCCTCTTTTCCCAGCTCGCCGAGCTCGGCTTCGATCCGGTCCACGTCGTCGACGTCGGCGCCCACCGGGCCGGGTGGAGCCGCGACGCCCATGAGTTCTTCGGCGCCGCCGCCTTCACCCTGATCGAGCCGCAGGCGGAGCTCGCCCCCGAGCTCGACCGCTTCTGCGCCGACGCCGGGCGCGCCCGGTACCTGCTCGCCGGGGTGGGGGCAAGCGACGGCGAGCTCGAGCTCACGGTCACCCCGGACAACCCCGAGAGCAGCAGCTTCGCGATTTCCGGCGCGACCGCCGATCGACTCGGACTCGAGCGCCGCAGAGTCCGCCTCGTCACCCTCGACACCGTCTGCCGCGAGTCCGAATGGCCCACGCCCCGGATGATCAAGATCGACGCCGAGGGCTTCGAGCTCGAGGTGCTGGCGGGCGCCCGCAGCCTGCTCGGCGTCGTCGAGCTCTTCTTCCTCGAGCTGCCGCTGTCACAGACCTCGGAGGCCGAGCGCGGGCTGCGGCCCGACTTTCACGCGATCGTCGCCCACATGCGCGACCACGGCTACGAGCCCTACGACGTCACCGATCTGATCCGCCGCCCCAGCGACCGTGCCCTCGGGCTCGCCGAGGTCGCCTTCGCGCGGCGCGGCGGCGAGCTCATGACCGCGGGCTGGTAGCCCCTGCGTCAGGGCGCGACGACGCCACCGCCGTCGCCACCCTCGCCGGGCTCGATCACCTCACCCGTGTCGTCCTCGCGACACGGCGGCGGGCCTTCCGAGCACAGCGGCAGGTCGGCGGTCTCGCCGGCGGCGGGCTGCTCCTGGTCGGGGACCGTGGTCGCGTCCTCGGTTGTCGTCGAGTCGGTCGAGGTCGTCGATGACGTGGTGCTCGGCACCGCCGTGGTCTCGGTCACGGTCGTCGTCGTGTCGTCGCCGCCGCAGCCGGCGAACGCGCCGGCGACAACGATCAGCGCAGCGAGCGCGGCGAGCGTTCTCCGGAGAACCTTCACGCCCACCACCCTATTCGCGACCTGCGACAGCCTGCGCCATCGCCTCATCGCCGCGGCCTTGACCTGCGCGGAACGCGATATAGGCTTGCGCCGTGGCACGGGGGTCCGAGACCGTGAACCGGGGAATCGCGGTTGTCGCGATCCGGTTCGGTCTGCTCGCGGCTGCGCTCGCGCTCGTGGTCCCCGCCGCGGCCGCCGGCCAGAGCAAGAGCAACCTCTCCGGCACCGTGACGATCACCGGATCACAGGGTCGCGACAACCTCGAAATCGACGTCGACTCCCCCAGTCCGACGTCGGTGAGCACGATGACGATCACACCGGCCGCCGCGATCACCGCCACCACCGGCAACTGCCCGCCGGACACCGACCCGCTGACCGGACGCCCGGTGCGCAACGTGTGCGTGATCGACAACGTCGACCTCCTGGCCCTCGACCTCCAGGGTGGGGACGATGCGCTCGCGCTGGACGCGGAAGCCGGAGCTCCGATATCGGCGGTCACGGTGCAGGGCGGCATCGGCAACGACACGCTCTCGGTAGGCGCGCGTGCGCAGCGCACGCTGCGCGGCGCCGACGGGGATGATTCGCTCAGGGCTCCGGGCAGGACCGGCAACGAGCCGGTTGTCTTCGACGGCGGGGTCGGCCGCGATCTCGCCGGCTTCGGAGGCGCGAGTCCCGCCTCGGGTGTTTCCAACGTCATCTCGGGGACGGATCTCGGCGTCAGCGCGTCGCTGGTCAGCAACCAGGCGACGCTGTCGGCGCGCGACGCCAACGGAGCCGTCGTCGTCGTGCGCACCGATTCGCTGCTCGGGATCGAGCGGCTCGAGGGGACAGATGCCGGAGACATCCTCACCGGCGCCGCCGCAGCCGACGAGCTGATCGGCGGCGACGGACCCGACAACCTCCGCGGCGGCAGCGGGATCGACCTGCTCAGCGGCGGCCAGGGCCTCGACGACCTCAACGGCGGCAGAGACGCCGACACCCTCGACGGCGGCACCGAGATCGACACCTACGCAAGGGGTGACGGCCTCGATACCTACCTCACCCGAGACGGGTTCGCCGAGGTCGTCACCTGCGTCAGGGCCGACGTGGTCGTCAACGACCTCGCCGACCGCGTCGACTCGGTCGCGAACTGTCAGAGCGTCTCCACCGCGCAGGCCAAGCACCGCTACGACACTGTTCTCTCGAAACGCCCGCCCCGGTGGCCGGCGACGGCACATTGCGCGTGCGGCTGCGCTGCCCGGCTCTCAAGACCGAAGCCTGCGAGGGCACGCTCGCGGTCCTGCCCGCGCGCTCCGCCGCGGCGAAGCCGCTCGGCCAGACCAGCTACAAGCTCAAGCCTGGCCGCTCGCGCATCGTTGCGCTGACGCTGACGCACGACTCGAGCCAAGGCCGTTCGCGGCAAGGTGGTTGACGATCCAAGCCGATGAGATCGATGCCGATGGTCGCGCGCGAAAGGTGACGCGACCGGCTTCGGATCGCCCGTGCTGACTCGACTGAGGCAGCTACGCGCGCAGCGCCTCGAGGTCGCGGCGCAGCTCCTTGAGCTCGTCACGGATCCGCGCCGCCTCCTCGAATCGCAACCCCTCTGAGGCGACCATCATCTCCTCCTCGAGCTCGACGACGACCTTCTCGAGCTGCTCGCGGCTCATCGGCGCACCGTCGTCGGAGTTGCGCCGCCGGCGCCGGTCGGGCGTCGCCCTCGTCTCCATCGAGAGGAACTCGGCGATGTCGGAGATGCCCTTGCGCACGGTCTCCGGCGTGATCCCGTGCTCCTTGTTGTAGGCGAGCTGGATCTCGCGGCGCCGAGCCGTCTCGGAGAATGCCTTGCGCATCGCGTCCGTCTCCTTGTCGGCGTACATGAGCACGCGGCCGTCGACGTTGCGCGCCGCCCGGCCGATGGTCTGAATCAGCGAGGTCTCGCCGCGCAGGAAGCCTTCCTTGTCGGCGTCGAGGATCGCCACCAGCGAGACCTCGGGCAGGTCGAGGCCCTCACGCAGGAGGTTGACCCCGACGAGCACGTCGTACTCACCCAGGCGCAGGTCGCGGATGATCTGGATTCGCTCCAGCGTGTCGACCTCGGAGTGCAGGTAGCGAACCTTGAAGCCGTGCTCGAGCAGGTAGCCGGTGAGGTCCTCCGACATCTTCTTCGTCAGCGTCGTCACCAAGGTGCGCTCCTTGCGCTCGACGCGGACACGCACCTCGTTCATCAGGTCGTCGATCTGGTTGCGGGTCTCGCGCACCTCGATCTCGGGGTCGATGATCCCCGTCGGTCGCACGATCTGCTCGACCACGCGCTTGGCCTGCGTGCGCTCGAACTCCCCGGGCGTCGCCGAGCACATCACGAGCTGGCCGACGCGGGGCAGGAACTCGTCGAACTTGAGCGGGCGGTTGTCCATCGCCGAGGGCAGGCGAAAGCCGAAGTCGACGAGCGTCTGCTTGCGCGAGCGGTCGCCCTCGTACATGCCGCCGATCTGCGGGACCGTCTGGTGTGACTCGTCGACGAAGGTGACGAAGTCGTCGGGGAAGTAGTCGATCAGGGTGTGAGGCGGCGACCCGGGCGGGCGGTTGTCGAAGATCCGCGAGTAGTTCTCGATGCCGGAGGTGAAGCCGAGCTCCTTCAGCATCTCGAGGTCGTACTGGGTGCGCTGGAGCAGGCGGTGCGCCTCGAGCTCCTTGCCGCGCTCGTGAAACCAGGCGAGGCGCTCGTCGAGCTCGGCCTTGATCTCGACCACCGCGCGCTCCAGCGTCGCCTCCTCGGTCGCGTAATGGCTCGCGGGCCAGACCGCGACGTGATCGATCTCGTCGAAGATCTCGCCGGTGAGCGGGTCGAAGTGGTGGATCGACTCGATCTCGTCGCCGAAGAGGTTGATCCGGTAGGCGGACTCGGCGTAGGCCGGGAAGATCTCCAGCATCTCGCCCTGGGCGCGAAACGTGCCGCGGGTCAGCGCCGTCTCGTTTCGCGTGTACTGCATGCCGACGAGCTTGCGGAAGAGCTCATCGCGGTCGAGCCACTCCCCCAGCTTGAACAGCTGCATCTGGCGACGGTAGAGATCGGGCGAGCCGATGCCGAAGATGCACGAGACGGAGGCGACGATGACGACGTCGCGGCGGGCCAGCAGCGACGCCGTGGCAGCGTGGCGCAGGCGGTCGATCTCGTCGTTGATCGAGGAGTCCTTCTCGATGTAGAGGTCCTGGTGGGGAACGTAGGCCTCGGGCTGGTAGTAGTCGTAGTAGCTGACGAAGTACTCGACGACGTTGTTGGGGAAGAACTCGCGGAACTCGTTGCAGAGCTGGGCGGCGAGCGTCTTGTTGTGGGCGATGACGAGCGCCGGCCGTTGCACGCGCTCGATGATGCCCGCCATCGTGAATGTCTTGCCCGTGCCGGTGGCGCCGAGCAGGGTGAGGAAGTCCTCGCCGGCGCTCAGGCCCTCGGAGATCGACGCGATCGCCTTCGGCTGGTCGGCGGTGGCCGTGTAGGCGGGGTTGAGCTTGAATTCGGGCACCGCATTGACGATAGCGGCGGGGTAGGCCGGCCCTGACACGGCGACGCTGCACAAGCTCGCCGTCATACTCGGCTGCCTTGAGAGGCCGCGGGCACACGGGCTGGGGAGCGGCGGTCGCGCCGCTGGTCCTGCTCGCTGTCACCGCCGCGGCCCTGCTGGCGAGCGCGACGGTCGGCGCTCCGGAGGGCGAGCGCGCCCTCTCGCAGGCCTCACCGGCGACAGGCACGGCAGACGAGATCCCGCCGGCTCGAGTCGGCAGCCTGGCGCGCCGGCTGACGCCGCGGGTCGCGACGCGGGTTGCGCGCATCCGAGGGCTCGAGTTCGAGCGGATTCCCGTGCCCGAGGTGATCAGCGGCGAGCGCTTCGGCGAGATCGTCGGCGGCCAGGTGCCCTCCGGCGCGCGAGCCGACCGCGAGCTGGCCGACGCCGAAACCGTCGCCCGCATGTTCGGCGTGCAGGGGCCCGACGAGCAGCTCGACGTTCTCTCCACCGGCGCACCCGATCTCGCCGCCGCTGCTTACGACACCAAGAGCGAGCGGCTCTACGTGATCCGCGACGCGGTCGGGACGAGCCGGGCGCTGCTGGAGTTCCTGCTCGCACACGAGCTCGAGCACGCGCTCGACGATCAGAGCTTCGGCCTCGAGGAGGCCGATCGAGAGGATGACGACGACAGGGCGCTCGCCGACACCGCGCTGGTCGAGGGCGCCGCGACATCAGCGATGATCGATTACGCCGTTCGGCACCTCGACCCGCTGGCCCTGAGCGCGGCAACGGTCGGCATCGATCCAGGGACCGAGGGCGTGCCCGCATTCGTCGTCGAGCAGCTCACCTGGGCCTACCTCGAGGGCAGCGCCTTCGTCAACGCGCTGCGCGGCGCCGGCGGCGACTGGAGGCGAGTCGACGCAGCGTTCGACTCGCGGCCGCCACTGTCGACCGAGCACATCCTGCATCCCGACCGATACGAGGCCGGCGAGCGCACCGGTGCGGGTCACGACCCAGACCGACTGCGCTCGAGACGCGAGGCTGGCGGGTGATCGACCGCGGCATCCTCGGCGAGTTCTCCACCCGTCAGGTGCTCGAGGTCGGTGCGCCGGCCGACGCGGTCGAGGTCGCCGCGACCGGCTGGGGTGGCGACGAGTACGTGCTGCTCAGCCGCGACCGCGGCGGGGTCGACTGTGAGGAGACCTGCGCCGAGGAGCGCATCGTCGTCGCGGCCTGGCGCTGGGACTCCGCCACCGAGGCCGACGAGTTCGATCGCACGCTGCCCGCCTACCTGATCGCCGGGCGCGAGGCCGAGGAAGGTCGGTGGCGGGCTCTGGTCCATCGACGGCGCCTGGGTGGCAACGGCGATCGATGACGAGGCGACCGCGATGGTCTTCGCACCGAGCCGGGAGTTGGCCCGGGCGGCTGTCCGCGACGCGGTTCCGCGATGAGAGAATCGCTGCGATGACTCGGACTTCAGCGATCGTTGGCCGCAACGTTCACTGTCGCGGGAATCCTCCATTTCATCCGCCCGCGCGAATACGAGGCGACGGTGCCCGCCTACATCCCGATCTCGCCTCGCGATGCCGTCAGATGGAGCGGCGTCGCCGAGGTCGTCGGCGGGCTTGCGGTGATTCCCGCGCCGACCCGCCGCTTCGCTCGCTGGTGGCTGACCGGGTTGCTCGTCGCCGTCTTCCCCGCCAACCTCCACATGGCGCTTCATCCTGAGGACGTAGCCGGACGCGGTGTCGGCATCGACCGCATGCCGCGCTGGCTGCTGTTCGCACGGCTGCCCGTTCAGGCGCTGTTCATCGGCTGGGCGTGGCGCGCAACGGAGTAGCTGCGACGGGCCGGCCTCCCCTCGAACGGGTAAATGCTGGTGAGAGAGGGCGGTTCGGCCGAAGCAGACCCTCGCGACGAGTTCCTCCCGCATAGCGACACTTTCTCGTCGCGAAGTCACGGCAGCAGGTCCAGTACGTCGTCGCCCGAGCCCGCCGAGAAAGCCCTCGGCGTCCTCGAACACGGCGCTCGCATCCTCGATCAGGGCGATGCCCTCGTCGACCGGAATTCGGGCGCCGATCAGGCGCAGGCCATCGGCAACGATCGGGTTCAGTGCGCCCGCCTGCTCGGCGTCGTCGACGGCGCGAACGATGCCCGCGCGCACGGCCGCCTCGAGCTCGGCGTCCTCGATGCCGTACTCGGCGGCGAAGCGCTCCCGCGAGCTCTCGGTTGCGAGAGCCGCCGCCAGCGTTTCGCGGCTGACGCCGAGCTCGCAGGCGGCGCCATCGAGAGCCGAGAGACCGAACTGCTGCGCCGACTCCTCGATTCCCGACGGCTCCCGCCACTCGCGCGACTCGCACGGGTCGGCGACCGCTGTCGGCTCGTAGCTGCTTCCTCCGAGCGCCAGGTAGACGGCGACGAGCGCCACCGAGGCAGCGATCGCGCCGAGGACCAGCGCTCGCGGGCTGATCGAGGAGACGTTCACAAGCTGATCCTTCGCCGCGCGACCATGATCGGGATCAGCGCCGCGAGGGCGAACCCCGCGCTGATCAGAAACGAGGCGCTGAAGGCGTGCGTGGCGGCCTTGTCGATCTCCGCCTCGACTCGGGCTTGCAGTTCGACCGTGCCCTGGCGCTCCTGCGGGTCGGCCGGCAGCGGCTCGAACGCCGGGCCGAGCACCGGGACCTTGTCGCCCTCGGCCTCGATCTGCTGGGCGATGCGATCGGCGAGCGCGAGCTTCGATTCGATCGAGAGCCGGGCATCGAGCAGCGCCGCGGTACCGGCAGCCTCGGCATCCACCCGCTCGCGCTCGAGGTCCGCCGTGAACACGGGCGTCAGCACCAGCAATCCTGCGACGACGCCGGCGTGGCGCGAGGCGATCGTCCAGCCGCCGTGGATCGCCTGTGGCGAGCGGCCCTCGAGCGCAGCCTCGGTCAGCGCCGAGAGGGTCAGCGCAAGACCAGCGCCGACGAGCGCCTGCGGGGCCAGGGTCGCGAGCACCGTTGCATCGGGGAGCAGGCCGAGCCCGGCGAGACCGCCCGCGATCAAGATCGCGCCCGCAGCAGCTCGAGCGTCGACGGCCGCAACGCGGCGCGCCAGCGGCGCTGCTGCCAGCGCGCACAGCGGCATCACCGTCACGGCCGCAGCGGCCGCGATCGGTGTCAGGCGCCAACCCTCGATCAAGAGCAAGACGATCAGAAACAGCGCCGCCGCCAGCGCCGCCGAGATCAGCGCAAGCGCCGCATTGGCGGCGAGGTGCGGCTTCGCCGAGACCATGGCTCCGTCGCGCATGGGCCCGGCCCTCGACTGCACCCGCGCCGCGGCGCCGATGACAACGGCGCATGCGAACGCCACCGGCACCTGCACGAGGAAGATCGACTGCCACGAGATCAGCTCGGTGAGCAGCCCTCCGGCGGCCGGCCCGATCGCCGCCCCGAGAGCGCCGGCGCCGGCCCAGACCGAAGCTGCCCTGCGCTCGGAGCCCACGACCGCAGGCAAAAGCTCCAAGGCGGCGCAGACAGCGGCTGCGCCGCCGATCGCCTGGGCGCAGCGCGCGGCAAGCAGGAACTCGATCGAGTCCGCGAGCCCGCAGGCGAGGCTGGCGAGCCCGAACAGCACCATTCCAGCCGTCGCGACCTGCCCTGGGCCGAGTCGCCGTGCCGCGCTTGCCGCCGGCAGCGCGGCAGCCGCGAGCACGAGGTTGAAGGCAACGAGGACCCAGGTCACCGCCGTGACGGAGACGTCGAGCTCGCGGTAGATCTCGGGCAGGGCGAGCACCACGACCGAGGAATCTGCGAGCACGAGGCCGACGCAGATGGCGAGCGCCGGCCGCAGGCTGCGCCCGGGCGCCTCGGTCGCGGAGCCGACGGCGCTCATGCAGACGACCTCGATCCAGTCCCAGGCCCTGCCGCACAGCGACCTCGCGTCGCCCGCGTCGACCTCGACGAGCTCCGAGTCGGCCGGTGGCGAGACGACGAGCGGACCGATCTCGCCCGCGCTGCCGCCACTTCCGGGATGCAGGTCGGGGCCTCCGAAACGAAGCTCGACCACGTGGCTTCCCGGGTCGAGCTGCGCCGAGCCGAGGCGAACGTACTGCTCGCGGTTGTTGAGCTCGTGGCGAACCGCGCCGGCCCTGCGGCCGTCGACCCAGACCTCGACCTCGGAAACGACCGAGCCGCCGAGCCAGAGCTCGTGCTCGCCGCCACCCGCGACCTCGATCTCGGCTGTGATCGTGCCGGCCTCCTCAGGAGACGGCGCGAGCGCTCCCTCGGGCGCGGGCCAGCCCGACGGGTAGGTGGCCGCCGACAGCGGCACGATCTGCGGGCGCTCGCCACGAGCGGCGATCAGGTCCCCGGACGCCGCCAGCTCGAGCACGTCCTCGCACCGCGGGACGCCGTAGGGGTCGTACTCGTCTCCGAGGGCCAGCCTCGACGCCGGCTCGCTCTGCTCTGCCGGGCGCTGCCAAGCGTCGTAGTGCTCGCCGCTGTAGACGCGGTCGTACACCGCCGGCGGCCGGCTGTGCGTCGGCGAGCGGTGGACGACGATGGTGCGGTAGCGAGCGAGCGCGAATGGGTCGATCTCGTCAGTATCGGCGGCCTCCCCCTTGGCGACCTGCGAGCCGTCGCTGAGCGCGATCGGATGGCGGCGAAGCTCCGAGATCGATTCCGGATCGCTGTCGCGCAGGAAATATCGGGCGCCATAGGGCGAGTACTCCGTGATCAGGCTCGGACCCTCGCCGGCGACCAGCTCGCCGATCTCGGCGAGCTCCTCGAGCTGCGGGCGCGGCGCCAGCCTGACGTCGCGGTAGGCAAGCGCGTTGGACCAGCCGATTCCGCCAACGATGACCACGGCCAGAGCGCCGGCGCCGATGCGTCGCCGCGAAACCGCGAGGCCGCCGACGGCGAGCATCGCCGCGAACGGAATTGCCGGCGACGCGGTGGCAAAGGCCTTGCCCTCGACCCACGGCGAGCCGATCACGGCGAGCACGGCACAGCCGGCGAGCACGCCGCCGACATAGAGCACCGGGCCGATCTGGCGCCGCCGTATGCACCAGGCGAGGCCGCCAACCGCAGCCGTGCAGGCGATCACGATCAAGCCGTAGGTCAAGAGCTCATCGACCGGCGGCAGCCGAAAGTCTCCTGCCGGCCAGATGCCGGCGACCTGCGCAGGGTCCAGGGAGCCGACCAGATTTCCCCTCGCGCCGTCGTCGGTGAGCGGCGACGAGGTCGGCGCCAACAGCGAATCCGAGAGCAGCAACGGCAGGGTGAGGACGGCAAGACCGGCGACGAATTGGCCGGCGCGAACGGCGAGCGGCGCGAAGGCCGATCTCGCGAGCGAGCAGCAGCGCGGCCGCCGCGAGCAGCGGAGCGAGCCAGATCCCGGCACCGATGCTCAAGACGCCGACGAGGGCGCCGCTGAGGATCGCCGGCATGGCGAGCAACCGCGGATCGCCGCGCCGCCTGACGAGCTCGGCCAGGGCGGCAGCGATTGCCGCGACCAATGCTGCCGCGGCCACCTCCTTGATCCCTCCCCAGAGGTAGTAGCCGAACAGCAGCGCGGGCTGGGCGCCGACGAAAGCTGCCGCGCCTCGCAGCGCCGGTGAACCGGCGAGCGGCTTCGCCAGCGACCACAGCGCAAGGCTCAGCAGCACGGCGAGGAAGGCGATGTAAGGCTGAATCAGCCAGGCGAGATCGACACCGACGAGCGCCCCCGCGATACCGAATGGCACGAAGGCGCCGACCGGGTAGCCGTCGCCGAGGTTGAAGGCCAGCGTCGCCTCGTAGGTCGAGGGCTCGAGCCCGTCGAGGTCGCGACCGTGCTCCATCACCCGATCGGTGAGGGCGAGCCAGGTCGCAGTGTCGTCGAGCTCGATGTAGCCGGCGATCGTCGCTTCGCCCGAGAGCACGATCGGTGCGGCGAAGACCGCGAACACTCCGAGCGCCGCGAGAGCGGGCACGATCGCGGCGCCGCGCATGAGGCCGCGGCTGCGAGAGCCGATGACGATCCCGACGATCGCGAGCACGACCGCGGCGGGCACCGTGAGCTCGGCAGTGGCGTCGGTGAGCGTGAGGAACTGGCCGACCGCGATCAGCACCGCGAAGCCGACGGCGGGCAGGAGTGTCGTCGGCAAGCGCCGGGCGCAGGCTGCCTCGACCAGCAAGCCACAGCCGGCGCACAGCACCGCCAGGACGAGTGGGAAGATGAGCCAGGCGACAAGCATCAGGGGCGGCGCGCCACCCTACCGTCGCCTGGGAGCGAGTTGTGGGTCAGCCAGCCGGTTCGATCTGCCCCGAGGTGGCGAGGTTCAGTGCCCGCTCGGGATCGGGATCGTAGATCTCGATTTGATACTCCTCGCCGGGAAAGCCCATGTAAACGCTCGTTGGCGAGTCCTCGTTGGAAACGACCAGCGACCCCTCGGGACCATCCTCGACAATCGCACCCTCTCGATCGCCGGCCTGCTCGAGCAGCTCGAAGGCGCCGTCGAGCGGATAGGTCGCGACCGTGAGGAAGTCGTCCCCCGGATCGGCGATCTCGGCGTCTTCGTCGAGGTAGCGAACGAAGATCTTGTCCTCGGAAGTGCGGGTGAGCTCGAGCGCCGCCTGGCCCCTGCTCGCCGGCCCAGTAGGCAGGGATGCCGACCTGTCGGCCGAGCTTTGCGATATCGGCGGGGGTCGCTGCGACCGGTCCCCCGCCCGCGCGAGCGGAGGTCTTGCCTGCGCCGCCATCGCCGTCGTCGTCGCGGATCAAGAACAGCCAGGCGAGTACGGCAGCAACGAGGATGACGCCCAGCACGACGATGCCTCGTCCGACGGGCGAGTCGCTCGTTGTTCTGGCGGGCGGGTCACTCATTCGTTCTCTGCCCTCGCTCGATCAACAGGCGGAACGTAGAAGATGGTCCGGACTCTTCCGGCGGTAGATGACGCGCCTGACGCCTTCGCTCGAGCGGGCAGGCTACGGGACGCAGACTGCGTACACGGTGACGGCAACGGCGGAGGTCTTCGCTGCCGCGAACCACCCGTCAGGCCTCTGTCCAGTGGTGGCGATGGTTCCGGTCGTAGGGCCGGTCATCACGGCGGGCCCGGTGGAGCGCAGCTCGCCAGTTCCGGTGGCATTGCCGCCTCCACCGATCGCCCAGGGGGCGGTGGCGGGGCACTCGACGAAGACACCGGCGGCAGGTGGGCTTGCGACCGACCTGGTGATCACCTCGGCTTGAGCGGTGCCGCTGGACCCTGCGGGACCGGTAGCACCTGCGGGACCGGCCGGACCGGCCGGACCGGCCGGACCTGCGGGACCGGTGGCACCTGCGGGGCCCTGCGCGCCGGCGGGGCCCTGCGCGCCGGGGTTGCCCTGTGCCCCCGTATTGCCCTGGGCGCCGGCATTGCCTTGCGCGCCGGGGTTGCCCTGATTGCCCTGCGCACCCTGGTCGCCCGTGGCGCCTTGGTTGCCCTGAGCGCCCTGCAGGCCCTGAGCACCCTGAGCGCCGTCGGCGCCGGTGAGGCCCTGCGGACCCTGCGGACCGGTCGGGCCTTGCGGGCCGGCCGGGCCCTCGGCGCCGTCGATGCCGTCAGCTCCGTCTTGCCCGTCTGCGCCGGCTGCTCCTTGAGCACCTTGCGCGCCGACAGCTCCGTCGTCACCGTCGTCACCGTCGTCACCATCTGCGCCGGCGATGCCCTGGACACCCTGGGGGCCTTGCGGGCCGGTCGGGCCCTGCGGGCCGGCAGGACCGGTGGCGCCGTCGGCGCCGTCTTGGCCGTCGATCCCGTCGGCGCCGTCTACGCCGTCGGTGCCGTTGGTGCCGGCAACGCCTTGGGCGCCGGTGGCGCCGTCGGCGCCATCTGTTCCATCGGCGCCGTCGACTCCGTTGGTGCCGTCGGCTCCGTGGGCCGTCTACGCCTTGGTGCCGCTGGGCCGTCACGCCGTTGGCGCCGTCGGCGCCGTCGACTCCGTTGGTGCCGTCGACTCCGTTGGTGCCATCGTCCGTCGACCCGTTGGCGCCGTCAGTCCGTCGACTCCGTCGGCGCCGTTGCGGCGCCGTCGACGCCGTCGGTGCCGTCGGCGCCGTCAGCTCCGTCGACCCGTCGCCGTCGACTCCGTCGGTGCCGTCAGCTCCGTCGGCGCCGTCGGTCTCCGTCGGCGCCTGCTGCGCCGACCGCGCCGGCAACGCCCTGGATGCCTTGGCGCCCTCGGCGCCGTCGGCGCCGTTGGCGCCGTCTGGCCGTCGACTCCGTCGGTGCCGTCGACGCCGTTGGCGCCGTCGGCGCCGTCAGCGCCGTCGACGCCGTCGGTGCCGTCGGTGCCGTCAACGCCGTCGGCGCCGTTGGTGCCGTCGATCGCTCCGTCGGCGCCGTCGGTGCCGTCTGGTGCCGTCGATCCCGTCGGCGCCCGCTGCGCCGACCGCGCCGGCAACGCCCTGTATGCCTTGTGCGCCCTGGGCGCCATCGGCGCCGTTGGCGCCGTCAAGTCCGTCGGTGCCGTCGACGCCGTCGGCGCCGTTGGTGCCGTCGGCGCCGTTGGCGCCGTCGGCGCCATCTGCTCCGTCGACGCCGTCGGCTCCGTTGGTGCCGTCGGCTCCGTCGGCGCCGTCGGCGCCGTTGGTGCCGTCGGCGCCGTCAGCTCCGTCGACGCCGTTGGTGCCGTCAGCGCCGTCGACTCCGTTGGTGCCGTCAGCTCCGTCGGCGCCGTCTGGCGCCGTCGATCCCGTCGGCGCCCGCTGCGCCGACCGCGCCGGCAACGCCCTGGATGCCTTGTGCGCCCTGGGCGCCGTCGGCTCCGTCGGCGCCGTCAAGTCCGTCGGTGCCGTCGACGCCGTCGGTGCCGTTGGTGCCGTCGGCGCCGTCGGCGCCGTCGGCGCCGTCTGCTCCGTCGGCGCCGTCGACTCCGTTGGCGCCGTCAGCTCCGTCGGCGCCGTCGACGCCGTTGGTGCCGTCGGCGCCGTCGGCTGCCGTCGACTCCGTTGGTGCCGTCGGCTCCGTCGGCTGCCGTTGGCGCCGTCGGCGCCGTCAGCTCCGTCGACTCCGTCAAGTCCGTCGACTCCGTTGGTGCCGTCAGCTCCGTCGGCGCCGTCTTGGCCGTCGATCCCGTCGGCGCCTGCTGCGCCGACCGCGCCGGCAACGCCCTGTATGCCTTGTGCGCCCTGGGCGCCGTCGGCGCCGTCGGCTCCGTCAAGTCCGTCGGTGCCGTCGACGCCGTCGGCGCCGTTGGTGCCGTCAGCTCCGGCGATACCCTGGAGGCCTTGGGCGCCGGTGGCGCCGTCTGCTCCGTCGGTGCCGTCAGCTCCGTCGACTCCGTTGGTGCCGTCGACTCCGTTGGTGCCGTCAAGTCCGTCGACTCCGTTGGTGCCGTCAGCTCCGTCGGTGCCGTCTGGCCGTCGATCCCGTCGGCGCCTGCTGCGCCGACCGCGCCGGCAACGCCCTGCATGCCTTGGGCGCCCTGGGCGCCGTCGGCGCCGTTGGCCGTCGGCCGTCGACTCCGTCGGTGCCGTCGACGCCGTCGGCGCCGTCGGTGCCGTCGGCGCCGTCGGCGCCGTTGGCGCCGTCGGCGCCGTCGGCGCCGTTGGTGCCGTCGGCGCCGTCGGCGCCGTTGGCGCCGTCGGCGCCGTCGGCTCCGTTGGTGCCGTCGCGTCCGTCGACTCCGTGTGCCGCCTTGGACGCCGTCGGTGCCCGTCGGCGCCGCTGCGCCGTCGCGCCGGCACGCCGCTGATGCCTTGTGCGCCCTGCTCCGTCGGCGCCGTTGCGTGCCGTCGGCTCCGTTGGCGCCGTCAGCGCCGTTGGCGCCGTCGGCGCCGTCGGCGCCGTCGGCGCCGTCGACGCCGTCGACTCCGTTGGTGCCGTCAGCGTCCGTCGACTCCGTTGGTGCCGTCGGCTCCGTCGGTGCCGTCGATCCCGTCGGCGCCCGCTGCGCCGACCGCGCCGGCAACGCCCTGTATGCCTTGGGCGCCCTGGGCGCCGTCGGCTCCGTTGGTGCCGTCAAGTCCGTCGGCGTCCGTCGGTGCCGTCGGCGCCGTCGGCGCCGTTGGTGCCGTCGGCGCCGTCGGCGCCGTCGGTGCCGTCGGCTGCCGTCGGCGCCGTCGACTCCGTTGGTGCCGTTGGCGCCGTCGGCGCCGTCGACTCCGTTGGTGCCGTCAAGTCCGTCGACTCCGTTGGTGCCGTCAGCTCCGTCGGCGCCGTCTTGGCCGTCGATCCCGTCGGCGCCCGCTGCGCCGACCGCGCCGGCAACGCCCTGTATGCCTTGTGCGCCCTGGGCTCCATCGGCGCCGTCGGCTCCGTCTTGGCCGTCGACTCCGTCGGTGCCGTCTACGCCGTTGGCGCCGTCGGTGCCGGCTATGCCGTTGGCGCCGTCGGCTCCGGCGACGCCCTGTGGGCCTTGGGCGCCGGTAGCACCATCGGCTCCGTTGGTGCCGTCAGTCCGTCGGCTCCGTCGGTGCCGTCGACTCCGTCGGCGCCGTCGATCCGTCGGCGCCGCTGCGCCGACCGCGCCGGCGACGCCTTGTACGCCCTGTGCGCCTGAGCGCCATCGGCTCCGTCGGCGCCCTGGGCACCTTGCGCGCCAGTGGCTCCGTCGGCTCCGTCGGCGCCGTCGGCACCGGCGACGCCGTGGGCGCCGTGCAGCACCGATCGTCTCCCTGATCACCTTGGAGGCCGTGGGGGCCGTCGGGCGCCGGTCGGCGCCTGTGGGCCGGCCGTGACCGGTAGCACCGTCAGCTCCGTCGATCGCCGTCCGCGCCGTCGGCTCCGGCGATGCCTTGAGTACCTTGCGCGCCGGCAGCTCCGTCGACGCCGGCGGCGCCCGAAGGCCCAACGGGTCCTGTTGCGCCGGCAGCACCAGGCGCACCGGGCTCACCAGTGGCGCCTGTAGCGCCGGCCGGGCCAGGAACACCGATGCCCGCCACGGGGACGTCAACGAGCCGCTCCCTGTCTTCTTGCACTTCGCGGGGTTCTTGACGACCCTCACGGTGCTCTTCTTCTTCTTCTTTCGTCACGCAGAAGTGAATCGTGCCGTCGCCGGTGTGATTGGCGACTGAGCCCGACGGAACCGCAAGCGCGAGCGATCCGATGAGGACGGACGATAAGTAGGTTTCGGCGCACTGGTGGATTCCCTCTCGGTTGGCTTGGACGCTGGGGCATAAAAACGAGTACGCCGGCGTCCCCCAAAAGGGGGGGTCCCATGCCTATCGCCAAATCCGTCGCGAGGCTCAATAAAACATTCGTCCACTCGGGGCTCAGTTCGTGCAGAACCCAGCGCTCATGCCCGATCCGCGCGAAAGTTCGTCAGTCAGCCGGTTCGGATTTGCCCGAGACCGAGGCCGGGCGCCTGATTCAGAGGCCGAGCTCTTCCGCGTAGTTGTCGCGGTACTGGTCGCGCTTTTCGAGCACGTCGGCGACATATGCGCGGGTTTCTGCGAACTCGATCTGGTCGAGCTCGAGCAAGGCGCCTCCCCATGAGTCGACGTTGCCAGGACCGGCGTTGTACGCGGCCAGCGCGGCAACCTCGTTGCCCGCATAGAGATCGAGGAGGTAGTTCAGGTAATAGGTGCCGTAGCGGATGTTGAGCTCGTAGTTGGCGAGATCTTCGTATTCGAAGGTTTCTCCTCCGCTGAGCCGCTCGATCGTGTCGGCGGTGTCGTGCGTGATCTGCATCAAGCCACGCGCGCCTGCGGAGGAGGTTTGGTCGCGAAACCCCGATTCGACGTTGATGATCGCCGCGATCAGCGCGGGATCGAGGTCATGGCGCTGCGCCTGCTGGCGAATCACGTCCTCGTGGCGAAGCGGCAGCGTCACCTCACGAACCACCTCACCGAAGTCGATCCGGCTGACGATCAGCGCGGCCGCGACTCCGGCCACCGCGACGATGATCAGGCCCGTGTTTCGGCTCACGCGTCGTCCCGCCTCTGCCCGATCGCGTTGACGATCTCGGACAGCGCAGCCTCGAGCTCCGCGATCGTGCCGTCGTTGGCGACGACGTAGGTCGCGCGCGCGGCCTTTTCCTCTTGGGAGAGCTGGCGTCCGGCGCGGGCCTCGAGGTCGAGCGTTCCGCGGGCGCCGGCACGCTCCGCACGAGTCTCGTCGGCGGCGACGATGCAGATCGTCGCGTCGAAAGCCGCCTCGAGCCCGACCTCGAACAGCAGCGGCACCTCGATCACTGCGAGCGGCGTCGCGGCCGGCAGCTGTGACCGCCATTGCATCGTGCGCTCCGCCACCAAAGGGTGCAGCGTCGATTCGAGCCAGTCGAGCTCCTCGGGGCGCTCGAAGACGATCTCGCCGACGCGAGCACGGTCGACCGAACCTTGCGGCGCAACGCTCTCTCCCCAGCGCTCGACGAGCAGGTCGCGTACCTGCTCGGTGACGAGCAGCTCGTGCACGATCGCGTCGCTCGAGAGCGTCGCCGCTCCCAAACGACCGAGTGCTGCCAGCGCCTCCGACTTGCCCGCGGCGACGGCACCGGTGAGGCCGATGACGGGGACCGCTGAGACCTCGGCGGACCCTCGTGGCTGCGCGGCAGTCACCGCGCGGTTCTCAGGACTCTTCTGGCGCCTCGTCGCCGCTGTCGGCGACGGGCTCTGAGGCTTGGGCCGTCTCGGCCGGGGCCGCGGCGCCTGCCTCGGACTCGACTGCCGGCTCGGGCTCATCCGCTGCCTCGGGCATCGCGGCAACCTCCGTCTCGGCGGCCGGCTCGGACTCGGCTGCCGGCGGGTCGGAGAAAACTTCCTCTGAGAGACCGATGTCGGGCACACCCTCGGGCTCGGCCGGTGCGGAGGGCGGCTGATTGCCGGGCTGAAGCTCAGGCGGAATCAGGTCGCGCAGGGGGAGGTTGTCATTCGCGGCGGCACGCTTGACGCTGAGCGAGATCCGGCGCCGCTCCTCGTCGATCTCGAGGATCCGCACCCAGGTTTCCTGACCGGGCTGGACGACCTCCCCGGGGGTCTCGACGTGATGCTCGGCGAGCTCGGAGATGTGGACGAGGCCCTCGACGCCGGGAACGATCTCGACGAATGCACCGAAGGCGACCACCTTGGTCACCTTGCCCTCGAGAATGTCGTTGGGCCGGTACTCGTTGAGCACCTTCTGCCACGGATCCTCCTGGGTCTGCTTCAGGCCGAGAGAGATGCGCTGGCGGTCGCGGTCGATGTCGAGCACCTTGACCCGCACCGTCTCGCCGATCCCGAGCACCTCGGAGGGATGGTTGACGTGGCTCCATGAGAGCTCGGAGATGTGGATCAAGCCGTCGATGCCCTCGAGGTCGACGAAGGCGCCGAAGTCGACGATGTTGGAGATCTTGCCCTCGACGACCTGGCCGGGCTCGAGTCGTCCCAGGATCTGCTCGCGGACTTCCTTGCGCTCCTCCTCGAGCACCGCGCGGCGCGAGAGGACGACGTTGTTGCGCGAGCGGTTGAGCTCGATCACCTTGCACTCGAGCGTCTGGCCCTTGAACTCGTCGAGGTTGTGGACGCGGCGGATGTCGACCAGCGACGCGGGCAGGAAGCCGCGGACGCCGAGGTCTAGGATCAGGCCACCCTTGACGACCTCGATGACGGTGCCGTCGACGGGCTCGCCGGACTCGGCGGCAGCCTCGATCTTGCGCCAGGCCTTCTCGAAGCGCGCGCGCTTCTTCGACAGGATGAGCCGGCCTTCCTGGTCCTCCTTGGTCAGCACGAGGGCATCGACCTGCTCGCCCAGCGAAACCTCCTCGGAGGGGTCGACCGAGCGACGGATCGAGAGCTCGTTGGCCGGAATCACGCCCTCGGACTTGAAGCCGATGTCGACCAGCACCTCGTCCTTGTCGATGCGCACGACCTCGCCGGACACGACGTCGCCCTCCTCGAAGGGCTTGATCGTCGCGTCGTAGTTGGGTACGAGCTTGCCGTCGACCTCGATCAGGAGGTCGGCCGTAGCTGCCATTGCTGGCAGCGGGCGGCGGCGACGCGGGTGTCGCGGCGGGCGCCTCGGCGGCAGGGTCAGTCGTGGTCTCGGCGGTAGACACGGCGGCTAACTATGGCAAAAA
Organism: uncultured Solirubrobacterales bacterium; assembly: GCA_963730145.1. Taxonomy (GTDB): domain Bacteria; phylum Actinomycetota; class Thermoleophilia; order Solirubrobacterales; family 70-9; genus WHSW01. The sequence goes on from CAVSQT010000004.1 coordinate 338,776, forward strand.
CCGTTGGAGTTACCGAGAACGAGCGAAGATCCGCAGCAAGTTGAGGAGGAGGCTGGTGAAATCGAGGTCGAGCGCAAGGTCTCCGAGGATAGAGGCACGCTGTTCGGCGTCGCCCTCGCGTCCAGACCGGCGCGCTCGAACGGTACCCTCGACAGCCGATGCCTCAGCGTGAGACAAAGCGCGGTGCTCGGCGCACGCCTCTTGCGGGCGACTACGACGTCCTCATCTGCGGGGCGAGCTTCGCCGGCCTGACGGTCGCGCGTGAACTGGCAGGGTCCGGCGCGCGTGTGCTGGTCATCGACCGCTACGAGATCGGCGAGCGACAGACCTCCGCCTGCGCAGCGCCAACCGAATGGCTTGAGGCGATGGGGGTCGTCGGCGCGATGCGCCAGACCTTCGACACCCTCGTCGTCCACACGCCCCATTCGCGTGCCGACTTCCACCTGCCCTGGACGTTCTCGACGTTCGACTACCGCGAGTTGTGCGGCCTGTTGTGGGGGCAGTGCGATGCCGAGTTCGAGACGGCAAAGGTCGAGGGACGCTCCGGCCGCACCGTGCATACGGATCGCGGCGACCTATCCGCCCCCCTGGTGGTCGACGCTCTGGGTTGGCGGCGAATCCTGGCGGCCGATGGTGTCGGAGTTCAGCCGCCCGAGGCGCCGCTGTCCCGTGGGCTCGAGGTCCATCCGAGCGGTTCAGGCGATGAGCTCGAGATCTGGATCGACCGCAAGTACGTGCCGGCCGGCTACGGCTGGAGCTTTCCCGCAGGCGACGAGATTCGCATCGGCGTGGGCTCGTTCGATCCTCGCTTCCACGTCAAGGACACCACGGTGCAGCTCGCCGCCGACCTCGATCGCGATGCGGTGCGTTATCAAGGCAACTGGATTCCGCACAAGCTGCGCGCGGCGACCGCTGACGGCATCTTCTTCGTCGGAGACTCGGCCGGCCACTGCCTGCCGCTGACCGCGGAGGGCATCCGCACCGCCTTCTACTTCGGCATCGCCTGCGGACGCGAGCTGCGCCGCGTCGTCGATGGGCGCGGCAACCCCGAGACCGCGCTGCGTCGCTACGGCGACTTCTCGGCTCGCCACCAATGGCAGTTCGAGTGGATGCTGCGGGTGCAGAAGCTGGTCCCCCGCGTGCCGCCGCGGCTGCTCGCCGCCGCGCTCAAGGCGATGGAGCGAGGCGGCTTCGTCGATTGGTCGTTCGGCCACTACCTGAAGATCGCTCACCCTTCGTTCGCGCAGGCGCCGACTCGTGTCGAGACGACGGCGCGGACGCTGACGCCGGCGTAGCGGCCCGCTCAGCGGACGATGAGGAAGGTGCCGGCGAGCAAGAGTACGACGCCGATCACACGCTCGGGCGTGATCGGCTGCTCGTCGAGGCCGAGAAAGCCGATCTTGTCGAGCACGAGAGACAACGTCAGCTGACCGGTGATCGTGGCGGCGGCGACCCCTCCGGCGCCGATCGAGCTCACGGTGACCAATGCCGTGAACACGTATGCCGCTCCGAGGACCCCGCCGAGCAGGTAGTACCAGGGGATGTCCAGTGCCTCGGTCAGGCCCGGAGCCTGACCCGCCAGGGCCGCGATCACCGCCAGCAGCAGCGTGCCGATCGCAAACGAGAGCAGGGCGGCGGAAATGTTGCCGGTTGCGCGGCCGAGACCGGCGTTGACTGCGGGCTGCATCGCGATCAAGCCGCCGACCACCGCCATCGAGAACACCGCCAAGCCTCGGTCCATGGCATCGATCCTAGTCTCTGGATGCGGAAAATCCGCTTCGCGTGATTGATCGCGAGCCGGCGTGTTTACATGTTCAGGTGATGCCGATCGCGCGGGTTTGATCCGCGACGCAGGCAACGACGACGATGGCGCCGATGACGAAGAAGCCGCTTGCCCGCGCAGTCCTGCGCTCGCAGTCGGACGATCGTCTCGTGCGCATGGCACGCGACGGTGGCGAGCTGGCGTTCGAGGAGATCGTTCGCCGCTACCGGCCGGGCCTGGTCGCTTTCGCCGCCGCCTACACATCGCCTTCGGCCGCCGAGGACGTGGTTCAGGACAGTCTCGCCAGCTCCTGGACGGCATTGCAGAAGTCGAGCAAGGAGATCGCAGTGAAGCCGTGGCTCTACACGATCGTTCGCAACAGGGCGCTGAACGCGCGTCGAGACACGAAGCCCACCCAGCACCTCGACGAGAACATCGATGGCGTGCGCCAGCCGAGTGAAGTCGTACTCGGCAAGGACGAGCTCGCGCGCGTCGTGGTTGCCGTCAACGCGCTGCCAGAGGCCCAGCGCCAGGCGCTCGTACGCAGCGCACTCGAGGGCCACACCCACGAGCAGATCGCCGAGGCGCTCGAAACCTCGCCCGGCGCCGTGCGGCAGCTGATCTACCGAGCTCGCGCAAATGTGCGCTACGGCTTCGGGGCGCTCTTGCCGCTGCCGCTGGTCTCGGCTTTCGCCGGTGCCGGCGCAGGGGCTCCGGTGGTCGCCGCCACGGCGGGCACGATGGGGACCGTCGGCGCCGGCTCGATGCTGGCCAAGGGCGTCGCCGTGGTCGCCGTCAGCGCCGCCGCGATCGGCGGCGGCATCGCGCTGGAGCAGTCGGACGGTAACGACCAGCGCAATGCCGCCGCCGAACGCGAGCCTGGCGCAAACGGGGCCGAGGAACGGCAGTCGGGGACCGATTCGAGCGGGCCGGGCAGCGGCTCCGGCGCCGCCGACTCGTCGTCCTCGCCCGCTGAGGATGGTTCCTCCGACTCCAGCGGCCCGGGCTCGGGAGGGCAGTCCGGCGACGACTCGGAGGGCAGCGGGGAAGCTGGCGAAGGCGACGAGCAGCGTGAAGAGGAGGCCGAAGACGCTCGTGACGAGGCCGGACGCGCTCGACGACGCCCGTGACGAGGCCGAGGAGGCGCGTGATGGATGCCGAGGATCCCCCCGATTCAGACAGCTCGGGATCAGACTCCAGCGGCTCAGGCTCGTCGAGCTCGGGATCGGGGTCGAGCGGCTCGGGTTCCTCCGGGTCGGGCTCGTCCGGCTCGGGTTCCTCCGGCTCAGCTCCGGAGCCGGAGCCGGAGCCGGAGCCGCTCGATTCCTCAGGCTCCGGTTCAGGCCCCTCGGGCTCCGGCTCTTCCGGCTCGGGCTCCTCCGACTCTCCCTGAGCCGATTCAGCTCCAGCGCGGCTTGAGACCGGACAGCGTCGGCTTTGCCTGTGCGCCGAGCACCGGCTCGAGCGCGTCCGAGAGCTCAGCGGGCGAGGGGCGTTCGGCTGGGTTGCGCTGAAGGCAGGCCAGGATCGGCGCGGCCACCTGCGACGGCAGAGGGGCTGGATTCGGATCCCTGTCGAGCTGCGGCCAGCGCGCCGGCGCATCGTCGGACTCGCGATCGGCGCCCGGGAAGGGGCGTTCACCGGTGGCTGCCATGTACAGCGTCGCTCCAAGTCCGAAGACGTCGGCGGCGGGACCAACCGGTCCCAGAGCGACCGGCTCGCACTGCTCGGGGGCCATGAAGGCGTCCGTGCCCCTCGAGCGCTCGAGCGCTCGAGCTGCGGCCAGGGGCATTGCGACGCTGAGGTCGATCAACCGCGGTGGGGCGCTCATGATCGTGTTGGACGGCTTGACGTCGAGGTGAACGATCCCCTCGGCCGCGAGGTAGTGGAGGGCCGAGCAGAGCTGGGTGGCGAGGGGCACCAACTGCTCCGGGGGAAGCGGGCCGTAACGCCGGATCAAGCTCGACAGGCGCGGACCCTCGAGGTGCTCGAGGACGACGTGCGGCCGAGGCCCATCGAGGACATGGTCGAAGCCGCGCACGATCACGGGATGATCGAGTCGTTCGAGGATCTCGACCTCGGATGCGAGGCCGGCGAGTGCCCCGGCATGCTCGACGAGATGCGGGCGAATCAGCTTGACGACGACGATCGCATGCAGATGCTCATCGAAGGCGAGGTAGGCCTCATAGCGGCTGCCTCCACCCAACCGCCGCAAGGCGATGCGCCCTGGGGCGATCTCGTCGCCCTCCTGCAGTTTCCACTTCGTTCGGTGAGGGAGACTCGCTGATGGTCGTAGTCATAACGGCTCAAACGACGAGAAGGCGGGCAGGGCTGCTCGCCCCGCCCGCCAGTTCGCGCTCGAATCAGTCGTTGGTATCGACGCCCGTCACCGTGTCGTTGCCATCGCTGGTGTCGTCGTCGCCATTGGTCGTGTCACCGTCGGTGTCGTCGTCGCCACCCTTGGTGTCGTTGCCATCGCTGGTGCCGTCGTCGCCCTTGGTGGTGTCGCCGTCGGGGTCGTCGTCGCCACCCTTGGTGTCGTTGCCATCGCTGGTGCCGTCGTCGCCCTTGGTGGTGTCACCGTCACCCGTGGTTGTGTCACCGACGGTGTCGCTGACATCGGTGTCTGTGGCGGCGCTTGCGCTGGTGTCATCGTCATCGTCGCCACCACCGGGGCCCGAGTTGTCATCGTCATCGTCGCCGTCGTGGCCGGAACCGGAGTCGCGCTTGGCGACGAGCGGGCCGCCATCGTCGGCCGCTGCCGCCACGACACCGACCGTGCCCACCGTGAACGCGGCCAGCAACAGCAGAACGATCATGAAGCTGGCCTTGTTGAGCCAGGTTGCTTGCGTTTCTTGCATCTCGAATTCCTCTCGCTCGATTGCCTTGGTCAGCGGCCGCAACGATTCAGCGACCGTGAAACCTCGGACCAAGAACACGAATGCGAGGCGAGATCACGCGAGCTTCGCGCGAGGTCTGCGTGAGAGGACGAGCGTGGCAAGGGCCACCCCGCTCGCGATCGGCGACTACTTCGCGGCCAGCCAGTCGGCACCGAAGCCGACATCGACCGCCAGCGGCGGGTCGAGCTCGAAGGCCGCAACCATCTCGCGCTCGGCGATCTCGGCGGCGGCGGCCATCTCCGCCTCCGGTCCCTCGAAGAGCAACTCGTCGTGGATCTGCAGCACGAGCTTCGTCTCGAGCTCGGCGGCGGCCATCGCGCGGGTCGCACGGACCATCGCCAGCTTGATGATGTCGGCGGCCGTTCCCTGGATCACGGTGTTGACGGCGAGGCGCTCGCCGAGCATGCGGCGCTGGCGATTCGACGAACGCAGCTCGGGGATGTTGCGCCTGCGGCCCATCAACGTCTTGACATGGCCTTCGTCGGTCGCCTTGGCGATCGTCGCGTCGATGAACCTCTTGACCGCTGGGAAGCGCTCGAAATAGCGATCGATGTAGAGCGCGGCCTCCTCGCGCTCGATCTGCAGGCGGTCGGCGAGACCGAACGGCGACAGCCCGTAGGCGATGCCGTAGTTGACCATCTTCGCCTTCGAGCGCTCCGACGGCGTGATCGCGTTGGGATCGGCTCCGATGATGCCGGCGGCGGTGGCGGCGTGGACGTCCTCGCCAGAGGCGAAGATCTCGCGCAGCACATCCTCGTCGGCGACATGAGCGAGCACCCGCAGCTCGACCTGGTTGTAGTCGCAGGAGAGCAGCTGGTTCCCCGGCTCAGCGACGAAGCAGGAGCGCACCGGGCGCCCGACATCGGAGCGGATCGGGATGTTCTGCAGGTTCGGGTTCGTGCTGGAGAGGCGCCCCGTCGCGGCGGTGACCTGGTTGAAGGTGGTGTGGATGCGGCCGGTCTCGGGATCGACCAGCAGCGGCAGCGAATCGAGGTAGGTGTTCTTGAGCTTGGTCAGCTCGCGCCAGCGCTCGACCTTCTCGACGATCGGGTGCTCGTCGCGGATCTGGGAGAGCACGCGGGCGTCGGTGGAGAAACCGGTCTTGCCGCGACGCTTCTTCGTCAGGGCGAGATCGACGAACAGGACCTCGCCCAGCTGCTGGGGGGAGCCGATCGTGAACTCGCGCCCGGCGAGCTCGAAGATCTCCGCCTTCAGCGTCTCGATCTGCTCCTCCATCCCGGCGCCGATCGCGCTCAGGCGCTCGACATCGAGCTTGAGGCCGATGCGCTCCATCGCCGCCAGGACCTCGATCAGCGGCATCTCGACCTCGTGCAGGACGCGCTCGACCCCGAATTCCTCGAGGCGCTCGCGCTGGCGCGCGGCAAGCTCCCAGGCAAGGCGCGCATCGACCGCCGGGTCACCGGCGGCATCCCCCTCCTCGCCCTCGAGCGAGAGCTGGCCATCGTCGGCGCCCGCAGGCGCCGCGGCCAGACCGGCGTCGGCGGCGAGCTCGTTGAGCACGTAGGAGCGACGAGCCGGGTCGATCAGGTAGGCGGCGACCATCGTGTCGTGGGCGAGGTCGAGGGCGCCCTGGCCGGCGACGGCGAGCAGGCCGGTCCGCCCTCCTCCCCCGAGTCCCTTGGCATCGTGGGCGATCAGCGGCCGCTGCTTCAGCTCCGCCGCGAAGGCGAGCGGATCGGGCATTTCGCCGGCGACGATCTCGGCACCGTCGGTTGCGGCGAAGCGCTCGGGGCTCGCGGCCAGCGCGATCTCGCCCTCGGCGAGCTCTGCGACCGTCCCCTCCCTCGCCTCGACCTCGATCGTCTCGTCGACCGCGCGGCCGGGAACGTGCTCGTCCCATTCCTCGTCGAGGCGCTCGATCACCACGCGCAACTCGAACTCGGCGGCGACGTCTCGCAGCTTCATCCGGTCGGGAGGCTCGCGCAGCTGGTCGGCGATCTCGATCGGCGACGTCGACGTCGAGGACCATCGTCGCCAGCTGCTTCGAGATGCGTGCATCCTCGGCGTGCTCGGTCAGGTTCTGCTTTCGCTTCGCGCCGGAGATCTCGTCCACGGACTCGAGCACCCGCTCGAGCGAACCGAACTGCTGCAGCAGCTGGGCTGCGGTCTTGTCGCCGATTCCGGGAACGCCCGGGATGTTGTCGGAGGTGTCGCCCTTGAGCCCGATGAAGTCGGTGACGAGCTCGGGCGGGATGCCGTAGCGCTCGACGACGCCGTCGTGGTCGTAGATCTTCGTGTCGGTGACCCCGCGCGAGGTCGTCATCACCCGGATCCCGTCGCGCACGAGCTGATAGACGTCGCGGTCGCCTGAGACGATCATCACCGGCATGCCCGCGTCGGCGGCGCGGTTGGCAAGCGTCGCGATCACGTCGTCGGCCTCGTAGCCGTCGACGTGGACGTTCTTGAAGCCGAACGCCTCGGCCAGCGGCGCCAGGTGCGGCCACTGCTCCTTGAGCAGGTCAGGGCGCGACTTGCGCTGGGACTTGTACTCGGCGTAGACGGTCTCTCGGCCCGACCAGCCCTTGTCCCAGGCGACGATCACGGCCCGCGGGTGATGGTCGATCAGCAGCTTGGCCATCATCGAGGCGAAGCCGTAGATCGCGTTGGTCGGTCTTCCGTCGGCGGTGGCGATCGATTCCGGCAGGGCGAAGAAGGCGCGGTAGGCAAGCGAGTTGCCGTCGATCAGGAAGAGCTCCTCGGAGCCGTTGGTGGTTGGTTTCGCGGGCACGTGATGATCTTATGGAGCGAGGCAGTGACGGAGGCGGGCTCGTCGCGGATCTGGCGATCGGTGAAGCGAATGACGCGCAGACCGTGTTCGGCGAGGCAGGCGTCGCGGGCACGGTCGTCCTCGAACGCCTGGCGGCCACGGTGCGATCTCCAGTCGTCGACCTCGACGACGAGGCCGTGGTCGCGCCAGAGGAAGTCGACGCGATAGGGGCCGATCTGGACGTTCGGCTCCGGCTCGGGCAGCCCGGCGCGGCGGCACAGGGCCAGAAATCGCCGCTCCAAGTGGCTGTCCATGCCATCCGAAACGGCCTCGCCGAGCGGATAGCCGCGAAACTCGGCTTGGCGGGTCGCGGCGCGCAGCTGCTTCGGCGAGGCGACGGTGGCGAGGTCGGCGAGGGTTCGGGCGACGTTGGTCACCGGGATGATGTCGCGGGTGGTGGTCATGGCTCGGGTGAGCGTGCGCGAGCGGTGGACGTGAGCCCGGAGCGTTTGCTGCGGCCGGAGATCCCAACGACTGTCAGTGAGGGGGTGGATCGGTGGCCGGCAGCAGCTCCCAGAGCTCGGCGGCGCTTCGGTGGCTGAGGTAGGCGTTGTCGCCGAGCGCGAGCGTGGCGGCTTTCCATCGGCCCTTGTCGGTGAGTCCGGCGTGGCCGACGGCGTAGACGCCGTGGTGGATGCGATGGAGGCGGCCGGCCGCGACGCGTCGGCGAATCGCGCTCGTGCGTCAATCCCGCCGCCGACCAGCTGAGCGAGCGTGACCATCCCGTGCTGTCGCGCCGCGATTCGAGCAATAACGGCGTCGGCTGTGTCGAGTTCTTCCCGCATACCGGGAACAAGTCGCCACACCGCCGTCGCGCCCCCCTCGAACGCCGATCCCCACCCCTCACTGCCGCCGTTCGTCCCCCAACCACGCCCGCATACAATCCGCCACCGCCCCATGGCCTCCGTCTCCGCCCAGTTCTCGGTCATCGTGCGCGTCGAGCTCGATGCGCGCTCTGAGCCCCTGGGCAAGCTCACGGCGTCGATCGCCGAAGCCGGTGGCGCGCTGCAGGGCGTCGACCTCGTCCCGGGGGCCGGCACCGAGGGCAAGCGGGTGCGCGAGTTCACGATCGATGCTCGCGATCAAGAGCACTGGGAGGAGATCCTGCGGGCGATCGGCTCGACCCGCGGCGCCCGCGTGCTCGACTACGTCGACCGCACCCTGGCGATGCACCGGGGCGGCAAGATCGAGCAGCACAACAAGCATCCGCTGAAGACCCGCGACGACCTCTCGATGGCCTACACGCCCGGGCGTCGCGCGGGTCTGCATGGAGATCTACGCCGACCGCAACAAGGCCTTCGACTTCACGATCAAGAAGAACACGGTCGCGGTCGTCTCCGACGGCTCCGCCGTGCTCGGCCTCGGCGACATCGGGCCGGAGGCGGCGATGCCGGTGATGGAGGGCAAGGCGATGCTGTTCAAGGAGTTCGCCGACATCGACGCCTTCCCGATCTGCCTCGACACCAACGACCCGGACAAGATCATCGAGGCCGTGCGCCTGATGGCACCGACGTTCGGCGGCATCAACCTCGAGGACATCTCGGCTCCACGCTGCTTCGAGATCGAGGAGACGCTGAAGGAGGAGCTCGACATCCCCGTCTTCCACGACGACCAGCACGGCACCGCGGTGGTGACGATGGCGGCGCTGTTCAACGCCCTGAAGATCGTCGGCAAGCCGATCGCCGAGCTCAACGTCCTCGTGCTCGGCCTCGGCGCCGCCGGTGTCGCGGTGACGAAGATGATGCTCGCCTCGGGCGTTCGCAACATCGTCGGCTGCGACCGCAAGGGCGCCCTCTCCACCACTCGCGACGACTACGAGCAGATGACCGAGGTCAAGCGCTGGTACTCGGAGAACACCAACCCCGAGCATCGCCTCGGAGCACCGGCCGAGGTGATCGAGGGCATGGACCTGTTCGTCGGACTCTCGGGCCCCGGCCTGATCGAAGCCTCGGCGCTCGAGCGGATGAACGACGACGCGATCGTCTTCGCGATGGCCAACCCGACGCCCGAGGTGATGCCCGAGGAGGCAGAGCCCTACGTGCGGATCATGGCCACCGGGCGATCGGACTACCCGAACCAGATCAACAACGTGCTCTGCTTCCCCGGCATCTTCCGCGGCGCCCTCGACGCCGGCGCGCCGAGGATCACCGAGGAGATGAAACTCGCCGCCGCCCAGGGAATCGCCGACGTCGTCGCCGCCGAGGACCTCTCCGAGGACTACATCATCCCCTCCGTATTCGACCGCGACGTGGCCCCCGCGGTCGCCAAGGCGGTCGTCGAGGAGGCTCGGCGCGACGGCATCGCGCGCGTCTCGGAGGAGACGGGTACGTTCTCGACTCTCGAATAGGGGCCTCTGACGCGGGTAGAAGGGCGGGAACCTTGAAACGCGTACTCGTCACCGGTGCAACCGGACTGATCGGATCGCAGGTCTGCGACGCGCTGCTCGCGCGCGGCGACGAGGTGGTCGGCCTCAGCCGTGATCCGCAGCGTGCGCGCGAGAGCAATCCGACGATCTCCTGGCATTCCTGGAATCCGGCCGCGGAGCGACCGCCCGAGGCGGCGTTCGCCGGCGTCGACGGCGTCATCAACCTCGTCGGCGAGCAGATCAACCAGCGCCTGACCGAGGAGGCAAAGCAGCAGATTCGCGACAGCCGCATCCGCGCGACCAAGAACCTCGTCGACGGCATGCTCAGCGCGACGCCGACGCCCGGCGTGCTCGTGAGCCAGTCGGCGACCGGCTACTACGGTGACCGCGGCGAAGCGATCGTCGACGAGGAGACGCCGGCCGACGATCATTTCCTCTCCCAGGTCGTCGTCGACTGGGAGAGGGAGGCCGGCGCAGCGGAGAAGGGAGACGTCCGCGTCGCGATCATGCGCACCGGCCTCGTACTCGATCCTGGCGGCGGCCTGCTCAAGCAGCTGATGCTGCCGTTCAAGCTCGGCGTCGGCGGACCGCTCGCGGGCGGCTCGCAATACATGCCGTGGATCCATCGCGACGACGAGATCGGGCTCATGCTGTGGGCTCTCGACAATCCGCAAGCGCGTGGCGTCTACAACGCGACCGCGCCCAACCCGGTCACCAACACGGTGTTCTCCAAGGCGCTCGGACATGCGATCAAGCGGCCGTCGTTCATGCCGGCGCCGAAGCTCGCGATCGAGGCGCTGCGCGGCTCCGAGCTGACCGAGCAGATCGTCGCCAGCATGCGCGTCGTGCCAAGGCGCGCGCTCGACGCCGGCTACGTCTTTCGTTATCCGGAGATCGAGCCGGCGCTGCGCGACCTCGTGCCGCTGAGTCGGGGCGACCCTACGGCGACGAGAGCTCGAGCTCGGCGACGTCGCGCGCGGCCCTCGCGCAGCTCGTAGCCGCTCATCCGGCCCAAGGTCGTGTCTCCGACTTCGTCGATCGAGTAGCTCGCCGAGGATCGAGTCGCGATCGGCGGTCTCGAAGAACGCCGTAGCCACCGACGGGCGATCTGCGGGATCGGAGGCGCGGTCGATGGAGTCGAGAACCACCGCCATCGCCTCGTAGCCGTAGGCCGCGTAGCGGCCAGGTGCGCGCGCGTACTCGGCCTCGAATGCGTCGGCGAACTCGTGGCCCGCGGGCGGGAGCTGCGACGGGTCGAGGGCGGCGGAGGTGACCAGGAGCGGCGGATCCTCGGGCGCCGGTGACGCATATGGCGACAGCATCGCGTCGCTTGCCATCCTCGGCGGGCCACCGCTGCTGTCGAACGGCTCGCCGGGAACCGGCAGCGACGAGGGAGGCGCCCGCCGGCGAGGTAGGCGTAGGCGCCCGGCTCTTCGAGCTCGAGTTGCAGAGTCAGCGGCCGCGGTTTCGAACCCCGCGATCAGAACCTCGGCAAACTGCGAGCGGTCGTCGCGGACCGCCACCCGCCTCCACCTCGAGCTCATCGGCCCAGACCGCCGCTGCCTGCCCCTGCGCGAAGTCGCTCGGGATCACCCGGCCGAAGGTCCGATCTCCGCCCGGCTGAAACACGGAAGGCTTGTCGGAGTCGATGAACTCCGAGACCAGGTCGTTGGCTCCGCTGGCGGGCGAAACCTGCAGCATCCGCGCCTCGTTGGTGAGTCGGCAGCGACGCGCGCGTGGCGCCTGACTCGAACTCTCCGATGTATGCGATCGCCGTCGAGTCGGAGATCGCCTCGCGGGCGTTCGCCGCGGCCTGCGGTGGGGTCCAGCCACGCTCGCCCTCGCTGCCGTCGAGCACGACAGCCTCAACCGAGACCCCGCCGGCCTCGCCGCCCGGCATCGGCGAGCGCGAGCTCGGCGCCGTCGGCGGCGTCGCGACCGTCGGCACCGCTCGGCCCGCTCAGGGGCAAGCTGACGTAAACGCGCAACACCGCTTCGTCGGTCACCTCGCCCGAGTCGGCGGCGCACCCGCACAGGGTCAGGCGCGGCCAGCGCGGCCGCGCTAACCCAAGAACGCTTCAGCAAACTGGAACTCCTCCGGCGTCACCGTGCGCAACTCGGCCACCGCCTCGGACAGCTGCACGAGCTCGATCTTCGCGCCTCGCAGCGCCGGCATCATCCCCCAGCGGCCATCGTTCGCGGCATCGACCGCGGCGACCCCGAAACGCGTCGCGAGGACCCGGTCGTACGCCGTCGGCGTGCCGCCGCGCTGGACGTGGCCGAGGACCACGGCACGCGTCTCGAAGCCGATGCGCTGCTCGATCTCCTGCTCGAGCAGATGCCCGATCCCGTGCAGCCGGACGTGGCCGAACTCGTCGGTCTCACCGTCCGCCACCTCGATCGTCTTCTCCTGCGGCAGAGCGCCCTCGGCGGCGACGACGATCGAGAAGGTGCGCCCCCGTGAATGGCGGCGGCTGATCAGGCGGCAGACCTCGTCGATGTCGAACGGCTGCTCGGGGATCAGGATCACGTCGGCGCCGCCGGCGACGCCCGAGTAGAGCGCGATCCAGCCGGCGTGACGGCCCATGACCTCGACCACCATCACCCGATGGTGGGACTCGGCGGTGGTGTGAAGCCGGTCGATCGCCTCGGTGGCGACGTGCAGCGCGGTGTCGAAGCCGAAGGTGACGTCGGTGGCGCCGATGTCGTTGTCGATCGTCTTCGGCACCCCGACCACGTTGAGGCCGTGCTCGGCGTGGAGGCGGTTGGCGGCGCCGAGCGTGTCCTCGCCGCCGATCGCGATCAGGCCATCGAGGCCGAGATCGCCCATGGTCGCGGCGATCGCCTGCGGGCCGTCGTCGCGCTTGAACGGATTCGTCCGCGAGGTGCCGAGGATGGTGCCGCCGCGGGGCAGGATGCCGCGCGTCGACTCGATCGAAAGCTCCTCGGCGTCGCCTTCCAGCGGACCTCGCCAGCCGTCGCGAAAGCCGACGATCTCATTTCCGTGAACGTCGATTCCCTTTCGCACCACGGCGCGGATTACGGCATTGAGGCCGGGACAGTCCCCGCCCCCGGTCAGCACTCCTAACTTCACCCCGGGCAAGGCCTCGGATCTTGATTCAGGAGCGCAGCCACTGAAGCGCCGGCTGAACCCATCGATCCATGATCCCGTTGAAGAGGATGAAGAGGAAGATCAGCGCCGCGACGGTGCCGCCGAGCCCGAAGGTGTAGGCGGTGATCAGGGCCATCAGTCCGACGACGGTGAAGACGAGCAGCCGCATGCGAGGCGCAGATTACAGGGCCGCGCGGCACTCGCGGATGAACCCGGCGACGGCCTCGGCGGCGTTGGCAGGCGAGCCCGCCTCGGCCACCGCGCGCACCAGCCGCGAGCCGATGATGACGCCGTCAGCTTCACTGCCGACCTGGGCGGCCTGGGCCGGGGTGCCGATGCCGAAACCAACCGCGACTGGCACCGGCGAGTCGGCGCGCACAGCCCGAATCAACTCGGCCAGCCCCGGTGGCAGCTCGTCGCGTTCACCGGTCGTGCGAGTGTCGGAGACGACGTAGACGAAGCCCTGGGCGCCGGCGCAGATACGCGCGCGACGGGCGGGCGGAGTCGTAGGCGCCACCAGCGGCACCAGGGCGACGCTCGCGGCTCGAAGGCCGGCGGCGATCTCGCCGCCTTCCTCCGGCGGCAGGTCGGGGACGATCACCCCGGCCGCACCGGCATCCGCGAGCTCACGGGCGAAATCCGCCGCGCCCTTGGCGATCGCCATGTTGGTGTAGGCCATGACGATGACCGGAACGCGGGCCGCGATCCGGCTGCAGGTCTCGAGCGCCAGCTCGAGCGTGGCGCCGGCATCGAGCGCCCGCGTCGCCGCGTCGTGGATGACGGGGCCGTCGGCCAACGGATCGGAGAACGGGATCCCGAGCTCGATCAGATCGGCGCCGGCCTCCACATACGCCTCGGCGACCGCGATCGAGGTCTCGCGATCGGGAAAGGCGCCCATCATGTACGGCATCAATGCCGCGCGCTCCTCGCTGCGGGCGGCGGCGAAGGCGTCGGCGATCCGCGCGGAGCCGGCGGCGGTGGCCTCACTCATCGGCGGGGCCGAGGCGCTCGACCACCTCGGCGAGGTCCTTGTCGCCGCGGCCGGAGAGCGTCAAGACGTCGAAACCGATCCCCGCCACCTCCTCGGCTTCGCCTGCGGGGGTGCGGGGGTCGGCGTCAGGATTGGACTGGCTGTCGTTCAGCAGCCAGGCGATCGCATGGCAGGGCTCGAGCGCCGGGATGATCCCCTCGAGACGGGCCAGCTCGCGAAATGCCTGAAGCGCCGCATCGTCGGTGACCGCCTCGTAGCGGACGCGGCCGATGTCGCGGAGGTGGGCGTGCTGGGGGCCGACGCCCGGGTAGTCGAGGCCGGCGGAGACCGAGTGGGCTTCGAGGATCTGGCCGTCGGCGTCGGCGAGGACCGCCGATAGCGCGCCATGGAGCACCCCGGTGCTCCCGGCCGAGAGCGAGGCTCCGTGGCGGCCGCTGTCGAGCCCCTCCCCCGCCGCCTCGATTCCGATCAGCTCGACCTCGGCGTCGTCGAGGAAGGGCACGAAGGTCCCGATCGCGTTCGAGCCACCGCCGACGCAGGCGATCACCCTGGCGGGCAGGGCGCCCTCGACAGCGAGCGCCTGCTCGCGCGCCTCGCTGCCGATCACACATTGGAGGTCGCGCACCAGCGCCGGGTAAGGCGCCGGCCCGACCGCGGAACCGATGATGTAGTGGGTCGTAGCGACGTTCGTGACCCAGTCGCGGATCGCCGCGCTGACCGCCTCCTTCAGCGTCCTCGCGCCGGCCTCCACCGGTGCCACCTCTGCCCCCAGCAGGCGCATGCGCTCGACGTTGGGCGCCTGCCGGCGCATGTCCTCGGTGCCCATGTAGACGACGCATTCGAGGTCGAGCAGGGCGCAGGCGGTGGCCGTCGCCACACCGTGCTGGCCGGCGCCGGTCTCGGCGATCACGCGTGTCTTTCCCATGCGCTTGGCCAGCAGCGCCTGACCGACGGCGTTGTTGATCTTGTGAGCGCCGGTGTGGGCGAGATCCTCGCGCTTGAGATAGACCCGCCGGCCGACGCGCTGCGAGAGGCCGCTCGGCGAGGTAGAGCGGCGTCGGCCGACCGACGAAGTCGCGCAGCAGGCGGTCGAGCTCGATGTTGAAGACCGCGTCGGTACGCGCCTGCGACCAGGCGATCGTGAGCTCGTCGAGCGCCGCCATCAAGACCTCGGGCACGAAGCGCCCGCCGTAGGGCCCGAAGCGCTCGTCGACGCCGTGCGCGGCGCCGACGCCGCCCGCAGCTCCGCCCGGCTGTCCGGTCAACTCCTGAGTCATGACGCCAAGCTTGGCAGTTGCGGCTACGAGTGCGCCGGCGCGGCCGGGTCGGTGGTCGGCACCGGCTCGTTGCTGATCTCGGCGCGCTCGGCGAACTCGCGCATCAAGCGTCGCCTCCTTGACCCCCGGGCTGGACTCGATCCCGCTGGCGACATCGACCGCGAATGGCCGCACGACCTCGATCGCGCCGGCGACATTCTCGGGCGTGAGACCGCCGGCGAGGATCATCGGCACCCGAGAATGGCGCCCGCGCGTCAGGCCCCAATCGAAGCTCTCACCGGTTCCGCCGGGCGAGTCGGCACGGTGCGCGTCGAGCAGATGGAAATCGGTGCGAAACGCCTCCGCCGCCTGGACGTCGGCGCCGCTTCGCACACGCAGCGCCTTGATCACCTTGGCGCCGGTGCGGCGAGCGACCTCCTTGCTGAACGCGGGGCCCTCGTCGCCGTGAAGCTGGACCATCGAGAGCTGCTCGTCTTCGACCGCGGTCGCGATCTCGTCGAGCGTCGCGTTGACGAAAACGCCGCAGATCTCGGCCGAGCGGCGAAACTGCGAGCTGATCTCGAGCGCCACGGCGGGATCGCAGCGTCGTGGGCTCGCCGGCCAGTGGTTGAGCCCGATCGCCCAGGCACCGAGCGAGACCGCCTCCTGGGCGTCCTCGACCCTGGTGATGCCGCAGAACTTGACCTTCATCGCACGACCAAGGTTGGCAGAAGGTCCGGGTCAGTGAGGAAGGCGCCCGGTGCCGTCTTGCTGCAACTGTGGCGACTTATTCCCGCATACCGGGAAGAAGTCGCCACGCTCGACGGATTCACCCCAATGGCCCGCACCGCTCCCCCCTCACTGCCGCCGTTCGTCAGCCAGCCACCCCTCAGCCGCTTGCGTTCGCCGGTCGCTCCGCCAGCTCGACATCGACCGTGCGCTCCTCACCGTCGTGCAGCAGCGTCAGCTCGACGCTGTCGCCCGGCTGTTTCGAGTCGACCGCGCGGATCACGTCGGTCATGTCGGCGACCGCCTCGCCGTCGACCGCGACGATGATGTCGCCGCCGGCGCGCAGGGGCTGGCCGTCGATCGAGACCTCGGCGTCACCGACCTCGACCCCCGCCTCGTCAGCGGGGCTGTCGGGGACCACCGACTGCACCACCGCGCCGCTCTCGGTCTCGAGATTGAGCACGTCAGCGATCTCCGGCGTCAGATCGGTGCCGCTGATGCCGAGAAAGGCGTGCTGGACCTCACCGTCGTCGATCAGCTGCTGGGCGATCTCGCGGGTGGTGTCGATCGGCACCGCAAAGCCGATGCCGACGTTGCCCTGGCCACCGGCCGACTCGATCTGCGAGTTGACCCCGATGACCTCACCGCCTGCATCGAGCAGCGGCCCGCCCGGAGTTGCCGGGGTTGATCGAGGCGTCGGTCTGGATCGCGTCGGGGATCAGGAAGCCGTTCGGCGCGCTGATCTCGCGCTGAATCGCGGAGACGATCCCGGCGGTCGCCGTGAGATCGAGCCCAAACGGGTTGCCGATCGCGATCACGGCGATCTCCGACCTCGACCTCCGCCGAGACACCCAGAGGCAGCGGCTCGAGCTCGCCGGCGCGCAGCGTCGACCTCGATCACCGCGATGTCCGTCGAGGCATCGGCGCCCAGAACCTTGGCCGTCATAGGTCTCTTCGCCCTCGACCAAGCTTGACTTCGATCTTCTCCGCGCCCTCGACGACGTGGGCGTTGGTGACGATTCGACCGTCCTCGTCGATGACGAAGCCGGTGCCCGTCGCGGTCCCCTGGCCCTGCTGCGGTGGGCCGAACGGATTCAGGGACGGAGCTTGGCTGGTGACGTCGGCGCTGATGAAGGCCACGCCGGGCGCTGCTTGGGCATAGATGTCGTTGATCGAGAGGCCGTCGCCGGCGGAGGGATCGGCCGCCGGGGCGGTAGCCGGGGTGACCACGGATCTCGGAGCTCCCGCCGCCGTCCTCGGCTTCGACCCAGCCGGCCGCGATCGCGGCCCAGCCGAGCAGGCCGACGACGAGGCCACCGGCCAGTGCGGAGACAAATGGTGTGCGCAGGAAGCTCTTCATGCCGAGCAAGCTGCCCGGCTGCTCTCAAGCGGCGCTAACGCCGAGTCAAAGATCGCGTAAGGATTCGCCGCTCAGCCGGCGAACGTCGCTCAGGCCTCGCTGGCACGGTCCATGTAGTGCTCGCGGGTGCGCTCGTCGTCCATCGTCAGCTCGCGGACGGTGGCCTCGGGATCGCCGGAGCGCATCAGCGTCTCACCGATGAGCACGGCGTCGCAGCCGATGCGCTCGAGCTCGTCGAGCTGCTCGTAGCTGTGATAGCCCGACTCGGCGACGACCGTGACGCCGGCGGGAACGTCGGTGAGCAGCTCGCGCGTCGTCTCGAGATCGACCTCGAGCGTGTCGAGATTGCGATTGTTGATCCCGATCACGTCGCCGCCAAGCTTCAGCGCCCGCTCGAGCTCGGCCTCGTCGTGGACCTCCACGAGACAATCGAGATCGAGCAGGCGGGATTCCTCGTAGAGCAGCCGCAGGTCGTCGTCGTCGAGCGCGGCGACGATCAGCAGGACCGCGTCGGCTCCGTTGACCGCCGCCTCGTAGCAGCTGGTACACGTCGACGATGAAGTCCTTGCGCAGGATCGGCAGGCTCGAGGCCGACCGCGCTTGGCGCAGGTCGTCGAGCGAGCCGCCGAAGTGAGGCTCGTCGGTGAGCACCGAGAGCGCAGCGGCGCCGGCGCGCTCGTATGCCGCGCACACCTCAGCCACCGTGGCGCCGCCGGCGATCACGCCTGCGCTCGGTGAGCGTCGCTTGAACTCGGCGATCAGCGAGAGGCCCGGGCGAACGAGCGCCTCGCTGAACGGGCGCGAGCCGCTCAGCGTTCCGACGGCGTCTCGCAGGGTGCCGATCGGCACCTGCTGGCGGCGACGCTCGACGTCGTCTCGCGCTGCCCCCACGAGCTCCTCGAGCTTGCTCATTGCGCCGGAGGGTAGACGAGGGGGGTTGCCGAAGGGCCCGGCCTCAGCCGGCGAGCTCGCCGCTGAGCCGCACGAGCCGTTCCAGCACGCCCTTGGCCGCGCCGGAATCGAGCGCCTCGCGGGCGCGCTCGAGGCCCGCCGCGAGATCGTGTGCGACGCCGGCCGCGACTATCGCAGCGCCGGCATTGAGACAGACGACCTCGCGCGCGGGTCCGGGGTCGCCGCCGAGCACCGACTGCACCGTTGCCGCGTTGTCCTCCGGGCTGCCGCCGGCGATCGAGTCGAGGCCGACGCGCGCGATCCCGAGATCCTCGGGTGTGACGAACCACTCCTTCGTCGCGGCGTCGGCGACCTCGATCACCCTCGTCCGCTCCGCGACGGAGATCTCATCGACGCCGTCGTCGGAGCAGACGACGAGGGCGCGCTCGCAGCCGAGGCCGACGAGCGCCTCGGCGATCGTCTCCTGGTAGCGGCGGTCGGAGACGCCGAGCAGCTGGCGCCTGGCGCCCGCGGGATTGGTCAGCGGGCCGAGGAAGTTGAAGATCGTCCGCACCCCGAGCTCCTTTCGCACCGGCACGACGTGCTTCATCGCCGCGTGGTGGCGCGGGGCGAACATGAAGCCGAAGCCGACCTCTTCGATGCAGCGGGCGACCGCGGCCGGCTCGAGCTCGATCTCGACGCCGAGCGCCTCCAGCAGGTCGGCCGAGCCCGACCGGCTCGTGTTCGAGCGGTTGCCGTGCTTGGCCACCGCGCAGCCGGCCCCCGCCGCCACCAGCGCCGCCGCGGTCGAGATGTTGAAGGTCGATGGTCCGCCGCCGGTGCCCGCGGTGTCGACGAGATCGGCTCGACCGGTCTCGACCGACGCCGCGAGCCGGCGCATCGTGCGGGCCAAGCCGACGAGCTCGGCCACGGTCTCGCCCTTGGCGCGCAGGGCGATCAAGAAAGCGGCGGTCTGCACGTCGCTCGCCCGTCCCTCCATCACCTCGTCGAGGACCGCGGAGGCATGATCGGCGGTCAGGTGCTCGCCGTCGGCGACAGCGTCGATCGCGCGGGTGAGGATCTCGTTCGCCATCACGCCTCCAGGAAGTTCGCGAGCAGCGCCTTGCCGTCGGGCGTCAGCACCGACTCCGGGTGAAACTGAACACCCTGGGCCGGCAGCTCCCGGTGGCGGACGGCCATCACCACGTCGCCGTAGCTCGCGGTTTGCTCGAGCTCGGCCGGCAGCTCGGGGTCGGCGATCAGCGAGTGATAGCGCCCGGCGCGCAGGGGGTTGGGCAGGCCCGCGAAGATCCGCTTGCCGTCGTGGGCGATCTCCGCGTCCTTGCCGTGGATCGGCTCGCCCCTGATCGTGCGGCCGCCGAACGCCTCGACCATCGCCTGGTGACCGAGGCAAACGCCCAGCGTCGGCACCCCGGCCTCGGGAAAGGCACGCGAGGCATCGATCGAGATCCCGGCCTCGGCGGGCGTGCAAGGACCGGGCGAGATCACCAGCCGCTCGTGGCGGCGCGCCAGCAGCTCGGCGACGGTCGCCTTGTCGTTTCGCACCACCTCGACCTCGGAGCCGAGCTCGCCCAGGTACTGGACGAGGTTGTAGGTGAACGAGTCGTAGTTGTCGATGACGAGGACGCGCACGTGGTCTAACCCCACTCGGCTTGGCTCTCGGCGAGCGCGCACGGCCTCGAACATCGCCTTCGCCTTGTTGACGCTCTCGCGGTACTCGTACTCCGGCTTGGCGTCGGCAACCGTGCCGCCGCCGGCCTGGACGTGGACCTGTCCGTCCTTGATCACCGCGGTGCGGATGTGGATCGCGGTGTCGAGGTCGCCGGTGAAGCTGACGTAGCCGATCGCGCCCCCGTAGGAGCAGCGCTTGTGCGGCTCGAGCTCGTCGATGATCTGCATCGCCCGCACCTTCGGCGCTCCGGAGAGCGTGCCGGCGGGCAGCGTCGCGCGCAGCACGTCCATCGCCCCGACCTCGGGGCGCAGCGTGCCCGAGACCTGGCTGACGATGTGGAAGACGTGCGAGTAGGTCTCGACGACCATGTACTCGTCGACGCTGACCGTGCCGTACTCGCAGACCCGGCCGAGGTCGTTGCGGCCGAGGTCGACCAGCATCACGTGCTCGGCGCGCTCCTTGGGGTCGTCCAGCAGCGCCTTGGCCTGGCGGCGATCGTCCTCCTCGTCGCTGCCGCGCGGATAGGTCCCGGCGATCGGCCGCGTCTCGGCCCGGCGACCGTTGACCTTGACCAGCGGCTCGGGTGAAGCGCCGGCGATCTGAAAGTCGCCGAACTCGAGGAAGTACATGTAGGGCGACGGGTTCACCGTCCTCAGCCCGCGGTAGATCGAGAACGCCTCGACCGCCGCGGGCGCGGTGAAGCGCTGCGACGGCACGACCTGAAAGGCGTCGCCGGCGTGGGTGTACTCGACGATCCGCGCGACGTTCGCCTCGAAGTGCTCGCGGCTGAGGTTCGAGCGCCAGGGGCCGTCGACGTCCTCGGGCTTGAACGAGCCGGGCGCCGGCGGCGCCGCTTCATCGACCGACGGCCGTTGGCGCGGCGGCGGCACCGGGCCCGCGCAGCGCCTCACGCGTTTCGTCGATCAGCGCCAGGGCCCGGTCGTAGGCGGCGTCGATCGGCGTCAGCTCGTCGGTGAACGCATAGGCGATCACGCTGACCTCATGCTTGAGATGGTCGAAGGACAGCATCAGCTCGCAGACCATCAGCGCCAGGTCGGGGAGGCCGATCGTGTCCGGGTTCGGCGAGCCCAGCGGCTCGACCGTGCGCACGAGGTCGTAGCCGAAGAAGCCGACGGCGCCGCCGGCGAACGGCGGCATCGCCTCGGCGGCGGCGACCGTGTAGCCCGCCAGGCGCTCGGCGACGGCGCCGTATGGATCGGCCACCTCGCTGTCGACCTGCTCGGCGTCGCGACGGATCGGTCAGCAGGCCGTCGCTCCAGCGCAGCTCCTCCCGCGGCCGAAAGCCGAGGAACGAGTAGCGACCGAGGCGGCCCTGCTCGGCGGACTCGAGCAGGAACGACGGACCCGGCGAATGCCTCGCGCAGCTTGAGGAAGGCCGAGACGGGCGTCTCGCAGTCGTCGACGAAGCGGTAGGAGACCGGGACCACGTTGGCCGTCGCGCGCCGAGCGTACGAGCGCCCGTCGAGGTCGGGCTCGATCGCCGGCTCGTGCTCAGCCGCGACGGCCATTGAGCACCTCCAGCGCCGCCGCGAGGGGCACGTCGCGCGAGAGCAGCAGCACCTCGAGGTGGTAGAGCAGGTCCGCGGCCTCCTCGGCCAACGCGCTCGTCGGACTCCTCGCGCGCCGCTCGCGACACCTCCTCGGCCTCCTCGCGCACCTTGGCGCCGATCAGCTGCGGGTCGGCGAGGAGCTCGACCGTGTAGGAGCCCTCGGGCCGCTCGGCGCGCCGCTGCTCGAGCGTCCGCGCCAGCGCGGCGAGCGCCTCGTACGGCACGGCCTCGGGCTCGCCGTCGACCGCCGGCGCATCGGGCGCCGGGTCGGCGCTGCCGTCGAGGTCGCGGTAGAAGCACGAGCGCTCGCCGGTGTGGCAGGCCGGGCCCGGCGGGCTCGACCAGGGCGACGATCGCGTCGCCGTCGCAGTCGTAGCGCAGCTGGCGCACCCGCTGCACGTTGCCCGAGGTCTCGCCCTTTCGCCACAGCTCGCCGCGCGAGCGGCTGAAGAAATGGACCTCGCCCGTTTCGCGCGTCAGCCGCAGGGCTTCGGCGTTCATGTAGGCGAGCGTCAGCACCTCGCCGGTGCGCCAGTCCTGCATCACGCACGGCACCAGGCCCTGCTCGTCGAATCGAATCGGCGCCGACATCGCGCGAGATCTTAGGCTTGGGCCACGTGGATCGCTCTCTGCCGCTGGCTGACAGCGTTCACGAAGGTCGATCAGCCCTACCTGCTCGAGGCGCGGCAGATGCAGGCGCTCTCGTTCGTGGTCCACATCCCGCTCGTCTGCTTCGGGATCGCCTTCCCGGCGATCGTGCTGTTCATGGAGGGCCTGTACCTGCGCACCGGCGAGCCGATCTACCGGGCGATCGCCAAGCGCTGGTCGAAGGTGATGCTGATCCTGTTCGCGGTCGGCGTCGTCACCGGCACGATCCTCTCGTTCGAGCTCGGCCTGCTGTGGCCGCGAGTTCATGGCCGAGTTCGGCGACGTCTTCGGCGTCGCCTTCGCGCTCGAGGGCGTCTCGTTCTTCGTCGAGGCGATCTTCATCGCGATCTACGTCTACGGCTGGGACCGGCTCTCGCCGACGCGCGCACTTCCTGCGCCGGGATCCCGATCGTGATCGCGGGCTTCACCGGCTCGATGTTCGTGATCGCGGTCAACGGCTGGATGAACCACCCGACCGGGTTCACGCTCATGCCGGCGGCGAGGTCACCGACGTCGAGCCCGTTCAAGGCGCTGTTCAACTCGCAACCTCTGGCACGAGCTGATCCACATGTACCTGGCCGGGTTCATCGTCGCCGGCTTCCTCGTCGCCGGCGTCTACGCCTTCGCCTGGCTGCGCGGCAGGCGCGACCACTACCACCGCGCGGCGTTGATCGTGCCGCTGACGGTCGCCTGCCTCGCGGCACCGGTGCAGCTGCTCGTCGGCGACTGGGCGGCGCGCACGGTGGCCGAGAACCAGCCGACCAAGCTGGCCGCGTTCGAGGGCCTCGACGAGACGACCGGAGGGCGCCGCGTTCACCATCGGCGGCATCTACTTCGACGGCGAGACCCACGGCGGGATCACGATCCCCGACATGCTCTCGCTCCTCGCCTACCACGACCCCGACGCCGACGGTGCAGGGCCTCGACGCGGTCCCGGCAGGCGACCGCCCGCCGGTCGGCGGTCGTGCGCAACGCGTTCACGGTCATGGTCGCGATCGGCACCGCGCTGGCGCCGCTCGCGGCGCTCTACCTGTTCACCTGGTTGCGCCGCGGGCGCCTGCCGCGCGCGAAGTGGTTCTACCGCGCGGTCGTCGCTCGCCGGTCCGGCGGCGCTCTGTCGCCCTGATCGCGGGCTGGATCACGACCGAGGTCGGGCGCCAGCCCTGGGTCGTCTACGAGGTGATGCGCACCGAGGAGGCGGTCACCGGCGCCGAGCTCGGTCCCGGTCGGCTACGCGACGCTCGCCGTCGTCTACCTCGGCCTCGCGCGCGGTCGTCGTCTGGCTGCTGCGCCGGCTCGCGCGCCAGCCGGTCGAGCACGAGTTCCCGCCCGAGTCGCGGGAGCGTTCCGCGATGACCGAAGCGCTTGCGGCGGCGTGCTCGTCGCCGGCATGACCGCCTACGCGGTGCTCGGCGGCGCCGACTTCGGCGCCGGGTTCTGGGACCTGACCGCCGGCGGCGCCGAGCGCGGCGCGCGGGTGCGCGGACTGGTCAAGCGCTCGATGGGCCCGGTCTGGGAGGCCAACCACGTCTGGCTGATCTTCGTCCTGGTGATCTTCTGGACCGCGTTTCCCGAGGCCTTCGGCGCGGTGATGTCGACGCTCTACGTGCCGCTCTTCCTCGCCGCGATCGGGATCATCTTCCGCGGCGCCGCGTTCGCCGTGCGCGGCGAGGCGGCGACGATCGCCGAGGCGCGCGTGCTCGGCGCCATCTTCGCCCTCTCCTCGGTGCTGGTGCCGTTCTTCCTCGGCGCCACGGTCGGGGCGATCGCCTCCGGCCAGGTGCCCGCGCCGCCGGGCGGCGGCGACGCGATCGACAGCTGGACGAACTCGACCTCGCTCTACGTCGGCGTGCTCGCGGTCGGCACCGGGCGCCTACCTGGCGGCGGTCTTCCTCGCCGCCGACGCCGTGCGCGCCGAGCTCCCCGACCTGGTCGACGCCTTCCGCGCCGCGCGCGCTCGGCGCCGCGCGCGGTCGTCGGGCGCGCTCGCGATCGGCGGCATCTTCGTCGTCCGCGACGACGCCCCGGAGCCTCTACGACGGCCTCACCTCGGGCCTCGGGCTCGGCGCTGGTGATCGTCTCGGCGCTCGCCGGGCTGATCACGCTGCGCGCTGCTCTGGACGAGGCCGCTTCGGCCCGGCGCGGCTCACCTCGGCGGTCACCGTCGGCGCGGTGATCGGTCGGCTCGCGCGTCGCCCAGCAACCCGACTTCCTGCCCGGGCGTGCTCACCCTCGACCGAGGCCGCGGCGAGCGACGCGACGCTGGTGCCGCTGCTCGGTCTGCATCGTGCTCGCTGCGGCGGTCCTGATCCCGTCGCTGACCCTGCTCTACCGGCTGACGCTGCAGGGGCACCCTCGACACCGAGTTCCACCCGATCGTCGCCGCCGACCCCGAGGAGCGAGCGATGAGAGGCGCGTCCGGGACCGACGGCCGTGCCCGCGCTGGCGATCCTGCCATCTTCGGCGCGGTGCTGTTCTTCACCGCTCGGAGACGCTGCGGCTGATCTCCGCGCTGGCCTGCCTGCTCGCGGGATCGCCTCGGCGGTGTTCGCGATCGCCACCCCGGAGTTCCTCGAGCGCGGACGACGCGACGGACGAGGACGCTGACGCTGGCGATTCAGTCGATGCCGAGGCGGTCGAGCAGGTCGTCGTCGCGGCGCCAGCGCTCGCGCACGCGGACGTTGAGGTCGAGGAAGACCTTGGTGCCGAGCTCGCGCTCGAGCTCCTTGCGCGCAGCGGTGCCGATGTCGCGGATCATGCGCCCGCCCTTGCCGATCAGGATCGCCTTCTGCGACTCGGTCTCGGCCCAGACCTGAGCGTCGATCTCGACCAGCCCATCCTCGCGCTCGTCGATCTCCAGGACAGCGACATCGACCGCGTGCGGCAGCTCCTCGCGCGTTCGCCGCAGGATCTGCTCGCGGATCAGCTCGGCGAGGTGGACCTCGCTCGCCTGGTCGCTGCGATCCTCGGGCGGATACATCAGCGGTCCCTCCGGGATCAGCTCGGCGAGCCGGGCGACAAGCGGCTTGACGCCCTTGCCGGTTCTTGCCGAGATCGGATACACCTCGTCGATGATCTCGAGCTCACCGGCGCCGGCCAACGCTTCAGCCGTCGCCGGCAGGCGTGAGCCTGTCGATCTTGTTGACCGCGCAGATCACCGGGACCTTGGCGCTTGCCTCCAGCAGGTGCTGGGCGATGAAGCGATCGCCGGGGCCGATCCCCTGCTCGGCGTTGACGACGAAGAGAACGACGTCGGCGCCACCGAGCTCCTGCTGGACTCGGCGTTGCATGCGCTGAGTGAGCACGTCGCGGGGCCGCTGCACTCCTGGCAGGTCGACGAGCACGAGTTGCCAGCCGGCTGCGACATCGGTCGCGAGGCCACGGCTGGCCCGGCGCGTCGTCTGCGGGCGGTCGGAGATGATCGCCACCTTCTGCGCCGACGATCGCATTGACCAGCGTCGACTTGCCGACGTTCGGCCGGCCGGCGAGCCCGACAAAGCCCGCTCTTGTAGTTGCTTCCACCTCTACCTGCAACCTACTCGTCACTCAGCTCACGCAGGATCTTCCGCTGCAGCTCCAGCATCTCACCCGCGTCGGTCTCGTGGTCGTAGCCGCAGAGGTGGAGGACGCCGTGGACCGCCGCCTCGACCACGTCCGCGGTCTGCTCGGGGCAGATGACGACGTCGCCGATCTCTCTGGGGCCGGCCGTGGGCCCGGTGCCGTCGACCGGGAAGGCGAGCACGTCGGTCGCTTCGTCGGTGGCGCGGTGGTCTCGGTTGAGCTCGCGGATCCGAGCCTCGCCGACGAGCTCTACCGAAAGATGGCCCTCGTCGACGTCGACGGCGCCGAGCGTGGTCGCGACGGCGTCGCGCAGCTCGGGTGGGACGTCGGCGAGGTCCGTGCTCAAGCGCTCGCGTCGTTGCTGCGCTCGGCGAACGCGCCGTAGGCCTCGACGATGCGCTGCACGAGCTGGTGGCGAACGACGTCCTCGCCGCCGAATCGCACGAAGGAGATGTCGTCGACGGCCGAGAGAATCTCACCGACGACCACGAGCCCGGAGCGCTGGTCGCGCGGCAGGTCGATCTGGGTGATGTCGCCGGTGACCACCATCTTCGAGCCGAACCCGAGCCGGGTGAGGAACATCTTCATCTGCTCCGGGCTCGTGTTCTGAGCCTCGTCGAGGATGACGAAGGAGTCGTTCAGGGTCCGTCCCCGCATGAACGCCAGCGGCGCCACCTCGATCACTCCCCGCTCGAAGTAGGCGAGCACCTTCTCGGGGTCGAGCATGTCGTAGAGGGCGTCGAAGAGCGGCCGCAGGTAGGGATCGACCTTGGCCTGGATGTCTCCGGGCAGAAAGCCGAGGCGCTCGCCCGCCTCCACCGCCGGCCGGGTGAGAATGATGCGGCTGACCTGGCGAGCTTCGAGCGCTGCGACCGCCATCGCCACCGCGAGGAAGGTCTTGCCGGTGCCGGCGGGGCCGACGCCGAAGGTGACGGTGTGGCGACGGATCGAGTCCGTGTAGCGCTTCTGGTTCACCGTCTTGGGCGCGATCTTGGTCGCGCGATGGCGCCAGATGACGTCCTCGAGGATGTCCGCCGCCGGCTCCTCGGCGGCGATCGCGCCGGTGACCGTGTCGATCGTTGTCGGGGCGACATCGTGGCCGCGCTCGATCAGGCCGACGAGCTCGTCGACCATCGTCGCCGCGCGACTCACATCGGCGTCCTCGCCGTCGAGCGTGAGCACATTGCCGCGCAAGAACAGCTCGCAGCCGAGGCGCTCTTCGAGCTCGCGCAGGACCGCGTCCTCAGAACCGGCGAGCTCCGCGGCAACGGTGTTGTCGAGGGTGAGCTGGCGACGAGCCAAAGCGTTACCCGGAGAGCCTGTCTCGAACCATGGCGCTGACCCGGTTGCCGTCAGCGCGGCCGCCGACCTTCGGCATCGTCGCTCCCATCACCTTGCCGATCTCGCCCGGACCCGAGGCTCCGGTCTCGGTGATAGCTGCATCGACCAGGGAGCCGAGCTCCTCGTCGGAGAGCTCGGCAGGCAGATAGCGCTCGATCTCGCGGGCCTCGGCCTCCTCGGACGCGGCGCGGTCGGCGCTGCCGCCATCGCGGTAGGCATCGGCGGCCTCGAGCCGGCGCTTGCGCTCGCGACGGAGCACCGCGATCTCGTCCTCACCACCGGCTTTGAGGTCCTTCTGCAGCGCGTCGGCGACGAGGCGCAGCGCCGATACCCGGTCGCGCTCGCCGGCCTTCATCGCCGCACGTGTGTCGGCCTGCACCTGTTCGAGAATTGCCACGGCGTAAGCGTAGCCGCGAGAACCCGCGTCCGTCGGGCGCGGCTCAGAGCTCGACCCGCTCGACGTCGCCGAGCGGCAGCTGCAGGAAGCGGGTGCCGAGCTCGCGAAAGACGTCGGGATCGCCGGTGCAGACGAATCGGTACTCACCCTCGCGCGAATCCGTCGCCTCGAGCTCGCGCGACTCGAGCAGGCGCTGCGCGGTGGCGGCCAGGGCGTGGCCGGCCGTGACCAGCCGCACGTCGCGACCGAGGAATCGCTGCAGCATCGGACGCACCAGCGGGTAGTGGGTGCAGCCGAGGATCACGGTGTCGACCTCGGCCCGTTGCAGAGGCACGGTGTACGAGCGGATCTTTTCCACGACCTCCTCGGAGAAGGGAAAGCCCCGCTGGATGATCGCGGCGAGGTCGGGGGCGGCAACCTGGGTCACCGTGAGCTCGCGATGCTGCGCCGAGAGCGCTCGCAGGTATGCGCCGCCGGCCACCGTCGCCGGGGTCGCCATCACGCCGACTTTGCCGGAATCGGTGATCGCGGCGGCGATCTCGGCCTCCGGTTCGATCACGGCGACTACGTCGACGCCGTGAGTCGGCAGCCATCTCGCGCGCCATCGCGAGGCCCGCGGAGGCGGCCGAGTTGCACGCGATCACGATCAGCTTGGTGCCGCGTTCGAGCAGGAAGCCGGCGTTTTGCTCGACGCACTCGCCGAGCTCGGCCTCGGTCTTGGTGCCGTAGGGAAAGCGGGCGTCGTCGCCGAGGTAGACGTAGTCCTCTTCGGGCAGTGAGACGAGGAACTCGTGCAGCACGGTGAGCCCGCCGACGCCGGAGTCGAATACGGCGATCGGCAGCGAAGGGTCAGGTGCGGGCGGGCTCATCGCAGCGGATCATTGCCGGTGAGAGACTTTCGACGTGAACGGTCACGACCAAGACGACCGCTCGGCGCTCTCGCTGTGGTCCGAAGACTCGTTTCTGTCGATCTGCTCCAAGGGCTCGGCGCTGTCGATCGGCTCGATCGGATCGGTGGCGTCGATCGGCTGCGTGGGGTCGGCCGCGTCGGCGTTCTCGGTGGGCTCGGTGGCGTCGGTGGGCTCGGCGCTCTCGGCAGCGGCACGCAGCTCGGTGATGTCGGCCGGACGCGGGGAGCGATCCTGGGCAGCCGAGGATCGGCGAGCCGGACTGATCGCCGCCGCCGTTCTCGCAACCGTGGCCGCCGCGGTTGCTCCTCAGAGCCTGAGCCGCCGTGCCACACCCCGGCGACTACTGGATCTCGAACTCCTCGAGCTGACCGAGCTTGTAGTGCGGTCCCTCGGGACCGCCGATCGGACACAGCATCGCGTACTCGCCCGGCTCGATCGGCTTCTTGATCTCGAGCGTCGTGCTCTCACCCGGAGGACCCTCAGCCTCGCCGACGATCTCGGCTGAACCCTTCTCGCCTTCGAGCTTGATCGCCTCGTCGACCGTGAAGCCCTCGTTGATGCGGGCGAAGATCAGCACGTGGAATTCCTTGCCCTGGTTGTCGAACGTCACCGACTTCGTCTCGCGTCGTCGGCGTCGTCGAGAGGTCGAAGCTGTACTCCTCGGCGGTGACGGTGACCTCCTCGGCACTTGCGGCGTCCTCGCTGGTCGACGTTTCCTCTGTCGCGGCCGACGAATCCGAGGCGGGCTCATCGTCGTCATCGCCGCAGGCGGCGACACCGAGGGCGAGCGCGGTGACGGCTGTGAGCGTGGAGACGAGACGAAGAAAGGTGCGGCGCGCGGACGAGGACAACTGGACCCTTTCGTTGAGGTGGATTGAGTGGACGGGACGAACGCTCGTGCTGTTCTACAGGAACGGCTTCGCGGTCATCACGTAGACGGTGAGCACGACCACCAGCCCGGCAAACGTGCCCATCTTCGCGAGCTTGCCGCTGGTCTCGTTGAACTCCGGCCCGAACTCGACCTCTCCGGTGCCGGCGCGCTCGATGTCGCGCTGCGCCGCAGCGCTGGCCTTCTTCTCGTTGGGCAGGAAGTACGCCGTGTGTGAGACCGAGCAGCAGCGAGGACCGCGATTATGCCCCAGGCGATGAAGAACTCGTCGAAGTCCCAGGCGTCGGCAGCCAGATAGAGCCCCGTCGCGAGGACGATGATCGCCGCCGCTCGTGACCAGCGTTCGGTCGTTGGCGCGCGATCCCGGCGAGCACGCCGGGAAGACTGCGTGGATCCGACTTCTGCGCGACGGCGAGGATCACCGCGTAGGCGAAGGTCGAGCCGAAGCCGACGACGACGGCAGCGATGTGGAGCCAGAGGACGACATCGTAGAACTGGACGGCGAGAGTGTTCATGAGCGCACCCTATCCGTAGCCGTAGGCGGAAATCCAGCTAGGCGGCGCGGCGGGCGAGCAAGCCCGCCCAATCGCCGAGACGGCGCGTGCTGACCACCGCCATGCCCGCGTGCTCGATCGCCGCGGTCACCCGCTCGATCTCGGCTGCGAGCAGGCCAGAGCAGACCAGCGTCGCCGGCGGCGACTCGAGTCGCTCGGCCACGGCCTCGAGCAGCGGCGCGGTCAGGTTGGCGACCAGCGTCGGCACGCCAGGCGCGGGCTGCTCGCGAAGGTTGCGGCGCTCGACCGCCAGCTCGACCTCGTTCGCCGCAGCGTTCGCGGCCGCGGCCTGCACCGATGCGATCTCGCTGTCGTAGCCGCTCACCGGCGACCAGCCAAGCTTCGCTGCCGCAATCGCGAGCACTCCCGAGCCGGTGCCGAGGTCGCAAAGCGGTCCCGACGCCTCCCCTGCGTCGGCGAGCTCGAGCAGGAACTCGAGGCAAAGACGCGTGGTGGCGTGCGCTCCGGTGCCGAACGCTTGGCCGGGGTCGATGACCACGTCGATGCCCGCCACCTCCTCGGCCTCGCCTCCCGAGGTGTCGGGCTCTGCGGCGGGATTGGCCTCCCAAGACGGCCGCACGACCAGGCGGCCGCCGGCGATCGAGATCGCTTCGTGAAAATCGCGCCAGCGGTCGGCCCAGTCGTCGGGGATCTCGCTCGAGCTGATCTCGATCAAGCCCTCGCCGACGCCCGCCTGCAGGCTCGGCATCGCCGGCAGCTCACCCGGGGGGCCGTAGACGGCGTACTCGAACATCCCCGACACCTCACCGACCTCCTCGACGCCACCGGGCACGAGCTCGAGCAGGTCGGCAAGCACGCGCTCGGCCAGCTCGGGGTGACAGCGAACCGCGAGGCGGATCAAGTCGGATCGCCCAGCGACTCCGAAAGGCGCTTGGCGAGATCACGCTGCTCGCGGTTGAGCTTGTGCGGGATGACGACGTCGACGAGCACGTACTGGACGCCCCGCTTGCCACCGCGAAGCCGTGGCAGTCCCAACCCCTTGAGCTTCTCCGAATGGCCCGGCTGGGCGCCGGCAGGGATCCTCACCTCTCGCTCGCCGTCGAGGGTCGGAACCGTCACCTTGCCCCCGATCATCGCCAGCGTCGCCGGAACCTTGACGACCGAGATCAGATCCTCGCCGCGACGCTCGAAGCGCTCGTCCTCGGCCACCTGCACCAAGACGTAGAGGTCACCCGGCCGAGCTCCCGCCTCGCCGGCGTGACCGGCGCCGCCGATGCGAATGCGCTGGCCGTTGTCGATGCCCGCCGGGATGTCGACGTCCCAGCTGCGCTGGCGGACCTCGCGACCGGCGCCGTCGCAGCGCTCGCACGGCTGCTCGGGAACCTTGCCGTCGCCACCGCAGGTCGGGCAGGCGGTCGTCTGCACGATCTGACCGAGGGGCGAGCGCCTGACCTGCTGCACCATCCCCTGGCCGCCGCAGGTCTCACAGGTGCGGATCGGCGTTCCCGGCTCGGCGCCGTTGCCGCGGCAGTGCTCGCACAGCGACACCGCCTCGAACTCGAGCTCGCGCTTGACGCCGGTGACGACCTCGGCGAGGGTGATCTCGACCTCGGTGGCGATGTCGGCGCCGTTGGCCGGCCCGCCGCGCCCGCCGCCGAAGCCGAACAGGTCGCCGAAACCACCTCCGCCCCGCGCGCCCGAGCCGAACAGCGACGAAAGGATGTCCTCGACGTTGCCGAAACCCTGACTGCGAGGATCGAACCCACCTCCGCGCAGACCCTCGTGACCGTAGGCGTCGTAGGTTCTGCGCCGCTCAGGATCCGAGAGCACCTCGTAGGCCTCGGCCGCCGCCTTGAACTTCTCCTCGGCCTTCGGGTCGTGGTTGTTGACGTCCGGATGAAGCTCGCGGGCGAGCGTGCGAAATGCCTTCTTGATCTCGCCCTCGCCGGCGCCTCGGCCGACGCCGAGCGTTTCGTAGTAGTCGACGGGCACCGCTACCGCTATTCGTAGACCGACTCGAAGAAGCGGCTGAGCTCGCCGGCGGCCTCGCGCACGGAAGCGATCGCCTTCGCGTAATCCATGCGCAGCGGCCCGACCACTCCGACGGTGCCGAGATTGCGGTAGCCGAGCCCGTAGTTGGCGCCGACCATGCTCACCGATCGCAACTCCGGCGACGGGTTCTCGCCGCCGATCCACATGAACACCGATCGCTCGTCGAGCGTCGAGCGCAGCACCTCGAGCAAGCTCGCTCGGCGCTCGAGCGCTCGCATCAGGGAATCGGCTCGAGGCAGATCGGGCGCATGCTCCGCCGAGAGCAGGCGCGCCGCACCCTCGACATAGAGGTCGCTCTCAGCCTCGCGTTCGAGGCCGGTGAAGGCGTCGCCGATCTCGGCCAAGAAGCCCCGCTCGGCGGGGCCGAGCTCGGGGTCGTCGAGACGGTCGCCGGTCATCCTGGCGCCGAGCGCCAAGCCCGCGAGCCGCTCGTTGAGAAAGCTGGAAGCCCATTCGACCAGGCCGGGGTCGACGGCGTCGGCGAAGTTGAACACGCGTTTGGTGACGGCGCCGTTGGAGGCGATGACGACGACCATCACGACCCGCGGCCTGGAGCTGGAGCGCCTCGACGCGATGGATGCGCGCCGCCGACGGCGGCGGCGCAGTGGCGACGGCAAGCAGGTCGGTCATCTGCGAGAGCGTCGCCGCGGTCTCTCGCAACGCCTCCTCGATCTCGCGTCGCATCCGCGAGAGGTCGAGCTCGCCGGTCGACTTCACGGGTTTGGTGCCGGATACCAGCAGCGCGTCGGCGTAGAAGCGATAGCCGGAGTCGGTCGGGACCCGACCGGCAGAGGTGTGTGGATGACTGAGGTAGCCCTCGCGCTCGAGCGCCGCGAGCTCCGAGCGCACCGTCGACGGTCCCCACTCGAAACCGACCGCGTCGGCGAGCACCGCGGAACCGACCGGCTTGCCCGAATCGACGTAGGCATCGACGGCCAAGTTGAGGATCTGCTGTTGGCGTTCGCTGAGCATCTGACGACAGATTCTAGGATCGGCGGTGTGATCGACCCGCTGACGCTGCCCGACGACCTCCCAGTTCCCGTCGACGACGGTGCCGCCGATCACCTTCCCGGGGCAGCCCTGCCGGACCTACGGCTGACCGCGACCGACGGCGCCGCGGTCTCGCTGGCCGATCTGCCTGGCCGCACCTTGATCTACGCCTACCCCTGGACGGGGCGCCCAGGCGAGCCGCTGCTGGTTGCCGATTGGGACCTGATCCCGGGGGCGCGCGGTTGTACGCCCGAGAGCTGCGGTTTTCGTGACCATCACGCCGAGCTGCGCCAGGCGGGCGCGGCGGTCTTCGGGCTCTCGACCCAGCCGAGCAACTACCAGCGCGAGCTCGCCGAGCGCCTCGAGTTGCCGTTCGCGATCCTCTCCGATGCCGACCTGGCGCTGACGCGTGCGCTGCGCCTGCCGACGTTCGAGGCCGCCGGTCAGACGCTGATCAAGCGCCTGACGATGCTGATCGCCGACGGTCGGATCGAGCACGTCTGGTATCCGGTGTTCCCACCCGACCGCCACGCCGGCGAGGTCGTGACGTGGTTGGGAGCCAACCCGCCGTCTGACCGAAGCGAAGGCGCAGTTACTGGGCCTCAGCCCCAGTAACTGCGCCCTCGCGCCCGGTGCTCGTTCAGCGCACGGCGCGGAGCGCCGCTTCGCGGTCGGGGTACATGTGCAGGCGCACTGCTCGGCCGTCGCGGATCTCGAACAGGTAGTAGAGAGTCATCTCGACCGGGACGCCGCTGCCCGCGCCGATGGCCTCCTGATGGACCTCGGCGATGACGTGGTGCTCGTCGGGGTGTCGAGAAGGAGACGATCGTGTTGCGCTGCGTCTCGAACGCCTCGCTCCAGCTGACGATCCATCTCCTCGAAGCCCGTCGTCCCGTGCCAGGTGCCCGCGTTGGCCAAGCCCGGCGCCACGCGCGACTCGAGCCGTTCGTCGAAGATCGCCAGCCAGCGCTGCGAGGTCGCCGCGGTTGAAGGCCTCCATCCCATCGCCGATCAAGCGCTCGTTGTGCTCGCGTTGGCCCTCGCGCTCACTCATCGACCTGGAGCACCGCCAAGAACGCCTCCTGGGGCACCTCGACCGAGCCGACCTGCTTCATCCGCTTCTTGCCCTTCTTCTGCTTTTCGAGCAGCTTTCGCTTGCGGGTGACATCGCCGCCGTAGAGCTTCGCCGTGACGTCCTTGCGCAGCGCCTTCACGGTCTCGCGGGCGAGCACTCGGGAGCCGACGGCCGCCTGGACGGGAACGTCGAAGAGCTGGCGCGGAATCGTCTTTCGCAGCCGCTCGACCAGGTTCTTGCCCGCTTCGTAGGCCGCATCGCGGTGAACGACGATCGAGAGCGCGTCGACGGTCTCGCCGGCGAGCAGGACGTCGAGCTTGACCAGGTCGGACGGCTGGTTTCCGATCGGCTCGTAGTCGAGCGAGGCGTAGCCGGCGGTGCGGGACTTGAGCTGGTCGAAGAAATCGAGCACGATCTCCGCCAGCGGCAGGTCGTAGCGAAGCTGAACGCGCACGGGCGAGAGGTAGTGCATGTCGATGTGGGTGCCACGGCGCCCCTGACAGAGCTCCATCACCTGGCCGACGTACTCGGTCGGGGTGATCACCGAGGCGCGGATGTGCGGCTCGCGGATCTCCTCGATCACACCCGGGTCGGGCATGTCGACGGGCGAGTGGACGTCGATCACCTCACCGCTGGTGAGGCGGACCTCGTAGCGCACGTTCGGCGTCGTCGCCAGCAGGTCGAGGTCGTACTCGCGCTCGAGACGCTCGCGAACGATGTCCATGTGCAGCAGGCCGAGGAAGCCGCAGCGAAATCCGAAGCCCAGCGCCTGCGAGGTCTCGGGCTCGTATGAGAGCGCCGCGTCGTTGAGGGCCAGGCGCTCGAGCGCGTCGCGAAGGTCCGTGTAGCGCTCGGTGTCGATCGGAAAGAGACCGGAGAAGACCATCGGCTTGACCTCGCGGTAGCCCGGTAGCGGCTCGCTCGCCGGGCGCGCGCGTGAGGTCAGGGTGTCGCCGACGCGAAGCTTGGAGACGTCCTTGAGACCGGTGATCGCGTATCCGACCTCGCCCGCGCCCATCGCCTTGGCCGGGGTGAGCTTCGGCGCGAAGAAGCCGATCTCGTCGATCGCCGCCTGCGTGCCCGTCTGCATCGCGACGATCGGCTCGTCCTTGGTGAAGGTGCCGTCGACCATGCGCACGTAGGCGACGACGCCGCGGTACTGGTCGAACTCCGAGTCGAAGATCAGCGCCCGCGCCGGAGCCTCGCGATCGCCCTGGGGCGGTGGAATGCGAGCGACGATCGCTTCCAGGACCTCGCGCACGCCGGCGCCGGTCTTCGCCGAGATCCGCAGGATGTCGTCCGGCTCGCCGCCGACCAGGTCGCAGATCTCTCCGGCGACCCGATCCGGCTCGGCGCTCGGCAGATCGACCTTGTTCATCACCGGGATCAGCTCGAGCCCGGCCTCCACCGCGGCGTAGGTGTTGGCGACGGTTTGCGCCTCGACGCCCTGAGCCGCGTCGACGACCAGCAGCGCGCCCTCGCAGGCGGCGAGGCTGCGCGAGACCTCGTAGGAGAAGTCGACGTGGCCCGGTGTGTCGATCAGATGCAGGTGGTAGGACTCGCCATCGTCGGCGGTGTAGGTGACCCGCACGGCCTGTGCCTTGATCGTGATCCCGCGCTCGCGCTCGAGGTCCATCGAGTCGAGCATCTGCGGCATGTGATCGCGTGGCGCGACGGATCCCGTGAGCTCGAGGATGCGGTCGGCGAGAGTCGACTTGCCGTGGTCGATGTGGGCGATGATCGAGAAGTTTCGAATGCGGTCCATGAGATCGATGAGTATGGCGATGGGTCCAGGAGTGCCGCAACGTCTGCTGTGGCGACTTGTTCCCGCATAGCGAGAGAAAGTCGACACGGCGCCGTCTTCGCACTCGCGCGACCAAGGCCCTCACCCTTACTGCCGCCGTTCGTCAGCCATTCCCCGCCGTTCGTCGGCAGCCAGCTCACCGAGCTACTTCCGCTCCCACCGCTGCAACAGCGGCAACGGGTCGATCGCCGCGCCGTAGGGATCGCTGCCCTGCGCACCTCGAAGTGCAGGTGGACGCCCCAGCAGGAGCCGGTGCAGCCCATCGAGCCGACGCGCTGTCCGGCGTCGACCTTCGCCCGCGCCGCCGGCAGCGCCGGCTCGGCCAGGTGGAAGTAGTTGTAGGTGAGGTCGCGCTTGGGTCGTGGATCGAGAGGTAGTTGCCACGCCCTCCATCGGCGCCCGTCTCGACGACGACACCGTCGGCAGGCGCGACCAGCGGCGTGCCCTGGCGCGAGAAGATGTCGTGGCCGGCGTGCACGTGGCCCGATCGCGCCGCGCCGAATGCGTTCTCGGCCGTGCCGTAGTCGAACTGGCCAACCACCGGGTGAAACGGCCCCGGCTGGGCGCGCTCGGGCATTTGCTCGCGGCGCTCGCTGTCGCCGAGCACCGACAGTCTGCTCGCCCGCCGCCACCGCCGGGACGCCGAGGACGACCGCGCTGGCGAGCGCGACGACGATGATCTTGTTCTTGGGTTGAAAGCGCATGAAGGCGACACCTCTGTCGTTGGCATGGAGAACGCGGCTCGGCTCGAGCGCGTTCGGGCGCGAGATCGCGCCGCGGGGTCCGTCCGGTCCCGCCGGCGGCCAAGGCGCTCGGAGAGCGCGACCGCGGTTGAGGCGGGAGCTACATCGGAACGAACCCCGCTATCGGCTATTTGTAACGAATGTGTGAGCTAACACACATCGTTTACTCACATTTGGGCGAGACCTTGCATCGCGCCGAGCCGCCTATCGGCGCCTGAACAGGCGCCAGATCTGCTCCGCCTCGGGGATCCGCAGGAGCGGTGATCGCCAGGCCGTAGATGACGGCGCCGAAGGCGAGGCCGAACCCGATCGAGATCACCTGGGCGACGAGGCCGCGTCCGAGCAGCTCGTCGAGCAGGAACCAAACCGAGTAGCTGGTGATCGCCAGCGCCCCGGCCGCGAGCGTGATCTGGGCGGTCGTGCGCAGGAGCCGGTCGAGCTCGAGCCGGCCGAGCTGGCGACGCAGCACCGAGGCTTGGGCGACGACGCTGACGAAGGTCGCGATCGCGGTCGCGGCGACGATGCCGCCGATGCCGAACGGCTTGTAGAAGATGAGGCAGAAGAACGCGGTGACCGCGAGGTTGAGGCCTGAGATCGCGGTCGGCACCCACGGCCGCTGGAGGCTGAAGAAGGTGCGGGTGAGCAGGAGGAAGATGCCGTTGAAAGGCAGCGAGAAGGCAAACCAGAACAGCGCCGTCGAGACGAGCTCGGTTCCGGTCGTGCCGAAGTCGCCGCGCTCGTAGACGATCCGCGTCATCGGCTCGGAGAGAACGAGGATGGCCGCCGCCGCCGGGATCAGCAGCAGCATGATCTGGCGCATTCCGTTGGCCATCGTCGCCCGCAGGTCGTCGTAGTCACGGCGCGCGGCGAACCGGGCCAGGGTCGGAAACAGCACCGTCGTCACCGCGACCGAGAAGATCCCCTGGGGCAGCATGTAGATCCGAAATGCCTTGTCGATCGCCGCCGGCGCCTTGGCGCCGAGGTTGCGGATGTCGGGATCGCTGAGCAGGCCGCCGAAGATCGCGTTGATCAGCAGGTTGAAGTTGATCAGGCCGAGGCTGATCGTCACCGGCAGCATCAGCAGGAGGACCCGGCGCACGTCGGGCGAGCGCCAATCGAACACGCGCAGCAGCCGAAACGGGGTGTTGCGGACGTCGTAGGCGCAGATCGCCAGCTGCACGACCGTGCCCGCAAGCACGCCGTAGGCGTAGAGGTAGATCTCGTCGTTCGCCGGGACCACGGGCGCGAACCCGACGAGCACGGCGATGATCGTGATGTTCCAGAAGAAGGGCGCGATCGCCAGCGCGCCGAAGCGGTCGTAGCTGTTGAGCACGCCGACGACCATGCCCGTGATTCCGAGCAGGACGAGGATCGGAAACATCAACTGCGTCAGGGTGATCGCGAGCTCCTCGCCGGCGTCGCCGAGGCCCTGCGCGATCAGCGGCATCAGCACGGGCGCCAGCAGGATGAACAGCGCCGTCAGCAGGCCGAGAACGAGAGCGATCGAGGTAGATCAGGGTCGCCGCGAGGCGAAAGGCCTCGCGCTTCTCGCCGGCCTCGAGCTTCTCGGTGAACACGGGTACGAAGGCGGCCTGGATCGCTGCGTCGGCGAACAGGCTGCGGACGAGGTTCGGGACGGCGAAGGCGTAGGTGAAGGCCGACATCTGGCGGCTGACGCCGAAGAAGCTCGCGGCGAGGATCTCACGCGCGAGGCCGGCGACGCGGGAGAGCGCCGTCGCGGCGGAAAAGAACGCGGTCGAGCGCGCCAGCCGGCTCGAGCGCGGCCGCGGTGACGTCACGGCGCCCCCGCTATCATCCGCCGTCGCCCAATGGCCAACATCGCCTCACAAAGAAAGCGCAACGCCCGGTCGCTGCGCGAGCACGACGAGAATCGTCGCCTGACGAGCGCCGTCAAGACCCATTTCCGCCGTCTGGAAGCCGCTGTGGCCGCCGGTGATTCCGACGCCGCCGACGCCGAGCATCGCGAGCTCTGCTCGCGCATCGACAGCGCGGCCGCCAAGGGCGCGCTGCATCGAAACACCGCGGCGCGCAAGAAGGCTCGCGCGGCCCGCGTCCGCGCCGGCGCCTCCGACTGAGGGCCTCTACCCACGCGCGCCGGCGGCGCGGCGGACGGCGAGGGTGAGTGCAACCCGCTCGGGGTAATCGGCCCCGCCGCGCGTCCACCACTCGAGGTCGGCGATCGCGCACGTGGCTGCCCTGACCTCGTCGAGCCTGCGGCCGTCGAGCCGGCGCAACAGCATCTTCGCCGCGTACGGATGCATCGGCAGCGCTGCCTCGACCTCGCGCGCAGACTTGCCCGCATCGATCATCTCCAGCGCCGCGTGCGCTTCTCGCAGGCGCTTCGCCGCCTGGTAGACCAGCGGCGTCACGCCTTCGCCCTGCTCGGAGAGTCGCTCGGCCGCATCGAGAGCAGCGGCCGGATTGCGATCGACGATTGCGTCCGACAGCGCCCACACGACCTCCTCGGAGGTATCGGCGATCATCGACTCGAGATCCTCGGCGGTGACGGACCCACCCTCGCCGGCCCACACCGAAAGCCGGTCGAGCTCGGTCGCCAGCCGGGTCGTGCCGTCGCCGAGACGTTCACACAACAGCCGCGCAGCGTCGCCTTCGAGCTCGAACCCGCGCCGTCGCGCCTCGCCCGTGAGCCACCGCGGCAGGTCGCGCGGCTTCGGCGCCTCGAAGCGCAGAACCTCACCTCCAGCGGCCTCGACCGCTTCGCAGAGCGCCTTCGGGGCCTTCTCCCGCGGCGACCGCTCGCGAGCGACGAGCACGATCGTGACGTCGGGCGGGAGCGCGGCCAGCGCGCCGATCACGGCGGCGGCTTGCTTTGCCGACCAGCGCTCCACCCCGTCGGCGACCAGGTAGCGACGGGCGGCCGTGAGCGACATCGCCGGAACCGCGGCCGCCAGCGCCTCCCCGTCGGGGCCGGCGCTCGACCCGGCGGGTGCCGAGAACGACTCGAGCGATCCGACACCGCCCTCCTTCTCGGCACGAAGACGCAGGCGGGTGAGCGTCGCGTCGAGCTTTGACTGGTCGGTCCCGGCGATCAGATAGGCAGGGCCGATCTCGGGGGTGTCGTGCTTTCCCTCGGCCAAGGTCGGGCGAGTGTATTCGCCGCCTCGGCCTGCTCCGACCGCCCGCTGACCGCCCCTAGATGCTGCCGACCAGGATGCTGGCGCCGCCGAGGAGGATCGCCGCGCCGGTGAGCTGCAGCAGGAGGCGGCCGTTGCGACCGGTGCCGGCGAAGAAGAGCGCCACGAGGGCCGCGATTCCGGCGAGCACACCGCTGGGCCATCCGAGGACGAGGCTGGCGGTCTTCTGAGCGGATGAGCCGTCGAAGCACTCGCCGTCGTCGGGGACCTGCTCCTCGCCGGCCAGGATGCTCTCGCAGGTTGGCGTCGAGCCGATATCCGCCATCGCGATGATCATCACCGCGCATGCGAAAGCCAACGCCAGCGCCAAGATCACGGCAAGAGCCCGCCAACCGCCGCCGGCCTTCTCGTCTTTCTCGCTCGTGGGAGGCGGAGGTGGAGGCGAGCTGCTGCGGTTCTGCGGCAGGTGTCGGGGTTCCGCTCGATTCCATTTTCTGGCCCTCCTCGGCGAGACAGGTTCGGATCTTGGGGACGCGGCACCCTACCGCACGCTCCAGCCATCCTTGCTCACGTCGATTGCGATCTCGCCTTCGAGATCGGTGCGCTGTACCGGAACTCGCGCTTCGGCGAGCGCTTCGAGCGTGCTCGTTGTCGGATGGCCGTAGGCGTTGTCCGCCCCAACCGAGATCAGCGCAAGCTCCGGATCCGCCTCCGTCAGCAGTTGGGGAAGGCCGAGATCCTCCGAGCCATGGTGTGCCAGCTTGAGCACGTCGACATCGCCCGGGTCGAAGGCGGCGGCCTCCGCCTCGGCGTCGCCGCTGAGCAGGATCTCGAACCGATGCCAGCGGGCGACCATGACCACGGAGAGGTCGTTGGGCTCGGCCGGCGGGCCGGCTGCGGCGAGTTGCTCGCGCGGCGGCCATAGGACCTCGAGCCGCAGGGAGCCGGAACGGATCGTGCTCCCGGCCGAGACCCGAATCCGGTGCGTGCCTGCCGCTCGCGCGGTCGCCAGCGTCGCGGCGTCGGCGCGGGCGTAGAGCAGGCGCTCGACCGCGAGCCCGCCGAGCAGCTCGACCGCCTCGCCGTCGTGATCGAGATCGGGATGGGTGATGACGAGTGCTGCAAGCCGGTCGACGCCGTGACCCGCGAGACCGTCGACGA
This sequence comes from uncultured Solirubrobacterales bacterium, assembly GCA_963730145.1. Lineage (GTDB taxonomy): Bacteria > Actinomycetota > Thermoleophilia > Solirubrobacterales > 70-9 > WHSW01. Next base: position 379,397 of record CAVSQT010000004.1, read on the forward strand.
TCTCAGATCCCGGCGGCCCGGTGTCGACGAGGATCGCGCCGCCGTCGGCGGGCCGCAGCAGGATCGCATCACCTTGGCCGACGTCGAGGACGCTCACCCGCAGGCCGACGCCGCCACCAGGCTCGCCGGACGCCGAGATCCGGGTCATCGCCGCGAGCGCCGCGACGACGGCGACAGCGCCGATGGCCGGCGCGACGACGGATCTGAGCGGCCGGGCCAGGCCCAGGCGCCGCCTGCGATCGGCCCAGCGAAGCCCGATGAGCATGCCCGCCCCGAGGATCGCGTACGCCAGCGCGACCGCCCACCACTGGTCGAGACCGAGCTCGACCTCGGCACCCGGCAGCCCGCCGAACCACGATGCGACCTGGGAGATGAAGCCGGCGAGCAGGCCGGCGAGCCAGGCCAAGGGCTCCACCGGCAACACCGGCAGCTGGCCCGCGGCCGCGGTCACCATGCCCAACCACATCACCGGAGCCACCGCGGGCAGCGCGACCAGGTTCGCGGGCAGTGAGACGATCGAGACCGCCTCGAAGTGGTGGGCCATGAGCGGGGTCGTCGCCGCGGTCGCCGCGACGGTCACCGCCACCCCCTCCGCCAAACCGCGCCGCCACCGCGACGAGCTACCGCCCGCGACCACAACAGCAAGCGGACGCGAGAAGACCAGGATCCCGACGACGGCGGCAAAGCTGAGCTGCCAGCCGATGTCGGCGGTCCCCCGCGGGTCTGCGACCAACGTCGCCGCGGCCGCGAGCAGCAGCGCATACCAGCCCGAGCGCGGGCGGCCGGCGAGCGCCGCGACGAGCCCGGCGGCGCCCATCACCCCGGCGCGCTGGATCGATGGTCCCGCACCCGCCACCGGGACGTAGACCGCAATCAGGGCCAGCATCCACAGCAGACGAGCTCGCAGTCCAACGCCGAGCACCGCGAGGGCGGCGCCGGCGAGGATCATCAAGAGGACGATGTTCTGCCCCGAAACGGCGAGAAGGTGGGCGAGGCCCGAGGCCTTGTAGTCGTCCACCGTGGCCTCGTCGATGCGCTCGTCCTGGCCGAGGACGAAGCCGAGCAGCAGGTTCGCCGACGCAGCCGGCGTACCGCTGCTGAGCGCCGCTTCGGCGCGGCCACGGATCTCGTCGAGCAGGCCGGAGACGCCGGTTCGCCTGCCGCTTCGGTGCTCGATCGAGCGCGCCGCGAGCACGTCGCGGATGCCGAGGCGCTCGAGTCGAGCGCGCTCGAACTCGCTCGGGTCGCGGATTACGCCGCTGGCGCTGACCGCGTCGCCGATCGAGAGCTCGGGCGCGGGCGGTCGAACCTCGATCTGCAGCCGGCCGTCACCGGTCGCGACCCTGCACCGCCACCTTGTCGGCGGTCGTGCTCGGCGGAGCGACGACGAAGCCGCGAGCGGTGGCCGTCGTGCCGGCGCCAAGATCGAGCGCACCGCGATCGATTGCGTCGAGCCGGGCGCCCCCGATCGCGAGCCCGGCGGCGCCGGCGGCCAGCGCGAGGGCGGCGAGCCAGACGATTGCCACGACCGAGCGTGGTCTCGCCCGCCGCGGACGCAGCAGGGCGAGGCCGAGCAGCGCCGCCGCCGCGAGGACCGCCGTCCCCAGGCCGAGATCGCGCGCCAGGGGCGAGAGACCGAGCCCGCCGCAGAGTCCGGCGAGGACGGCGAAGCGGCAGCCGATCGAAAGCGATGGGGCCAAGGAGGTGCTGGGCCCTAGGGCTGCAGCTCGGAGCGCAGAGCCTCCATCGTCGCCGGGCCGATGCCGCTGATCGCGTCGAGCTCGTCGATCGAGCCGAGCCCGCCGTGCTCGTCGCGAAACTCGACGATGTCGGCAGCGGTGACCGGCCCGATGCCTTCGATCGTGTCGAGCTCTTCCACCGTCGCCATGCCGAGGCTGATCGGCGCGTCGGCGCCGGGCACCGCGCCGGTGGCGGCGCCTGCGGCGCCCGGCGCGGCCGGCACGATCACCTGCTGGCCGTCGGCCAGCGGAGCGGCGAGGTTGATCGCATCGGCGAGCCCCCGGGGCGCGACGCCATCGGCTCGCTCGATCGCGTCGGTGACGCGAGAGCCTTCCGGCATCCGGTAGACGCCCGGCGTGCGGACCGAGCCCGCGACGTGAACGACCAGCCCTCCCCCTCCCCGTGCGACCTCGAACTGCGACTCGTCGCCGCCGCCGGGCGCGACCTCGGCCCTGACCCCGCCCGAGGCAATCGGCGGCGGCTCGTTCGAGCGCAGCCAGCGGGCGCCGAGCAGGAGGATCGCGACCGCGATCGCGGCGTAGACGAGCAGCTGCAGCCGGCTCAGCTCAGGCACACGGTCAGCGTGCGCGAACGCCGCACACGCGTGGTGCGCTGAGTGTTACGAGTGTGGTGCTACTCGTCGTCGAGGTCGTCGTAGCCGGTCGTCTGCGCTGCGAGCCGGCGGCTGTAGAGCTCGTCGGCGGAGACGGCAGGCGACTGGACCGAGACCAAGGCCAGCGGTTGCTCGCCGTCGTTGGCGACGGCGTGGTCGGTGGCGGGAGGAATCAGGGCGAGATCTCCGATCTCGAGGCGCTGCGTGTCGCCGGTGGCAGACAAGCGTGCCGGTGCCGGCGACGACGATGTAGACCTGCTCGGCCTCCTCGTGTGAGCGCAGGTCCTCGGAGACGCCCGGCGGCACCTCGAGCCAGTTGACCGAGAGGTTGCGCGAGCCGAGCTCACCCGCGTCCATGAGGATGTGCGGTCGAAGTCCATGGACTTCGGTCACCGCAGCGTCGGACAGCCGCCTAACGAGCACGCGGGGATTCTGTCAGACGGATGCGCACGGCGGACGAACGCGCGCGCGAGCGGTGATCGCCGCCCTCATCCGCGAACGACGAAGTTGACGAGCTTGCCGGGCACGACGATCTCCTTCACCGTCTGCTTGCCCTCGAGATGGCGGCTGACGTTCTCGTTCGAGCGCGCGAGCTCGAGCAGCTGCGACTCGGGGGTGTCGGCGGCGACCTCGATCTGACCGCGGCGCTTGCCGTTGACCTGAACGACGAGCTCGAACGTCTCGCCTGACGAGCATCGACTCGTCAGCCTGCGGCCAGGGTTGCTCCCAGACGCGCGCACCGGTGAGGGTCTCATAGACCTCGGACCCGAGGTGCGGGGCAAAGAGGAAGATCAGCGAGGCGGCGGTCTCGGCGGCGAAGCGAACGCTGGCGTCGCCCGCGGGATCGCCGTAGAGGTCGTCCTTGAGACGGTAGGCGTCGTTGACGAGCTCCATCACGGCGGCGATCGCGGTGTGCAGCTGAAAGTTGCCGGCGACGTCGGTCGTGACCTTGTCGATCGCCCAGTGGGCCTTGGCGAGCAGGTCACGCGCCGGCCCCGTCGCGCCTGCGCTGCTCGCTCGCCGCGGCTCGCTCCGTGCGCTCGGCGACCTCGTTTCCCAGTCGCCACAGCCGCGTCAGGAAGCGGGACACGCCCTCGACGCCCTCGTCGACCCAGTCGGCGGAGCGGTCCGGAGGGCCGATGAAGCAGATGTACGTGCGCATCGCGTCGGCGCCGTAGCGAGCGACGGACTCGACCGGATTGACCGCGTTGCCCTTCGACTTCGACATCTTCGCGCCGTCGCGGGTGATCATCCCCTGGGCGAAGAGGTTCGTGAACGGCTCCTGCACGTCGAGCTCGCCGATGTCGGAGAGCGCCTTGCAGAAGAAGCGCGCGTAGAGCAGGTGCAGGATCGCGTGCTCGACGCCGCCGATGTACTGGTCGACCGGCATCCAGTAGTCGACCGGCTCGCGCGACCAGGCCCGCTCCGAGTTGGCCGGGTCGAGGTAGCGCAGGAAGTACCACGAGGAGTCGACGAACGTGTCCATCGTGTCGGTCTCGCGACGTGCCGGGCCGCCGCACTGCGGGCAGGTGGTGTTGACCCAATCCTCGGCGGCCGCAAGCGGGCTCTTGCCCTTGGGCGAGTAGTCCTCGACCTCGGGCAGCTCGACCGGCAGCTGGTCGTCGGGGACCGTGACCATGCCGCAGCTCTCGCAGTAGACGATCGGGATCGGACAGCCCCAGTAGCGCTGGCGCGAGAGCAGCCAGTCGCGTAGGCGATAGTTGACCGCGGTCTCGCCGCGGCCTTCCGTCTGCGAGCCAGTCGATGATCTGGCCGTAGGCCTCGCGGTTGCCGGTGCCGTCGAAGCGGCCGCTGTTGACCATCACGCCGTCGCCCGACATAGGGCTCGGCCTGGATGTCGTCGCCACCCGAAACGACCTCGCGAATCTCGATTCCGAACTTGTGAGCGAAGGCGTGATCGCGCTCGTCGTGGGCCGGAACGGCCATCAGGGCGCCGGTCCCGTACTCCATCAGCACGTAGTCGGCGACGTACATCGGGATCTCTTCGCCGTTGACGGGGTTGGTGACGGTGCGCTCCAGCGCGACGCCGGTCTTCTCGCGCTCGTCGCTGCCGCGCTCCTCGACCGGGGCGCGGACTGCGGCGTCGACGTAGTCGCGCACCTCCTGCTCGTGTCCCGTGCCGGCGGCGAGCCGCTCGACGTCGGGGTGCTCGGGGGCGACGACGAAGAAGGTGGCGCCGAAGAGCGTGTCGGGCCGGGTGGTGAACACGGGGAAGTCGAGATCGAGCTCCTCGCAGCGGAAGCTGACCGTGGCGCCCTCCGAGCGCCCGATCCAGTTGCGCTGCATCGTCACCACGTGCTCGGGCCAGGATTCGAGCAGCTCGAAATCGGCCAGCAGGCGGTCGGCGTAGTCGGTGATCTTGAAGAACCACTGCTCGAGGTCGCGCGACTCGACCAGGGCGCCGCAGCGCTCGCAGTGGCCGTCGATGACCTGCTCGTTGGCGAGCACGGTCTGATCGACGGGGCACCACTGCACCGGGGCCTGGGCGCGGTAGGCGAGGCCCGCCTCGTAGAGGCGGAGGAAGATCCACTGGGTCCAGCGGTAGTAGGCGGGATCGCAGGTGACGACCTCGCGGGTCCAGTCGATCGAGACGCCCCAGGAGCGAAGCTGGCGGCGAAACTCCTCGATCGAGGCCCAGGTCGCCTCGCGCGGGTGCCTCCCGGTCTTGATCGCGTTGTTCTCGGCGGGCAGGCCGAAGGCGTCGTATCCCATCGGATGCAGGACCTGAAAGCCGTTTCGGCGGCGAAAGTGAGCGATCGCGTCGCCGATCGAGTACGTCTTCAGGTGACCGATGTGAGGCTCGCCCGAGGGGTAGGGCAGCATCGCGAGCACGTACGCCTTCGGCTTGCTGTCGTCGAAGCCCTCGTCGCCGGGGTTGGCGACCTCCCAGGTGCGCTCGGACTCCCACACCTCCTGCCAGCGGCGCTCGATCGCGCGCGGGTCGTAGCGGGTTGCCTCGCCTGCGGAGGCGCTGTCGACGGTGTCGCTCATCTGCGGCGCAGTCTAGGCAGCGCCCTGGCGGGCGGGCCTCGGGCGGCGCTTAGACTCAGATGCAGATCTTGTACTTCTTCGAGGAGGTTGCGATGGGACGGCTGATAAGACTCGACCACAGCGGTCACACGACGCTGGCGCAGTGGGACAGCGCCGAAGCGGCCGAGGTCGACGCTGCAAGGGTCGCCTTCGAGTCCGAGCTCGAGCGCGGGATGATCGCCTCGATGAGCCACGGCGACGGCACCGCCGAGGTCGTGCGCGAGCTGCCGCCCGACGCCGAGCTGGTCGTGTTGCGGCGGCCGATCGCCGGCGGATAGGCGCGCCGATCGAGATCGAGACGGTCAGCGGCGCCGGCGCGCGCGCCGGCCTCGAGGAGGCGGCGCGGCTTCACTGGCGCGAGGACGCGAGCGAGCGCACCCTGCGGCGCGACGGGCGCCGCTGGACGGCGTGGACGGTGTGGGTGGTGTTGATCTTCAGCGGTCCCGGCGGTGCTGCTGATCGCGATCGAGCCGTGGACGTTCCCGGCGGCGGCGATCTGCCTTCGCCCACGCCTGGGCGGTGCCCTGGCTTCAGGCGCGCCGCGGCGCTCGCCAGGTGGTTGCGATCGGCAGCGAGCGCAGCGCCGGGCGGCGCCTGAGCGCGGATCCCGGCGCCGAGCGGGTCGCGCTCGGACTGCTCGGCGACCTCGTCGGCCATGCCGAGCGCGAGCTGGCCGCGGCGACCGGGCTGGTGCTCCAGCGCGGTGAGCTCGGCGCCTGGCTGGTGGGCGAGCAGGGAGCGTTCTTGGTGCGCTCGGGAGGCCGGCGTGTCGATTGCTGGTGCGTGCGGGTCGGCGACAGCGGTGAGCTGCCCGCCGCGGATCGGGTCGCGCACCTGCTGCTTGCCGCTGCGCGAGGACGAGCTCGGCTTCGCCAAGGTGGCGAACCTGGGGTTCTCCGGCTGGTGGCTGTCGGGTCCGCCGTCAGCTGGAGCCGCGGACGCGGCCGGCGCTCGACGCGGCGCGGGCGGCGGCGCGCTGAGCCGAGCGCTCAGGCCGCTGCCAGCGCGCGGTCGGTCTGCGACCTCGGCGCACGAGCGCATCGAGGATCTCGGCGATGCGATCGTCGTGGTCGGCGGAGCGCAGCGCGCCGGCGTCGTCGAACGCCTCGTGCGCCCTGGCGACGGGCAGGTCGAGGTCGATCACGCGGGCTCCGGCGGAGGCGAGGACCTTGCGCAGCTCGGCCTGCGCCCAGACGGCGCCGAAGCTGCCGGTCGTGGCGCCGATCACGGCGGCGGGCTTGCCCTGAAGCGGTGTCGTCGCCCGCGGACGCGAGGCCCAGTCGATCGCGTTCTTGAGCACGCCGGGAATCGAGGAGTTGTACTCGGGCGTCGCGATCAGCAGCGCGTCGGCGTCGGCGATCGCGCGGCGCAGCTCGGCCACCGGCGCGCGGCGCGAACGTCGCCGTCGTCGTCCTCGTCGTAGGGCGGGATCGACTTGAGGCCGTCCCAGATCTCGATCTCGACGCCCGCCGGCGCCCGCTCCGCGACGTGGCGGAGCAGGCGCGAGTTGTGGGAGTCGGCGCGGAGGCTGCCGGAGATGGCGAGGATCCGCATCGCGATCAGCTGCGGTCGAACTCGAGCGCGACGAGGAGCCGGACGTCGTTGGCGAGCGCCTGCGCCGCCGCCGGGCAGCTCCATCTGCCAGACCATGCCGAAGGCGGTGCGGTCGATCGTCGCTCTCGAGGTCGAGCGCGAGCTTCTCGCCGCCGCCGGGACCGGCGACCGGACCGCGCAGGCGGCCCGTCGCCTCGACCGGCAGCGCGAAGCCGGCCATCTCGAGCTCACCTTGGACGTCGGACCGTCGTCGGCGTCGCCCGAGATCTCGGTCGAGCGGAAGCGGACCTCCGGGTTGCGCTCGGCGTCGAAGAAGTCCGGCGAGAGCAGGTGCGGGCGAATGTTCTCGTCGTCGATCGTGATCGATCTCGACCGCGACGCCGCCCTCGAGCGAGATCTCGTCGCCCGAGACGACGAGCTTGGCGTCGACGGGCTTGAAGCCGCCGCGAAAGACGGAGACGCCGGCGTGGTCGACTTCGAAGTTGGCGTTGGAGTGGACCGAGTCGATCGTCCAGGTGCCGTCTGCGATCTGAACGTCGCTGAGCGTTGCTGTGGTCATCTGCGAGCTCCTTTGTTGATGATCGGTGAGTTGCAACTACAATAGTTGCTGTTGCAATCAATCTACCAGAATATCGTTGCATTGTCAACAGTCATCTGGCAAAATGGTTCGCAATGGCGACCGAGATGAACGACAGCCGCAGCCCAGCGCCCAGCATCGGCGACGACCAGCTCGCCGCCTGGCGCGCGTTCCTGCGCGCCCATTCGACGATGCTGCGGCGGATCGGCCGCGACCTCGACGAGGCCGGCCTGCCGCCGCTGACCTGGTACGACGTGCTCGCGGCGCTTCGCGACGCGGCCGATCACAGGCTGCGCCAGGTCGAGGTCGCCGAGCGGGTGCTGCTCTCGACCAGCGGGCTCAGCAGGCTGATCGATCGCATGGAGAGCAAGGGGCTGGTCGAGCGCGCTGAGCTGCCCGGGCGACCGGCGCTCGCTTCTACCTCGGGCTGACCGACGCCGGCGAGGAGATGCTCGAGCGGATGTGGCCCGTGTACGCGCGCGGCATCGCCGAGGACTTCCTTCCCGCGCTGGGCTCGAACCCGTGCGAGGTCCGCGAGATGCTGGAGACGATCGGCGCGACCTGTGCGGTGGCACGCGCCGTCGAGGCGGAGGCCGCAGACGGCCGGAGCGCCTAGCGTCCGCCTAGCGCTCAGGCCGAGGCGCAGAACTCGACGAACTTCTTCGTGTCGCGGTAGGGCGGGCCGTGGCCGACGAGCACGAGGCGCGGCTCGAGCTCGCCGAGACGCTTGAGCGAGAGCCGGTTGCGCTCGGGGTCGGGGGTGAAGAAGCGCTTGGGCTCGCGCAGGCCGGGGATCAGCGTCAGCGAGTCGGCGGTGTTGAGAACGTCGCCGGCGACGAGGACGCGGTCGGACTCGCGCCAGAAGGCGACGTGGCCGGCGGAGTGGCCGGGACGTGGCGAGCACCTGGAACCCGGCGACCTCGTCGCCCTCGCGCAGGACGCGATCGACGGGGTGGCCCGGGACCGGTGCAGGTCTTGACGAAGAACTGGGTGATGGGGTGGTTGGGCTGGCGCTCGCCGATCAGCGCCGGATCGGCTCGCGGCGTCGTCGTCGCCGGCGCCGACCCAGAACGGGATCGAGAGCTCGGTGCAGACGCGGTGGCTGGCGCCCTGGTGATCGGGATGGGCGTGGGTGAGCGCGTGGGCGGCGACGGGCCGGCCTCGGAGTTGCTTGAGGATGCGCCCGCCCTCGTAGCGGGTGGCGGCGTCGATCAGGACGTCTTCGATCAGATAGACGTTGATCGCGTTCGGCGGGAAGCCGCCGAGCTGCCAGACGCCGTCTGCGAGCTGCTTCACGGCCTCAGCCTATCGGGAGCCGAGGAAGGCGAGAGCGCGCTCAGCGACGAGCTCGGGGCGCTCGTCGGCGATGAAATGACCGCAGCCCGCAACGAGCTCGACGCTCATGTCGTCGGCGTGTTCCTCGTAGCCGCCGGTGAGGACCGCAGGCAGCGCGCGATCGTCACTGCCGAAGAGCAGGCGCGTTGGCACGGTGAGGCGGGCTGACGCGTAGCGGCCGCGGAGGATCGGCAGCGTTTCGCGGTAGTTGAAGCTGCGATAGAGCTGGACCACGGCGCGGGCACGGGCCGGCTCGGCGAGACGGTCGGCGAACGTGGCGAGCGCGGTCTCGTCGAAGACGCCGCGTGTGGCGGTGCCGTTTCGCAGGATGAAGCGCACGAACCAGCGCCGCGCGGTGCAGGCGGTAGCCGATCAGCGGCGCCGCGATCAGCTGCTGGTACCAGAAGCGCCAGCCGTGGCGAAGCAGTGCCGAGCGCGGTTGCCAGGGGTGGATGACGTTGAGCGCGAGGTAACGGTCGAAGCGCTCGGGGGCGCGGAGGCAGAGCAGGAATCCGATCCAACCACCCCAGTCGTGGCCGACGAGCTTGACCCGGTCGAGCTCGAGCGCATCGAGCACGGCGAGCACGTCGTCGGCGAGATCCTCCTTGAGGTAGCGGTCGCGCGGAGCGTCGGACCAGCCGAAGCCGCGGAGGTCGAGCGCGATGACGCGGTGGCGCTCGGCGAGCGCCGGCATCAGGTGACGCCACTCGTACCAGTGCTGCGGCCAACCGTGCAGGAGCAGCACGGGATCGTCGCCGGCGGGGTTGGCTTCGGCGACGTGGAAGCGCAGGCCGTTGGCGTCGATCCAGCGGTGGGTCACGCCGTCGACGTGAGGCATCTCCGTCGGTCAGCGCCTGCGGCCGCATCGCGGCGACTCTATGCGGCGATGGCTCCTGCGAATTCGACGGCCTGCGGACTCGGGAGGTCGAGCTGCTCGGACGGAGGGCAGAGCCGGGCGTAGGGCTTGCCGCGGCGGGTGATCAGGAAGGACTCGCCGGCAGCGGCGCGCTCCATGTACCAGCCGAAGCTGCTTGCGGTACTCGTGCGCGCCGACGTCGACCGGCGTCGGTCGGAGAGTGGAGCTAGTCGGGACTCGAACCCACGACCTCCTGCCATGCCAGGCAGGCGCTCTTCCAACTGAGCTATAGCCCCAGAGAGTTCGTAATCGGAGGCCCAGTTTAGACAAGCTCGCTGGCCGTTTCTGGTCGGCGTCGAGCCGGAGCTGAATCTGGCGTCATGCCGTCGCACGACATCGATCGGAAGCAGGTAGCACCGATCGAGTTCCGGGCAGTAGGCCGCGATCGCATCGATCTCGTCGGCCGTGTACGTGCGTGCGGATGAACCCGTTCGGACCGCGCCGATTGGTGACGCAGCCGGACGACTGATCACCTCGCCGTCGCGACGGCGCCCACTTGCACTGAACGCGCAGCAGCTCGCCGCCGACCTCGAACACCAGGTCGTAGCGGCAGTGCTCGGTCATCGGCCGCAGGACGTCGATCCCCAGCCGCGCCGCCTCCGCCGCGATCTTCAGCTCGGCGACGTTGCCCTTCAGGTTCGGGTCGTGATCGGACACGAACGTATGTTCGCATACCGACCGGACGGAAAAGCGCGCGCTCAGCCGCCGAGCTGCTCGGCGCAGTAGGCGTCGCGCGTCGCGCGATAGCCCGGCGTCGGCGTCGCCGCGATCGACTCGCGCCCAGCCGGCCGCGTTGGCCTGGATCTCGCTCGGCGACCTGCGCCCGCTCGGCGTCGCTCTTCGGCGTTGACCAGCCGCTCGGCGTTGCGCCAGACCTGCTCGCGCCATTCGCGCACGATCTCCAGGCCGGCGATGTCGTCGACGAACAGCCAGTCGGGATTGGTCAGCGAGATCGACGGGTCGTAGCGGCTCCGCACCTGCGCCGACCACGCGCTCGTACCCGGCCGCGAGCGCCTCGTTGGTCTTGTCGTGGTCGGGCTTTCGCGCTCGCCCCTTGCGGTCGCGCAGGCCGAGCTGGGCGAGCACGAACGGCATGTCGTTCTGCACGTGCGCGTTGATCCCGAGCAGCATGTCCTGCGCGCCCGTCACCTCGCCCTGCTCGGCCGTCTCGAACGCGATCCGCCACGCCTCCGGCACCTCTCTCCCCTGCTCCCAGCGGCGCACCGAGCGGAAGTAGACGTTCGCGAACAGCGCGTCCTCGCGAAAGAAGAACCTGCGGCCAGCGCAACATCCGCGGATCGGCGACGAGCATGTCGCGCAGCGTCTTCGTCAGCTCCAGGTACGTCGTCGTGAAGACCGCCTTGTGGTCGCATCCCAGCCGCGCCTGAAGCGCCTCTCATCCGCCTGATCTGAAACCGCACGCACTTCAGCTTCGCCCGCTTGCAGTGCGCGACCCGGTTCGGCTTCGTCTGCGACGGGCTCGGCAGCGCCGGCAGGTACTCGGTTCCAGGCGACGCCGGGCGCCGGCGCCGCCGACCCGGCGGGCACGCAGCGGCCACGACGCCGGCGAGCAGCGCGACGCAACAGCACCCGCGGCGAAGCTCCTGCGACGACCCATGCGATCACCGTAGACGCCCTGCCCCCGCCGCCGCGCCGGTCGCGCCTCGACCGCTAGGCGGCGCCGCCTATCGCGCGTCGACGTCGAGCACGAGCCGGTCGAAGCGCTGATCGCGAACCTGGAACTCGAACGGCGCACGCTCTTCGAGCTCGCGCAGCAGCTCGATCGGCTCGTTCAGCTTCATCGCCAGCGTCGCCCGGCCGCGCGGCGAAGCGCTTGACCGAGATCTCCGAGGTCGCCGCGATCGCGCCGGCGGCATCCTCGAAGCCGACCAGCTGCGAGAAATCGTCGAGCGGGCCGACCTCGATCTCGATCGTTCCCTCGTAGAGGTCCGATGCGACGCGGCGGCGGCGCTTCGATCGTCTCAGCCGGGCTCGATCGGCGCCTCCCACTGCTCTCCCAGCCTCGTGATCGCGTCCTGAATCGCATCCAGCATCCGCGCCCGCGACTCGACCGGATGCTGGGTCGCCTCGGTGATCCGCTCGCTCAGCTCCGCCGCCTCGCGCAGCGCCTGCACGCGGATCCGCGTCGCCTGGCCGCGCGCCTGGCGGCGAACCATCTCCAGCTCCTCCGCCAGCAGCGTCAGAGCATCGAGACGCCGTTCGCCCTCGCCGTGAAGCACGGCGAGCTCGCGGCTCAGCGCAGCCAGCTCGCGCTCGCGCCCGACGACCCTGTCGGCGAGCTGCTCGCAGACCAGCTCCAGCTGCTCGATGCGCACCTGACCGCGCTCGACCTCCTCGGCCGTGGCCGCAAGCCTCGCCGCCTGCGCCGCGAACGACGATGCGGCCTGCTCGATCACCGCATCCTGAGCGGCAAGCGCTTCGTCGACCTGTTTCGGGCTGTAGCCGATCAGCGATCGTCTTGAACCGGCGGCTCACGCGGGACAAAAGCTAGGACCGGCGTCGGACGGACGACCGAGAACCGCCGGTGGGCGCCCTCTACTGCTCAGCCTCGCCCTCGAGCCCGAGCTCGAGCCGCTCGGCCTCGCCCCAGAGGCGCTCGAGCCGGTAGCGCTCGCGCATCTCGGGCACGAGCAGGTGCAGCACGCAGTCGAGATAGTCGAGCAGCACCCAGCGCGCCTCGCCAACGCCCTCCGACCGCGCCGGCAGCAGCTGATCCTCCTGCTTGAGCCTGAGCTGAACCTCGTCGTGGATCGCCTTGGCCTGGCGCTCGTTGCGCGCCGTGGCGATCACCAGGTAGTCGGTGTAGCCGACGAGCTCGCGCACGTCGAGCGCGACGATCTCCTCGCCCTTCTTGTCGTCGACGATCGTCGCGATCCGGCGCGCGAGCGCCGCCGAGGCGTCGGCTCGCTCGCTGCGGCGCTCGGCGACCGCCGCCTCGCGCTCGGCCCCCTGCCCCGCCGCGCTCACGCCGCGACCGCCTCGCGGTAGAGCCCACGCTCGGCGATCATCGCCGCCACGGCCGTCGGGAACGAGATACCGGACCGGCTGCCCCTGGGCGATCCGCCGGCGAACCGCGGTCGACGAGACGCCGATCTCCGGCATCTCGATGAACTCCGCGCGCTCGCCGGCGTCGAGGCGCTTCAGCGCGGCCTCGGCCTCATCGAGCACCGTGCCCGGGCGCGCGGCGATCGCCAACCGCGCGAGCTCGAGCACGCGATGCGGGCTCGTGCCAAGCCTCGAGCTGGGCAGCCACGTCGGCCCCCATGAGGAAGTAGAGATCGTCACCGGCATGCTCGTCGCTCAACCGCTCAAGCGTATGCGACGAGTACGACGGCCCGGCACGAACGACCTCGACGTCGCTGACCTCGAGCAGCTCGTCGCCCTGCGCGGCGAGCCGGGCAAGCTCGAGTCGAACCTCGGGCGCCCGGCTCAGGGTCGATTCGCTTGTGCGGCGCCTCGCCCGTGGGCACCAGCAGGACCCGTTCGAGGCCGAGCTGGAAAGCCGCCTCTTGGGCCAGCACGAGATGGCCGATGTGGGGCGGGTTGAACGCGCCACCGAGTACGCCGCAGGCCGGAAACGCCTACCCCCGAACCTGTCCGCTGCCGCGAACCACGTACTTGGTCGTCGTCAGCTCGCGCAGGCCGATCGGGCCGCGGGCATGAAGCTTCTGGGTCGAGTTGCCGATCTCCGCGCCCATGCCGAAGACGAAGCCATCGGTGAACCGCGTCGAGGCGTTGACGAAGACCACGGCCGCGTCGACCCCGTCGGTGAACTCCGCCGCCGCCTCGTCCGAGCCGGTGACGATCGCCTCGGTGTGGCCGGTCCCATGCGCGTTGACGTGCTCGATCGCGTCGGCCAGCGAGTCGACGACGCCAACGGCCAGCTTCAGGCCGTGGTACTCGGTGTCCCAGTCGGCGTCGGTGGCCTCGCCGACCGGCGTCGCACCCGCCGCAGATCGCGCGCGACCGTCACCGACCAGCTCGACACCGGCGCCGTGCAGGTCGGCGAGCACGCCGGGCAGGAACTCGGCGGCGATCTCGGCGTTGACGAGCAAGCGTCTCGGCCGCGTTGCAGACACCGGGACGATCGACCTTGGCGTCGTAGGCGATCCGCCGCGCCATCTCGAGGTCGGCCGAAGCGTCGACGTAGACGTGGCAGTTGCCGCCCGCCGCGTACAGCACCGGGACGGTGGCGACCGCCTTCAGCGCGTTCTTCAGCCCCTCCCCGCCCCGCGGGATCACGAGCTCGACCAAGCCCTCGGCGGTCGCCAGCTGCTCGAGCTCGGAGCGCTCGCCGGCCAGCAGCTCGACCGCGCCCTCGGGCAAGCCCGGCATCGACCACGGCCTCGCGCACGAGCGCGGCCAGGGCGGCGTTGGAGCGCTGGGCGTAGCTCGAGCCCCGCAGGACGATCGAGTTGCCGCTCTTCAGACACAGCGCGGCGCAATCGACGGTGACGTTCGGCCGCGCCTCGTAGATCACCGCGACGACGCCCAAGCGGCACCCGCACCTTGCTCAGATCGAGGCCGTTGTCGAGCGTGCGGCGCTCGAGCTCCTCGCCGATCGGATCGTCGAGGGCGATGATCGCGCGTACGCCCTCCGCCATCGCCGCGATCCGACTCGGGTCGAGCGCGAGGCGGTCGCGCAACGCATCCGAGAGCTCGGTCGCCCGCTCGTCGGCGAGGTCTGCCGCGTTGGCCTCGAGCACCTCGTCCCCGCGCTCTTCGAGCAACTCGGCGAGGCGTGCCAGAGCGGCGTCCTTCGTCGCCGTCGGGGCAGTCGCCAGCGCGCCTGCGGCGCTCTTGGCGCTCTCACAGGCCTCGATCACCGTTCGCGTCGCTATTGCCATCCCGGAAAGGGTAACCGGGCTACTGGCCGACCCGGGCGACGAGCTTCGTCGCCTTGTTGGTCAGGTACGGGCCGTAGATGAGCTCTGGATGCTTGCGGTAGCCGAAGCTCGTCAGCGATACGAGCTGGCCGCCGGCGTTGAGCCAGCCACCCCCGCTCGCTCCGGCCTTCATGTTGCAGCCGATCCCGATCGGCGTCGGCCCGACGCGAATTGGCCGCGGATCGTCGCCCGCATAGCCCGACCCGCATCCCCACAGCACCTGCCCGTCGTCGAGATTCGAGGGGTAGCCGTAGGCGCCGTAGCTGCCCTCGCGAGGAGTCTTGGCGGCCATCGCCACGGCACCTGTGACCGCCTCGACGGTGGCACCATCGTCTCGCTTGCGCAACGCGAGCGCGGCGTAGTCGAAGTTGCTGTTGGCGGTGCGGGCCCACTCGCGCGTGGTCAGCACCACTCGGCCTTCGAAGCGTCCCAGCGGCTCGCTTCCCCGGTTGTAGCCGGGGACGAACAGCAGCTTCGAGGCGAAGCGGCCGATGAACGGGTCCGCGACGCAGTGGCCGGCGGTGAACACCGTGCTGTCTGCCGCTGTGTCGACGACCGTGGCCGAGCACTCGTAGCGCCCGAGACCGCGGATCTTGCCGAAGAGCTTGCCGAAGGTGGGAAACGGAGCCACGGTTGGATCGGGGACCGGGCCGCTGAGATACGGCACGGTGTGGCTGCGCCGCCCCAGTCCGAGCGCGGCATCTCCGTCGCGCTGAGTCAGCTGCAACGGGACGCGCCGTCGCCATCCGCTTCGCCGTCCAGTAGCCCGACGGCGCCGTCACCGGCGTGCGCCCGCGTAAGCGGCGCGGCGTCGGCGCCCGCAGCGGCGGCGAGCACCAGCGCCGCCGCGATCGTGCCCGCTGCGCTCTTCACCCCCCACCGCCTGCCGGTGGTTCCTGCCACGACGCTCATGCAAGCACGAATCGATCGCGATGGACGGCCTCCTCGGAGGCCGAGGGGAACAGCTCGCGCACCTCGACCGAGTTCATGCCCTTGATCCGGTTGAGCTCGTCGGCGGAGTAGTTGACGATCCCCTTGCCGACCAGCGTTCCATCGCAGACCACGTCGACGGCGTCGCCCGCATCGAACTCGCCGACCACGCCGACGATGCCGACCGGCAGCAGACTCGACCCGCGGTCGCGCAGGACTTCGGCGGCGCCGGCATCGACTGCGATCTGGCCGCGGACGGGCTTGGCGTGGCGAAGCCAGAGCTTGAACGACGGTGTCCGTTCAGGATGGGCGGCAAAGCGCGTCCCTGCCTGCTCACCCGCGGCAGCGGCGCGCAGCGTGTCCGGCTCGGTGCCCGAGCAGATCACGGCGGGGATCCCGGCGGCGCTCGCCATGCCCGCCGCAGCGACCTTGCTGCGCATGCCCCCGGAGCCGAAGGGCGACGTGCGATCGCCGATCTCGAACGCCTCGAGCTCGGCGAAGTCGTCGACCGCCGCGACGAGCTCGGCGCTGGGATCGCGGTTGGGATCGGTCGTGTGCAGGCCCGGGATGTCGGTCAGGAGGACGAGCAGGCGGGCGCCGAGCAGCAGCGCCACCTGCGCGGAGAGAAAGTCGTTGTCGCCGAAGGTGATCTCGTCCGTGGCGGTGGTGTCGTTCTCGTTGACGACCGGCACGCAGCGCCACTGCAGCAGCTTGTGCAGCGACCTGCGCGCGTTCAGATAGTGCATCCGCACCGAGAGATCGAACGAGGTCAGCAGCACCTGGGCGGCGTGCACGTCGCGATCGGACAGGCGCGACTCGTAGGCGCGAAAGAGCGTCCCCTGCCCGACCGCCGAGGCGGCCTGAAGCTCGTCGATCGTGCGCGGGCGCGAGGGCAGCTCCATCAGCCTCATTCCGAGCGCGATCGCCCCGGAGGTGACCATCGCCACGTCCTCACCGGCGTGGTGCAGCTCGGCGACCTGCTCGCAGACGCTGTCGAGCACCGCCTCGCGCAGCAATCCCTGCGAGTCGGCAACTATCGACGAGCCCAGCTTGACGACGATGGTCATGGTCGCGCGAGGTTAGACGCCAACGGGGCGCCTGTTAGAGGAGCTCGAACTCCTCTTCGCCGATCCGCACCTCGTCGCCGGATTCGAACCCGGCTCGCTCGAGGGCCGCGATCACGCCGATCTCGCGCAGGCGGCCCTCGAGATAGGCGAGCGCTTCCAGGTTCGAGAGGTCGTGGCGTGAGACGAGCATCTCGACGCCGCGGCCGGTGACGCGGTAGGCGTCGTCCTCGCGCACGACGTCGAACCCGCCACGCCCTTCCGGCCGATAGACGATGTGCTCGGCCTCGAACTCGGCCTCGGCAGACAGCGAGGGCGCTCCTCGGTCGCGGTTCGTCAGCCGCCGGGATTGCGGCGAAGACAGCGTTCGCCAGCTCGCCGAGACCTGCCCCCGTCGCCGATGAGATCGCGATGATGCTCGGTCTCCAGCAGCTGCGAGAGCTCGACGACGATCTCGTCCAGCTCCTGGTCGAGGACGAGATCGCGCTTCGAGACGACGACGATCTCGGGCAGCTCGCCCAATCCTTCCCCGTAGTCGGAGAGCTCACCGCGAATCGTCGCGTAGGCCTCGGCCAACGACGCCGCTTGCTCGCGGCTGCCGGCTGCCGGCGCCGGGTCGAGCGCCAGCAGATGCACCAGCACCCGGCAGCGCTCGACGTGCGCGAGAAACTCATGGCCGAGCCCGGCGCCCGACGCCGCACCCTCGATCAGCCCCGGGATGTCGGCGAGCACGAGCTGGCGCTCGCCGTCGTCGATCGTCCCGAGCACCGGCTCCAGCGTCGTGAACGGGTAATCGGCAACCTTCGGCGCGGCCCTCGTCAGGGCGCCGAGCAGCGAGGACTTGCCCGCGTTCGGCAGCCCGACCAGCCCGGCGTCGGCGAGCAGCTTCAGCCGCAGCTCGATCCAGCCGGAGTCACCCGGGAGCCCGCGCTCGGCGAAGCGAGGCGTTTGCCGGGTCGAGGTCGTGAACCGCTTGTTGCCGTGACCGCCGATGCCGCCGCGGGCGACGATCGCCCGCTGTCCCGCCTCGACGAGGTCGTAGCGCTCGCCCTCGAGGCCGTCGGCCTGCGTACCGGGGGGAACGGCGATCACCTCGTCGGCGCCGCGAGCCCCGTGGCGCTGCTTGCCTTGGCCGTGGCCGCCACGACCGGCCACGTGGTGCGGTGAGAATCTCAGGGCCGCGAGGTCACGGCGTGACGGATCGCAGACGAGGACGACGTCGCCTCCGTGGCCGCCGTCGCCGCCATCGGGGCCACCGCGCGGCACGTGCGCCTCACGGCGCAGGGAAACCGACCCGTTTCCCCCGGCACCGCCCTCGACGTAGATTTTCGCACGGTCGGAAAGCATCGAATGAACGGTAGACGTGTTGTCGTCTAGCGAGAGCGGCGAATGTATCCTCGCCGCCGACGAGAGGCCCGGAGGCAGCCGGGCGACACGAAGAGAGGAACTCAGTTGAGAGAGCAAACGATGGACGGCCCAGCCCGCGCTCGCGCATTCGCGGTCGCACTGCTGGCCGGCTTGATCGCGCTGGTGGCGCTCGTGGCCGCGCCCGGCGTCGAGGCGAAGCCGAAGAAGAAGAGCCGTGCCGGTGAAGGTGATGACGCGAAACATCTTCCTCGGAGCGGATCTGGGCCCGGCGCTCGACGCAAACACGTTCAAGCAGTTCACCCGGGCCAACGGCAACATCCTTGCCGAGGTCGACCAGACCAACTTCCCGCTGCGCGCGCAGGCCCTCGCGGCGGAGATCGTCGACCACAAGCCGGACCTCGTAGGACTGCAAGAGGTCGCCTGGTGGCGCACCAACCCGACGCCAGGCGCGCCCGCCCAGGGACCGGACGGCGTGTTCACGGCGACCGACACCCGCTACGACTTCCTCCAGCTGCTGCTCGATCAGGTCAGTGCGCAGGGTGGCGACTACACGCCCGCGGTGGTCAAGACCGAGTTCGACTTCGAGGCCCCGGCGGATACCGACAACGACTCCAACACCGGGCTCGAGGGCGGCGACATCCAGGGTCGTCTGACGATGCGCGACGTGATCCTCGTCAACGACGACTCGAAGGTGAAGGCGAAGCTGAAGAACCCGCAGACGGGCACGTTCAGCTCGCTGTTCACGCCGAACATCTCGGGCATCGACGTGCCGGTGACCCGCGGCTGGACGGCGGGCGATGTCACGGTGAAGAAGGGCAAGGGCAAGAAGAAGGTGAAGAAGACCTTCCGCTTCGTCAACTCGCATTTCGAGGCGTTCGACGACGAGAAGCAGGTCCCGAGCATCCGCGCCCAGCAGGCAGCGCAACTGCTTGCCGAGCCGGCGAACGCGAACAAGGCGATCATCCTCGGCGACTTCAACTCCGACGTCCCGGGAGTGCAGCCGGGCGACGATCAGGCGTACCAGACGCTGCTCAACGGTGGCTTCACCGAGCGGGCAACCGACGAGCGCACGAGCTGTTGCGTGAACAACCTGTTCACCTCGCCGCCGACCCAGTTCGACCACCGCGTCGACCACATCATGAGCAACCGGCCGAACAAGAAGGTGAAGCTGGTCAGCTCGGAGATCGTCGGCAAGGCGATGGTCAACGGGCTCTACCCGTCCGATCACGCCGGCGTCGTCAGCAAGCTGAAGCTCAAGTAACAGCAGGCGGCGGCGCGACCCCACGGTCAGGGGTCGCGCCGCCGTTACGTTTCACGGCTAGCGCCACCGCGCGCCGACCGACGCGCGAGAAGCAAGCGGGGCAAGGACAGGGAGCGCCGCGTGCTGCGCACACAAGCGACCGATGACGCCGCCCCGCGACGCTTATCGCGCGTCGTCGGTGACGATCGAGACGGTGCGACCCCTGATGGCCGCTGGAGAACGCGACCGTCCCGGGGCGAGTGGCGAAGATCGTGTGATCGCGGCCGATGCCCGTGCCCTCGCCCGGGTTGAAGCGGGTGCCGCGCTGACGGACGATGATCTCGCCGCCGCTGACCTGCTGGCCGGCGAAGACCTTGACCCCGAGGAACTTCGGGTTGGAATCGCGGCCGTTTCGGCTCGAGCCGAGCCCTTTCTTGTGAGCCATCGCTCTAGCTCTCCTTCTCCGTCGAGGTCTTCTTGGCGGCCGGCTTCTTCGCCGCGGGCTTCTTCGCCGCCGGCTTCTTGGCGGCCGGCTTCTTCGCGCGCCGGCTTCTTCGCAGCAGCAGGCTTCTTCGCCGCGGCGGGCTTCTTCGGCGGCTCGGCTTCGCCTCGGCCTGATCGGCGTCCGCCTTGCTCGCGGCGGGCTTGCGGCTGAGCATCTTGACCTCGGTCACCTCGAGGCGGGTCAGCTCCGAGCGGTGCCCGGCGCGCTTGCGGTAGCCCTTCTTCGCCTTGTACTTGAAGATCCGGATCTTCTCGCCGCGCTCGTGGCCGGCGACCGTGGCCTCGACCTTGACCTTCTCGAGATCGGCGCCGGCGAGGACGACATCGTCGTCGCCGGCGAACATCACCGCGCGCAGGTTGACCTTCGCCCCCTCGTCGGCCTTGAGCCGGTCGACGACGAGGGTCGTGCCCTTCTCGGCGCGGTACTGCTTGCCGCCGGATTCAATTATCGCGTAGCTCTCAGCCATGGCTCATTCATTGTCCGCGGGCCCGTTGTTGGTCCCGGCACGACTACGGCGCCTGCCACCTCGCCGGCCGCGGCGCCGTCCAGAAGGCGGTGATTCTAGCTTCTCGCCATTCGCATCGAGCAGCGCCGCGGTCGCCGCCGAGCGAGCGACGCTTTCGATCCGCACGAGACGGCGCTCGCCGATGTGCTCTCCGCCACCGCCGATGCTGACGATGTAGGAGTCGACGCGGGCGATCGCGTCGTCGGCGTTGTACATGTGCGGCTCCTCGATCGTCACGAGCACCTCTTCGTCGACGCGAAACGGCAGCGCCCGTTCCTCGATCTCGGCGCGAGTGCCGGAATCGACGACCTCGTAGGTGTCGATCGCCAGCGCCTCGCCGCCCTCGAAGTGAAAATGCTTGCCGGTCTCTTCCTCGAGCTCGACAAGGCCGCTGTCGGAGGCGACCAGCTCCGCCGCCACATGCGGGTTGACGCGAACCAGGAACGCCTCGTCGTCGCTCGAGGCCGCGACCTCGCGCAGGCGGCGGATGACGTCGATCGCCATCGTCTCGGCCGAGGGAACGACGCCCTCTCCGTCGCACGTCGGGCAGACCTCGGTGAGGATCTCGCGCACCCCGTCGGTCACGTTCTGGCGCGTCATCTCGACCAGGCCGAGGGGCGAGACCTCCATCACGTAGGACTTGGTCTTGTCGGCGTCGAGCGCCTTCTTCAGCGTCTTCAAGACCTGGTCGCGGTTCTTGGCCTTGGCCATGTCGATGAAGTCGATGACGATGATCCCGCCGATGTCGCGCAGGCGCATCTGGCGCACGACCTCGTCGGCAGCCTCGACGTTGACCTTCGTGATCGTGTCCTCGAGCCGGCCCTTGCCGCGACCGGTGAAGCTGCCCGTATTGACGTCGATCACGGTCAGCGCCTCGGCGTAGTCGATCATCAGATACCCGCCCGAGGCAAGGTCGGCGCGGCGCGAGAGCACCTCGCTGAACGCCGTTTCGACGCCCTCGCGACGAAGCAGCGGCTGCGGGTCGGTGTAGAGCTCGACATGCTCGACGAGCTCCGGCGCGGTGCGCTGGAAAAAGCTGGTGACGCGGCTGTGTTGCTTCTCGTCGTCGATGACGGCGCCGTCGAACTCCTTCGTCAGCACGTCGCGCAAGACGCGAATCGAGAGGTCCGCCTCCTGGAAGGCGAGTGCCGGAGCCTTGACCTCGTCGGCTCGGCGCTTCATCACCTCATAGAGCCGCTGGAGGTAGTCGAGGTCGCGCTTGAAGTCCTCCTCGTCGGCCCCCTGCGCGGCCGTGCGGACGATCAGCCCGCCGTTTCCCTTGTGCAGCTTCTGCAACAGCTTTCGCTGCCGGTCGCGCTCGGCATCGGGCAGTCGGCGCGAGGCGCCGACGCCGGCACCGGCCGGCATATAGACGAGGTAGCGGCCGGCGATCGAGAGCTGCATCGAGAGACGGGCGCCCTTGGACTTCAGCGGATCCTTGACGACCTGCACGAGGATCTCCTGCTTCGGCTTGATCAGCTCGTCGATGCGCCGGCCTCGCCCGTGGCCTCGGCGCGGCGCCTTCTGGCCGTCCGGGAGGACGATCTCGTCGACATGGAGGAAGCCGTTTCGCTCCAGGCCGATGTCGACGAAGGCCGCCTCCATGCCGGGCAGCACGTTGTCGATCACGCCCTTGTAGATGTTGCCGACGATCGAGCGCGAGCCTTTGCGCTCGACATAGAGCTCGGCGACCTTGAGGTCGCCAGAGTCCGATTGACGGGCTGAGCCCTTTCCTTCCAATACGGCGACGCGGGTTTCCCCGGCGTCGACTGAAACGAGAATCCTTTTCTTCAGTTAGATCACCTCAAAGCGGTATTTGGCCCCGCTTCGAGGAGAGTTGCGCTTGCACATAGACGCTCTGCAGCAGGCCGAGCGCCAGGAAGGTGGCGATCACCGAGGATCCGCCCGAGCTCATCAAGGGCAGCGGGATACCGGTGATCGGCATGATCCCGATGTTCATCCCCACGTTTACGAGCAGGTGAAACATCAGCATCGCGGCGACTCCACCGGCGATCAGGCTGCCATATAAGTTCTTCGAGATGGTCAAGATGCGCAGCGCCCTCCATATCAGCAGGGCGTATAGCGATAGTAGGAACGCGGCCCCCACGAAGCCAAAGCGCTCGCCCACGACAGCGAAGATGAAGTCGGTGTGGCGCTCTGGCAGGAAGCCCTTGGATGTCTGTGTTGCGTCATCGCCGCGTCCAGTCTTTCCACCAGAGCCTACGGCGATCAGCGATTGATTGATCTGGTAGGTGGAATCGGAGGCGTCGTTGCTTGGATGCAGGAAGGCCGTGATGCGATCCTGCTGGTAAGGCTGGAGGATAGGCTGACCGACGGCGGGAGCAATGACAGCGATCGCGAGGATGACGCTGATCGCACTCGCGCCGATGACGGCGAAGTGCTGCCATTTGACCCCCGCGATCCACAGGATCGCGAAGGTCACCGCGCCGTAGACCAGTGCGGTTCCGAGGTCGGGCTGCAGGAGCACCAAGGCCGCCGGGAAGAACCCGAGGACCAGCAGCCGCAGCGTGCGCCGGGCGTCGGAGCTGCGGCGCGCGGTGTCGAGCGCGAACGCTGCCAGGGCGACGATCAGCAAGACCTTGCCGAGCTCGGATGGCTGGAAGCGAAAGAACGGCAACTCGATCCAGCCGCGGGTGCCGCGGGTGACCTCGGCGAAGACGAAGACGAGCGAGATCGAGAGCACCATCGCCGTGTAGATGCCGACCCGAAGCTCGCGAAAGCGCGAGTAGTCGATCCTCGCGACGGCAAGCATCACGGCGATGCCGACGACCGCGTAGATCGCCTGGCGGACCGCGTAGTGGTAGGGGTCGCCGGGAAAGTCCTCCTGGGTGGCGACACCGAGCGTGTAGGCGCTGAAGGCGACCAGGGCGATCGGGGCGAACAGCAGCCACGGGTCGAGACGGGCGAAGCCCGAGCGCTCGAGCATGCCGGCGCGAGGCTGCTCGTAGCGCGGCCGCGGCGAGGTACGACTGTGGCTGTGGGGAAAGGACTCCATCACTCGATCGTTGGCCGCGGCGGCGCTGACGTCCTCGATCTTGGCCTGATTGACGTCGAGCAGCTCGTCGAGGATCTCCCGCGCAGCGGGCGCTGCAGTGTCGGCGCCGAAGCCTCCCGCCTCGATCGTCACCGCGACGACGTACTTCGGATCGTCGTAGGGAGCGAGGGCGACGTACCAGGACTGGTCGAAGCCCGAGCTCGTCTCCGCGGTTCCGGTCTTGCCGGCGATCTCCACCGGATAGCCGCCGAAGACGTTGTAGGAGGTGCCATCGGGCGCGGTCGCCGCCTCGTGCAGGCCCTCCATGATCGCCCGCTGCCATTCCGGCTCGATCTCGACGGTGCGCCGCTCCGCGGGCTCGATCTCCTGGATCGCGCGGCCGAGGCTGTCCTCGACGCGCATGCCGACGTGCGGGCGCACGACCGTGCCGCCGTTGGCGATCGCCGCGTAGGCGACGGCCATCTGCAGCGGGTTTGCCTGGAGGTCTCCCTGACCGACGGCGAGGTTGACGTTGTCGCCCGCGGACCACGGGCGATCGGTGCCGCCGTACTCGTAGAAGTCGGCGGCGACCACGTCCTTGCCTTCCGGGAGATTGCGGCTCCTGCGAGCGCCGTAGAGCTCGTTGCGCCACCTCGGATCGGGCACGAGGCCGTCGCTCTCGGTACCGACGTCGATTCCCGTCGGCTCGCCGAGCCCGAGCGCGCGCGACCACTCCTGGATCGCGCCGCCGTCGCCGCTGTCGGAGTTCGTTCTCAGCCCGAGCTCGTAGAAGAAGATGTCGGAGGACACGCGCAGGGCGTCGCGCAGGTCGACGGGCCCGTGGACCACGCCGCCGGCGTTTTGCTTCTTGACTCCGTCGCCGGCGTCGAACTCGCCGTCGTCGAGGATGATCTCGTTGAGCCCGAGCTCGCCCGAATCGAGCGCGGCGAGTGCGGTGATCGGCTTGAAGATCGACCCGGTCGGATATTCGGCCTGATCGGCGCGGTTGAGCGCGGGTGCCGAGATCGCGCTGCCCGGCTCGTCGGGGTCGCCGAAGATCAGCTTCGCCTCCGCCGGGCTCAGGGCCGGCTTGGCGAGCGCGGCAGGGTCGTAGCTCGGGCTCGAGCCGAGACCGAGCAATTCCCCGTTGTTGACGTTCATGGCGACGAAGCCGCCGAGGCCGAACTGGCCGACCGCCGACTGACCGGCGCGCTGGACCTCGGAGTCGAGCGAGAGCACGAGGTCGTTGCCCTGGCTCGGCTCGCTCTCGGTCAGCCGCCCTCCGGTGGGGTTGCCGCCGGCGTCGACCTGAAGCCTGGTCATGCCGTTGACGCCACGCAGGAGCGCGTCGTAGGTCGACTCGACGCCGGACTGACCGACCATGTCGCCGGGCTCGAGCGCCTCGAAGGCGGGGTCGTCGAGCTGCTCCTGGTCGACTTCGCCGACGTTGCCGAGCAGGTGCGGGGCGAGGTCGCCCTGGGGGTACTGGCGCACGAAGACCCGCTCGACAGACACTCCGGGAAAGCGGCTGGCGTTCTCGCGCAGGAAATAGACCGTCTCGTAGTCCACGTCGCGCTGCAGCCTGACCGGGCTGCCGGGCAGCTCTTCGAGCTGGCGGCGAACCGACTTGCGGATATCCGCGGGCTCCATGCCCACGGCCTGACCGAGACGATCGAACATCAGCCGGCGGCGCTCGAGTTGCGCGGGCAGCTCATTGGCCTTGATCTGGAGCTCGAGCGCGGTGCGGTTGGTGACCAGCTTCTCGCCGTCACGGTCGAGGATCGCCCCGCGCGGCGCCTGCACGGTGAGCTCGCGCACCTGATTGTTCTGCGCCTCGGCCAGGTACTCGTCGCCGGAGAGCACTCCGAGGTACCACAGGCGCAGGAAGATGACCACGAACATCACCACCGCCACGCCGCCGAGGACGGCGACGCGCAGCTGCAGCTGCGCGGGCATCGGCGGACGGCGCCAATCGGGGCCCATCAGGCGACGCCTCCATCGACCGTGAAGTCCGCCCGCGTCGCCGGACGAACCGAGCGCGGGCGTCCGCCGCGCTTGCCGCGGCGGCGCAGCTGCGGGGCTCGAATGCGGCGCGGCCCAGGCACATAGTCGACCAGCGCCGGCGCCAAGACGCGGCGCAGGAGGGGATACACGGCAAGGCCGATGACGACGGCGAGCAACGCCTGCACGATGATCTCTCGAACGACGAGCAAGCTGATCGAGGCCTCGACGCCGAGCATCAGCTCGAGCGCGCCGATTCCAACCGCAGCGAGCAGCGTGAACCCCCCGATCAACACGGCCGAAACGCCCGCTTTGGCGATGTCGGCGCCCTCGCGATAGCGACCGGCCACGTAGCCGATCGAAAGCAGCACGAGGGAGGAGACCCCGAGCGTCTGCAACAACACGCAATCAACCAAGAAGCCGATCGTGAACCCTGAGACGGCGCCAACGGTGCCGCCACCGAGCAGGCCCAGCGAAACCACCACCGCGGGGACGATCGTCGGGATCGCCCCGAGCAGCGAGAGCTGGGAGAAGAACGAGACCTGCAGGATCACGGTCAGGGCGAAGATCAAGCCGAGACGCAGGGCGATTGGCCGCGTGATGATCATCCGGGCACCCCCGGGCGGTCGGGGCCGCCGGTGAGCACCTCGACGTACTCGAGCTGGCGCAGGTCGGCGAAGGGCTCGACGTGTACGAGCTGGAACTCGTCCTCGCCGGTCGTCTCGGACTCCGTCACGCGTCCGATCGGAATCCCGGCGGGGTAGGCGGAGGACACGACCCCATCCGACCAGCCGGCCGTCGAGAGCATCGAGTTCTCGGCGATCGGGTCGTTGGAATCGATGAAATCGAGCAGCAGATCCTCCGGATCGCCAACCTGTGGCTCGACGATCCCGGTCGGCCCGTTCGGCAGGACCTCGGCCGAGACGGCGCTGTTGTGATCGCTGATCAGCTCGATCACCGAGCTGCCGGCGGTGTGGTCGCGTACGCGACCGACGAGCCCGTCGCCGGTGACGACGGCATCGTTTCGCTCGATTCCGGCACTCGAGCCCTTGTCGATCGTCACCGTCGAGTACCACACGGTCGGCGAACGGGCGATGACACGGCCGGTGACCAGCTCGAACTCGCCCACGGCCGGCGCCTCGTCGACGAGCTCGCGCAGCTCGCCGAGCTGCTCGTAGTCGCCGAGACGCCGCTCGGCGTCGGCAAGCTCCGAGCGGACCTCGGCCAGCTCCGTCTTCAGATCCTCGTTCTCGCCGCGGGCGTCGAAGGTCTCGTCGAACCAGTTGACGAGGTCGCGGGCGGGCTTGAGCGCGCGGTCGGCGACCTCCTCGAGCGGCGAGAAGACCGTGGCGACGCCCTGTTGCAGGGTGTGCAGCGGGCCGCTGTCGGACTCGCTGAACGTCGACGAGATCAAGATCAGCGAGACCACGATCATCACCACGAGAACCGCCCGGCGCCGGCGGACTTGCTTGCGGTACATCGCCGCGCCTCAGGCAGTCGCCCGGGCGCGCCGCCGGTGCGAATCGCAGTTGATGCCGAAGATGCCCATGGAGGAGTGGACCTGGCGTCCGCTGATTCGTCTCGGAGGCTCAGGTCGTGCGGCGAGTGTAGCGCCCTCTTTCCCAGCCCTCAAGCCGAGATCGAGCCCACGCGCAAACCCTAAGGCTAATTCTTCGCTTTAGAGTTTTGCCGAGACTCGCGCTACGTGCAGCGATATCGCGTGCGGGCGGCTGCGGCGACGGCCCGGATGGGATTTTTCAACCGCTGGGGAAAAGATCGGGCAGCAGCTCGACCAAGGTCGGAACCGGCAGCCCGACGACGTTGGAGAAGTCGCCCTCGACCCGGGCGATCAGCGTCGACCCGAGTCCCTGGATCGCATACGCGCCGGCACGGTCTTGCCATTCGCCCGATGCGAGATACGCGAGCCAGGGCGTCCTCCGTGAGCTGACGAAATGTGACCTCGCTCAGCGCCACGGCGCTGCGCTCGCGCGGCTCGTGCTCACCCGCGACCGGCTCGACGACGACGACACCGCTGAGGACCTCGTGCGTGCGTCCCGAGAGCGCCTCGAGCCGCAGGCGAGCCTCGCCGACATCGGCCGGCTTGCCCAGCGTCCGCCCGTCGAGGGCGACGTCGGTGTCGACGCCGAGGACGGTCGCGCCGGCGCCGCTGGCCTCCCACCCGGCCCAGGCCTTTCGGCGGGCGTTCTCGAGCACGACCTCGCGCGGCTCGCCCTCGCTGACCTCCTGCACCCCCATCGGCAGGACCTCGAACTCGATCTCGAGCAGCTCGAGCATCTCGCGCCGGCGCGGCGACGCCGAGGCGAGAACGAGCGGGCGATCTAGTCGTCGGAACCAGATGCCGATCTCGCGCTCGGCCGACTCGTCGGAGTCCGAGCCGTGGACGAGGTTGAACGTGACTTCGAGCCCGTAGTCGCCTCGATCGAGCCCGTGGCGGCCTCGACCGGATTGGTCGACCCGATCAGCTGGCGCGCCGCTGTGACCGCCTCGTGTCCCTCGCAGCACCGCGGCGACGAGCGGCCCACCGGTGATGAAGCTGACGAGCTCGCCGAAGAAGGGCTTCTCGGCGTGCTCGGCGTAGTGGGCGTTGGCGATCCCCTCGTCGGCTTGAAGCAGCTTCAGCCGGGTGATCCGCAGGCCCTTGCGCTCGAAGCGCGCGAGGATCTCACCGCTGAGCCCGCGCTCGAAGGCGTCGGGCTTGATCAGGATCAGGGTCTCGGAGAGGTCCGCCATCGGCGCGGCAGACTACACGGCGCGCAAGGCGTCCGTTGCTCGGGCGACGGGTGGCCGCTACTCGGCGCTGGGCTTGGGCGGACGCCTCGAGGCGGAGGTGCGCGTCTCCGCCGTGCGCGAGGGTCGGCTCGTGCGCGCGCTCGGCGCCGGCTGTGCTTCGCTTCTTCGGCTCGCTCTCGGCGCTCCGAGGTGGCCGCGACGGGGCTTCGGGAGGGCTCGAGCTCTCACGCGAGCCGGTCTTCGCGGGGGCCTTCGAGCGGCGTACCGAGCGGCGCGGACGTTCGACCGGCGCGGGCTGGCGGATCGCGGTCTCGCAATAGGGGCAAATGGACCAGCGCGGGTCCACCGGCTTGCCGCAGGACTCACACGGGTCCTTGATCCGCGCACGACAGTTCGGACAGCGCAGGTAGGTGCGCTCCACGGGGTGCTCGCAGTTGGGACACGACGCCTCCTCGAGCTGGCGCACGCGCAGCTCGGAGGCGCGGATCTCGAGCTCGCGCTCGCGCCGATCGTCGAGAAACTCGGGCGGACGCAGGATCGAATAGACGATCGAGCCGACGAAGGGAAACAGCGAGGCGGCGGTCGCGCAGGCGACCAGCACGGGATCCTTGATCCGCCGGCGGGCGTCGAGGAACGTCCAGGCGATCAGCGCGATCCAGAGCACGACGAGAAACAGGATCAGCAGGTTGACGGCCAGATTGAGCGCGTCGTTCGTTATGCCGAATAGGGCGACGATCATGAAGGCTGGGCAGTGTAGCTGGGACGAGACCGGGTCTCGGATCAGAGGAAGATGCGCCCGAACAGGTATCCCAGCCCGAAGAAGACAAGGATGACGATCGCGACTATCGCGGCAACAAGCCCCATCATGTGGAGAAGCTCTGAGCGCGCGCTTCTATCCAATATGGGAGAAAAGTTAGTCGGTAATCGCCGCGCGATGCGGCGCCTGGCTCGAAATTGGGCGCCTGCGACCAGCGCGAACGGTCGGATCTCACGGTTCGCAGTAGCCCAGCAGGTAGTGCGAGCCGCAGACCACCAGCACGCCGCCGGCCTCTTGCGCCAGCGAGCGACCGAGGGCGATCGCGGCGCTCGGATCGGGCTCCTCGGCGACCGATCGGATCCCGGCCGCGCGGGCGAACGCCGCCAGCTCGCCGGTCGCCAGGGCCGTGGCGCCAGGGCGGCCCGCGGAGGCAAGTCGCGGCGCGGGCAACTCGGTCGCAACCAGTGCCGTGATCGCAGGCGCAAGCGCGCTGACGATGCCTTCGGCGTCCTTGTCGGCGAGCACGGCCACGCAGGCCGTCACCGGGCGACCCGCCGCCAGCTCGGGCAGCGCCTCGGCCAGGGCCCGCGCCCCGGCGGGGTTGTGGGCCGCGTCGAGGATGACCGGCGGGTCGCCCGCCAGCTCCTGGGCGCGGCCCGGCAGCTCGGTCGCGGCGGCGACTTCGCGAACCCGATCGAGGTCGAGCTCGCCGATCACGGTCTCCGCCGCGGCCAGGGCGACGGCGAAGTTTCGGCGCAGGAACGGCGCCGGCGACGCCAGCTCGATCGCCGGCCCGAGATCGCGGACGCTGACCAGCTCGCTGTGACGCTCGCTCGCCGTCGCGCGCGCCAGCTCGGCGACCTCGCCCGAGACCGGTCCCAGCACCAGCGTCGTGTGATCGCGCAGCACGGCGAGCTTCTCGGCGGCGATCTCGAGCTCTGTGTCACCGAGCCATGCCGTGTGCTCGAGGCCGATCGAAGTCAGGACGGTGGCGCGCGAGAGCAGGACGTTGGTGGCGTCGAGGCGCCCGCCGAGACCCGCCTCGATCACCCCGACCTCGACCCCGGCGGCGGCCAGGGCGACGAACGCGGCAGCGGTATCGGCCTCGAACTGGGTCACCATCTCGCCATCGTCGAGCGTCCGCTCGACCGCGGGGATCGCCTCGGCGACGCGCTCGACCGCGGCCGCGAACCGATCGGGTTCGATCTCCGAGCCCCGGACCCGTATCCGCTCGGACCAGCGGCTGTCGTGGGGAGAGAGGTAGGCCCCGCTCGTGCGCCCGTGAGCCTCGAGCAGCGACGCGGTGATCTCCGCGACCGAGGACTTGCCGTTGGTGCCGACCACGTGGATCGAGGTGAAGCGGTGCTGGGGCATGCCCAGCACGACGACGAGCTTGCGAATCCGCTCGAGGCCGAAGCGCATGCCGAGCGGCTCCAGCGAAGCGAGGTAGGCCTCAGCCTGTTCCGGGCTCCAACTCAGGTCAGCTCCTCCAGCTCGGCCCGGTAGGCCTCGAGCTTTCGCCGCTGCTCCGCGACCACCTCCGCCGGCGCCTTGGCGACGAAGCCCTCGTTGGCGAGCTTGCGCTCGGCGCGCTCGATCTCGGCGCGCAACGAGTCGCGACGCTCGCCGATCCGCGCCAGCGCCTGGTCGGCATCGATCTCAGCCGAGGCGACGATCTCGATCTCGCCGATCGTCGTCAGCGCCTCGCCGGCGGCTCCGTTGAACTCCAGCCGAGCGAGCTTGGCGATCAGCGCCGGAGGCTCGGCGCCGGTGGTGCGCGCGCTGAGCACGCTCGCGGCCGGCACGCCGACCAGGTCGCGCCAGCGACGCACCTCGCGGGTGAGCTCGATCCAGCCACCGACCTCGGCCTCGGCGCTGTCGTCGATCAGCGCCTGCTGGGGCACGGGAAAGGGGTGGTCGAGCAGGAGCTCGGTGCGATCCCCGGCGGCGACATCGGCGAAGAAGCCGTAGATCTCCTCGGTCACGAACGGCATCATCGGGTGCGCGAGGGCAAGCGAACGCTCGAGCACCCACAGCAACGTCGCCGAGGCGTCCTCGTCGCCGTCGTAGAGCCGCGGCTTGACCATCTCCAGATACCAGTCACACACCTCCGACCAAAAGAACGAGTAGAGGTTGAGGGCGGCGCGCGAGAACTCGTAAGCGTCGATGTCGTCGCTGACGCTGGCGATGGTGCGTTCGAGCCGCGAGGCGATCCAGCGATCCTCGGCGGTCGCCCCGCGGGCCTCGGGCTCGACCGCGACCGCGTTGAGCAGGATCAGGCGAGACGCGTTGTAGAGCTTGTTGGCGAGGTCGCGGCCCTGCTGCACGCGGTCGGCCGAGTAGCGCACGTCCTGAGTCGAGGCCATCGCCAGGAGGCCGAAGCGAAGCGCGTCGGCGCCGTGCACCTCGATCTCGTCGAGGGGATCGATCCCGGTTCCAAGCGACTTCGACATTCGCCTTCCGTCGGGCGCCTGGATGATCGGCGTGATGAAGACCTCGCGGAACGGGACCTTGCCGGTGAACTCGAGCCCCGTCATCACCATCCGCGCCACCCAGAGAAAGAGGATGTCGCGGCCGGTCACCAGCACGCTCGTGGGATAGAAGGCCCTCAGATGCGGCGAATCCTCGTCGGGCCAGCCGAGCGTGGCGAACGGCCACAGCGCCGAGGAGAACCAGGTGTCGAGGACGTCTGATTCCTGGCTCAGCGAGTCGGGGTCGAGCCCGCGCTCGGCGGCCGCGGCGCGCGCGAGCTCCGCCGACTCGGCGACGATCTCCTCTCCCCCGGGCCCGTACCAGACCGGGATCCGGTGGCCCCACCAGAGCTGGCGCGAGATGCACCACGGGCGAATCTTTCGCATCCATTCGAGATAGACCCGCTTGTGCTGATCGGGCGTTATCCGGATCTGATCGCGCTCGACGACGTCGATTGCCGGGGCGGCCAGGCCCTCCATCGCGCAGAACCACTGCAGCGAGATCAGCGGCTCGACCCGGCGCCCGGATCGATGCGAGAACGGGACCGAGTGGACGTAGTCCTCCTCGGCGCGCAGAAGACCCTGCTCGCGAAGCTGCTCGACCACCGCCGCCTGTGCCTCGGCGGTCGTCATGCCGGCGAAACGCTCGCCCGCGGCGTCGTTGATGTGCCCGTCCTCGCCGATGACGACGATCTCCTCGAGCCCGTGGCGGCGGCCGATCTCGAAGTCGTTGGGGTCGTGGCCGGGGGTGATCTTCAGAGCCCCGGTGCCGAACTCGGGGTCGACATGCTCGTCGGCGATGATCGGCAGCCGCCGGCCGACGAGCGGCAACAGGCAATGCCCACCGACGAGATGGCGATAGCGCTCGTCGTCGGGATGGATCGCGACGGCGGTGTCGGCCAGCATCGTCTCCGGGCGCACGGTGGCCACCGTCAGCACCTCGTCGGAGTCCTCGACCGGGTAGTCGATCGAGTAGAGGCGGTCGGTGACCTCCCGGTTCTCGACCTCGAGATCGGAGATCGCCGAGCGCAGGCCCGGGTCCCAGTTGACGATGTAGTTGTCGCGGTAGATCAGGCCCTTGGCGTGCAGGGCGACGAAGACCCGGTAGACCGCGCGAACGTAGCCCTCGTCGAGGGTGAAGCGCTCGCGCTCGTAGTCACACGACGCCCCCAGCCGCTTGAACTGGTTGATGATGCGCTTGCCGTACTTCTCGCGCCATTGCCAGACGCGCTCGACGAAGGCCTCGCGGCCGAGGTCGTGGCGCGAGACGCCTTCGGCGGCGAGCTGCTTCTCGACCACGGCCTGGGTGCCGATGCCGGCGTGGTCGGTGCCCAGCACCCACAGCGCATTGCGGCCACGCATGCGGTTGACGCGGATCAGCACATCCTGAATCGAGCTGTTGAGGGCGTGGCCCATGTGCAGCGAGCCGGTCACGTTGGGCGGCGGAACCACGATCGAGAAGTTGTCCTCAGGCGTGCCCTCGGGAGGCGGATCGAAGGCGCCGCTGCTCGAACCAGGCGTCGAAGATGCGCTCCTCGACGGCCGCCGGGTCCCAGCGGGTCGTCTTTTCGAGGGTCTCGCGGCGCGCGGCGTCCATCGTGCGCCGCGAGTCTAGAGCCGCGCATCGGCGCGGCGTCGGACATTTGGCGGGTCGCGAGGTTAGAGGTGCGTCTGCGCCGGATACTGGACGGGCAGGCGAGCAACGATGAAAGGGCGGTAGGTATGCGCAGGGCAGCAATTGCAGGGATCGCGGGGCTGATGGCGCTGGCGATGCCCACCGCGGCGGGTGCCGCCACGATCAAGCACGAGGGCACGATCGCGGACCAGCCGGGAGCCCAGGTCAAGTTCGCGGTGAAGAAGAACGACGGCCAGCTGCAGAAGGTCACCAACCTTCGCTTCAACCGCGTGCCGGTCACCTGCGACGACGGCACCGGCGGCGAGATCACAGCTCAGTTGCCGAACTTCGGCCTCGGCGACAAGGAGAAGTTCACCCGCAAGGGGCCGATCCAGGGGGCCGGGATCAGCGACGGCACCCTGCGCGCATTCGGCAAGATCAGGAGCAACGGCAAGAAGGCCCGCGGCAACGTTCGCATCGCCTTCAAGTCATCGTCGGGCTCGGGCTGCGGGACCGGCGTCCTCAACTGGTCGACGAAGAAGCGCTGAGCTTCGGCTCAGGCCGATTCCTGAACCTCATCCAGCTCATCGTCGGCCGCCTCGGGGGCGGCGGCCTGCGTGACCAGGGTCGGCGGCAGGCCCTGCTCGATCGTCTCC
The DNA here is from genome assembly GCA_963730145.1 of uncultured Solirubrobacterales bacterium. Lineage (GTDB taxonomy): Bacteria > Actinomycetota > Thermoleophilia > Solirubrobacterales > 70-9 > WHSW01. The sequence goes on from CAVSQT010000004.1 coordinate 412,948, forward strand.
TTGGTCACCACGCACTTGGAAACGTCGCGGCGCGATGGCAGCTCGAACTGAACGTCGAGCAGGGTGTCCTCGAGAATCGATCGCAGCCCGCGGGCGCCGGTCTCACGCTCGAGCGCCTTGTCGGCGATCGCCCCCATCGAGTCCTCGTGGAAGTGCAACTCGATCTCGTCGAACTCGAAGAAGCGCTGAAACTGCTTGATCAGAGCATTCTTGGGCTCGGTGAGGATCGTGATCAGGTCGCGGCGCGAGAGCTGGTGGATCGAGGCGACGACCGGCAGGCGCCCGATGAACTCCGGAATCAGGCCGTACTCGATCAGGTCCTCCGGTAGCACCTGATCGAAGAGCTCGCCCAGGTTCTTGTCGAGCTTCGAGGTCACCTCGGCGCCGAAGCCGACACCCTGGCGGCCGATGCGCCGCTCGATCACGTCGTCGAGCTGGGCGAAGGAGCCGCCGCAGATGAAGAGGATGTTCGTCGTGTCGATCGTCAGGAACTCCTGGTGAGGGTGCTTGCGCCCGCCCTGCGGCGGAACCGAGGCGGTCGTGCCCTCGAGAATCTTCAGCAGCGCCTGCTGCACGCCCTCGCCCGAGACATCGCGCGTGATCGACGGGTTGTCGGCCTTGCGCGCGATCTTGTCGATCTCGTCGATGTAGATGATCCCCGTCTCCGCCTTCTTGACATCGAAGTCGGCGGCCTGGATCAGCTTCAGGAGGATGTTCTCGACGTCCTCGCCGACGTAGCCGGCCTCGGTCAGCGCGGTCGCGTCCGCGATCGCGAAGGGGACGTTGAGGATGCGCGCGAGTGTCTGCGCGAGCAGAGTCTTGCCGCAGCCGGTCGGGCCGAGCATCATGATGTTCGACTTCTGCAGCTCGATCTCGCCCTCTGACGCGTTCTGCGACATCTGCACGCGCTTGTAGTGGTTGTAGACAGCGACCGAGAGCGCCCGCTTGGCGTTCTCCTGGCCGACCACGTAGTCCTGGAGGACGTCGTAGATCTCGACCGGCTTCGGCAGGCTCTCGAGCTCGAAGCTGGGGGCGGCGGTGAGCTCCTCGTCGATGATCTCGTTGCAGAGATCGATGCACTCGTCGCAGATGTAGACGCCCGGACCGGCGATCAGCTTCTTGACCTGGCGCTGAGACTTTCCGCAGAAACTGCAGAGAAGCTGCTCGTTCGAGTCTGTAGGGCGTGCCACGACCTGTCTCCCTTCGGCGCTTCGTGCCGTTGTATGCGCCGTCGCTCAGATTACGACACGGCGAAACTCGGCCTGACGACTGCTTGTTACTCGGCCTGGCCTCGCGTCCCTTCAAGCGAAGCGGCGATTGCAGGCGCGGCGGCGCCTCACGCGGCGCGAACGCCGCCGCCCGCGAGCCCAGGCTCGGAACCACGGGAAAACGGCGCTCGGGCATCTCCGGCGCGGCCAGGGCGGGCGCGTGGCTGCCGAGCTCGGCGGCAAGGCGCGGCCACAGCTCTCCCTCGACGACGTCGAGGCGCGCGGTCGCGTTCTCCGACGAAACCGGTCAGCCATCGCTCCAGCTCGGCGGCCCGCCCGTGAACGTCGGCATCGCCCTGAAGGCCTCGACCAGAGCGCCGAAGATGATCGCGTCGGCGCTTGCGACGCCAGGCCGAGACTCGGCGAGCTTTCGCAGGACCGGCTCGTGATGGCGCGCGAGCTCGACGAAGGCCGCGGTGTCGCCGCTTCGCGCTTGCGCGATCACGGCCTCGGAGGCGTCGGGCATCAGCTCGCCTCGGCCCGGCAGCGGATCGCCGCCGAGTTGCTAGTGGTGCTCGATGACGCGGTCGACGATCGAGTAGGCCATCGCCTCTTCCGCCGACATGAAGTAGTCGCGGTCGGTGTCGTTGGTGACCTTCTCGAAGGGCTGGCCGGTGTGCTTGGCGATGATCTCGTCGAGGCGGCGACGCACATCGATGATCTCCTTCGCGTGGATCTCGATATCGGTCGCCTGCCCCTGAAAGCCGGCCGAGACCTGATGGATGAGGATCTTCGAGTTCGGCGTCGCCATCCGCTTGCCGGCGGCGCCGGCAGCCAGCAGCAGCGCTCCCATGCTCATCGCCACGCCGACGCAGATCGTCTGCACGTCGGGCTTGATGTATTGCATCGTGTCGTAGATCGCCAGCCCGGCGTAAACCGAGCCGCCAGGTGAGTTGACGTAGATCGAGATGTCCTTGTCGGGATCTTCGGACTCGAGGTGGATCAGCTGGGCCACGATCAGGTTCGCGATGTCCTCGGTAACCGGCGTGCCGAGGAAGATGATCCGCTCGTTGAGAAGCCGCGAGTAGATGTCGAAAGCGCGCTCGCCGCGCGACGTCTGCTCGACGACCATTGGCACTAATGGGCTCATGGACGCGGCAGTGTACTCAAGGCGGTCGGTCGGCTTTTCGATCCTCAGCGGCCCGGGGTCCAGAGCTCGCCGGGCTTGTCGGACTCCTCGCTCGCAGCCGCTGCCTTCACCGGTTCGGCGCCCTTGTCGGGCGTCCAGATCTGCTCGCGCGCCGCGGCCTGGTCCATCGGGATCGGCTTGGCGGACTCGGCGATCACGTCGGAGGCCTGGCGCAGGCGCACCTCGTCTCGCAGCAGCGTGTCGCGGCCGGTCTCCTTGAGCCGCGCCAGCAGCTTGGCGGGGTCGTTCTTGCCCTGGCCCGGGCCGAGTGCCGCGATCAGCTCCTCATCGGTCGGCTCGATCGCCTCGGCTTCGGCGACCGCATCGAGAACCGCCTCGCGCCGCAGCGCCCGCTCGGCGTCTTCCTCGGCGTCGTCGATCAGCTCGTGACGGTCCTTGCCCTGCATCTGCGCATACATCTTCGGGTCGATGCCGCTGCTTTGGAGGCGGCGCTCGATTCGCTCCCACATCTCATGGGCGCGGGCGTGGACGAGCTCATGCGGGATCTCGAACGTCGCCTTGGCGGCAACGGCATCCACGGCCGCCTCGCGAAACTCGGCCTCGGCACGCTGGTCGAGCGCCTCGGCGAGGCGGGAGCGAATGCTGTCGCGAAGCTCGTCGAGCGTCTCGAACTCCGAAGCCTCGGAGGCGAAGTCGTCGTCGAGCGTGGGCAGGTTCTTCTCGCGCACCTCCTTCACCGTCAGCGCAAACGTCGCGGTCTTGCCGGCGAGCTCGGCAGGCTGGTGGTCGTCCGGGAAGCTGACCTCGACCGAGCGATCCTCGCCCGCCGCCGCTCCCGTGAGCTCGGCATCGAACTCCGGCAGCAGCCCCTCGGCGCCGAGCTCGATCACGAAGTCCTTCGAGGCCGAGCCCTCGAATGGCTCACCGTCGATCGTGCCCTCGAAATCGACGACGACGGCATCTCCGGCGGCGGCCGCCCGCTCGACCGGCGCCAGCGAGCCGAAGCCCTCGCGGATGCGCTCGATCTCGGCTTCGATCGTCTCCTCTTCGACCTCGACCTCGACCTTGCCGACCTCGAGGCCCTTGTAGTCGCCGAGCGTCGCCTTCGGGCGCACGCCGACCTCGATCGAGAAGGCCAGGTCCTCGCCCTCGGCGGGCAGATCGCCGACGTCGAGCTTGGGGTCGCCGATCGGGCTGATGCCACTTTCGATCAGAGCGCGCTCGTACCACTCGGGCAGCGAGTCGCGAAGCGCCTGCTCGACGACGGCCTCGCGGCCGATCCGCTGGATCACGATCTGGGGCGGCACCTTGCCCTTGCGAAACCCGGGCATCTTCATCTCGCCGGCGAGAGTCGACGCCGCGCCGGCGACCCGCTTTTCGACCGTCGCGGCATCGACGGCGACGTCGATCTTGACGCGGGACTGGGGAAGCTCTGTGACCGTGGTCTGCATCGGGCGCCTAGGTTAGGGACTACCTGGTGGCCGCTACCTTTTGGCCTGATGGAGCCTGGAAGGACAGCGGTCGGGACCTGGAGCGGAGGCCGCTTCATGCACTTCGGGGAGCCGATCGACGACGAGGGCCTGGCAGCGCTGCTTCGCCCCGGCGACGGCATCGACACCGTGATCACCGCCGACGTCTACGGCGCCGGCGAGGCCGACTCGCTGCTCGGCGCTGCGCTCGAGGGGCTCGAGCGCAGCGCCTACTCGCTCGTCGGCGCCATCGGACACGACTTCGTCGAGGGCGAGCGCGACGGCCCGCGCGGCTACCCACGGTTCACCGATCCGCGGCTGCGCGGCCCCGGCGACTACGCCGACTACCTGCGCCGTGCGACCGAGGCCAGCCTCGAGCGCACGGGCGCCGATCGTTTCGACCTGCTGCTGCTGCACAACCCCGACCGCATCGGCTTCACCTCCGAGGCAGTCTGGGACGGGATGGCCTCGTTGCGCGAGAGCGGGCTGACGGAGGCGATCGGCGTCGCGCCCGGTCCGGCCAACGGCTTCACGCTCGACCTGATCGACTGCTTCGAGCGCTTCGGCGACCGCCTCGACTGGGCGATGGTGATCCTCAACCCGCTCGAGCCCTGGCCCGGCGAGCTCTGCCTCGACGCGGCGAGCGCCCACGACGTCCGGCTGATCACCCGGGTCGTCGACTACGGCGGCATGTTCTGGGGCGACGTGCTCGAGGGACATGAGTTCGCCGAACACGACCATCGCCGCTTCCGCCCCGACGGCTGGGTCGAGGCCGGACTCGCCAAGCTCGACCGGATGCTGCCGATTGCGCAGCGAGCCGAGCTGACGCCGATCCAGCTCGCGTGTCAGTGGAACCTCGCTCACCCCGCCGTTGCCTGCACCGTCCCGACGCTGATCCAGGAAGCGGGCGCGGGGGCGCGGCCGATCGCCGACAAGCGCGCGGAGCTCGCGGCGCTGCCCGAGCAGCGACTCGGTCTGGCCGAGGTCGCCGAGATCCGTGCGATCGGCGACAACACCGGCTCGATGGCGCTCAAGGGCGCCCATCCCGACCACGACGGTGAGGAGCGCCCTGACCGCTGGCAGATGAGCGACAATCTCGCCGAGGTCGCTGAGCGCCACGCGATCGACCCGAGTCACCTGCGCCGCATCGAGGCGCCGAGCACAGCTTGAGATGAGCCCCGAACCACCATCCCGGATGCCTCCGCTGACCCTCAGCGACCGCGTCATCGCCTGGCTCGTGACCGGGCCCGTCGGGCGCGTCGCCGCGTTCTTCGCCGATCTCGCCGTCTACTGGTGGCGCTGGGTCCGTGGCCGCGAATCGGATAGCCGCTCGCGCTAGGCGCGATGGGAACCGGCTCACAAACGCGGCTGACGCAGTCAGACTGCGGGCGATGAGACTCAGTGGCATCGCCGTCATCGCTGCCATCGCCGGCACCCTCGCATTTGCCGCCGGCCCCGCCCAAGCGGCGAAGCGATGAGCCGAACCGGTTGCCGCCGACTGGCAGACGGCGACGCCGGCCGAAGCCGGCATGGACGAGGCGAAGCTTCGCGACGCGATCGACTACGCGACCGCCAACCAGGCTGCCGCCGTCCGCGTCTATCGCGACGGCTGTCGTGTCGGCGAGGACTCGGCGGCCGGCGCCAACCGCGAGGTTCAGTTTCAAAGCTGGTCGCTGGCGAAGTCGATCACCGCGCTCGTCTTCGGACGGGCGATGACGCTGAACCTGGTCGGGCCCGACGACCCACTCGGCTCGCTCGTGCCCGAGGCCGACGCCGCCCACGGCGCGATCACGACTCGCAACCTGCTGACGATGACCTCCGGCCTGCGCTGGAACGGCCTGCGCGACTACAACATCTTCATGTCGAACCGCATTCAGGAGGGCCTGACGACGCCGGTCGAAAAGGAGCCCGGAACCTACTGGGAGTACTCGCAAAGCGGCCCGGCGCTGCTCGCCGAGGCGACCGAGAACGCCACCGGTGAGGACTTCCAGGCCTTTGCCCAGCGTGAGCTCTTCAGCCCGCTCGGGATCGAACCGGGCTCCTGGCGCTGGGGTCGCGACAGCGCCGGCCACACTCAGGGCTTCTTCGACCTGCACATGCGCCCCGACGACTTCGCCCGCTTCGGCGAGTTGATGCGCCGCGGCGGCGTCTATGCCGGCAGGCGCCTGCTCTCCAAGCGCGTCGTGCGCGAGGCCGTCGCGCCGGTCTCGCAGAACGGCTGCTACGGCTGGATGATCTGGCTCAACGCGTCGAAGCCGTGCGTCGGTCCGCGCGTGACCGATCGCCCGGTCTCCGACGAGCTGCTGTTCCCGACGCTTCCCTCAGACGCGTACCAGTACGCCGGCCTCTTCGGCCAATTGGTCACGGTGTTTCCGAGCCAGGACCTGGTCGTCGCGCGCTTCGGCGAGGACTCGGGCCCGCTCTCCGGCGGCACGCCCTGGGAGGAGGAGTTCTACGGCCGCGTGCTGGGCTCGATCACCGATGAGCCGATCAAGCTGCCAAAGCCTGACCCCGATTCCGACGCGGTCAGCCGCGATGACGTCGATCGCGGCTTCTTCGAGTCGCTGTCGCGCCCCGACGAGATCATCGCCGGTGAGAGCCCGCCGCCGCTGCCGCCCGCCGGCCCCGCGCGAGCGCGGGCGACGCTGATCAAGTTCCGTGCCAAGCGTCCGGGACCGATGGACCAGATCAAGACGCGGCTGCGCTGCCCCCGGGCATGGCCCTCCGGCCTGGCGCCGCGCTGCAAGGGCAGGGCGCGCCTCTCGGGCGCGAAACGCAAGATCGCCTACCGAATCCGGGCCGGCAAGGCGCGAACGGTGAGCTTCACCCTCCGCCCCGCCCTGCTGCGAAAGCTCGAGCGGCGCGGCAAAGCCGAGGTCACGATCAAGACCCGCAACCGAGACCTGGCCAACGGCACCACGGCCAAGCGCTCGCTGACGCTGCGACAGCGCTAGCGCTCAGTTTTCGCCGGCGTAGTCGAGGATCGACTTGTCGATCAACCACTCGACCGGAGCCTTGTCGTCGGTGTAGACGTCGCCGCCCTCGAGCGCCGGGGCCAGGAGCAGCGCCTGGTTTCGCGCCAGCGCCGCAAGCTCGGGAGGAAAGTCCTCGGCAGCTCGCTCGATGCCCGCGGCCGAGGCCGGCGCCTCGGTGCCGATCAGCAGCGTGTTGGTCTCCTCGATCGGGTCGCGAAGGACGGTGGGAAAGCTCTCGCCCATGGTCGCGGCGAGCACCTTCTCGAGGTCGTCGTTGCCCTCCGGATGGCCGGCGTTGACGATCACGAGACCGCCGGGGGCGAGGCGATCGCGCGCGAGCTCGAAGAACTCCGTCGTCGCCAGGTAGAACGGGATGTAGGGCTGGCGGTAGGCGTCGACGAGGATGACGTCGAAGTCGCCCTCCGACGCCCGCAGCCACGGGCGAGCGTCCTCGTTGTGGACGGTGAGGTTCTCGTTCGAGCCCATGTCGAAGTACTCGCGCCCGACCTGCTCCAGCTCGGGATCGATCTCGACGCCGTCGACGTGCGTCTCGGGAAAGTAGTGGCCGTAGGCTCGGGCGGTCGTCCCCGCGGCGTTGCCGAGGATCGCGATCTTCTGCGGCGGCTCGGGGAGAACGGCAAACGGCAGCACGAGGTAGCCGTCCCAGACGTTGTCGGTGAGATAGCTCCCGGGGCGCAGCAGCGAGTGCGTCGCCTGGCCCTCGTTGAGCTCGAGCGCGCGGTCGCCGTCGTCCTCGTCGATGACCCGGATGTACTGATGCTCGGAGTCGCTTTCGTAGATCACGGTGCCGTCGTCGGTCGCCTTCACCGTGCCGACCGGGATCGCCAGCGCCAGCGCCACGGCCACCGGCACCGCCACGAAGCGCCAGCCGAGCCCGGCGGCGGCGACCAGCGCGATCGCCGCCGCGAAGGCGAGAAAGGTGCGCTGGGTGCCGACGAAGGGGATCAGCACCAGGGCCGAGATCATCGTGCCGAGCAAGCGAGCCGATCGTCGAGACGGCATACAGTCGTCCCGCCACCTGGCCCGCGTGCTCGACATCCTCGACCGCGAGGCGGATCGCCCACGGCGAGCAGGTGCCGAGCAGCATCACCGGGATCGCGACCAAGATCAGGATCCCCGCCAGCGAGCCGACGAAGGCGCCGGCCTCGATCTCGTCCAGGGCGCCGACGGCGACGTCGAAGAAGGGCTTGGCGAGGAACGGGATCACCGCCAGCAGCACCGCGGCGAGCAGCACGACCTTGCACAGGGAGCGCAGGTGCGGCCGGCGTTCCGACCACTTGCCGCCGAGCCAGTAGCCGATCGACAGCGCCACCAGGGTGACGCCGATCGTGTTCGCCCAGATGATCGTCGAGTCGCCGAAGAACGGCGCCATCAGCCGCGCCGCGGCGATCTCGGCGCCGAGGCTGCCGGTGCCGACGACCAAGACCAAGACGTAGAGGTAGCGATTTCCCCGAAGCCCGCTCACGCCGCTCCTCCACGCGACGCGCGGTCGGCGAGGATGCGCTCGCGCAGGCGCTCGCCCTGGTCGGCCTCGACCGCCCGTGCCGCCCGCGCCGGATCCAGCTCGAAGCCGTGGCGATCGGCGAGATCGAGCAACTCCTGCTTCTCGGCGCTGCGGCGGGCGGCACGAAAGAAGAGCCAGGTGAACAGCGCCAGCGTGACGGTGCCGGTCCACAGCATCATCACGTTGCCGGCCGCGCCCTGGTCGGTCAGCGGGGCGATCTCCCATTTCGCCTCGCCGGGTGCGTAAGCGTCGTAGAGCGGGCTCCCCGACCAGATGAGGACGTTCGCGAGCACCGCTTCGAGCAGGCGAACGACGATCACGTAGCCGAGCTTGGCGACGTCACCGAACCAGGCGGGCTTCGGCAGCGGACCGACCAGCGGCAGCCACATCGCCAGGCCGAAGGTGAAAAAGCAGGCGTGCTGGGCGAAGTGCAGGACAGGGCTCGTGAGCACGCCCTCATACAGGGCCGCGAGGTGCCAGAGATAGAGGTTGAGACACCAGAGGGGCAGCGCGACGAGCGGGTTGCCGAGGGAGCGAACCCAGGCCAGGCCCCTGACCGCGAGCAGTGGCTGCAGCATCGGCCCGGTCAGGCCGAGGGCGATGAAGAGCCCGGCGAGGTCGCCGATCAGCAGGTGCTGGACCATGTGGCCGACGACGAGCTCCTCGGCGATCGTCGACAGCGGCGGCAGATCCGCTCCGAGCAGGATCAGCAGGCCGGCGGCGAACGAGACCTGGCGCCAGGTCCCGACCGGCTTGCCACGACTGGCAAGGGTCGACGCACGCCTCGCGTATCCGACCGCGACCGCGACCAGCAGCAGCGGCGCGGCGACATCGATCGCAGTGGCCGCCATCGGCCGCAGCTTAGAGAAGGGCGAGCTCTGGCTAGAGCCACTGAATGCGCCGGAACAAGCGGTGAAGCGCGACCGCGGCGACGCGCCATCATCGCCAGCGCAAGCGGATAGCCCCAGCGTTCGTCGAGCTCGGGCATGTACTCGAAGTTCATCCCCCAGATCGAGGCGAGGAACGTCGGCACCGCGATGATCGCCGCCCAGGCCGAGATCGCGCGCACGACCTCGTTCTGCTTCACCGAGAGCAGCGCCAGGTTGGCTTCGAGGATCGAGGTCAGCAGCTCGCGCTGTGAGTTGATCTGCTCGTCGATGCGCCGGGCGTGGTCGGCGACGTCGCGAAAGTACCGTCGCAGCTCGTCGTCTATCTGCGGATAGGCGCCGCGCTCCAGCGCCTCGAGGTTCGGCAGCAACGGCGACACCGCTCGGTGAAATTCGATCACCTCGCGCTTGAGGAAGTAGATGCGCTGCGTCGAGTCGTTCCCACGAGCGAAGACGTCCTGCTCGACCTCCTGAATGTCGTTGTCGATCCCCTCGACGACCGGCAGGTAATCGTCGACGACCTTGTCGAGCACCGCCCAGGTGACCGCGCCGACGCCGTGTCCGAGCAGGTCCGAGCGCTCGACGCGCTGTCGCGCCCCCTTGAGCTCGCTCGCTTCGCCGCGCCGAACCGCGATCGCGTAGTGGCGAGCGAGAAAGAGGTGGATCTCGCCGAACTCGACCGACTCCTCCTCGTCGACGTAGCGGGCGGGTCGCAGGACGATGAACACGGAGCCGTCGTAGTCCTCCATCTTCGGGCGCTGGTGGGCATGGCGCGCGTCCTCCACCGCGAGCGGGTTGAGGTCGAAGCCGTTCTGGACGCGGTCGAGCTCGTCCTCGGTCGGATCGCGCAGGCCGAGCCAGACGAACTCGCCGTCAGCCGCGCCGGCGGCGATCTCGGCTGCCGTCTCGATCTCGAGCGGGTCGCGCTGCTGGCGCTCGCCCCCGCGGTAGTGGGCGCAATCGACGATCATCCGAACTGCTGTTCAGCCCGGCGCCTTCGCCTCCTGCCCGTGGCAGGTCACGCCCGCGGTTCAGACGTGCTCGGCGCGGCGACGGCCGTTGGCGATGCGCTCGGCTCCGAAACGATTGAGCTCGGCCCGAAGCGCCGCGATTCAGGGCCAGCGACGGAGCCACGCTCTCGACCATCGCCAGATCGTCGCGCCACGCCCGCATGCGCAGGTCGAGGCTGGGGGCCTTGTGGAGGTCGATCGCATCCTCACCGCGCACCGAGTACAGGGCGCGCATCTCCTGCAGGTTGGCGAGCTTGTCGGCGGCGAAGATCGCCGCCGCGGCCTCGCCCGCCTCGGCCACCTGACCGCGCAGACCGCGCTTTCGCTCGACCCAGTCGTCGATCGAAGCGTCCTCGGTCAGGGCCGCAACGAGCTCCCCGATCCCGACTCCGAAGGCCTCGACGACCGCGGCCGACCGTGAGATCGGAATCCTCGACTCCGTCATGCAGCAGCGCGGCGGCCAGCGTCGTCTCCGACGCCCCCGACTGGGCAAGCAGCTCGCACACGCGCAACGGATGCGAGAGATACGGGGAGCCGTCGTATCGAGTCTGGTCGCGATGAGCCGCGGCCGCGACGGCGAGCGCGCGGCCGAGCAGGTCGGATTGCTCGATGAACGGCGGTGCTGCGGTCGCAAGGTCTGTTTGCCGATCCGCCACTGTCCTCGCGATCTTATGCCTTCGCGCGCGAACTCCGACGGCACCGCAACGGCACCGTCGGAGAACCGCAACGGCTTGCTCGTCAGCCTGCGGCAGGCGGTGTGGGAGGTGCGGGCGGCGAGGCGGGTGGTGCAGCCGGCGGCGCGCTCGACGCCGGTGCAGCCGGGGGCGTAGCGGCCGGCGGATCGCTCGACGCCGGGGCAGCCGGTGGCGTAGCGGCCGGCGGATCGCTGAACGAGACCGCGGGGGCCTCGCGCTCGGCGACGATCTCGATCTCGAAGAACTCCCGGGCCGTGAAGCCGCCGGAGCCGGCGACGACCGAGTTCGGGAAGATCTGGATCTTCGTGTTGTACGCCTGAACGTTCGAGTTGTAGATCCGGCGCGAGGCCTGGATCTCGTCCTCGAGCTCGTTCAGGTTGCGGGTCAGGTCCTGAAAGTTCTCCGTTGCGCGGAGCTCCGGATAGGCCTCGGCGACCACGCGCAGTCCGCCGAGCGCCTGGCTCAGCATGCCCTCCGCGGCGCTGGCCTGCGCAGGTCCGGACGCCTGCATCGCGGCGGCGCGCGCTTGGGTCACGTTCTCGAACGTGGCGCGCTCGTGCGTCGCGTAGCCCTTGACGGCCTCGACCAGATTCGGGACGAGATCATGGCGGCGCTTGAGCTGAACGTCGATCCCCGACCACGCCTCGTCGACGCGGTTGCGCGATCCGATGATCGAGTTGCGGATCAGGATGAAGATCAGCCCGAGCAGCAGTAGGACGCCCACGATGATCAAGACGATGGTCATTGCCCTAAGACCTCTCCTTCGGATTCTGAGTTGACGGCGGCTTGAGTATCACGGGTTGGGGTCGTGATCGTCGGACGGCAATACCGAGAGGCGCCGCAAGGCCGACTCGACCAGATCACGCGCAAGCCCGGCGCTGTCCTGCTGCATCGAGGCGGCCGAGCTCGTAGGCGAGCGCAACCGCGTCGCCGTCGGCGATCGCGCGCTCGATCAACTCTGCGTACGTCGATCCTTCGAGATCGTCCCCATCCCCGGCAAGGTCCCTCAAGCTCGAGAGGCCGCTGTCGCGCGGCGCGGCGGCAGCGGCCGGGAGCGTCACGTTGCCGAGGTCGAGGCGGCGCGGGGGCTGGCCGCTCGGCGTGTAGGTCTCAGCCAGCGCCCCCTGGCGGCGAAGGCGCTCGATGTGCTGGTAGACCGCGTTTCGGCTGACACCGATGTCGGTCGGCGATCTCCTTCACCGCCCGCCCCTGCTCGAGGCGGTCGAGCACCTCCTGTTGGCGCTTGGTCAGTTCGGCACGGGGGCTGTTTGGATCGACATGCATAGTTGACAGCATAGCTTGGCTGTCAACTTGGCAGTCTGAGCCGGTCGTTCAGCCCCCGATCGCGCCTTCCAGCTCGAGCAGCCACCGCTTCATCTCCGGGCCGCCTCCGTAGTTGCCGAGGACGCCGCCGGCGCGCAGGACGCGATGGCAGGGGACGACGATCGGGATCGGGTTCTCGCCCAGCGCCGTCCCGGCGGCGCGATAGGCCCGCGGGCTGCCCGCATCGCGGGCGACGTCGCCGTAGCTGGCGGTGACGCCGTAGGGCAAGCGAGCGGTTGCGCGCAGGACGCGACTCATGAACCCCGGCCGCACCAGCCGCCAGTCGAGCTCGAGCTCGAAGGCGTCGCGGCGGCCGTCGAAGTACTCGTCGAGCTCGCGACGGACTCGGTCGAGCCGAGCCGGAAGCTCGAGCATCCGCGGTGACAGGCCCGCGGCGATCCCCTCGAGGAACTCGGTCTCGTCGTGGCCGGGAAGGGCGACCGAGACGAGGCCACGATCGGTTGCGGCGACGAGGCCGTCGCCCAGCGGCGACTCGTAGCGGGCGAAGGCGACCTCGGCGAGACCTTCGCGCTCGGCGCGCTCGGAAAAGGCCGAGGCCGCTCGCTCGGCATCGGCGGCGAGGTCGCCTCCGAGAATCCTGCGAATCTCACTTGCTTGCGCTGCGCTCATGCGAGCACCTCCTGCTCGTCGACGATCCCACGTAGGGCCTTGATGCCGTCGGCCACTCGTCGCCGCGCGGCCGACTCGCTGCACTCGAGCGCCTTGCCGATCTCGGCGTAGGCCAGATCCGCGCCGTAGCGAAGCGCTATCGCGGCTCGCTGTGCCTCGGAGAGCTGGGCCACGGCCCGCCACACCTCGCCGTCGGCGGGCTGGTCGAAGGTCGGCACCTCGGGCAACTCGTCGCGAGGCTCGGGCCGGCGGGCGCGAGCGCGATGGTGGTCGATCGCCTTGCGCCGAGCGATCGTCATCACCCAGGCTCGCGGGTGGCGTCCGTCCATCTGGTCGTAGGCTCGCATCGCGGCGATGAAGGTCTCCTGAAAGCAGTCTTCGGCGTCGTGGTGTCCGACCATCGCCCGCAGGAACGACAGGACCGGTACGCGGTGTTCGTCGAGAAACCGCTGAAACGGCGGCTGGGCCACCGGGGTTCTGATGTTCTCGGTCTGACTCAATGGGTCGAAGGTGTAACGGCCCGGCGAGCCTATTCGTGAGTCAGCCGCGGCTCGTCGAGCGAATGGATTCGCCAGAGTCCGTGTTCACGTCTGTATCTAGACTTGGCGGGCGGACGACCGCGCAACCGACTTGGAGGTAAAGGGATGCGAAGCAGAAAATGGCTCGCGGGCGTTGTCGTCTTGGCCGCGATCGGCGCCGGCGCCGTGACCGCGAGCGCGGTGATCGGCAGCGGCTCGAGCCCGCGCCCGAGTTACGCCCAGGTCGACGTCAGAGATGGATGCCTCCTCGGCGCCGGCCTCGACGCGGCGGGCGAAGGCGAAGAAGCCGAAGGTCCTGTACCTGACGGGCGGCCCGAGCACGGTCGATACCGCCGCCACCGGCCCCTACGTCGACGTCCGGCTGTTCTCGTGTCCGGGCACCTCGCGGGTGATCGGCGGCGGCGTCGTTCCCAGCAACACCAACGTCTTCCAACAGGGCAGCTACACCCCCAACTCGAGCGAGTACCACGTGCTGCTCGGCTACGACGACGAAGCGATCGACGCCGGTGGCGCGACGAGCTTCACGATCACCTCGCACCTGATCTGCCTCAAGGGCGCCAAGTAGGGACCGTGACGGGATAGGCTGGCCGCGCGTCAAAGGGGGCACACCCACCCATGCATAGGAAGGTCGTCCAACCATGAAGAGAGTTCTCGTCCTCGGCGTGCTCGCCGCGACTGTTCTGCATCCCGGCGCTGGCATCGGGCCAGGCCGACCCCGGCAAATACGTCGGCGCGTTCGATGGTCAAGACGCGATCGAAGATGACGATCGAGGTTGCGCTGCGCGACGGCAAGCCGCGGTCACCGAGATCAAGGCGAAGAGGTTCGACCTCGACTGCGAGGGAGCTCCCGACGGCATCGAGGGAACCGCGAGCCTCAGCGGCGAGATCGCCGGTGCGCAACACCGGCGCCTTCAAGGTCGCCGACGACAACGGCAAGACGACGTTCAAGACCCGCGCCAAGGTCGAAGGGCGACCGACGATCAAGGGCACCTTCCGCTTCTTCGGCTCGGTCGATACCGATAACGGCGTCGTCCGCGACTGCGACAGCGGCCGCTCAGTCCTTCAAAGCCACAACCGAATAGCTGAGCCTGATCTAGGCGACGGCCGCCGGCTTCGGGTCCGCTTCGAGCGGGACGTAGTCGTCGCCGTCGCGGCGCCATGTCCTCGGGCCCGGCTTCGGCATGCCCGCGGCCTGAAGCTTGGTCGCGATCGGGCGATACCAGGTCGTCACCGGGATCTCCTCGACGACGTGGACGATGTCGGGGCGCTCGTTCGCATCGATCGCGTCGAGGGCGCCCGCAACCGCCCCCGGCGTCAGCTCGAAGCCATCGCGAACGGTGACCGCGGCGACGGCGAGGCAGATCTCGTCGCCGTACTCGGGGACGCCGTAGACGACGGCGAGGTCGATCGCGTCGACGTCGCCGAGCGCGTCGACGATCGGCGACGAGCCGACGAAGCCGTGGCGCGTCGGGATCAGCGCCTGCACGTGATCGATCAGCCAGTAGTCGCCGTCCTCGTCGATGCGAAACAGGTCTCCGGTCGAGAGCCAGGCGTCGTCGGGCTCGAACAGGCCGCGCAGGGGACTGTCGCTGGTCGAGACCACGCCGCGCTGGCGCGTCAGCAGCATCCCCACCTCGCCCGGGCGGCAGGGCACGGCGAAGCCGGTGGCGCCCTGGCGCAGGCGATGCTCGGAGACCTCGTAGGAGGCGAGGCGGCATTCGGCGCTGCCGGGCAGCGGCCTGCCCTTGCAGCCGGGCTTGTCGCCTCGGACGTTGACGAGGATCGCCTCGCCCTCGGTCGAGGCATAGAACTCGAGCACGGTCGCGGGCGAGAAGCGGTCGGCGACCCGGCGCCACAGCCCGCGAGGCATGCCGGCGCCGATGAACAGGCGCACCGGGATGGTGAAGCTCGGCCGGATCGGGCGGTGCGGCGGCGATCTCGCGCAGCATCGTCCAGGTGTAGGAGGCGACGGTGACGCCGTAGCGGCGGACCTCCTGCCAGAAGGTCTCGGGATCGAAGCGGCGAGCGATCGCGAGCCGGGCTCCGCCGGCGACGGCGCCGCCGATGCTCATCAGCAGGCCCGAGGGGTGATAGATCGGCGTCACGGCGTAGACCGTGTCGGCCGACGAGAGCGCGGCGGCCGAGGCCGTGGCGAACGCCGACAGCGCCCAGCGCCCGTTGGTGATGCGATTGGCGCGCGTGCGCTCGCCCTCGCCGGTGAAGAGGATGAAGGCGAGGTCGCTGGCGCGGCCCGGGTTCGGCCGATACCAGGCCGGGACCTCGACCTGCGTCGGGATCGATGCGCTCCATGTCGATGACGCCGGCCACGACCGAGGTCGCGCTCCTCGCCGCCGCCGCCGAGCACCAGCACCTCCCCCACGCCGGCCTCGCGAGCGCGCCCGGCGAGCTCGGGGTCGGCGACGATCCGCTGCACGTCGCCGAGCTCCGCCTCGCGCTCGACCGGGCCGTCGGGGCGCATCAGCACCGCGACCGCGCCGAGGCGGCTCAGCGCGGCGACGCACCGAGAGGCCGCTTGGCCGCGTCCCCATGAGCACG
The DNA here is from genome assembly GCA_963730145.1 of uncultured Solirubrobacterales bacterium. GTDB lineage: Bacteria > Actinomycetota > Thermoleophilia > Solirubrobacterales > 70-9 > WHSW01. The sequence goes on from CAVSQT010000004.1 coordinate 428,915, forward strand.
CCGACGTGCTCGCCCTGGCGGATGCCGAGCGACAGCAGGCCGCGGACGACGGCGTCGACGCGGGCCTTGACCTGCCCGTGACTGTAGGCGCGATCCTCGAACAAGAAGAAGACGTCGTCGGCGCCATCGGCCGCCTGCTCGTCGAGCAGCGAGGCTGATCGAGACGCGTGTCGACGGCTTCAGCCGGCCGAGGCGGGCGAGCCGCGGCAGCTGGCCGGTGACCTCCTCGGCGACGACGCGAACGCTGTCGGCCGTGCGCGCGGCGGCACCGCCGATCGAGCGCGCGAGCCCGGCGCCCGCGCCGGCAGCGAGCTCGAGGCCGAAGCCGAGCCGCGTGGCGACGCCGGCGCGTCTCGGGCATCGGCTCGTTCGGGTCCACCTTCGTGATCTCGGCCGGCAGCTCGCCCTCGCCAGAGCGCCAATGCGCCCAGGCGGCGACCGCCGGCCATGTCGTTTGCGTGGCGGCCGAGCCGACGACGAGGCCGAAGTGGCCGGCGCGAAGCGCGAGCTCGTAGACCTCGGCACGCGGCGCGGCGCGGGTGATCGCGCGCACGCCGGCGGCCGGCGCGATCTCGTCGACCTCGCCGACCACGGTCAGCAGCGGCCGATCGATGTCGGCCAGGGTGACGAGGCGATCGTCGATCACGAAGCCGCCCTCGAGCATGCGGTTGTGGGCGATGAACTGGCGCATGAAGTCGGCCAGCGCCGGGCCCGGCCAGGCGACCCAGCCCTCGCCCATGAGGAAGCGACGCTGTCGCTCGCGCGGCAGCAAGCGCCTCGCGGTCGTGAAGCTGGCGCATGAAGTCGAGACGCTGGCGCAGCGACTTGACGGGATCGAGCAGGCGAAAGCCGGTGCGGCTGAGCCAGGCGGGGACGGCGGTGCGCCCGAAGACGCCGGCGAGCAGACCGGCGGCGGCCTCGGCCACCTCCTCGGGGATGCCGAGCGGCAGTGCGCCATGGGTGTCGACAGGGCTGCCGAAGGTGATCACGCTGTCGATCGACTCGCCACGGCGAAGGGCGGCGGCCTGATAGCAGAACATGCCGCCCTGCGAGTAACCGGCGAGGTGGACGTCGCGACCGGTCGCTTCGCGCGACACGGCCCGACGGCGTCGGAGACGGCGACGACGTGGTCGGTCAAGCGTGCGCTCGAGCCCGCCCTCTTCGCGCTCGGGGGCGCCGAAGTCGACGACCCAGGGATCGATCCCGCGATCGCCGAGCACCGAGACGGCGCTCGAGGACGGCGAGACGTCGTAGACGTCGGCGGCCAGCATCAGCGGCGGCACGAGCAAGACCGGCGGAGCGTCGGTGTCGGCCGCCTGCGGCGGTCGAGCCGATAGCGGCGCAAGCGGTAGACGCGCTCCTGGGCGACGACCTCGTAGGGGCTGGCCTCCTCGTCCGTGTCGAGACCGCCGAAGCGCGCGACCTCGACCGCGTTCTGCGCGGCGGCGGCGAGCTGCGAACCGGCCTGAGAAAGCGGCTTCGGCAGTAGCCCCATGCCAGCAAGCTACCGCCGCAGCGCTCAGACCACGCCGCGCATCGCCGCCTCGATTCCCTGCAGGCGAAGGCGATCTCCGGCGGGCACGATCAGATAGACGGCGCCGTCGCGCTCGAGGCGCGCTCGCGGCTCCATCACGATCACGCCGGTCGGATGGTCGTCCTCGCCGAAGCTCCAGACGTCGCCGTCCTCGGTCTTCTCGCGACGCGACGGCTTGCCCCCGGAGATGCGGGCGTAGAGCACGTCGCTGGCGGCGTCGTAGCTGACCTCGGCGAAGCAGATGCGGCCGGCGCGCATCGACCGTTGATAGCAGAGGCGCGATTTGCGCCAGCGAGACCGAGGCATGCCAGGCGCGTCCGGTTAGATCTGACCGGCGATGAGTCCCGCCGGCAAGAAGACAAAGCGGCCTGCAGCGGCAGAAGGTCGATCTGGAAGCCGAGCTCGGCGAGCTCTACGGAGAGCCTCTCGATGAGTTCATCTCACACCGCGACCAGCTCGTCAAGCGCCTTCGCGACAGCGGCGAGCGCGCCGAGGCGACCGAGGTCGGTCGCCTGAAGAAGCCGAGCATCGCGGCCTGGGCCGTGAACCAGGCCGTTCGCGACGACGCCAAGGCCGCGACAGCGGCTGATCGACGCCGCGGAGCAGTTGGAAGCGGCGCAGGCCGCGATCATGCGCGGCTCCGACCGCGCGGACCTGCGAGCCGCGATGTCCGAGGAGCAGGAGGCGGTCGAGGCGATCGCCGAAGCTGCGGCAGCCGCTCTCGAAGCCTCGCGGGCGCGCCAGCGCCGCAACGCTCGACCGGGTGCGAAAGACGTTGCGGGCCGTCGCGGGAGATCCCGACCTCGGCCGCCGAGCTCGCCAAGGGGCCGCGTCACATCGATCGCGAGGCGGTGGGCTTCGGCGCAGCCTCGGCGACGCCCGCACCCAGGCGCCGCTCCGATCCGAAGACGATTCGAACGCAGTCGGATCAGGCCGCCGAGGCCAAGCGCGTCGGCAGCCGCGGCTGAGACGAAACGACGCCAAGCGGCCGAGCGTGCCGTCAAGAGCGCCGAGGCGAAGCTCGACGCCGCCTCGAAGCGTGTCGCGGCTGCCCAGGCAAAGCTCGATCGCGCTCGGCGCACTCGATGACGCCGGCAAGGGACTGGATTCGGCAGAGCGCGAACGCAAGCAACGAGACGACGAGCTCGCCGAGGCGAAGGACGCGATCTGAGGGAGCGACCTGTGGCCGTCGCTCAATTTGCGAAGCCAACGGAAGGAGTACAGCAAGAGATGACCGACCGACCCACGACCGTCCTCATCACCGGCTGCTCGACTGGGATCGGCAGCGCAACTGCGGAACGCCTGCTCGACGCTGGGCATACCGTCTACGCGACCGCGCGCCGCGCCGAAGTCCTTTCGCGACCTCGCTTCACGCGGCGCCCACACACTTGCGCTCGATGTCACCGACGAGAGCTCGATGAGCGCCGCCGTCGATCAGGTCGTGGCCGAGCAGGGCGCCGTCGGTGCTCTCGTCAACAACGCCGGTTACAGCCAGTCCGGAGCGCTCGAGACGCTGTCGATGGACGACGTCCGGCGCCAGTTCGAAACCAACGTCTTCGGGCTGCTGCGGATGTCACAGCTCGTGCTGCCGAGCATGCGCGCGGCAGGGTTCGGGCGCATCGTCAACATCAGCTCGATGGGTGCCAATTTCACCTTTCCCGGGGGCGGCATCTACCACTCGACCAAGTACGCGGTCGAGGCGATCTCAGACGCGATGCGATTCGAGGTCAAGGGCTTCGGCGTCGATGTCGTCATCATCCAGCCGGGGCTGATCCGCACCGAGTTCGCTGCAACCGCAGCGGCGGAGCTCGACGAGCAGGCCGGCCCCTACCGCGACTTCAACGCCGCCGTCGGCAAAGCGACCAAGTCGGCCTACGAACAGGGACCGCTTGCGAGGTTCGGCGGCGGGCCGGAGACCGTCGCGAAGGTGGTTGAGACGGCGATCAAGCGCGGCTCGCCGAAGATCCGCTATCGCGTCACTCCGTCGGCGCGAATGCTGATCGGCCAGCGCAAGCTGATGAGCGCCAGGATGTGGGACCGCTTCGTCGGCACGCAGTTTCCGAACCCCGCCGACCGGTCCGGCGGCTGATCAGCGGCGAGCGCTGCGCTCGAGGCGCTCGGGGCTGACCCGGACGACGTCCCACGCGAGACCCGCCTTCTCCAGCAGCCAGATCAACCGCGCCGACGGGTCGAGCTGATGGCGCCCGAGGCCGTGGCGCGCCGAGGTCGGAAAGGCGTGGTGGTTGTTGTGCCAGGCCTCGCCGAAGGTCGGAAGCGCAAGCCAGGCGAGGTTGCGCGACTCGTCGCCGGTCTCGAACGGGCGGCGGCCGAAGAAATGGCAGAGGCTGTTGATCGAGAACGTCGCGTGGTGCAGGACGAAGATCCGCACCGCCCCACCCCAGAGCATCGCGGTCAGGCCGCCCTCGACCGAGCCGGTGAGGGCGACGCCAAGGCCGAACGGGATCGCGAGGCCGACGACGACCCAGACCACGAACGTGCGATTGATGAAGCGCATCAGCGGATCGGAGCGCAGGTCCTTGGCGTAGCGATCCTCGTCGGCCCGGACAGGGCTGCCGAACATCCAGCCGATGTGGGCGTGTACGAGGCCGCGCACGGCGCCGAGGAAGCCGCTCGATCTGCCCGCGTGAGGGCTGTGCGGGTCGCCCTCGGCGTCGGAGAACTGGTGATGGCGGCGGTGCGTCGCGACCCACTCGATCACCGGCCCTTCCGCGGCGGCGGAGCCGCAGATCGCCAGCGCCGCGCGGACCGAGCGGCGCGTCTTGAAGCTGCGGTGGGTGAAGAGGCGATGGAAGCCGACGCCGATCCCGATCACCGTGAGCGCGTACGTGATCGCGAAGACGAGCATGTCGGAGAGGTGCAGGACGCCACCCCAGCCCATGACCACCGCCAAGGCGAGCATGATCGCCGGCACGACCACCACCGTGACGGTCGCAAGGCGATCGATCAGCGGAAACTGGACCTCGCGCATCTCGGCGGCGCCGAGCGCGGCGGATTCGGCCATCTACCTATTGCAACGGCAAATGCGGCGATCCGGATCACCGGCGCGTCGCAGAGGGACATGAGCCTCGAGCTGAGCGAGGGGCGGATCCTTCTACTTGCTTTCCGCGATTTCTGTGAGAAGGTCATCCGCGCCCATGGACGCACGCGGGATGCCCGGATGGACAGCAGGGCCTGTCGGCGCTCGACGAGGTCGGCCGCGCCTCAGCGCGACCACGCCGTGGTTGCTCGCGGCTTTGCTCGCCGCGATCGTCTCCCTGCTCGTGCTCGACCGCGGTCTGTTCGACTCGGGCGCCCAGACGACGCACAAGCCGGTTCCGCGGCCGCTTCGAGTGAGCTTCGGGCCGGGATCGAACGCGACTACGCCCGCGTGCCGCTCGCCTTCGAGCCCAACCGCGGTCAGGCGGATCCGGGGGCCGAGTTCGTCTCGCGCGGCGCCGGCTACTCGCTGGCGCTGGCGCCGGACTCGGCGAGGCTGGCGGTCACCCGGGGCGACGAGGGACTTGCCCTCGGGATGCGCCTCGTCGACGCCGACTCGATGGCCGAGGCCGAGTCGCTTCGCCGCCTGCCCGGCGAGGTCAACTACATGGTCGGCGAGCGAGCGGACTGGCAGACCGGGATCCCGACCTTCGAGCGGATCGCCTATCGCTCCGTCTGGCCGGGCACGGACGTCGTCTGGTACGGAAACCGCGGCCGACTCGAATACGACTTCCGCCTCGCCCCGGGCGCCGACCCCGACCGGATCGCGCTCCGCTTCTCGGGCCAGGACGAGATCAGGATCGCCGCCAACGGCGACCTGGTGCTCGAGTCGGCCGCCGGCGCGGTCCGCCAGCGCGCCCCGTTCGCCTACCAGCTCAATGACGGCGACCGGGTCCCGGTCGAGTCGGCATACGTCCTGCGCGACGATCGCACCGTCGCGTCTCGCTCGGCGCCTACGATCACTCGCGCCCGCTGGTAATCGACCCGCTGCTGATGACCTACTCGAGCTTCATCGGCGGCTCGGGCAACGACTTCGCCCGCGCGATCGCCGTCGACAGCTCCGGCGCCGCCTACCTTGCCGGCGAGACAGCAGGACGGGGCGACCGATTACCCGACCACCGCCGGCGCCTTCGATCAGACCCTCAACGGCGAACACCGACATCTTCGTGACCAAGCTGAACCCGGCGGGCACGCGCGCTCGTCTACTCGACCTTCATCGGCGGCGCCGGCGTCGAGCTCGGCAACGCGATCGCCGTCGGCGGCGACGGCAGCGCCTACGTCACCGGCCAGACCGCCGACGTCGGCGACCGACTACCCGACCACCGCCGGCGCCTTCGACACAGACCCACAACGGCAGCTTCGACGCCTTCGTGACCAAGCTCAACCCCGCCGGCAGCGCGCTCTCCTACTCGACCTTTCTCGGCGGCTCGAGCGTCGACGACGGGTTCGGGATCGCGGTCGACGGCGACGGCAGCCGCCTACGTCACCGGCGAGACCACCGATGCGGCGACCGACTACCCGACCACCTCCGGCGTCCTTCGACCTGACCCCCAACGGCGTCGACGACGCCTTCGCGACCAAGCTCAACCCGGCCGGCAGCGCGCTCACCTACTCGACCTTCCTCGGCGGCTCGGGCAACGACATCGGGCGCGGGATCAGCGCTCGACGGCAACGGCAGCGCCTACGTCACCGGCGACACCCTGGACGCGGCGACCGACTACCCGACCACCGCCGGCGCCTTCGACACCACCCACAACGGCAGCAACGACGCCTTCGCGACCAAGCTCAACGCCGCCGGCAGCGCACTCTCCTACTCGACCCTCCTCGGCGGCGCGGCACGTCGACATCGGGCTCGGGATCGCCGTCGACGGCTCGGGCGCCGCGTACCTGACCGGCAACACCGCCGACGCGGCGACCGACTTCCCGACCACCGCCGGCGCCTTCGACACCACCCACAACGGACGCCAGCGACGCCTTCGCGACCAAGCTCAACCCCGCCGGCAGCGCGCTCGCGCTACTCGACCTTCCTCGGCGGCTCGGTCGACGACGCCGGGACCGCGATCGCCGTCGACGGCTCCGGCGCCGCCTACCTGACCGGCGACACCCCGACGCGGCGACCGACTATCCCGACCACCGCCGGCGCCTTCGATCAGACCCACAACGGCGGCACGCGACGTCTTCGCGACCAAGCTCAACCCGACCGGCGACGCGCTCTCCTACTCGACCTTCCTCGGCGGCGGCGGCAGCGAAGTGGGGCTGCGGGATCGCGGTCGACGGCTCCGGCTCCGCCTACCTCATGGGCATCGCCCTGGCCGACCGACTACCCGACCACCGCCGGGCGCCTACGACACCAGCTACAACGGCCTGCGCGACGGGTTCGTGACCAAGCTCTCGCCGCCGGCGCTGCGCGTGCTCGAACGCGAGCGTGGTCGAGGGCGACGCCGGCGATCAGAGCGCGATCGTCGAGGTCACGGCTGCGGCAGAGCGCACGAGGACCCGGTCACCGTCGACTACGCGACCGAGAACGGCTCGGCGCAGGCGCCGGGCGACTACACGAGCACCACCGGCACGCTCACCTTCCACCCCGGCGACACCGAGGAGCTGATCGAGGTCCCGATCGCCGACGACGCGCTCGACGAGCACTGTCGAGACCCTGAAGGTGAGGCTCTCGAACGCCCGCTACGCGCCGATCGCCGATGCCGTCGGCGTGGTGGCGATCACCGACGACGACGACCCCCCGGCGCTGACGGTCACCGACAGGACGATCACCGAGGGCAACGCGGGGACGACGAACATGGTCTTCGGCTTGAGGCTCGACGCGCCCTCGGGGAAGACCGTCAAGGCGAGCTACGAGACCGACGACCGGACCGCCACCGCGCCCTCCGACTACCTCGAGAGGTTCGGCACGGTCACCTTCAACCCCGGCGTCACCGCGCGCGCGGTGCCGATTGCGATCGTCGGCGACCTCACCGCCGAGCAGACCGAGACCTTCAGGCTGCTGCTCACCGGGGCGCTCAACGCTCAGCTGCTCGACGGGTCGGGACGCGGCGAGATCGTGGACAACGACTGACGACGGGCCTGTCCGAGCAGCGGATGCTTGCCTGCCTCAGGGTGAGCGAGGGGACTCGAACCCCCGACCGCCTGGACCACAACCAGGAGCTCTACCAGCTGAGCTACGCCCACCGAGCGGTCCTCAATGTAGCGCCTTGATCGAACGGTCTCGAGGCGCGTCGCGGCTGTCTGAGCGAGTCGTGGCCCCAGATCCGTTTCTTGGCTGCTGCTTCGGGTAAAGGCCGTGACGAACCCGAAATAGGAGATTAACATGGGCATTACAGACAAGGTCACAGGCAAGGCCAAGCAGGTCGCCGGCGACGTCACCGGCGACTCCTCACTTCACCGTGAAGGCAAGGACGAGGAGCTCAAGGGCGAGAAGAAGGAAGAGCTCGACCGTGCCGACGAGCGTGCCGAGAAGAAGGCCGACGAGGTCGCTGACCTCGAGCGCAAGACCTGAGCCGTTCGCTAGCTTCAGGATCCGCGCCGATCGGCGCGACGCAGAGCCCGGCCCAGCGGCCGGGCTCTTTCTGTTAAGGGTCGCCGCCGAGCGCCGAGCGCCCCCGGCAGGACTCGAACCTGCGACCCGCTGCTTAGAAGGCAGCCGCTCTATCCAGCTGAGCTACGGGGACTGGTGAACCAGATTAGACCGCGGGGTCGCCGTCACCTCGACGCTGGCCGCCGCCGCCACCGCCTTTGCGCGCCTGGCCACCGCGACCGTGGCCGCCCCCGCCGCCGTGCTTGCCACGGGCTTCGCCCTCGACCTTCTGAGCGGCGCGCTCCTTCTCGGGCTCACTCGCCGCCGCGGCGGCGGGCGCCCGCGCGGTTGCGGCGATCAGCCGTCGAGGCGGCGCCGCCGGGATCCTTGAGCGCGGCGGCCGCCGCCTTCGCCTTGTCGGAGAAGCTGCCCTTGCCCTTGGCGATCTCCTTCAGCTGCTCGGCGTCCTGCTTCAGCGCGTCGGTGCCGCCGCGCTTGTCGACCAGGTTCTTCGCCTGCGTAGAGAGCTTCTTGAAGTTGACCACGGCTCGTTCCTCCTCTGTTGGCGGGTTCGGCGTGACTGTAGCGACCTGTCTCGCCTCGGATGTCGGCTCCCGACCGGCGCTCAAGCGGCACCCCGCATCGGTCGAAGAACAGGGCGATGGCCCAGCCCACCTTCACCCCGCGAGATATCTACCGCTCTTTTCGCGCGGAGCGAAACGAGGCGCTTCATCCCGTCCTGCGACGGTTGCCCGACCGTTTCCTGGCAGCCTTGATCGAGGGCCTCGAGCAGGCCGACGTGATCACTCCCGGACGCCTGTTCGCCGGCGACCGCGGCGGCTGCGCGGTCGGCGTCACGTTGCGGGTGCTGAACCCGGGCTACCGCGGCCGGCGGCTGATCTGGGGCCGGCGGCTGCGCAAGTCGATCACCCGGATGCGCTGCGCCGAGGCAAGTGAGATCTCCCACCTCTACGCGCTCGAGCAGGTGTTCGACCGCTCCGTGCTCATGCTCCAGCGCCGCTTCGACCAGGCGCCCGCGGCCGAGGTCGCGATCGCAACCGCACACTGGATCGCCGGCGAGGCACGGGTCGAGATGCTGATCCGCGAGATGGACTCCCAGCGCTCGGCACCGGTCGTCGAGACCGCAGCGCCGCGCGTGCGCCGCAGCGGGCGCTTCACCCAGCCGGCGCTCGCCGCTGTCTAGTCGTCGGCGCCCGTACTTTCCGTCCGACTCGTCGTGCGAACATGTGTTCGTATGACGCACCCGCCCTACCTGCGCGAAAGGCCCGCAAGCTTCGGGTCGAGCGGAAGATGTCGCTGAACGAGATCGCCGAATGCCTGGCGCTCGGCAAGACGACAGTTTGGTACTGGATCAAGGATCTGCCAGATCCCGAGATCAAGCGGCGTCGCGACATCACCGGGCTGGACCGGACTCGCAAGGCCGCGGCGAAAGCGAACCGAGACGCGGTTCAAGGCAGTCAGGGATCGCGCCTACGACAAGGCTCGGGCGAGTTCGCGATCCTCGACGCCGAACCGGGCTTTCGCGATTTCGTCTGCATGTACATCGGTGAGGGCTACAAACGCAACCGAAACAGGGTGTCGCTTGGAAACTCAGATCCTCGCGTGGTCCGCCTCGCGGACTTCTGGATCAGGCGCTTCGCGATCAACCCGGTCACCTACGGGCTTCAGTACCACGCCGACCAAGATCCGGAGTACTTGACGAAGTTCTGGTGCGGCTACCTCGGCGTCGACTCAGACACCTTGAGGCTTCAGCGAAAGTCGAACAGCAACCAGCTGGCGGGCGCAATTGGCGCTCGAAGCACGGCGTGCTGACCGTGACCGCCAATGACACACATCTGCGAATGCGGCTCCAGGCCTGGATCGATCGGGTCGAAGACTCGCTGGTTAGACTCGATGATCCCCGCGGGGTGTAGCGAAGCCTGGTAACGCGCCTGCTTTGGGGGCAGGAGATCCCCGGTTCAAATCCGGGCACCCCGATTCTGCGACATCGCTCACAGGTTCGAAACTCATGCCCGACCTCGAAGCCAAGCTCATCCCCATCCTCGAGCAGCGTCTCGAGCCCGGCGAAACGCTCGCCGGTGCCTGCGTCGCCTCACAGGTGAAGACGTTCAAGGGCGGGATGGTTGCGATCGGCGTCACCGAGCAGCGGTTGATCGTGCAGCCGCTGACCCGCAAGTTCGAGCCCGACGGCGAGGCGTTGTCGCTCCCGCCCGAGCGAATCGCTGAGGCATCGGCGGACGGCGCCGGCGGCGGCTGGGCCGACGTCGGCTCGGCGATCATGGACAAGGCCGCGGTGACGTTGAAGCTGAAGACCACCGAGGGCGAGAAGCTGAAGCTGATGATGATGCGCGGCACCGGGCCGCTCGGAGGCCTCGGCGGTGGCGAGGTCCAGCGCCAGGGCGTCGAAGCGCTCGCCGCCTGGTTCGGCAGCCACGAAGCCGTCTGAGATCCGCAGCGGCCGCAATCGGTCCGCTAGATTCCGCGCCCGATGGCAGAGGTCCGACCGCTCAACGCGCTCCACTACAACCTCTCCGCCATCCCCTCGCTCGAGGATGTGGTCGCGCCCCCGTACGACGTGATCGACGCCGAGCGACGGCGCAAGCTGCTCGACCGCTCACCCCTCAACGTCGTCGAGCTCGACCTGCCGCAGGCGCCGGACGGCGGCGACCCCTACGAACATGCCGCCGAGACGCTCGAGGAGTGGGAGCTCCAGGGAATCCTCACCGCGGATCGCGAGCCGACGCTCTGGGCGCTGACACAGGAGTACGACGCGCCCGACGGCTCGCGGCGCACCCGCCGCGGCCTGCTCTGCCGAGTTCGCGTCACCCCCTACGGCCCCGGCCTCGTCCGCCCTCACGAGCGCACCCAGCCGGGCCCGAAAAAGGACCGCCTCGACCTCACCGTCGCCACTCGCCACAACCTCTCCCCGATCTTCTCGCTGCACGCCGGCGACGCCTGGCGTCATCTCGAGGGCTTCACCCGCACCGAGCCCTGGGCCGTCGTCACCGACGACGACGGCACGGTGCACCGGACCTGGCGCATCGACGATCCCGAAGCTCACCGCGCCGTCACCGCCGAGCTCGCCGATTCCGAGCTGCTGATCGCCGACGGCCATCACCGCTACGAGACCGCTCGCACCTATGCCGACTCGATCGGCGGACGACGGACCCCATCGCTACACGCTGATGGCACTGGTCTCGCTCGAGGACCCCGGCCTGACCGTGTTCGGCTACCACCGCATGCTCTCCAACCTCGGCGAGAGCCCGGCCCAGGAGGCGCTTCGCGACGCCCTGCTGGCCAACTTCGACGTCGAGGAGGTCCCGCTCGAGCACCTCGACCCCGCCGGCGCCGAGGGGATCGGCGTCTTCGGCTACATCGACGCCCACCACCGCAAGGGCTTTCGCATCGAGCTCAAGGACCCGGCGATGCTCGAGCGAGCGATCCCGGGAACATCCCGGGCGTACCGCGAGCTCGACGCCACGATCCTCGAGGCGCTGCTGCTGCGAGACGCGCTCGGGCATGAGCGCCGAGGACATCGAGGCCAAGCGTGGGATCTCCTACACGGCCTCCGCAGACGCGGCGATCGCCGCCCTCGACGGCGATGTCCACGCCGCGTTTCTGATGCGTCCAACCCCCGTCGAGCAGGTCCGCGCCGTCGCCGACGCCGGCGAGACGATGCCGCCGAAGTCGACCTACTTCTTTCCCAAGCTGCTCACCGGGCTCGTCTTCAACCCGCTGGAGTAGCGACGTGACGATGCGCGCCGGGCCACCCGCCAGGGGCGGCCCGGCTGCCATCGGTCGCGCGTCTGCGGCGCGACAAGGGCGCCGGGCTCAGTTCCTGCTCGCCTCGTGGGCGCTGCCGTCGATCGAGGTCGGCTCGGCGTCCGCTGCGCCACCGCCGATCTCGACTCGATGCGGCTTGCGCTGCTCTGGCTTCGGGATGCGGATCTCGAGCACGCCGTTGTCGAATCCGGCCGCGACTCCCTCGGCATCGATCCCGTCCGGGAGGGTCAGCGAGCGCGAGAAGCGACCGAAGCTGCGCTCGACGCGGTAATAGCCCTCTGTGTTCTCCTCGCTGTCGGCCTGCCGCTCGCCTGAAACGGTCAGCATCCCGTCCTTGATCTCGATCTCGACGTCCTCGCGACTCAATCCCGGCAGATCAGCCTTGAGAATCAGATGCTCGCCGGTCTCGATCAGGTCCATCGACGGGACCCAGCGGCGCGTGCGCGCTCCGGAACCGTTGCCGAAGAAGGCATCGAAGACACGATTGACCTCCGACTGCAGCGAGTCGACCTCGCGGGCCGGTTCCCAACGTACGAGTGCCATGTCTACCCTCCTAAGACGACTCGTGAGTGACAGAAAACCTGAGTCGTATTACAGCAGATCATGTCGCGCCGAGTCAAGCCTCGTCGACGCCGATCCGCACGGGCGCCTGCGAGGTAACGTCGGGGAGTGACCCGGATCTACACCAAGAAGGGCGACGACGGCACGACCTCGCTTTGGTACGGCGGCCGCGTCGCCAAGTCCGATGCCCGGACCGAGTCATATGGCGCGCTGGACGAGGCGTCCTCGGCGCTCGGCGTCGCCCGCTCGCTCTGCGGGCCCGACCAGGCCGAGCTCGCGGCCGACATCCTGCGCCTCCAGGACGACCTCTTCATCGCCGGCGCCGAGCTCGCCACCGCGCCCGAAGCAGCCGAACGACTTGTCGACGGGGTCAGCCGCGTCACCCCGGAGATGGCCGCCGAGCTCGAGCAGCTGATCGACCGCTACATGGATCGCGTCGATCTGCCCCCGAAGTTCGTCATCCCCGGAGGCACCCAGCTCTCCGCCCATCTCGATCGTCGCCCGCACGATCATCCGCCGCGCGGAGCGACGCACGGTCTCGCTCGCCACCGACAACGGCCTTGCCTCCGACGAGCTCCTGCGCTTCCTCAACCGCGCCTCCGACGCCGCCTTTGCGATGGCGCGATTCGCCGACATCCCAGAGCCCGAGCTGTTCGCCGGGCGTGAACGCGAGGCGCCGAAGAGATGAAGGTCACCGCCCGCCGCCGCGACGGCTTCGCCCACGACGTCGAGATCGAGGGTGGGCACACGATCGTCATCGACGAACCGATCGAGCGGCAGGCGGCAACGACGAGGGCGCCTCGCCCACCCGCGTCGTCGCCGCCGCGCTGGCCGCATGCACGGCGATCACCTGCGAGATGTACGCCGCGCGCAAGGGCTGGGAGCTCGGCAAGGTGGAGGTCGACGTCGAGGCCACCCTGGACGACAAGGCCGCTTTCGTCGATGCGACCGTAACCCTGCGTATCCCTGAGAAGCTCGACTCAGAGCAGCAGGCGAAGCTGCTGCAGCATCGCCGGCAAGTGCCCCGTGCACAGGGCACTCGCGGGCGAAACGCCGGTATCGATCGCCGACAAGATCGAGCCCGGGTAGCGACGCGCCGATGGACCTCGGTCTCGCCGGCAAGGCGTGTGTGGTCACGGGCGCGAGCCGCGGCATCGGCCGCTGCACGGCGCGCATGCTCACCGCCGACGGCGCCTCGGTCCTGCTCGTCGGGCGCGACGCCGGCGCGCTCGGCGACGCCGTGGCCGAATGCGCGGCCGCTGCGAGCGGCGACGCCGCAGCGGCCGCGCTCACCCTCGACGTCACCGATGCCGAGGCCGGCGAGCGCATCGTCGGCGCGGCCGATGCGCATTTCGGCAAGCTCGACGTCGTCGTCAACAACGCGGGCACCGCGGTCTGGCGCGAGCTCGACGAGGTTCCGGAAGCCGACTGGTACTCGGCTTGGGAGCTCAACGTGATGGCCCCGATGCGCCTGATGAAGGCCGCGATCCCGGCGATGGCCGAGCGCGGCTGGGGGCGCGTCGTCAACGTCGCCTCGACGGCCGCCAAGCGTCCGTCCGCGCAGATGCCCGAGTACTCGGTCGCCAAAGCGGCCCAGCTCTCGCTGTCTCGCCTGTTCGCGGATCGCTACGCCGCGCGAAGGCGTGCTCGTAAACGCCGTCTGCCCCGGCCCAACCAAGTCGGAGATGTGGATGGACGCCGACGGTCTGCTCGATCAGCTGATGGAAAGCCAGGACCTCGATGGTCGCGAGCAGGCGCTCGAGGCCGCCGCCAAGTCGCGCCCGATCGGCCGCATGGCCGAGGTCGAGGAGATCGCGGCGCGCGATCGTCTTCCTCTGCTCCGAACGAGCCTCCTACGTCGCCGGCTCGGCCTGGTCGGTCGACGGCGGCACGGTGCAGGTGATCATCTGAGCGACGCGGTCGCATCGTTGCGCTCGGCGCTGCTGAGCTCCGAGGACGCCGAGGCGATGGCCGCCCATGGCCAGACCGAGGCGGCGGTGCTGGTGGCGATGTTCGGCTTCCCCGAGCGGCCGGGCATCGTCTTCACCGAGCGCCGCCACGATCTGCGCCGCCATGCCGGCGAGATCTCGTTTCCCGGCGGCCGGCATGACCCGACCGATCCGCACCTGCTCGCCACCGCGCTGCGCGAGGCCGAGGAGGAGATCGGCCTGCGCGGCGCCGACGTCGAGGTCGTTGGCGCGCTGCCGCCGATCGGCACCTTCGTCACCAGCTACAAGGTCCACCCTTTCGTCGGCCTGATCGCCGACGGGCTTCAGTTCGAGCCGAGCCCACACGAGGTCGAGACCGTGCTGGCCTTCACCGCGCAGCAGCTACGCGAGGGCTTCGCGATGCGCCGCCTGGTCCGCCACGGCGTCCCCATCCGCACTCCCACCTACCAGGTTCGCGAGCACCTGATCTGGGGCGCGACGGCTCGCATCCTCGGCGAGCTGCTCGAGCGGCTCCCCGACACGACGTCGCGCGATCAGTCGTAGCCGCGCAGCAGTCGCTTGGCGACCCCCTCGATCGTCTCTTCGCCGTATTCCTTCGACGGCTGGTCACGGGTCAGGATCGCGACGCTGAAGCGCCGCGGCGGCTCGCGCAGGGTCATCACCTGGTTGATGCGCCAGTTCGGCCGGCCCGACCACCCGCCCTTGAAGTGAAGGCGCCAGCCGTCGGGGGCAAACTTGGGGATGCCCCAGCGCTGCGACGGAACGATCTGCGTCAGCAGGCGCATCGCGTAGCTGCGGTGCCGCTTGGGGATGTAGCTCTCGAGCCGGTTGAAGAAGCGAGCGTGGGAGCCGGGCGTGATCGTCGTCAGGCCCCACGTCGGCTGGGTCGTGAAGTGGTCGAGTCCTGCATCCCGAGCGAGCGCGGTAGATCGCGGCTTCGCCGACGCGGTTGTAGATCGCGGTGGCCGATTGGTTGTCGGAGCGCCGGATCATCGGCTCCAGCAGCGCCTTCTCGGAGTCGGTGAGGGCGTCGTCGCGCACCTCCGGCTCGCGCAGCAGGGCGACCATGAACACCACCTTGACCACGCTGGCCGAGTTGTGAACTCGACCGGGATGATCACCTCGAAGCTTCCCCGACTCGTCGACGACCGCAAACGAGACCGTCCCGGCCCGATCGTCGGCAAAGCGCTCAGCCGCCGCGATCCGCTTCGGCCAGGGGTAGTCGGCCGGAGCGTGCGCCGACGCCGGCGCGACGAGAGCGAACGCCGCGCCGGCTGCGAGCGCGAGGTGCCTAGACGTTCTTTTCAATCGGGACGTCGACAAGGTTGCCCCACTCGGTCCAGGAGCCGTCGTAGTTCTTGACGTCGGACTCGCCGAGCAGCTCGTGCAGCACGAACCAGGTATGCGCCGAGCGCTCGCCGATGCGGCAGTAGGCGATGATCGGCGTCTCGCCTTCGATCACGCCGGCGCCTGTGTAGAGCTCGCGCAGCTCGTCGGCCGGACGGAACGTGCCGTCCTCGTTGACCGCCTTGGCCCACGGAACCGATGCGGCGCCGGGGATGTGGCCGCCGCGCTGGGCGCCCTCCTGCTCGTATCCCGTCATCGCGATCAGCTCGCCCGAGAACTCCTGCGGGCTGCGGACGTCGACCAGGTTGGTCGACGCGTCGAGCGCTTCGAAGACCTCGTCGCGCTTGGCGCGGATCGCTTCGTCGCCCGGCTTCGCCTCGAACGTCGTCTCGGGATGGGACGGCACCTCATCGGTCGTCTCGCGGTCTTCGCCGATCCACTTCTCGCGCGGGCCGTTGACGAGCTTGACGTTGTCGTGGCCGTAATAGCGGAAGTACCAGTAGGTGTAGGCGGCAAACCAGTTGTTGCGATCGCCGTAGAGGACGACAGTGTGGTCGTTGGAGATGCCCCGGCTGCCCATCAAGGCGCCGAAGTCCTCGGCGCTGAGGAAGTCGCGCCTGACCTGGTCTTGGAGGTCCGCCTTCCAGTCGAATCCGATCGCGCCGGGGATGTGCGCCTCGGCGTACAGGGCGGGATTCTCGTCGACCTCGACGATCCGAATCGAGTCGTCGTCGAGGTGCTCGGCGACCCAGTCGGTCGAGACGAGGACGTCGGTGGCGTAGTCGGACACTGCCTTCCTCCTTCAAATTGGTGAATCCTGATCGAGTTTACCGGCTTTAGATGGCCGCTCGCGAGCGCGGTTGCCGCTGGAAATCGCTCGACCGGTCGCTTAGTGTTGGCTCGCGAATGGTCGAGAAGCCCGAGAGCGAGCACGAAAACGATCCGCCCGAGGACGACGAGCCCGACGACGATCGCGAGTACGACTCGCCCGCAGACGACGAGCCCGAGAACGACCCACCCGCAGACGACGAGCCCGACGAGGATCGTGACGACGACGCGGGCGGCGACGACGCCGACGGAGATTCGAAGAGCCAAGGACATCAGCGACATCACCGCTCCCTCGATCGGCCCGAACACGACGATCGAGAAGGAATCGCCGCAGGAGCGGCTGGCCCGTGGCGACCAGTCCGACACCGACGCGATGGGACTCGACAAGCGTCGCGAGGTCATCGGCGGCCGCTACAGCGCCAGCCCTCTGCGCCAGGCCACCATCTACGGCCTCGTCGTCGCCGTGGTCATCGGTCTCGCCTTCGGCTTCAAGCTGCTCGCCGACGAGCTCGACCAGCCGCCGAAGACGGTCGCCGACGAGGCGCCGTGGGCGGCCGAAGGCGCAGACCCGCGCCCGCCGGACCCGCTGCAGTAAGGCGTCCGGCTCAGCCGACGAGGCGCTGGGCTGCGGCGAGCATCGCCGCGCGCCAGCGCTGCGTGGTCCCCGGGATCGGCGTCGACCACCTCGACCGGAATCCGCCAGCGCCGCGCCTGCCTCGCGCACGGCCGCCGCCCCGGTTGCCAGCGCGCTCACGCCGGCCGCCCCCGCTGCTTCGTAGACGAAGCCGCGTACCGGGGTGTCGACGATCTCCTCCAGCATCCGCTCGAGCCGCGGTCCGTTGACGGCCTCTGCATCGCCGGTCGCGGAGCCGAGCAGCCAGAAGACCACCGTGACGCCCTCGACGTGGTCGCTCAGCGTCGCGATCCGGTCGGGATCGGCCAGCGCCGGCTCGATCCCCGCGGCCTCGATCGCCTCCAGGCCTTCGCGGTGGCGTGAGGTCCCTCGAACCAGCCAACCGGCCTCGGTCAACGCTTCGCCCAGCGAGCGACCGCGGCAACCACAGGCGACGATCAGCGCGCGAGCCAAGGCAGCCGAACGTCTTCTAGACGCCGTACTCGTCCTCGAGCTCTTCGAGCTTGCCGTCGTAGCTTCGCCTGGCACGCTCGCGGACGGCTTCGTCCTCGCGCGCCATCCGGTTGGCGTCGTCCTCGGTCAGCTCGGTGGCGCCGCGGCGGCGCCGGTACTCGTTCTGCGCGGCGAGCATCTGCTCGACGTCGTCGAGCTCGAGCTGAGCCTCGACCTCATGCGATCGCGTCGGCTTCCAGTCGACGAGGTCAGCGCCGCTGCCGGGGTAGGCACGCGCCACGAGCACGAGGACGGCGAGCGATCAGACCGATCATCCCGAGGGTGACGAACATGAACTCCATGGCCTCACCATACGCCTAGCACCCGGCCGAAGCGCCGGCGGTTTGCGATCATCGCCCGGTGGCGGCCGCCCTGATCATCGACGCGGTGCGCTCCCCCGTCGGCCGCTTTCGCGGCGCGCTCTCGGGCGTGCGCCCCGACGACCTCGCAGCGCTCACCATCGCCGCCGCGGTCGAGCGCACCGCGATCGATTCCGCCGACATCGCCGACGTCTACTGGGGCGCGGCCAACCAGGCCGGCGAGGACAACCGCGACGTCGGCCGCATGGCAGCCCTGCTCGCGGGGCTTCCGCCCGAGGTCCCGGGCGTCACCGTCAACCGCCTCTGCGCCTCGGGCTTGGAGGCGATCAACCAAGCCTCGCGCTGTCTTCGCCTCGACGAGGGTGAGCTCTATCTCGCCGGCGGCTCGGAATCGATGAGCCGGGCGCCATGGGTCATGGCCAAGCCGGAAGCGGGCCTGCAGCGCGGCGAGCAGACGCTCCACGACACCGCGCTCGGCTGGCGCTTGGTCAACCCGCTGATGGCAGAGCGCTACTCGACCGAATCGATGGGCGAGACCGCGGAGAACGTCGCCGAGCGCTACGAGATCTCGCGCGAGGACCAGGACGCCTACGCGCTGCGCAGCCACCAGCGCGCGATCGCCGCTCAGACAGAGGGCCGCTTCGACTCGCAGCTGGTCAGCGTCGAAGCGCCGGCCGGCAAGCGCGGGGAGACGGTCACCGTCGAAACCGACGAGGGCCCGCGCGCCGACGCCACGATCGAGAAGCTGGCGAGCCTGCGCGCCGTGTTTCGCGAGGGCGGCAGCGTCACCGCCGGCAACGCCTCGACCCTCAACGACGGCGCCGCCTGCGTCGTGCTCGCCTCGGATGCCAAGGCCGCAGAGCTCGGCGCCGAGCCGCTCGCGCGCATCGTCGCCACGGGCGTCGCCGGCGTCGATCCCGCGGTCATGGGGATCGGTCCGGTGCCCGCGATCCGCAACGCGCTCGCGGCCGCCGAGCTCGAGCTCGCCGAGATCGATCTGATCGAGATCAACGAGGCCTTCGCCGCCCAGGTGCTCGCCTGCGCTCGCGAGCTCGAGATCGATCAGGAACGGCTCAACGTCAACGGCGGCGCGATCGCTCTCGGCCACCCCCTCGGCTGCTCCGGCGCCCGCTTGATCACGACCCTGGCCTGGGAGCTTCGCCGTCGCGGCGCCCGCTACGGCATCGCCTCGCTGTGCGTCGGCGTCGGCCAGGGCGTCGCGACCGTGATCGAGAACCCCGCGGCTGCCTAGCTTCGCGGCCGGTGGGATAGCCTCGGGCAATGCCTGCCTTCCAAGAGCTCGCCTCGGTCAACGGCGCGATCACGCCGACCGACGAGACGATGATCCCGCTGCGCGACGACGGCCTCTACCGCGGTGACGGCGTCTTCGAGGTGATCCGGCTGTACGCAGGCCGTCCGTACGCGCTCGGCGCGCATCTCGACCGCCTCGAGCGCTCGGGCGCGACGATCGATCTGCCGGTGCCGCGGGCCGAGCTCGAAACGGAGATCGCCGCCCTCCTGGAGCGAAACGGCGATGCCGACGCCCAGCTGCGCCTCCTCGTCACCCGCGGCGGGCTGCGCGTCGCCTTGACCGAGCCGCTGATCGAGCATGCCGACGCCGTCGCGCTCGCCTCGGTCACCTACTCGCCGACCGTGATCCTGACCGGGGTCAAGTCGCTCTCCTACGGCGCCAACATGCACGCCACCCGAATCGCCAAGGCACGCGGCGCCGACGACGCCCTGCTCGTGCGCCCCGACGGGATCGTGCTCGAGGCGCCGACCTCGACGATCTTCTGGGTCACCGATGGCGAGCTGCGCACGCCCGCCCTCGACACCGGCATCCTCGACTCGATCACGCGTCGCGCGGTTGTCGATTCGCTCGAGGTCGCCGAGGGCAGCTACGAGCTCGCCGACGCGCTCTCGGCAGAAGAGGCCTTCCTCGCCTCGACCCTGCGTGAGATCCAGCCGATCTCGGCGATCGACGACCGCGTCCTCGAGCCCGGCCCGCGCACCGCGGAGGCCGCCGCCGCCTTCGCCGACGTCGTCGCTGCCGAGCTCGGCGCGCCGGCGAGCTGATGCCCTGATGGACCTGGGACTCACGGACGAACAGCGCCTGATCCAGGAGACCGCGCGCGACTTCGTCGACAACGAGGTCATCCCCCGCGCCCGCGACTCCGACCGGGCGCAGAAGTTCGACCTCGAGCTCGCCCGCCGGCTCGGCGAGATGGGCTACCTCGGCGCGCCGGTCGCGGAGGAGTACGGCGGCCGCGGGCTGGACTTCTTCTCGCTACGGGCTGATCGTCGAGGAGGTCGGCCGCGGCGACTCCGCCATGCGAACCGTGGTCTCGGTGCAGACGTCGCTGGTCTGCGGCTCGATCGAGCGCTGGGGCTCCGAGGAGCAGAAGCAGCGCTGGCTGCCGCTGCTGACCTCCGGCGAGGGCTTCGGCTGCTTCGGGCTGACCGAGCCCGACACCGGCTCCGACGCCGCCAACCTCCGCACCCGCGCCGAGAAGATCGACGGCGGCTGGCGGATCAACGGCGCCAAGATGTGGATCTCGCTCGGCAACGTCTCCGACGTCGCCTTGATCTTCGCCCAGACCGATCCCGGTCTCAAGCACAAGGGCCTCGCCTGCTTTCTGGTCCCGACCGACAGCGACGGCTTCAGCACTCAGGAGATTCACGGCAAGCTCGGGCTGCGCGCCTCCGACACGGCCGAGATCTCGCTCGACGCGGTCGAGGTCTCCGACGACGCGCTGATGGGCGAGGTCGGCGACGGCTTCAAGGTCGCGATGTCGGCGCTGGACTCGGGGCGCTACTCGGTCGCCGCGGGCTGCGTCGGGATCATCGAGGGCTGCGTGCAGGCGTCGGTCGAGTACGCGAAGGAGCGCAAGCAGTTCGACGTCCCGATCGCGAGCTTCCAGCTCGTCCAGGAGATGATCGCCGACATGATCGTGCGCCGCGACGCGGCGCGGATGCTCGTCCGCCGCGCCGGGTTGCTCAAGGACGCGGGCAAGCCGTCGACGATCGAGACCTCGGTGGCGAAGCTCTACGCGACCGAGTCCGCGGTCGAGGCGGCGAACCTGGCGATCCAGGTCCACGGAGGCTCGGGCTACGTCGACGACTACCCGGTGGAGCGCTACCTGCGCGACGCGCAGGGTGACGACCCTGTACGAGGGCACGTCGCAGATCCAGAAGCTGATCATCGGCAAGGACGCCACCGGGATCAGCGCGTTCGGAGCATGAGCTCGTTCGTCGAAGTGACCCGCGACGCCAACGTCGCCATCTGCCGCCTCGACCGCCCCGAGGCTCGCAACTCGCTCTCGCCGGAGCTGATGGACGAGCTCGCGGGCGCCCTGGAGCTGCTCGACGCCGATGACGAGGTCCACTGCATCGTCATCGCCGGCTCGGACGAGGTCTTCGCCGCGGGCGCCGACATCTCGGTGCTCGCGAAGCGCGAGTTCCACGAGTCGATGTTCCATCCCGCCGCCTCGTTCTGGCGCCGTGTCGCCAACGTGCGCACGCCGCTTGATCGCGGCGGTCTCGGGATGGGCGCTCGGCGGAGGCTGCGAGCTCGCGCTGACCTGCGACATGATCGTCGCCTCCGATTCGGCGGTGTTCGGCCAGCCCGAGATCACGCTCGGGATCATCCCGGGCGGCGGCGGCACCCAGCGCCTGGCGCGCGCGATCGGCAAGCAGCGAGCGATGGAGCTGGTGCTCACCGGCCGGCGCTTCGATGCCGAGGAGGCGGAGGCGCTGGGAATCGTCAACCAGGTGGTGGCCAAGGGGCGCTGGCTCGAGGCGGCGCTCGAGCTCGCCCACACGGTTGCCGGGCGTCCGCCGCTGGCGGCGCGCTTGGCCAAGCAGGCCGTTCTCGTCGCGGAGGAGACTGCGATGTCGGCCGGACTCGAGTCGGAGCGCCGGCTGTATGAGCTGGCGATGGCGACCGAGGATCGGATCGAGGGCATGCAGGCGTTCCTCGAGAAGCGAAAGCCCCAGTACCGAGGCCGTTGAGCGCGTCCCTCGTAGGCGTGGCGGGCGCCGGCACGATGGGCGCCGGCATCGCCCAGCTCGCCTGCCTCGGCGAGCACGAGACGAAACTCTGGGATCCGAGCCCCGAGGCGCTCGAGGCAGGGTGCAAGCGACTGCGCCGCGACCTCGCCCGGGGCGCCGAGCGCGAGCGCTGGAGCGCTGCGGACGCCGAGGCGGCAGCGGCTCGGCTGCAGCCAGCCACGAGCCCTGGCGGAGCTTGGCGAGTGCGAGATCGTGATCGAGGCGGCCCCGGAGGATCTCGAGCTCAAGCGCGATCTGTTCGCCCAGCTCGAGCAGGTCTGCGGCCGCGAGGCCGTTCTGGCGACCAACACCTCCTCGATTCCCGTCGCTGAGATCGCCGCGCACGCACAACGGCCACAGCTGATCTGCGGCATGCACTTCTTCAACCCGCCGGCGCTGATGAAGCTCGTCGAAGTGGTCGCGGGCCCGGCGACGACCGAGCCCGCGCTGGCGGCGGTCACCGAGCTCGCCGCCGACATGGGCCGCACCGCGATCCGCTGCACCGACTCCCCCGGCTTCATCGTCAACCGCTGCAACCGGCCGTACTCGCTCGAGTCGCTGCGCATGCTCGAGGCGGGCGTCGCGACGCACTCCCAGATCGATGCCGTGATGCGCGAGGACGGCGGCTACCCGATGGGCCCGTTCGAGCTCATGGACCTGATCGGCATCGACGTCAACCTCGAGGTCGCGCGCTCCTTCTATCGCCAGCGCGCCGAGCCGCGGTGGAAGCCGAGCCCGATCTCAGAGCGCATGGTCGCCGCCGGCCGACTGGGGCGAAAGACCGAGCGCGGGTTCTACGAGTACGTCGATGGCAAGCGGGTCGACGCCGGCGTCGATCCGCTCGACGCGAAGCGGCGACAGGAGATCCTCGAGCGCGTGGTCGCTCAGCTCGTCAACGAGGCCTGCTTCGCCGTCGAGGAAGGCGTGGCCGAGGCCGCCGACGTCGACACGGCGATGAAGCTCGGGCTCAACCACCCCCGCGGGCCGTTCGAGTGGGCCGAGAGGCTCGGCCCGAAGCGGATTACGGAGATTCTCGATGCGCTTGACGATGGAGCGGACCGGCGCTACCGCCCGGCAGACCGGCTGCGACGACTCGCGAGCTCGGCCGACCACGGCTGATGCCGTCCGCCGGCCGCGAGCCAGGAACCCACCAGGATCAGGCCGAGGCCACTGATCGTCGCCAGCGTGATCGTCTCGTCGAGCAGCGTCACCCCGTAGACCACGGCGAATCCAGGGGCGAGGTAGGTGACGATGAAGGTGCGCGCAGGGCCAACGGTCGCGATCAGGTCGTAGAAGATCGCGAAGGCGACGCCGGTGCCGACCGCGCCGAGCGCGATCATCGCCGCCACCGGGCCGAGGCCGGGAGCCTGCGCGGGAAAGCCGATCACGGCGACAGGGAGCCAGCAGAACGGTGCTTGCGGTGACGATCCAGGCGGCGACCCCGATCGGCGGGTGCGCCGCGAGGCGGTGCTTGACGATGAAGCCGCCGACCGCATAACCGAGCCCGGCGAGGATCACGGCGAAGGCGCCGAGCAGCTGGTCGCCTTCGCCGCCGAGATCGACCCCGAGCAGGACGCCGACACCGGCAACGCCGAGCAGGAGGCCGGCCAGGCGCGAGCCTTGGGACGCGCTCCTGTTGGTCGACCCAGATCGCCAGCAGCGCCGTGAACAGCGGCGCCGATGTGACCAGGATCCCGGCCAGCGATGAGGAGATCTCCTGCTGGCCGGCGGCGATCAAGCACGAACGGGCCGGCGACCTGAATCGCGCCGAGGGCGATCAGCGTCCAGGCTCTGCCGGAAAAGCCCGCGAGCGCGCCACGGGAGCCGGCCAGCACCAGGAGCACCGCGGCCCCGAGCGCAACCCTGCAGCCAGGCGATCATCCCGGGCGAGAAGTCGCGCAGGCCGATCTCGATGAACAGATAGCTCGCCCCCCAGATCGCACCGAGGATGAAGAGCAGAGTCCAGGCGCGTCGATTCACCGAATCGAGGTTAGGCGGTCGGCGAACGCGCGACTATTCGCTTTTGAGATCGCGGCGATAAGGGCCACGTCCGCTGAACGCGCGAGCGCGCGCTCGGCGTGAGCCGGCTACTTCTTGCGCCGCTTGACCCGCTCGCAGTTCTTTCGCACACGGTCCTTACGATCGACCTTGGCGCGATCGCGCTTGCCGCGCCCGCAGTTGACGCGATCGCGAACACCGTCGCGCGCCGCGATGCGGTCGTTGCCCTTGCCGCCGCGAGAGCTTGTCGGCGTCGCGGCCGCCACCGAGCCGGTCGTTGCCCTTGCCGCCGTTGAGGCAGTCGGCGCCGCGCGCCACCCTTGAGGCGATCCTTGCCGCCGCGCCCGTCGATCCGATCGCCGCCCTCGGTGCCCTTGAGGCGGTCTCGCTTGTCGGTGCCCGAGATCGGGTTGTCGCAGGCGGGCTTCTCGTCGGCGCCGCCGCCGATCGTAGAGCTCGCTTCGCGCACCGGGATCGCCAGCGACACCCGCGAGAGATCAAGCGACGACGGTTCGTCGGTGGCGCGCACGAACGGGGTGTCGTCCTGAGCAAGCTCGATCCGGATTCGATGTCCGGCATCGAAGCGCCAGCCGTTGCCGTGGAGGTCCGTGCGAAGCGTGCCGGCGGCCGCCTCGGCCGCGGTCACCCGCCGCGGCCCTCGATCGACGAGAGCGGCGCTGCCGTCGGGCGCGACGTCGTAGAGGCGCGCGTTGAGCTGCAGACCGTTGCTCGAGCCGGTCAGGGCAAAGTCCACGGTCGCCCTCGTCGCGCCGATCATCGTCGCCGGGCCGGGCAGCGGATCGCTGCTGTAGGAGGCGATGCCGACGCCGGCGACGCTGGTCTCGGTCGGGCATTCGCCGCCGTTCGAGAGCAGGTTGCCGAACGGGTCGGCGTTGGCTGCGTGCGGGTTGACCGGCGACCTTGGAAAGCGTCTGCTGACCTCCCGGGAGCTCGACGGTGAGCGTGTTCGGCGCCAGCTGCTCGAACGTCGGCGCGGTGAAGAGCTCACCGGGCTCGTCGACCGGACCCGTCGCCGGCGTTGTCCTCGCAGATCTGAAGCGAGGCCGTGACGTCCGAGCCGGGTGCGGCCGGCGCCGGGTTGGCGCTGGGCTTTGCGTAGTGGTCGACGAAGTCGTTGAGCCGCGAGGTGGCACCGATGCGCTGGCGTCCCGAGGGCGCCGCGTTGTAGTCGCCGCCCGGATAGTCGGTGTAGGCGCAGACGCGCCGGCCCGCCTCGGTGCCGGTGTCGCAGATGTCGCCCCACTCCTTCGCCTTGTTCTGGACGAAATGCTGGTAGTCGCCGTAGTACTGCTGCACCGGATAATCCGGCACCGTCGCCAGCAGCCGGTTGACCATGCGCCGGTTCTCGGAGGCGGGAAAGAGCGGGTCGGTCAAGGTGCCGGAGTTGAACACCGGGATCCGGTAGCTCGGGTCGGTCGCGATCCTGTCGAAGAAATCGTTCTGGTAGTAGGCCGAGCGCTCGCGCATGAAGCGGGGCAGCGTCGTCGCCAGGGTGTCGGCGCAGGCCGGGTTGTTGTCGAGCGGATAGGAAGCCTGAAGACAGGCGAACGCCTCGGTGATCTCGGGCGGGAAGGTCGTGTGGTTGGCGTGGACGGAGTTGCCGGTCGCATACAGCGCGCTGACGATCGACGTCTTCGGCACGCCAACGGGCGCACCTCCGCCCGGGCAGGGCTGGCCGTCGAGATCGACCGGGCCGGTGCTGCAGCCGTCGGCGGCCGGCAACTCGCCCGGGAGCTGGGAGTGAATGCCGTTGGGAACGAGGCTGTAGGCGAGGTCGGTCCAGCCGTAGCGCGGTGCGATCACCGACAGCCCCATCGCGGTGGCGGTTCCGGTCTCGGCGAGACCGCAGGTCCACTTCGGGTCGGTGAGGGCGAGCCAGGCAAAGCCGCCGCCGTAGGAACCGCCCGTTGCGACGACGTTCTGCGGATCGATCTCGACGTCCTCGCCGCTGATGTCGTCGAGGTCTGCCGCCGGGCCGTCGGCGGCCGCGAAGACCTGGCAGGCGAGGTGCTGGTAGTCGTTGATCTCGAAGCTGCGCGAGTCGAGCTGCGTCTGGCCGCTGGAGCCGCGCTCCTGGTTGTTGACGAAGCCGCGCGCCGTG
Source organism: uncultured Solirubrobacterales bacterium (assembly GCA_963730145.1). Classification (GTDB taxonomy): domain Bacteria; phylum Actinomycetota; class Thermoleophilia; order Solirubrobacterales; family 70-9; genus WHSW01. The sequence continues at coordinate 455,080 of CAVSQT010000004.1, forward strand.
TAGGTGACGACGACGTAGCCGCGGGAGGCGAACCAGAGGTTGTTGTAGTGCCAGCGCTCGTTGAAGGCGCCGGGCTCGGTCGATCCCGAGGCCGGCGCTGCGCGTCCGTCGATCGTCGTCGCCGCATTCCCAGCTGGTCTTGTCGCCGCCGCAGCAGCCGTGCATGAAGAACAGCAACGGATAGCCGGCCGGCGGGCGGCGGCGTGTCGGGAAGGGTGATGTTGACGTCGAGCCCGACCGTGCCGTCGGCCGGGTTGGCGCCCGCCATCGTCGCCGCGTCGCCGGCCTTCGGCGGCAGCTCGGTGAAGCCGTCGCCGCCGTACTTGGCCGGGACGGTGATCGCCGCGGCGCCGCTGATGTTGGGGACGAGGCCGCCTGCCATCGGGATGCCGTCGTCGCATTTCCACACGCTCGGACCCGGGAAGTCGGGTGTCGGATCGATCTCCGCGCAACTGGCGGGCATGTGCAGGGTCGGCGCGATCGCGCCGTGTGCGTGCGCGGGCGCGATCGCCGCTGCTGCGACCGTCAACCCCGCCAGGGCCCCGAGTGTCCACCTGCGCGCCAGATCCGCTCCTCTCTCGCGGCCGACTGTACTCTGACCGCGGAGTGCAGGCGCCGATTCTCACCAGAGTCTGGTTGGCGGTGGTGGTGGCGATCGCCTCGACCGCCACGGTGGCGGTCGTGATCGTGAACACGCCTCGAGCATCGGCTGATGGCGCCGCGGCGCTGGCGCCGGATCTCGTCACCCTGCCGATCCACCAGGAGGATCTCGTCGTCGGGTCCGAGAAGCGGCAAGCGTGCTGCTTCGCCTCTCCAACGAGGTGGCCAACATCGGCTCCGGACCGCTGGAGATCTTTCCCAGCGAGAGCTCGTCCGATTGCGACGGCGACGGCGATCCGGCCAACGATCGCGACGCGGCCCAGCGACTCTTCGAAGACTCCAACGCCAGCGGTGTCTACGAGCTCGGAGTCGACGGCGTCGCTGCCGAGCGAGGCGTCGGCTGCATGCGCTACCACCCGCGCCACGATCACTGGCACGTGCTCGACTTCACCCGCTATCAGCTGCGGCGCGAGGCGGATGCGAAGCTCGTGCGCCAATCGCAGAAGATCGGCTTCTGTCTCACCGACGCTCGCCCAGCCATCGCCGTCGCCGGTTCGCCCGCCGCGCCGGTATACCCGCTCGAGCAGGGTGCGCTGATTCCCTGCGACGCCGGCTCGACGCAGGGGATCTCCGTCGGCTGGGCCGACGAGTACGCCTTGGCGCTGCCAGGCCAGCAGCTGGACATCAGCCGGCTGGAGAAGGGGCGCTACTGCCTGAGCTCACGCGTCGACCCCAGCAACCTGCTCGCCGAGAGCGACGATCTCAACAACGTCCGCCGCGTGCGCCTGATGCTGGACCCGGACGAGCTGCGGGTGCGCAAGCTCAGCCGGCGGCTGCGGCATCGGGCTCTGACCGCGCCGCCTACCCCGCTGGGTTCGGCGCGACCTCGACCGGCTCGCCTGCCGGCAGCCAGTGGGCCTGTGGCGAGGGCGGCGTGTCACGCAGATACCACTCGGCGTCGAGCGCACCCATGCAGCCGGTGCCTGCCGCGGTCACCGCCTGGCGGTAGGTGCGATCGACGAGATCGCCGACAGCAAAGACACCGGCGAGATTGGTCTTCGTCGACTTGCCTTCGGTGATCACGTAACCCTCGTCGTCGATCTCGACCTGGTCGCTGACGAGCTCGGAGCGCGGGATGTGGCCGATCGCGACGAAGGCACCGGTGACCTCGAGCTCCTCGGGCTCCTCGGTCTCGGCGTTTCGCAGCCGGACCGCTCGCAGCTTGCCGTCGTCATCGGCGAGGAACTCCTCGGGCACGAACGGCGTCTTGGTTGCGATGTTGTCGCGCTCGAACGCGCGGTCGGCCATGATCTTCGAGGCCCGAAAGTCGTCGCGCCGATGCACGATCGAGAGATCGGAAGCGTATTTGGAGATGAAGATCGAGTCCTCCATCGCCGAGTCGCCGCCGCCGATGACGGCGACGTTCTGATCCTTGAAGAAAGCGCCGTCGCAGACGCCGCAGGTGGAGACGCCACGCCCGGCAAGCTCGAGCTCGCCGGGAATGCCCAGGCGCTTGGGCTCTGCGCCCATGGCGAGGATGATCGTCTTGGCGACGTACTCGTCGTCACCGACGAAGACGCGCTGAACGCCACCATCGGAGAGCTCGACCCGGTCGGCGTCGTCGGTGATGAACCTGGTTCCGAAGCGCTCTGCCTGGGCGCGGAACTCGTTCATCATCTCCGGGCCCATGATCCCGTCGGGATAGCCCGGGTAGTTCTCGACGTCGGTGGTGTTCTGCAGCTGACCGCCCCATTGAAAGCCCTCGATCAGCAGCGGCTCGAGGTTCGCGCGCGACGCATAGAGGGCGGCGGTGTAGCCGGCGGGGCCACCGCCGAGGATGATCAGGTTCTCGGTTTGGTTATCGCTCATCTTCTCTTCGTATCCCGATTCTGGTCTAAGTATTACACATACTTTACTTTATGAAGTAACGGCAGGCCCGGGCAGCTGCTCCCCTGGGCCCAGGGCCGCGGACGGGCTTCGCTGCTCCCAGCGATGCACGGTGCGGCGCAGCTGGAAGAAGGCGACGACGCCGGGTACCAGCGGCAGCCAGAACGCGATCAGCCGGTAGACCAGGACGGCGGGAAAGACGGCGGTTGCCGGCAGCCCGAAGATGACGAAGGCGCCGACAAGCCCGGCGTCCACGCCGCCGACCCCGCCCGGCAGCGGCAGGAGGTTGGCGACCATGCCGACGAAGAAGCCCTGGACGACGACGGCCAGGGAGACATCCACCCCGAACGCCTTGAAGGCGGCGGCGAGAATCGCGATCTGCGTCGCCCAGAAGCCGATCGCTCCGATCACCGCAAGCCCGCCTCGGCCACCCTTCGAGGGCTCCCGAATGAAGCGGATCGCCTCGCGAGTACCGACCGCAAGCGTCGAGGGCACGGTCGCGAGCCGGCGCAGCCATCGTCCCCAGAAGCGCTCCTGCGACGCCTTGGAGATCCGCTTCTCGAGATCTCCCGGGACCAGCGCGAAGAGCAGGAAGATGAGGATCACGCCGCCGGCGAGCGCGGCCGGGACGACCGTCATTCCCGCCGGCGCCGGGCCGTTGAAGACACCGGTTCGCAGCAGGATGCCGTTGATCACCAGCGTCAGCATGTAGACGGCGTAGAGGAGGACGTTGAAGGCGACCATTCGCGCCGCCGCGTCCTTTTGCGCCATGCCGGCCTTTCGCAGCGCCCAGTAGGTGAGGATGATCCCGCCCGCGCCACCGGCCGAGAACAGGCGCGTCGCGGCCAGGCCCGCCATCGTGATCTGGTACGACTCGCGCCAGCTCAGCGTCAGTGCCTCCCCGACCACGCCCTTGAACAGGGCGACGTAGGAGGCGAACATCAAGAAGACGAAGGCGAGCGCGACCGCGATCCAAACCGGGTCGCCGTTTTCGAGCTGCTTCGCGCCGGGGTCGTCGCCGACACCGACGACCTGGGGGAAGAGCAGGTAGATGGCGACGAGGGCGAGCAGCGCGATGACGATCGTCTGCACGATCCGCTTCGGGCTCTCGAAGAACTTGGGCTCGGCGTTGTCGTCGGCTCGCTCGGAGGCCGCGGACGGCGGCGGGTGAATCTGCAGCGGCGACCGGGAGCGTCGTATCGAGCTCCTCCCCCCCTTGATCACCGGACGCGTTGGAACGAGACATACCGCCCCCCAATCCTCGCAGGCGGGCTGGTCGACGGGCGCAACGGCCCGCGGTCGAGCGACAGGTCAGCCGCTGGAAGCGATCCGCTCGAGCCTGCGCAGGACGCCGTTGACCGCCTCGACGACCGGCTCTGCGAGCGGCTCGCCGCGGCGCACGAGCGCAACCACCGCAGCGCCGGCGATGAGATCGGTGACGTAGTGCTCGCCGAGATAGACCAGCGCCACGCCCAGCGTCGCGGCGTAGGCGGCGCCGAGCGCTCCCGGCACCGGTCCGGCCTCCGCCAGCAGGATCGCCGCCATCACCGAGCTGGCGAAGTGAAGCGACGGCATCGCCGCCCAGGGGTTGCCGTTGGCCGTCTCGTAGATGCGGTCCCAAAACGGTCCCCACACCTCCTCGCCCACGTCCAGCATCAATCTGCGGACCTCCGGTCGCGCCTCGATCACCACCTGCTCGGCGACGTCCGAGGAGATGTGCTCGACCGGGCGCTCGAGGTAGCCGTTCTCCGACGCCCACCACGGCGGCGCGGTCGGCAGCGCGAAGTAGAGGGCGCAGCCGATGTCGTAGGTGGCCGCCATCTGGCGCGCCGCCCTCGCGAAACGGTCCTGGTGGCGACGCTGGATGAACAACAGCGTCAGGTGCGGCTCGAAGAACCAGGCCCAGTGGACGATCGAGAGGACGCGGTCGATAGCCGTGACCTCGCCTGGGCGCGAAAGCCGGCGTTGAAGGCGAACGCTGGGCAGCTCACCACGCCCGATCCAGTTGTCGGCGACGATCGGATAACGAACCTCGAGCCTCCGTCGCAGCGCCGCGGGATCGTCGTAGGGGAGCTCGTGAGCGATCGTGAAAGCCCACATCTGAAACGAGTAGAGGACGACATCGCGCGTCTTGGTTCGCGGGCGCAGCACGGCGACGGCGAGCGGGCCGCTGACGACGGCGGCCGTGGTCACAGCTGCCGGAATCCGCAGGCGATGGCGCATCAGCGGGACCGCGAGCGCCGCTCCGAGGGCCGCCGCGGCGGACACGCGGACGGCCGCGCGCAGCGCGGGCGATGGGCGGCGCGAGGACCGATGGCGGCGCAAAGCGCGGCGAGTATAGGCGTCTCTCTGCCAGGGCGCGGGCGCCTGCGAATCGTGTCCGGCAACGGTCGCGCCCCCGTTCCTTTTAGAATGGCGCCGCCTTGAGCCGCCGCGCCCTCCCGCTCGCTTTCCTCGTCGCTGTGCTCGCCCTGATCTGGGCAGCGGCGCCCGCGTACGCGATCAGCCTCGGCCCCGAGGAGGCGCATTCGCCCAACGCGGAGAGCATGGGCTCGGCCTATTGGGCGATGCTCGTCGTCGCCGTCGCTGCTCGCGATCGGCGTCAACGCCGCGCTGATCGCGGCCGTCGTCAAGTTCCGCGCGCGTCGCGGGCACGAGCCCTCCCGCTTTGCCGCGGGCCGCGGGGCCCTGCGCCCAGTCGGGGCCGCGCTGACCGTGCTCGCGCTGGCGATCTTCGTCTACGGCGTGATCGTCACCGCCAACGTGCGCGAGATCGAGCCCTCCGGCCCCGACGGCCTCGGCGCCGGCGCGAGCGCGCAGGTGGGCGTCAACGGCATTCCGGCCGCCACCGGGCTGGAGGCCGAGGAATCGGCGACCGGCGACGAGCCGACCAGCGACGAGCAGTCCGCCGGCGCTTCAGCGCTCGAGATCGATGCGATCGCGCAGCAATGGATCTGGCGCTTCGAGTACCCGGGAGGCACGGTCGGCAAGCGAACCTTCTCCTACGGCGAGCTCGTCGTGCCCGTCGATACCGCGGTGATCCTCAACATCACGTCGACCGACGTCCTGCACACGTGGTGGGTGCCGGCGCTGGGCGGCCAGGTGCAGGCCGAGCCCGGCGACGTCAGCCAGACGTGGTTCAAGGCCGACGAGGTCGGCCGCTACCCGGGCCGCTCGACGGTCTTCTCCGGCACCGGATACCCGGTGATGCGAGCCTGGGTCAAGGTGGTCTCGGTGCCCGAGTACACGAGCTACGTCGAGCAGCTGTCCGAGGACCTGACCGAGGCCCAGGGCATCGTCGCCGACGAAGCCGCCGCGCAGGAGGCACCGTGAGCCCGCCACCCCCCGCCGCGCCCGCCCGGCCCGAGGTCGTCACCCGCGGAGTCTCCACGCAGCGTCCAGGCATGGATCGAGCGTGCGACCAGCACCGACCACAAGACGGTGGGCGTCATGTACATCGCCACCGCGCTCAGCTTCCTCGCGCTCGCGGCCGCTGGAGTTCCTGCTCATGCGCGTGCAGCTGCTCGTGCCCGAGAACACGATGATCAAGCCCGAGATCTTCGATCGTCTGATGAGCGCGGCGCCGATCACCCTCGTCGTGCTTGCGGCGATCCCGCTGGCCCTGGGACTGATCGCGTTCATCGTCCCGCTTCAGATCGGCGCCCGTGGCGTCGCACTGCCCCGCCTGCTGCAGCTCTCCTACTGGCTCTACCTGGTCGGCGGCGTGACGATCTACGCGAGCTTCCTCTACCAGGCGCCCGAGAGCGGCTCCGCGGCGCTGCCGCCGCTCTCCGACACGGTGTTCACGCCGACCAACGGCACCGATGCCTGGATCGCCGGGACCGCCCTGGCGACGCTCGGATTCGTCTGCTTTGCGATCAACCTGGTCGCGACGCTGAGCAAGCTGCGCGCCCCTGGAATCGCCTGGAGGCGCCTGCCGCTGTTCTCATGGGCGGCCGCCGTGATCGGATGGATGCTGCTGGTGATCGGGCCGATGATGCTCGCGGCGCTGGTCATGCTCGAGGTCGATCGCCGCTTCGACGGTGTCTTCTTCGACCCCGGCGAGGGTGGCGCGCCGCTGCTCTACGAGCACCTCTCGACGATCTTTCTCACGGGCGCCTACCTGATCATCTTCATCGCCGCGGCCGGGGCGATCTCGGAGATCCTGACGACGTTCTCGCGCAAGCCGGTCTTCAGCCAGCGGGCCATCGCCGGCTGCTTCGATCGCGATCGGAGCGATCGGGCCGTTGGCGTGGATGCAGAGCATGTACTCGGCGCCGATCAACGACGGCTTCACGATCGTGGCGATGTTCTTCGCCCTGGCTCTGATCGTGCCGGTCGGCCTGCTCTTCTACAACTGGATCGCGACGATCTGGGGCGGCACGCTCGAGCTGCGGGCGGCGACCTGGTACGCGCTGGTGGCGGTCTCGGCAATGGCGTGCGGCCTCGCCGGCGAGCTCAGCTATTCGGTGATCCCGGTGGGCTGGGCGCTCGACAACACGACCGCGAGCCAAGGCGACACGCTCTACGTCCTCGTCGGCGGTGGCGTGATCGGCGGCTTCGCCGCGCTGCACTACTGGTTTCCGAAGCTCAACGGCACCCTGCTCGGCGAAGGAATCGGCAAGGTGGCGCTGATCGCGATGGCGGTGGGCCTCCACGTCTACGTGCTGGCGATGTTCCTCGCCGGCCTCGAAGGGCCAGCCCGTCGACATCTTCAAGTACTTCGAGGACACAGGCGTGGACGGCTACAACCTGATCGCATCGCTGGCGGCCTTCGTCCTCGTCATCGGCATCCTGCTCGAGATCGCCAACGCCGCCTACAGCTGGAACAACGGACTGCGCGCTCGCGGCCACGACCCCTGGCATGGCGCAACGCTGGAGTGGTTCGCTCTCTCGCCCCCGCCACCGCACAACTTCGACGCCGTGCCCGACGTGCGCTCTTCCGAGCCCCTGCGCGACATCCGCGAGTCGGTACGCCTCGCGACGCAGGCGTTCACGCCACCGAGACCGCTGGAGCGGGTCGCCGCACGGGATGCCGGAGCCCTCGCCGAGCCCCGAGGATGCGACCGACTCCGGTGAGGATGACGCCGGCAGCGCCCCTGTAGCCTGATCCATATGTCTTCACTCGCCGCTCGTGGCGATGCGGACGAGCTCTCTCGCTACCGCCGCCTCGTCACCGCGACGATCGTCGCGACATTCATCTTGATCGCGATCGGCGGCATCGTCCGCGTCAGCGATTCCGGGCTCGGCTGCGGCCCCGCGGGCAGCGGCACGCACGGCTGGCCGCTGTGTGAGGGCGGCCTCGTGCCGCAGGCGACCTCGGAGTCGATCATCGAGTTCAGCCACCGCATCGCCGCCGGCGTCGTCCTGGTCCTGATCGCGCTCGTCGCCTGGCGAGCGATCCGCCACCTGCGCGCTCATCGCGCCATCGTTCGCGGCTCGTCGCGGCGGCGATCCTCGTCCTCGCCCAGGCCGGACTCGGCGGGCTCACGGTCGAGCAGGGGCTGGAGGCGGAGCTGGTCGCCGCTCATCTCGGCCTGGCGATGGTGTTCGTCGGCCTGATGCTGCTGCTGCGCCGCGCCTCGGCGCCCGAGGGCGAACGCCGCCGAAGCGCCCGGCGACAGCCTGCGCGGGCTGCGGGCGACCACGGCGGTCGCCGCCGTGCTCGTGCTGGCGACGATCGTCGCCGGTGGCTACGTCGCCGGGACCGAGAAGGAGGGCACGCCGAGCGCGCCCGCGGGCGGCCAGGCCCACGTCGCCTGCGGCACCGGCTTCTCGGCCGACAACTTCCCCGCCTGCAACGGGCAGTTCTTCGGCTTCGGCCAGAGCCGCCTCGCCGACATCCAGCTCGTCCACCGGGCGTTGATGTACCTGGCGGCGATCGCCGTGCTGGCGATGGTCGCGCTCGCGATCCGGCGCCGGGCGCCCTCACGAGCGTTCCTCGCCGCCGGGGCGATCCTCCTGTGTCAGATCGCGCTCGGAGCGATCAACGTCTGGGCCGGCAAGCACGCCGGGCCTGATCATCGGTCACCTCGCGCTCGGCACGGCGCTGTGGAGTACCGTCGTCTACGCGGGAGCGACGTTGTTGCCCGTGTCGGTTCCGGCGCCCCAGCGGGTCGGTCGGCGCGAGGCCGCTGGAGCAGCCGCGCTTAGAAATGGAAAGCGCGACGACGACAACCCGCCCGGTCGAAACCGGCCAGCTCGAGCCCGGCAGCGTGAGGCGGCCGCGCGCCCCGCGCGAGCGCTCTGCGCCGGCCTCGCACGCGTGGGTCGATACGGCTCGCGACTACATCGCCCTGACCAAGCCGCGGATCATCTCGCTGCTGTTGCTGACGACCGTGGCGACGATGTTCGCCGCCGATCCGTCGGGCCCGTCGGTCTCGCTCGTGCTGTGGACGATGCTCGGCGGCTATCTGGCGGCCGGCGGCGCCGGCGCGATCAACCACTACATCGACCGCGAGCGCGACGCGCGCATGGGCCGGACGAAGTCACGACCGCTGGTCACCGGGCGAATCGAACCGATCCACGGCCTCATCTTCGGCATCGTCCTCGGCGTCCTCGCAACGCTGCAGCTCGCGCTCACGGTGAACGTGCTTGCGGCCGTTCTCGCGCTCACGGGCCTGCTCGGCTACGTCTTCGTCTACACCGTGTGGCTGAAGCCGCTGACGCCGCAGAACATCGTCATCGGCGGTGCTGCCGGGGCCGTGCCGCCCTTGGTCGGCTGGGCCGCGGCGACGGGCGGGCTCGCGATCGAGGCCCTCTATCCGTTCGGGATCGTCTTCCTGTGGACGCCGCCGCATTTCTGGGCCCTCTCGCTGCTGATCAAGGACGACTATGCGCGCACCGGCGTGCCGATGCTGCCCGTCGTCAAGGGCGAGGCGGTAACGCGTCGCCAGATCCTCCTCTACTCGGTGGCGCTGGTCGCGTTCACGCTGATGCCGGTCGCCACCGGATTCCTCGGCGGCCTCTACGCCGCGGCGGCGGTCGCGTCTCGGGACCGTGTTCATCGGTCTTGGCGGTGCGGCTGCTGAGAAATCCCTCGCGCCAGGCGGCGCTGAGGCTGTATCTGTCATCGCTGGCCTATCTGGCGTTGCTGTTCTGCGCCATGGCCGCAGACCGGGCTGTCTGATAGAACCGGGCTCGAGATGGATCGAAAGCGCGCATCGAGCAACATCGGATCCGGGCTTCTCGCGGCCTCGGTCGCCCTCGGCGTCTTCGGCCTCTGCTTCGTCATCGCGATCATCTACATCGGCTGACGATGGCTGAGGAGCGACGAAACGGAGAGCCGACCGAGCTCGTCTACCTGCCGGCCTCGTCGTGGCAGCCGATCCTGCTCGCGGCGGGGCTCGCCGGCGTGGTCGTCTCGCTGTTCACCTGGTGGCCCTACGGCGTGGTCGGAGCCGTCGTCGCGCTGTTCGCGCTCGCCTCCTGGATTCGCGACTCGCGCGAGGACTTCGCCCGGCTGCCGCGCAGCCAGCGGATCAGCACCGCGGTGATCCCGGCGGTGCCGTTCAAGCGGCCCTCCGAGTAGCGGCCCTGAGGTTCTAGACCGCGCTCTCTTCGGCCTCCGGCGAGATCATTCCCGACGTAGCGCCGTCGGACGTCCAGACGCGCACGATGTCGCGCATCGAGAGCACGCCGACGAGCTCGCCGTTCTCGACGACGACCAGGTGGCGGATGTGGCGACGGGCCATCTCCACGGCCGCGCGCTCGAGGCTCCATTCGGGGGCGGCGGAGATCACGCTGTCGGACATGTGGTCGCCGACACGCTCGGCGTCGGGGTCCTGGCCTCGCCCCAGCGAGATCAAGATGTCGCGCTCGGAGACGACGCGCGGGCCCTGACCGTCCTCGTCGATGACAACGGCGGCGCCGACGCCCTTGTCGGTCATCCGCTGTGCAGCCTCGCGCAACGTGTGCGCTGGGCCGACCGTGAGAACCACGCTCGACATCCCCGACCGGACTTCCATCTAGAGCCGTTTCCTCGCGTACAAGTGCAGATCGGCTCTAACTCTATCCGATGGCCTAGGCGACGTGGTGGCCGCGCCCAGCGGACAGATAGGATTGGGGCCAAGTGTCCGTGCGTCCTGCTCTCAGTCGCCATCTCTCGCGCCGGGTCCGACCGGCGCTGCTCGCGGTCACGGCCGTCGTCGCTCTCGGCGTCGCCGGCTGCGACGTCACCGAGGACGCCGATCTCGAGCGCGGCCGGGCGCTGTTTCAGCAGAAATGCAGCACCTGTCACGCCCTGGCTCAGGCCGGCGCCGCGGCGGAGGTCGGTCCCAACCTCGACGCCTCGTTTGCACAGGCTCGCGCCGATGGCATGGACAACGACACGTCGAGGGCGTCGTCCAGCAGCAGATCGCGAACCCCCGCGTGATCGAGGAGGGCGTGCCCAACTACACCGACGTCTACATGCCCGCCGACCTCGTCACCGGCCAGGACGCCGAGGATGTCGCCGCCTACGTCGGCACCGTCGCCGGAGTCCCGGGAGCTGCGCCACCGCAACTCGATCCGCCCGATCTCTTCGTCCAGAGCTGCGGCTCCTGCCACGCGTTCTCAGACGCGGGCACCTCGGCAACCGTCGGCCCGGACCTCGACGAGGTGCTCGCCGGCAAGGACGCGAAGTACATCGAGCAGCAGATCGTCGACCCGGGCTCTGAGATCACCCCCGGCTATCAGGACGGGATCATGCCCGCCAACTTCGAGACGTCGCTCACCCCCGAGGACCTCGAGGGGCTCGTCGACTACCTCTCGAGCGGCGTCAGCGGCGGAGGCGCCGCGAAGCAGTAGCGCCGCGCCAGGCGTCGCACCAGCAGAGCCGATCCCGATACCCAGCTCGAACCCGAGCAAGATCGCCGCCGCGACCGGGCTCACCAGGAGCGCCGAGCGCGACAACCGGCAGCGCCGCCAGCCCGACGAGCAAGAAGACGCGAAACATCGTCGCCTCGTCGATCGGCAGGTCGCCCTCGGCCATGCGCGACGCTAGCGATCGGTTGAGCACTCGGCGGGAGCGGGACGAACGGCATCAGTGAGGGGGTGGCGTGCGAGAGCATCGGGAATCCATGCCCGACGAGTTATCCGCATAGCGAGATTTCTCGTCGAGCAGCCGTTTTCAGCCGCCGCTCGAACGTCTCCCCCTCATGCCGCCGTGCTAGAGGATGTAGACGGCCGTGAAGACGATGATCCACATCACGTCGACGAAGTGCCAGTAGATCCCGGGTAACTCGACGCCGAGGTGGTCTTTCGTCGCGGTGCCGAAATGCCCGCGCCAGGCACGGATGTTGGCGAACGTGAGCAGCAGCAGGCCGACGAAGACGTGAGCGCCGTGGAGGCCGGTGAGGCCGTAGAAGATCGAGCCGAAGGCGCCTTCACGGGCGCTGAAGCCGATGTGGATGTACTCGTTGATCTGGATGAAGAGGAAGGTGGCGCCGAGCAGCCAGGTGACCATGAGCCCGAGCTGCATCGTGCGGCGGTGACCGTTGCGCGCGCCCTCGAGCGCGAGGTGCATGGTGAAGCTCGAGGAGACGAGAATCGCGGTGTTGACGCCGGCGATCGCGACCGGCAGCTCGAATCCCTCAGGCGGCCAGGGACCGTCGTTGGAGACGACCCGCAAGAAGAAGTACGAGGCGAAGAACGCCCCGAACAGCATGATCTCGGAGACGATGAAGATGAGGATGCCGAGCGTCGCGCGATCCATGCGCGAGCTGTTGTTGGCCTCGGGAGGCCCGTGATGCTCGCCGTGCGCGCCCGCGTGCCCGCTCGCGATCGAGGCGGATTCCATTACGCCGGGACCTCGGTCTTCGCCTGCGCTGTCACCGGTCGCTGCGCCGCCGCCTGACTCGAAGTGCTCGACCGGCTTGTCGGTGATCGCCTCGACCCGCTCGATCAGCCCCTCCTCGATCCACTTCGACTGCTGGCCGGCCAGCGTCGAGATCAGGATGTCGTCGATGCGGTAGTGGTTGATCGCGTTCTCGATCGCCGCAAACGGCTCCGGGCTCATCGGCTGGCCGGTGGCGTCGATGTCGGCCTTGTAGAGCTCGGCGAGCGTCCGTGCCAGGCGCTCGACCACGTCCTCGCGGCTGAGGTCGCCCGAGCGCGGGCAGATCACCGTGTAGCGGTGCGGCTTCTCGGCGGCGAGGCTCTTGAGCTTCTCGATCAGGTCCGGGCTGGAGATGGTCTGCGTGCCGACGACCAGCGTGTGCACGACGTCCCAGCGCACTGCGTCGTCGTCGACGCGAACGGGGATGTGCGTCACCGGGACCTCGACCTTCTCCTTCGCCCATTCGACGAAGTCCTTGCGCAGCAGCCCGTAGCGAGTCTCATACAGCGACGAGAGCAGCACTTCCTTGGGCGCGAACGCGCGTACCGCATCGCTGATCGCAAGCGCCGGCTCGGGATCCATGACGGCGCCGTCGGCCTCGATTCCGAACTCCGAGAGAACGGCCTGGGTCACCTCGACGCGGCTGCGCGCCGCCTCTCGGACCTCGTCGCGATCGACGATCTGACCGACGATCGGCTGGTTCTGCGGTGCCACGACCGCGACCGAGTCGGCGCCGGCCTCGACGCGCTCGCGTATCGCGCCGAGCAGGCGGCGCCCGCCCGCGACCTCGTTGAGGAACGCGAGCACGGTGCCGCCCTCGCTCCAGTCGACGGGCGAGCTCGAGGTCGTCGTCCGGCTTGTCGGCGGCCGTGCTCGTCGGTCATGGGCTGTTCACCGATTCGCTCTTCTCGCCCGAGGCGGAGCCGACCACCGCCGGCTCGTGCTCCTTGACCTCGGCGCCGTCCTCGCCGCCCATGATCGCGTGGCGAGCGCCGGGCACGCCGAACTCGTAGGGCCCACCGACGACTCGCGGGATCTCGTCGAAGTTGAAGATCGGCGGCGGCGACGAGACCTGCCACTCGATCGTCTTCGCCCGCCACGGGTTGGCGGTTGCGCGCGGGCCCCACTTCCAGGAGACGACCATGTTGTACATGAAGATCAGCTGCGCGATCCCGAGGATGAACGAGGAGACCGAGATCATCAGGTTCCAGTCGCCGAACTGCGCCGCGTAGTCGGCGACCCGCCGCGGCATCCCCTCCATGCCGATCCAGTGCATCGGGATGAAGGTGCCGAGCATGCCGACGAGGGTGAGGTAGAAGTGCGCGCGGCCGAGGCGCTCGTCGTACATGCGCCCGGTCATCTTCGGGAACCAGTGATAGATCCCGGCGAAGATCGTGAACACCGAGCCGCCGAAGAGCACGAAATGGATGTGGGCGACGATGAAGTAGGTGTCGGAGACGTGGATGTCGATCGGCACCATGCCCAGCATCACCCCTGAGATGCCGCCGACGACGAAGGTGACGATGAAGCCGAGGCTGAAGAGCATCGCCGTACTTCGCAGGTGCAGGACGCTGTTGAACAGCGTCGCCAGCCAGGAGAAGATCTTGATCCCGGTCGGGCACCGCGATCAGCAGCGTCGTGATCATCATCGGCACGCGCAGCCAGCTGAACATGCCCGAGACGAACATGTGGTGCGCCCAGACCGTGTAGGAGAGGACGACGATCCCGATCAGCGCCAGGGCCATCAGCCGGTAGCCGAAGATCGGTTTTCGGGCGTGGGTGGAGATCACCTCGGAGACGATCCCGAAGCCCGGCAGCATCATGATGTAGACGGCCGGGTGTGAGTAGAACCAGAAGATGTGCTGGTAGGCGAGCACGTCGCCGCCGAACGCGGACTGGAAGAAGTTCGTGTCGAGGGCGCGGTCGAAGAGGACCATGAACTGGACGCCGGCGATGAACGGGGTCGCGGCGACGACGAGCAGCGAGGTCGAGAGGTTGGCCCAGACCAGCAGCGGCATGCGCCAGAAGGTCATTCCGGGCGCACGCATGGTGATGATCGTGACCAGGAAGTTGAGCGCGGTGGCGATCGAGGAGGCGCCGGCGAACTGCACGCCGAGGTTGAAGAACGACTGCCCCAGCGGCGCTCCCGTGGACAGCGGCGCGTAGCCGGTCCAGCCGGCGTCGAAGGCGCCACCGGGGACGAGGAAGCTCGAGAGGAACAGCAGCCCGGCCATCGGCAGCATCCAGAACGAGAGCGCGTTGAGCCGCGGGAACGCCATGTCGGGGGCGCCGATCATCAGCGGCAGGACGTAGTTGGCGATCCCGGCGAAGACCGGGATCACGAAGACGAAGATCATCAGCGCCGCGTGCGTCGAGAAGAGCCCGTTGTAGACGCCGGGGTCGACGATCTGGGTCCCGGGCTGCGCCAGCTCGGCGCGGATGATCATCGCGATCAGGCCACCGACGAGGAAGAAGAAGAAGGTGGTGACGATGTACTGGATGCCGATCACCTTGTGATCGGTGTTGAAGCGGAAGTAATCGCGCCACGAGGTCGCGCCGTGCTCGGCGTGATCGTCGGGGATCGTCGGCTTGCCGGCGGCCCAGCGGAACCAGTAGTCGAAGCAGCCGAGGCCGACGAGGAAGCCGAGCGGACCGGTGATCGCGGGCACGATCACGTGCGGGTAGCCGTTGGGCTCGGTCTGGTAGATCTCGAGGCCGGAGATCGCGCGCAGCGCGACGACGAGCCCGAAGCCGAACCCGCATCCGAGCAGGAAGCCGAGCCCCGCTCGCGGCATCCCCGGCCTTCTCAACGCTGCGCTCACCGTTGCTCCACCTCCGTCAAGCCTATGTCCCGCTTCCGGGCGGCGAATCGCCGCCCTCGCCCTCCGAGCCGCCCACCGGCGGCTGCTCTTGCTCCTGCTCTGCGATCCACTGCTCGAACTCCTCCTGGCGACTCGACCACGACCGTCGCCCTCATCGTCGAGTGCCCGAGGCCGCAGAGCTCGGTGCAGACGAGGCTGTAGGTGCCCTCCTCGTTCGGGCGTGACGACGAACTGGTCGTCGACCTCGTCGCCGCCCGGGCCGGCCGGGACCGCGTCGCGCTTGATCCCCCACTCGGGGACCCAGAACGAGTGCAGCACGTCGAGCGCCTCGATCGTGATGTCGAGCTGGCGATCGACCGGCACGTGCAGCTCGTTGGTCCGCAGTCCGTCCGCCTCGGGGTACTCGAACGTCCATTTGAACTGCTGCGCGGTCACGCTGAGCGGCATGCTGTCGTCGGCCTTGGCCTCGATGTCGTCGAGCACGATCCACGAGTAGACGCCGCCGAAGAGGACGATGATCGTCGGGATCACCGTCCAGGCGATCTCGAGCTTGGTGTTGCCGTGAATCGGCTCACCGTCGGACTCGTCGCCGGGCTTGGCGCGGTACTTCCACACCGCGTAGCCGAACATCGTCATCACGACCGCGAAGACGAAGCACGAGACCACGATCATGACGTCGAGCAGGTCGTCGATCGGCTTGCGCTCCACCGACGCCGCCGGTCCGTTCCACTCGAATTGCAGCATCACGACGGAGCTCACGACCGAGATCGCGAGCATCACGCCGAAGAGGCGAACTAGGGTCGAACGGGCCACCGCGAGCGATTCTATTGATCGCGCAGGCGCGGCTGCCAGCCAGCGAACAGCTAGCAGCAAGCAGCACTAATTCGAGCTTGGGCGCGGCAGCGAGCTCGAGCTCTCCGGCTGCCGCGCTGAGCACCGTTTCGGCGACCCCGTGCCAGCTCCAGAGGCGATCGACCGTGTCGCGCAGCGCGCGGCCCGCGGCGTCGCGCTGGTCTGCGTCGAGCGCCAGCCAGCCGTTGACGCAAGCCGCAATCGAGGCAACGGCGCCGTCGTCGAGCTCGAACGAGATCAGATCGCGAGCGCCGCTCGGACAGCCCGGGAGCGAGCTGGCGAGCTGACCTCGGCCGCGCCCGAATGCGCAGCCGACACCGGCAGGGTCGCGGCCGCCGCGGCCTCGGCCGCGACCATCCCGAACGCCTCCGGAAAGGTGCTGGGAAAGACGAGCGCGTCCGAGGCTGCGACGGGAGTCGCAACCTCGCCGTGCTCGAGCCGGCCGCAGAAGCGAATCCCGGCGGCCGCGGCTCGCGCGGACTCCTCGTAGCCGTCGGGGAGCTGGTCCAGGAACGCGCTCAGCATCGTCAAACGACGCCTCCGTCCGCGCCCTCCACCCCACGCCCGCGCTCGGCCAGTTCGCGCAGCGCCGTCAGGTCACCGGCGGCGAACCCGTCCACCACCGCTTCAAGCGCCGCCTCGGCGGAACCGAATCCGACGATGAGCAGGCGCGCGCCGGGGTTGCGCTCGCAGACCAGCGGCCATGCCGCCAGCAGCAGATCGACGCCTTTGGAGACGATCAGCTTGCCGACGAAGATCACGCGCGGGCCCGGGGCCTGGGCGAACCAGTCGAGGGCGTCGGCGGCTCGGTCTGACGTCGCGGTCCCAGGCGCTCAGGCTCGCGGGTCCTGTCGGCGGAGGGACCCCCCATCCTGCGCTCCCGGCGGGTGCTCGGACGGGTCCCCCCGCCCGCGCCACCCGCCGAGCTGCGTCGGTGGCAGCCGCCGTCCGAAGCGCGGAGCTCGCGTGGCGAGTTCGCTCAGGCGTTGGGCGCGTTTTGAGGGCGGGATTGGAGCGAAGAGGTCGGTGTCGACTCCGGGGGGGCCGAGACGGACCTTGGCCTTGGTTTCGGGATCGTCGACCGCCTGGCTCAGGCGGTCGGCGATGTGGCCGGAGCCGACGAGGATGCCGTTGGCGCCGGCGACGGCCTCCTCGCGCGTAGGGACCGAAGCGCTCGAGCTCGGGGAGCACGGTGTAGGAGAGGTCCGAGCCGTGGATCTTGAGCGCGTAGCGCAGGCCGGCACGGGCGAGCACGACCGGCGCCATCACGAGATGGTTGGCGAGCGGCGGCATCGACACCACCGAGCCGGCCGACCAGCTCGCGGACGAACTCGATGTTGCGCTCGAGGTAGGTGTCGAGCTCCTGCGTCGGAGAGCTCGGCGAACGTCTTCACCTCGAAGCCCTCGTAGTTGTCGTGGACGAACACCGGCAGCAGGCCGCCGATGTCGGGGTTGTGGATCTCGACCGACCCCTGCGTCCCGGCCGCGAGGTCCGATGTCGCTGCGGTCCTGGCAGACGAGGTGCACCTCGTGTCCGAGCGTCGCCAGCGCGCGCGCGAGGCTGGCGTTGTAGACGTTGGAGCCGGTGCCGCTGAGCAGATAGCCGTGGAAGACGAGGACGCGCACGCAGCCACCCTAGAGGTCCACGGGTTGATCCGCGGGTCGAGCGGATATCGTTGCCGCGATGCAGAACCCGAAGCAGAGATATCCGCCTGCGTGCCCGCGCCTCCGGCCGCGAGGCCTTTGCCGCGGCCGAGCCCGGCGGCGTCTACGTCGACCGCGAGACCGGCGAGGAGATGGAGCCGGTCACCCGGACGCTGCCGCTGGCGCCGTCGGCCTCGGCGCTGCTGCGCACGCCCGAGAACCTTCGCGCCTGCCGGCGCTGCGATCAGCTGATCGGGCTCGACGTGAGCGACTGCCCGTATTGCGGCCTGCGCCAGCCCGCGCAGGCCTGACCCGCGCACGCGGTCGTCCGAGCGCTACCGCTTGGGCACGTAGTAGGCCCAGTAGAGGATGCGGGCGCCGCGGTACTCGCAGGCGTAGGTGCGAATGCCGCCGACCTTTTGGTGTGGACGGCTGCGTTGCTTGAGATCGGCCTCGTTCTCGGCCGCGGAGTCGCCGGCCTCGGTACCGCACTGGCCGGACTCGCGACTGGTGCAGCCAGCTGTCGCTGGCGCTCGCCCCGGCGTCGGCCAGGTTCGAGATCCAGGTGGGGGCGGTGAGCGCAACGAACATGCCCTTCTTGATCCGAAGCGGATCGGTGAGCGTGAACGTCGGTCTCGTTCCGAGGACCGAATCCAGTTGCACCACCGCGCTTTGGCGGAGCAGCTTGTAGCCGCCCTCCTTCGGCTTCAGCACCGAGATCCGGGCACTGGGCGGACCGCTCTTGTCGATCGCGGTCGCGAAGAACTCGCGCTCGGACTTGTCGGGCTTGGAGACGTCGAGGCCCCAGGCGACGATCGTGCCTGGCTCGCGGACCTTGAACGGGTTGTGGCGGCCGTCGGCGTCGACCTGGAAGCCGGTGACTCGGGCCATCGCCTGACAGGCCTCGTCGGCGGGCGGGTTGTCGACGTTGGGAGTCGGGCAGTTCGGCTTCGGCGACGAGGTCGTTGCCCCGATCGTCGAGGCGTTGACGCGCTTGGCGGGCGTGGCGCCGCTGTCGGCCACCCAGAGCGCCATCGCAAGGCAGGCCGAGAACGCCGCGACAGCGACGGGCACGAGGCCCAAGCGTGTCATCAAGCCGGCCATTGAAATAGCTGGAACACGAGTTCCCGGGCTGGGTTTCGGTTCCTTGCGACTGCGCATCACCGACACAGCTTAGGTAGAGAGGACGCCGCCGGTAGATTCCCCCGCCGTGTCTGCAATCGAGGTATCAGCGCTCGAGCGTCAGTTCGGCGAAGAGATCAAGGCGGTCGACGGTGTCGACCTCGAGGTCGCCGAGGGCGAGATCTACGGCTTTCTCGGGCCCAACGGCGCCGGCAAGACGACGACGGTGCGGATGCTGACGACGCTGCTGCGGCCAACCGGCGGCAGGCCCGGGTCGCCGGTCACGACGTCGTCAGTGAGGCCGCCGAGGTGCGCCGCTCGATCGGCGTCGCGCTGCAGGAGGCGGCGCTCGATCCGCTGATGACCGGCCGCGAGATGATTCGCCTGCAGGCCACCCTTCACGGCCTGCGGCGAGCGGAGACCGTGAGCCGCGGCAGACGCGCTGCTCGAGCGAGTCGGGCTCAGCGACGGCCGCCGACCGGCGCGTCGGCACCTACTCCGGCGGCATGCGCCGCCGACTCGACCTCGCCTCCGCGCTCGTCCACGAGCCCGAGGTGCTGTTTCTCGACGAGCCGACCACCGGCCTCGACCCGGTCAGCCGCAAGGCGATCTGGGAGGAGGTCGACAAGCTCAATCGCGAGGGCACCACGGTCTTTCTCACGACGCAGTACCTCGAGGAGGCCGACCAGCTCGCCGACCGCGTCGGGATCATCGCCAAGGGCAAGATCGTCGCCGAAGGCACCGTCGCCTCGCTCAAGGCCGAGATCGGCAACCCCCACCTCGAGATCGGGCTGCGCGAGGGCTCGGCCGAACAGGCCAAGGAGGTCTGCAAGGCCTTCGGCAAGCCGATGCCCGAGAAGGACGGCAAGGTGCTCGTCGAGCTCGTCGGCGGCGCCGGCGACGTCGCCGGTGTCGTCCGCGCTCTCGACGAGGCCGGTCTCATCGTCGAGTCGCTCGACCTCGTCGAGCCCACGCTCGACGACGTCTTCGTCGCCAAGACCGGCACGCATATCGAAGGGGGCAACCAGCCATCCGAGCCGGCCGAGGCCGTGGAAGAACCGGTGGCTTGAGCCGGGTCCTGGTCAACCTGCGGGTGGTCGGGGCGCTCGGGGCGCGCTCGGTCAAGCAGACTTTTCGCCGGCCTCAGCTGGCCGCGCCGATCCTGATCTTTCCGACCCTGCTGCTCGCGGTGCAGACCGGCGGCGCCGGCCAGGCGGTGGAGCTCGACGGATTTCCCGAGGTCAACGGCTTTCTCGACTTCATGCTCGCCGGGGCGATGATCCAGGCTTGCCTGCTGGCGGGCAACACGGGCGGCATCGCGCTTGCGGTCGACCTCGAGATGGGCTTCACCGACCGCCTCTTCGCCGCGCCGATCTCGCGTTTTGCGATCGTCGCCGGGCGCCTGGCGGGAACAGCGGTGCTGGGGGCGATCACCGCGCTTTGGTTCGTCGCCATCGGTCTCATCTTCGGGGCCGAGTTCGAGCAGGGGATCGGCGGCATCCTCGTCATGGTCGTGCTGGTTTCGCTGTCGGCCGTGGCCTTCGGCGGGATCAGCTCCGCGATCGCTCTCTACTCGGGCACGGCGTCTGTGGTCCAGGGCCTGTTCCCGCTGATCTTCGTCATTCTCTTTCTCTCCAGCGCCTTCTTTCCGGCAGCGCTGCTGCTCGAGCCGGCCTCGACCATCGCCGAGTACAACCCGCTGTCGTTCATCGCGGAAGGCGTGCGAGAGCCGGTGATCTCGTCGCTGACGCTGGCGTCGGTGGCAGAGGCGCTCGGCGCGATCCTCCTCGTCGGCGCGATCTCGACCGCGCTCAGCGCAATCGCGTTGCGGCGCCGGCTGAGGATGGGCTGACATGGGGCTGGCGACCGACCTGGCGACCGTTCGAGCTCCTGATCCGGCGCTCCGCGAACGAGATCCTGCGCGTGCCCGGTGCCGCGATTCCGGGCGTGCTCGCGCCGACGATCTTCTTCCTCGGCCTGACCTCGGTCTTCGGCAAGCTGACGCTGCTGCCGGGCTTCGATACGCGAGAGCTATCAGAGCTTCCTGATCGCGGTCAGCCTGCTGCAGGGGGCGGGCTTCACGGGCGCGGCCACCGGCGTCAACATGGCCCGCGACATCGAGCTCGGCTGGTTCGATCGCCTGATCGCCGCACCGGCCTCGCGTTGGGCGCTGCTCTCGGGGCTGGTGCTCTCGGCGAGCCTGCGGTCGCTGATCCCGGCGACGGTCCTGCTCACCGTCGGCTTTGCGATCGGGGTCGAGTGGCCCGGGCTCGGCGGCCTCACCCTGGCGATCTTCTGCGTCATGGCGACGGCGACCATCGCCGCCTGCTGGGGAGCGATGCTCGCGCTTCACTACCGCACCCAGAGCGCCGCGCCGCTGATGCAGGCGGGGATGTTCATCCTGGTCCTGACGACGACCGCCTATGCGCCGCTCGAGCTCCTTCAGGGCTGGCTTCAGGAGATCGCGCGAATCAACCCGCTGACGCAGGTGGTCGAGGCGGCGCGTCAGGGCTTCCTCGGCGATCCGATCACCTGGGCCGGCACCTGGCCGGCGATCGTCGCCCTCGATCGGCATGCTCGCCGTCTTCGGCGGCCTGGCCCTGCGCGGCATGCAGCGCACCTCCGACTGATGGCGATCGAGATCAGGCAGGCGACCGGCTCCGACGAGCCCGCGCTGACGAGGATCGACCGTGAAACCCACACGCCGCTGAGCACCATCGCGCCGCCTCCCGGCGATGACCACAGCGTCTTCGGCGAGCGCACGCGGCCCGAGCAAACCTTGGTCGCGCTGGTCGACGGCGAGCTCGCCGGCTATATCGCGATGAGGCCCCCTACTCCGCACCCCTCACATGCCCACGTGCTCGAGATCTGCGGGCTCGCGGTGGATCCCGCGCGCCAGCGCCTCGGGATCGGCAGGGCCCTGATCGAAGCGGCCGTTCGCGAGGCGCCCGAGCGTGGTGCCCGCCGACTGACCCTGCGCGTGCTCTCGACGAACGACCCTGCCCGCAAGCTCTACGAATCGTGTGGCTTCACGGTCGAGGGCATCCTGCGCGAGGAGTTCCACCTCGAGGGCGCGCTACGTCGACGACCTGCTGATGGCGCGCAGCGTCTGAGGCGACGACGCTACTTGTAGCGGTAGGTGATGCGGCCGCGGTCGAGATCGTAGGGTGAGAGCTCGATCTTGACTCGGTCGCCGGGGAGGATGCGGATGTAGTGGCGGCGCATCTTTCCCGAGATGTGGCCGAGCACCTGGTGGTCGTTGTCGAGCTTGACCTTGAACATCGTGTTGGGCAGGGCCTCGGTGACCTCGCCCTCGAGCTCGATTTTCTCTTCTTTGCCCATCTGCGAGCTTGAGGGTAGCGCGTAAGCCGATGAACAAGCCGGATTCAGCGGCCCTCGAAGCTCGCCTTGCCGGGACCGTCGGCGAGAAACGACCGCACCGCGCCCTGTAGGTCCTCGCTTCGAAACAGCGCCGCGAACTGCTGCGGAGTGATCTCGTCGGCCAGGTCGACGCCACCCTCGAGGTAGGCACGGACGATCCGCTTGGTGGCGGCATGAGCGACGGTCGGACCGCTCGCCAGGCGCTGGGCGAAGCGCATGCCCTTCTCGTGCACCTCACCGTCACCGACCACGCGGTTGACCACGCCCCAGGTCTCCAGCGTGGCGGCGTCGTAGAGGCCGCCGGTCATGACGAACTCGCGCGCCCTGCCCGGTCCCGCCCGTTCGGCCATCCGCTGGGTGCCGCCGGCGCCCGGGGTGAGCCCGACCACGGCCTCGACCAGACCGAATTTCGACGACTGCTCGGCCCAGATGATGTCGCAGCCGAGCGCGATCTCGAGCCCGGCGGTGAGGCAGAGCCCGTGCACGAGCGCGAGCGTCGGAATCTCGAGCGCCTCGAGTCGCCGCACGCCCTCGATCAGCGGCCCGGCAAAGCTCGTCGCCTCGCCCGGCCCGGCGTCGACGACGCGCTGGAAGGCGTTGACGTCGACCCCGCCGCTGAAGATGTCGCCACCGGCGCGCCAAACCAGCGCCCGCGCGCCCGAGGCCTCGGCCTCGTCCAGCGCAGGCCATGAGCTCGTCGAAGGCCGTATCGGTGAACAGGTTCAGCGGCGGATTCGCGAGCTCGACGACGCCGACGTCGCCCTCGAGCGAGAAGCGGATCGTCCGCTCAGCCATCGGCGCCCGCTCGGATCCGATCGGCGACCGCCGCGACCTCGTCGGGATCGGCCGCGACCGGCCGCCAGGGAAGCTCGAGCGGATCGTCCTCATAGCGCGGGACCACATGGATGTGGAAATGGAAGACCGTCTGCCAAGCGGCCGCACGACAGGCGTTGATCAGGTTGAAGCCGTCTGGCTCGAGGGTCTCCTCCATCCGCCGCACCAGCCGGCGTGCCGCGAGCGTCGTGCGCTCGAGGTCCTCGTCGGAGATCGCGATCAGGTCGGGGGTGTGAGCGCGCGGGATCACCAGCGCGTGACCCCGCGTCGCCGGGTTGATGTCCATGAAGGCGACCGTGTGCTCGTCGGAATCGACGATCTGCGCGGGCGACTCGCCGGCGACGATGGCGCAGAAGATGCAGTCGTTCACGGGCCGCAGACTATTGGCTTTCGGCTGCTTCCTTCTCGGCCCCAGCCGCTGCACGAGCGACGCGAATCGCGTCCTCGCGTGAGCTCACCTCGCCCGCGAACACCGCTGCTTCGACCTCGTCGAGCAAGCCGCCCGAGCTCGGGCCCGGGCTCGATCCCCACGGCAGCCGCGAGCTCGTCGCCGGGTATGGGCACGCTCGGGCGGCCGTGGTGATGCCAGTTCAAGGCCTCCGGCAGTACCTCCCGGGCAAGCTCGAGATGCGCCTCGATCATCTCCGAGGTCGCCGTCGGGCCGCTGCCGCGAGCCGAGAGCCGATCGGCGACGGTGAGCAGGGTGACGTCCGCCGCGACGGGCTCGGTCAGGCGCAGGTACTCGTACAGGCGCCGGCGCGAAAGCGGGCGCTGCGCGGTCATGAACCCGAGGTGCAGGTGATGGCGCGTCAACGCCTCGAGATGGCGAGACAGCGTTCTGCTCGTCTTCAGGCGCGCGCACGCGCCGCGCACGATCGCGGCGCCCTCTCGGTCGTGGCCGAGAAACGAGACGAGCCCACCCTCGTGCTCCTTGCGCGTCGCCGGCTTGCCGCTGTCGTGAAGCAGGGCTCCGAAACGCAGCGCGCCGCCTCGCGTGAGCTCGTCGGCAAGCGGCTCGGCAAGCAGCGCGCGCACGCCGTCGGCCGATTCACCGACGTAGCGGTCGAGCTCGGCCTCGAGATCGAGCAAGCTTCGCCAGGACCTCGAGCGTGTGACCATGAACGTCGAGGTGATGGTTTCGATTCTGGCCGACGCCGCGCAGCGCGGCGAGCTCGGGCAGCACCGCCGGCGGTTGCATCGAGCTCGTCGAGCAGGCTGAGGCCGGCCAGCGGCGCCGAACCGGTTACCAGCAGCCTCAGCTCGGCGAATTGGCGCTCACCCGCGGTCGCCGGCACGCGCGCCGCCGAGGCACGAGCGAGCGCGACCGTCTCCGGCCTCGAGCTCGAGGCCGAGCTCGGCGGCGAGGCGCGCCGCCCGCAGCACCCTCAGCGGATCGTCGCTCAGGCTCTCGGCGCTGACGGCGCGCAGCACGCCCGCTTCGAGGTCGGTGATGCCGGCGTAGGGGTCGAGCACGGCACGATCGCCGAGGGCGATGGCGATCGCGTTGACGGTGAAATCGCGCCGGCCGAGGTCGAGCTCGATCGTCTCGCCGCGAAGTCCGCTGACATCGGCGTGCCAGGAGCGGTCGGGCGCCAACGCGCGCCAGGTCCCGAACTCCTCCGAGAGCTCGAAGGCGACGCCGCCGCAGGCAGCGGCGATGCGGCGCGCGGCGCCGGGTGCGTCGGCGGCGACCGCGAGGTCGAGGTCGACGATCTCGCGGCCGGCGATCGCGTCGCGGACGGCGCCACCGACGATCCAGGCGGCGTGCTCGCCACCGGCCAGCGCCTCGTTGGCGACGACGACCGGCTGCGCCTCAAAAAGCGCGGCGGAAAGGCCTTCGGCGCTCAATTCGCCCCGCCCACGTAGTCGCGCGGCACCCGCGCGGAGATCCCGCAGGTGATCTCGTAGTTGATCGTGTCGAGGCGGCGGGCGAGCTCCTCGCAGAGCACGCGCTCGCGCCCCTGCCGGCCGATCAGCACCGCCGCCGCGCCAGGTTCGACCGCAGGCGCGCGCCCGAGGTCGACCGTGATGTTGTCCATCGAGACGGTGCCGACCAGCGGCCGGCGTCGCCCCTCGACGAGCACCTCCGCGTTGTTGGAGAGCCCGCGGCGAACTCCGTCGCCGTAACCGATCGGCAAGACCGCGACGGATGTCGGCTCGGTCGCGATCCACTGCCGTCCGTAGCCCGCGCTCGCCCCCGCCTCGAAAAGCTTGACGTCGGCGACATAGGAGCGCAGCTCGAGCGCCGGCTCGAGCTGCCACGCGGCAGGGTCGACCCCGAAGGGATCGAGGCCGTAGATGGCGACGCCGCAGCGCACCATGTCGAGGTGCGACGCCTCGAGGCGAAGCGTGGCGGCGCTGTTGGCGGCGTGCAAGGTCAGTCCCGAGAACTCCTCCCGAAGCGGCAGTGCGAGCTCTGTGAATCGCGTCAGCTGCTCGTCGAGGAAGCTGGTGTCGTCCTCATCGGCCGTCGCAAAGTGCGTCCAGAGGCCGGCGAGCTCGACCGCATCGCTTGCCGCGGCGAGGCGGACCAGGCGTTCGACCGCGTCGCGATCGCGTTCGCCGAGACGACCCATGCCCGTGTCGTACTTGACGTGCACCCGCGGACGCACGCCGAGCGCCGCGGCTCGAGCCGCGACCAACTCCAAGAAGCCCTGGCGCCAGACGGAGATCTCCGCGCCGGCCTCGAGCGCCGTCTCGAGCTCGGCCGGCGTCATCGCGCCGAGGACGAGCAGGCGTGCATCGGGCAACCCCGCCCGCAGCTCGGTCGCTTCGGCGGCGGCGGCCACCGCGAGCTGGCCGGCCCCGCCCGCGAGCGCCGCGCGGCCGCACTCGACCGCACCGTGACCGTAGCCATCGGCCTTGACCACCGCGCACAACGTGGCCCGATCTCCGAGGGCGGCGCCGAGCCTCGCGCAGTTGCGCTCGACCGCGCCGACGTCGACGATCGCGGTTGCGCGAGCGACCGCCTCGGCGTTCACGACGCTCCGTCGTCGAAGACCAGCCCGGCTGCAACGGCATCGACGACGTCGCTCGCGATCACCGACTCGGCGGCACCGATGCGGTCGGCGGCGATCTGTCCCGCCCGAGCGTGCGCGAACACCCCGGTGGCGGCGGCCGTGCGTGGATCGAGGCCGCGGGCGAGCAGCGCGGCGATCAAGCCGCTGAGCACGTCCCCGGTGCCCGCGGTCGCCAGCGCCGGGCTCGAAAGCGCATTGACGATCGGCGGCTGGCCGGGGGCGGCAACGATCGTGTCGTCGCCCTTGAGCACAACCACCGCCTGCGCCAGCCGGCTGGCCTTCCGGGCGCAGGCGAGGCGGCGGCTGGAGACCGTGTCGGAGTCCGTCTCGAGCAGGCGGCCGAGCTCACCGGCGTGCGGCGTGAGCACCGTCGGCTGCTCTCTCGACGCGAGCAGCTCGAGCTTGCCCGCGAGAGCGTTGAGGCCGTCGGCGTCGATCAGCAGCGGCGCCTCGATCCTGGCTATCACGGCGACGACGAGCTCCGCCGTCGGTGTGGCCTTGCCGAGCCCGGGGCCGACGATCACCGCCTGCGCGCCCTTGCAGGCGGCGAGGATGCGCTCGGCCGCGGCCGGCACCAGGGCGCCGCCGTCGCTTTCACAGCCGATCGACATCACCTCGGTCAGCTTCGCCTCGAAGATCGGCTCGAGCTCGTCGGGCACGGCGACCGTGGCGTACCCGGCGCCGGCGCGGATCGTTGCCGAGGCGGCAAGGCACACCGCTCCTGTGAGACCGCGGGAACCGCCTGCGATCAGCACCTGGCCGGAGCTGAACTTGGTCGAGCTCGCGCCACGCCCGGGAGCGAGCGCGAGGACCCCCTCGCCGATCACGCCACCGGCCGCTTCGGAAGGGGCCCCGTCGGGGATGCCGATCGCGGCGACGCGAAGCGCGCCTGTCGCCTGCTTGCCCGGCGCGATCAACTGGCCGAGCTTGGGACGGTGGAAGGTGACGGTGACATCGGCGTGAACCGCTGCGCCCTCGATTTCCCCAGTCGAAGCATCGACGCCCGAGGCGATGTCGGCGGCGACCACAGGCGCGCCGGTGGCGTTGATTGCCTCGATCGCCGCGACGGCGGGCTCACGCGGGGCGCCCTCGAAGCCGGTGCCGAAGATCGCGTCGACGATCACGCCGGACCCGGCCAACGCCGCTGCGACGCCGGCCGCATCGACCTCGGCCACCGAGCCTTCGAAGCGCGCGAGGTTGGCCTCGGCGTCGGCGGAGAGCTCAGCCGCGGGCCAGAGCAGCAGGACCTCGGCCTCGAAGCCGCTCGCCGCCAGGTGACGAGCGGCGACGAGTCCGTCCCCGCCGTTGTTGCCCTTGCCGCAGACGATGCGCGCCGGGCCCTCTGCGGACGCTTCCATGGCAGCGTCCGCAAGAGCGCGGCCCGCTGCCTCCATCAGCTCAAGCGACGGAGTCCCTTGCTCCTCGATCGCCCAGGTGTCGACCGCGCGCATCGTTTCCGCGTCGAGAAGGGGTGAAAGCCACGGCTCCATCGGGCTAAGGCTGACATGAGCGGACAGCGAACAGCAGGCCGAGGGGGGCCTGGGGCGCTCAGTTGTGCGAAGGCGAGCTGATCACGACCGCGGCGGCGATCTCGCGCGAATGCGTGAGCGAGACGGCGAGCTCGACACCCTGGCGGCGAGCCAGGTCACGGGCACTGCCGTGAAGGCGCAGGCGTGGAGCCGAGTCTCCCCCGCCCTCGACCTCGATCTCGTGCAGGCGCAGGCCGCCGAGCCCGAGCGCCTTCAATGCCGCCTCCTTGGCGGCGAAGCGAACGGCGAGGTGGCGGCCTGGCCGGCGCCGCGAGGAGGCAAAGGCGATCTCGGACTCGCTGAAAACGCGGCGGGCGAGGGCGGGCCGGCGCTCGAGCGCCTGCTCCAGCCGCTCGATCTCGAGCACGTCGATGCCGATGCCTGTCGTCATTCGCGCGTGCGCCTACTCGACCGTGACCGTCTTGGCGAGGTTGCGCGGCTGGTCGACGTTGAGCCCGTTCAGCCTGGCGATGTAATAGGCCAGCAACTGCAGCGGCAGGACCGCGAGGATCGGCTGCAGGATCCAATCGGTGCTTGGGACGAAAAGGGTCTGATCGCAGGCCTCGGCGACCTCTGAAGCACCCTCGGTGGCGACGGCGATGACATCGGCGCCGCGAGCACGCACCTCGGAAACGTTCGACAGGACCTTCTCCAAGACGGGGCTGTTCGTGGCCACCGTCACCACCGGAGTGTTCTCGTCGAGCAGCGCGATCGGGCCGTGCTTCATCTCGCCGGCGGCGTAGGCGTCGGTCGGGATGTAGGAGATCTCCTTCAACTTCAGCGCCCCTTCGAGGCACACCGGCAGGCCGATGTTGCGGCCCAGGTAGAGAAAGAACCTGCGCTCGTAATGACTGCGCGCGATCGCCCGGACGCGGCCGTCGACGCTGGTGATCGTCTCCTGGATCAGATGCGGCAGCGCCTTCATCTCGGTGATCAACTCGGCGGTGCGCCACGCCTCCATCGAACCGCGCTCCTGTGCCAGCCAGAGCCCGAGCAGGTACATCGCCGCCACCTGGCTGGTGAAGGTCTTGGTCGCGGCGACGCCGATCTCGATCCCGGCGCGCGTGTAGAGCACGGTGTCGGCATCGCGGGTCGCCTGACTGCCCATGACGTTGGTCACGGCCATCACCGTGGCGCCGCGTTCGCGGGCAAGGCGCATCGCGGCCAGGGTGTCGGCGGTCTCGCCTGACTGGGTGATGCCGATGACGAGGTCGTCGGCGCTGACCACCGGGTCGCGATAGCGGTACTCGGAGGCGACGTCCATCTCGACCGGCACCCGCGCCCACTGCTCGATCGCGTAGCGACCGACGAGACCGGCGTGGTACGAGGTGCCACAGGCGACGATGACGATTCGCCGCAGACGCTTGACGAGCTCAGGATCAAGCTCGAGCTCGGAGAGGTCGACGTGGTCGGAGGCGGAGAGCCGGTCGGCGATCGTCTCGGCGACGGCGTCGGGCTGCTCGTGGATCTCCTTCATCATGAAAGTCGAATGGCCGGCCTTCTCGGCCGCCTCCTGATCCCATGTGACTTCCTCGATCTCGCGCTCGACCGCGGTCCCGTCGGCCTCCTCGATCCTCGCCTCGCCGCCGGTGACGGTGACGATCTCGCCGTTCTTGAGCCCGAGCACGTGACGGGTCTCGGCCATGAAGGCGGGAATTGCCGAGGCGACGAAGCTCTCCTCGGCGCCGAGGCCGACGATCAGCGGACACTCCTGGCGGGCCGCCACGAGCGTGTCGGGGTGACCGGCGTGCATGGCGACGAAGGCGTAATGGCCGCGGAGGTCGGCGAAGGCGTTGCGTACCGCATCCGTGAGATCGCCGTCGTAGTGGCGTTCGATCAGGTGGGCGACGATCTCGGCGTCGGTTTCCGAGCTGAAGATGTGCCCGTCTGCGACCAGGTCCTGGCGCAACTCGGAGTGGTTCTCGACGATGCCGTTGAGGACGATCTGGATGCTGTCGGAGCAGTCGCCGTGCGGGTGGGCGTTCTCCTCGGTGACGCGCCCGTGGGTCGCCCACCGCGTGTGGCCGAGGCCGATCGTCGCCGGCGGGGCGGCGACCGCAACAGCCCCGGAGTCACGCTCTGTGATCGGCCGATCGGCATCGAGCCCCACCGCCGCGCGCAGGTTGGCGAGGTTGCCGACGGCGCGCACGGTGTCGATCTCGCCGTCGGCGAGCAGCGAGATGCCCGCCGAGTCATAGCCGCGGTACTCGAGCTTCTCGAGCCCGGCAACGAGCAGGTCACGGCAGGGACGGTTGCCGACATATCCGACGATTCCGCACATGGGTGAGGATCTAGGGTAGAGCGTGGTCGAGCAGCCGACGCTCAGCCGAGCTCGGCGCGGACCAAGTCCACCAAGCGCCGGCAGACCTCCTCCGCCTCCGCCGGCTGGGGGGCTTCGACCATCACCCGTACGAGCGGCTCGGTGCCGGAAGAACGGACGAGAACACGACCCCTGCCCTCGAGACGGGCTTGCTCACGCTCAACCGCATCCCACAGCTTCGTGGCAGCGGCGATCGCGTCGCGATCGGCGACGGTGACGTTGACCAACACCTGGGGCATCCTCGTCATCGGCTCGACTTCGGCGAGGGAACGGCCGGCGAGAGCCGAGATCGCCAGCAGAGCGGCAGCGATGCCGTCGCCCGTGGGCGCGAACTGCGTCCAGATCAGGTGACCCGACTGCTCGCCACCGAAGCTCCAGCCACGACGCTCGAGCTCGGCCGTGACGCTGCGATCGCCGACAGGCGTCGTCGCGACCTCGATCCCGGCCTCGCGCATGGCCTCGTGAAAGCCGAAGTTGCTCATCACCGTGACGGCGACGCCGCCGGCCAGCCGCTCGTGCGCCGAGAGATGACGAGCGATCAGCGCGAGCAGCTCGTCGCCGTCGCGAATCTGGCCGCTGCCGTCGACGGCGACGACGCGGTCTGCGTCGCCGTCGAAGGCAAAGCCGAGGTCGGCGGAGGTCTGTCTGACCCGAGTCGCCAACGCGTCGGGATGAGTCGAGCCGCAGCCCTCGTTGATGTTGCGCCCGTCGGGCTCGGCGGCGATCACGTCGACCGTTGCGCCGAGTCGCTCGAAGATCGCCGGGGCGGCCTCGAAGGCAGCACCGTTGGCGCAGTCGAGGACGACGTGGATGCCTTCGAGGTCGAGGCGAAAGCAGCTCTGGAGCTCGCGGATGTAGTCGTCGAGCGCACCCTCGAGCCGGCGCACCCGCCCGGCGCCGCCCGCCGGACTCGAAGCTGCCACGCCGTCCTCGATGGCGGCGGCAACGCCGGCCTCGATCCTCGCCTCGTGCGCATCGTCGAGCTTGCGCCCGTCGCCGCCGAAGAACTTGATCCCGTTGTCCTGCCATGGGTTGTGCGACGCCGAGATCACGATCGCGAGATCGAGACCGAGACGGCGCACGAGCACGGAGGCGGCGGGCGTGGGCAACACCCCGGCGAGCAGCACGTCGCCTCCGGCATTGGCGATGCCATCGGCCAGCGCCGCCTCGAGCATCGGACCGGACTCGCGCGTATCGCGAACGATCAAGACCTGTGGTCGCGCCGCGGACGATTCGCGCGTCGCCGCGCTGCCCAGAGCTGCGGCGAGCTCGGCGGTGAGCAACTCCCCGGCGACGCCCCGGACACCGTCAGTTCCGAAGAGCTTCTTGACCAAAGGAGGGTGTGGAGCGGTCAGCGCTTCGAGAACTGCGGCCGCTTGCGCGCCTTCTTCAGGCCCGCCTTGCGGCGTTCCTTCTTGCGGGCGTCGCGGGTCAGCAGGCCACGGCGCTTGAGCTCGGGGCGAAGCTCCGGGTCGATCTCGCAGAGGCCGCGGGCGATGCCGTGACGCACGGCCGCGGCCTGGCCGGAGATGCCGCCGCCGTGGACTCGGACGAAGACGTCGACGTGAGACTCATACCCCGCCGTGACCAGCGATTGGCGAGCGATCGTCTGCAGGTAAGCGCGCGGAAAGTGACGCTCGAGGGAGTGGCCGTTGACCTCGAAATCGCCGCTGCCGGAGCGCAGGATGACGCGGGCGATCGCGCTCTTGCGCTTGCCCGTTGCCTGGATCTGGGCGTCCTTTGCGAGCTCGACGCGGGGACCGGTGCGCGCAACGGGCTCGTTCACCGCGGCGGCGAGTGCCTCGAGGCGAGCGCGCTCCTCCTCCTCGGCTTCGAGGCGAGCGCGCTCCTCTGCATCGAGCTCGCGCTCGGGCTCGAGCTGGAGCGGCTCGAGATCGGCTCCGGGAGCCTGGTCCTTGGCCTTGGGCTTCTCGGTCTCGGGCGGCGTCTCTTCCTGCGAAGCCTCCTCGTCGGGCGCCTGCGTTTCCTCGGCGGGCGGCGGGCGTCGTCCTCGGCCGGCGCGGCGGCGCATCCTCGGCCGGGGGCGGCGCGATCGGCGCCTCGGCCTCAGAAGCCGATTCCGTGCTGGGCTCTGGCTGCTCGGCCTCGTCTGCCGGCGGCTCCTGCGCCGGAGGCTGATCGGGAGTTTCGTCAGTTCGTTCTTCGTCGCTCATTTGGTCTCCATCGGCTTCGGCTTCTGCGCTGCGTGCGGGTGCTCTGGGCCGGCGTAGACCTTGAGCTTCGTGATCTGCTGGCGGGCGAGACGATTTCGCGGCAGCATCCCGTTGACCGCCTTGCGGATGACCTCCTCGGGCCGGCGCTCGAGCATCTCGCCCAGCGTCCTCGACTTGATCCCGCCCGGATATCCGCTGTGGCGATAGTAGATCTTGTCCGTGCGCTTGTTGCCGGTCACGGCGATCTTCTCCGCGTTGACGACGATGACGAAGTCGCCGGTGTCGCAATGCGGGGTGTACTCGGGCTTGCGCTTGCCGCGCAGCATGTCGGCGATCTGGGTCGCCAAGCGACCGAGCGTCTTGCCCTCGGCGTCGATCACGTACCAATCGCGCTGGCGGTCTGTTGGTGTGGCTACATAGGTCTTCATCTTGGCTCGCTTGCTGACTCGCGCGTCGGGCTCCCGTTGCGCGCGAAAAGCCGCTCCGCGGGAGGCCTTTTCCCGAGGCGCGGCCGCCTGATCTTAGCGACAATTCGCCGGTGCCCACGCGCGAAGCCAGATTGACCCTCGTCGCGCTCGCAGTCGTCGCGTTGACCACCGGCACGAGCCCTGCACGAGCGGGTGCCGCGGACGGCACCGGTGCCGGCTTCGAGCTCGAGGCCGCCAAGCCCAGACCGTCGTCGGCATTCTTCGACAGCCCGCGACCGCTTCGCCTGCGCTATCGCTTCTCGGCCTCGCGCCGCCTCGACGTGCTGATCCGAGTCGTGCGCAAGGCCGACGGTGAAACCGTGCGCCGCTGGATCGAGCGCGACCTCGCCCCGGGCAAGCTTCACCGGCGTCGCTGGGACGGACGTGAGCCAGACGGCGATGTCGTCGCCGACGGCGCCTATCAGTTTCGCGTCGGCCCGGTGGGAAAGGACGGCGCGCGGGCTGGGCGCTTTCGCTTCCACGACCACATCTTTCCCGTCGCCGGCGCGCACAGCTACGGGGATCGCTTCGGTGAGCCGCGCTCGGGCGGGCGCGTGCACGAAGGTCAGGATCTCCCCGCGGCCTGCGGCACGCCGCTGCTGGCGGCGCGCGGTGGTCGGGTTCAGGACGAGGGCTACAGCGACGCGCTCTACGGCCACCACGTGACGATCGACGGGCTGGCGACCAGGCGCGACTACTTCTACGCCCATCTCGAGTCACCCACCCCGCTGGCCGATGGCGCCCGGGTCCGAACCGGCGAACGCATCGGCGCCGTCGGAAAGACGGGCAATGCCCGCGGCGAGTTCTGCCAGCTTCACTTCGAGCTCTGGCCTCACGGCTATCGAGAAGCCGCACCCGAGGATCCGCTGGGACCGCTTCAGCTCTGGGACTCCTTCTCCTGAGCTCCGGAGCTCGCGTCTTCAGCTAGGCCGTCCGAGGCTCGAAGACGGTGAGCAGGGGATTGCGCCAGCTCGGCTCGGAGCTGCCGTTGTTCGATGCGGAAGCGACCTCGGCCGCTTTGCCGCGGTGGGCCAACAACCAGTCGATCAGCGCTTCGTGGTTCATCGGCTCGGCGAGCGCGAAGCCTTGACCGAATTCGGCGCCCATGTCGAGGATCCGCTCCAGCTGGCCGGCTCGTTCGATTCCCTCAACCACAACCGGAAGCCCAAGCGAGTTCGCGAGTCCCACCACCCCTGCGACCAGGCGCTCCTGGCTTCGATCGCGGTCGATCTCGGCCCCCAGGCTGCGATCGAGCTTCAACAGGTCGATCGGAAGCCGGGCCAGGTAGCTGAGCGAGGAGTAGCCCGCGCCGAAGTCGTCGAGAGCAAGCAGCACGCCGAATTCATGCAGAGCGCTGAGGTTGTCGTGAGTCCTGGGCGTTCTCCTCGATCGCGATCGATTCCGTGACCTCGAGCATCAGTCGCTCCGGTGAGATCCCGTGGCGTCCCACGCAGGCGATCACATCGGAGGCGAAGCGCGGCTCGCGCAGCTGGATCGGGGAGACGTTGACGGTCACCCGCGGCTTGCCCGCTCCCGCCGGCAGCTCGTGCGCGATCAGGCGACAGCTCTGATCCAGCACCCAGTGCCCGATCTCGTCGATCATCCCCATCTGCTCCGCCGAGGCGATGAACGCGTCCGGCTTCAGCAGACCGCGACTCGGATGGCGCCAGCGAACGAGAGCTTCGACGGCTTCGACTCCGCCGTCGGCGAGGTCGATGATCGGCTGGAAGCGAAGCTCGAAGTCGCTTCGCGCGAGCGCGTCGGGCATGTCCTGGACGAGCTCGATGCGGGACTCCGCGCGGACCAGCATCTCGTCGGTGAAGACCGTCACGCGGTGTCCCCCATCGCGCTTCGCCGCGTACATCGCCAGGTCGGCATCGCGAAGCAGGTCGTCGGGTTCGATGCCAGGCGAGGAGTAGGCAAGCCCGACGCTGGCATGGACGACGAATTCGTGACCGCGAGCGCTGATCGGCTGGGAAAGGCTGCTCAGCAGGCGCCGGGCTACACCCGCCGCGCGATCCCCAGGCTGCAGCTCGTGGAGCAGCACCGCGAACTCGTCTCCGCCCAGGCGCGCGGCGACATCGCCGGACCGCAGGCAACTCGAGAGCCGGCGCGCGACGACGACGAGCAACTCGTCGCCGGCCTCGTGGCCGAGGGTGTCATTGACCACCTTGAACCCGTCGAGATCGATGAACAGAACCGCGACCTGGTCGGAGTCGCGTCGCAGCCCCTCCTCGACGCGAGCGACGAAACGAGAGCGATTGGGGAGGCCGGTGAGCGGATCGTGGAAGGCCTGGTGGCGCAGCCCGGCCTCGGCGGCCCGCAGTTGCTCGTGGCGCAGGGCCTCGCTCGCCGAGACGGCCGCCTGCTGGCAGAGACGGGTGAGCAAGGCCCGCTCCTCATTCGAGAAGGGCCGGGAGCGGGCGACGGAGATCGTGCCGATCGGCTCAGGCGGGCCTCCGATCGGGCTCGAGACCGCGAACATGCCCGCGTTCTCAGCCTCGGTGATCTGCGAGGAGGCGAGGGCGCGATTCTCGGCGGCCTCGAGCACGGCGGCGCAGACGTCAGGCTCGTGAACCAGACCCGAGGAGCCGGGATCCTCGGCGAAGCTTCCCTGGGCCCTGCCGCGGCCCGCGGCGCCGTCGAGCGCATCCGTAGCCACCTTGGTGACCACCTCCAAGAGGGCGGACAGGTGGAGCCTCGACGCCAGGGCATCGCCAATGCGATCGATCGCCGTCTGATGGCGACCGCGCTCGTGCTCGAGCTCTTCGAGGCGCTCCTGGGCGGTGTTGATTCGCCGCGAACGGTCTGCCGCAAGCGCGGCGAGCAGGATCACCAGCGGCAGCGGCGCCAGGGCAACCCAGGGCCAGCTCTGCGAGGCGGCGGCGGCAAGCAGGCCGAACGGGAGCAGGGCGAGGTCGACGCTCCAAACCTGCCCGAGCACCTTCGTATGAAGTTCGGGGCGCACGCGAAGGGCGACCAGATCATGGACGAGCGATGAGAGATAGTCGAACCCGAGCTGCGCCGCGAAGGCGAGCGCGATCACCCAGAGCACTCGCGTCGAGCGCATCGCCGCCCGCGAAGGCGACGATGACCAGTGCCGGGCCGAGCGCATGCATCCCATCGCCGCCACAGGTGACGAGCCGGTCGAGGCGCCCGCGCCCCGTTGCCCACGCCAGAGCCGTGCTCAGCGCCAGCGCCAAGAACACCAACGCCGGCACGAGCTGTGCCGAGGCCAAGCGCAAACATGGGAACGAGAAAGAGCTGGGTTGGCACGGCGTGGCCGGCGCCGACGGGGAACTCAGCCTGGAAGGCGATCGCATAGGCGACGACCACGGCGATCGCCATCGGCTCCAGGTGGACGCCCGCAGGCGCAATCGCGAAGATCGCAGCTGCGGCGATCAGGAACAGGGCGGTGACCGCCAGCTCGAGGCGCAGCTCGGTGCCTCGAATCGGGCGGCCGCGACCCGACCACGAGGATTCGAGCAGGTCGTCGACTTCGACGTCGCGCCCGTTCGAGGCCTCGGGCCGGTTCATCAGCTCAGGCGCAGCGAGACTCGACATCTGCTCGGTCTGGTTAGCCGCGCTTGTAGGGATCGATCATCACGTCATCGATCAGCCAGTCGCCTTCGCCGCGGAAGCGCACGTCGACGATGCCCGTCCGCCCAGGGCCGAGGCAGCTCGTGTTCAGATCGATCTTCTCGCTCGGCTGCCAGCCTCTGTGGTCGCTTGGCGAGATGCTGGTGCTCGACCGGCTGATCCAGCGGCGCGGGCAGCCGATCAGTCGCGCCTCGACGTCGAGCTCGCCGTCGCCGGTCGCGGTCGCGACGAAACGCAGGTGCGGCGTCAGCAAGTCGACGCAGAGAAGTGGCGTCCGCACCCAGCCACCCGATTGCAGGCGCAACGAGCTCTCACCCATGGTGCCGGTCAGGGCAAAGGGATCGCTGGAGGCCGCCAGGGTCACGTTTCCGCTCTTCGACCAGGTCGGCATGCGTTCGAAGTCCCCCTGGGGAACGAGGGCGTACCAGTCGTCGTCTCCGAAAGGCGAGAACGCCTGAAGGATCGAGTCGTAGGAAGGGATAGAACGTGCGGCGGACTGCGTCGTAGGCGCAACCGACGAATATCGAGCTGGTGGTGAGCCGGTGCCACGCGTCGGTGGTTGCAACCCCGTCGTCGACGGGTTCGGGCCACGTCCGAAAGGCTCGCGGCTGATGTCGCCGGAACGGCGAGCGCAGCGGCCAGCCCAAGCGAAGCGATGACCGGTGCGAAGATTCGGAGGTGCTTTCTCGCTGGCAAGGGATCTCCTTCTTGAGACGTTCAGGCCCATTCCTTTGGGCGCCCGCTCGTCCGATCGGTCCTCCCGTTCGCCGGCTTGAGCGTATTGACGAGAATTACCGCAAACCCGGAATTTTCCACCACGGATCGGTTAGTACGTCCGTCCGCTTCGGGTCGCAACCTGGGCCAGCCCTCGGGGATCAGCCCCAGCTGACCCTGAGCTCCGGGTCCTGGGTGTCGGGCGTGCCCTCGCGCGCCTGGTACTTCTGCTGCGGGCTGGTCGGGCGGACTCGGTTTGGTCGCGAGCATGAAGCCGTTGTTGGTGCCCGGAGTACATCGCCTGGACCTGCGCGGTCGCGTCCCAGATCAGAGTTCCCGCTGCCGAGGCGCGGCTGGTCGCGGCTCCGGCTGTCGCCGGTGCGGTGTTCCAGTTCACCCTGCTCTCTGCCCAGGCGCCGCCGGCGCGGTAGACGTCGATCGTCCGGCCAGGGTCGACGCGCTGCGAACAGCTTCAGCGACGCACCGTCAGCGAGCAGCCGCGGGATGGATCGGCAGGTTGAACCGCACCAGCGCTCGCTGGTTTCGCGTTGCCGCTCTTCGACCTCACGTAGAGGTC
Source organism: uncultured Solirubrobacterales bacterium (assembly GCA_963730145.1). Classification (GTDB taxonomy): domain Bacteria; phylum Actinomycetota; class Thermoleophilia; order Solirubrobacterales; family 70-9; genus WHSW01. The sequence goes on from CAVSQT010000004.1 coordinate 492,440, forward strand.
GAGGACGCGCCGATGTTTGCGGTCGGCGCAGTTCTCGTCGACGTACGCTATCGCGCCACGGCGTCACCAGTCGCCGAGCCCGAGTTCGGACAGCCGCTGCCGTCCGACGAGGCGGTGTCGTGGACGGCGAGGTAGCGGTAGGCGACGGTGTTCGGCGTTGACCGAGGCGTCGGTGCCGACCTGGAAGCCGTCGCTTTGGAGCGCCTGGATCGAGTTCGCCGCGTTGACGACCGCGCCGTAGCGAAGCGTGTTGTCGCCGGGCAGGGTTGCCGGACGGTGGGCGCCGAGTCGTGCCGGTGGCGGTGTCGTTGGCCCGGACCATCACGTACTCGGGCTGGAAGCCGACGCCGGTGATGGTGCGGTTGTCGGTGTTGTTGCCGGTGTAGCCGTTGACATCGACGAATCCCGCCGAGTCGTTGAAGGCGATCCAGTGGTAGGTCGTGCCGTTGGTGTTGACGGTGTTCTCGGCGCCCGACGCTGAAGCCGTCGGCGTCGAGCGCGGTGATCCGCGTGGCGTTGCCGGTGTCGCCGTCGAACTGGAAGCTGGTGGTGCCGCCCGGAGTAGCGCTGGACGGCGTTGTTGGCGCCCGCCGAGAAGACGGCGGCGTACTCGGGCGAGAAGCCGAGCCCGGTGACCGACTGGCTCGTGCCGTTGCCGGTATAGGAGCCGACCCTGAGCAGCCCTTCCTGAGCGCGAAACGCCATCCACTCGTAGCCGATGTCGGCGCTGTTGACGCGTGCATTGAGGCCAACCGTGAACCCGTCCGCGTCCAGCGACTGGATCACGTCCGCCAGCTGCGCCGTGGCCCCGGCCATCGGCTTGCTCACGTCGCCGCTCATCGTCGAGGTGCGGATCGCCGCGGTCTGGGCGGTGTTGCCCTTGACGATGACGACGTCGGGACGGAATCCGACCCCGGTGATGCCGCGGTTATCGGCGGCGTTGCCGGTGTAGTAGCCGGAGGCGAAGAAGCCGAAATAGGTGCTGCCGGTGAAGGAGTTGCCGGGGTTGGAGGCGGTGGCGCTGAGGTTCGCCGCGGAGAAGCGAGCCCGGCGAGCGCAAGCATGAGCACGGCTGCGCCCAGAAGCGCGAGGCGCGAATCGAGGTCTGGCGATTACGGCCCTGAGGTATGTGACCATCCCGGGCACTGACATTGGTTCGGGGTCGGCCACCGAACCCTTCTCCTTGAGACGCGCAACGAACGCCCGGCGCTCAGGGACGGTCGGCTGGATCCTGAGGCGGGCCGAGCTCGCCGCGAACGATGTAGAGCGGCCGCTGCTTGACCTCGTCGTAGACGCGCCCCAGGTACTCGCCGATGATTCCCACCGTGATCAGCTGGATTCCGCCGAGCAGCAGGACGACGAGCAGGACCGTGGTCACTCCAGGCACGAACTGACCGGCGATGCGAAAGCCGATCGCCACCGGGATCGCGAGGAAGGCGACGATCGAGAAGAGGAAGCCGAGCACGGTCGCGGCCTGAAGCGGGACGTGCGAGAAGGACGAGATCGCGTCGAAGGAGAAGCGCACCATCTTGCGCAGCGTGTACTTGGTCTCGCCCGCGTAGCGGGGGTCGCGCTCGTAGGCGATTGACGCCTGCTCGAAGCCGACCCAGGTCGTCATCCCGCGCAGGAATCGGCTGCGCTCTCGCATCGAACCGCAGCGCGTCGAGCGCGACGCGATCCAAGAGGCGGTAGTCGCCGGAGTTGCTGGCGAGGTCGACCTGCGCGATCCTCGCGAACAACCTGTAGAACCATCGCGCCGTGGCGAGCTTGAACCGCGTCTCCTCCGCTCTCGAGCGCCGGACTCCGTAGACGACCTCGGCGCCACTCTCGCCAGCGATCGAGCATCTCGAGCATGAGCTCGGGCGGGTCCTGGAGGTCGGCGTCGATCATCACCGCGACATCGCCTCGAACGTGATCGAGGCCCGCGGTGATCGCCGCCTGATGGCCGAAGTTGCGCGAGAGCGTGATCACGCGGATTCGCGGGTTGGCCGCAGCGAGCGCCGCGAGAACCTCGGGCGTTTCGTCATCGCTGCCGTCGTCGACGAAGATCAGCTCGAACTCGAGGCCCTCGAGCGCATCCGAGGTGCGATGCCAGAACTGCTCGAGCGTCGCCGCCTCGTTGTAGGCGGGCGCGACCACGCTCAAGAGGCGCGGATCGTCCGCGCCCGACGTGCGCTGGTTGCGTCTTCACCGCGCAACCGTAGTCAGTCTCCGCGGCCGTTACAGTCCCCGCCGTGACCGCGAGCTCCAGCTGCGAAGCCTGCGGCGGGTCGGCGCTGGTCGCTCACTTCAGCGTCGCCGGATCGGCCGGGCCCCGACGGCCTGATCCCGTCGAGCGATCGCTACGGCACCGCGCTCGCGGACATCGTTCGCTGCCGCGACTGCGGCCACATGCAGCTGGCGCGCTTCCCCGCCGAGGCCGATCTCTCGCGAGGCCTACGAGCGAAGCCGCCTCCGAGGACTACGTCGACGAGGAGGCCGGGCAGCGCGCGACCGCACGTGCCGTGCTCACGGCGATCGAGCGCCATGTCGCCGTCGGCTCGTTGCTCGACCTCGGCTGCTGGGTCGGCTTCCTGCTCGACGAGGCGCGCCGGCGCGGCTGGAACGTGACCGGGGTCGAGCCCAGCGAGTTCGCCGCGCGCTTTGCCCGCGAGCGGCTCGGCCTCGATGTGCTCGAGGGCGGCCTGTTCGAGACCGAGATCGAGTCCGCAAGCTTCGATGCGATCGTGCTGGCAGACGTGATCGAGCACCTGCCGCGCGCCGGCGAGGCGCTGGATCGAGTCGCCGACCTGCTCGCGCCCGGTGGCGTCGTCGCCCTGGCGCTGCCCGACGCCGGCAGCCGGCTCGCGCGGGCGATGGGCCGGCGATGGTGGTCGGTGCTCCCGACCCACGTGCACTACTTCACGCGGCACAGCATGAGGACGCTGCTCGCCGCCCACGGCTTCGAGGTGCTCTCGCTGACGACGGCGCCGAAGACGTTCACGCTCGGCTACTACCTGGGCAGGCTCGGTGGCTATCGAGCCGGGATCGTGAAGCCGCTCGTCGGCGGCGCAAGAGCGCTCGGCGTCGCCGAGCGGCTGGTGACACCGGACTTCCGCGACCGCATGCTCGTGATCGCGCGCCCATCATCCAGCCCCTCTGAGCCGTGAGGCCCGCCGAGCTCGCCGAGCAGGTGGCTGCGCTCGAGTGGTACCACTCGATCGAGCTGGCGCCGGGCCTGGTCACGCCCGGGTGGTTCGACTGCCGGGCGATCGCCCCGCGCGCTCTGCCCGCATCGTGCGCCGGCCTGCGCTGCCTCGACGTCGGCACCTACGACGGCTTCTGGGCCTTCGAGATGGAGCGCAGACAGGCCGCCGAGGTGATCGCGATCGACGCGCTCGACGAGTCGCGGTGGGATTGGCCGGCGGTCGGAACCGAGCTCTCGCGCGCCTCGGCGGCAGCGCGAAAGGCCGCCGGCAGCGGCTTCGAAGTCGCCCATGCCGCGCTCGGATCGAGCGTCGAGCGCTGGGATGCCAGCGTCTACGACCTCGATCCCGAGCGTCATGGTCGTTTCGATCTGGTCTACCTCGGAAGCCTGCTGCTTCACCTCAGAGACCCCGTGCGCGCGCTCGAGGCGGTGCGAACGGTGACCGCCGGGCGCTTGATCGTCGTCGACGCGGTCGGCGCCACGCTCTCGCTGGCACCATTCCCACTGGCCAGCTTGCACGCGATGGAGCGCCCCGTGTGGTGGAAGCCGAACCTGAGGGGATTGGCGCGGATGGTGCAATCGGCGGGCTTCGTGATCGAGTCGGGTCCGCGCTTGGTCTTCATGCCCGCGGGTGACGGCATGCCGCGAGCGCCGCTGACTCTGAAGAACCTGCGCCACAGGGTGAGCCGCGAGATCGTGGTCGCGTGTCGCATCGGCGACCCGCACGCGCTGCTCAGCGCCGTGCCGCGGCGAGACCTCTAGACGCCGCTTCGAGCCGTGAGGCCCAAGCCGGGCAAGGAAGCAGGGAGCGTGGCGTGCTTCGCACGCGAGCGACCGATGACGCCGCCCGGCGCCGGGCATCGCGGCTCGAGGCTACTCCCACTCGATCGTCGCGGGAGGCTTCGACGAGATGTCGAGGGCGACGCGGTTGACACCGGCGACCTCGTTGATGATCCGGTTGGAGACGCGCTCGAGCAGGTCGTATGGGAGCCGCGCCCAGTCGGCCGTCATCGCGTCCTGGGATGTGACCGCGCGGATCACGATCGGATAGGCGTAGGTGCGCCCGTCGCCCTGGACGCCGACCGAGCGCACCACCGGCAAGACGCAGAAGGACTGCCACAGCTCGCGGTACAGGCCCGCCGCCTTGATCTCCTCCTGCAGGACCGCGTCGGCGTCGCGGAGGATGTCGAGGCGCTCCTTGTTGACCTCGCCACCGACGATGCGGATGCCGAGGCCCGGTCCCGGGAACGGCTGGCGCCAGACGACGCGGTCGGAGAGGCCGAGCTCGGCGGCGACCGCGCGGACCTCGTCCTTGAACAGCATCCGCAGCGGCTCGACGAGATCGAAGCCGAGGTCCTCGGGCAGGCCGCCGACGTTGTGGTGCGACTTGATCGTCGCGGCCTCGCGCCCGTCGCCGCCCGACTCGATCACGTCCGAGTAGAGCGTGCCCTGGACGAGGAAACCGACGGAGTCGACCTTCTCGGCCTCCTCCTCGAAGACGCGGATGAACTCCTCGCCGATGATCATGCGCTTGCGCTCGGGCTCGACCACTCCCGCCAGCCGGGTGAGAAAGCGCTCCTCGGCATCGACGTGGACGAGGTTGACTCCGAGCTCGCGCATCGCGGCGACGACCTGCTCGGCCTCGTTCATTCGCATCAGGCCGTGGTCGACGAGCACGCAGGTGAGCTGGTCGCCGACGGCGCGGTGAACGAGCGCCGCCGCGGTCGCCGAGTCGACGCCGCCCGACAGCCCGCAGATGACGCCGGCATCGCCGACCTGGGCGCGGATGCTCTCGAGCTGCTCGGTGATCACCGAAGCCGGAGACCATTTCTCGACGCACCCGGCGATCTCGCGCAGGAAGCGCTCGAGGATCTGCTGCCCGTAGGGCGTGTGGACGACCTCGGGGTGAAACTGGATGCCGTAGAGACCGCGCTCGGTGTTCTCGAGCGCGGCAACCGGCGAACCGGGGCTGGCGGCAAGCGCATCGAAGCCGTCGGGCGCCGCGAAGACGGAGTCGCGGTGGCTCATCCAGCACTGCTGCTCGGGCGGCAGCCCCGCCAGCAGCTTGCCGCCGTCACCGGCCAGCGTCAGCGCCGTGCGCCCGAACTCGCCCGACTCGGCGCCTTCGACGCGGCCGCCGAGCTCGAGCACCATGGCCTGCATCCCGTAACAGATGCCGAGCACGGGGATGCCGAGCTCGAGCAGCTCGCGGCGCAGGCGCGGAGCACCCTCGGAGTAGACGGATGCCGGCCCCCCCGAGAGCACGAGGGCGGCCGGGTTGCGGTCGCGGATGACCTCGAGGTCGAGGTCGTGGGGCAACAACTCGGCGTAGACCTGGCACTCGCGAATGCGGCGGGCGATCAACTGCGAGTACTGGCCACCGAAATCGAGCACGAGAACCTCCTCGTGCGCGGTCTCGGGCGGCGCGACATCGACCGCCTCCTCGACCCCGGGCTCCGCCGGAAGCGCGGGGTCGCCGATCGGCCAGAGGCCCACGCGTCCCGGTGCGTCTGAGCGAGCGAAAGTCAAGCCGGCCAAGGACGCAGGGAGCGACGTGTGCGCCAGCACACGAGCGACCGAGGACGCAGGCCGGCGCCGACTTGCAGCCGCTCAGAAGGCTCCGGTCGCTCAGCCATCCGTTATGGCTACTCCGTTGGAGACCTGCGCCTTGCCGTTGGAGCCCATGCCCACCTGTTGCGAGCGCTGCAGCTGCTTGCCCTCGGTCTGAAGCGATGGCGCGACCATCACCTCGGCGCGCTGGAAGTCGCGGATGTCCTCATAGCCGCAGGTCGCCATCGATGTCTTCAGCGCGCCGATCAGGTTGAAGGTGCCGTCGTTCTCGTGCGCGGGGCCCATCAGGATCTGCTCGATCGTGCCGTCCTGCTGGGTGGCGACGCGGGTGCCTCGCGGCAGCGACGGGATGAAAGGTCGCCATTCCCCAGTGATAGCCGCGTCCGGGCGCTTCGGTGGCGCGGGCGAGCGGCGAGCCGATCATGACCGCATCGGCGCCGACCGCGATCGCCTTCGAGAGATCGCCGCCGGTGCGCATGCCGCCGTCGGCGATCACGTTGCAGTACTCGCCCGTCTCCAGCATGTGCTGGGCGCGGGCCGCGGCGACGTCGGCGATCGCCGTCGCCTGCGGCACGCCGAGGCCGAGCACGCCGCGGGTCGTGCAGGCGGCTCCCGGGCCGACGCCGACGAGCACGCCGACCGCGCCGGTGCGCATCAGGTGCAGACCGGTCGAGTAGGAGGCGCAGCCGCCCATCACGCATGGCACCGGAACCTCCGAGGTGAACTCCTTCAGGTTCAGGGGCTCGGACTTGGTCGAGACGTGCTCGGCCGAGATCACGGTGCCCTGGATGACGAGGATGTCGAGCCCGGCTTCGATCGCGACCTCGTAGTAGTCGGTCACCTTCTGCGGCGTCAACGACCCGGCGGCGACCACGCCGGCCTCCTTGATCTCCTCGACGCGCTGCGCGATCAGCTCGGCCTTGACGGGCTCCTCGTAGAGCTTCTGCATCAGATGCGTCGCCTGCTCGGGCGGCGCCGCGGCGATCTCGGCCAGCTTCGCGTCGGCGTCCTCGTACCGGCTCCAGATGCCCTCGAGGTTGAGCACGCCGAGGCCGCCGAGCCGGCCGAGCTCAGCGGCGGTCGCCGGGCTCACGACTCCGTCCATCGCCGAGGCGAGCAGCGGCAGCTCGAAACGGTACGGGCCCAGGGTCCAGGAGATGTCGACGTCGTCGGGGTCACGCGTTCGCCGCGAGGGCACGATCGCGATGTCGTCGAACCCGTAGGCCCGCCTGCCCTTCTTGCCCCGACCGATCTCGACTTCCATCTAGCCTCCAAGCTACGGGTGTTCGCGGACGAAAAAAGCCCCTCGGAAGGGGCCCAAAAAACCGCTGTTTGCGGCTCCGCGACCCCACCTTCGGAGGTCGTGACGATTCTAACAGTCAGCTCCGCACCGCCAGCGGCGGCCGCGGCGCGCGGACCTCGAACACGATCCGGCCCAGCGCCACCAGCGCCCAGGCCCACAACCCGATCAGGACCGCCGAGTACAGATGCGACGCCCACATGCCCTCCCACGGTCCGCCGTAGAGCAGCACGGTCGGGATGATGACGACCACCTGCACCACCACGACCTGCCACACGTAGCCGGCCATGAGCAGGAACGGCAGGCCCCAGACCAGGTAGTGCAGGAAGAGGTCGGGGTTGAAGACGTAGACCGAAAGCCAGATGATCACCGCCATCTTCAGCGGCGGCGGGCGCAGCCGCCACGCCAGCAGCGCGAGACAGCCGATCACGGCCGCCGCGATGAGGCGACCGAGGTCGTAGAGCTGATCGTTGAGCGCCGAGATCGCAGCCGACGAGCCCTCGACAAGCCACGCCGCGGAGAGCTCGGGCTGAACGACCAGGCTGAGCCCGCCGAAGCCTGGGAGGCCGGCGTTTCGGAAGACGTCGAGCGTCGAGCCTGGATCGGTGATCGCATACGGCAGGAGCAGCGCCGCGGGGATCAGCGCCGTCCAGGCGACGAGGCGCAGCCCCTCACGGCGATCGCTCGCCCACGGCAGCAGCGCGATCAGCATCAGCACCGGCACGGTCTTCACCGCGACCCCCAGTCCGAGAACGAGGCCGCAGACGACCGCTCGGCGCCTCTGACCTTCGAGCTGCTCCCACGCAATCAACGCAGCCACGGCGGCGAGGATCGCGACCGAATCGAGCTGACCGTGATAGCCGGACGTGGCGGCGAACGTCGGCCCGAGGCAGACGACGGCGAAGGCGCCGAACGCCTTCGCGGTGCTCTCGCCGCGCCGATCGAGGTAGAGATAGACCAGCAACGCCAGGGCGCCGTCGGCGGCGATCGCCGCAAGCTGGATCGTGCCGTCGAAGGGAATCCCGAGGTGTGAGTCGGCCAGCCCCGCGACGACGATCCAGGGAAAGTACCCGGGCGCGTAGGGCCAGCGGATCTGCTCGGCGTCGCTGGTCGCCGTGTAGACGTCGAACGGGTTGCCGTCGAGCGCGGCATAGACGATGCGATACGAGTCGATGTCGAAACGAACGCCGTAGGTCGCGTAGGCAACCGCGATCCGCGCGACCAGCGCCGCCGCCAGCAACGCCCATGCGGCACGGGGGACCCGGCGCAGGCCCTGCCTGAGTGACGATGCCATCGCGTCGCGATCATCGCGCACACAAAGCAGGCCCCGCCGCGCGCGACGAGTGGCGAGTGGTAGAAGAGCGCCGATGCCGCTCGGCGACTACCTCGTCGGCCTGCTGCTGTTCTCGATCACCGTGACCGCGGTCGGGACCGGCGCAGTCCTCGCCACCAGCGCGTGGACGCCGCGGCTGCGGTCCTGCGAGCGCGTGCTGGCGGCGGGTCTGCTCGCGATCGCCGCCGTGGTCGCGATCCACCTGATCGCGGCCGCGCTCGGCATCCTCGGCCGTGGCTCGGTGCCGGTGATCGCGGTTGGCCTGCTCGCCGCCGTGGTCGTCGCCGCTCGGCGCAGCCCGTCGCCGCCGGAGTCCCGGCCGGAGTCGGCGACGCCGCCGAGGATCCCGGGTTGTCGCGCGCGATCGCCGCGCTCGGCGCCGGCTCGGTCGCGGTGTATCTCCTGGCGACCCTGGCGCAGCTCGCGACGGTCCCCGCCCTGGGTGTCGATCCGCTCAACTTCCATCTGCCGAGCGTCGCTCGCTGGCTGCAGACCGGATCGATCTGGCAGATCGACCAGTTCCTCCCCGACCAGGCACAGGGCAACTACCCGGCCAACGGCAACCTCTTCCAGCTCGCCGCGATCCTGCCCTGGCACGGCGACCTCCTGATCCGCTTCGTCAACCTGCCGCTGTTCGATGCTCGCCGGGCTCGCGCTCTTCGTCGCCGGGCGCGAGCTCGGCGCACCGCCGGCACCGCGACGCTGACAGCGGCAACGGCCCTGGCGATCCCGGCCTCGACCCTGTACGTCGTCAACACGGTCACGCCCGACCCGTTCATGGTCGCGACCTTTGCGGCGGGCCTCGCCTTCCTCGTCCGCCACGCCCGCACCGCGGCGCGCTCCGACCTCATCCTCGCCGGGATCGGCCTCGGCCTCGCGTTCGGCTCGCGCTGGTATGGCGTCTCCTGCGTCGTCGCGCTGGTCGGCGCCTGGCTGATCTGCCGCCTGATCTACGAGCGCAACCGGCGTCTGGCGCTGGCCGATTTCTCCCGCCTCGCGGCGGTGATCGCGCTCTGCGGTGGCTTCTGGTTGCTGCGCAACTGGGTCGAGTCGGGCAATCCCCTCTTCCCCGTCGAGGTCAACCTGCTCGGGATCTCGCTGTTCGATGCGCCACCCGATCCGGCTCGCGACGCGGTCGGCTTCGCCATCTCGCACTACCTGACCGACTGGGACGCGTGGAGCGACTACCTGCTCCCGGCGCTTCACCGCCACGCTCGGGCTCGGTGCGGCGGTGCTCGGGGTCGGCGCGCTGCTCGCCGGCGCCGTCGGGCTGCGACAGCGCCAGCCCGCCGTCACCTGGCTCGTCGCCGGGGCTCTGGCGTGCACCGTCGCCTACGTGATCACGCCCTACACCGCGCTCGGTTTCGAGGGAGCGCCGATCGGGGCCGGCTCGAACACGCGCTACCTCCTCCCCGCCGCGCTGCTGGCGGCGCCCGCCGTCGCCTGGGTCGTCTCGCGGCTGCGGCGCGGGCGCCTGCTCGCCGAGCTGATCCTGCTCGCCGGCATCGCCGACGGGCTGCGCCGCGGCGTCGATCTCACCGTTGGCGACCTGGCGCTCGCGCTCGCCCTCGTCGCCGCAGCCGGCTTCGCCGTGCTCGCATGGCGGCGATGGCGCCAAGGCGGCCGCCCCACTCCCCGCCGGGCGCTCGTCGCCGGCGCCCTCGTCGCCGGACTGGCACTGGCATTCATCGGCCACATCGGCCAGCAGCGTTTCTTCGAGGATCGCTACCGCGGCGGCGGTCCCGCCCTCGACCGGGCGCTGGCATTGGCGGCGCCCGGTTCCCGCATCGGCATCGCCGGTGCCTGGGAGGTCGGCTCGCTGTCGCCGATCTATCCCCTGTTCGGGCCACGGCTCGAAAACGAGGTCTCCACGGTGGGCAGCTTCGCCGACGGTGCCTTTCGCGCCCCGCGGACGAGCACGGAGTTCGCGGCGCAATTGAGCCGGCACCGCTACGAGCTGCTGCTGATCGGTCGCGAGCCGCTGCCGTTCACGGCCCCCACCGACGACATCGCCTGGGCGACCGAGGCGGACTACGCCCCGATCGCCGAGGACTCCCGCTTCGTGCTCTTCGCCCCGGCCGGCAGTGGTCTCGATGGCCCGTAGGCGGCTGGTGGCATGGCTGCCGGCATCTCGCGCGCTTTGGCTGATGATCGGCCTCGGCTTCGCCGTCAGGGTGGTCGTCGCCTTCTCCACCTACGGGGTCGCCTTCGACATCAACTCCTACGCGATCGTCGAAGCGCAGCTGCAACGCGATCCGCTGGCGCTCTACAGCTCGCTGGTCTTGCCGATCGGCGAGATCGAAGCTCTGCGATGGCCGTATCCGCCCGGCTTCTTTGCCTGGATCCTGGTCAGCGCAACGGGCGAGAGCACGCTCGGCCTTCCCTTCCACGGCCTCATCCAGCTGCCCTCGATCGTCGCCGACGCCGCTCTGGCGCTGCTCGTCTACGTCTACCTCGGCCGGCGCGGGCGGACCGAGTCCACGTGTCTGGCGGCCGCCGGCCTGATTGCCCTCGGCCCCTCGTTCATGGTCGTCTCCGGCTACCACGGTCAGATCGACTCGATCGCCTTCCTGCCGGCGGTCGCGGCCTTGATCGTGTGGGAGAGCAGGCCCTCCGGGCCGCGCGCTGTCGCCGCCGGTCTGCTGATCGGGGTCGGCGCCGCGATCAAGACCGTGCCGCTGCTGCTGTTGCTGGCTCTGTTGCCCTCGGCGCGCTCGCTGCGCGAGGCGTTGACCCTGTCGGCTACGGCGGTCGCGGTGCCGCTTGCGCTGATCTTGCCGTTCGCGATCGCCGACTTCGACGGCGTTCGCGAGATCCTCGGCTACTCCGGCGCCCCGGGCGTCGCCGGCATCTCGCTGCTGGTGCAGCCGGGCCTGGCCGACCTCTGGCTGCTGGGCGCTCCGGTGGGTCTCAGCGACGCCAGCCGCACGCTCGCCGAGGTCGACGGCTTGATCTCGCTCGCTGCGCTGGGGGCAATCGGGCTGTTCGCGCTGCGCTTTCGCCCTCGCGCGAGCGACGCTGCCGTGTTGCTCTGGCTCGGCGTCTATGCGTTCAGCCCGAACCTGTTCCTCCATTACGCGGTCTGGGGCCTGCCGTTCCTGTTGCTCGCGGGCTACGTGCGCGAGGCCGCGGCACTGCAGCTGGTGCTGTTGGTGCCGACGATCGCCGTCTATCTGGCGCCGTGGGAAGACGCCGCCATCGTCTCGATCTACGTCCCGATCATGATCGGGCTCTGGGCCGCCGCGGTCATCGCCTTCTTCGTCCAGGCGAGGAAGATCGTCCGCGACTCGAACGCCTAGCTCTCTAGAGCACCTCGGCCGCCACCGAGAGCTCGCGCACCTCGACCCGCGGCAGCAGCCGCTCGGCCGCTTTGCGATCGACGGTGCCGGCGCCGAAGTGCTGGGTCGACTCGGCTCCGCAGGCGACACCGAGCGCCAAGCACTCGCGCGGGCTCGCGCCCTCGAAGCGGGCGGCGACGTACCCGGCGAGAAAGCAGTCGCCGGAGCCGACCGTGGCCACCGGCTCGAGCTGGTCGATTCGAGCCTCATAACCGCGGCGATCCGGCCCGTTGCCGACGAAGGCGACGCAGCCGGCCTCGGAGGTGATGATCGCCTCACCGGCACCCATGTCGAGCAGGCTGGTCAGCCCCAGCGCGAGGTCGGCGGCGTCGTTGAACTCCTGGCCAACCGCCTCCTCCGCCTCACCGAGGTTGGGCGCAACCACCGCGGGCTCTCCTCGCAGCCCGGCGCGCATGTGCTCGCCATCGGCATCGAGGACCGTGAGCACGCCGAGAGCGCGCAGCTCGGTCACGAGCCGGAAGTAGACATCCTCCGGCACACCCGGCGGCACGCTTCCCGCCAGCACGCAGATCGACGCTCCCCGCGCGAGATAGAGCAGGCGCTCGATGAAGCGCTCGGCCTCCTGCTCGGAGATCTCGGGCCCGCGGTCGTTGATCTCGGTCTGCTCGCCCGTGGTCGGGTCGACGACGGCGAGGTTGGTACGGGTCTCGCCGGCGATCCGGGTGAACGCCGTCAGCACGCTTTCCTCACGAAGATGGTCGAGCAGGCGAGTTCCGCTCGCGCCGCCGGCGAGCCCGGTGGCGATCACCGGGCTGCCGAGCAGGCGCAGCGCCCGCGCGATGTTCACGCCCTTGCCACCTGCCATCGTCCGCGCCTCCACCGCACGGTGACGCTGGCCCAGGCGGAAGTTGGGAACCGCGACGGTCCGGTCGATGGCCGTGTTCAGGGTGACCGTGAGAATCAGTGGAGCTCTCCTCCGATGTCTCGCAGGCTAGCCGGTCGCCCTTAAGGCCGGTGCCGATCCCAAAGCAGCAACCCGCCGACGAAGAGGACCGCCAGAGCGAGAATGGCGAGCAGCCACGCCACCGCCCTGGGTCCCGGCACCGCGGCGTCGTAGCGCTCGACGAGGCTGGCGGCGGCAGCGCTGCGGGTTGCGGCCAGCGCCACGGTCGCGACCTGCTCGCCATCGACGCTGACGACCGCCTTGCCGATCCGCTCGCCCTTGCTGATCGGACCCGGCGCCTGGCGAGGCGCGTCGACTGAGACGTCGACTTGCTGGTCGCGGCGCAGCGTCACGGCGAGGCCTTCGGTCGCCGCCAACTCGACTTCGATCTCGCGGTCCTCGATCGCGAGCTCGGCGAGGGGGTCGCCGCGACGCACCGGCGTGCGCCTGTCATAGAGCGAGAAGCCGTAGTCGAGCAGCGCCAGCGTGCCCGCATCGCGGTCGGATTCGGTCGGCGCCCCGAGCACCACCGAGACCAGCTCGACTCCGTCGCGCTCGGCCGAGCCCACGAGCACGTTGCCGGCCCCGAGCGTGTACCCGGTCTTGACGCCGGTGACGTAGGGGACGGTGCGAACGAGCACGTTTCGGTTCAGCAGCGTCCGCGGCATCGCGCCGCTCTGGATCGTCGTCTCGGGCGTATCGAATATGCGCCGAAACAGGCGATCGCGCTCGAGCCGGGCCGCGAGCGTGGCGAGGTCGCCGGCGCTGGAGAAGTTTCCCTGCTCGTCGAGGCCGATCGGGTTCGCATACGAGGTGTGGTCGAGTCCGAGCCTCTCGGCGGCCAGGTTCATCTCCTCGACGAATGCCTGCTCGGACCCCGACGATGCCTGCGCCAGCGCCGCGGCGGCGTCGTTGCCCGACACCAACAGCAGCCCGTAGAGCAGGTCTCGCACCTCGATTCGCTCGCCGGCCTGCAGGCCCAGAAGCGATTCGGCCGCGAGGGCCTGATAGCCGGGGGCGACCACGGTCTGGGTCGGTCGCAGCTCGCGGCGAGCGACGAACGCGGTCATCAGCTTCGTCGTCGAGGCGATCGGATACGAGCTTTGCGCCTTGTGCGCGGCGAGCACCTCGCCGTCGCGGGCGTCGATCAGGATCCAGGCACGAGCCGACGGCTGCGGCGGCGGGTCAGCTGCGAGGGCGGGTGGCGCAGGGAACGCGGCCAGCGCCAGCGCGACGAGCCCGATCGCCGCTAGCCGGAGCTGAGGGCCCTGCAGCCGTCGGTGACCAGGTCGACGCAGTTGGAGACCTGGATCGCCTGCGGGTCGAGATTCGGGTTGAGCTCGATCAGGCGCTCGAGCGGGACGCACGTCTTCTGGGCGACGCCGCTGAGGCCCGAGGTGTCCTCGGCGGTGATCACGTAGTAGCCATCCTCGACCGCCTGATCGGCGTCGGGCTGGCAGCCGCTCTCGGCAGCGGTCTCGGAGCGATCGGACGAGGAGTCGGAGTCCTCCGACGCACCCATCGAGCCGCTGACCACGATCACGATCGCCGCTGCGGCTGCCACGAGGACGAGCGGCGCAAGGATTCGCGCCGTCCAGTTCGTCGGCTTGGTCTCGCGACCGCTCGGATCCATTGCCCCGCGAATCGTAGGTGCTCATCGGCCGTGCGGTGGGCATCGCGGGCTCAGCGGGCGGCACTTTGCGAAACGGCCCAGAGCGCATCGCGCAACTCGGCCGCCGCCGCACCGGGGTCCGCCGCGCTCGCGATCGACCGCGAAGCGGGGACGAGAACCGACGCGGGATTGCTCGAGAAGGCCGGGCCGAGATCAGCTCGCGCTGCCGCCCTGAGCGCCGACACCGGGCACGAGGAAGATCGAGTTCGGCATCAGCTCGCGCAGGCGCCCCAGGTGCTCGGGCTCGGTGGCGCCGACCACCGCGCCCATTCCCGAGAGCCCGGACTCGCCGCTGAGGCGGCCGGCGGCCGCGGCCACCATCCGGGCCAGATGCTCGCTCACGGATCCATCGCCGGTCGCGAGGTCGAGGATGTCCGCCGCGCCGGGGTTCGACGTCCGTACCAGCGCGAAGAGGCCCGCGCCGGCGGTCTCGGCGGCGGCGATCAGCGGTTCGAGCGCATCGGCCCCGATCAGCGGATTGACGGTCGCAGCGTCGGCACCGAGGCCATCGACCTCTCCCCAAGGCGTGGCCGTGGAGCCGAACAGGGCATCGGCGTAGACGGCCGCGCTGACCGGGACGTCGCCGCGCTTGCCATCGGCGACCACGAGCAGCTCTGCCCCGTGTGCGGCCTCGATGACCTGCTCGAGGGCGCGCCAGCCGGCCCAGCCGAGCCGCTCGAAGCAGGCGAGCTGGGGCTTCACGGCGACGCAGGCGCCGCCCGCGGCGCCGATCAGCGCGATGCAGTGCTCGGCCACGGCCTCGGCCGCCGCCTCGGCCGGCTCCACCGAGGGTGGCCGAGAGCGCGGCTCGAGACCGCCCGGATCGGGGTCGAGTCCGAGGCAGACCTGGCTGCGACGCTCGTTGACGAGCGTCGCGAGCCGGTCAGCGAAAGTCGGTCAGCTGCCCTTGACCTTCGACTTGAGACCCGCTCCCGCGGAGAACTTCGGCACCTTGCCGCCCGCGATCGTGATCCGCTCGCCGGTGCGCGGGTTCACGCCCTGGCGGGGGCCGCGCTCGGCGACGCTGAACTTGCCGAAGCCGGTGAAGTTGATCTCTCCACCGCCGGCGAGGGTGTTGGTGATGCTGTCGAGCAGCGTGTCGACGGCGTCGGCGGCCGCCTTCTTGCTGTCGAACTCGCCGGCGATGCTTTCTACGAATTCAGACTTGGTCAACGTTCCTCCTTGGTCGGGGTGTGCCTGGTTTGGACCGCCGCGCAATGTAACAGCGGCCGTAGACGGCTTTGTAGAGCGACAACGGTGCCGTCCGTCTACCCCGTACCCAATCGATGCGCTACAACGCCTCCATCGCCGCGGACGCGAACACCTCGCCCGCACCGGTCCGCACCGACGCAGAGACGGCCCGCGAGGCGATCGCCGAGCGCGGCTTTTGGTACCACACGCTCGAGCTGGCCCCGGGGGTCGAGACGCCAGGCTGGTTCGACCTGCGCCCGATCGCCACGTTGATGCCGTGGCCCGACGTCGCCGGCAAGCGCTGTCTCGACGTCGGCCCCTACGACGGCTTCATCGCCTTCGAGCTCGAGCGCCGCGGCGCGTCGGAGGTGATCGCCGCAGACATCTCCCATCCCAGCGAATGGGACTGGGCGCCGACGGCCGACCCGCGCGAGGTCGAGCATCTGGTGGCCGTTGCCGGCGCTGACCCGGGCGGTGGCTTCGAGACCGCGAAGCGGCTGCTGGGCTCGAAGGTCGAGCGGGTCGAGATCAACGCCTACGACCTGAGCCCGGAGCGCCTCGGCAGCTTCGACGTCGTCACGTGCGGCAGCCTGCTCCTGCACCTGCGCGACCCGGTGCGGGCCCTGGCCGCGATCCACAGCGTCTGCGGCGGGCAGCTGATGTCGGCGGAGGAGATCAGCCTCGTCACCACGCTGGTCTCGAGGCGGCGGGCGCTGTACGAGCTGCGAGCCGGCGAGCGGTGCCAGTGGTGGATCCCCAACCCCGCTGCCCACCTCAAGCTGCTGCGGGCGGCCGGCTTCGAGGCGCTGCGGCGCTCGCGCCCGTATGCGATCCCGCTGGCTCCGGCTCATCCGTCCTTCGGTCGGCGCGAGCGGCCGCTGAAGCGGCTGGCCAAGCAGGTCGTTGCTCGCGGTCAGGGCGTGCCACACGTGGCGGTGCTGCGCGGGCCGTGTGAGCAGTGCGAGGCTCGAGCCCGGTTTCGCCGGATGACTGGAGAGTTGGGGGCCTATAGCCCCCCAATCGTTCACCGACCGTGACTAGCGGCGAATGCGGGCGTAGGTCTCCTCGTAGCGATCGATGACTCGCGCCCAGTCGTGCGGCGCCGCCGCTTCACGGCAGCGCGCGGCGGTCTCGGGGTCGGCGCCGAGCTCGAGCGTGGCATCGATCGCGGCAGCGAGAGCGGCGGGGTCGTCGGAGTCGAACAGGGTCCCGGTGAGCGGGTCGGTGACGATCTCCGGACACGCCCCCGACCGCGCCGCGCAGACCGGCGTGCCGGCGGCAAGCGACTCGACCAAGACCAAGCCGAAGGCCTCGTCGCGGGAGGCGAGCACCGTCGCACCTGCGGCGCTGTAGAGCGCAGCCAGCGTTGCGGTGTCGGGCGCCCGCACGAGACGGGCGCCGGCCGGCATCGCCGGCGCCCGCGCAGAGAGCACCGGGTCGGGTGTCTCGAGCACGCGCAGCTCGAGCTCCGGGCGCGTGCGCCGCAGCCGTTCGAACCCCTGCGCCAGCAGCGCCCCGCGCTTTCGCGGATCGCCGAAGCTCGCGGGGGCGAAGATGAACGGAGGCTGCGATCGCTGGGCATCGGTGGCGAAGTCGGCGCAGACGACGGCGCCGGGCAGGATCTGCGGGCGCCGGGCGAAGTAGCGCTCGTAGGCGCTCGCTGCCGCTTCTGAGAGGACGGAGACGGCTTCGGCGCGGCGCGCCACCCGCTCGATCATCTCGAGGCGGTAGCGACGACGCACGAGCCATGGGCGGGTGGGGATCCCGTGCATGCTGGCGAGCACCGGTGGCCCACCGAGCCGGCGCGCCCAGAGCGCGGCGAGCGCGTCGACGACGAAGAAGGCATGCGCGACGTCGAAGCGACCGCGCAGGAGGCGAGCGGCAACCGCGGGCGCCGTGGCGAGGTGATGCTCGTACCAGTTCAGCGGTACCCGCTCGCGCGGTCGCCAGGCTCGCGAGACCGCGACGCCGTCCTCTCGCCTGCCGGTCGGACTGCCGCGGTGGCTGGTCAGGATCGTGACCTCGTGTCCGCGACCGACGAGCGTCGTCGCCAGGTCGTGGACGAGCCGCTCGGTCCCGCGCCGCACCTCCGGCCAGTAGGTGGGGGTGAGCAGCGCGATCCGCATCAGGCGACCGGGGTGCGCCAACGGATCGCGCCGCGCAGGGCGGCCGCGATCTCGACCGCGTCGACGATGGCCCGCAGCGGTACATGCGCGAGCCGGCGCGCGAGGCGAAGGGGCGAGACCGGCGTCGTGCCGACGATCGCGCTGAGATACGGGAGGGTCAGCATCGAGGCCGCGCGGCGCCCGCGCCGGGCGAGAACGAGGCCCGCGGCCGCCAGCAGCAACTGGGCGTGTGAGCGCCTGTAGAAGCAGCGGTAAGGCAGGGAGTCTCGAAGCTCGGGATGACTGCGGACGACCAACGCGAGGCTGTCGCGACGCCAGGCCTCGCGCGCAGCGGCGGCAACGGTGCGTGAGACCACCGCGTGGTGCACCAGCGCCTGCGGCGCGGCGACGAGCGTGTAGCCGGCGCCGAGCGCCCGCAGGCCGAGGTCGGTGTCCTCGCCGAGCGCGGCGAAGCGCTCGTCGAAGCCGCCGAGCTCGGCGATCGCGGCGCGGGGGTAGAGCATGTTGCAGGTCTGGAGGTTGGGGCTCGGCGGATTCACCCGCTGACTTCGAGCGAGCCCGTGAAGCGAAGCAAGCTCGTCGGGATCGGGCTCGGTCGCTCCCTGGACGATGGCTCGAGGCCGATAGGCGGCCACCAGGGCCTCGAGCCAATCGGGCGCAGGCCGGCAGTCGTCGTCGGTGAAGGCGATCAGCTCCCCGCGCCCCGTGCGCCAACCCGTGTTTCGCAGCGCCGCGATGTTGCCGGCGGTGGCGCCCTGAACGTACGTGGGCTCGAGCCCGTCGATCTGCGGCGTCGGCAACGACGGCGCACCGGGATCGAGCACGACCACGACCTCGAACTGGTCCGCCGGGAGGCTTTGAGCGGCGAGCGCTTCGAGCGCGAAGGCGAGCCGCGTTCGCCTGCTCGATGGGATGACGACGCTGACCAGCACGTCGGCGAGGCTATCGCCCGGATCAACGGCACCCGCCGGGGTCGGCGGCTGCGAACATGGCCGCGATGCGAATCGGCAGCGAGGGGCGGAACTGATGCGCGTTGCGGTGATCGGGGCTGGGGTGGCCGGGCTCAGCGCTGCCCGCGATATCGGCGCGGCGGGGCATATCTGTGACGTCTATGAGCGCTGGCCTGGACTGGGCGGCCAGGTCGCCTCGCTGGATGTCGGCGACGGCCACCTGCTCGAGCGCTACTACCACCACCTCTTCACCAGCGACCAGGCGATCGTCGAGCTCTACGCGGAGCTCGGCATGGCCGAGGCGATCCAGTGGCGCAAGTCGAGCGTGGCGATGTTCGTCGACGGGGCCAGCCATCCGTTCACGAGCCCGCTCGACCTGCTGCGCTTCTCGCCCGTCTCGATCGCGACGAGGCTGCGGATGGGCCTGGCCGTGCTGTGGCTTCAGCGTCGTCATCGGTCGGTCGAGCCGTTCGAAGGGCAGACCGCGCGCGAGTGGATCGTCAAGGCGATGGGGCCGCAGGCCTGGGACAAGGTCTGGGGACCGCTGCTGCGTGGCAAGTTCGGCGACCGCGCCGACTCGATCTCGATGGGATGGCTGTGGAGCAAGCTCACGGTCCGCCGCCAGATCAAGGGAGCCGAGGCGCGCGAGGAGCTGCTCGGATATCCGCGCGGCGGCTGGCAACCGCTGCTGGACCGGCTCGTGGCCGAGATCGAGTCCGATGGAGGACGCGTGCTCGTCGACCGCCCGGCGCTTCGCATCAGCGGCGAGGACGGCGGCTTCGAGATCACCGCCGGCGCCGCGGGGTCGTTTCGCCGCGGACTCGATCCGCGCAAGTTCGAGCCCGAGGGCGAGCCCGAACGCTACGACGCCGTCCTCGCGACCGTCCCGAACGATGTCTTCGGCGCCCTGCTCGACGAGGACCTCAGCAGCGCCGTCGGCTCGCGTTACCGCAGCAAGCTCGAGGCGATCGAGTACCACACCGCGCTCTGCGTCCTGCTCGAGCTCGACCGCAGCTTCACGCCGTTCTACTGGACCAACATCGCCGACGCGAGGCTGCCGTTCGTGGGCTTGGTCGAGCACACCAACCTCGTCTCCCCGGGCGACTACGGCGGTCGCCGCTTCCTCTACATCGCCAACTACGTGCAACCGGGAGATCCGCTGCTTTCGCTCGGCTTCGACGCCCTTCTGCAGGCCTACGAGCCGGGGCTGAAGCAGGTCAATCCGGACTACGAGCGCGACTGGGTCGAGCGCTTCTGGGTCCACAGCGAGCCGGCGGCGCAGCCGATCGTCACCGCCGGCTACCGCGAGCGCATCCCGGACATGCAGACACCGGTGCGGGGCCTGATGCTCGCCAACACGACCCAGATCTATCCCGAGGACCGCGGCACCAACTACAGCGTCAAGCTCGGGCGCGAGGCCGCGGCCGCGATGCTCGCCTCGATGCCGGCGACGGCGCGAGCCTGAGGCCGTGCCGGCAGCGCTCGAGCGCGCGCGGGCGTATCTCGCCGAGGTGCCGAGGGCGGAGCTGAGATCGGTCGCCGCGGCGATGGCGCTGACGGCGGCGATCGTCGTCGCCTACATCGCCTTGATCCGCCCCGATGGCCTACCTGGCGACCAGGGCGAGTATCACAGCGAGGGCATCTTCTTCACGCAGGGAAAGCTCTGGTGGTCGACGCTTCCCTTCGGCGAGGCCCACGCGTCGGCCTGGAAGGCACCGCTGTATCCGGCCTGGGTGGGGATCATCTACGAGCTTCTCGGGCCCTCGCCGACGAAGGTCGAATTGATCCAGGCGCTGGTGCTGGCGCCGCTGAGCGTGCTCTTGACCTGGCTGCTGGCGCGCCACCTGTTCGGCGCCCGAGTCGCGATCTGGAGCGCCTTCGTCGTCGCCGTGTTCCCGCTGGCGTGGGAGCTCTTCGGCCTCCTCTATCCCGAGGCCCTGGCGATCCCGCTGACCACCCTGGTGCTGCTCTTGGTCTTGAACCGCACGCCCACCACCGGCCTCGCTCTCGGCGCGGGGCTCGTCCTCGGCGTCAACCTGCTCGTGCGCCCGACCTCGGCCTTCCTTCTCGCCGGGGTTGCCGTCGCCTGGGTGCTGGCCTGCGGCTGGCGTCGCGGGCTCGGGCTGGCGGCGTTGTGCGCGGCTCGCGGCGACGCTCGTCGTCTTGCCGTGGACGATCCGAAACACCATCGTCAACGACGGCGACGTGATCCCGATCTCGGTTCAAGACGCCGCCGCCTACGGCACCTTCAACGACGATGCCGCCGGCGATCCTGTCTATCCCTACGCCTGGCGACCGCTGATCAGCGAGATGCCGGCGGTCTTCGAGGGCCCGCCGGTGAGCGATGCCGCGGTGCGCTCCGGCGCTCAGCAGGCTGCCTTCGACTACATCGGCGAGCACCCGTTCTCGCTCGCCGAGGCCTTCTATTGGAACGGGCTGTCGCGGCTTTGGGACGTGCGCCGGCCGGCGCGCGCGCTCGACGAGGTTCCGTTCGAGGGCCGCTCGGAAGCCGTGACGACGGCGGGTCTGGCGATGTACTACGTGCTCTTGGCGCTGGCTCTGTTGGCGCTTTGGCGCCATCGTCGCCGGCGTGAGATCGTGCTTCCGGTGCTGGCGATCGCGCTCGCTGCCTCGGTGGTCTTCACCTCGGCCTCGGGCACCCGCTACCGGGCGCCGCTGGAGCCGCTGATCGCGATCCTCGCCGTCGCCGCCGTGGCTGCCCCGGCGACCGCCGCGAGTCGTACCCGTCCGCCCCGGCTGGCAGGCGCATGAGCGAACCGCAGCTCAGCATCGTCGTCGTCACGCGAGACCGCAGCGCGCGACTCGAGCGCCTGCTGAACTCGCTCGCCCGCCAGACGGCGCCCGCGTCGGCGCTCGAGGTGATCGTCGTCGACGACGCTTCGAGCGACGAGACGGCGGCGCTGCTGACATCGGCCGCGCCGACGACGGAGCTCGAGCTGAAATCGATCTCGGTCACCGCGAGACCGGGCATCGCGGAGCTGCGAAACATCGGCTGGCGCGCGGCTCGGGCCGACGCACGTCGCCTTCGTCGACGACGACTGCGAGGCGACCGAGGGCTGGGCGGCGGCGATCCTCGCCGCCATCGAGGACGAGCCCGAGAGCGGATTTCAGGGCCGCACCACACCGGCGCCGAGCGAGCTGGCAGGCGCCGGCCCGCTGACGCGCTCGAAGCTGATCGAGGGGGCGGGACCCTGGTATCAGACATGCAACATCGTCTATCCCCGGGAACTGCTGGAACGCCTCGGTGGCTTCGACGCAGCGCTACCGGGTCGCCGGCGAGGACACCGACCTCGGCTGGCGTGCTCGCGAAGCGGGCGCGGCGATCGCCTACCTGCCGGCAGCCCACGTCCATCACGCCGTCGAGCGGATCGGGATCGCGGGCTGGATCGCCGTCGCCAGGCGCGAGCGGATCCTCGCGCCGCTGTTTCGCGACCACCGCGGCCTGCGCGAGCCGAGGTCGCAAGCCTGGGGGTGTTCAAGGGAGCGCAACGGAGCCTGTTCGTCGATCGCGCTCGTTGGCCCTGATCGCGGCGCGCCGCCATCGCCTCGCGCTGCTGGCGGCCATGCCCTACGCCCGCCTGCTCGCGGCCCGGTGCCGCGCCGTCGGACGCCGGTCCGGCGCTGGGCCTGCTGGTACGTCGCCTACGACGCGATCGCGTTGCCTACGGCCGTGCGCGGGGCGGTCGGAGTCGCGCAGCCTTCATCTGAACTCACCGTTCCATCTGAGCCGTGCCCGCAGATCGTCGATCCCGGCTAGGCGCGCCGCGCTCGACCCAGGCGCGCGCCCCCGCGACGCCGGCCCGTCGCCGTCGCCGCGATACGCGACCAGATGCGAGCGGCCGTGGAGGATGCCGGTAGTCGACGATGCCCGCGAGCCACCGCGCGGTGCAGGAACGCGCTTGATCGGCAGACGCGCGATGAAGCGCGGTCTCCCCCGGCTCGGGCTCGAGCAGGTTCACCAGCACGAGGCCGGCGCGGCTCTCGAGCTCGCCGAGCAGTGCGAACGGGTCGTCGACGTGCTCGATCACGTCGAAGGCATAGGCGGCGTCGTAGCCCGCCGGGACGCCGCGATCGAGGTCGTGGACCGGCGCCTCGAGGCCGCGCCGGCGCAGGCGCCAGCGCAGGTAGGCCGCCGATGGGTTGTCGAACTCGGCGAACTCGACTCTGTAGCCGGCCTCCAGCAGCACCAGCCCATCCGAGCCGATGCCACAGCCGTAGTCGAGCACGCGGGCGCCGGGCGCGACGGCTCCGACGAGCAGCTCCAGATACGGGAGCTTGGTCGCGGTCATCGCGAACGCAGTCAGGTTGTAGAGATAGGCCTCGGAGCTGCGGTAAAGCGCCGCCTCGTCGCCACACTCCGCGAACTCCTGCTCGAGCTGCTGCTCGTAGCGCTCGAGTCGCGAGCGATCGAAGGCCGGTCCGAGGTACTCGCGCAGCTCGGCTTCCTCGCGGCGCGGGTCGAAGCGCACGCCGAGGGCGGAGGCGTTCATGCCGGGCGCGGCGCGGCGCGCAGGTACCCGGACATCTCGGTCAGCAGCGTCCGCTCGAAGCGCCAGGCGAAGAGAAGGTTGAGGACGACATAGATCGCGAGCTCCGCCAGCACGTAGGCGAGCGAGCGCTCGACGTCGGCGCCGAGGCGGAGCGCGAGCACGACGGCAAGAGCGGGCAGGCTCGGTGCGACAGCGCGCAGCGCGTGGGTGAGCAGGTTGAAGCCGGGAAACAGCCGCGCCAGGTAGTAGGCCCGTGAAGCGAGGTCGAAGAGCAACACGATCGCCATCCCGAGCGCGTAGCCGTCGAGCCCGATGGCCAGCATCAGCGGCACCGTCACGGCCAGAAAGCCAATGGTTATGACCACGGCGTTGACCGCGATCGGCTTCGTCTCGCCGATCGCGCGGTAGAAGATCGACCAGTTGAAGCCGATCTGGCGAAAGCCGATGATCAGCCCGAAGGCCTGCAGCACGTCTTCGGCCAGGCGCCAGCGCTCGCCGAGCACGTAGGTGATCAGATCGGGCGCGAACAGCGCCAGGCCGATGCCGAACGGAACTCCCCACATGACCGCGAGCTGGTTCGTCTTGACGAAGGTCTCGAACAGCAGCTCGCGGCGGTCGGCGACCGCGCAGATCGCCGGATAGACGGTCTGGCGAATCACCTGGTCGACACGATCGGCGAAGAAGGCGAAGCCCTGGGCGATGCCCATCGCCCCGAGCCCGGCGAGCCCGAAGCTGACGTTGCCGACGATCACCGCCCCCTGGACCATGACCAGCGAGCTCAGGCCCCAGACCAGCAGCGGCGCGGAGAAGCCGACGTACTCGCGAAGCGTCGCTCGATCGAAGTCCCAGGCGAGCTTGTACGGGCAGGTGGCGAGCGCGGCCGCAGCCGAGGCGGAGGCTCCGGCGAGAGCTCCGATGACGAGGCTCCAGTAGCCGGCGCCGGCGGCAGCGAGACCGATCGTGACCACCGTGGTGACGACGGGGTCGACCGCCTCGATCGCGCGCTGCTTGACGAAGCGCATCTGGCGGTAGGCGATCCAGATCGGCGACTGCAGGGCGGTCGCCAGGAAGGCGAGCGAGAGCACGAAGCCGGGCAGCAGGATCTCGGGCCGGCCGTAGATCAGCGCGTACACCGGCAGCAGGGCGACCACGAGCAGGTAGAAGACGCCCGTGTAGGCGAGCTCGAGCGTGAACGCGCGCTGGAAGGCGACCTCCTGGTCGGCGTCGTCCTGCTGCACGTACTTGTCGCTGATCCCGATCTGCTTGAGCCAGCCGAGGGTCAGCAGCGTCGCCACGATCAGCCCCCAGAAGCCGAACTCGCTCGCGGTGAGGAAGATCGCGACCGCGACCTGGCGGACGAGCCCGATCAGGGCGAAGCCGATCTGAAAGGCCGAGTTGATCAGCGTCCCGCGCGCGGTGTGCCGGCGCAGACCGCGGTCGCCGAGCGCCACCAGCCGGTCGCTTTCGAGGACGTCCGGCTCGCTCGGCGGAACCGTGGGCGTGAGCTCGCTCATCTCGAGTGCGAAAGCTAGTCTCGATCGGTCCGTGGCCGAGCTCACCGTCGTCATCCCGACCCTCGGTCGCCCCGAGAAGCTCGGACGGGCGCTCGACCGGCTCGACCGCCAGGACGCCGACCGCGCCGGCTTCGCGGTGATCGTCGCCGTCGATGCCGCGGAGCCCTCGATCGAGGCGACGCGAGCGCTCGTCGGCGAGCGCGGTTTCGACATCCGCGTGCTGCAGGCAGAGCGTGCGGGCGCCTCGGCGGCACGCAACCTCGCCTGGCGCTCGGCAGCTACGGCGTTGATCCTCTTCATCGACGACGACGTGCTGGCGGGACCGGGGCTGATCGCCGCGCATCTCGATTGGCATCGTCGCTACCCCGACGCGAACGTCGGCGTGCTCGGCGACCTGCGCTGGGCCGCCGAGCTGCGCGTGACGGCGTTCATGCGCTGGCTCGAGGACGGGATCCAGTTCGACTATCCGAACATCGACGGGATCGACGCCGGCTGGGGGCGCTTCTACACGGCCAACGCCTCGGTCAAGCGCTCGCTGCTCGAGCTCGCGGGCGGCTTCGACGAGGTCAATCTGCCGTTCGGCAACGAGGACATCGAGCTCGCCTATCGCATGCAGCGCCACGGCTTTCGGCTGCTCTACGCGCGCGACGCCGAGGCCGAGCACCTGCACGCGATGGACCTCGACATGTGGCAGGCGCGGGTGCGCAGAATCGCCTTCGCCGAGCATCGCCTGTGCCGGCTTCATCCCGAGATCGCGCCGTACTTCCATCGCCTCTTCTCGCGAGCGAGCGCGGCGGCGCCTGCGAGCGGGCGCGGGCGGCACCTGACGGCGTTCGTCGGCAAGGACACCCGGCTGATCGGCCCGCGCGCGTGGAGCAGCGCCAACCTCTATTACCTGCAGCGCCTGGCGCCGTCGTTCCTCGCCGCCTGGGCGCAGGCGAGCTCGCAGACGCCCGACCCCGGCGGAGCTCAGCCAGACCTGTCGGAGCGGTCGGCGGCGAGCTCCGGTGGCTCGCCGCCCTCGGGCCCGTAGTAGTCGACCGGCCTCGCGGGAGCGCCGAGCGCGAGCACGTAGGCGGGCAGGTCGCGGCTGACGACCGCGTTGGCGCCGACGAACGAATGGGTGCCGATGTCGGCGACGATCGTGCACTTCGTCGTCACCGTGGCGTCGTCTGCGATCACGATCGGCCTCAGCTCGTAGCCCTGCTCGAGCATCGGCCTGCGTGTGGTCGCGAAAGCGATGGTTGCCGTCGAAGATCGCCGAGGCCTGGCCGAACATGCAGCGCTTGCCGATCGCGATCGTCGTCGTGCACTGGATCAGGACGTCGTAGGTGAACTTCGTGTCGTCGCCGATCGTCAGCTTCGCTCCGGGCGCGAGCTCGCAGCGAAAGCCACGGCGAAACTCGACCCCGCGGCCGACCGTGAGCGTCGCCGCCTCGGGGGCGTGCAGGCTGAACCCGGGCCCGAGATAGACCGGACCCGCGAATGTGATCTCGACGTGAGGGTGGCGCGCCAGCAGCCAGCGCTTTCGCAGCCACGACATCGCCCGCGGGCCGTAGCCGTAGCCGAGGTCTCGCGGCACGAACAGAGCCCTGCGGCGAAGTCGTTTGGCAAGCGTGCTCAAGCTGGTTGTGGCCGGCCGCCGGCCGCGGTCGCGTGGATGACGAGATGCGGCAACCCCGCCAGGCTTGTCGCGAAAGCCCATCTTGAAGCGCCCGTGGACGGCGACGTCGTCGAAACCGGCGCAGCGGACCATCGCCTGCCAGGCCCTGGCGTTGGGTATCCACCAGACGCTCCACGGGCTCTCGCCGCGAAACTCGACCGCGTCGAGCGGCAGCAGGCGCAGCTTGCGGCTGTACTCCTCGGCGAGGATCAGACGACCGTCGCAGAGCGCGGCCATGCGCTCGAGCGCCAGCACCGGATCTCGCAGGTGGATCAGGACCGAGCCGCAGAAGACGAGGTCGAACGGCCCCCCGAGCAGCTCTGCGGTGGCGTCGTAGATCGAGATCCCGACTCGCTCGACCGAGCTGCCGAGCGCCTCGCGAGCCAGCTCGAAGCCCTCGCCACGGCGTCCGCCCGCGCCGCGGCGCAGCCGCACCGGCCAGTCGAGCTCGTCGATCGTGTCGACGTCGATCGCCGTAACCCGGGCGCCGCGTCGTTCGAGCTCGAACGCCCAAAAGCCCTCGAAGGTGCCGACGTCGAGCACCCGCATGCCGCTGAGGTCATCGGGGATCCCGTAGTGGCCGATCAGGCCGCGCAGGTCGAACAGCCCCGGCGTCGTCAGCCCGGGAGCGAGCTCCTGCGTGTGGTACCAGTCGATCTCGCCGAAGCGGCGGCGAAGTTGCGCGAGGTCGGGCTCCGGGGCGGGTTGCGGCTTGGCTTCCACTGTGCGCAACCTAGTCGACGGGGCGTGCGCCCGAAACCGTTGTGGCGGCTCAGGTCAGTGAGGGTGAGGCTGGCAGTGGCCGGCGCTTCGCGCATGAAGGGTCAGTTACTCGGGCTAGGCCCGAGTAACTGACCCCTCGCGGGCCGGCTCGGCCTCGATCGCCACTCCCTCACTGCCCGTTCGTCCCGTGTCCCCGCCGCGGGCGCAAGAAGCCTCGAGCGTGCAACCGCAGGTACCGGCGCTCGCGCTCGCGTTCGGTCGCGAACCGCCCGCGCGCGAAGATCGACAGCACTGAGAAGAGCGCCAGGCGCACCCCTCCCCCGACCACGTTGACCAGCGCGTGCACCCGGGCCACACCGCGCCCGCGCCGCCTCACGAGCCAGTCGTAGGCCGCCGCCATCTCGAGCTCGGCGCGCCGCTCGGCGAACGCGACCTCGGTGGCTGCGCTGAGCGCGTGCGAAACGCGTGCCGCGGGCACGTAGCGCGTGGTCGCGCCAAGCGCTCGCAGCCGCCAGGCGAGGTCGAGGTCCTCGGCGTACATCCACTGCTGCGGATCGAAGCCGCCGGCCGCCTCGAAGCGGTCGCGGCGCAGCAGCAGGAAGGCCCCGTGCGCCCAGTCGACCTCGCGCCCGCGCCCGGCGTCCCAGTGGCCGTCGAGGCAGAGGCGGTCACCGAGCCCCGGCCAGACCCGGGCCAGGCCGAGGACGTGAACCAACGACAACGACGGCGAGGGGAAGGCGTGCACCGAGTGCTGCACCGAGCCGTCGTCGAGGATCAGGCTCGGCGCCAGCGAGCCGGCGCCGGGATGCGCGCGCCCGGCGTCCAGCAGCGCCTCGAGCGCTCCCGGCTCGAGCGCGATGTCGGCGTTGGCGGCGACGATCCAGGGCGTGTCGGTGCGCTCGGCGACGAGGTTGACCGCGGCCCCGTACCCGAGGTTCCCCGTCGGCTCGATCAACTCGGCCCAGCCGAAGCGCTCGCGCACCATCTCGACCGAGCCGTCGCGAGAGCCGTTGTCGACGACCCAGACCTCGGCCCGGCCGTGCTCCACCTCGGCGACCATCGATTGCAGGCAGACGGCGAGAAGCTCTCGGGTGTTGAAGGAAACGACAGCGATCGCGACCTCGGCCCCGGTCGCGCTCACCCGGTGCCGTCCTCGACAGCGGCGACGAGCTCGGCTTCGAGGCGCGCGTTGAAGGCCGCGGCGCTGAACTTCGCCGCGGTGCGAGCCCCGTGGACGCGCAGGTGCCGGCGCAGGGCCTCGTCGGCGCCGAGGCGGCGAACCGCGGTGGCCAAGCGCCGCAGGGTCGTCGCTCGGCGAGAACAGCAGGCAGTTCTCCCCGTCGCGCATGTACTCGCCCGAGCCGCCGGCGCCGGTGGCGACAACCGGGCGCCCCACGGCCATCGCCTCCAGCGGCACCAGCCCCCAGGGCTCCTCCCACAGCGACGGAAAGATCACGGCGTCGGCGGCGGCGTAGACCTGAGCGAGGCGATCACGGCGCGGGCGCTGGAACGCGACCCTGTGGCCGATGCCGACACGCGCGATCTCCGCCTCGAGCTCGCGGCGGTGGACATCGTCGCCGTCGCCGGCGATCACGAGCGTCGCCTCCGGCAGCTGAGCGACCGCGCGCACGGCGTTGAGCACGCCCTTGCGGGGATCGATCCGCCCGACGTAGAGCAGCCGCGCCGACCACGGTCCGGGCTCGAAGGCCGCAAACAGCTCCGTCTCGATCCCGCCGTGGACGACCGGCGAGCGTTCGACCCGCAGGCCGGCGGCCACGGCTCGGCGGCGGGTCGTCTCGCTGACGAACAGCCAGCGCGCGGCGCGCTCGAGCTCGAACCGCGCCGGGACCCGCCAGACCGTCTCGGCGAGGCCGGCGAGCGGTCCGAGCCGCCGCGCCGAACGATGGAACGCGTCGACCTCGGGCCCGTAGGCGAGCCAGTCGTCGACGACCATCCCGACGGCGGGGAGGCGACGCCGCCGCACCGTCTCCAGCAGCGCCATCGACATTCCGCCCATCGCCCACCAGCAGACGCACTGCGGGCCTCCCCCGCGCTCGAGGTGCCGAACCAGCACCCGCTGGTTGTGGCGCTCGAGCGCCAAGCGCTGACCGCGGCGGCGGTCGGGAAAATCATGATCGCGCCAGTACCACTGCGAGCTCGCGGTGCACGTCGGCGCCCTCTTCGATCGCCGGATCCGGCGTCGCGTTGCGGTAATCGGTGGTCAACACCGTGACCTCGTGACCACTGGCGCGCAGGTGCTCGACCGACGAGCGCCACATGAGCTCGTATCCCCCGAGATGGTGCGGGGGGTACATGTTGCCGACCGTCAGCACTCGCACGCTGAACGAGCATACGCGCGTTGCCGACCCGCTAGAGGACCAGGCATCGCGAGCGGATCGAGCCGGCGACGAGCGAGACGCACGTGACCCCATCGGCCAGCGCCTCGACCGCGGCGACCGCCGGCGCCCGCCGCCCCCAGGGCCGCGCGCCCGCCGCGACCAGGGCGAGCCAGGGCGCGGCCAGCACCAGGGGCAGCGGCGAACGCCGGCGAACGGCGAGCGCGGCGGCGCCCAGGGCAAGATCGAAGCTGGCCGTGCGCCGGTTGAGAAAGACGCCCGCGAACAGCAGCGTTCGGCGCAGCTCGGGCATCTTGCGCACGATCGGCGGGAAGTAGATGCGACGCGCACGCTCGCCGACATGGGCGAGGGCGCCACGCCGAAAGACGGCGTGGCTCACCGCCGCCTGCTCGCTGAAGCTCGAGCGAGCGCCCGAGCGTCGCGCCCTCCAGCCGAACCACGTGTCCTCGGCCAGCGGCTTTCCGCTCCCCACCTCGAGCCAGTCGTCGAAGCCGGCGATGCGCTCGAACAGCTCCCGCGTGACGAAGAGGCTTGCGCACTCGTAGAGGCCGGTTTCGGACGTGACCCAGATCGTGCGGTCGAAGGGCCCGGCGACGGCCGCGGGATCGGCTCGAACCAAGCCCTGCACGAGCTCGGCCTCGGCGAGCGCGGCGACCCCTGCCCGCAACCAGCCACGGTCGGGAACGCAATCGGAATCGATGAAGGCAAGCGCCGCGCCGCGGGCGACGGCGACACCGCGGTTTCGCGCCGGGCCCGGTCCCAGCCCGGCGCCGGTGACGATCGTGATCCCGAGCTCGCTGGCCTCGGCGACATCACGTGTTCGCATCGGCCGAGCCGTCGTCGACGACGATCACCTCGTAGTCGCCGTCGAAGTCCTGCGCCGCGAGCCCGGCAAGCGTTGCGCCCAGCGTGCCCTCGGCGTTGCGGGCAGCGATGACGACGCTCGCGACCGTCACTTCACCGCGGTCACGGCTCACATCCGCTCTGGCGCGCTGACTCCGAGCAATCCGAGGGTCGTCGCGATCGTCTGCCCGGTCGCCAGGCAGAGCGCCAGGCGCGCTGCCTCGACGCCCTCCTCCGGCGCACCGACCACCCGGCAGTCGCGGTAGAAGGCGTGGAAATCAGCAGCGGTCGCCATCGCAAACGCGCAGAGGCGGTGCGGGGCACGGCGCTCGGTCGCCGTCGCGATCTCCGTCGGGAGCTCGAGCAGACGGCGGACGA
Source organism: uncultured Solirubrobacterales bacterium (assembly GCA_963730145.1). GTDB lineage: Bacteria > Actinomycetota > Thermoleophilia > Solirubrobacterales > 70-9 > WHSW01. Next base: position 523,001 of record CAVSQT010000004.1, read on the forward strand.
GGGCTCGCTCCGAGGCCTCCGCCGCAGCTGCGAGCGGCGCCTCCTGCGAGGCCGCTGCGATCAGCGCCTGATCGCCGTCGAAACCGCCCTCGTCGGCGGCCTTGCGCAGGATGCTGGCGATTCGCGCGTGGGCGTACTGGACGTAGTAGACGGGATTGTCCTGCGATTCCGAGCGGGCGAGGTCGAGGTCGAGGTCGAAGGCGGTCTCGTGCCCGCGCTGGACCATGAAGAATCGCGCGGCGTCGACGCCGATGTCGTCGATCAGGGCGTCGAGCTCGACGAAGTCGCCCTTGCGCTTCGACATCCGCGCGCGCTGGCCGCCCTCGACGATGTTGACGAGCTGCATGATCGGCGCCTCGTAGCGCCCGCGCTCGATCCCGATCGCCTCGAGTCCGGCGATCATCCGCGGCACGTAGCCATGATGGTCGGCGCCGACCGGCGTGATCATCAGATCGGCTCCGCGACGCACCTTGTCGCGGTGGTAGGAGATGTCGGCGGTGAAGTAGGTCGGCTCGCCGTTCTCCCGGATCAGGACGCGGTCCTTGTCGTCGCCGAAGTCCGTCGTGCGCAGCCAGACGGCGCCGTCGCTCTCGTAGACGTGCCCGAGCCCGCGCAGCTCCGCCACCGTCTCTTCGACGACGCCACGGTCGTAGAGCTCACGCTCCGACGTCCAGGTGTCGAAGCGAACGCGGAAACGCTCGAGCGTGCTCTCGATCCGGGTCCGCATCGCCTCCGTGCCGTCGCGCGCGAGCGCCTCGAGGTCGTCGGGCGAGTGACCGCCGGCCTCGAGCTCGGCGGCGAGCTCGGCCACGTACTCACCGGCGTAGCCATCGGCCGGCGGCTCCTCACCGCGCATGCGCGCGGCGATCGACTGCGCGAAGAGCTGGATCTGGCTGCCGGCGTCGTTGAGGTAGTACTCGCGCTCGACCGGATAGCCGCTGCGCTCGAACAAGCGCGCCAGCGAGTCGCCGTAGGCGGCGCCACGAGCCGCCGCGACGGTGACCGGGCCGGTCGGGTTGGCGCTGACGAACTCGACCAGCACGCGCTCGCGTGGCCCGGCGGCGGTCGGCGGCCGAATCGGCGGCCGCGAGCAGCCCCAGCGTGGCCTCGCGGTGCCAGCGATCGGAGAGAAAGATGTTGACGAACCCTGGTCCCGCGACCTCGATTCGCGAGGCGGCCGATCCGAGTCGAGCAGCGATCGTTTCGCGCAGCCGCTCGGCGACCTCGCGAGGCGGCGAGCCGACCACCGGCGCCAGCAACATCGCGGCGTTGGTCGAGTAATCACCGAGCTCGGGCTTCGGCGGTCGCTCGAGGGTGAGACCGGCCGAGCCCTGCGCACCGAGCTCGATCGCGGCCGACTCGACCGCGCCGCGCAGGCGCGCAATCGGATCGGTTGTCGGCTGGGCGGCCACGAGCCGATACTACGGGGGCGCCGAGAACCGATCGAGACAGGTTCTCGATGCTCACTAAGCTGGCCGCTCGATGCGATCTCTGGTCACAGGCGGCGCGGGCTTCATCGGTTCGCACCTCACCGATGCCCTCGTCGCGCGCGGCGACGAGGTGCTGGTCATCGACGACCTCTCGTCGGGCAGTCGCGAGAACCTGACCGACGCTCTCGGCCAAGGAGCCGAGCTGGTCGAGGCGAGCATCCTCGACGCCACCGCGCTCGCCGAGGCGTTCGCGCGCCACCGTCCCGATCAGGTCTTTCATCTCGCCGCCCAGATCGACGTGCGGCGGTCGGTGGCCGATCCGGTCCATGACCTCGACCTCAACGTCGGCGGCACGATCAAGCTCCTGGAGCTCGCGCGCGAGCACGAGGTCGCCCGCTTTCTCTTCGCCTCGACCGGCGGCGCGATCTACGGCGAGGGCGATGGCCGCGACCTGCCCTTGGACGAGTCGGCCGAGACTCGCCCCGACGCTCCCTACGGGCAGTCCAAGAATGCCGCCGAGGGCTATCTCTCGCTCTACCGCCGCCTCTACGGGCTCGAGGCCACCTCGCTTCGCCTCGGCAACGTCTACGGCCCGCGCCAGGATCCCCACGGCGAGGCCGGGGTCGTCGCGATCTTCTGCCGAGCCCTGCTCTCGGGCGCGACGCCGCGCGTTTTCGGCGGCGGCGAGCAGACCCGCGACTACGTCTACGTCGCCGACGTCGCGGCCGCGTTCATCGCAGCCTCCGAGGCGGCGTCCGCCGGCACCTTCAACGTCGGCACCGGCATCGAGACCAGCGTGCTCGAGCTCGGTCAGCGCCTCGGCGAGGCCTGTGGCGCACCGTTCGACCCGGAGCTGGCCCCGGCGCGCGTCGGCGAGGTGCAGCGGATCTCGATCGACCCCGCGCTCGCCGGCACCGAGCTCGGCTGGAGCGCCGGCCACGATCTCGATCGAGCCCTCGCGGTCACGGTCGACTCATTTCGCCGCGACGGCTGAGTCGGTCGCTCGAGCGCAGCCGCGATCCGCTCGACCGTCGAAGGATGGGTCGCGAAGACGGCGCTGAACGCCGCCGGCGGATCGGGGTCCGACAGGTTCGTTCGCGCCAGGCGCAGCTGCAGGTCGATCAGCGCCTGCGGGTCGCCGGTGAGATCGAGCGCGAACCGATCGGCGCTGGCCTCCACCTTGCGCGAGAGCTGGTTGCCGGGGATGTTGAGCACGAACGAGGCGACCCCGATCGCGAACAGGTAGGCCGGAATCGCAGCCGGGCGCAGGGGGTCGATGCCGGCGCGTTCGGTGATCGCGCCGGTCAGCTCGCGCACGAACAGGAGCCCGAGCGGCGCCACGATCGCGATGTAGAGGATGCCGCGCCCGAGGTCGGAGTGAGCGACGTGTCCGAGCTCGTGAGCGACGACCGAGTTGAGCTCGCGCGCGTTCGGCGTCGGCGAGCAGGTTGTCGTAGAGAACGACGCGCTTGGTCGATCCGAGGCCATCGACGTAGGCGTTGAGCGAGGTGACCCGGCGGCTGGCGTCGACGCTGTAGACCTCGCCGATCTCGACGTCGGCCTTCGTCGCCGAGCGCGAGCACGTCGGCGCGGGCGCGCGACCCCTCCGGCAGCGGCTCGAACTTGTTGAAGATCGGCGCCAGCACGACCGGCGCGATCCAGACGAAGAGGGCGGCGAGGCCGGCGACGCCGACCGGCTCCCGGCAACCACCAGCGACGGGGGAAACGGCGAACCAGGGCCAGCAGCAGCGCCGCCCCGGCAGCGGTGATCACGATCGCGATCGCCGCCGAGCGCCCGACATCCGCCAGCCACGGCCCCAGCGACTGCGAGGAGAGGCCGGCGTCGACGGCCCGCTCGTGCGAGACGAGGCGCGTCGGCAGCGTCGCCAGCTCGATCAGCACGGCGACGCCCGCTCCCGCGGCGGCCGCGCCGAGTATCGGCCGCCGGCCCAGGCGCTCGAGCCCTCGTCGCACGACGGGCGGCCGGCCGAGGGCGACGAGCAGGAGCACGCCTGTCTGCACGCCGAGGCCCGCGAGCATCGTCCACCGCTGGTCGCTTCGGTAGTCGCGTGCCGCCTCGAGCTCGCCGGCGCTGAAGTAATCGCCCTCGGCCACCATCGCCGGTGTCGCCGCCTCCTCGCCGGGGCTCAGCACCCAGACCGCGACCTCGGCGACGAGGACCATCGCGACCGCGACGCCACCGATGCGTGCCGCGGCCGACTGCGGCAAAGACCCCGCGATCCTCATGCACGCTTACGATAGTCCGCCGTGTTGGGGGATCGAAGGTCATGCGTCTCGCCCTGCTCAGCGACATTCACTCCAACCTGCCCGCGCTCGAGGCGGTCCTCGCCAGCGCCGAGGCCGCGGGCGTCGACGAAGCCTGGTGCCTGGGCGACGTCGTCGGCTACGGCGCCCAGCCGAACGAGTGCACGGCCCTGGTCAGCGAACGGTGCTCGGTGTGTCTCGTCGGCAACCACGACCTCGCCGTGCTCGAGCAGCTCGACATCTCGACCTTCTCGCCCGCCGCGGCGGCCGCCGTGCGCTGGACGCGGCGAGCGCATCGAGCAGACCGCGGTCGACTTCCTCTCGATGCTCGACTCGGCCGATGAGAGTCGCGAGGTGGCCCTCTATCACGCTTCCCCGCGCGATCCCGTGTGGGAGTACGTGCTGTGGCCCGACCAGGCAGCCGAGTGCATCCGGGCGCAGGCGCGCCGGGTGGCCTTCGTCGGTCATTCCCACGTCGCCTTGTTCTTCGCACTCGCCTCCGAGGCGCCCGGCGGGGAGCCGCCAGGACGCCCGCGGCGCCCAGGCCGCCGGCGGCACCACGCTCGATCTCGGCCGCGGACGCTGGCTGATCAATCCCGGGCAGCGTCGGCCAGCCTCGCGACGGCGATCCGCGCGCAGCCTGGCTCGAGCTCGACACCGAGGCCTGGCGCGCGACCTTCCACCGGGTCGAGTACGAGATCGACCGCGCCGCCGACGCGATCGTCGCCACCGACCTGCCGGAGCATCTCGCCCGCCGCCTGTACGTGGGGCAGTGATCGTGCGAGCGGGGCACTGAGGCACTTACTAGACTCGCCGCGATGGCTCGACGGCTGCAAATTTCCCTGCTCGCGCCGTTTGTCGCGCTCGCGCTCGCCGGCTGCGGCTCGGGCGACGACGGCACGATCCCCGAGGAGAATGGCAACGAGCTGCTCGCCCTGCTCGATGCGCTGCAGAGCGACGTCGATGGCGGCGACTGCGAGACGATCGACGATCGCGCCGCGCAGGTTCAGGCCCAAGTCCAGGCCCTGCCTGCCGACGTCGATCCGGAGGTCAAGACCGAGCTTCTCGATGCGGCCGCCCAGCTCGAGTTCCTCTCCGGGAGATCCGCCGGAGTGCGTCGAGTCTGGGGCCACCGGCGACATCCGGCGTCGAACCGGACCGATGAAGCCGAGTCGGATGCCGCGCGGAAGACGCCGGCCGAGACCTCCGGCCGAGGAGGAGGCCCCTGAGGAGGAGGAGGAGCCCGCCGCCGACCGAGGAACCGACCGAGTCGCCGTCGCAGGGCAACGGGCCGCCGAGCGACACGCCCGGCAGCAGCGACCCCGGCGGCGAGCGCGGCTCCGAGCGACAGCGGCGGAATCAGCGGGGAGTTCGACGATTGAACTCGACCATCTCCGACCGATATGAGCTCGGCGACCGCCTCGGATCGGGCGGGATGTCGACCGTCTACAAGGCCACCGATCGCGTTCTCGAGCGCACGGTCGCGGTCAAGATCCTCGCCGAGCATCTCTCCGACGACGCCAAGTTCGTCGCCCGCTTTCGCCGCGAGGCGCTCGCGGTGGCGAAGCTGATCCATCCGAACATCGTCCAGGTCTACGACACCGGCGTCGACACCGGTCGCCATTACATCGTCATGGAGTACGTCGAGGGCAAGTCGGTCGCCCAGCTGCTGCAGTCCAAGGGGCGCCTCGGCGCCGACGTCGCGGTCGAGATCGGAACCCAGTCGTGCGCGGGGCTCGAGTACGCCCACCGCCAGGGGATCATCCACCGCGACGTCAAGCCCGGCAACCTGATGGTGATCGGCGGTCCCGCCGGCCGAAAGCGCCGCGACGCGACCGCCCACGAGCCGGCGACGGGCGAGATGACGATCAAGCTGACCGATTTCGGCATCGCGATGGCCGCGGCGCAGACGCGCCTGACCCAGGTCGGCTCGGTCGTCGGGACCGCCGCTTACCTCGCACCGGAGCAGGCGCGCGGCGAGGAGGCGACCCCGGCCGCCGACGTCTACGCGCTCGGCGTCGTCCTCTACCAGATCCTCACGGGCCGCCTGCCGTGGGAGGGCTCGACGCTCGCCGAGCTCGCCACCCGCCGCGAGAGCGAGAGCCCGCTCTCGCCCACCTCGTACGACCCGGATGTCCCCGAGACCCTGTCGCAGGCGGTGCTGCGGGCGCTCGAGGGCGACGTGGCAGATCGCTACTCGTCGGCGCGCGAGCTCTCTCGCGCTCTCGACGCCGGGCTCGCCGGCCAGGAGCCGCCGCCGCCCGAGGACGAGCTGCCGACGAACATGCTGGCCACCGGCGGCGCCACCAGCGCGACGCGACGGATGACGCCCGACCCGGCGACGCCGGTCTCCGGGCAACCGGTCCAGCGCCGGCGAGCGCCGGCACCGGCGCCACGTCCGGCGGCGGCAGCCGGCGGCGCGCACGCGACGCTCGGCCGGCAGCAGGGTCGCGCGCGCGCTCGGCGTGCTCTTGCTGATCGCGGTTCTCGCGGCGGTGATCGCGGGCGCCGTGCTGACGCTCACCGACGCCGGCCAGGACACGAACCTCGGCCAGACGATCAGGGACAACCTCGGCGATCAGATCCAGGCGATCGAGGATTTCGTCCGCGAGAACCTGCAGTAGTAGTCAGGCCAGCGGCTGCGCCTGGTTGGAGCCGAAGCGATAGCCCCAGGCGTAAGCCGGCGAGGGCGACGCCGTCGATCGCCTTGAACGCGGCCCGTTCGAAGCGCAGGCTCAGGGTCCAGACCAGGGTGCCTGCGAGCGCCCGTGCGATCTGGCGCACGATCGCAGGCGCCGGCCGGGCACCGGGAAAACGCGTGTTGGCCCATCGCTGACCGGCGCCGTAGCGTCGCGCGTTGCGAAAGACGGCGGCCAGCTTCTCGGGGTGGGTGTGTTCGACGCGCGCCGCCGGGCGTGTACGACAGGGTCCACCCGGCGCGGCCGGCGCGCCAGCAGAACTCGAAGTCGGCTCCGGAGACGACCTCGCGAAAGCCGTCGAGCTCGAGCCACAGCTCTCTGCTGACCAGCAGGTTCGCCGTGGCGGCGCTCGGATAGGGACCAAGCTCGAGCTGGGCCGTCGCGCCGAGATGCCCGCGCGAGCGATGCCATCGCGCGATCACCGAGCTCTGGTGTCGCCGCGGGCTCGACCTCCCCGGCGAGAAAGGTCGTCTGCGGATCGCCCAGCGCGGCCCTGTAGGCGCCGAGCAGGCCGGGCGCCGGGCGACAGTCGGCGTCGGTGAACAGCGAGCCAGTCGGCGCTGGCGGCGCGGGCGCCGGCGTTGCGCGCGTAGTAGGAGGAGGCGATCTCGCCGGCGCGCACGATCGTGACCTCGGGCTGCGCGCGCGATCACCGGCTGCGGCGAGTTGTCGACGACGATGAGCTCGTCACGCGGGCCCGCGGTCGATCGCGCGCAGGTCGGCGAGCAGGCGCTCGGCCTCGGCGCGCTCGCCGCTGAACGGCACGATCACGGCGATCTCGTCGCGGCTGGCGGCGTCGCTGGCATCGCTAGCGCGGCGACAACTCGGCCGCCGCGTCCCACGGAGCCGTCGCGTCCATCACGGCGGCTCGATAGGCACCGAAGCGCGATGCGGCGATCGCCTCCCGCGCTCCGGCTACCAGGCGTTCGAGGAAGGTGAGGTTGTGCAGCGTCAGCAGCCGTCCCGCGCGTCACGCTCTCGGCCCGGCAGAGGTAGTGCAGGTAGGCACGCGTGTGGCGCGCGCAGACCGAGCAGGGACAGCCGTCGACCAGCGGTGACTCGTCAGCGGCGTGAGCGGGACGGGTGAGGTCGAAGCGAAAGCGCGTCTCGGGAAGGTTGGCCAAGGCGATTCCGTGGCGCGCAAGCCGCGTCGGCACCGCGCAGTCGAAGAGGTCGATGCCGAGCCCGATCCCTTCGAGCAGGTCATCGGGCTCGCCGATTCCGAGCAGGTGCTTGGGCGCCTCGGCCGGCAACATCGGGGCCGTCATCGCGAGCACGCCGTGCATCTCGGGCTTGTCGCGACCGAGCGTGCCGCCGATCGCGATGCCGTCGACCTCTGCGGCTGAGACCGCGTCGGCCGAGAGCCGGCGCAGGTCCTCGTGCACGCCTCCCTGGACGATGCCGAACACCGCCTGGCCGGCCGGCCCGCTCTGCGCATGCCAGTCGAGGCAGCGCCCGAGCCAGCGGTGCGTGCGCTCGGTCGAACGCGCCGTGTAGTCGTAATCGGCGTGGAAGGGCGTGCACTCGTCGAAGACGAGCGCGATATCGGATGCGAGCGCTGCCTGCACGCTCATCGATTCCTCGGGCCCCATGAAGCGCTCGGAGCCGTCGACATAGGAGCGAAAGCGCACGCCGCGCTCGGAGATCTCGAGCACCCCGCCGCTGCCACCCGCCCCGCCGCGACGACCCTTGATCTCGTCGGCGACGTTGCCGTGGGCGAGCGAGAACACCTGGAACCCGCCGGAGTCGGTGATGATCGCGCGGTTCCAGCCGGTGAAGCGATGCAGGCCGCCGAGCGCGGCGATCCGATCCGCTCCAGGCGTGAGGAAGAGGTGGAAGGTGTTGCCGAGCACGAGCTCGTAGCCGAGCGCGGCGACGTCGCCGAAGTCCAGCGTCCGCACGGCGCCGCGTGTCGCCAGCGGGATGAAGGCAGGGGTCGGGATCGGACCATGGGCGGTATGCAGGGTGCCCGTGCGCGCGCTGCCATCGCGCGCCTCGATCTCGAAGCGCAGCCGCGCCGGGTCGATTCGCATCAGCTCAGCCTAGGCTGAGGCGAGCAGCGAGCGGCCGGTCATCGCGTCCGGCTGCTCGATTCCCAGCAGCGCCAGCGCCGTCGGCGCGACGTCGGCGAGAATGCCGCCGGCGGCGAGCTCGAGCCCTGCGACGGTGACCACGAACGGCACAGGGTTGAGCGAGTGCGCGGTGTTCGGCGGAGCCGTCCGGCTCGAGCATCTGCTCGGCGTTGCCGTGGTCGGCGGTGACGATGCAGGCACCGCCGCCGCGGTGGACCTCGGCGACGATCTCGCCGAGGCAGCGGTCGACCGTGGCGATCGCGATCACCGCGGCGGGGATCGAGCCGGTGTGCCCGACCATGTCGGGGTTGGCGAAGTTGATGATCCCGAAGCGAAAGTCGCCTTCGGCCCAGCGCTCGCGAAACGCAGCCGCGGCGGCAGCGGCGCTCATCTCGGGCTTTTGGTCGTAGGTGGGAACGTCGCGGGGTGAGTCGACGAGCGCGCGCTCCTCTCCCTCCCACTCCGCCTCACGCCCACCGTTGAAGAAGTAGGTGACGTGGGCGTATTTCTCGGTTTCGGCGACGTGCAGCTGACGCTCGCCGGGCTCGGAGATGACCGCGGCGATCGTCGTCTCGGGCTCCTGCGGCTCGAACGCCACCGGGTAGGGCCAGTCCTGGCGGTATCGCGTCAGCGTCGTCAGCTCGAGCACCGGCGCCTGACCGCGGTCGAACTCGTCGAACTCGGGCTCGGCGAGCGCCTGGACGAGCTGGCGTGCGCGATCGGGGCGGAAGTTGAAATGGATCGCGACATCGCCCTCGGCGGCGCCGTCGTAGTCGCCGACGATCGTCGGGCGGATGAACTCGTCGGTCTCGTCGCGTTCGCGGGCCGCGGCGACGGCCGCCGCGCTGCTGTCGGCACGCAGGCCCTCGCCGTGGACGATGGCGTCGTATGCGAGCTTCGTCCGCTCCCAGCGCTTGTCGCGATCCATCGCGTAGTAGCGGCCGCTGACGGTTGCCACCCGGCCGGCGTGGCGCAGCCACAGCTCGAGCTCCTCGAGGTATCCGGCGGCGGAGGTCGGCAGGGTGTCGCGACCGTCGGTGAAGGCGTGGACGACGAGGTCGGGCACGCCCTGCTCGGCGGCGAGCTCGATCAGCGCCTCGATGTGAGACCAGCCCGAGTGCACGCCGCCGTCGGAGACGAGGCCGAGCAGGTGCATCCTCCCCCGCGGGCTGTTGCGCGCCGCCTCGCACGCCGCCAGCAGAACCTCGTTGTCGAACAGAGAGCCGTCGGCGACGGCATCGTCGATCCGGGTCAGATCCTGCTTGATGACGGCGCCGGCACCGAGGTTGAGGTGACCGACCTCGGAGTTGCCCATCTGCCCCTCCGGCAGGCCGACGTCGCGACCGCCCGCCGAGAGGGTGGTGTGCGGGTAGCTGCCCCAGAGCTCGTCGAAGTTGGGGGTGTCGGCCTGGGAGACCGCGTTGCCGGGACCGTCGGGGGCAAGCCCCCAGCCGTCGAGGATGACCAGGGCGACGGCCGGTACCGGGAGCTCGGAGGGACCTGGAGGGATCGGGGTCATCGGGGGTTCATTTGCTGGGTAAGGGGGTGGGGATGAGCGAGATCGAGCGCGTTCGACGGATATGGGGGCATATGGGCCCGAATCCGTCAAACGTGCGGCGCCATGTGGCGACTGATGAGTTTCCGGGCCTATAGCCCCCAAAACTCGACAACCGACCGGCAGTCGCCAACCCGCTCCCATCCCCACCCCCCTCACTGACCGCCGTTCCGCACAACCGCTGCCTCACAGATCTCAGCAAACTCACCGGCCTCCAGCGACGCCCCGCCGACCAGCCCCCCATCGATATCCGCCTGCGAGAACAGCTCGGCTGCGTTCTCGGCCTTGACCGAACCCCCGTAGAGAACCCGAACTCGCTCCCCGGCGCCGGCATCGATCCCCGCGACGAGACCGCGCACGAACGCGCACGCTTGCTGTGCCTGCTCCGGGGTCGCCGTCTTGCCGGTGCCGATCGCCCAGATCGGCTCGTAGGCGATCACGACCTCGCCGAGGCGGTCGTGGTCGACGCCGGCGAGGTCGGCTTCGAGCTGGGCGCGCAGCACCGCTTCGGTCTGGTCGCCGTCGCGCTCGGCCTCGGTCTCGCCACAGCAGAGGATCGGCACCAGCCCCGCGGCGAGGATCGCCGGCACCTTGCGCGCGAGCGCTTCGTCGCTTTCGCCGAAGAGCTGGCGGCGCTCGGAGTGGCCGACGACCGCGCCCTCGACGCCGAGGTCGCTGAGCATCGGCAGCGAGATCTCGCCGGTGTAGGCGCCCGACTCCTCCTCGTGCACGTTCTGGGCGGCGATCGCGATCGCGCTCTCGCGGGTTGCCTCGACCGCTGCCGCAAGCGCCGTGAATGGCGGGCAGACGACGATCTCGACAGCGTCGAGATCGGCGACCGAGTCGGTGAACGCGGCGAAGAACTCCACCGTCTCGCCGAGCGTCTTGTGCATCTTCCAGTTGGCCGCGACGAGCGGCGTGCGATCGGACTCAGCCATCCTTCAGCGCCTCCACTCCTGGCAGTTTCTTGCCCTCCATCAGCTCCAGCGCAGCACCGCCGCCGGTCGAAAGCCAGTCGACGCTGTCGGCCAGGCCGAAAGCCGCCATCGCCGCCGCCGAGTCGCCGCCGCCGACCACGGTGAAGCCCCGGGCCTCGGCCATGGCCTCGGCGACGATCCGCGTCCCGTCGGCGAACGGCTCGAGCTCGAAGGCGCCCATCGGCCCGTTCCAGAAGGCCGTTCCCGCCTCGCTGTATCGCGCCGGCGTACTCCTTCGCCGTGATCGGGCCGATGTCGAGGCCCATCCAGCCGTCGGGACAGGCGGTGCCGTCGAACTCCTGGCGCTTGGCATCGGAGCTGAACGAGTCGCCGAGGACGAGATCGCTCGGCAGCCACAGCTCACACTCCGATTCGCCGGCGAGCTCCAGCACACGCTGTGCCAGCTCGACGCCGCCTTCTTCGACCAGCGAGTCGCCGGTGCCGAAGCCCTGCGCGCGAAAGAAGCTGAAGCACATCGCACCGCCGATGAGGATGCGCTCGGCGGTTTTCAGGAAGTGCTCGATGACGCCGATCTTGTCCGAGACCTTTGCACCGCCGAGGATCGACCGACGAGCGGACGCTGAGGATCGTCTCGAACCGCTGTCAGCTCACGGATCTCGCGCTCCAACAGCAGGCCGGCGTAGCCGGGCAGTTCGTGGGCAACGCCCTCTGTGGTGGCGTGGGCCCGGTGGGCGGCGCCGAAGGCGTCGTTGACATAGGCGTCTGCCAGCCGGGCCAGCGCCCGCGACAGCTCCGGGTCGTTTGCGGTCTCGCCGGGCTCGAAGCGGCTGTTCTCGAGCACGAGCACCTCACCGTCGCCGAGCTCGGCGGCCATCGCTTCGACCTCGGCGCCGATCACCGCCGGGGCCTGCTCGACCTCGGCGCCGATCAGCTCGCTCAGCCGTGCCGTGACCGGCGCCATCGAGAGCTCGGGGTCGACCCCGCCGCCGGGTCTGCCGAGATGAGAAACGAGCACCAGCCTCGCGCCCGCGTCGCGCAGAAGCTCGATCGTCGGCATCGCCGCGCGGATGCGGGTGTCGTCGGCGATCTCGCGGCCATCGTCGCCGTCGCTCAAGGGAACGTTGAAGTCGACCCGGACGAGCAGCGGCCGGCCGGCGACGTCGGCGTCGCGAACGCTCGCCTTGTCGAAGGCGCCGCGGTCGCGCGCTTGGCCGGCCTCGCTCTCGTTCAAAGCGGGACCGGCCCTAACCGGGAAGGACCTGCGCGGCGAGCTCGACGACGCGGTTCGAGTAGCCCCACTCGTTGTCGTACCAGGAGAAGACCTTGGCGAAGCTCCCCTCGATCACGATCGTCTGGCCGGAGTCGAAGATCGACGAGTGCGGGTCCTTGACGATGTCGGTGGAGACGATCGGGTCCTCGGTGTAGGCGAGGATCCCGGCCATCGGCCCAGCCGCCGCGTCGGCAACGGCCTGGTTGATCTCCTCGACCGAGGTGTCGCGCGACGACTGGAAGGTGAGGTCGACGACCGAGCCGGTCGCGACCGGGGCGCGGACCGCCATGCCGCTGAGCTTGCCGTTGAGCTCGGGCAGGACGAGGCCGACGGCCTTCGCCGCGCCGGTCGAGGCGGGGATCAGGTTGAGCGCCGCCGCCCGCGCGCGGCGCAGGTCCGAGTGGGGCATGTCCTGGAGGCGCTGGTCGGCCGTGTAGGCGTGGATCGTGGTCATCAGGCCGCGCTCGATGCCGACCGAGTCGTTCAGCACCTTCGCCACCGGCGCCAGGCAGTTGGTCGTGCAGGAGGCGTTGGAGATGATGTGGTGGCTGTCGGCGTCGTAATCGGACTCGAAGTTGACGCCGAGCGCAACGGTGACGTCGGGGTCGGTCGCCGGCGCCGAGATGATCACCTTCTTCGCCCCGGCGGCGAGGTGCTTGGCGGCGTCGTCGCGCTTGGTGAAGAACCCGGTCGACTCGATCACGACGTCGGCGCCGAGCTCGCCCCAGGGCAGATCTGCGGGATCGCGCTCGGAAAGCACCTTGATCTCGGTGCCGTCGACGACCACGGCGCCGTCGGCTGCTGCGACCTCGCCGGGGAAGCGACCGAGGATCGAGTCGTACTTGAGCAGGTGAGCGAGGGTCGCGGCATCGGTGAGATCGTTGACGGCAACGAACTCGAGCTCGGTCTCCGACTCATACGCGGCGCGAAAGAGGTTGCGCCCGATGCGCCCGAAACCGTTGATTCCCACCTTCACGCTCGCCATCGATTCCTCCGTCTGAGAAGTTGTCCGGGTCAGCTTGCTACGGCGATCTCGATCCGGTGACCGTCGGGATCGAGCAGATACGCCGAGTAGTAGCTGCCACCGTACTCAGGGCGTGGCCCAGGCGCTCCGTCGTCGGTCCCGCCGGCGGCCATGCCCCCCTCCCAGGACGCCTTGACCGCTGAGATCCCGCTGGCCGAGAAGCAGACGTGGCCGGCCGAGGCCTTGACGCCGTTGCGCTTGGCGGCGAAGAAGATCGGTCGAACGATCCCCCACGAGATCGCCAGGGAGTCGTCGGTTTGACGTCTCCAGCCGAGCGATCCGAGCACCGAGTCGTAGAAGCGCCCGCTGCGCTCGAGATCGCTGACGTCCAGGGAAACGTGGTGAATCACCGACGAAAACTTACTTGGACGGACCGTTTACCGCCCGCGTGACGAGGTCACCGATCGCATCGAGGTAGTCGTCGCGCACCCACTGCGCCGAATGTCGCCAGGCGCCCTGGCGCAAGGCCTCGGCCAGCTCGGGGTCGGCGAGCACGCGCTCGACCGCTTGCGCCATGGCGCGGTGATCGCCGCAGGCGACCAAGAGGGCCGTCTCGCCGTCGATGCAGTAGTCGCGCAGCTGCGGGCCATCGGTCGCGACCACCGGCACGCCCGCCTGCACGGCGTGCATGAGGCGGACCTGCCCCGCGCTGACCCAGTCCTCGCGCATCGAGATCACGTATACGCCGGCGCGCTCGAGCAGCTTCGCATGCGCCGCGAGCGGCAGTTCGGCGTGAACGACGACGTCCTCGCCGGCGCTCAGCCGGATCACCTCGGCGGCATCGCTCGTCGAGCAGACCACCGTCAGCTGCCACTCGCGGCCTCGCGCCGCCGCCAGCAGCGTGGCCCAGTCGCAGTAGGCGCGTCCGGACGACAACACGGTCGCTTCGCCGGCCTGCATGGACGCTCTGGGCTCGAGCGCCTGCGGCTCGCGAAACTGGCGCCACGGCCAGGGCACGAACGCGATCCGCGACGCTTCGAGGCCGTAGAGCTCGCTGTAGCGCCCGATCTCCTCGCGCGTGAGCACGTGGGCGACCGCCACCGCTCTGCGCAGCGCCGGCCCGCGCACGAGCGCCGACCAGGCGCCGTACAGCGCGCGGGCCCAGGCGCGTCTCGGCCGCGGGCCCCGCAGCAGCTCGATCAGGACGACACGCCGGCGGCGCCGAAGCCAGGCTTCGCAGAACAGCACCGTCGCCGCACCCGGTTGGTGGTCGCAGACGACGAGAGCCGCCGCGTTTCGCCCGCGGTATGCCATGAACATGCCGCGCACGAATCCCCCCAGCCAGCCGCCGCGGCGAGCGAGCGCCCCGAGCCCGAATCGAAGCCGTGTCAACGACGCCTCCAGCGGCTCGAGCTCGACCCTGTCGGCGAGCCAGGCCGCGTAGTGGGAGTCGGCGATTACTCTCGGCACCTGCTGCTCAGCCAGGCGGGAGCATCAACGACGCGGGGTCCAGCGAAAGAAGCGGATCGCAAGCACGAGGCCGACCACGCCCCATGCGGCGACGACGGCGAGGTGGCCCCACTCGAACCCGGCGCCGGTCGTTGTCGGGTCGAAGGCGCCGAAGAAGGCTTCGAAGAAATGGCGGATCGGGAAAACGTCGGCGACCTTGAGCACGCCTTCGGGGATCTCCGACTCGGGGATGAACACGCCCGAGAGGAAGTAGAGGGGCAGCACGGCGACGTTCGAGATCGGCGCCGCCGCATCCTCGGACGGAATCGCGGCAGAGAGCGCGACCCCGAGACAGCAAAAAGCCGCCGCGCCGACGATGAGCGTGATCAAGACGGCCGGCAACCGCTCCAGCGGCGGGATCTCGACGCCGTAGAGGAGCCTGCCGACGACCGTGACCACGACCAGCAACAGCACCGAAACGACGATCGAGTTGCCGACGCGCCCGGCGAAGAAGACCCAGTTCGGCAGCGGCGTGCCGCGCCCGCGTTTCAAGATCCCGAACTCGCGGTCGATCGTGAGCGAGATCGCAAGGCTCTGCATCGTCGCCGAGACGACGGCGAGGGTGATGATCGCGGGGACGTAGTAGGTCGTCGTCTTGATCCCGCCGAGCTCCTCGATCGTGTCGTTGCCGAAGATCGTCGAGAAGATGATCAGGAACAGCAGCGGCAGTGCGACGGTGAAGAAGACCGAAGCGGGATTGCGCCAGAACGTCTTCTGGTCGTAGCGGAACTGATGGGCCGCGAGCGCGAGCGAGCTCATCGGTCGTCCTCCGGCGCCTCGCTGGTCAGCTCGAGGTAGATGTCCTCGAGGCTCGGGCGGTGGACCTCGAGCGCGTCGAGCTCGACCGAGCGCTCCAGCGCCCAGCCGGTGAGCCGGTTCAGCACCTCGACCGGCGTCGCCGTCGTCAGCTCGAGCTCGCCGTCGGCGCCGACCGCGGGCTCGATCCCCGGCGGCAGCTCTGCCGGATCGACGCCGCCGGCAAGGCGAAAACGGATCTGCGCCGGCCGGCGCTCGCGGTCGCCGAGCTCGTCCGGTCGGCCCTGGGCGACTATCCGCCCGGCGGAGATGATCGCGACACGGTCGGCGAGTCGCTGTGCCTCGTCCATGTAATGGGTGGTGAGAAAGACGGTCTTGCCGAGATGCTTGAGGTTCTCGATCACGTCCCACGCCTGGCGGCGGGCGGAAGGGTCGAAGCCCGTGGTCGGCTCGTCGAGGAAGAGGACATCGGGATCGCCGATCAGGGCGACGCCGACATCGAGCCGCCGCAGCTGGCCACCGGAGAGCTTGCCGGCGCGAACGCCGGCCTTGTGATCGAGGCCGACGTGCGAGATCGTCTCCGAGACCGCGCGCGGTGCCTGGTAGTAGCCGGCGAAGAGCTCGAGCGTCTCGCTCACCGTCAGCTCGGGGGCCATTCGGCACTGCTGAAGCACGATCCCGATCCGCTCACGCCAGGCGCGGGTCGGCTTCGCCGGGTCGACTCCGAGGACGCTGACCTCGCCGGCCGTCGCCTCGCGGTAGCCCTCGAGGATCTCGGCGGTCG
Source organism: uncultured Solirubrobacterales bacterium (assembly GCA_963730145.1). GTDB lineage: Bacteria > Actinomycetota > Thermoleophilia > Solirubrobacterales > 70-9 > WHSW01. The sequence continues at coordinate 539,243 of CAVSQT010000004.1, forward strand.
TCGTCTTGCCGGCTCCGTTGGGCCCGAGGAAGGCGAAGACCTCGCCGTGGTCGATCTCGAGGTCGATGCCCCGCACGGCCTCGAAGTCGCCGTATGACTTGTGCAGGCCGGAGATCGAGATCACGGGCGCGGGCATCGGGCGATTGTATGGATGGCCCTTTGACGCAATCCGGGCATGGCGTTAGCGTGGGCAGCCTGGTGTCTGAGTGAGCCTGCCTGCGAGCCCGCGCGTCGTCATTGCCTTTCACGAGGTCGTCCTCGGCGGCGCCACTCGCTCGATCGTGCGCCTGATCCCCCTGCTCGAGCGATTCGGCTGGGAGTTCAGCTTCTGGGTGCCGAAGCCGAGTGAGCTCTACGACGAGCTGGCCGAACGAGGGTGGGACGTGGATGGGGCGCCGCGCAGCATCGAGTACAGCCTGCGCGCCTGGCGCCTGGCGCCGGGACCGCTGCGCCGGATCGGCAGCACACCGGCCTACCTGCGCGCCTACCGGGACTTTCTCGAGAACCGCCGCCCGACGCTCGTTCACGCCAACTCGATCCTGACCTTGGCCGAGGCTCTGGTTGCGCGCCGGTCCGGGGTGCCGGCGCTGCTGCATTCGCACGAGATGCTGCCGCTCGATCCCCGCGGGCGCATGCTGCGCCGCGTTGCCTGGAAGCACCTCGACGAGGTCGTCGCCGTCTCCACTCCCTGCGCGCAGAGGTTGGCCTACAAGCAGCGCTGGCCACGGATCGTCCACGAGGCATCGCCTGTCCCGGCCGAGGCGGTGAACCTGCGTCAGCGACCGCGCCCGTTCACCGTCGGCACCGTCGCCGTCGTCTCCAAGCGCAAGGGCAGCGATCTCTTCGTCGAGGCAGCCCAGCTGCTCAGCAGCCGCAACGGCAGTGGCCCGGACTTCCGCTTCGAGATGGTCGGGCCGCCCTCCGACCCGGTCGACCGCGAGTGGGCCGACGCCGTGCTCGCACGCGCGTCGGCATCCGGCATCCGCCACGACGCCTCGGCCGACGTCTTCGAGCGCATGCGCGAATGGGACGCGTTCGTGCTGCCCTCGCGCTCGGACCCGTTCCCGCTGTCGATGCTCGAGGCGATGGCCAGCGGCCTACCGGTGATCGGCACCCGCGCCGACGGAATCGTCGAGCAGCTCGCCGAAGGCTGCGGGATCCTGATCGACGGCGACGACCCTCGCGGCCTCGCCGATGCGATCTCCGAGCTCGCCGAGCTGCCACTGCGCGCGCGGGCGGCGATGGGCGCCGCAGCGCGCGAGCGCGTGATCGCGAACTTCACCCTCGATCATCAGGCCGCCCAGATGCACGAGGCCTACGAGTCGGTGCTGAGCTCGGCCCGCGCCGTCAAGGCGCTAATCAATACGTACGTCGCGGTGCACGACGCGGGGTGAGATCTCGTCGTGCGCCTGGACGTGGCGCGCGATCCGCTCCGCGACCGTGACCGAGCGGTGGCGACCCCCGGTGCAGCCGATCGCGATCGTCAGATGCTGCTTGCCCTCGGCGACGTAGGCAGGCAGGAGGAAGTCGAGGAGCGCGAGCAGGCGCTGGTAGTACTCGCCGGCGAGCGTCCCGGCCTCGACGTGGTCGACGACGGCGGGGTCGAGGCCCGTGAGCGGGCGCAGGTCCTCGCGGTAATGAGGGTTGGGAAGAAAGCGCACGTCGAAGACGAGATCGGCGTCGCGCGGCGGGCCGTTCTTGAAGCCGAAGGTGAGGATCGTCAGGGCCAGCTTCGAGGTCGTCGCCGGGCCCAGCACGTCGGTTGCGATCCTGCGCCGCAGCATCGCCCCGGTCAGGTCGCTCGTGTCCATGACGAGGTCGGCGCGCTCGCGCAGCGGGCCCAGCACCTCGCGCTCGGCGCGAATGCCGTCGACGATGCGGCCGTCGGGGGCCAGCGGATGCCGGCGCCGCGTCTCCTTGAAGCGGTTGACGAGCGTGTCTTCGCTGGCTTCGAGGAACAGCACCTTGGGATCGATTCCCTCCTCGGCGAGCTCGTCGAGCACCGCGAGCAGGTCGGCGAAGTAGTCGCCACCGCGAACATCGGTGACCACGGCCGCCCGGCGCACGCTCGATCCCTCGAGCAGGAAGAGCTCGCCGAGCGCTGCGATCAGGCGCGGAGGGAGGTTGTCGACGCAGAAGAAGCCCGAGTCCTCGAATGCCGCGATCGCCTCGGACTTGCCGGCTCCCGAGTAGCCCGAGATCACGAACAGCTCGACCTGCCTGCCGAACAGGCTGTCCGCTCCCGGATTGCCTCGCCCCCATCGCCGCTGCTACCCCGCCTTGTTGAGCTGGCGGTGGATGTCGCGGGCGAGCTTGCCCGGGATGCCCGGAACCGCCTCGATCTCCTCCCGCGTGGCGATGACGAGCTTGTCGGGCGAGCCGAAGTGCTCGAGCAGCGCCCGCTTTCGCTTCGGCCCGACGCCGCGCAGTTCATCGAGCAGCGAAGCCGTCATCGACTTGCCGCGCCGCTGGCGATGGTGATCCAAGGCGAAGCGATGGGCCTCGTCGCGCACCCGCTGCAGCAGCCGCAGCGCCTCCGAGTCCTCGGCTATCTCCAGCGCGTCGGCGCGCCCGGGCACGTAGACCTCCTCGAGGCGCTTGGCGAGGCCGATGACCGCGGTGCCGCGCTCGACCAGCGGCGCCAGCGCCCGCATCCCGGCCGAGAGCTGGCCCTTGCCGCCGTCGATCACGATCAGGTCCGGGACCGAGGCGAAGCTCTCGTCGCGGCCGCCGTCGTGCGGCGAGCGATCGGACTGCTCGAGCAGCTGGGCGACGCGCCGCCCGAGCACCTCCTCCATCGAGGCGAAGTCATCCGGGCCGCCGGCGCGGTCGCCCCTGACCTTGAACCGCCGATAGTCCGACTTTCGCGGGGCGCCGCCCTGGAAGACGACCATCGAGGCGACCGTGTGCTCGCCGCCGATGTTGGAGATGTCGAAGCCTTCGATGCGCATCGGCAGCGTCTCCAGCCTGAGCGCATCCTGAAGCGCCGAGAGCGCGTCGGTTCGCTGCGCTCGCCGGCGCTCCTGGCGCAGCCGATCCTGAGCCAGCGCCAGCGAGGCGTTGCGGGCGGCGAGCTCGCGCAGCCGGCGCTTGGATCCGCGCTCGGCGATGCGAACCTCCACCGGCCCCTCTCGCCGAACCGAGAGCGCCTCGGCGAGCACCGGGGCACGCTCGCCGAGCTCGGGGCCCAAGACGACCAGCCGCGGCACCAGCGGAGCCGCCGAGTAGTACTGGGCGACGAACTCCTCGGTCACCTCCGCCTCGTCACGCTCGCCCTCGTTGGCGAGATAGAAGCCGTGGCGCTCGGCGAGGATGCCGTCGCGGACCTGAAAGACCTGGGCGTTGGCTTCCGCACCCTCGACCGCGACGGCGATCAGATCGGCGCTCTCCATCGTGTCCCCGGCGACGCTGCGACGCTGCATCAGCGAGCGCACCGACTCGAGCCGGTCGCGAAAGACGGCGGCGCGCTCGAACTGCTCGGTTTCGGCCGCCGTCGCCATCTTGCGCTCGAGGTCGCGCTCGACGTCGCGGTAGCGACCCGAGAGGAAATCGATGATCGCGTCGATGCCGCGGCGATACTCCTCGCGATCGACGTAGCCGACGCAGGGAGCCGCGCAGCGCTTGATGTAGTAGTCGAGGCAGGGAACGCCGGAACGCCGCCCGGGCTCGGGCCCGTCGCAGGTGCGGTACTGAAACAGCCTGCCCGAGCAGGTCAAGCGTCTCGCGGACTCGCTTTGCCGATGAGTAGGGGCCGAAATAGATCCGTTGCGATCGGTGGCGCTCGCGCGTGAAGTAGACGCGCGGGAACTCCTCGTCGAGGCTGATCGCGATGTAGGGATAGGACTTGTCGTCGCGCAGGCGGATGTTGAACTTCGGCCGGTGGCGCTTGATGAACGACTGCTCTGCCAGCAGCGCCTCGGCCTCGGTCTCGGTGACGATGAAGTCGATCGACGCGACCTGGGCGGTCATCTCGCCACCGCCGCGCGAGGACTTGCCGGAGAAATGGCCGCCGACTCGCTTGCGGATCGAGAGCGCCTTGCCGACGTAGATCACCTTGCCGCGGGCGTCCTTGAACAGGTAGACGCCCGGCTGATCCGGGAGGTTGCGCCGTTGCTCGGTGAGGCTGGAGACGCCAACGCTCGCCGCCTCCTCGGCGTCGCCTCCGGGGCGTCGGGGTTCGCGTCACGGTCGGCTGCCATCGGACAGAGGTTAGGGTTCGCGCCCGCCGCTTCCACGAGCCAGTCACCAGAGGAGAATTTCTCGCAATGAGCCCCGAAACCGCAACCGCCCCGCCCGAGCTCGCGACGATCTCGATCGAAGTCGACGGCGAGATCGCAACGATGACGCTCGACCGCCCCGACGCGCTCAACGCGATGAGCCCCGAGATGATCGGCGAGCTCGTGCTCGCCGCCGGCTGGCTCGCCGACCAAGCGCCGCTGCGGGCCCTGATCGTGACCGGCAACGGGCGCGGCTTCTCCGCCGGTGGTGACGTCAACTGGTTCAAGACCGGCCTCGACGATCCGCAGGTCGACCTGCCGTCCAACGTGCGCCGCGGCGCTGACGTGCTGCACCAGGCGATCGTCGACTTCCGCCGCATCCCGTATCCGGTGATCGGCGCGATCAACGGGGTCGCCGCCGGCGCCGGCTTCTCGCTGGCGCTGATGTGCGATGTCCGCATCGCCTCCAGCGACGCTGCCTTCGTCTGCGCCTACGGGCGGATCGGCGCCTCGCCCGACGGCGGCATGACCTACTTCCTGCCGCGAACCGTCGGTCCGGCCAAGGCGCTCGAGCTGCTGCTCAACGATCCGCTGATCAGCGCCGAGCAGGCGCTCGAGCTCGGGATCGTCTCCAAGGTCGTTGCGCCCGAGGCGCTCGCCGAAGCGGCGCGCGCGAAGGCGGAGAAGCTGGCGGCCAAGGCGCCCCACTACGTTCGCATGGCGAAGCTGCTGGTCGCCCAGAGCCTCGACAACACGCTGGCCGACCACCTTCAGATCGAGCGCCACGGCATCGCCGACTCGATGGCGACCGAGGACCTGCACGAAGGCGTCGCCGCGTTCTTCGAGGGGCGCGAGGCCCACTTCGAGGGTAAGTGAGCGGCGCTGCCTAGACTCGGCCCAACTCCCACCGAAAGGTCTCGACTTGAAGAAGTTCGCACTGCTGCTGTCGCTGCTGGCCCTGGCCTCGCTTGGCCTCGTCGCCTGCGGCGGCGATGACGAGGAAGACAGCTCGACCGCGGCGACGACGGCGCTGGAGGACGAGGGTCCCGCCCCGGTCGCGGTTTCGATCGCAGCCGATGCCGACGGCGCCCTCGCCTACGAGCAGACCGAAGTCACGGCTCCGGCCGGCGACGTCACGATCGAGTTCGACAACCCGGCCCCGCTCGGCCACGACGTCGTCGTCGAGGACGCAGACGGCACTGAGACTCGCGCGCACCGAGGTGATCAGCGAGGACTCGGCCACCGCGACCGGCACCTTCGACGCCGGCGACTACGTCTTCTACTGCTCGGTGTCCAACCACCGCGACGCCGGCATGGAAGGCACGCTGACGGTCGAGTGATCGCTAGGCGGCGAGGGCGCGGCCGACCGACTCGGCGACGCAGACGGGCTTGTCGCCGCCCTCGCGCTCGAGCGTGAACTTGGTGACGACGTGGTGCCAGCCATCGCCCAGCTCCTCGACCGACTGCACCTCGGCGGTGGCTCGGACATTCGAGCCCGCCGGCACCGGCGCCGGGAAGCGGACCTTGTTCCAGCCGTAGTTGATCCCCATCGTCACGCCCTGCTGGCGGATCAGCTTGCCGCGGAGGCCGTCGATCAGCGACAGGGTGAGGTTGCCATGCGCGACCGTCGTCCCGAACGGGCTCTCGCGCTGGGCGCGCTCGACGTCGACGTGGATCCACTGGTCGTCGCGCGAGACCTCGGCGAACTTGTCGATGTCGGCCTGGCTCACCTCGACCCAGTCCGACGGCCCGATCGGCTTGCCGATCAGCTCGCGAAGCTCGTCGATCGAGGCAACGGTGAGGGGCTCCATGCGAGCAGCGTAGAGGCTCGAGGCGCGCTAGCCACATGGCGCGAGGGCGGATGGCCGGAGCAAGCCGGCGACCGCCCGTCGAGTGATGAGTTTCGGGGCCGATAGACCCCTTGATTCATCAGGCGACGCCGCGGCCAGCCGTCGATGCATCTGGGGCGTATCTGCCCCCAGATCCGTCGAACGTGGCCCCGAGCTCGCCCGGCATTCACAGCTCCCCCTCCTCACCCAGCATCGAACCGCGCCACGCGTACGCCGAGGCGTCACTCAACCAACCGCACCTCGAGCGCCGGCGCCGCCGAGATCGCCCCGGCGCCGTCCATGAGCGCGAGGATGCGGGCGACGTAGGCCTGGGTCTCGGGGTAGGAGGGAACGCACGAGCAGGCCTCGACCGGCGCCGGCCCGGCGTTGTAGGCGGCGAGCGCCAGCGAGACGTCGCCGAAGTCGCCGAGCAGGTCGGACATCAGATGCGCCTGGGCGTCGATCGCGGCCTCGGCGTCGAAGGGGTCGGAGAGGCCGTAGGCCGCGGCCGTCGCCGGCATGAACTGGGCGATGCCGCTGGCGCCCGCGGGAGAAACGGCGAAGGGGTTGAAGTTCGACTCCGCCATCAGCTGGGCCGCGAGCAGGGCCGAGCTCACGTTCCATCGCGTCGACTGCGGACGAGATCGCGTCGCGAAACCGCGCCGGCACATAGGCGGGCAGGCTGGTGGGCTCGCTGCCGTCCGCGCTCCGATCGCTCGCGAGTCGCTCGCCTTCGGCGGAGCACGGAGCCGGGCCGGCGTCGTATCCGAAGTGCCAGGCCTCCCAGGAGTAGCGCTTGGTGAAGCCGAATCGGGGCGCGTTGGCGGCGAGCCAGGCCGTCGCGGCGGGCGGGCCGAGGTCGAGCTCGGTGGCGCAGCGGTGAAGCGACGTTCCCGGCGGCGCGACCCACCGCGGGTCGGGGTTCGCTTCCCAGAGCACGGCCTGCTCGGCGTCGGAGCGAAAGCCGTCGTTGATCAGCAGGGCGATGCCGTCGTCGCGGGCCGCCGCGGCCATGCGGTCGAAGGCCGACGCGACATCGGGCCTCATGCCCTCGCCCTGGCGGAACTCGAGCGGCCCCGAGTAGCCGCCGCCGCTCGCGACCGCCGGGCTCGAGCCGGCTGCGGCCGGCGGCTCGCTCGGCGGCACCGCCTCGGCCTCGGCCTCGGCCTTCACCGGCAGCTCGGGCAGGATCGGGACGTCCCAGTCCGCCTTGATCGCCGCCCTGACCCGAAGCGGCGCGAACGAGAAGGCGTCGGGGAAGTCGAGCTCGAGGCGGCCCTCGCCGACCCCATTTCGCGCCGCGGCTTCGCCGGCCGCCGCAGTCGCACGGCTGAGATACTCGGCCTTGCCCAGATGCTCGGGGTTTGTCGAGCCATCGGGCAGCCGGACCGGCGTGAACAGGCGCTCGAGGTCGTCTCGCATCGACCGCGCCGCCGAGAGCGCGGCCAGATCGGCGGCCCGCTGGATGCGCGCCTTGCCCGTCACCGCGCCGCTGAACGCCGCGAGCAGCAGCGTGGCGAAGATCAAGGCGATGACGAAGCCGAGGATCATCGGCACGGTCTGACCCGCTTCGGATCCGGGATGGCGCGAGCCGCGCCCGACGGCATCGAGTCCGGCGGTGCGCCGGCCCTGCGGCGACGGCGGCGGCCCGATCAACTTGCGAGCGATCCGCGCCGCTCGCCGGGAAGCGTCGCCGCCCGGGTCGATGCCGGCGAGCGCACGGCGCGAGCCGACCCGCCCTGGCGGCCGGGCGGCGACCGCGATCCGCAGGCCGCGTTCGCGTGCCTCGGCCACCGCGAGGGCCGCGACCGAGCGTTGCGCGGGAAGCTCGGCCCGCAGGAGCAGGGCATCGGCGTGCAGGTCACCGGCGTCGAGCAGGTCGCGCAGCCGCGCGGTTGGCAGATGGACGACGGCCGCCGGCGCCTGCGCGCCGTCGAGCGCCAGGCGCAGGCGCTCGCTCCAGCCATCGTCGGGTGCGATGCGCAGCCAGGTCAGGCGGCCGCGCGCAGCCGCCTCGAAACCCGCGTCGCGGAGCTCTCGCTCGAGCTCGCGGGCTCCCTCGGAGGCGAGCATCGTCGGACCACGCCCGCCATCGCCGCCGAGCTCTATCAGCAGCACCGCGCCGCGGCGGGGATCCGCCACTTCAGCCTGGCCTGCGATCGCGGCCGCCACCGAGGCGGCGCAGGCGATCCCTGCGCCGCGCATCGCCCAGCGCGGTCGACAAGATCAGCGCCGTCATCGGCTCGCCGCTGGCCGGCGGATCCACGCCGATGAGCTGACCTCCAAGCGCCCGCGACAGCGGTGCGAGCAGCGCGGGCGGGCGCAGGCGCACGGTCACGCGCCCGCCGGCGATCTCGAGCTCGACGCGGTCGCCGGCCCAGCCGGGCAGCGCTGCCTCGACGGCGGCCTCGGTCCGCCCACCCGACGCGAGGGCGATCGCACCCGCCTCCGCCGCGCCGTCGGCAAGGGTGAGCGAGTAACCCGCCGCCATCAGCTGCAGGCAGAGAAGCCCGGCGAGGACGATTGCCGGCAGCCAGGCCAGCAGCTCGACGGTGGCCTGACCCCGCTCATCCATCGACGCCGGCGGGGACCGGGCCGAGCTCGGCGGCGGCGCTGATCGGAACGTCGGGCAGAAACGGCAGCACCGCGGGAGCCTCGAGCTCGACCTCGACCGGTCCCGAGATGTCGACCTCCGCCTCGTCGTCGAGCCAGAACGGAAGCGCGCTGTGCGCGGCCAGAGCCGGGTTGCCGCCGACCAGCGACGCCCTCGCCCCGGCGCGCGCCGCGTCGGCCGCGCTCCAGAGCGCGTAGCCCGCGACGGACAGCTGCGCGACGGCGAGCACGAGCGCGACGAGAAACGGCGTCACCGCGAGCAACTCGACCGAGGCTTGACCTGCTGCGCTGCTCGGAGTCGGGGCGGAGACCACGCAGCGACCGTAGGCGCGAGCCGGCGCACGGGTGGCGCGCGCAGCGTGTCTATTCAGTCACGCTGCGCCGCTGATCGCACGCCGCGTCAGCGATCAGGCGGTCAGTAGCTCGCCCGAGCCTCGGCCACGACCCTGACGATGCCGAAGACCGAGAGCCCGATGATCGCCAGCCAGACGAGCAGGCCGGCGCCGGTTCGCGTCAGCTCGTCGGCCCCGGCGATCATCAGCACGAGCGCGCCGAGCGAGGCGACGAGCACCGCCCGCATGCGCTCCTCGAGCGCGAGGTAGGCGAAGCGGTTCTGGCGGAAGAGCTGGTAGGCGGCGAACCCGATCAGGGCCAGGAAGGTGACCGAGATCGCCGCGTAGATCGCCTCGGCGACGTTGCCGCCGCCCGGGACCAGGGCCAGGATCGCGGCGAGCACGAGGATGATCGCGATGTTGCGTGCGGTCTTCAGCTCGCTCTCATTTCGTCGTCATCACGATAACGCCGAAGACGATCGCCGCTGCCGTCGCGAGCATGCCGAGGGTCGCCAGGGCACCGAACAGCACGGCCTCGACCGAGCGCCCTTGGCGGTTGGCCTCGGCGAGACGGGCGATCCCGAGGATCGCGAACGAGAAGACCACCGTCGTCCCCACCCCGGCCACGAACGCGGCGACGACGGTCTCCCAGAGCGCCTTGGTGTCGACGAGCGTGGCGAGCATCGTTTCGCTACTCCACCGGCACCGGCGTGCCGTGGCGGATCCGCCGGGCGAAGGCGACCGCGGCGAGCGCGAGCCCGGCCGACGCGACGATAACCGGACCGCTCGCGCCCGGAAAGAGGTCGGTGACCAGGTAGACGACGCCGCCGATGAACGCGGCCGCCGGAAGCGTCAGCAGCCAGGCGGAGACGATGTTGCCGGCGACGCCCCAGCGCACCGCCGAGAGGCGCTTGCCGGCGCCGGCGCCCATGACGCCGCCGGCGATCACCTGTGTCGTCGAAAGCGGGAACCCGAAATGCGACGAGGAGAGGATCACCGCAGCGCCGGCTCCCTGGGCCGAGAACCCCTGAGCCGCGTCCATCTTGATGATCTTCGTTCCCATCGTCTTGATGATCCGCCAGCCGCCCATATAGGTCCCGAGCGCGATCGCCGTCGCCGCCGAGATCACGACCCACGTCGGCACCTCGAAGCCCTCGGAGGAGAGGTTGCCGTTGGCGACCAGCGCGAGCGTGATCACGCCCATCGTCTTCTGGGCGTCGTTGGTGCCGTGGGCGAGCGCGAGAAGACCGCCGGAGATGATCTGTCCGAACCGAAACCCTCGCGTCACCGGGCCCAGGCCGCTGACGGCCGACGATCCGGTAACAGAGCACGATCCCGATCCCGCCGACGACGAAGGCGAGCACGGGCGCGATCAGCGCCGGGATCAAGACCTTGCCGAGAATCCCGTCACCGAAGACGGCATCGGTGCCCGCGGCGACGACGGTGGCGCCGACGACGCCGCCGATCAGCGCGTGCGAGGAGCTCGACGGTAAGCCGAAGTACCAGGTGAGCAGGTTCCAGGCGATCGCCCCGACGAGCCCGGCGAAGATCACCGTCGTCGTGATCGAGAGCGGGTCGACGACGTCCTTGGCCACCGTCGCCGCCACCTCCAGCGAGATGAAGGCGCCGGCGAAGTTCAGGACCGCGGCGAAGGCGACGGCGATCCGCGGCGACATCGCGCGCGTCGAGATCGAGGTCGCGACGACGTTGGCGGTGTCGTGAAACCCGTTGGTGAAGTCGAACGCCAGCGCCGTGGCGACGACGATGACCAGGATGAGATCGGCTTCGCTCACATCAGCGGGTAGCCGCGTGACGAAGAGCGCTCCTCAAGCGTTCTTGATGACTATGCCCTCGAGGATGTGGGCCGCCGTCTCGGTCGCGTCGATCGCCTTCTCGAGCACGGTGAACAGGTCCTTCCAGCGAATCACGACCATCGGATCGATCCCGTTGGCAAAAAGCGAGGCGACCGCGTCGCGATAGAGGCGGTCGCCCTCGTTCTCGAGCCTGTGGATCTCGATCCAGTAGCGCTCGAGGTCCTTGAAGCCGCGCAGATGCTCGAGCGCCATGGCGAGCTGCTCGCACGACTTGACGAGGACGTCGGCAAGCTCCAGCGCCTGCTCCATCGGGGCCTCGATCTTGTACAGGCCCATGAAGTCGGCCGTCTCGTCGATGTAGTCGACGATGTCGTCGAGCTGGGTCGCGAGGCCGTAGATGTCCTCGCCGTCGATCGGGGTGACGAAGGTGGTGTTGACGCGGTGGACGATGTTGTGGGTGATCTTGTCGCCCTCCTGCTCGGCGAGCAGGATCTCGCGGGCGAGATCGCGCTGCTCGGGCCAGTTTTCGAGCATCTGCTTGAGCAGCCGGGCAGCACGCAGCGTGTTCTGACCGCTCTGGTTGAAGAGGTCGAAGAAGACGCGGTCCTTGGGAACCAGCGAGGGAAGCGCCACGAGCGCGAAGCTACCAGCAAGCCCGCACGTAAGCCCGAGCGGCCGTCACGTTCACCAAGCCTCGAGCGCGTCAGCGACGCGCTGCGCCGCACGACCGTCCCAAAGCGGCGGCGTCTCGGCGGCTGCCGAGGGCGCTGTTTCGAGCATCCCGGGGATCGCCGCGATCCGCTGCGGGGCGAGGCCGAGCAGCGTGTTCGTCCCGGCTCGGATCGTCACCGGGCGCTCGGTGTTGTCGCGCAGGGTGAAGCAGGGCACGCCGAGGAAGGTCGTCTCCTCCTGGATCCCGCCGGAGTCCGTGAGCACGGCGGCGGCGTCCGCCTCGAGCGAGAGGAAGTCCAGGTAGCCGACGGGATCGACCAGCCGCAGCGAGCTGGTCTCGCTGCGCGCCGAGCATCTTGCGGGTGCGCGGATGCACCGGAAAGACGACCGGCATCGTCTTCGACACGTCCTCGAGCGCAGCGATCGCATCCGCCAGCAGCGGCCCGTCGACCAGCGCCGGGCGATGCAGCGTGACCAGCAGATATGAGCCCGGCTCGAATCCGAGCCCGCGCGCGGCGCGCCGCTCGCGAAAGCGAGGCTCGAGCGCGACGAGCGTGTCGATCATCGTGTTGCCGACGAAGCGAAACCCCGTGTCCGGCAGGCCCTCGGCGCGCAGGTTCTCCTCAGCCTCGGCCGAGTGCAAGAACAGCAGCTCGGAGAGATGGTCGGTGACGATCCGGTTGATCTCCTCGGGCATCGTGCGATCGAAGCTGCGCAGGCCCGACTCGACGTGGCCGACGGCGATTCCGAGCTTGGCGGCGCAGAGGCCGGCGGCCAGGGTCGAGTTGACGTCGCCCGGGACCAAGACCATGTCGGGCCGCTCGGCGCTGAGCACGGGCTCGAGCCGCTCGAGCACCTTCGCCGTGGTCTCGCCGTGGCCGCCGGAGCCGACCGCGAGCAGGTGATCTGGCTCGGGCATCCCGAGCTCGTCGAAGAAGACGTCCGACATCGCCGCGTCGTAGTGCTGGCCGGTGTGGACGACGACGCAATTCTCGGCCCCGAAGCGCTCACGCGTGGCCGCGATCACCGGCGCCATCTTGACCATGTTCGGGCGCGTGCCGAGGATGTGGAGGAGGCGCATCTCGGCGGCCTAGAGGACACGCTCGAGGAAGTCGAGCTGGTCGCTGATCGACCGTTCGAAATGATCACCGAGGTAGATCTCGAAGTGGCCACCCGGGTACTCGCGCAACTCCCCTCGCGGCGCCCGCTCGGCCACCTTTCGGGCCGGCGGCGGCGGCGTGACGGCGTCATCGGCGCAGACCTGAACGAGCAGTGGACACTCGACCGCCGCTGCCTGGCGCAGCGGTGAGAAGAACGGCAGGCCGACCACGCTGCGCGGAAGGAACTCGTTTCGCATCGGCTGATCGGGTGGATACAGCGCCGTGTAGCCCGGCAGCGCGTCGGGCGTGTTCATCGCCGCGACGGTGCCAGGCGGTGCGACGAGCGGAATCGGGTACGGCTCACGTCCGAGCAGCGCGCGTAGCTGGTCGCGGATCGCGGCGCCGGCGAGTCGAGCCAGGTTCGCTGCACCCAACCCCCGCAGCGTGACGGGCCCGTCGGTGAACGGCGTCTGGGCGATCGTCGCCACGAGCCGCTTGTCGGCGGCCGCCAGCTCGATCACGTACCCGCCGGAGAACGAGGTGCCCCAGGCGACCACGCGGTTCGCGTCGACGTCTTCGAGCTCGCGTGCGTACGCGACCGCCGCCCGCCAGTCGGCGCGCTGGCCGCGGATCGAGATCAGCTGCCGGGGCTCGCCCGACGAGGCGCCGAAATGGCGGTAGTCGAAGACCAGCGCCACGTATCCGGCGGCGCAGAAGCGCTCGGCGTAGGCGTCCAGCCGCGCCTCTCTCGTCCCGCCGAAGCCGTGGGCCAAGACGATGCACGGACCTGGCTCCTCGCCATCGGGCCTGAACAGCCAGGCGGCACACTCGTCATCACCGGATCGAAAGCGGACTTCCTCACGGGCGACGACGGCCTCCATTCAGGCGAGGTCGTCGATCTTTGCGGCGAGCTCGAAGTCCGCCTCGGTGAGCCCGCCGGCGGAGTGATTGGTGATCGTCACCGTCACTTCGCTCCACGAGATCTCGAGATCGGGGTGATGGCCCATCGCCTCGGCCGGCTCGACGATCGCCTTGACGAAATCGACCGAGCCGACGAAGTCGTCGCGATCGAACTTCTTCACGATCGCCTCGCCCTCGCGGCTCCAGCCGTCGAGATCGCCCAGCCGCTTGCCGATGTCCTCGTCCGAAAGTAGATCGCTCATCGCTCAAGCCTATATTCGTCGGGTGATGAGGATCGCGAGCCTGGTGCCCTCGGCGACCGAGGCGCTGTACGCGCTCGGCCTCGGCGACTCCGTCGTCGCCGTCACGCACGAGTGCGATCACCCGCGCCGAGGTCACAGCGCTGCCGAAGCTGACCTCGAGCGTGATCGATGACGGCCTGGAGCCCGCCGAGATCGACCGCAGGGTGCGTGAGGTGACGGCGCGCGGCGAATCGCTCTACCGCCTCGACGAGGACGTGCTCGAGCACCTCGACACCGACCTGATCCTGACCCAGGCGCTGTGCGCTGTTTGCGCCGTCTCCTACGACGACGTCCGCGCCGTCGCCGCCCGCTTGCCGACCGCGCCCGAGGTCGTCTCCCTCGATCCGCAGACCTTGGAGGAGGTGCTCGGCGACCTCCGCACGATTGCCGCCGCGGCTGGCGAGCCGGCTCGGGGCGAGCACCGGATCGCCGCGCTTCGCGACCGCCTCGACGCGGTCGGTGCGGCGGTCGCGGGTGCCGCGCGGCCGCGGGTCGCGGCGCTCGAATGGCTCGACCCGGTCTTCATCGGCGGGCACTGGGTGCCCGAGATGATCGAGCTCGCCGGCGGAACCGACGTGCTCGGCGCTGCCGGCGAGAGGTCGAAGGTCGTCTCACGCGACGAACTGGTGGCGGCGCGGCCGGAGATCGTCGTCGCCATGCCCTGCGGCCTCTATGCAGCCGAGGCGGCGGCGCAGGTCCGCGACCACGGTGAGTGGCTGCGATCGCTGGGGGCGCAGCGGATCGTCGCCGTCGATGCCGCCGCTTCGTTCTCGCGCCCAGGGCCGAGATTGGTCGACGGCGTCGAGCTGCTTGCGCATCTGCTGCATCCGGAGCGCGTTGCCGCGCCCGGAAGGGTTGAGCTTCGAAACGGTGTGGGAAGGTTCGGGTCAGTGAGGGAGGTGCGTCCGCAGCGCTAGTCGATGGCGGTGTGTGTCGAGTTCCTCCGATACCGAGAACAACTCGCCACCGCGCCTGTTCCTGCCCAGCCACGCCCGAACCCGCCCTCACTGACGCCGTTGAACCCTGCGAACGCCGTCGAGCCTGAGCGGCTCAGGAAACCGTCGGCTCCCCGGTGCCCGAGACCGCGAGCACCGTCGCCACCACCACCGCGGCGAGGATCCCGAGCAGGACGATCGCTTCGACGCCTGGCTGGGGCTGTGCGCCGCGGCGGCGACCGACGGTGGAGATCGCGAAGGCGACCGCCGCGCCTGCAAGCAGCCCGCCGATATGGCCGCCGATGCTGACCCGGGGCACGGAGAAGGTGAAGACGAGGTTGATGACGACGAAGAAGCCGATCTGCGACGCGAGCTCGTCCATGCCGCGATCTCGGGCGATGAGGAAGGCCGCGGCCATCAGCCCGAAGACCCCGCCGGACGCACCGACGGTGGGCGAGCCCGGCTCGAGCAGGGCGACGCCGAGCGCTCCGCCGAGGATGGAGATGACGAATATCGCGGCGAAGCGGCGCGTCCCGATCGCCGGTTCCAGCAGGCTCCCGAGGATGTAGAGGGCGAGCAGGTTGAGCCCCAGGTGCAGGACCCCCGAATGCAGGAAGCCGTAGGTGAGGGTCCGATACCACTCGCCGGCGTCGACGAATGGGGCGAAGAAGAGCCCGTCCAGGGCGAGCGTGCCGCCGCCGCGAAAGAGGTCTCCCCCGGTCGCCAGCTGACCGAGGAAGCCGAGCAGGCAGAGGCCGATGAACAGGTATGTCGCCGGTGCGTCGGAGGAGCCCGGCCGGCCGCCGATGTTCTTGACCACGGTTCGCTCGCGGGTGCATTCGGGACAGCGCATCCCGACCGGGGTCGACGTCATGCAGTCGGGACAGATCGGCCGATCGCAGTTGGAGCAGGAAACGTTCGTCTCGCGGTCCGGATGCCTGTAACAGGTCGCCTGAGCCATCGGCGTGACTATAGGCAGCGGCTACACGAGGCCGGCGACACGGTCTCCCGCGGGCGTTAGCGCAGCGGTGCTTCCAGGATCGGGGGCGAGGTGGGCCGGGTGCTCCCCGGCCGAGGTTCGACGCTGACCAGCACTGCCTCGGCGCCACCGAGGGGGCCCGGCACGGCTGCTTCGGCGCCGCCGTCGCGGTCGAGGACGAACGTGCTTCGCGGCTCCATCACGTCGGCTCGCTGGACCCACACCTGGTAGACCTCGTCGCGGCTGAGCTCGGGCATGTGGTTGACGTGCAGCGTGCCCGAATCGCCGTGGCGCTCGAGCGTGGCGGAGACCTGGGCGCCGGAAGCCGGAATTCCCTTGATGAACTCACTGCCCTCCAGGTTTCCCTCGCCGCGCAGCAGGTAGCCGCCGGCGACACCGAGGACGAGCACGACGAGCACGACCATGCCGGTTGCCGGACGCAGCATCACGTTCGTCAGGCCTCGCCACCATGGCTCCGGCCGCTCGGCCCTGCGACTCGCTGCGCCGCGCGCCGCCTCGGCCGCCTCGGCGCGGACCGTCGCCATCAGGCTCTGACGCAGGCTCTCAGGAGGAGTGCGTTGCACCACCGACCCGGGCAGTAGCTCGACGGCCGGCCGCAGCCACAGCGAGCCGCTCGCGACAGGCGTCACAGCCTTCGAGATGGCGCTCCAGCTCGGCCTTCTCGGTCGCTTCCAGAGCGCCGAGCGAGTAGGCGGCGAGATCGTCGCGCAAGAGCTCGGGGTCAGCGTGGTAGTCGCGGCTCACGGCAGCACCTCCGACGGTGCCCTCGACGCCCATGCTCTCGGCCAGCATCAGCCGGGCCTTCTCCAGCCCCAGTCTCATCCTGCCCTTCACGGTCCCCAGCGGCATCGCCAGCATCTCCGCGATCTCCGAATGCGTGAACCCGCCGAAGTAGGCGAGCGCGATGACCTCGGACTGCTCGGCAGGGAGCTCCTGCAGCGCCCCCCTGATCTTGTGCGAGGTCTCTCTGCGAATCGCCTCTGAGTCGGTCAGCTCGTCGGCCCGCTGGCCCTCGAGCACGGCGTCGTCGTCGAGATCGAGCTTGGGCGCCGAACCCGAGGCGCGGCGCAGGGCATCGATCGCTCGGTTGCGCACGATGCCCAGCGTCCACGAGCGGACGCTGCCGCGGGTCGCGTCGAAGCGAGCGCCGCTTCGCCAGACCGAGATGAAGGCCTCCTGCGTCACCTCCTCGGCGACGCTGGGATTGCCGACGATCCGATGCGCGAGCGAGTAGGCGGCGCCGCCATGGCGGTCGTAGAGGATCTCGAAGGCATCGGCATCCTTGCGCTCGACGAGGGTCATCAGATCCTCGTCGGCAAGCCGCTGAAGCGCATCGATGGTCAAGGTCGAGCTCAATTTCCCCACGCCTGTACTTACGGCGCGGCTGTGGGCACGGATCACGGAAGCAAGTAGTTAGTAGTTTGCAGGACCGGCCCACGCCGCACAACCGATGTGATCACCACCCCAGCCCAGCTCTACTGCACCGTCGCCGGCGTCGCCCTGGTGATCGGCAGGGATCATCGGCTTCTTCTATGACGCGAGCTTCGACACCGGACTCGAGATCACCTCGGAGAACATGTTCGGGGTCTTCGCCGTCAACGGCTGGCACAACCTGCTCCATATCGCGACCGGCCTGCTCGGCCTGCTTGCGGCCGGTTATGCGGCGCGAACGTACGCGCTCGCCTTCGGCCTGGTCTACGTGATCATCGCGATCTGGGGCTTTCTCGAGGTCGAGGAGGGATTCGGGGCGCTGCTCGACCTGGTCGCGATCAACACCGAAGACAACTTCCTTCATCTGCTCATCGGCCTCACCGGTCTCGGCGCCGGAGCGGCGACGCAGAAGCCGGCCGCTGCGGTCGCGCGCGAGCGGCGGCCGACCACGACCACGCCCAGCGCTTCGGCGCCGGACTAGCGAAGCTCGCGCAGCAGGCGCTCGGCGCCGACGCGCAGCCCGCCCGGGCGCCGGCGCCGGCGCACCCCGATCAGCACCAGCGCGCCGGCGGCAGCGCCGCCAACCGCGACCGCGGCGACCGGCCGCACCCAGTTGCGCGGGTCCTTGAGCGCCTCGAGCTCGCCCTCGCTGAGATCGTCGGCCCAGCTCGAAAGCTCGGCGGCAGCCTGTTCGGCGATCGACGACAGCGTCGTCTCCATCCGCGTCGCAAGATCCTCCGGCGGATCGATCGGACGCAATGCATCGGCCAGCAGGCGCTCGAGGTTGAGGTCGCCGGCGTGCTCAGTCATCGGCCATCAGCTCCTCCAGCTGCTTGATCGCCCTGTGGATGAGGACCTTGGTTGCGCCGTCGGAACGACCGAGGGCGCGAGCGATCTCGCGATTGGACATTCCCAGGGCGAAACGCATGATCAGCGCGTCGCGCCTGTCCTCGGGAAGCTCCTTCAGCCGCTCCATCACCGCGCGAAGCTCCTCGCGACCCTCGACCACGCGCTCGGTCTCGTGGGGGTGGGCAGGTGGCTCGATCGCGTCGATGTTCGCCTCCGGCTTGCGGGCGCGATCGCGGTAGTAGTTCGAGGCGAGGTTGTGGGCGATCCGGATCAGCCACGGTCGCAACGGTCGTCCGCTGGACTCGCGCTGCGCCCGCTCGAAGTGGCGGTAGGCCTGAAGAAACGCCTGCTCGGTCAGATCCTCGGCGTCGTGGTGATTGCCCACCCGGTAGTACGCATAGGAGTAGACGTCGCGAAGGTGGGCGCGGTACAGCTCCGAGAAGTCCCGATCGAGCTCGGCCTTCGATGCGGGTGGCGGCGGCAACGTCGGCGTCGCCGCCTCGTCCGCCTCGATCTCGTCGCTCACGCGGCAAGCGTAACCGCCTCATGCAGCCTTTCGCGCCCGCTCGGCGCGCCGCAAGCCTGCGACCCATTCGCTTGCGTCGATCTCGCCCTCGATCAGCGCCGCCAGGCCTTCGAGGCTGGGCGCGTCGATCCCGGCCGCGGTAACGGTTTGTGCGATCAACGGAACCGAGTCGAGTCCCTCCGAGGCCTGGCCGAGGCGAGCCCGGATCTTCTCCGCCGGAACACCGGCACCGAGCAACTCTCCCGCTTGGCGGTTGCGGCTCTTGGGCGCGAGCACGGTCGCCATCAGGTCGCCGACGCCGGCGAGCCCGGAGAACGTCTCGAGCCGCGCACCCTTGGCGAGCGCGAAGTCGACGCACTCGCGCCAGACACCGGCGGCGGCGATGCCGGCGGCGTTGAGCCCGAAACGCAGCGCGGCGGCGGCGGCGAGCGCGGCGGCGTTCTTGGAGGCACCGGCGACCTCGACCCCGACGACGTCGTCGGTGCGCTCGCAGACGAGGCCGGCACGGTCGAAGACCTCCCCGAGCATCGTCCGCAGGTCGGCGTCGGCGCTGCCGAGCACGAGCGCAGCCATGCCGGCGGCCGCCTCACGTGCATGCGCGGGGCCACCGAGCGAAGCGATGGCGCGGGCGCGGATACGCTCGGAGACGTATTCCTTGGGCAGGGCGCCCATCGGCTGCACGAAGCCCTTCGAGAGCAGCAGCACGGAGGCGCGTGTGCCGATTCGATCCGACAGCGAGCCGACGACGTTGGGCAATGCCGCCGACGGCACCGCGAGGCAGATCAGATCGCACCCGGCGAGCTCGATCTCGTTCGAGCGCTTGACCGACCATCTCCGGCGGCAGCTTGACTCCGGGCAGGTAGTCCTCGTTCTCGCCCTTCTTGAGAATCTCGTCTGCTTTCTCGGACGTACGCGTACCGAGCTCGACCTCGAGCCCTCCCCTGGCGAGCAGTACCGCGACCGCCGTGCCCCAGCTGCCGGCACCGATCACCGCCGCCTTGCGCAGCGGCGGCAGGCCGCCGAGCCATTCCCATTGCAGCTCGATGTTCGGCCAGATGCGGTCCGTGACGGTGGCCGCGAGCGCCGACGACGGCTTATCGGTACGCGGGAAGGTGAGTGGCTGCCCCGCGCGCAGCTTCACCTTTCGTGGTCGTATGCGCCACCCTCGGCGAACCTCCTCCGAGCCCACCACGGCGACGGGAACGACCGCGGCTCCGGTCTCCAGCGCGAGCCTGCCGACGCCACGACGCGGTCGCCCGAGCGATCCGGTGCGATGGCGCGTGCCCTCGGGGAAGATGACGACGGTGCCGCCGCGTTCGACGATCAGCCGCGCCGTGTGCATCGCGACCTCGTCGGACTGGCCGCGGCGAATCGGGAAGGCGCCGAGACGCGACAAGAACCAGCCCTGCCAGCGGTTTTCGAACAGCTCGACCTTGGCGACGAACTGCATCCGCCGGCGCCACGGCAGCAGAGCGCCGATCGCAAACGGGTCGAGGAAGCTGCGGTGATTGGAAGCGACGACCATGCCGCCCTTGAGGCGAGCATGCTCACGACCCGTTCGCTGGAGGCGAAACCAGATCAGGAAGACCGGCGTGAAGATGCAGCGGATCACGTAGTAGAGGACACGACTCGTGCCCTTCTCGCGCGCGAAGCGGTGATAGGCGTCGAAGCGCTCCTGGCTGATGACCTCGTCGCTGCGCGCCGGCGCCGAGTGCCGAGTGCTCTCGGTTCCCTGGTCCATGCGGGTTGCTACACGGGCGCGAGCCAGGCGTTACTGGCCGCATGCACCGGGAGTGGGCGCACCGCTACCAGGCGCGGCTGATGAGCTCGCGAATCTGCGCCTCACCGGGCACGTCGGGAGTCATCCGCAGCTCGGGACGGTCGAGGATCACCCTCACCACCTCGCCGAGGCGTTCGCGCTCGGCGCCGAGCTTGGAAAGCCGCCGCGGGCCGCCGCCGAG
This sequence comes from uncultured Solirubrobacterales bacterium, assembly GCA_963730145.1. Taxonomy (GTDB): domain Bacteria; phylum Actinomycetota; class Thermoleophilia; order Solirubrobacterales; family 70-9; genus WHSW01. The sequence goes on from CAVSQT010000004.1 coordinate 559,724, forward strand.
CTCGGTGACGCGGTCGACGAGCTCGGCCTGCTTGACGCCGAGGGCACGAGCAAACGCCGTCATCTGCTTGCCCGCGCGCGGGATCAGCGCCTCGATCACGTGCGGGAGCATGGCGGCGTTGGTCTCGGCGTGGGGCAGGCCGAGCACCCGGACCAGCGACTGACAGACGACGTGGTGCAGCGCGAATCCCGCCGAGTCGATCGCGTAGCCGCTGAGGATCGACCCCAGCGCAAGCGTCGCCGGATCGCGCTCGGAGCGCTTTTGGTCGAGAGCCGTGGCGATCAGCTTCGCCCCTCGCAGCGCCGCCATCTCCGAGACCGGGTTGCGCGAGCGGCGTATAGAGCGAGTCGGCGGCATGAGCGAGGGAGTTGAGCGCGCTTGCGCGCAGGTTGGCCTCCTGCAATCCGGCCATCAGCGGCGGGTCGGCGAGCACGAGCTGCGGGTCTGATCAGACCGTCGAGAGCCTCCTCGCCCTCGGGAAGCCGGTGGATCCGGGTCATCTCGGCTCCGGAGAGAGTGGTCGGCAGGGCGGCCACCCGTCCACCGCGCACGGCGGCGATCGCCTTCGCCGTATCGATCACACGCCCGCCGCCGAGCGCGACCAGGTTGGTGTGCTCGACGTCGGCGAGCACCCGCGCCGCGACCTCGTTGATCGGCCCGGGTGGGATGTGGTGAAAGCAGGCCGCGCACTCGGCAAGCTCGAGCGGCGCAGCGCCCATCGCGCGCTCGGTCGTCAGCAGCTCGTAATGGTCGAAGCCATGCTCGCGCAGGAGCTCGGGCGCCTCGGCGACGACCCCCGCGCGGAAGTGGATCGTGCGCTCGCCGTCGCGCCAGGTGAAATCTGAGTCGGTTGCCGCCAAGAGCCCGGAGTGGGGCTCGAACCCACAGCCTCCTGATTACAAATCAGGTGCTCCACCAGTTGAGCTATCCGGGCACGGACGCTTACAGAATAGGTTCGCCGCGGCGCTTTCACGCCGCGGCGAACGGAGGAGTGGCGCCGATTGACCCGGCCTAGACGAGCACGGCGCGACCGCCGACGTGGGAGGCGACCTTGCGCTTGACGCGCTGAAGCGCGTTGTCCACCGTCTTCGTGTCGCACTCGAGCCGCTCGCCGATCTGCTCGTACGAATGACCGTCGAGATAGAGCGAGAGGACGCCGCTCTCGAGCTCCGAGAGCACGCTCGAAAGACACGAGACCAGCGCCGCCAGCTCCTCGCTTGCGATCACCCGCTCGGCGGGCTGGTCGGAGATCGGCCCGGGGAGGATGTCCTCGAGCGTCGTCACCGCCTCGCCGGCCGCCGCCGGCGATTGCGCGAAGGAGATGTACTGGTTCAACGGCGCATGCTTGTTGCGGCTGGCGGTCTTGACCGCGGTGATGATCTGACGCGTGATGCAGAGCTCGGCGAAGTTGCGAAAGCTCGACTCACGGTCGGTGCGGAAATCACGGATCGCCTTGTAGAGGCCGACGAGCCCCTCCTGGATCAGATCCTCGGAATCGCCTCCGAGCAGGAAGTACGACGACGCCTTCAAACGGACGAAGCCGCGGTAGCGCTTGATCAGGCGCTCGTAGGCGTCGGCGCTGCCGCGTTTTGCCAAAGCGACGAGGTACGTATCCTCAAGCTCTGGTCGAGAGTTAGTCCCGCGAGATCGCTGAGCAGCCGCGGTCGCAGGCATGGTCGTAGCAGTCGATTGGGTCGGTCGGGCCACCGGTCCTCCATCTATTTGTTGGAAATGGTTGGAACCTGTGGCGCCCGTACCTCCCGTAAAGGCGCCCTCTCCTCTGAGTGATCCGCGGGCCAAGCTCGACCTTTAGTTCACCGTTATGCGACGCAGTGTATGCGCTCTTTACATAGTTCTGTCAACCTGCTTGAGCAATTTGCAGGATCGGTTGCAGCTCAGAGCTTCCGTCCGCTGCTTGTGCGTTGCCGGCGCGAGGGCGCTAACCCGAAGGCGCTTGCCGTTGTCGCACGGCCTCGAACAGCATCGCCGCAGCCGCCGCTGAGACGTTGAGCGAGCCGACCCTCCCCCGCCGCGGAATCGAGACAAGCGCGTCACAGCTGTCCGCGACCCTGGGTCGCAGGCCCTTGCCCTCGCTGCCGAGCACGAGCACCACCTTGCCGGTGAGGTCGGTTCGCGTGTAGGTCTCGGCGGCGTCGGCCTCGCGCCCCGTAGATCCAGGCGCCGGCGTCCTTGGCCGTGGCGAGCCAGTCGGCGAGGTTCGCCACCCGCGCCACGGCGAGGTGCTCGAGCGCACCCGCCGACGCCTTGCAGGCGGCTGCCGTGACACTGGCCGAGCGCCTATCGGGAATCACGAGCCCGGCGGCCCCGGCGACCTCGGCCGAGCGCGCGACGGCGCCGAGGTTGTGCGGATCCTGAACCTGGTCGAGGGCGACGACCAGGGCATCGGCCGCGACGAGCAGCTGCGTCGGATCGGCGTACGGGTAGGGATCGACCTCGGCGACTATCCCCTGGTGCTCGGGCGAGCCGGCGAGCCGGGTCAGCTCGGCGGCGTCGGTGTCGTCGGCGGTCCAGATACGGCGGACATCGCGCCGGCCGCGCTGTGCCTCGGCCACCGGCCGGCGCCCGTAGATGAGCTGGCCGGCGCCCGCGCTCACGTCAGTCTCGCGAACGCAGCTGACCGCCCGCAGGGGTGTCGCGCACTTCCCATCCGAGCGCGGCGAGCCGGTCGCGCAGCTCGTCGGAGCGCGCGTAGTCGCCGGCGGCACGTGCCTGGTCGCGCTCGGCGTTGAGGGCTTCGGCCTCGGAGTCGGCGTCAGCCTCGGCCGCGAGCAGAGATTCGAGACCGAGCAGCTCCAGCAGCTCGGCAAGCGCATCGTGGGCTCCTGCCAGCGGCCGGCGGTTGCCCTCGGCGACGATCTCGAACACCGCGGCCCAGGCGCGCGGCGTGTTGAAGTCGTCGGCCAGGGAGGCGAGGAAGATCTCGCGGCGCTCGCTGACGAAGTCGTCGGCGGGCCCGTCTACGGCCGGCTCGCGCAGGTAGTTGACGATGCGCGCCAGCCTCGCCTGTGACTCGCGCAGCGCCTGCTCGGAGAAGTCGAGCGGCTGGCGGTAGTGACCGGAGCTGAGATAGGCCACGATGGCCGCGGCGCCGAAGCGCTCGACCGCTTCTGAGAGCTGAAAGATGTTGCCGAGCGACTTCGACATCTTCGTCTCAGCGGTGCGAATCATCCCGTTGTGCATCCAGATTCGCGCCAGCGGCAGGCCACGCGCCGCTTCGGTCTGTGCGATCTCGTTCTCGTGATGGGGAAAGACGAGGTCGGAGCCACCGCCGTGGATCTCGAAATCGGTGCCCAGCAGCTTCTCGGCCATCGCCGAGCACTCGATGTGCCAGCCCGGCCGGCCCTCTCCCCACGGCGATTGCCACGCTGTGTCCTCCCCCTCCTTTCGTGCCTTCCACAGGGCGAAGTCGAGGGGGCTCTCCTTGAGCTCAGCCGAGCCCGCCTCCTCGCCCTGATCCATCTCCTCGGGATCGCGATTGGAGAGCTTGCCGTAGCCCTCGAAGCTGCGGACGCGAAAATAGACGTCGCCCTGCGATTCATAGGCGTGGCCGCCGTCGATCAGCGCCTCGATCAGGGCAACGATCTCGGGCACGGTGTCGGTCGCCAGCGGTTCGGCGTCGGGGCGCCCGAGCCCGAGGGCCTCGGTGTCGGCGAAGTAGAGCCGCGTCATCTCGGCGGCGTGGTCGCCGGAGTCGACTCCGGCGACACGGGCGGCGTCGTAGATCTTGTCGTTGATGTCGGTGACGTTGATCACGAGCATCGGCTCATAGCCCTCGTGGGCGAGGAAGCGCCGCAGCAGCATGAAGACGACGAACGGCCGGGCGTTGCCGACGTGTATGCGCGAGTACACGGTCGGGCCGCAGGCGTAGATGCCCACCTTCGGCGGCTCGCGGGGCTCGAGCGCCACAGGCGCGCCGCCGAGCGTGTCCTTGATCACGATCTCGCGCATCGGCTGCATGCTATTCGCGGCGCCCGCCGTGGCTGATTCAGGCAATAACCACGCTATTTGCGAGACCGAAGAAGTGCACACCGGCGCGCGCCGCCCGGAGCTGACGCTAACGTGCGCGGCGCGATGTCGAGTCCTTTGGTGGGGCAGGGGACGGCCTCCCTTCACGAGCAGCGTTCACGGCGCGCCCTCGAGGCGTTCGCCGAACTGCCTGGCCGCTACCTTGGCGCCGCCGACGATTTCGACGCGACATTCGAGATCCGCCTGGGCGACGTCGGTCGCACCTGGCAGGTTCGCCTCAGCGGCCCGCAGTGCTCCGTTCGCCCCTCGACCGCCCGCGATCCCGACGTGGTCATCGGAACCGACGCCTCGACATGGCTCGCCTTGCGCGAAGGTCGCCTCTCGGGCCTCGAGGCTTTCTCGCAGCGCCGCCTCTACGCCCGCGGCAACCTCGATCTGGCATTGGGCTTCGAAGGCATGTTCCACCTGCCAGGCGGCCGCGACCCGCTGCTTCACATCGCCCGCACGCCGACCTGCCACGGTGGCGTCACGTCACTGATCGCCGGTGGCGGGCCCGAGCAGGTGATCTGCCTGCACGGCCTCGGCTCGAACAAGGCGTCGTTCTTCGAGACGGTTGCCGAGCTGGCGCGTGATCACACCGTTCACGCGCTCGACCTGCCCGGCTTCGGCTCCTCGGACAAACCGGCGCGAGGCACCTACGACGCGCCCTGGTTCGCCGAAGCGGTCACGAGCTACATGAGCGAACGGGGCATCGAGCGCGCCCACATCGTCGGCAACTCGATGGGCGGCCGAATCGCGATCGAGGTCGGCTTCCGCTACCCCGAGCGAGTCTCGAGCCTGAGCCTGCTCGCCCCGGCCCTCGCCTTTCGCCGCCGCCACCTGGCGCGCCTGGTCCGGCTGCTGCGGCCCGAGCTGGCGGCTATCCCCCACCCCGTGCGCGAAGCACTCGTCCGCGAGCAGCTCATGGACCTGTTCGCCGACCCCGAGCGACTCGACCCGGCTGCCGCCGAGATCGCCGTCGACGAGTTCTGCCGCAGCTACCGCTCCCGAGCTGCGCGGGTGGCCTTCTTCGCGGCCGCTCGCAGGATCTACCTCGACGAGCCCTACGGCGAGGACGGCTTCTACGCACGGCTTGCCCAGCTCCAGCCACCCGCCCTGTTCATCTGGGGAGAACAGGATCGGCTGATCCCGCCGGCCTTCGCGCGCCACGTCGCCGAAGCGCTGCCGAGCGCCAGCCAGCAGATCCTCGTCGAGTGCGGCCACGTGCCTCAGGTCGAGCTCCCGGAGCTCACCAACCGGCTGATCCAGGCGCAGATCGCCGCAGCGCGGCCGGCTGTCGCCGCGGCGACCGAGCGCGGCGTCCTCTCGCGAGTCCTGCGCCGCACCGGCTGACGCCGGCAAATCGAGCTACGGGTAAGCTCGACCGCGATGGCTGACCCGACCACGCTCGGCGAGCAGGCGAAGCGAAACGGCGGCTCGCACGGCGCCAACGGCAGCGGCCACGCCGCGAACGGCCCCCTTGGTCCGGTCGGCGCGGTCGCGCGGGCCGGCAGCGGCTCGGTCGCGCGCGCGGGCAGCGGCTTGCTGGGCGCCGGCCGCAGGGCGACAGGCCAGGCGCTCGGCGCGGCGGCAAGGCGCGCGAGGAAGGCGCTCAGCGCCGACCTCGATGATCGCGACCCCGATTTCATCCGCGAGCAGCTGCCGCTTTCCTGGCTCGCGGCGACGCTCTGGTACCGCGCCGAGGTGCGCAACATGGGCAACGTGCCGGAGCACGGCGCCCGTCCTGCTGGTCGGCAACCACACAGGCGGCAACATGTCGCCGGAGGTGATCGTGCTGCCGCTTGCCTTCAGCACCTACTTCGGAGTCGAGCGACCGTTCTACCAACTCGCCCACAACCTCGTCCTCGCCTCACCGATCGGGCCCTACCTGAAGCGCTTCGGAACGATGGCCGCCTCCCATCACCACGCCGAACGAGCGCTGCGCTCGGGCGCGGCGCTGCTGGTCTTCCCCGGTGGCGACTTCGAGGTCCACCGGCCGTCGTGGCAGCGCAACAAGACCGATTTCGGCGGCCGCAAGGGGTTCATCAAACTGGCCCTGGCCGAAGGCGTGCCGATCGTCCCCGTCGTCAGCTGCGGCGGCCAGGAGACCGCGCTGTTTCTCAGCCGCGGCGAATGGCTGGCGAAGCTGACCCGCGTCGATCAGATCTTCCGGCTCAAGGTCCTGCCGATCTCACTGGCGCTGCCGTGGGGGCTCAACATCGGCGACATGCTCGGGCACATCCCGCTGCCGGCGAAGATCACGATCGAGGTCCTGGCGCCGATCGACCTCACCGAGCAGTTCGGCGCCGAACCCGATCTCGACGAGGTCTACGACCACGTCCACCGGGTGATGCAGGAAGCGCTCGACAGCCTCGCCGCCGAGCGGCGCTTCCCCGTGATCGGGTAGCGCAAGGATGCGACTGAACCAGTCGATCGTCGTCTCGGCACCCCCGAAGCTGACCTGGGACTACATCGTCAATCCCGACAACGCCCTGCACTTCATGTCGGGCGTGACCCGCTGGGAGGTCGTCGGCGAACAGCGAATCGGCCTCGGTGCCCGCTACCGGATGCTGATCAAGGCCGGGTCGGCTGAGACGGGCGGACTGATCGAGGTGGTCGAGTTCACCGAGCCGTACGACATGGCCTGGTCGTCGGTGACCGGGATCGACCAGCGCGGGCGCTGGCGGCTGCGAGTCACCGACGACGGCCGCACGCGGGTCGAGCTTCGCTTCGCCTACGGCGTCGCCGGCGCCGGCATCACCGGCTACATCTCCGAGCACGTCGCCGCGCCCGGCTTGCGCCGCGACCTGCGCCGCTCCCTCCAGCAACTCAAGCGCGCGGTCGAACACGAGCAGCTTCGCGACGAAGCTGCCAGGCGGCGCGCCGAACGCGAAGCGGTCACGAACTGACGAACTCGTCAGCCCTTCTTGCGGTTGATGGCAGCCACCAGTTGCTGCTTGTTCATCTTCGAACGGCCGTCGATGCCGAGGTTCTTGGCTTCGTTGTAGAGCTGCTCGCGGGTGCGACCACGCGGGCCTGAGCTCGAGCCCGAACGCTTGCCGCCGCGCCGACCCGACGAGATGTCCTCGGTCGAGCTGCGCGAGGCGGTCTTCGACTCGCCCTTGCGCGCCTTCTCCTTGTTGACCACCCGGGCGGCTATCTCCTCCGCCCGGCTCTCCGACTTGCCCTGCTGCTTCTCGCTGCGCTTGACCTTCTCGTACTGGCGGGCGCGCTTGGTTCCCTTCTTGACTCCACGGGGTGGCATCTCGCTCCTTCGGCTGGCTTGCCGCGAAGCTACCCGGCACCCCTGGACCGAAAACTAATCTAGGTGAGCTCGCGCTTGAGCACCTTGCCGGTGGCGTTTCGCGGCAGCGAGTCGAGCACCTCGGTTTCGCGCGGGACCTTGTAGCCGGCGAGGTTCTCCTTGACGTAGCCCTTGACCTCGTCGTGGTCGAGGCTGGCGCCGTCGTTGAGGACGACGAACGCCTTCAGCCGCTGGCCCCACTCGTCGTCGTCGACGCCGATCACGGCCACCTCCTTGACCGCGTCATGGTTCGCGAGCAGGTCCTCGACCTCGCGCGGGAACACGTTCTCGCCGCCGGAGACGATCATCTCGTCGTCGCGGCCGTCGATGAACAGGCGACCCTCCTCGTCGAAGTGGCCGACGTCGCCCGACGACAGCAGGCCCTCGTACTCGTCCTTGCCGCCGCCGCCGGTGTAGCCCTCGAACTTCATCTCGTTGCCGACGAAGACGCGGCCGCTCTCGCCCTTCGGGCACCTCGCCCTTGCCCTCGCTGTCGACGATCTTGACCACCGTCCCGCGCGGCGGCTTGCCGGCGGTGCCGGGAGCGGCGCGCAGGTCCTCGGGCGTCGCGATCGTCGCCCAGGCGACCTCGGTCGAGCCGTAGAGGTTGTAGAGGTTGTCGCCGAAGTGGTCCATCCACTTCTCCGCCAGCGGGCCCGGCAGCGCCGAACCGCTCGCCGCCGTCACCCTCAGGCTCGGCAGGTCGTACTTGTCGAGCGTCGCTTCGTCGAGCTGAAGGATCCGCTGCATCATCACCGGGACGACGACGAGCGCGGTGGCGCCCTCGTCCTCGATCGCCTTCAGCGTCGCCTCCGGGTCGAACTTTCGCTGCAGGACGTAGGTCGAGTTCAGCGCCAGTCCGAGCGAGAAATGGGCAAAGCCCCAGGAGTGAAACAGGGGCGCGGCGATCATCGTCTTCTCGTGCGCCTTCAGCGGGATGCGCGAGAACAGGGCGGCGAGCGGGGCGAGCGTGTCGGGGGAGGAGCGCTGAGCGCCCTTCGGCGTTCCCGTCGTGCCGGAGGTGAGGATGATGAAGCGGCTCGACTCGTCCGGGGGGTCGAGGTCGTCGGCCGAGCCGGCGTCGATCAGCTCCTCGAGCGTCGTGTTCGAGCTCTCGTCCCCGTCGGTCCACGCGACGTAGTTGCGCGTTCCCTCCTTCGCTTCGCCGAGCAGGTCGGTGAACTCCTCGTCATAGATCAACGCGGCGGGGCCCTCGCGCTCCATCACGTCCTCGAGCTGCGGGCCGGAGAAGGCGGTGTTCATGTAGAGGCCGTTGGCGCCGATCTTGGAGATCGCCAGCGTGGCCTCGACGAAGCCGCGGTGGTTGCGAGCCATGATCGCGACGCCGTCGCCTTCCTTGACGCCCTCGTCGCGAAGCGAGTGTGCCAGGGCGTTGGAGCGACGCTGGACGTCGGCGAAGCTGATCGGGCCGATCTCGTCGATCAGCATCGTCTCCTCGCCGCTGGTGACGACGGCGGCGGCGATCCCCGCCGCGGGCGAGGCGCCCCAGCGGTGCAGCTCGCGCCCGACACGGGCAAGCTTGTCGGGGCGAATCGGCCGGATGACGCCGGCTTCGGCAAGCGTCTTCAGGTTGAAGGGCAGGTCGGGCAGCGCTCCGAGCGAGCCGAGCTTGACCCTGCGGGCGAGGGCGCGGGTTGAGTCGAGGTCGAATGCCATGGCGCAAGCCTATGCGAGGTGGGCGACTCAGGTGCCGATCGATGCGACCGCGATGCAGGCGATTCCTTCGCCGCGCCCGACGAAGCCCATGCCCTCGTTGCTGGTCGCCTTGACGCTGACCGGAGCCGAGAGCACCTCGGAGAGGTTGCGCTGCATCTGCTCACGATGCGGTGCGAGCTGCGGGCTCTCGCAGATGACGCTGACGTCGACGTTGACGACCGGGCCGTTGAGCATGCCGACGACGGTCCGCATCAGCTCGAGCGAGTCGGCGTCGCGCCAGCGCTCCTCGGTCGGCGGGAAGTGGGTACCGAGATCGCCAAGAGCCGCGGCCCCGAGCAGGGCGTCGATGACGGCGTGGGCGACCACGTCGGCGTCGGAGTGACCCTCGAGCCCGGCCTCGTGCTCGATCTCGACGCCGCCAAGGACGAGCCGGCCGCCCGCGGCGAAGCGGTGGCTGTCGTAGCCGATCCCTACCCGGCTCACGACAAGCGGCTCCACGCGCCGCTGACGGCGCTCGAACACGCACAGCTCCTCGACCCCCCATTCGCGCATCTTCGCCACCGCTCGATCGTATTCGTGGCCGACGTGCTCGGGCACGTGAGCGTCGGAAGAGAGCGCGAACACGGCGCCGGCATCGACGCACATCTCGGCGAACGCATCGGCCGGGTAGAGCTCGGCGACGGGCTTTCGCCACCCTGCCGTCGAGACCTCGACCGCGATGCCGGCTTCGGCGATCGCCTCGACGAGAGGCTCGTAGTAGAAGCGCAGATCGCGCTCGGGCGCCGGCCGGGCCGAGCCCCAGACCTTGACCAGGTCCGGGTGGGCGAGGATGTCGTAGAGGCCGGTGCGGACCGCCTCGGCGAGGGTGTCGAAATAGAGCTGCCAGATGCGATCGGCGTCGCCGGCTGCATCCCAGATGTCGTACACGTCCCAGTCGACCGCTTTGTCGCGCAGGAAATGAACCGAGCCGACGACGTAGTCGAACTCGTAGCGGTCGAGGACCGAGGCGATCGCATCCTCGCGCCCGGGAACGAAGTCCATCTCGATCCCGAGCCGAAGCGGCGTCGAGCGCACGAACTCGCAGTAGTGGCCGAGGTCGTCGCGCGCGTTCGAGATCCAGAAGGGGTGATCCCAGATCTCGAGCGCCTCGACGAAGCGGTGCACGTGCTCCGACACCCCAAGCTCCTCGATCCCGGCGGCCCTCGCGGCCTCGAGGTAGCGCTCGACGTTGTCGACGGTGAAGTAGTCCGCCGGCGAGGCATCGGGCTCGTCCGGGCGCAGGTGCAGGTGGTAATCGGTGAGCACGCGGCCAGCGTAGTGGCTGCGAAGTTCGCGGCGGGGTAGCGTCTGGCCATGGTCCACATGCGGATCGTGGTGCCCGCGAACCACAGCAAGGACGTGCTCGACCTGCTCTGCGAGAGCGAGTCGACGATCAACGTGATCCTGCTCGAACGCGCCGCGCACAAGCCCGAAGGTGACGTGATCCTCTGCGACGTCGCCCGCGAGGACGCGAGCGTGATCGTCTCGGACCTGCGCGAGCTCGACATCGACAAGGAGGGCTCGATCGCGATCGAGAACATCGACTCCGCGATCTCAGAGGTCGCCGCCAAGGCCGAACGCGCCGCCCGCGGGCATCCCAGCGATGCGGTCGTCTGGGAGGAGGTCGAGGCCCGCACCTCGGAGAACATCGAGCTGTCCGCGACCTTCCTCGCCTTCATGGCGATCGCCTGCGTGATCGCGTCCGTCGGCATCTACCTCGACTCGCCGATCTTGATCGTCGGAGCGATGATCGTCGGGCCGGAGTTCGGGCCGATCGCCGGCCTCTGCGTCGCCTTGGTCGAGCGCCGGCGCGACGTCGCCAGACGCTCGTTCGTCGCGCTCGCCATCGGCTTTCCGGTCGGGATCGGGGCGGCGCTGCTGTTCGCGCTGACGATCCGCGTCGTCGGGCTGACGCCAGACGACTTCATCGCCTCGGAGCATCCGCTGACCGACTTCATCTCCGACCCCGACGCCTTCTCGGCCATCGTCGCCTTCGTCGCCGGTGCCGCCGGCGTGCTCTCACTGACCTCGGCGAAGTCGGGAGCGCTGATCGGCGTGCTGGTTTCGGTGACGACGATCCCGGCCGCTGCCAACATCGGCGTCGCCGCCGCCTACGCCGACTGGTCGGAGTTCGGCGGCGCGGTGCTTCAGCTTGGGGTCAACCTGACTGCGATCGTGCTCGCCGGCGTCGGCGTCCTCTACTTCCAGCGCCTGCACTACATGCGCCGCCGCCGCGCCCATCTCAGCGACTCGGCGCGCACGGCGGCGGGACTGCCGCTGGGGCGCAGCCGTCGCGACCGGCGACCGCAAGGGGCCGGAGCCGGAATAGCGCGGGGCGGCGTCAGCTCCGCTCGCTCAGGACCAGCGCTGCGCGGCGCAGATCGGCGGCGGTGGTCACCTTGAAGTTCTCCGCCGACGTGGGCTCGATCAGGACCATCGCGCCGCTTGCCTCGACCAGCATCGCGTCGTCGGTGGCCGCGGCGACGCTCGCCGGGTCGCCGGCGTGGGCGGCGCGCAGGGCGTCGGCGCGAAACATCTGCGGCGTCTGAGCCGCCCAGAGCTCGCTGCGGTCCTCCGTCGCGACGATCGCGCCGTCGCTTCCGGCGCGCTTGATCGTGTCCGTGATCGCCGCAGCGGGCACCACCCCGGCCGCGTCAGGGCGTTCGGCCAGAGTCGCCACCAGGGCATCGATCAGCTCCGCCGTCAGCAGCGGCCGGGCCGCGTCGTGAACTGCGATCAACTCCGCCTCCGGCGCCGCTTCAAGCGCCCCGCTCACCGACTTCGCCCGCGTCGCGCCCCCGGTGACGACCTCGACCGCAAGCGACGTATCCGCCGCAACCTCCCGCACCTCCGCCTCGAAGCCCGCCGGAGCCGCGACCACCACGCGACTCGAACGCGCTCGAACGCCCGAACGCCTCCAGCGACCAGGCAAGAAGCGGCCGGCCCGCGACCTCGACCAGCGCCTTGGGGCCGCCGGCTCCGAGTCTCTCTCCGGAGCCGGCGGCCGCGATCAGCGCGACTGCTGCGGTGGGCCTAGGCGGCGGTGGCGCCGAAGCGCGCCTCCAGCAGCTCGTCGAGGTGCTCCTCTGCGCCGTCCTCGTCCTTGTCGAGGACGTACATGAACTCCGACGCGAGGATCTTCTTGGCTCGGGTGTACATCTGCTTCTCGCCGGTGGAGAGGCCCTTCTCCCACTCGCGAATGGCGAGGTTGCGAACGACCTCGGCCAGCTCGTAGACGTCGCCCGTCTTGATCTTCTCGCGGTTGTACTTGAACCTGCGATTCCAGTTCTTCGGCATGTCGGAGACCTCGCCGGTGAGGACCTCGACGACCCGGCGCACCTGTTCCTCGTCGATGACGCGCCGCAGGCCCGCCACGTGGGCGTTCTCGCAGGGCACCATGACGGTCATGTCGTTGTGCAGGATCTTGATCGTCAGGTAGTCCTTGGACTCGCCCATCATGTCGCGCGACTCGCGCTTCAAGACGACGCCGGCACCGTGGTGGGGGTAGACGACGTTGTCCCCAACCTGGAAGGTGCACGGCTCTGGAACGATCTCGATCTCGTCGATTTCGTCGATGTCTGCTTCCTCTACAGCTACGTCTGGGATATCTGCCTCCTCAATAGAGACGGCCGCTGCGAGGCCGTCTGTTCATCCATACCGGTCGACGATGTCGACCTCTTGAAGCCTGCGAATGCCTTCCCTGATCTCCTTCGCTCGGGCCTCGCCCACGCCCTCGACCGCTTCGAGCTCGGCGTCCGATGCGGACATCAGCCGTTCGAGATCGCCGAAATGGTTGACGACCTTCTGCGCCACGAGGCGCGGAAGCCGCGGCACTGCCGAAAGCGCACGAAATCCGCGCGGGGTGACCGCGTAGTCGAGGGTGTTCGTCTTGCGGTCATAGCCGAGCAACTCGGCGAGGCGGCCGAAGTCGAGCAGCTCGGTATGCGGCAGCTCGGCCAGCTCGGCGACGACCTGCTCCAGCGCCTGCTCGGACTCCAAGGCGCTGTAGTCGCGCACGAGCGCGACGCGTTCGGCCATGACGCCGACAACGGTCTCCTCGAGCTGCATCTCGACCAAGCGACCCTCCGAGCCGAGCTCGATGATGTAGCGCTCGACCTCGATCGCCATCCGCGTCACCAGCTCGGCCCGCTGGAGGACCGAGAGCACGTCGTACAGCACGACCCCACCGGCGAACTCCAATGCGGTCAGCCGCCCCGTCACCTGATCGAGGCGAGCGCGGTACTTCTCCAGGGTCGCGAGACCCTGGTTTGCCTTCGAGAGCACCGTGGGGATGTCCTGGAGGATGTACTTGATGCCTTCGACGTAGAGCGAGACGACGTCGCGGCGCTGAGAGATCGCGATCACCAATGCGTTGGTCTGCTTCGAGACGCGCTCGGCCGTGCGATGGCGGGTCCCGGTCTCCATCGAGAGGATCGTCGGGTCGGGCATCAGCTGCACGTTGGCCCAGGCGATCTTCGTCGCGTCGGACGGCAACACGATCGCGCCGTCCATCTTCGCGACCTGGTAGAGCAGCCCGGGGGTGTAGTCGACGTCGAGGCGCAGGCCACCCGAGAACAGGAAGGAGACGTCATCGGCCTCGGCCAGCAACAGCAGTCCGCCGGTGCGGGCGTGGATGATGTTGTCGATGCCCTCTCTCAGCGGGGTGCCGGGGGCGACCATGTCGAGGGCCCGAACCAGACGGGGATCCTGCCGCGTCTCCAGTTCGTTGAGCTCCTCCCCGTGCGTCACCTGCTCAGTTTGGCAAAAGCCCTGCTGACCGCGCAGTCAGGCGAATCCCGCGTGGACAGGTCGGTTTTGCGCTTGTCAAGCGAGTCGAGCGCTCTCAGGCCGCGTGCTCTGCGGGTACGACCGCGCGGCCTCGAAGCGCCGCGGCGATTGCAGCCCGAAGCGTGGAATGAGCATCGACGCCGGCGCAGGGCTCGGTCGCCTTCGGTGCGAGCACAGGCCCGAGCCCGAACTTGACGGCCTCTGCCGCGCGGCGGTCGGCATGGCCAACCGGGCGCAGCTCGCCGGTGAGCCCGACCTCGCCGAAACAGGCGAGCGGGCGCCCTGAGCCGTCGGCGAGCGCCTCGCCGCGGTGGGCTGAAACGAGCGCCAGCGCGACGGCGAGGTCCGCCCCGGGCTCATCGACGCGAACTCCGCCGGCGACGTTGACGAAGACATCCGCGCCCGCGAGCGAAGGGCCCCCGTGGCGCGCCAGCACGGCGAGGATCATCGCCAACCGATTGCGATCGATTCCCGTCGCCACCCGCCGCGGGGGCACGATCTCGGTTGGCGCCACCAGGGCCTGCAGCTCGACCAGCAGCGGCCGCGACCCCTCCATCGAGCACAGGACCACCGATCCCGCCGCAGCGCTCGCCTCGCTCACGAATCGTGCCGAGGGATCGGCGACCTCCACCAGCCCGCCTGAGCGCATCTCGAAGACACCGACCTCGCTCGTCGCTCCGAAGCGATTCTTCAGGGCGCGCAGAGTGCGAAAGCTTCGCTCGCGCTCGCCTTCGAAGAAGAGCACGCAGTCGACGAGATGCTCGAGCACTCGCGGGCCCGCCACGGCCCCGTCCTTGGTCACGTGGCCGACGAGGATCACGGCGCAATCGAGGCGCTTGGCGACCTCCATGATCCGCCCCGCCGCTTCGCGGACCTGACCGACCGAGCCGGGCGCGCCGGTCATGCCCTCGGCGTGAAGCGTTTGGATCGAATCGATCACGCAGGCGTCGGGCCGCTCAGCCTCGAGCGTTGCGACGACCGCCTCGAGCGAGGTCTCGGTGAGGACCGGAACCTCCAGCGCGCGCGTCACCGAGGCGCTCGGCCCGCAGGCGAACCTGAGCGGCCGATTCCTCGCCCGATATGTAGAGCACGCTGTGGCCGGCAGCGAGGAAGTTGCCGAGGGCCATCCCCGTCAGCGTCGACTTGCCGATTCCCGGCGAGCCGCCGAGCAGGACCAGCGAGCCCGGGACCATGCCGCCGCCGAGGACTCGGTCGAGCTCGGCGATGCCGGTTCGAAGCCTGTCGACCTGCGGCGCCGAGACGTCGCGCAGCGCGACCGGACGCCCGGCGCCGGCGCCGCGGGAGCCGCGGCCGGCGGTCTTGCCCGCGGCCCTTGCCGGCGTCGGCTTCGGCGCCTCGACCAGAGAGTTCCACTCGCCGCAACCGGCGCAGCGTCCTGACCAGGTCAGCGACTCGTGCCCGCAGGCCTGGCAGAAGAAGGATGTGGTGGGGCGTGCGATCGGTCCAGCCTACGCGCGGGCGCCGACGTCTCAACACGCTTTCGCGCCGCGTTCGTCGCGGGTCAGCCACGAACCGGCGCATCGTCTGGATCGATCGCGCAAGATGGCCCCGTGGAAAGACGAAACGGGACGATCGCCGTCGTCTTGTCGTCGATTGCGCTGCTGATACCCGCCGTCGCGGGCGCCTTCGACGGCGAGCTCGAGGCACGCAACTACGCCAAGACCGGCGAGCGCATGCAGTACGTGACCCTGACGCCGGAGTTCCAGCTGCGCCTCCAGCAGGCAAACCGCGAGAACGCGATCGACGCGGCGCAGATCCCGGTCAACGACCCGGAGCGAAACTTCACCGGCAACGTCTGCGCGAACGGCGGCAACGAGTGCGCCGGCGACGTCCGCTTCTACGAGTGGAAGGACACCGGCTTCGGGATCGTCAAGCCGGTCCTGTTCACCGCGCGCAACGGCTCGACCCTCTCAGGCCGGGTCTGGGCGACCACGATCGGTCCGGCGATCCGGCCGGCGGTCGTGATCACGACCGGCTCGGTCCAGGCGCCCGAGCGCCTCTACTGGGGAACCGCGGCGACGCTCGCCAAGCACGGCTACGTCGTGCTCACCTACGACACCCAGGGCCAGGGGCGCTCCGACACCTACGGCGAGGGCGTCGACGCGTTCGACGGCGTGCCGTCCCAGCAGGGGCGCCCGTTCTACGACGGGACCGAGGACGCGCTCGACTTCCTGCTCTCGACCCCCGGCCATCCCTACGACCCGCGGCCCAGCTGCACCAGCGGCACCGACCACTCGCCGAAGCAGGAGCGCAGGGTGGCGGAGGGCCGCAACGCGGCGTTCAACCCGCTCGCCGAGCTGGTCGACCCGGCCCGGGTCGGGATCGCCGGCCACTCGCTCGGCGCCGCGGCCGTCTCATACGTCGGCCAGATCGACGATCGCGTCGACGCGATCGCCGCCTGGGACAACCTCTCGGTCCCGGGCCAGGGCGTCGGCGGCAGCCAGGTCTGCGCCTCGGGCTCCTCGCCGCGGCCGGCGAGCCCGCCGCTCACCAAGCCGGCGATCGGGATCTCCAACGACTACGGGATCGCCCCCAGCCCGAACACCGCCGATCCCGATCCGCAGACCGGGAACAACGCCTTCCTCGCCTACAAGCAGGCCGGCGTCGATTCGATGCAGTTCCACATCCGCGGCGGCACCCACGAGGAGTCGGCGTTCATCCCGGGGATGACGATCCCGGCGCTCGGGCTCGCGACCCTGCGCGGAACCGACATGGTCGCCTGGTACACGACCGCCTGGTTCGACAGGTACGTCAAGTGCGCCCCCGGCTCGGACTGCGCGCGCGAGGCCGACCGCCGCCTGCTCACCGACCGCTGGCGAGACGACGCTCGCGGCGGCCAGGTGGACGCCAACGCCGACCCCAACCTCTACTCGTTCTACAGGCGCTCTCGATTCGACCTCGCGAACGCAAGCGGCGAGCTCACCTGCGACGACATGCGCGCCGGATGCGCGACGATGGCGCCGGACGGGCTTCCGGCCGGCTACGACCACGTCGCCGACGCCTACACCGCGCCGAACGGCGAGGAGACCGGTGGCCCGCCTGCGCGCTGCCCCAGCTCGGGACCGACGCCAAGGACACGCCCGTGACACTTGTCCCGAGCGGCTCCGGCGACGCGATCCGCGGCATGGGCGGCAACGATCGCCTGCGGGGCCTCGCCGGCGACGACTGTCTCTACGGCAACGCGCGGCGATGACCGCCTGCGGGGTGACGACGGCCGCGACACGCTCAAGGGCGGCAGGGGCAAGGATCGCCTCAGGGGCGGGCGCGGTGCCGACCGGCTCGGCGGCGGTTCCGGCGCCGACCGCATCGACGCCCGCGGCGGTGGCCGCGACCGGGTCAGGTGCGGCCCGGGTCGCGACCGCGTCC
Source organism: uncultured Solirubrobacterales bacterium (assembly GCA_963730145.1). Lineage (GTDB taxonomy): Bacteria > Actinomycetota > Thermoleophilia > Solirubrobacterales > 70-9 > WHSW01. The sequence continues at coordinate 576,945 of CAVSQT010000004.1, forward strand.
GCGCCGACGGGCGCGATCGCCTCGGCCGCGGCTGCTAGGGCGCTGCCGGGGCGCTAGGCTGTCGGCGTCGGGCGCGACGGCAGGTCGTCCTCCTCGGCGTCGTCGTCGCCCTTCTTGGCGCCGACGCCGACGGGCTCCTTGGCGCCTCTTCGTCCTTCTTCTTGCGGGCGCTTGCGCGGCTTGACCAGCTTCAGCGACAGCGGGTGGTCCTCCTCGTCGCCGGCCTCGTCGCGCTCGACGATCACGTTCGTGCCGGAGACGATCGAGTCGGGTCCCTGGCGCAGCACCTCGTCGGCGAGCGGATCCTCGATGTAGCGCTGGATCGCGCGGCGCAGCGGCCGGGCGCCCATCGCCGGGTCCCAGCCCTTCTCGGCGATCAGGTCCTTGGCCTCCTCGGTGAGCTCGAGCTGAAGCTCGTGCTCGGCCACCTGGGTGCGGACGCGGGCGATCAGCAGGTCGACGATCTCGCGATCTCCTCCTCGCGAGCTTGTGGAAGACGATCACCTCGTCGATCCGGTTCAGGAACTCGGGCCGGAAGACCTTCTTCAGGTCGCCCATGATCCGGTCCTTCATGTCGTTGTAGGAGGCGCCGATCTCGTCGTCGGAGACGAGAAGCCGAAGGAGACGTTCTTGGCGATGTCCTTGGCGCCGATGTTCGAGGTCATGATCACGATCGTGTTGCGGAAGTCGACCGTGCGCCCCTGGGCGTCGGTCAGCCTGCCGTCCTCGAGGATCTGCAGCAGGATGTTGAAGACGTCGGGGTGGGCCTTCTCGATCTCGTCGAGCAGCAGCACGGAGTAGGGCTTGCGGCGCACGGCCTCGGTCAGCTGGCCGCCCTCGTCGTAGCCGACGTAGCCGGGCGGCGAGCCGACCAGGCGCGAGACCGCGTGCTTCTCCATGTACTCGGACATGTCGATGCGGATCATCGACGTCCTCGTCGCCGAACAGGAACTCGGCGAGCGTGCGGGCGAGCTCGGTCTTGCCGACGCCCGAGGGGCCGAGGAAGATGAACGAGCCGGCCGGGCGCTTCGGGTCCTTGATCCCGGCGCGCGAGCGGCGGATCGCCTTCGACACGGCCTCGATCGCGACGTGCTGGCCGATCACGCGCTTGTGCAGCTCCTCCTCCATGCGGATGAGCTTCTTGGTCTCGGCCTCGGTCAGCTTGAAGACGGGGATCCCGGTCCACATCGAGACGATGTCGGCGATCTCCTCCTCGCCGACCGCCGGGCGCTCGCCGGCCTCGCCCGAGTCCCACTGGTCCTCGAGCTCGCGCTTCTTGTTGGTCAGCTGGCGCTCCGTGTCGCGCAGGTTCGCCGCCTTCTCGAACTCCTGGGCCTCGATCGCGGCCTCCTTGGCGCGCCGGGTCTCCTCGATCTCCTCCTCGAGATCGCGGTAGACGGGCGGCTGGCACATCGACTTGATCCGCATCCGCGAGGCCGCCTCGTCGATCAGGTCGATCGCCTTGTCGGGCAGGAAGCGGTCGGAGATGTAGCGGCTGGCGAACTCGGCCGCAGCCTCGAGCGCATCGTCGGTGATGTTGACCTTGTGATGGTCCTCGTAGCGCTCGCGCAGGCCCTCGAGGATCTTCACCGTGTCGGGGATCGACGGCTCGTCGACCTTGATCTGCTGGAAGCGGCGCTCGAGCGCCGAGTCGCGCTCGAGGTACTTGCGGTACTCGTCGAGCGTCGTCGCGCCGATCGTCTGCAGCTCGCCGCGGGCGAGCGCGACGGCCGCCGCTATCCGCGCGGCCATTGATACTGCATTCAAGGCTGGCAAACAGGGATTTAGCGCCCAGGTTCTGGTTCAAGGGCAGGACAAGCTTCGTGTAGAGTGGACCTACGGGCACGATCCCTATCCACCCTTCGCCTAAGCGAGGAAGGCATCGCCGGTCCAGCCGTTGCGGAGCCGCCGCCGCGACGACTGCACTTTCAACCGGTTGAAGCGCGCACGCTGCCGCTGACAGCAATTGATTGCGCTCCGATAGATCGATCGACAGAACAATCCTCGCGCTCTCCGTCGATGCATCCACGAGCCTCGACGGATCGTCTCTGTTCCGGCGTTGGCCACATCACGGCGTGATCATTGCGCGCTGCGATCTTTCGCCGGGAAACGCAAGGGCGAGATTAGGACGACGGCATAGTTCTCAGGAGCATGAACCCCCCCTGACGACTTGGAGGAAAACCTGTCTAGCAGTCTTAGGCTTGCGAGTTCAGCGCACGCGTGGTACCTTTATCATTAATGTTCAATGAACCAAAGGTATCTACAAGCTCGGAGAAATGTGAGCTCGGGGGGTTTTAATAAACTCGGGGGAGTTTGGGAGAGATAGAAGATCATAGGTTGTATCCTGTGGGTTGGGATGGCCTGGTTTTTTATCTAGTGGGGTAAAAATGTCTGGGGCTGCGATTGCCGACGCAGGCGAAAGCTTGGGCGAAGTCAATAGTTCCTGTGATCGTTATTCGGAACGATCTCGCGAGGAATACCGTGCGCGACGTGAAAGCGGCGGTTCCCCGCAGAAACCAAACAAAGCGAAATCGCGACGGCCATGGATTGCCGAGCGAGCGCTGGGAGGCCATGCAGGACCGGCAAGGCTCCCGGTAAACGCGGCGTCCGGAGGGTTGCCGAATGGGTACTCCGGGTCATCCGATGAGATGGCCTCGAGCGCAGCCGAGAACGGTCTGTCTGCACTAGAGCTTGGCGCAATTCAGGATGCCGTTAGGCAGGAACGGCAGCGGATCTCACGCGATCTGCATGATCATGCCGGGCAGTATCTCGTCGGGATCGCGTTTCGACTTGCCGCCCTCGAGCAGACAATTGCCGATCCCTCCACGAACCACGCGTTTGCTGAGCTTCGGCAGCTGCTGGATCGGTTCTGCCATGAGTTGCGAGCAATTTCGCGAGGCGAACACCTAGGCCTCCCCTTTGGCTGCGACCTGGCTACGGCGCTCGCTAATCTGACTTTTCAATGGGAGCGCGAAACCGGAATAGCCGTTCGCTTCCATTCCGAACAGGCCGGGAACGGGATTGAACCGGACGGTGCAATCTCGGAAGCGATGTACCGGATCGCGCAAGAGGCGCTTACCAACATCGCCAAGCATGCGACGAATGCCTCGCATGTCATGGTTCGGCTGGAATTTGCACCCGAACTGCTCAGGCTGACTATCGACGACGACGGGCCTGGTTCGAATCCTGCCGCGAGACGCGGGCGGCCGGTCCGCCGGGGGGGCATCATCAACATGCAGGAGAGATTGGCAGAAAGGGGGGGCCAGTTGGTGATCTTTTGTCCACCGACTGGCGGTACTACCGTAGTGGCGACGATGCCGATTGAAAGGCACCGAACCTCGTAAAGGCCCCCCATGAAGGATCCAATCCGCACCTTTCTCGTTGACGATCATCCGGTGGTCGTCGCCGGCGCCCGCGCGCTGATAGAAGCGTCGGACGACATAATCTGCGTGGGTGAAGCCTACACCGGAACCGACGCACTTGCCAAAATCGAAGGAACTGCGCCCGATGTCGTCGTGCTGGACGTGTCGCTTCCGGATATGAACGGTTTCTTTCTCGCCGAACAGCTTGTCGAGAGAGGATTCCGCGGGCACATCGTGGTAATGACGCTTTATGAGAACCGCAGCTATGTTGAGCGGGCTCTTCAAGCTGGTGCGAAAGGCTTCGTTCAGAAACGCTCGGTCGGCCTGAATTTATTACTTGCCATCAGATCGGCAACGCTCGGCGGATTGTTTTTCGATCCGCCGACGGCCTTCGAGATGCTGACCCCGCCCGAGCCCGAAATGGTTCAACGCGTCTCTGCGGGCGAGTCGGAACTGACAACGCGCGAAGAAGAGGTGCTGCGTCTCATTGCGCTAGGTTATTCCAATAAGGAAATCGCCCACCGTGTGGCCGTCAGTGTCAAATCAGTGGAAACCTACAAGGCGCGCGGCATCGAGAAACTGAACTTGCATTCGCGCGCGCAGATCGTCCATTACGCCGTGACGCATGGATGGATGCCGGCTTCGGATGCGGGTGCGGCCTTGGCCTGACCTGTCGCGGCGCATGCGGCTATTGGCGCGACAGGAGATCCGCAATGCGAGTGGTTCTTTGGAGCCGCCCTCGTTCCGCGCGATTATAAAATGGTGCCGGCTCACATCCTTGGCTGCATAGACATTGCGAAGATCGACAAGGGCCAGCTGAGCGACAAGCATTTTCAAGCGCTCGAGATCCAAAGGCGCGGAACTGTTCGCGCTCCGTCAGGAGGCAGATCATGTTGGCGGTTTCGGCGGCTTCGTACGGGCTTGCGCGTAACGGTACGTCACCAAACCACGCCTGGCGTGCTCCATGCATTCAGAGGTCGTATGCTTGATGCGCGCCCGCGTCCTGCAGCGCCTGTATGGGTCGGGACGCAAGCACGCACTCTTGTGCCAGCCATCTTCTCAGATAGACCGCGGAGACCAACTCAATGCTCGACAGCGGCACTATAGACCCTATTGACCGCTTCCGTTCTATTCCTGGCGCCCAATTTCCGAAGAACGTTTTGAATGTGAACTCTGATTGTATTCTCGGACCGGCCCATTCGAGCGGCAATCACCTTGTTCTGCATTCCGGTCTTCAGCAATGTCAGAACCTCTTCCTCCCGCATAGTGAGTTGATAACGCGCGCCGAGATTCTTCCCTGCGTAAGGCGGCGACGGCAGCGTGATTCCGTTGCGTTCCGTGGTGCAGTTTAAGCCGTCCGATGCTCTTCCGGCATCCTTCCCGGATGTCCTCTCGTTTGCATTCCGGTCCCACAGAACGATTTCACCGCCTTGTGCCACGAGATGCACCGCGGCCGCGAGTATCTCGGGACCCACGGACGATGGAACAAATCCATGCGGACGGCCATATTGCGATTTAAGCGACAGTGCCATCCGTTGCAATTCATCGCTGTCGGATCGGATGACTCCCAACATTCTTGCTCCCGGGAATTGTCGAACAAGATGGCCGATAATCTCGCCGGGATCAGCGATCGAGCGGAGATCGATGATGATCAGTCGTATGCGCTCGGCGCCGACTACTGCTAGCCGGGAGACCCGACTGGAGATCGCAAGGGACGATCTCCAGCTCTGGGAACAGTTTGATGAGTGCCGACTCCATCGTATATGTTGTCATCGCATCGTGCGCTACGATCATGAGTGACATTTTCAAACCCCGCGTTGATGGTGCATGTCGATCATGTACGGCGTAGCGAACCAGATCCGCGAACTAGCGAACCAAATCCGCGAAATGGTTCGACCGGTGTTCCAGCCGGCTGAAGAGCAGCAGGCTATCTTGACCTGGGTCGCTAATCGTCTTTAGATTTTTTTGTGCTGAAGATTTTCTTGTGCAGGCCGGGGGGGCCAGTATGTACATGGTTCTTGTCGCCCCACCCCCAGCCGGGCTTACCGCCCGACCCGGCTACCGCAGGCGAGTTCATGCTGGTGTGAAGCAGCATCGTCACCGTGGGGGGCGTAAGGATTGCAAATTTCCCCACCCCTTTGAGGAAATTGCGCCGTCCCAACGTGGATTCGGTATCCGCGTTTTCTTCGCGTTCAGGTTCTTTGGTCATTGCTTCCCTCCGTCCGTTTACTAGGCTCCTGAACATTCTGGGCTGCAATGCAGGCTGTTAAAAGTCAGGTTTCCCCCTAGTCAACTCCAGCTGCCAATAGTTACGTTTGGTCAGGTTTTCCCCTGATCGAACCAGACTCAAAGGGCAAGGTGCCTCGTCAGCGCGAACGCGATTCCGCCCACTGCTATGTAAATTCGCGGATCATGGACACCGGCGTAGGGAAGGCGGCGCCTTCTGCCCACGCAGGCGTCTTTTGGGTCAGGAACGCGAGACAGGTTACGCAGGCCGCCGTGCCGCCGTCTCGCCTACGTGGGCCGTGACCGAACTTGATCGGCCTGCGTCAAGTTCACTTTTATCCATTCTGCAGCGGTGTTGACGTCGTCGTATTCCATGCTGACTCACCGTTGCGCCGTCGATCATCCTAGACAGCGCGATAAAACCCTCCGCAGTTAATCTTCGGTTGGCATTTATCGCCTCCTCGAGTAGGGACAGCAGCGCGGAAGCTTTCCGCATTTGAGTGATCCGCAGCGGTGTCACGCTTGAAAATCGCGGGAAGACAACTGCGGAAACGGCACTAGCCTGCTCAGAGGTTCGAACCGGTTTGATGTATTTCACAATGCGCCCATCTGGACGCTGAAATTCGGGAAGCTCGTCCAGAGCTGGAAACCAGGCCCGAAGGATATCCCAGCTGCCCGGCTTGGCAGCGAAGGCGAACGGCAATCCTCCGATGGCCGGAGGTCTAACCGATACAAGGGCCACATCGTCGGCGATGGAAGACATTCCCCATGCGTTCAGCACGGCCGCCAGCGTGGTTTTGCCCCGACCTGACGAGCCGGCCAGCAATACAGAGCCCGACGCGGAGGAAAGGACCGCTGCATGGAGTGCAATCCAGTCGGGATGGCGCTCGAGCACGGTATGGAGGACGGCCTCTTTCAGGCTGACCGCTACCGCCGCCGGCTCCGTGAAATCCAATTGGTCTCCGGACTGGCTGACTCATCCGATAGCCACCTTCGAATGGCTCTATGGCGAGACCGGTTTCCGCGGACGCCGGACGCATCGTGTCGCAGGTGACCGGCAATGGCCTCCCAGGCCTGCTTCGAGCTGACGTCCGGGAAAGAGATGGCTATCCGAGTGCCCGCGACGCAGTAGAGGTCGCCGGGGGCGAAAGTGGAGGCAGGTTCATCGTTGCTCCCAAACGTCGGTTGAACGGGTTCTTCCGGACTTTGGCTCAGAAAACCAAGCCTTTGCCATTCTGCAAGACAGTACGAAAGGTAATCGCCCGCCTCGTCCAGGGTGGATTGCGTCTCATCCGCGATGCGTCGCGCGATCCTGATTGGTGGTTCACCAGCAGACAAACCGAGCCAAGCGGCTCCCGATGTCGCGTTGAGCTGATAGACGCGTTGCTGCGGTTCCGAAAACAGGACGAAATCATTGTCGAGAGTGCAGAGGACGACACCGTTGGCCGGTCGAAAGCGCGCAGGCCGTGCTTGCCGCCGGACCGGTCTGGAGGCGGACGCAAGCTCATTGCCGTTTGCGCCGTAGCACGTTTCAACAGTTTCCAGCTCCTCCGCGCCATGGCCAGTCCGAAGCTGTCCAGATTTCTGTATGTGGCGTTACGTTGCAGCGCGATTTGGCGAGCGTAGAGGAGCTTCGGGAGCAAACCACCAGCCCCGCCGTCGACCTTCACGCCGACAAAGCGCTGCAGGTTCAGAAAAAACAAGTCCCGGCGCCAGCGCCAGGTCGACCTGCCGGCAGCCTGTCGCGGACCATACCCCAGTCGATGTCATACCCGCTAGGCTCAGGATCTCGCGGCAGTCGAGGAGACGCCTCAGGTTGACATCGCCTGTGCGTAGCCCGCGTCCTGAATCATGTCATGGACGATCAGGTGGGTCACCCATTCGGCTGGCATGGGGATCTTCATCCGAACTCCCAAGCACCTCGAGGCTCGCACTGCCAAGAGGTCGGTTTTCAGCAAAAAGATATGCGGGTCCCGGAGGCCGCAAATGCAGGTCCACGGAACCAACATCGGACGGCCGATAGAATTTTCCGTACGCATGTGGACCAGGGTTGTCCGGAAGAGTTTGGTAGCCGATGCCGAGTAGTCGCGCGACGCTTCTTTCGACAGCGCTCTTGTCGACGACAAGATCCAGGTCGCTGATCATCCTGGTGCCTAGACGGTGTTCCGGAAGGATCATCAGAAGGGCAGATCCCTTGATGAGGAGGGGTTCGATTCCCGCTTCGTTTAGAACGCCGAGGGTTTCGATTGCCTGTTGCTTCAGCCGCCGGTTTCGCTCCTCATTCAAGTCGTGAAGAAAGCGCAGGTAATTTTCGAACGTCGGCCGGAATGAGACCGAGTAAACCGCGGTCCCGAAGGCAAACATACAATGCGGGAGCGACGAGATGTCTGTTTGCCTCTTGAACGACCGTATCCCACTGGCACTGACCGGGGTTAACCCCGTTCAGCAACGCTGCCAGAACCTGTAGGTTGGAAACCGATTTTGCCAATTGCAAATGATCCCTCCGAGAGCCCCATACCGACGCCAACCCTTCACCAATTCAATCGAAGGAATTGTCGCGCTGCTTTCTGCATGCGGGGGCTGCGACCTACGCGGTTGCCAACAATCAACAAGAGCAGGGCCAGTGGCTCTATCAGGTAACGTCCGGCCATATCGTCGAGGATTGAGGACAAGGCGGTAAAGGCATTCAAATCCCACGCGGCCGAGCCACCGCTGAGGGCGGCTCTGCTCGCCGGCAAAATATTCCAAGAACGCGCCGGCACAGATCGCAACCTTGAAATGGAATTCGGGACTATGAAGCTCCAGAAAATGCTCTTGTCTCGGCATGCCCATTCCAACGAAAAGGAGATCCGGCCCAAACGCATTTACCTCTTGCTCGAGCCGATGCAATTTGGAGCCGAAGGTCTCGTCGGTTAGATCGAAGTACCCGTCCCATGCCATCAATTCAAGGTTCGGGATCCTGCGTTGGAAATGTTTCACGCCGGCAGCGCATGTTTCGGGTGATGATCCGACATATGCCACTTTCCAGTTCCTTTTTGCCGCCATTTCGAGGAGAGGCGGCCCCCAGTCGACGCTGGTCAAACGGTTATCTCTGTTGACCCTTTTCCCCGCAGCTTCAGGAGCCACATGACTGGCATTCCGTCTATGTGGACGAAGGTCGATGAACGCTTGAGCAGGCGGCGCATGGCGTCAGACTGCTCCAGGCAGTACAGGGCGTGCAGATTGAGGTTGGCCAGTACAGTCTTTTGCCCAGAGGAAATCCGGTAGGCCATGAACTCCAGCAGGCTTGTCCTGTCGAATACATCGACTGGCCAGCCGAGGATACGGAATCGTTTCGGACAGGCGGATTCAGGTTTCATGATCACATCCTGGTCGAAGAGCTAGCGCTTTACATAACGGACCTGCAGCTCAGGCGCCTGAAAGACGAGGAGCCCCCGCTCAACCGTTCGGTGGAAGGGTCGAACATCTGCCCGCGCGCTTCGGTCACGATCTCGATCTCGATCTCGTCGGCAATATCATAGCAGCTACCGATGTCGGCCTCCGCTCGCAGGCTGCCGCTCGCGGCCACCGTTCGGCCGGATATCACCTGCGCCGCATAGGCCCGCCACTACTGGCGATCGGCGATCTATCATGGGCGAGTTCTCTCCGGTTGAACCAAAGTGCCGCGGTGCTGGATGGACTGGTGACAGTTCAGATCGACACCGGTCGGTGACGGTACACTTCGGCCGGCATCACTTCGCGTAGCAGGGCAAATTCGCGTCGAGTCTGGTCCTGGTCCGCGTCCTTCCACGACTTCACGGAATGAACAATTTTCTTTCCCATCGCCAGAAGCATTTGAGGGCTTGCCGGAAGCCCCTTCCATGCCAGTCCGAGCGGTTGTCCCGGTCCAGCGAAATCCATGTTTTGATACCCAGCCGCCTTTACGAGCATGCCGAACACCTGGTCATCGCAAAGTCGCGTGGTCAACAGTTCAGGCAGTGAGAGCAAGCCTTTGTCACGCATAGTGGCGAGCACTTCTCGCTTGTAGAAACTTGCCGCCCCGAGGCAGTGCTCTCCCGGCTCGTAGCCTTGGCTTGCCGCCAGGGAGTAGATCTCTCTCAACGAACGCCACCGCGACGGATCGGCCACTCGACCGAATACCGACATCTCGAACCAAAGCCGCCTTGCGCCCGGACCGAAGTCGCGTGTTGCGCCCATGCACGTGACGCGATAGCTCCCGAGGCAGCCAACGCTGGGGTTTGCTCTGAATGCTTCCATCGCTTCCTCTTCTGTGCCGCTGCCGACGAGGAGTGCGTCGTCGTCTAAGCGCAGTAGGAGATCAAATTCCCAGCTATCCAGGACGTGTTCTATCGCCCGCGATGATTGCATGTAGAGTCTGCCGAAAATCGAATAGTCCTCGTTTCCAGCGACACGCACGATCTCGATTGCCTCGGACTTCGGCAGATCATGCAGGCGCAGACCGTCGGCGGTGTTGTCCACGAGAACAATTTTGAGTTCGCTGCGGACGAAGCGCAGGACACTGGCGATTGTGTCGTTCAAGTGCCGAATGGCCGTCCTTGGGCCCACGGGTATGAGCACGACGCAACGAATGTGGTTTCTGCTCGCGGCTTTCGTCTGCATCGCTGCCTCCGATTGATTCTGAGATCCCGGTAACCCCACGATAGCCCCTGCCGGCACTCTGAAAAGCCGCGCAATCCAACATACGCGTGGAAATATCTGCGAGCAATTAGGCCAATTTGTTCTAGTCTGAATTACCTACTTAACAGGAGAGCGGGGTAATGATCATTGTGTAGATGTTGGCCTATTTGAATGGTTTCTGGAGAATAACTTGTGGCCTGCTATCGCAGGAAAGAAATCCCTTTTTAACTGATGGCGAGCGGTTCGATCGATGTTGAGAAGAAGCCAGATCGACGCGACGCAAGTGGCGTATGCACCGGACGAGGTGCAGGGCTCCGGCTTTTTGCCTTTCCATACAGAGTTCAAGGTTCTCAGAAAGCGTTGGAAGCTTGTCCTGGCCTGCGCGCTGCTGGCCACTGTTATAGGCAGTTACGTGGCCTCGATGATGCCCGACCACTATTCGGGCCGTGTCCAGCTGATCGTCGACAACCGTACGATTCACCTCGGCCGACCAGATGCGGTGTTCTCCGACTCGTCGGTGACCGATGCGATCATGGAGAACCAACTCGAAATCCTGAAGTCCGAGGCCGTAGCGCTCAATGTAATCGATCGGCTTGGCCTGTCGTCAGATCCGGAGTTCGTCCGGGAGGGGCCTAGCCTCAGTGATCGAATTGGCGCGTTGACAGGCTTGGCTCCAACAACCCCGGAGTTCCTGGACAAACGGCGTGCCGCTCTGCCCGGCTTCTCCCAGTCCCTGTCAGTTCGACGTCTCGGTGAGAGCCACATCATCGAGGTGAGGTTTTTTTCGCTCGAGCCGGCGAAGTCCGCCGCCATCGCAAACGAGATCGCGCGTGTTTATCTGGAAAGGCAGTTTTCCGACAACAGCGACGCGGCTCGGACGGCGAGTGCCTGGCTGCGAGCGCGGATGCAGAGGGCGGGCCCTTCGACGAAGGTCCTTACGCTTGCGTCGGTCCCCACCTACGAGTCGGGGCTGAGCGATGTCAAAATCGTAGCCGGGTTCGCCGTGCTCGGGATCGGCTTCGGCCTCGCCGCCGCCTTTGCGGTCGAAGCAACGGATCGGGGCATCCGTACGCAGGAAGCGGCGGCCGCGGCCTTGGAAACCGATTGCTTTGGCACGCTGCCGCGGGTCCGCGTTCGCCGAACGGGGGCGGGAGCTGTGCCGCTGTTCAATTATTCCTCCCATTTCCCGGGTTCTGATTTCGCCCATGTGCTGCACCATGCGCGACTGGGCGCGGAATCCTTCTACCCGACCGAGACAGTCCGGACGGTCGGCGTGACTTCGAACAAGCGGCGCGCGGGAACATCCACCATCGCTGCGAACCTCGCGTCCGTCTATGCTCAGGCGGCGAGCGGCCGTGTCCTGCTGGTCGATGCGAATCCCTACATGCCGAGCCTTTCGAAGAGCCTGACGCCGAATGCTGCCGCCGGCCTGATCGACGCGATCGAGGGGAGCGTTACCTTAAAAGAGGTGTCGCATTCGCATCCTCAGTGGAACTTCGACTTTGTGCCCCTGGCAGCGAACGCGCGGCTGGACAATCAGGCGGGCGGCCTGATCTGGACCAATGGCATGAAGGGTATCATCCAGGACGCACTGGCGTTCTACGAAACCGTGATCATCGATCTGCCGCCGATCGGGCCATATGCCGATGTAAGGGCTGCCACCCAGTTCGTCGATGTCTTCCTGCTTGCTGTTGCGTACGACGCGAATGCCAACAAGTTGCGACGCGACCTCGCCGGGCTGGACAGCGTTCGCGCCAGTTTCGCCGGCAGTATCCTAAACCGCGGTGTCAGGGCGTGAGGCCATGCAACGCAATCATGAGCTCCCCTCGCAGCCGTACCCGGTCGCCCCGGCATACCGGGACGTGACCGACACATCGCGCCCATCATCGCAAAGGAGCAGCGTGATGAGCGTCATCTACGCAGGGAAGCCGTCTATGTTCCTGACCTGCACCCTGCTCATGGCCGCGCAGGAGGCGCATGCGGCGGCTCAATCGCGAGCCACCTCCCGAGCCGCCTCCAATCCAAGGCGGAAAAGCCATCTCTCCAAGCCGGTGGCAGCCAACGCGGCCGGAAGAACACAATGAAGACCTCGTTGTTCTCAGACTGCCTGCGGCAGGTCCGGCAGCTAGCCTTTACCGTTTTCATGTTCAGCGCGGGGGCGAACCTTTTGATGCTGGTCAGCAGCGTGTACATGATGCAGGTCTTTGATCGTGTCCTGTCCAGCGGCTCGCATGACACTTTGCTCTGGCTAACGTTGGCAGCGCTCCTCGGGATGGCCGCTTTCGGCATGCTGGAGCACGCCCGCAGGTGCGTTATCGCCGGCGCCGGAACGTGGCTGGAAGCGCAGCTGTCGACGGCCATCATCGCACGAAGCATCGACGCGCGTCTGGCTGGCTCGCCAAGCGAAGCGAACCTGGCGGACCTCGCAGATCTCAAGGCGTTTCTCTCAGGCGAGGCAATTCTGGCATTCCTCGACGCGCCCTGGATGCCCCTCTTCATCGGCATCATCTGGGTGATGCATCCCGTGCTTGGCGCCCTTGCCCTCGGTGGCGCCATTCTCCTTTTCGGATTTGCCCTCTTGAACGACTTTGTCACCAGGGCACGGACGGCGCGCGTGGCCGGGGAGACGAGAGGGCTCAACAGCGAGGCCGAGAAGATCGTCGACCAGGCGGAGATCGTCCGTGCGCTCGGGATGACTGGGCCCATGCTCGCACGCTGGGGCGAGCGTCAGAGGCGCGTCCAGGCTGCCACCAATGAAACGCGCGACGTGACCGAGGTGATCTCCAACACGACGCGCGCGGTGCGCATGGCGCTGCAGATTCTGATCCTCGGCTTCGGTGCGTTTCTGGTACTTGCCGGAGAGCTCACCTCCGGCGGCATGATCGCCGCGTCGATCATCCTCGGCCGGGCACTGTCCCCCGTCGAGCGTGCGCTCGGCGCGTGGCGCAGCTGGGTCAGCGCTCGCAGGGCACTGGGCCGCCTCACTGCGCTCTTCGATGCGATGCCGGAGGGCGCCGAGAGGATGACGCTCCCGGCGCCGCGTGGCCGGGTGACCCTCACTGAGGTGCGCTACACACCGCCCGGCTCACGGGAGCCCATTCTGCAGCGGCTGGAATTTGCGATAGAGCCCGGCACGACTTGCGGCGTGATCGGCCCGTCAGGCTCTGGCAAGTCCTCGCTCTGCCGGCTCATCATCGGTGCCTGGAAGCCGAGCTACGGCCACGTCCGCCTCGACGGCGCGGATCTCAGCTCCTGGCACCCCGACGAGCTCGGCCGCTACATCGGCTATATGCCTCAGGAGGTGCAGCTTTTTCCTGGCACCGTGGCCGAGAACATCGCCCGCATGGGGCCTATCAATGCCGAGGCGGTCGCGCGGGCTGCGATGCTGGCAGACGTGCACGAGATGATCCTGCGGATGCCGGCGGGCTATGAAACGGATGTCGGTCGCTACGGATCGAAGCTGTCGGGCGGCCAGCGCCAGCGTATAGGTCTCGCTCGCGCGCTCTACGGCGACCCGGTCCTGCTCGTGCTCGACGAGCCGAACTCCAACCTCGACGGCGCCGGCGAAGAAGCGCTCTTCCGCACGTTGAGTGAACTGAAGAAGCACCAGAAGACGGTGCTCATCGTCGCCCATCAGCCGAGCGCTCTGCGCACGGCCGACACACTCATCGTCATTCGCGACGGCATAATCGAGACAACCGGGCCGCGGGACGAGGTACTGAAGCAGCTTTCCGTCCACCAGCGGCCAGCAAGTCCGGTGACGCTCGTTCGCGTTCCGGCTTCGGTCGCGCGGGATCAGGATCCAGTCGCTGCCGGACACGGCACAGGGACTGGCCATGGCTGACACCACGCACGAATATCTCGGCCTCTTTCTGGACCGACTCGATCAGTGGACGGCGAGGTCCCTGGTCCAGCTCGATCAGTGGACGGCCAGCGTCACCGATCAGGCGGCGGATCTCGCCTCCGAATTCTCCCGACAGGCGGAGCTGATTTTTCCGGGTTCCGAGCGTGCGTTCGGAAATGCCTATGTCGCGGCCGGGGCGGCTGTGGCCCTGTTCGTGCTGATCGGAGCGTGCGTTCTCCTGCGCAGGCGCATACCCAAGGCCCCTGCGCCCGCCGTTCTCTTGTCGCACTACGTTCGGGGCCCGCGCCGTCTGGGCTGGATGACGATCGGGCTCGTCTTCGGCATCGGTGGCTGGCTTGCCGCCACGGTTCCGCTTTCGAGCGCTGCGATCGCCCCGGGTATCATCAACCCGAGCGGCAGTCGCAAGACCGTCCAGCATCTGGAAGGCGGCATCGTTCGGCACATCCATGTTCGCGAAGGCGAAGTGGTCGTGCCGGGCCAGCCGCTCGTGACACTGCAAAACATTCACGCGCAGGCCCAACTCGCCGAACTGCGCGAGCGCTTGGTTTACCTGATCGCCGCCGAAGCGCGGCTTCAGGCCGAACAGTCTGGAGCAAATGTCATTCCTGTCCCGGCGGCTCCGGAACTCGCTGACAAATCCCTGTTGGAGAAGTCCATGGAAAGTCAGCAGATCCTCTTGGACAGCCGTCGCGAGACACAGTCCCTTCGCGAGCGTCTCCTCTCGCACAAGGTGCAGCAGTTGCGCGAGCAGAATACCGGCTTGCGCGAAGTCATGGCCGCACAGGACGAGGAGGGTGAGCTTCTCGGACGCGAGATCGCGAGCGCGAAGACGCTGGTCGACAAAGGCTTCGAGCGCGTGTCGCGTATGCTCGACCTGCAGCGCACAAAGGCAGAACTCAAGGGAGAGCGGGCCCGCAATCTGGCGCAGATGGCCTCCAACGACCGGGAGATGGGCACCGCTGAAATGGAGCTGCTCACCGCGACCCAAGGGGAGCGTGAGAAGGTGGACGCCGAGCTTGCCGCCGTACGGGGTGAGCTCGCGACCCTGCGGACGAAACTGCCGGCACATCTGGACGTCCTCGACCGCACTGTCATCACCGCGGCCATCCACGGCACGGTGATGAACGTCCGGGTGACGACTGAGACGGGCGTCGTCATGCCCGGCGCGCCGCTCCTCGACCTCGTGCCGCGCGACGTAAAACTCGTGGTCGACGCGCGGGTTCGGCCGATTGACGTCGATGTCGTGCATCCGGGCATGAAGGCAGCGGTCGTCCTGTCCGCCTACGCGCAACGCAACCTACCCCAGGTGCACGGAACCCTGCGCTCCATTTCGGCCGACGCCCTGACCGACGAACGCACCGGCCAGCAGTACTTTCTGGCGAAGGTCGAAATCGACCAGGATGACCTCTCGGCCCTCGGCGACCGGCTGGAGCTTATTCCCGGCATGCCGGCCGAAGTCTTTATCCTGACGGGAGAGCGAACCGCGCTCGACTACCTCGTGCGCCCACTCGTGGAGTTCGGTCACCAGGAGTTTCCGCGAGACATGACAGGAAGCAGCCGCAGCGGGGCGGAACCCGGTGGACGCGAAGTAAGAAGAAACCGCGGACAAAGTTCGCAAGTAGAGGGCTGAACAATGGCGCTCAATGACTTC
Source organism: uncultured Solirubrobacterales bacterium (assembly GCA_963730145.1). GTDB lineage: Bacteria > Actinomycetota > Thermoleophilia > Solirubrobacterales > 70-9 > WHSW01. The sequence continues at coordinate 592,687 of CAVSQT010000004.1, forward strand.
ACGCAGTATGCGCTCGAGAACGTTTCGATCACCAACCCGACTTCGCTCGAGTTCGGGGCCGACGGGCGCCTGTACGCCACCCAGCAGGACGGCCTGGTCAAGGCGCTGGAGATCCAGAAGAAACCGGACGGCGGCTATACCGTGGTCTCCGAAGAGACGATCACGCTCGTCAAGGACATGCCGAACCACAATGACGATGGTTCGCTGGCAGCCAATGTCCTTGGCCGTCAGGTCACCGGCGTGGTCACGACCACGAACGAACTCGGACAGGTCGTGCTCTACGTCTCGTCCTCGGACAGCCGCATCGCCGGAGGGGCGAGCGGGAACGATTCCGGCCTAGACACCAATTCCGGGGTCATTTCACGCCTAACCCTGACGCCAACCGGCTGGGAGAAGGTAGACATCGTGCGCGGCTTGCCGCGATCGGAGGAAAACCACTCGGTCAACGGCATGCAGCTCACAGAGATCGGCGGCGTGCCGACACTCCTCGTCGCGGTCGGCGGCAACACGAACCAGGGTGCGCAGGGCAACAACTTCTCGCATACGAATGAATATTATTACTCCGCTTCGGTCGTTTCGATCGACCTGGCGAAGATCGACGCGTTGGAGGCCCAGGGTGTAAAGAGCTATGCGCCGCCTGGATATGCCGCGCAGAAATACATCTTCGATCTACCGACACTCGACGACCCGACACGGACCAACGACGCGAATGGCGCCGACCTAGCCGAGAGCGGGACGGCAGGAGGCGATCCGTTCGGCGGCAACGACGGTCTTAACCAGGCGATCTACGACCCGACAGGGGTCGTGCAGGTTTATTCGTCCGGCTATCGCAATATCTACGACGTCGTGGTGACGGAGGACGGCAAGCTCTACACCTACGACAATGGCCCGAACAGCGGCTGGGGCGGGCTTCCCGTCAACGCCAATGGCCAGGTCATTGTCGACGCCAACGGCGACGGCGTCCCTGACAATGGCCCGGCCACGACGATGAACGACGCGTCGGCCGCGAACAATGCGGGCACCAGCAAGCCTGATCAGTTGCACCTCATCGATCCCACGGTCCATGACGGGCCGGGAACCGGCTATATCGACGGTACGCCCTACAATTCGATCGCCTACTTATCGCAGGGATTGGGCTACTATGGGGGCCATCCGAACCTTACCCGCGCCTACGGCACCCAGGCGGGCCTCTATCTCTACGACGAGGACGGGCAACCTCTGACTATCGTCAACGGGGAACTTGTCCTCTCGACAACCGGGCCAGTCGATCTCGGACCGATGATCGCGAACTGGAATGACATCGTCGGCGAGGACGCTGGCGGCAACGAATTCATCGATCCACGCCAGGCTATCTATCTGTCGCCGAAGCCGAACGACGGAAATCTGCCCTTCGATGGTTCGCTGCACAGCATCGGCAGTTCGACCAATGGCATCACGGAATACGTTTTTAACGGCAGCGACATCAACAAGGCGTTGCTGACGGTCTCCTTCAACGGAAATCTGACTGCGCTTATCCTCGACGCCGACGGCAAGGTCATTGGCACCCAGACCCGCGGCATCGGCGGCAACCCTCTCGACGTCACCTCGCAGAAGCAGGGGGAGATCTTTGGCGGCACCATCTGGGTGGCCACGCACGGATCTGACAAGATCTTCATCCTGGATCCGGATAGCGGCCAAGGCATCATTCCCGATCCGACCGACCGCGACCTCGACGACGTGGAAGATACGTTCGATCCCTTCGCTGCCGATCCCAGCAACGGCCTCGACAACGTCATCAATGCCAACGAGACGCTGACCTGGGAGTTCGTCCCGGGCGCTCCGTTCCCGAACCAGTCCCCGGACCTCTTCGACGGCGCGACCGGCCTCTACAACGGCTTCGACATCGGCTTCACCGGCATCATGACCGACGGCACGGGCCTGCCGGAATCCTTCTACAATCCGGAGAATCTGATCGCGGGCGGCGCGCCGGGCGTGTTCCAGATCAAGAACGTCGAAGCCGGCAATCCCTTCGATAACAATCTGCGCGGCGCTTATCAGTTCGGCATCGTGCCGGGTGGCGACACGGGAGTCTTCACCGTCACGACACAGATGGACAGCTATTTCGACGAGATTTCCGGCTTATCGGCCGATGCGAAGCTGCTCCAGGGCCTGTTCGTCGGTTCAGGAGACATGGACAACTTCGTCTACATCGCCGCCGTCCGGCAGGCAGACGGCACGACCGGTATCGAAGTGGCTTGGGAGTTCGAGCAGCCCTTCCAGCCGAACGCGACCGGCACGGCCTTCTACCAGATCGACGCTTTGGGAGCGGCAACGGGCAGCGACTACATCAAGGTATCGTTCGCCGTCGATTCCGAGACCGGCATCGTCACGCCGAAATGGGAATTCACCAGCGGCGGACAGACCTATACGCAAGATGATTTCATCGGTCCGATCGAGTCGGTGCAACTCGCCGGTGAAGCGCTGGACGCACTCCACGGCCAAAACGATCTCGACAAGAAGTCCGGCGGCACGGTGCCGAGCGGCTTTGCTGTCGGCATCCTCGCGTCGAATTCGGCCGGAGGCGCGGTCGAGGGCAATATCGTGGCCGCCGTCAACGCAGGCGGCAACGACTACACCGCCATCGTCAACGGGCAGAGCGTCACCTTCCTGTCCGACAAGGCCGGCGGGGCGGCCAATCCCTGGGTCACCGGCGCCTACAAGTCGTTCACGCCCAGCACGACCTTCGATATTCAGGGCACCGATCTTGACACGCTTCATCTGTCGGAGCGCTCGCAGACCGGCACATGGGGATATGCAGTGCCGGTAGTCAATGGCGGCACCTATGATCTCGATCTATACTTCGCGGAGATCTATTTCGGTGCGCCCGGCGGCGCTACAGGCGGCGTCGGAAAGCGCGAATTCAAGATCAAGATCGAAGGGCAATATGTCGACATTCCCGGCCTTACGGACGGTAAGCTCGATATCTACGAACTCGTAGGCGCGGTCAAGGAACTCGTCCTCTCGTATGAAATCACGGAAAATGCGACCGACGGCAACTCCACGTTGGACATTCAGTTCGAGACGGTAACAAACCAGGCGAAGCTCTCGGGTTTCATCGTCCGCGAAGGCTCCTCGGCGCCGACCTTCGCCGCGGACTGGGAAAACGTCACCGTCACCGGCCAGCCGAAGGATCTGAGCGCGGACCAAACACCGCCAACGGTGTCACTCACCGTCATTCCGGCTCCGGCTGGCGATGCCCAGTTCCAGGTGACCGTGGTGTTCACGGATGGGATCGCCATGAATCCCGACAGTGTGCAGGCCACGGACCTCACGATGTCCGGACCGACTGCAGGCGAACTCGTCGACTTCCAGAAGACGGTCTCGGCCGACGGAAAGACCGTGACTGCGACCTATTCCTTTGCTCCGGCGGGCGGCGCCTGGCTGGACGGCGACTATGCATTCCAGGTGGCGGCGGGGACAGTTCAGGATGCGGCAGGAAACGGCAACGCCCTCTCTTCGACTTCGCTGTCCTATGGCAGCGGCAACGAGGAGCTCGAAAAGGGCGAACTGGTGCTGGCGGTCAATTTCAACGGCCCGACGGTGACGACGGAAGACGGCATCACCTACCAGGCCGACGAGGACAACAATACTGACGGCACTGCCTGGGTCGGCTCGCACAAAGTGTCGGACGGCCAGTTCAGCGATTTAGTGCAGCCGGTCACGAATACAGACGGGCCGCTCGAGGAGCAACTCTACAAGACGGCGCGGTACGGCGGCCAGAACAGCGAATTTTCCTACACCATCAGCAATCTCCAGCCCAATACGACCTATGTGCTGACGCTCAAACTCGCGGAAATCTGGAACCTCAACTCATCCGCAGGCAAGCGCGTCTTCGACGTTTCCATCAATGGAACCCTGGTCATCGACGATCTGGACCTCTTCGCCAAAGCGGGCATGCACGTGGCCTATGACAAGGATGTCCTGGTGACGACGGATGCCAATGGCAAGCTTAAGATCACCATGCCGGCCTCCGCGGACAATGCGCAGGTCGCAGCGCTGGCTCTGCATGAATTGCCTAGCGTTGACGCAGAGGGGCCAACCGGCGAGCTCACGGTTGCCGCGCCGGAAGCCGCCAATGACGAACTCATCGTGACGGTGGTCTACAACGACGCCTCCGGGATCAATGGGTCGACCATCGACGTGAACGACCTGCTTCTCACCGGAGCGACACCCTCGAACGTTACCTTCAGCTACAATCCTGCGACATCGACGGCGACCTATACCTTCGCAGCACCAACGGGCGGGTGGACTGAGGGTGACTACAGCGTGCAACTCGTTGGAGGCCAGGTCGGCGATACCGCCAGTCCGCCCAATACGAACACCGCGGGATCTGCCCAGAACTTCACCGTGGACTTCCCGGGGCCGCCCGAGCCCGGTTACGCGCCGGGACAGGATCTCGACGGCGATGGGGTCGCCAACAAGGACGACAATGATGTCGACGGCGACGGCCAGCTGAATGGCGCCGATGCCTTCCACTACGACACGGCCGCGGACGGTCACGGAACACCGCTCGCCGACGGGCACGTTCTCCTTCTTGATTTCAACACCAACGGGACGCCCTACCAGAACAGTCTCACTGGCCTCATGCTCAACGCCAATGGCACGCTCGATGAGGAGACCGGCACAGCCAAGGTCGAGGGAGGCAAGCTCGTCATCACCGCCACCAACGGCGATTATGTCCAGGCGGGCAACACGCAGAAGGACGCCTATCTGACGGGCATAAAGAGGGATGGCGGTTTCACCGTCGAGACCAGCTTCGCCGTACCGGACTTCAATCCGACCGATGCCAATCCCGACACCAAAGCCGTCGACTTCCAGTCGCTCGGCGTGGCCGTCAGCCTCGACCAGAACAACGTAGTCAAGCTGGTCTTCGGCAACAACGGTGCGCAGCAGCTCCAGCTCGTTCACGAAAGCAATGGTTCAGTCCAGGCGGGTCAGAAGAAGCTGGCCTTGCCATCTGACATAACATATTCCGACATTACCGACATAAAGCTGACGCTTGAGATCGTGGTTAACGAAGCGACGAACGCCGTCAGCGCAATCGCCACCGCAGTATTGCTCGGAGCCACCGGCAACCAGCTTGCCAGCCTGGTGATCGGAACGGTGCCGGTTGTCGGATCGCTTGCCGCGGCAATAATTGATCCCGCTCTCGCCGTTGGCGTTGGCGTCGTTCAGACGAGCTTCAGCGGCAAGCCGCAGTTCACGGCAGCCTACGACTATCTGAAGATCACGGCCTCGGGCACGGATCAGCCGCCGACGGTGGACAACGGCATCGCGGCGCAGGCGGCAACCGAGGACCAGGCATTTGCGTTCGTGGTTCCGCCCGACGCCTTTGCAGACGAGGCTGGTGCGGCGAACCTGGTGCTCAGCGCGACCCTCGCGGATGGTTCGCCACTGCCGAGCTGGCTGACCTTCGATCCAGCGACCAAGACCTTCGCCGGCACGGCGGCCAACGAGAACGTCGGTATCGTCAACGTTAAGGTGGTGGCGTCGGATGCCTTGTCGCAGACGGCCGAAACGGTTTTCCAGCTCACGATCGCGAACACGAACGACGCGCCGACGGCGCTTGCGCTTGGCGCCAACACGGTCCGCGAGAACCAGGCCGGCGCCGTGATCGGCGCGGTGCAGGTCACGGACCCGGATGTCGGCGACACGTTCACATACGAGGTCATGGAGGGCGCAGTTATTTCGACACGCTTCGAAGTGGATGCGACAGGGCAACTGAAGCTGAAAGCAGGCGTCTCGCTCGACTCCGAAACCGAGCCGACGGTCAACGTCACCGTCAAGGCGACCGACAGCGGCGGTCAGGCCATATCGCAGGGTTTCACCATCAACGTTACCGATCCCTACGCCCCAACGGGAGATCTGGACCTCGACGGCATCCTGAACTCCGGCGATACGGATATCGACGGTGACGGGCTGGCAAACGGCGACGATACCTTCGCCTATGACAGCGACGATGACGGCCATGGCGTCCTCATGACGGAGGGCCAGGTCATCCGCCTCGATTTCAACAATGCCGGAACGCCTTATCAGAACGGCTTCACCGGCGTGATGGCGAGCAGCAATGCGGCCTTCAAGACCGAAGATACGGGCGCGGGCTCGGTCTCGGGCGGCAAGCTCCACGTCACCACGACCAGCGGCGACACGGGGAGCTCGAACACGCCGCAGAACAACTACCAACTCGGGATCAAGAACGGCTCCTTCACGGTCGAGGGCGTGTTCGACAATCCCTATTTCGGCACGGGCGAGGTGCCCAACAACTTCGAACAACTGGGGTTGCAGATCAGCGTACACAGCGACGCCTTCGCGAAATTAGTGTTCGGGTCGCCGGGTTCGAATATCGAATTCTCGCAGGACGGCGTTACGCCGATCAGGGCAAGCTTCGCAAACGGAAAGACGCTATCCGACTTCGCCCAGGCCAAACTGGAAATGGCAGTCAGCACCGTAGGCACGACCTCGACGGCGACCGCCACGATCACGCTTCTCGATGCGGATGGCGACGTGATCCCCGGCGGCGGGCCAACGGTCGTCGGCACGATGACGCTCAGCCCGACCCTTGCTGCCGCATTGCAGAATGGCAGCCAGGCCGTGGGCGTCGGCGTGACGTCCACCCACATCGGCGGCGATGCCTTCACCTGGTCGATGGACCACTTCCAGGTGAAGGAAGGTGTTCAAGTACCGTCACAGCCCGACGACGCGGAGGAGATTCTCGCGGCGCAGACAGACCTGGTGACCACCGACACCTATTCCGACACGGCGGTTGGGGCCGCGGTTCTCAAGATCCTTCCCGGCAACTTTGACGTCCAGATCTCGAATTTCGGGAGTAACTCCTTCACTTTGCAGAACGTTGGAGACAAGAAGATCGCTGGCGTCTTCATCGATGTCTCGTCGGCGATCTACGGCGACAGCGTCTTCGACGACGACGGATCGGGTGGCGACAGTGTAGCCAAGGATGTCGCCTATCAGACCAGCGCCGGCACAGGCGCTATCAACCCCAGCACCTACGAACACTTCTTCTTCCCGGCACGCGATCCGGCCGTCCCCGACCCGCTGTTCGACAACGCCCTCTCCAATTCCGGCAAGGGTGCCGACGGCGGCTATCGTGGCGTGCTCCTGAAATTCTCCAACAGCGAGCGGCGGCTTCCAAACCGGAGAGATGGTCGGTTTTAGCGGCGACATGGACCCGAACTCGATCGCCGGGCTTCTGAAGTCCACGGTCGACGGCAATTCCGTTCCCGCTTGGGATGTCGGAGGGGTGTCCGGTGCCGAGCTGATCGGTTCGCGGCTGACCATCATGTTCACCGACGGAACCATGGCGAGCGGACAGCTCATGAGCGACGGAAGCCAGGCGGGAGCGCAGGCGCTGATCACGCAGTCGACTTCCGGTGCCGGCCAAGTGGCGGGTCTCACCGTCAACGGGGTTCAGCCGGGCGAGAGCCGGCACCTATGGCGGCGATCTGCCGGATGTCATCCTGACAGGACCGGCGGGGGCAACGGTGCGAGTGGTAATGACGAGAGGCTTCGATCCCGTCGAAAGCCAGACGCAGCTGAACGGCGGCGCGACCACGGTCGACGAACTGGTCGAAGACAGGCTCGCCGCTTACGACTTCAAGGCCAACAACGCGGCAGACTTCCAGACCGTCGATGTCGTCATCCCCGCGAGCGGTTCGATCGACATCTCGCACATGTTCAAATACAACACCGCACCGAACGGCTATACCGGGATACCGGACTTCAACAAGTTGCCAGTAGGTTTCGTGGCGGCCGTCGTCGATCCCGGCAATGGCAGCCTGCCAGTTGGCGCCGTGACCCAGCCGATCTATCTGCAAAACAACGGCACGCCGGTTCAGGTCGATGGGACTGGACCGGTTCCGAGCACTTACTACCAGATGGTAGGCAACCGCCTGAAGGTGCAGGTCGAGGATGCCGCCGGCGGCGCCAATCCTCCGGCCGGATGGGTCTTCCAGAACGATGACGATGGCGGCAAGCAGGCAGGCTTCCAGGGCAGCGGCTACTATTATTGGAAGTCGGAACTGGGAACGACCGTCAACGCGCCGCAAGGTGGCTTCACGGTGTCTTTCTATGTCGAGTCTGCTGGCACCTATACGCTGAGGGCTCGTTCCTCGCGTGACTGCAACTCGCCCGTCGGCGATCGCAACGATGTCTGGGTCAAGATCGACGACAATGCGGAGGCGCTGTTGCCGGCCGGCACGGCGGACATCGTGTCGAACAGCGGCTTCGTCAAGCTCTTTGGCGCGTCCACGGGCTGGGGATTCTCCTCCAACCTCGACACGGTCTCCGACGCGACGCCAAACGTCGCGGCGAAGTTCAGCCTTTCGGCGGGCTACCACACGATCACCTTCGCAGGCCGGGCGGAGGGTTATCATCTCGATTTCTTCGAACTCTACAAAGGAACTGCTCCCGCCATCGGCGCGTCCAATACGCCACTCATTACGAGCGACCAGGGACCGTCGGGTTCGACAAGCGCATCGGTCGCGGCAGGTAACGGGGACATCGAGATCTCCACGCTGCCGACGGGTGTACTTGCCGCTAACCTGACCAGCGCGAACCTGGAGTTTGGATCGGACAATTACGGGAGCAACGACCCGGCCGAGCCGCAGAAGGTCAACGTGGTCGGCATGCGGTTCAACGGGCTCGACCTGCCGGCTGGCACCGAGATTACCGACGCCTATCTGGAGTTCCAGGCCTATGCCACAAACTCCGTCGCCTCGGATTTCGAGATCTCCATCCAGAACAGCCTGACGGGCGGCGTCTTCACTACGACCGTGTCCAACTTCACCGGACGCAGCTTCGTCGGCGGGGTGGACTGGGTTCCCGAGGCCTGGGTCGCAGGCCAGACCTACCGGACGCCCGACATCTCCGGCCTGATCGAGCAGGTCATTGGCAGCGGCGGCCTCGACGCGGCGGACGTACTCGTCTTCCGTGTTACAGGCACGGGCGTCCGCGAGGCGCATTCTTTTGAGGCGTCAGGTGCACAGCCAGTGCTGCGCATAAACTATGGCGGAAGCGCCAATGTCGCGCCCACGGACATCAGCCTCTCCAATCAGAGCGTCACGGAGGAACAAGCGGGCGCCGTGATCGGCAACGTTTCCGTGGTCGATCCGAACGTCGGCGACACCCACACCTTCACGGTCAATGACAATCGTTTCGAGGTTGTCGGCGGCCAGTTGAAGCTCAAGTCCGGCATCAGCCTCGACTTCGAAACGCAACCATCCGTCTCGGTGATCGTCACCGCAACCGATAACGGCGGGCTTTCGCTGAGCGAGACCTTCGTGATCGGCGTGGTCGATGATCCAAACGATAATGGCCCGACCGGCACGACCTTCACAGCGACGGTCGTCAACGCGAATGGGGACATCGAACAGGGAGTCGTCGATCACAAGCGCCGACCTGGAGACCAACAAGGTCATCGGTATCCAGTTCACCGTTCCGGCCGGGATCGATCTGGCTACGGGCGCCGTCATCGAAAGTGCGGTGATCTCCTGGGTGTCCGACCGCACCCACACCGCCAACTCGACGCTGACCTTCGCCGTGCAGAGCCAGCTCAACGGGGCGGCGCTCTCGACCGGCGTCACGAACCGAACCTATCTTCCGGAGACGGAGGTCTGGAACGCTTCGGGGACCTGGACCGACGGACAGAAGATCACTGTCGGCATCGATCTCGCCAATCAGCTGAATGCGCTGATCCAGAGCGACGGCTTGCAAGCCGGCGACGTGATCACCGTCAAGGTGACTGGGACCGGCGGCGTCCGTTATATCGAGGCCGCAGGTGGCGCGCGCACGCCGGCCGAGCTCACGATCAAGGTGGCCGAGGCCCAAGCTACCGCGCTCGCGGCCAGCAGCCAAAAGCTCGCCTTTGCCGATAGCACCGTTCGCACCGATACGATTTTCGGAGCATAGACAGGAGAACTTCGACGACACGGATTTCGCTGACACCTCTTACGACACGCACCGCTCCAGTATCGATGAAGCCGACCATGACGTAACGGATGTTCACATTCATGACTGGACGGATGGCCAGCACGGCAACGGTGCCGATCGACCAGCCGTTCATCGCCTGAATGGTTCCTTCAGGGGCAACTGCCTGGCGTCGACAAAGGCTTGCGCCTGAGCGCTCGCGATGATCCCGCCAGGCATGACGGGGTGATCAGCCGCGTAGGCGTGACGCTCGTGAGAGCGGCTCTCTGTTGATACCGGCCTTGCGATCGGCCGATCCGCGCGGAGCACATGGGCCTTCCGGCGCGGGTTTCTTCGGCGTGACTCAATGAATCGAAACTCACGACCAAGGGCCATGGGTCTGTATGAGGTCCGATCACCGCCGTCGCGCCTGGGCGCCGTTCGCGGACCGGATCGCTATTCGGTCACAGTCGACACTTCGGTGCCTGTCCCAAGCACGAGCTCGACCACGTCGCCCGGCTTGACCTCGTGGTCCTCTGCCGGCCGCTATGCGCTGCGTTTCGCCCTGCACCTCCCGCACGATTCGATAGGCGACCGCACTGGCGCCTTCGCGTGTCATTTGCTCGTAAGCGATCGGCGCAACGACCACGGCCTCATGGAGCAGCTCCTTGGCCGTCTTGATTTTTTCCATCGTCTGATGGAATGCCGCTTCCGCTTCGTGCAGTTCCTCGACGACTTCCTGCTCGCGTCCGTCGACGAGGCTGCGGAGCAATTGCTCGGTCTGGGTAACGCCCTGTTCGGCACGCAGGATTTGCGTTGCAAGCTGTTCTTCCTCGCCGCGCAGATCGGCGGCCAGGCGTTCGAACTCCGAAGCTCGCGATTCGGGCGTGACGCCCTTGCCCACCAGTTTCCGGATGCGCGAGAGATCGTTCTCGACGGTCTCCACCTCGCTACGCTTCAACCGCACCCGCTCGCGGAGCGAGTCAACTTCGGCTCCATAAACCTTGCGGAGCTTCGTACCCGAGTCGGTCTGGCCGGCGATGAGCTTCGCGCGAGCCGCGAAGATCTTCTGCTCTTGCTGTCGGAAACTGTGCTCCAGATCGTCCAACTCCGCGGGCGCCTGCAATTCGACGTAGCTCTGGTCGTGGTTGAGCTCCGCCTTCAAGCGTTCGATACGGAACCGTAGCTGCTTCGCCTCGACCTTGAGAACCTCGATCGAGCCTTCGGCGTTGACCGCGTCGCGTCCGAAACGCGCCAAGTCCGGGTCGCTCGGCCGGTACACGCCGCCAGCCATGCTAACCGCCTTCAGGACAGTGAGCTTCGGCTGATACGGGTATGCGCCGGGCCGCTCAACATTGCCCGTTATGTAGAAGGGTCGGTATTCCATCACCTGGATGGCGATGCTCGGTCGGCCCACGACATCGTCCACCTGCATCAGCCTATCTTCCAGCTCTTCGGCCAACGTTGTGGTGGAACGCCCCGCTGCGGGCACCGCGCCAACGAGGGGCAAACCGATCTCGCCCGCGGCACCGATGGTGAACTCGCCACTGATATTGGGAAACTCGTAGATGTCGATCTTAACCTTGTCCTGCGCGCCGAGGAGGTAGGCTTCGTCGGCGAGGGCCGTTGCGGTTGTCCAGAGCAGTGCACCAATGATGGCAGCGCTCGATCGGCTTCTGGTCAATGTACTCACGGTTCGTGCTCCTTGGCAGGCGTGAAAGAGTCACTCGCAATTGAAAGAAAAGTGGGTTTCTGCTGCGGGCCGTCCTCGTTTGGCTGGTCCGATATGCGTGCGCTTTCGCCGGATGCGAAGCGTTGGTTACGCGTGGCCGAAAGCTCTGTCATGAAGCCACCTTCGCTGAGATTCTGCGTCGCCAGTTGGACGGGCTCAGCCACAAGTTCAGGTTGGCGAGAGCCCGATAGGGGCGCCCGGCCAGCATGATCTGGAGGGCGATCCGCGCCGAAAGTGCTGGGGAATAACATCGCCTCACCAGCGCAGCCGCAAAGTATCCGACCGCGGTCCACTTTCCGCCGCGCTGGCTAGCAAGCGTACGGCTGACATGCCAGCCGCGATAGCCATACCAAGCCCTCGACGAGACATAGGGTCTGATGAACTCGAGCCACTCCAGCAGATGCAACGCCTGGGGTGTGGCCGAGACCCGTGCCGGATCGGCCAGGTCCAGCCAGATTGCGCCGGGCTCGTCGATCATCCTGAACCGATATCCGGCCGCAGCCAGGCGAATAGCAAAGTCAGTGTCCTGCCCCCATCTCAGCCAGTCGAGATAGCGGACGGCGCGCGCGGTGGCGGTGGCAAGCACCACTGTGCTGGTCTGAACGAAGCCGCGGTCGGTCATCAGATATTCTGACATGGGCTCGTCCGGGCGGGGCGCCCGTGGCGGCTTCAGGAATGTAAGGCCGCTGCCCCTGTCGACGATGATGCGCGCAAAGACGACGGTTTCCGGCGCTTCAGCGAGGATTGCCAGTGCGCGCTCAAGATGTCCCGGGCACATTTGGTCGTCCGAGTCGAGCAAGGCGACGAAGCGGCCGCGGGCGAGGTCAATTCCTTTGTTGCGTGCTACATTTGCCCCGGCGTTGGTCTGAACGACATAGCGGATTCGATCGCTATCGAAGCCGAGCACCTGCCGACTTCCGTCATCGGTCGAACCGTCATCGACGACAATGATCTCTAAATCCTGGATGGATTGGCTGAGCACGGAGCGGATCGCGGAGCCGATGTGGTTGGCGCGATTGTGCAAAGGGATCACCACCGAAACACGTGGCGCATTCTCAGTTGTGGGCGAAAGCATCAGATTGCCCTCCTGGCCGGTGCTTCATTCCGCTGAAATCGCGAAGCATTTCACTATCCCCCTCGTGAGACAGACGGTCGCGTGAGCCTGAAGACCGCTTGATCCAGGAGCCGGTTCAGGCTGGTAGAAAACGACAGGTACCGAAGGGTGATCACCATGAGGATGCAGATCGCGACTGAGATCAGAGATCTCACCCCGGTCTGTAGCGAGAAGATTGAACTCGTGTTCGATGGTCCCCATCAGGAGGCCGCCAGCAAGGAATGCCGCGCCAGTGGCAACCCCAGGGATCATGCGCAGGACGACGCGACCTATGGAGATGCCGGTGGCGACGCAGAAGACGCCGATCATAAGAGTGAACGAGGCCGCCTGTGCCGCCACGTAGGCAGCGGCTACCATTTCGAGCCCGCCAGGAACGGCCACATAGATCGCTCCTATGACGATTGCCAGCTGCACGACCTGAGCTGCAGCCCGCGAGCGGACGCGCCCGGTCGCTCGCGCTGTCGTCAGCAAGATTCGATCGATCCCCCGAAAGAAGAACGTGATCGCTCCAATTTGCATAGGGACTACCAAACCGATCCATTCGGGACCGAAGGCAAGGGGGATCGCAACCGGAGCAATCAGAGCCGTGATCACCGAGAGAGGAATTGTGACCAGCGTCACTACCTCGATCAGGAGCAGTGTCATCTGCTCGACCTGTTCAGGCCGTTCGCGGCTGCGCGCTAGCTTGGGAAGGACGAACTTGTCAACTGGCCGGATGACCAAGGCCAGTTGCAGGAAGATGACCTGATAGAAGCGCGTCCAGAGCCCCGCTGCGGCAGCTCCAAGTTCAAGGCCAATCAAGGGGCGCTGGGCGTGGACAGTCGCGATATTGGCGAGTTCCGCGACGGTGACTGCTGCGCCCGCGGAAGCGACGCGGCGCATCTCCGCCACCGTCGTCCAAAAACCTAAGAAGGTGCGGCAGATGCTCAGGAACCCGAGCAGGCGGATGGCCGCGCCCACGAACTGCCCCGCGACAAGGGACCAGAACTCCCCAGCCTCCCAACGCGAGGACAACCGGCAGGAGTAGGCTCCCGACCACTGTCGAGCCCAGATCGCAATAGGCAATGGAACGAAACGCAAAGATGCGCCGCGCCAAGGCTTCCAGCACGTCGAGGAAGGTCTGGATCGTCACATAGGCGAGGAAGGCGAAAAGGACGTTGCGGACCGTGTCTTGGACAGGACCATACACGGCAAGGAGAAGAGCGCATATGGTCGAAACAATGGCTGCAGATGTCAGGCAAAATATCGAAGCCGCAGCAAAGGACTTGCGGTCCACATGACTGAGATAGATCAGGTTGGTCGGCACTCCGAGCTGCGCGAATGTGGCCAGGATCAGGGCTATTGAGACTCCGATGCCGTACAGACCGAAGTCTGAAGGTGTCAGAAGCCGCGACAGGACCACGAGTGCGGTCAGCCGCGTGGCAATCTCGAACAGGGCTGCCATTCCTCCCCAGAACACTGCCTCATGCGAACCTATCGCCCTTGGCGGACTGTCGGGCCGAAGTGGATCGGTCGGTTTCATGGGGCTACGAGAGCCTCGAACCCGTCGGAGATCAGCTTTGCTGATCTTGCGAACGCCGTCCTGACATCGCCTACTTTTTCGCGAAGCTCCGAAATTTCCACATGGGCTTTGTCCGGAGCCTCCACGTCAATCCAATGGTCGTCGAGACCGAGGTCCTCGAGGATGCCTATTATCTTCTGGTTGCACTCCGGGATCAGTAGACCCAGCGGAACCGCGCCTTGCGCGCTGGCAAACAACAGTCCGTGGAGGCGGTTGCTGATGATCACGTCGACCGAACTGTACATGTCGGCGAGATGAGGGAGCGTCTGCTCCGCCACGAAGGTGCAGACGTAACGCTCGCCGAATCGCTCGCACAGGTCCTTCATGAACGCCCGGTCATCCTCTACCTGGGCGACGAACTGGATCTTGAAGTTGCGCCCCTCGCCCTCAAGAGCGGCCAGAAGCTGCTCGAGCCGCAAGACTGTCGCGGCCCTCCGCTCGATTCTCAAATTGTCTTCACGCAGCGAAATGGCTATCCGCAAGACGTCGCCAGGCGCGCCGCAGGGCCTGTCCGGCAGTTGCATGGCAAGGGCGAAGTCGGGGAAGTAGAAGACGTTCGCAAAGCCGCTGCGCTTCGCCAGTGCAAGTGACCGCGAGTCCCGCGCCCCACTGAAATAATAAAGGCGTGACGTGATAGCCTCCAGACGCAGCCTCGCCGGTGACATCCGACTGAAGGAGACACCGAGCCGCACCAACCGCACGCCTGCCAATGCAAGCAGGGCGAAGAAGATGCTCCGCACAAGCAGCCCGGCATCAATAGGGCCGCTAGGATCCCCCGGCGCCAGGACCATGAATGGTGGTTGCTCTCGCCGAATCCTCGCCTTGATGCCTGCCGCGAATGCTGCGGCTCCGAGACCGAGACGTGTTTGGTGACGAATTTCACTTCCGTCCAGGCATATTTCATCGATGAAGCGCTGCGGCGCGCCCGACCGTGACGCATGGATCACTCCATGCCCCCTGAGGATGCGAAGCAGTTCCCGGTTGATCAGCGCGTCGCCGGCGTTGTCGTAGTTGGTCCTGGGTGAAAAGAAGAACTTTTTCATTCGATGAATTTCCGCCGTCCCTGCGTTTACGGTCGTTCAGGCGGCTCTGCCCTCTCCGGCCGAGGTCAGTTCGTCTTCGAAATATTCGATTGTCCTGGTCAGCCCCTGACGAAGCGCGATCCTCGGCTCCCAGTCGAGCGTTTGCCTCGCTAGCGATATGTCAGGGCACCTTTGCTTCGGATCGTCCTCCGGAAGCGGCCGTTCGATGATCCGGGACTTGCTCCCCGTTAGTTCGACAACCAACTCGGCGAGTTGTCGGACAGTGAATTCGGCCGGGCTGCCGATGTTCATCGGACCTGTTACCGACGGGGCGGAATTCAGGAACCGGACGATGCCTTCGATGAGGTCGTCGACGAAGCAGAATGACCTGGTCTGTCGCCCGTCTCCATAGATCGTGATGTCCCGCCCCAGAATTGCCTGGACGATGAAATTCGACACCACCCGCCCGTCGTCCGCGCGCATGCGGGGGCCGTAAGTGTTGAATATGCGGACAACCTTCACGTCGAGGCCATGCTGGCGATGGTACTCAAACACCAAGGCTTCCGCAGCCCGCTTCCCTTCGTCGTAGCAGGCTCGCGGGCCGATCGTGTTGACGCAGCCGCGATAGCTTTCAGGCTGGGGGTGGATGTCGGGATCTCCGTACACCTCCGACGTCGACGCCTGGAAGAAGAGCGCGCCGGACTGCTTCGCGAGCCCGAGCATGTTAAGCGTGCCCTGAAAATTGATTTTGAGCGTGCCAATGGCATTGGCCTGGTATGCTGGCGGCGAGGCAGGGCAGGCGAAGTTGAGCACGATATCGAAGCCGCCGCCTATGAAAGGCAGGCGGACGTCGTGTTCGTGAAAGGCAAACCCTTGGCGGTCCTCGAGAGCGGCAAGATTGCTGCGCGTTCCAGTTGAGAAGTTGTCGAGTCCAGTCACGCGGTGCCCGTCGTCGAGCAGGCGTTCGGCCAAATGCGAGCCCAGGAAGCCCGCGGCCCCCGTCAGTAGAATGTGCTGAGACATCAGGCGACCTCCCGTCCAAATTCGGCCGCCCGGAGATCGAGCGGGTCCGGCTTGCCGATACCGAAATAGCGTCCCGAAAAGGCGGCCACCTTTTCCTTAGGCATGACGTTGCGAAGGTCGATGACGATCTTGCCTCGCGAGTGCGCCATCAGTTCGTCTAGGTCAAAGGTCGCGAATTCCGGCCATTCGGTTACAATCACCGCGGCATCGACGCCTTCGACGGCCTTGTGCAACTCGCGCTCTATCCGGATATCCGGCATCAGCGCCTTTGCGTTCTGGAAGGCGATAGGATCATACCCGACCACAATGGCACCTCGGCGGACAAGGCCGGGCACGATGACAAGGGCGGGTAAGTCGCGCATATCGTCCGTATTCGCCTTGAACGCCAGGCCGAAAATCGCCAACCGCTTGCCGGCAAGCGAGCCGCCGAGAGCGTTTCTGATTTTCGTGATCATCATCATTTTGTGCCTGTGATTCGCGGCGATCACGGCTTCCACGACTGTCAGCGGCGAGTTAAATTCTATCGCGGTCTTCACCAGCGCCTGGGTGTCCTTCGGGAAGCAAGATCCACCGTAGCCTGGGCCGGGGGACAGGAAGTCCAGCCCGATCCGTCGGTCCGATCCGATCCCGGCAACAACTTCAGCGATATCCGCTCCGGCCGCTTCGCTGAGACGGGCGACCTCGTTGATGAAAGTGATTTTTGTCGCCAGGAACGCGTTCGCCGCATACTTGATAAGTTCTGCTGTCTGGACGGACGATACGACGTGGATCGGCACGCCGCTGCGGCTCAGTGGGCGATATACCTCTTCGAGTAGTGCTCGCGCCCTTTCGCAGTCAGAGCCGATGACGATGCGGTCGGGTTTCATGAAGTCTTGGAGCGCTGCACCCTCGCGCAGAAATTCGGGATTTGAGGCGATTGCGAAGCCCGTGCTCGGAAGATAGCAACCGACGATTTCCTCGATGGTGCGGTTTGTGCCCACCGGCACCGTCGACTTGGTGACAAACACGACCTTCTCGGTCGTACGCCGGCCAGTGCGCGCAAAGTACGTTGCAATGCTCTTTACCGCCGCGAAGACATATTCAAGATTAGCACCGCCATCGAGCGGGTCGGCGGGTGTACCGACTGTGATAAAGAATATGTTTGTTCCGGAGGCGACCACCTCTTCCACGTCGGTCGTGAAGGAAAGGCGGCCCAGGTCTTGGTTAGCCTTGACGAGCGCTTCAAGTCCGGGCTCGTAAATCGGAATGTGGCCGCCCCGCAGTTTTTCGATCTTCGCTGCGTCGGTGTCAACGCAAACGACATCGTGTCCGATCTCGGCAAGGCATGTCCCGGAAACGAGACCCACGTAGCCGGTTCCTATGACGCATAGCTTCATTTGTCGTACCTCCGAGCTTCGCGCAGGAGATCAGAATGCGTTCTTCGCATCGATCAGGGCCAAGGGGGTCTTGATGAGGATTTGCAGGTCAAGCCAAAGCGACTGGGAGGCAGCATAGGTCCTGTCAGCGTCAATCCTGCGCTTCATGTTCTCGAGGGTTGGAGTCGGTCCGCGATATCCACGGATCTGTGCCAATCCTGTTATTCCAGGCTTTACGCGGAAGCGGTTCTCGTAGCCGAGAAATCTTGGCGGCGAACTCCTCGTCGAGCCGCAGCGGATGAGGGCGCGGTCCGATCAGCGACATCGAACCAAACAGGACGTTGAACAGTTGGGGAAGTTCGTCGAGGCTCGTGCGGCGAAGGAAGGCACCAACTCGGGTAACCCGTGGATCGCGTGGCTGACATTGCACGAAGCTGTCGTCGGTATCGCACACATACATCGTTCTGAATTTGTAACAGTAGAACTTCCGCGCATCCCGTCCGTAGCGTTTTTGCTTGAATATTATTGGCCCCTTGGAGGTCAGACGGATCGCTATTCCAATCGAAAATAGCAGCGGTGAGAGGAGCAGGATCAGAGTGAGGGACATGCAGATGTCCATCGCTCGTTTTGCTGCGCCATAGAGAGGGACATGGATCAGCCTTAAGCTGAGGGGAAACTGTCCGTAGACCGGCGCAGGCCGGGTGAAGCCGATGCCTTGCATAAACACGCCCCCATAAAGCGACTAGTCTTATTGACGTATATAGACAGAAAGACTAGTACATTGTGCTTAATTCATTGTGCATAGCAGCTTTATATACAATATTAGCCTTAAATAGGCTGTCAATAGGGAAGATTTACTGCTTCCAGAATCGTAGGCCATCTTCTCTCGTGGCCAGAAAATGTTAGCGACGGGTCGACAGTTCGTCTGAAAAGGCCAATTTCCCTCGAGCGTTCAACGCTCGACAGACACGACGGGAGGTCTGCCGTGAATAAAGCCAGATTCAAGGTTTTTGGATCTTACCCTGTGGCGGCGCCTGCGTTTGCAGCCGCATTGACGAATTCAGCGGATGCTTTTGCGGCCGACCTTGCATCGAAAATTCTCGGCCTTGAGGTTTTCGCCGGAGGACCGGGCGACGATTTCTTCATAGGCGGCGACGGGCCATCCTTAATTTACGGGAGAGCCGGAAACGACATACTGGCAGGTGGTTTCGATATGGGTGGTGACGTTGTGATAGGCGGTCCAGGCGACGACACCCTGGGAGGGCTGGGCGATGCTGGGAACGACGCCATGTTTGGCGGGCCCGGAAGGGACCAGATCACCGGCGGATCGGGGGATGACTACCTCTCCGGCGGCAATGATGCTGATACACTCTCCGGCAGCGAGGGTGATGACACCGTCTATGGAGGTGCAGGAAACGACTCCCTGGAAGGCGACGGGCCTTTTGATGCCGGGGGAGCCGATCGGCTGTTCGGCGAGGCTGGCGACGACATCGTCGACGGCGGTGCCGGCCCCGATCTCCTCGACGGCGGGAATGGAAATGACCTCCTTTTGGGCCGCGAAGGCGACGATGTCATGCACGGTCGAGCTGGCAACGACGAGCTGTTCGGCGACCTTGGAGACGACACCCTGCACGGCCATAGCGGAAACGACCTCTTGGCCGGGGGGCCAGGGTCGGATGTGATGTTCGGAGGCGCCGGAGCCGATCACTTCCTCGGAGGGGATTTCGGAGATGTCGACACTCTGACCGGTGGGAGTGGTCGCGATCGGTTTGATCTCTTCGGTCTTGCGCATCAGATCATCACTGACTTCACAGCAGGCGAGGACGTTCTCGTGATAGGCAATGGGTTGAGTTTTGCAGCCCTCGACAATGACGCGAATGGCATCCTCGACAATTCCGATGCGGCTGTGACTGTGTCCGAGGACGGCTTGGAACTGGATGTGGGTGCAATTGCGTTGCTTCAGGGCATCAGCACGCTCACCGAGACAGACCTTCTATTCGTCTGAGCTCCTCGGCCGTTTCGCGTGATCCTCATCTTCCTAAGAAATAACGACGTCCGTGCCTCCGTATGCGAAACCAATTTCGATTGCTCGACCGATGCCTAAGTCGGCGCCACGCGATCGTAAGCGTCCTGCTGCCGGTAGCTTTCCTCGCCTCCAGGCGACGATCGCCGTGGGCATCAACGACCTATCCAGCCCGTAGCCCATGACGACCTCACGGGGCTGGTCGAGGGCTGCGGCGGCGGCTCGACGTCATCGTCGTGCCCAGGTCATGGGACCGCAGGACGTTGTCTTCGTCGACCGCCTGCTCGGCATGCTGG
The DNA here is from genome assembly GCA_963730145.1 of uncultured Solirubrobacterales bacterium. GTDB lineage: Bacteria > Actinomycetota > Thermoleophilia > Solirubrobacterales > 70-9 > WHSW01. Next base: position 612,773 of record CAVSQT010000004.1, read on the forward strand.
AGGCGCGCCATCGCGTCGCGCGCAAGGTCGGCATAAAGGTGCTGAACGAGGAGATCGAGGCGCTGAACAGCGTCGAGGAAATCGCCGCGGCCTCACCCAGGGTGGAAGCGCTGATCTTCGGCATGGACGACTACGCGGCGAGCCAGGGTATGCGGGTGTCCGGCGTCGGCGAAACCGACGACCACCTCGGCGACCTCTACCATTACCACCGCAACCGCATCGCGATCGCCGCGCGCATAAAGGGTTCGACGCGGTCGACGGTCCGTTCGCCGATTTTCGCAATCCGGAAAAGTACCGCGTCAAAGCGCGCCGCGCCGCTTTGCTCGGCTTCGCCGGGAAATGGGTGATCCACTCCTCGCAGATTGAACTGGCCGAGGCGGTGTTCTCGCCCGATGCAGCGACGATCGCCAGGGCACGGGCGATGGCCGACGCCTACGCCGCAGCAAGAGAGAACGGCGAAGGCGCGATCAACTTCAACGGCGTGATGATCGACTTCGCGTCGGTCAGGGGCGTCCAGGAGCTTGTCGCGCTGGTCGACCTGATCGAAGCCAGGCGGTGAGGCCCGGCCGCAGCGAGGCATGTGCCGCGGTTGCTCAGTCGTGCTTGACCACCATGGTGCGCATGGCCGAGAACTCGTTCAGCGCGTCGAAACCCTTTTCGCGGCCATGACCCGACTTCTTCATGCCGCCGAAGGGCAACTCGATGCCGCCGCCGGCGCCGTAGCAGTTCACGAAGACTTGACCCACTTGCATCTTGCGGCCCACTCGCAGAGCACGGCTGCCGTTCTGAGTCCAGATGCCGGCGACCAGCCCATAGGACGTGCCGTTGGCGAGCCTGATGGCGTCGGTCTCGTCCTCGAAGGGCAGTACCGCCATGACCGGGCCGAACACCTCCTCGCTGGCGAGCCTGTTGCCGCGCGGCACCGGGCCGTAGAGCCGCGGCTTGACGAAAAAGCCGCCCGCCGGCAGGTCGGCCGCCATCTGTCCCTCGGCGATGAGCGGGATGCCGTCCGTGTCGGCGCCATTGCAATACCTCATCACGCGGTCGCGCTGCTTGCTGCTAACCACGGGGCCGAGGTCCAGATCCATCTCCGGCGTACCGACACGGACCTGAAAAAAACGTTCGGCCACCCGCTCGACGATCCGGTCATAGGCGGATCGTTCGACCAGCAGCCTCGATCCCGCCGAGCAGGTCTGGCCGGCATGCTGGACGATGGCGTTGATCAGAACCGGCAGCGCCGCATCGAGGTCCGCGTCGGCAAAGACGATCTGCGCCGACTTGCCGCCGAGCTCGAGCGTGCAGCCGATATGGTTGCGCGCCGCCGCAGTCTGGATGTGCACGCCGGTCTCGTTGCTGCCGATGAAGGAAATGAAGTCTATATCAGGATGGCTGCTCAGCGCCGCGCCGGCCTCGTGGCCGTAGCCGGTGACCATGTTGATGGCGCCTTCCGGAAAGCCGTTCTCCACCATCAGCTCGGCCATGCGCAGCGGCGTCTGGCAGGCGTCTTCGGCGGGTTTCATGACCACCGCGTTGCCCATCGCGAGCGCCGGCCCGACCGAGCGCGGAAACATCTGCGCCGGATAGTTCCAGGGAATGACATGCGCAGTCACGCCATGCGGCACGCGTTCCGTGGTCGCGAAATGACCGTTTAGGAACGGGATCGTGTCGCCATGCACCTTGTCCGCCGCGCCGCCGTAGAATTCGAAGTAGCGGGCGGCCGCGACGATGTCGTTGCGCGCCTGCTTGATCGGCTTGCCGGTGTCCTGTGCCTCGAGCAAGGCAAGTTCCTCGGCGTGGTCGGCGATCACGATCGCCATGCGCAAGAGGAGCCGGCCGCGCTCGGCGGCGTTCATGCGGCCCCAGGCGCCGGACTCGACCGCGCGCCGAGCGGCCTTGACGGCGGCGTCGACATCGGCGCCGACCGCGGCTTCGATGCGTGCGAAAGGCTGGCCCGTGGCTGGCGCAAGGACGTCTATGGTGCGGCCGCTTTCCGAAGCCCGCCACTGGTTGTCGATGAGAATGCCCGTTCTGGCCATGAAGTCTCCCTTTGCGCCGCGCCCGGCTTACAACAACCGCGAGCGGCATTGGAAATGGAGATATCCGAATTCACGATCGAACTTCTGTATGATCGTCGCATCCACGGCGTCGGGGTAACAGAGGTAGTGGCCGTCGAACGGCTCGCAGCAATCTCCAAGGACACGGACCAAAGCTCCTGCGGCCAGCAGCTCTGATACCCGGTCCCCGATCAAGAACGCGATGCCGGCCCACGGGATTCAAAGCAAAGTCGTCGTCATCATCACCGCGCCAGCCGCGGCGCCGGTGAAGCGGGCAGCAGGGCGGCCGCTTGAGTCCTAGAAGCGGATGGTCAGTCCCATGATCGGGCCTTGCTGAACGACGTCGAACAGAAAACCATCGTCGTTGCTGTAGTCGACGCCCAAGGCCCGGTATCCTAGCGTGGCCGAAAATCGGTCATTGATCCGGTAGCCGAGGCCTCCAGCAACATCCCAGTCCAGGTCGGCCTCGCCGGCGCCAACCAGTGCCCAGCCCGTGAAGTAGAATTGAGGAGTGAACGAATAATTGCCCCGGACACCGACCAGGCCATCGACCCAGGTCGCCCCGTCGCTGAAGGACTGACCGTTCAGAAATGCTCCGCTGAAGGAAAGATCGACGTCCACCGACCAGACGCGAATACCGCCGACGATATCCAGATGTCCGGACGGACCTTCGAGGACTGAGTAACCAGCGCCGACCAGCCCGGCAAACGTCTCTGCAGTCACATCAACGCTCGTCGCAAGCACTCCGCGTGGTGTGGCCGAGTCTGCCGACAGCTTGGTATAAATGAGGTCGCCGAAAATGCTGTAGCGGCCATGGCGCGCGTCGACGATTGCCATGGCGGCAAAATCCAGATTGTCCCACACGTCGCTAAAATCGGCGTCGATATCGACGACGACGGGCAGGCCGAACGCGCTCGTCTCTCCAGAGAGTCCCGCGGCCCAGAAATACGGGGTGACCGAAAAGGTCCAGCCGTCCGTAACGACAGGCTCAACCGTCGGAGCGGTGGCAGAAATGACGTCTGCAGCGCGAACCGGAAACGTGAGCATGATGCCGCAAGCAGCACAAAGAACACCGCGCCTCATATCAAATCGCATTGGAGACCTCTTCTGCCGCAAAGTTTAATCGACCCGAAAATAGCCCGGTTTTTGATCCATTGATATCGTCGGTAGACGAATAGAGCGCTTTTCTCTCAGTCTGTCACGACCTGCCATGAACTGTCCGGGTTGAAGCGATCGCAGGCGCTATTATAGCCTTCCAGGCTGCGCTGAACTGCCGCCAAGACGACTTCCTGCGGTTCGAGCGGCGAATTGGCAAAAGTCTTCAGCCCCGGCAGGTGCTGGCTGAACAATGTTATCGGGAACAATCTTGCCCGAGAGGGCAGTATACAGCCGATCGACTGCATCAGTCGCTTCTGCACGGTTCCAGTAATAGCGGATGCGGTCCGACAGCGAATAGTGGCGGAGCAAACGTTGCTCCGCTGGCGAGCCATGGTAGTGGCTCTGCCAGTCCTTTGCATCCCTGGTCATAAGCGCTTCCATTGCCGAGTAGAGCGGCCGCTCGCCATAGCCGGGCAGCAGGTCGGAAGCGATCAGGTCCAATCCGTAGAGCGCCTCGCGCAAGGCGAAGGTCAGCTGAGGACCGACCTTCAGGATGGCAAAGCCATCCTCGACCAGGTCGCGCAGGGCCGCCGGGGTCTGGTAGTCGGTCGAATGCGCCTCGTAGACGAGACCTGGCTCGTCGTGCAGCAGATCGGCGAGATGCCGTGCCTTGGCGCGATCGTAGAAGACGACGTTCTCGTTGCCGAACTCCACGCCTGGCTGAACAACGACGGCGATCACCCGCGCAAAGGCGTCGGCCAGGCCGTTCTCCCTGAAGATTTCGCGATGGATCTCCAGCGTGCGGCGGACCGATGCCAGGCTCGTCGGCTCGATGTCGTTGATGACATGGTCCGCGCCGCCCGGCGGCGGAACTTCCGTGCCGATGACATAGAGCGGGCGCTGTCCCCCGTGGACTGCCGCGGTATCCTCGGCCCTGCGTGCCAGACGCGCGGCGCGCCGGGCAATCGTCGCGTCGTCGAGCGCGGCCGGTTCGCCGGCGCAGCCCATCGAAGCATCGAGGTGGATCTTGCGGAAGCCGGCGGCGACATAGGCCGAAACCATGTCTTCGGCCTTCGCCATGGCAAATTCGGCATCCTCCTTGCGCCATGGATTGGGGCCGAGATGATCGCCGCCGAAGATGATGCTGTCGGCCGCAAGTCCCTCGGATCGCTGCGATGGCGAGCACCGTCTCGACGAAATCGGCCGGCCTCATGCCGGTGTAGCCGCCGAACTGGTTGACCTGGTTGCAGGTCGCCTCGATCAGCAGCGGTGTCGAGGACAGCGCGGCATCGCGAGCCGCAGCGCGGATGACGATGGGATGGGAGGAACAGACGGATGCGATCCCGTGCGGCCTGCCCGCGCGCCAGGACGGCGCCAGATCGAGCAGCGCGGCGGTCATGGCCGCCGCCTCGGCGTCGCGGCGATGAATTGGTCGAGTTCGGCGCGCGTGCCGGCGCCTTCCATCGGGCCTTGCCGCGTTACGTTGCGCGCGCCGGCGGCGTTGGCGTAGTCGAGCGCCTTTTCGGCGGGACATGCCAAGCCTGCGGCAGGCGATATAGGCGCCGCCGAAACAGTCGCCGGCGCCGGTCGGATCGACCTCTTCGACCGCGAAGGCGGGCGAATCGATCCTGCCGCCGTCGGCGGAGAAGAAGCGACGAGCCGATCGCGCCGCGCTTGACGACGACTTCGCCGGCGCTGCGGGCAAACAGTGATCGCCAGAGCGTCGGCTTCGCTGTCGCATGCCGGTGGCGGTGAGCAGTTCCTCGCCCGACGGCAGGATGAGGTCGGCGATGTCGAGCAGCCGCGCGAAACGCTCGCGGGTCTGGCCGTGGCCGAGCAGTTCCTTGCGCAGGTTGGGATCGAGCGAGATGCTGCCGCCACGGCCCTTGATGACGTCGATGGCATGATCGAGCACTTCCCATATGGCCGGGATGCTCAACGCCGTGCCCATGACGTGCAGGTGACCGGAGCGCGCAAGCAGCGTCTTCGCCGCCGGCGTCAGCCCGACCAGCGCGGCGGCTGACTTGCCGATGTTGTAGACGAAATCGCGCGCGCCGTCGTTGCGGTAGCGCACGAAGGCGCTGCCGGTCGGGTAGTCCGGACTGACGGCTATGGCCGACACATCAGCACCGTCGCGGCGCAGGCGTTCGACATTGATGCGGCCGAAATCGTCGTCGCCGACACAGGCCACGATACCGGCCTGGCCGCCGATCTTGGCGCACTGGTCGATGAAGATCGCCGGCGCTCCGCTCGGATAGGGTCCGATGAGCTCGATCGGCTCGAGGAAGCCGTCGCCGCGGGTCCTGGCCATGATCTCGACGAGGATCTCGCCGACCGTGACGGTCGGGCCGAGCCCGTCCGGAGCAAGCGCTTGGGAGGATGCTTTTGCTGACATCGGACGCCGTCTGTTCAGAGGGACGGAAAGCCAGATCCCGCGGCACGCGCGTTTGGCATGCCCGGAACGAGCCATGGCTGGAATAGGGGTAATTGTATGGTTACGCAACATATTATTGGATGCCCGATCGCAAGCCTTCCAAGCGGTCAGCCGACTTCAGCCGGGTCCGGTCGAATCCGACAACCTCTGGCTTTCCATCGAAAGGTAGCGCTGGTGAAGGATGCACGCGGCGCCGAAAGCCGGCCCACTGCCCTCGAGATCGGTCACCGCGATGACCGGCAGCGGGAAGCTCGACTCCTGAAAGGACCGCATGCTTTGCGTCACCCTGTCCGCCATGGCCGGATAGAGGGCGGCGAGTGAACCGCCAAGCACGATCCGGTCGGCGTCGATGACGCGACAGGCCTGCACCAGCCCGTAAGCGAGCGTGTCGGCCCAGTCCTGCGCGACCGCGACAGCCGCAGGCATGCCGCTTTCACGACATCGGCCAAAAGCCTTGTTCAGTTCGGGCTTGCCGCCTGCCTCGCGGCGATAGCGTTCCAAGACGATTTCGAGGCCGATGAGTTGTTCGAGGCGCTCGGTTCTTACTCTTGTCGGGGACAAGCAGGTGGCCGATTTCGCCGGCCAGGCCATGCCCGCCTCGGAAAAGGCCGCCGTCGATGACGATGCCGCCGCCGACGCCGCTCTCCATGACGAGGAAGAGCGTCACACCCGACCTGAACTCGCTGTGCCGGTAGGTCGCGCCGATGGCGAAGGCATTGGCGTCATTCTCCGCCACGACCGGCACGCTGCAGGGGCAGCGCGGCCTTGACGAGTTCTGCCAGGTTCACGTCCTGCCAGCGAAGCAGCGGCGCCGACCGAACCATCCCCCGCCGGTCCATCTGGGCCGGAGTGGCCACGCCGAAGCCCTCGCAGCGCCTCAGCCTCTCTTCAGGCACCGTGCGCATTGCCAGGGCAATTGCCTGCCGGATGGCGTCCTCCACGGCGACGGCAGGACCATCGAACGGCTCCATCGTGGTCGAGGCAAGGTTGGCCGCAAGGTCGATCTCGACCACGGCCAGTGTTCGACGCCGATCTCGACGCCGACGAAGCAGAGCGCTTCGGGAACCAGTTCGATACGGATGCCGGGTCGACCAGCCCTTCCGCGGCCGCGCGGCCGGGAGCGGCGCGAGCCATCCTGTTCGCGCACCAGACCGTCCGACTCGAGCGCCGTGATGATATGGCCGGAAGACGACCGTTGACGCGCAGCACGCGAGCGAGATCGGCCTTGGTCAGCGGACCGAACCGATGCAGCGCCTGCAGCACAGCGATTTCGTTGCGTTGCCGGATGCGGCGTGGCGAACTGGCGGTCAGCGAGGCGTCGTTCACTAAGCTTTTCTCGGGACCGGTCAAAGCCGCGGGCAAGGTTGGAGGGATGCGGCAGGAGCAGCCGCTTCAACTGGCAAACTAGCCGCATCCATCTCCGCTGTCAGCAGGCAGGTCCGCAATCGCCGCTCAGGGACGCGCATTGGTGGCGCGGCGGCGGGCGGCTTCCTCCATTCTGCCTACGATGAAAGCCTTTGCGTGCTCGGCAAGCGGCACGTTCTCCGTCCAGGTGTCGCGCCAGATCGCGCAGACGAGCGACAGAGCCTCGTCGACGATCGTCGTGGAGAACGATTCGAAGGTGATGTCGCGCTCGTAGCCGATATCGAGCAGCGCATCGAAGATGAGATCGAAGTTGATCACGCCGTCGCCGAGATAGCCGCGATTGCTCTCGCCGATATGGAAGTAGCCTATCTTGTCGCCGGCCAGCCTGATGCGCCGCTGCGGGATTCGCCTCCTCGATGTTCATGTGGAACGTATCGAGATGCAGCCTGACGTGGTCGGAGCCCGTGGCCTTGATGAAATCGAGACCCTGGGCGGTAGTGTTCAGCAGGTTCGACTCGAAGCGGTTGACGATCTCCAGGACGAGATCGACGCCCGCCTGCTTGGCGATGTCGGCGGTGCGGGCGATCGCCGCGATGCTGTTCTTGCGCCCGCGGTCGCGTCGGCACCTTCGAATATTTGGTGTGAGCCGAATAGAGGATGCCGCCGAGCTTGTTGCCGCCGATGTCGCGCACCGCCTTGACGGCATTGGCGAGCATTTCCTCGCCGGCCTTGACGATGGCCGGATCCTCATTCGACACGTCGGCGTCGAGCGGAAGCCCCATGGTGACGGCGATGTCGAGATCAAGCGACTTCGCTTTCGTGCCAGGCGGTCGAGGTTGAATTTCTCAGGCCGCAGATATGCGAGTTCGATCAGCTGATAGCCGCAGGCAGCCGATTTTTCCATCGCCCGCTCGATGCCGTCTTCGGTCGCTCCGTCAGTCCAGACGAATGAGTGAATGCCGAGTTTGTCCAAGGTGTCCTCCACGGTTGGCGATATATGTTGATTCTTGCAACAAAATGCACCACGATGCCTGGTGTCAAGAGGGCAGTGCCGGAATTTCATGCACATTTAGGTACTAATGCTACAGATTGTGCCCGCCGCTAATGATGAGCCGCAGTCAGATGCCGGCGATATTATCCGCGAATTTGGGCCAAACTCGATGCTTGCGCTCCTGGCCATTTTGTACTATAGCTACATTCCGGATGGAGGAGCATGAAGCCGCCGGACGTGAAGTCCGGGTGCTCATGCGACATTCAGATCGTCGGTAAAGTTCACCCGCCGGCAGGAGCGATTGCTCGCCGGCTTCACTCTGGAGGAAGAAATGCAGAATTTGATTGGTGCCACGCGGGTCACGTTCCGCGGCGCGCTGTTTGCGATGGTCTCAATCGCCGCTGTCGGCGCGAGCCAGATAGCGTACGCCATGGACCCGATCGCGGATCGGCCGCAGCCGGTCGCCAATGACGGCAACGTCCCTGCCAAGATCGCTATCATCGGCTTCGCCAACAACCCGTATTGGGTGTCGGTGCAGAAGGGCGTCGAGACCGCCAACGAGGTGCTGAGCACTCGCGGCGGCGAGGCCAAGTGGATTGTCGCCGGCGCCAACATCGACGTGCCTACTGTCGACCAGGCTGTCCGCGCTGCCGCGACCCAAGGCTACAACGGCATCGCCTTCTTCATCGCCGGCGAAGGCAACTGCGCCCTCGTCAAGCAGCTGAGCGAGAAGGGCGTCGCCATGGGCGCCTACAACACGCTTTTCCCGTGCGTCGAGGCATCCGGCGGCATCATCAACTACGCGCAGGACCAGGTCACGGCCGGCAAGAACGCCGCCGCCGAGCTGATCAAGGCGGTTGGCGACAAGGAGGGCAAGGTCGGCGTCATCGTCAGCCAGTTCACCGCGCCGGGCTCCGAACAGCGCCGCAAGGGCTTCGTCGAAGGCCTGCAGGGCAGCAAGCTTACCGTGGTGAACGAAGGCGTAGAGGCCAAGGACTCGGCCGGCACGACCTTCAGCGCCGCCAAGGACTTCCTCACCTCGACCCCGGACCTCGTCGCCATCTACGCGACCGCCGGCGGTCCGTTCGGCGCCGCGCAGGCCGTCAAGGCGGCCGGCAAGCAGGACACCGTGAAGGTGATCGGCTATGACTTCACGGCAGAGAACATCGCCGGCATTCGTGACGGCAGCATGTACGGCGCCACCGGCCAGGACGAGTTCGGCCAAGGCTACAACGTCGCGATCACGCTGTTCAACAACATCGTCGCGAAGGAGAAGCCCGAGCAGGTCCTGCAGCCGGCGGTAAGCCTGTTCATGACGAAAGAAAACGTCGACAAGCTCGATCCGGCCAAGCTGCCGCTCGGTGCCGTGCCGAAGCTCTGACCAACGCTCAGGCGGAGAGCAACATGAGCGTGACAGGCCAATCGTCTTCGGCTACCGCCGCACTTGCGGTCGCCGAACTTGGCAAGTCCTTCGGCTCCGTCCAGGCGCTGAAGGATGTCACGCTCGATTTCCGCTTCGGCGAAGTGACGGCGCTGCTCGGAGAGAACGGCGCCGGCAAATCCACGCTGATCCGGCTGTGCAGCGGTGAACATCAACCGAGCGCGGGCAGCGATCTCGTTCGACGGCAAGGAACAGGTACTGCCCAATCCGCTCGCCGCGACCGGCCTCGGCATAGCCGTCGTCCATCAGGAGCCGCAGCTTGTCTCCTCGATGACGGTGGCCGAGAATATCTTCCTGGCGCGGCTCGGCGGACGCAGCGCGATTGCCGTCCACCGTTCGGGCTCCCTTGAACGCGAAGCGAAACAGCTTCTGGTCGAGATCGGCCTTGCTGACGCCTTCTCCGATCTCGGTGCGAAATGCGTCACTCTTTCGGCGGCGGAGCGGCAGCTCGTGGAAATCGCCCGCGCCTTGGCTGCGAAGCCAAAGGTCCTTTTCCTCGACGAACCGAATTCCAGCCTGACGCGGCGCGAAACCGACCGCCTGTTCGGCATCATCCGCCTGTTGCGCCAGCAGGGCGTCGCCGTTGTGCTGGTGAGCCACCGGCTGGGCGAGGTCTACGAGGTTTCCGACCGGGTCATCGTCATGCGCGACGGGCGCAAGGTCGGCGAGGGTAGCGTCGACGAGCTGCCGAAGCAGCAGGCGATCCGGTTGATGGCCGGCGAACGGCTTGCCCAGCAGGTCGCGGAAGACACGCCGGACGCGAAAGTCCCCGATCCCGATGCCCCGCCGGTTCTGCGCGTGCGCGGCGCCAGCGGCATAACCTTCTCGGACGTCGATATCGACATCCGGGCCGGAGAGATCGTCGGCATGGCCGGCCTCGTCGGCTCGGGACGAACGGAGATCGTGCGCGGCGTCGTCGGCGCCGACCCGCTGTTTGCCGGCAGCATCGAGATCAACGGCCGCGCGGTGAAGTTCGGCTCGCCTCGCGAAGCAGTGCGGCATGGCATATCCTTCATCAGCGAGGAACGGCGGACATCCGTCTTCTACGGCCACGACGTCGGCTTCAATCTTACCTCGAACGTGCTCGACCGCTTCGGACGCATAGGCTTCTTCAGCCAGCGGCCGGCGGACGCGCTTCGCGCAGGAACAGGCCGACCGCGTGGGGGTCAAGGCCGAGAGCGTCGCGACGCCGATCCGCGCGCTGTCGGGCGGCAACCAGCAGAAGGTGCTGCTTGCGCGCGCGCTTGCCTCCAATCCGTCGCTTCTCATCCTGGACGAGCCGACCCGCGGCGTCGACGTCCGTACCAAGGCGGAGATGTACGCCCTGATCCGCAAGCTCGCCTATGTGGACGGGCTGGCGGTCTGGTTCATCTCGTCGGAACTCGACGAGATCCTGCATCTGGCGGACCGCATCGTGGTGGTGCGCGAGGGACGCATCGTGGACAACATCGCCAAGGGCCCGCAGGCGGCACAGGTCGTCGCCTCGGCGCTGGGCGAGAAAGTGGAAGACGCCGTCGCCTTCTTCGGAAGGCAGGAACAGGGTGAGGCTCACTGAGCCGCCTCGGCATTTGACATGAACGGAACGGATATCAGTATGCGTCTTGGCAATGTGAGCTTACCGCTGTTCAAGGGACAGGAGCTCGGCCTGATCGTCGTGGTCGTCGTCCTTTCGATCGGCTTCTCCTTCGTCAACCCGAACTTCCTGACGACCGACAACTTCCGCAACATCCTGGTGGCTGTCGCGGTCGTCGGCATCATGGCAATCGGCCAGTGCTTCGTCATCATCGCCAAGGAGATCGACCTGTCGGTAGGCTCGGTCATGGGGCTGAGCGGACTCTGCGGCGCCTACGCGATGTCGGTCGGCATCCATCCGGCGCTCGGTATCCTCGTGGCACTGGCGGTCGGCGTCGACCGCCGGGCTGGTCAGCGGCCTGTTCGTGGTCTACGGCCAGGTCAATTCATTCATCGTGACGCTCGGCATGCTTGTCGGTCGCGCGCGGCCTGACGTACGTGCTCTCCGGCGGCCTGCCTATCCTGATCGATCCGCGCGTCATGTTCATCGGCCAGGGCGAACTCTTCGGCGTGCCGGTCCAGGTGCTCATCTTCTTCGGCCTCGTCATCATCGGCCAGATCGTGCTGAAGCGCAGCGTGCTCGGGCAGCGCGTCGTGGCCGTCGGCGACAATGACGAGGCCGCGCGCCTGAGCGGCATTCCGCTGAACTCGACGCGTCTCGCGGTCTTCGTCTTCAGCGGCCTTGCCGCTGCGGTCGCCGGCGTCGTCTACACGGCGCAGGTCAGCGTGGCCGAGGCGCAGGCAGGCACCGGCCTCGAACTCGACGTGATCGCCGCGGTGGTGATCGGCGGCGCCAGTCTGTCGGGCGGACGCGGTTCGATCATCGGCGCGATGCTCGGCGCCTATCTGCTCGGTGCGTTGCGCAACGCCTTCATCCTGCTCGAACTGTCACCTTTCCTGCAGCAGATGAGTGTCGGCCTCGTTATCGTGCTCGCAGCGCTGTTCGACCAGTTCCGCCAGGGCGTTTCCAGCACACGGCGCTGGTGCGGAAGATGAGAAGCTCTTCGGGCGTTAGCGCGCGAAGTCCCCCAAACCAGGTCCTAAAACCGACGGGAACACAAACGCAACGCAGAGTGTAGCCACGACTTCCCCGACAAGATGTAGCCCAACTACGCCAGGCGAATTCCAGGCTGTCGGCGCACCGGAAAAACGTTGAAGATCGACGTGTGGATGGCAGTTCCATGCTACGGAGCAAAGCTACAGATAGGGCTGATCGACCTAGATAACTTGTGAGGATATGGATTTGAAGAAAGCTGTTCGAACCGGTCGCCTGCGCGATCGACTTGGCTCGGGCGACATGTCTGAACGGCCACCGGCCGTTACACGAAGCACTTTCGCGACCTGGCCGGTCTTTACGGGGACGAGAGTCGCCTTTGCGGTGATGGCCCCGAGTGGGGCGACCGCGCCGTCTATGACGTCTGCGAGTTCCGGCCGCACGACGACGGCCGGCGACCTCATCTTCGGCGTGACGCGGATGTCGCCCGGCAAGGTCGGCGACGAGTTCTTCATGACGCGCGGCCACATCCATCGCAATGGCCGACCGGCCGGAGATCTACTACGGCCAGAAGGGAGGCGGCGTGATGCTCCTGGAATCGCCGAGGGCGAAGTCCGCGCCGTCGCCGATCGATCCCACTGACCGTCTGCTACGTGCCGCCCTACTGGATCCATCGCTCGGTGAATGTCGGCGACGACGATCTGGTCATGCTGTTCTGCTACCCGGCGGATTCCGGCCAGGACTACAGCATCATCGAACGTGCCGGCGGCATGCGCGCACGCATCGTCGACGATGGCGCCGGCGGCTGGAAGCAGATCGACAATCCGGCATGGCGTGCCGCGCGATGCGGCGACGCTCGATGCGCTCTACGCAACGCATGAGGTGCGGACATGAGCACGCCATTCGAACAGGCGGCCGCGCTCGGCGTCGTGCCGGTCATCGCGATCGAACGCGCCGACGACGCGCTTGCCCTGGCCGACGCTCTGCTGGAAGGCGGCCTGCCGATCGCCGAGATCACGTTCCGGACCGAGGCGGCTGCCGAGGTCGATCGCCGTGATGGCCGAGAGGCGGCCGGAGCTCGAATGTCGGCGCCGGCACGATCCTGACGCCGGAGGCGCTCGGCTGCGGCCATCGCCGCCGGCGCCCGCTTCGGCCTGGCGCCCGGCTTCGACGCCGAGATCGTGGAGGCGGCGCAGGCGCGGGGCCTCGCCTTCGCGCCGGGTGTCGTGACGCCGTCCGACCTTACGGCGGCCGCCCGCCGCGGCGTCAGGCTGGCGAAGTTCTTTCCCGGCCGCGGCGGCCGGCGGACCTGCCATGCTCGATGCGATCAGCGCGCCCTTCGCGCATCTCGGCATCCGCTTCATCCCGACCGGTGGCATCAGCGAGGACACGATGGCCGACTGGCTGAAGCTGAAGTCGGTCGCGGCTGTCGGCGGCACCTGGATCGCCCGCAAGGACGATATCGCAGAGGGGCGCTGGAAGGAGATCGCCGACAAGGCGCGGCGCGCGGTGGCGCGCGCACGCGAAATACGGGAAGCCCACGCATGACAGCGTATCAGCCGGCCACGCAGCCGACGCTCTACTTCATCGGCGTCACCACGGGAAGAAGCTCGATCATGCAGCGTGTTTCCCGCCTGGGCGCGCCATCTCGGACTGAACGGACGCGGTGATCAAGGGCATCGACTTCCCGCTCCATGCCGATCCGGCCGCCTATCGCGAGGCGGTGTCCTTCATCAAGGACGATCCGCTGTCGCTGGGCGCGCTGGTCACCACGCACAAGATCGACCTGTTCGAAGCGGCGAAGGACCTGTTCGACATGATCGATCCGCATGCGCGCCTGATGGGCGAGACGAGCTGCCTGTCGAAGCGCGACGGCAAGCTGGTCTGCCACGCCAAGGACCCGATCTCGTCGGGCCTCGCCATCGACGGTTTCCTGCCGCCCGACCATTTCGCGAAAACCGGAGCGGAAGTGCTGTCGATGGGCGCCGGCGGCTCGACGATCGCGCTGACCTGGCATCTGATGCGCCGCGAGCGCGGCGCCGACGTGCCGTCGCGCATCGTCGTCACCGACCGATCGCAGCCTCGCCTCGACGAAATCCGGCGCATCCATTCGTCAGATCGACATCCGACGTGCCGGTCGACTACGTGCTGGCCGACGAGCTCGAACAGAACGACGAGGGCGCTGGCGTCGCTGAAGCCGCATTCGCTGGTCATCAACGCGACCGGGCTCGGCAAGGACGCGCCAGGCTCGCCGATCACCGACAAGCGGCGTTTTCCCCGAAGGCGGCGTCGCCTGGGACCTCAACTATCGCGGCGATCTCGTCTTCCTCGAACAAGCCAAGCGCCAGCAGGCGGGGCGCCGGCTGCAGATCGAAGACGGCTGGACCTATTTCCTGCATGGCTGGACGCAGGTCATCGCCGAGGTGTTCCACATCGAGATCGCGACCGACGGACCGCAGTTCGACGAGATTTCGCGCATCGCCATCGAAGCCGCACGAGGCTGAGCCGTGGAGAGGATCCTCGTCACGCCCCGTTCTTTGACCGCCGCGCCGCCGCCTGAGCTTGCCCTGCTCGAAGAGCAGGGGTTCGAGCTCGTCTTCACGCGGCCAGGACAGCAGCCGAGCGAAGCCGAACTGATCGAGCTGGTGCCGGGATGCGTGGGGTGGCTGGCAGGCGTGGAGCCGGTCTCCAATGACGTGGTGCGAGCAGCCGATCGCCTGCGCGCCATAAGCCGCAACGGCGTCGGCATCGACAACCTGCCGCTCGACGAACTCAAGCGCCGTGGAATCCGCGTCCTGCGCGCGGAAGGCGCGAATTCCGTCGGCGTCGCGGAACTCGCCATCGGCCTCATACTGTCGGCGCTGCGCCACATTCCGGCGGTCGACGTCGGGATCAAGGCCGGCGGCTGGCCACGCCTGCGCGGCATGGAGATTTCCGGACGGACGGTGGGCCTGCTCGGTTGCGGCGCGATCGGCCGGCATGTCGCGCAGGTGACGTCAGCCATGGGCGCGCGGATCGTCGCGCATGATCCCTTCCGGCCATCCTTCGATCTGCCGGGGCCGTTCGGATGGCTGGACATCGACGGGGTCTTCGCGCAGGCCGACATCGTCTCGCTGCACTGCCCACCGCCACCGGACGGCCGTCCAATCGTCGATGCGCGGCGGCTGCGGCTGATGAAGCCGCAATCGGTGCTGGTCAACACGGCTCGCGCGACGCTGGTTGATGAGGCTGCCGTTCGTGACGCCCTCGACGAGAACCGGCTCGCAGCATTCGCCACTGATGTGTTCCACGAAGAGCCGCCGCCACCGGACAGCCTGGCGGCTCACCCCCGGGTCGTCGCGACAAGCCACATCGGCGGCTTCACGGAGGAGAGCGTGAGCAAGGCGACGCGGCTCGCGGTGGCGAACCTGCTCGACGCACTTGCGTCCGCGCCCGCGCAATGACCTACGCTTTCGCCGCCCGAAGCTTCGAGTGCACTCTGGCAGAACGGCTGCGAGAAACACAAGGCGAGGACGGGCTGCGTTTCTATTGGCTCGGACAGGCGGGGTTCCTGATCGCCGGCAGCGGCCGCCGCATCCTGGTCGATCCCTACCTCTCCGACAGTCTCGCCGAAAAATATCGCGGCAGGACCTTCACGCATGAGCGGATGATGCCGGCGCCGATCGAAGTCTGGGAACTTGGGCCGATCGATCTCGTGCTGATCACTCATCAGCACACAGATCACATGGACTCGGCGACGCTGGCGCCGCTGGCGGCCCGCCAATCCCGGCTGCCGTTTCGTCGCGCCGCGCGCAACGATGGACGAGGCGTTGAAGCGGACCGGCGCCGACCCTGAGCGGCTGATCGGTCTGGATGCGGGAGAGACCTTCACGCCATTCCCTTGCTGCGCAGTCACCGCGACACGGGCCGCGCACGAGACGCTGGAACGTTCGCCCGAAGGCTTTCATCGTTTCCTCGGCTACGTCGTCGAGATCGCGGGTGCGCGCCTCTACCATTCCGGCGACACCGTGCCCTTCGAAGGCCACGAGGCCGAGGTTGCCGCCCTGCGGCCGGACGTGGCGCTGCTGCCGGTCAATGGACGGCGCGCCGAACTGACAGCGGCGGGCATCGCCGGCAACCTGACGCTCGAGGAGGCGCGCGCCCTCGCCGGGCGGACGGGGGCAGGCGACATGATCGCCCACCATTACGGCATGTTCGCCTTCAACACCGTTTCGCCTGATGTCATCGACCGTCTCGCCGAAGACGGTTGCGCGCCGCGCGTGCATAGGGCACGAACAGGAGTTGAATACCGATTGTCGTAACACGCAACAGGCGACTTGATGCCACCGAAGCCGCGACTTTCCGACCCCGCCAACGGCAGCGACAACGTTCTCGAAGTCGCACGCATGAAGCGCAACGAACTGCGCAAGTCGGACCGCAAGGTCTGCGACGTGGTGCTCGCCGATCCCAAGCGCATCCTCAACGCCACGGTGGCGGAGACGGCGGAATGGGCGGGCGTCAGCCAGCCCACAGTGATCCGTTTCTGCACATCCATCGGCTGCCAGGGCTACCAGGACTTCAAGCTGCGGCTGGCCCAGAGCCTCGCGCTCGGCACGCCCGCCACGCATTCGGTGATCCTCGACACCGACTCTTCGGCGGAAGTCGCGGAAAAGATCTTCGACTACACGATCACCAGCCTCGACTGGGTTCGCAGGCATCTGGATGCCGGGTCAATCGGCCGGGCCGTGGAAATGCTGGAGAAGGCCAATCGCATCGAGTTCTTCGGCTTCGGCGCATCCGGCATAGTCGCCCGCGACGCCCAGCAGAAATTTCCGCTTTTCGGCGTACCCTGCGGGGCAGAGACGGATTCGCATCAGCAGATCATGGTCGTGTCCATGCTCAAGCCGGGCGACGTGCTGGTCGCGATTTCCAACACCGCTGCGACGCGCTCTATCATCGAAGCGGCGCGGCTTGCGCGGGAGCGCGGCTGCAGCGTCATCGGCCTTGTCGGCATGAACGGACCGCTTGTCGACCATTGCGATACGGTGATCATGGTCGAGACGCTGGAGAACACCAACATCTACACCCCAACTATCTCGCGCATCGCCGCTCTGGCCGTTATCGATGTGCTGTCGACGGCGGTGGCGCTGAGGCGAGGCGCCGAGCATGTCGACCTGTTCTCACAAATGAAACGGCTGCTCGCCGAGGTCAGGACGACGGAGAGAATTTAGCCGTTTTCTGTACTTTGGATACGGAGCATGCCTGCACTCAGTGTCGCAGACCCATCTTCTCGATCGGAAAAGTGGCGTTCTCGTTGACAGCTATGTAGCTTTGCTACAGAAACGACTCCGGAATTCAGGAGAAAACCATGCCATCGAAAACCGCTTCGCGTCCTGCCTCGCTCAGCCCTCAGGACCTCGCGGCGATGATCGACATCAGTGCCGTGCAGGCATTCCACAGCGAAGCGGACGTGCGCGAACTGGCGCGCATCGCCACCGGCCAGGGCTTCGTCGCAGCACATGTGTTGCCGCATTTCGTACCCCTGCTTCGCTCGCTCGTCCCGGCTGGGTCCGGCACCATGGTGGGCGGCCCCGTGGGCTTCCCGTCCGGCGGTCACACGACCCGCACCAAGGTCGTCGAAGCCACCGGATTGGTCGCGGACGGCGCCGAGGAACTCGACATGATGATCAATGTCGGGCGACTGAAGTCGGACGACTTCGCCTATGTGAAGGCCGACATCCTTGCCGTCGTAGAGGCGATCGCGCCGGTGCCTCTCAAGGTCATCCTCGAAGTCGCCCACCTCACCGACGACGAGGTCCGCGCCGGCGCAGGCATAGTTGCCGAGAGCGGCGCAGCCTTCGTCAAGACCGGGACCGGCTGGACGTCGGGAACGACGCTCGACAGGCTGCGGCTCATCGTCGAAACGGTCCAGGGCGCTGTCCAAGTCAAAGCGTCCGGTGGAATCAGGAGCCTGGAGACGATAGCGGCAATGTTTGATCTCGGTGTGACCCGCTTCGGCATCAACACTAAGGTCGCGGTTGATCTGGTAAAGGAGTGCGAGGCGCTCCCGGGCGGCCGGCTCACAATAGCCTCCGCCGCTTGACCGCAGCCAATCGGAAAGACTGCCATGTCGGTGTCCGTCATTGCGATCGACCTTGGCACGGGAGGCGCGAAAGCCGCCGTCTTCACGACTGACGGCACCTGCGTCGCCGAGCGGATCGTGCAGTACGAGACGTTCTACCCGGCCGCATCACGCCACGAACAACGCCCTCTCGACTGGTGGGCGGCGGTGCGCGAAAGCATCGGCGAGCTCCTCGCCGCGCCGGGCGTCGACGCCGGCTCGGTCAAGGCCATTGCCCTCTCGGGACACAGCCTCGGCTGCGTACCGCTGGCGGAAGACGGCACGCTGCTTCAGGAGTTGGTGCCGATCTGGTCGGATGGCAGGGCGGAAACCGAGGCCGAAGCGTTCTTCACCCGCTTCGACCGTTCGGACTGGTACAGGAAGACCGGCAACGGTTTTCCCGCGCCGCTGTATACTATCTTCAAGATACACTGGCTTCGCAATCATGCGCCTGACGTCTTCGCTCGCGCGCGGACCGTCGTCGGCACCAAGGACTACATCAATTTCCGTCTGACCGGCCGCATGCTCACCGACCATTCCTACGCGTCGGGCACCGGTGTCTACGACCTCAGGGCGCGGCGATATTCGCCAGAGCTTTTGGAAGCGGCGCAGATAGGTACGGACCTGATGCCGTCTCCGGTGGCCTCGACAGAGATCGTCAGTGAGGTGCTACCCGACGTTGCGCGCATGTTGGGGCTCCCTTCGGGCGTCGAGGTGATCGTCGGCGGCGTCGACAACAGCTGCATGGCGCTCGGCGCCTCCACATTCGGCGAAGGCGACGCCTTCATCTCCATGGGCTCGTCGAGCTGGCTTACCGTCTCCTCGGCGGAGCCAATTCTGGACGACCTCGTGCGCCCCTACGCCTTTGCCCATGTGGTGCCGGGCATGTTCATCTCGGCCACCTCGATCTTCTCGTCCGGCACCAGCCTCTCCTGGGTGCGCGACCGGCTGATGGCAGACATCGTTGCGGCGGCCGAAGCGCAGGGGCGCGATGCCTATGAAGCGTTGATGGATCTGGCGCTGTCGGCCCCGCGCGGTGCGCGCGGCCTTTTGTTCTTGCCGACGCTCGCCGGCGGCACCTCTCTGGAAGGCGGGTCTGCAGTGCGCGGCGGCTTCGTTGGACTCGACCTTCAGCATGGCCGCGCCGACATTATCCGGGCGACTTTCGAGGGTGTTGCGCTGGCCCTGCGCGTTGCCCTCGATGAATTGCGGCGCATGCGCCCGCTGCGCAACGAGATGATCATGGTAGGCGGCGGCGCGAAGAGTTCCGCCTGGCGCCAGATGTTCGCCGACATACTGGGTTGCACGATCCTCAAGGCAGGCATCGACCAGCAGGCCGCTACGCTCGGCGCCGCGGCGCTGGCCTTTGTCGGCATTGGCGCGTGGCCCGACTTCTCGCCGCTTCGCACGATCTGTGCCACCCAGGACCGCAGCCAGCCCGACCCCGACGCGACGAAGGTCTATGAAGCCGCGTTGCAGGCCTATCGTCTGGCAGCCGGCAAGCAACGCCAACTGGGGGCGGCCCTTTCTGAGCTTCGGGCCCTGTCACAGTAGCCGGCTTTCCTTGTCGGAGCAGGATTGATGGGCTCGTCGGTAATTGTCGCTGCCTAATCCACCTGAACTTCTGGCCGGTTGGCGCGTTACATCTCGCTAGCCAAACAGCCAGGCACATGCGCGCATCAAGAATCATGGCGGTCATAGCCGCCGCTTTTGTCGCAGGGATTATCGTGTTCGCCGCGCTGGCCTGACGTTCCGAGATAGGGCGGTCGAGGTCGCCACGGACGGTTTCGATCCGGCCGCGATCGTCGGGGCGCTGGCGCTTCACGTCTTGACCTCAACCCTGCGATGCCGGTCTCCGTTGGTGTTGCGGTATCGCAGGCCAACTACCCGATGCTCTCGCCAATTGCCGCAAGCCATATGGCGATCGCCGTTGCACCGCCGTCCGGGAAGCCGACGGCCCGCTTGCCGAGATAGCTTGCACGGCCAAGCACCGGGAACATGTCGCTGGTCGCCCTTGCGCCAGCGTCGGCGGCCTTGACCGCGTCGGCAAAACTGCCTGACGTCTTCCACGCTTCTGCCGCGGGCGCCAGCGCGTCGACCATGGTGCGGTCGCCCGGCTTGGCGCCGCCGAGTTCCCTGATCGCGGCGGTGCCGGCTTCGAGCGCCGCCTGCCAGTCCTGGGATGTGGGTTCGGGCTTGTTCGCCAGGACCGCGGAGGCGCGTAGAAGCGCCGTCGCGTAGAACGGGCCCGAGCTGCCGGCGATCGCACGGCGCAGCGCATTGCCGAGATCGGAGAGCAGGCGCGACGGCGACGAGTAGCTGTCCTCGCCGAGCGCGCGGATCGCCTCCGCACCGCGCACCATGCTGGCGCCCAGATCGCCGTCGCCGGACTTGGCGTCGAGGTCGCCGAGCGTCTGTTCGGCCGCCTCCAACGCCATGGCGACGGCCAGCGCCGCTTGCTTCAGCTTGGGCGACAGCGGGCCAGGCTCGGCTTTTGCCGGTGCAGGCTGCGCCGGCACCTTCACCAGCTTGCGCTGAGCTATCCGGCCGCTGCCGGGCCAGATCGGAACGTCGGCCTCGTCGTCGAGAAGAGCGTCGCGCTGCTCGTCGAGCGGCAGCACGGTCAGCGAGACAGCCGGGCATCTCGATCGCGGTCATGAAATTGCCGGACCACGCGCGCTCCACCGCGATACCGCGCCCGCGCAGATCGGCAAGTGCGGCGCGCGAGACGACGGCAAGTTCCATCGGCGGCGTGCCGCCAAGCCCGTTCACCATCAGCGCAACTCTTGCGCCGGACTTCAGGTCAAGGTCGGTGACGATCTGGTCGAGCAGCGAGGTGACGATCTGGTCGGCGCTGCGGATCGTGGTGCGCTCGACGCCCTTCTCGCCGTGGATGCCCAGGCCGAGTTCGATCTCGTTCTCGCCCAGGTCGAAGCCCGGCTTGCCGACCGACGGCACCGTGCAGGCGCCGAGCGCCACGCCCATCGAACCGAGCGTCGCGGCCGCGCCGCGCGCGATGCCGGCGACTTCGGCGAGCGGCAGGCCGCGCTCGGCGGCCGCGCCGGCGAGCTTGTGGACGAGCACGGTGCCGGCGATGCCGCGGCGGCGGTCGCGCGCGACAAGATCGCGCAGCGCGACGTCGTCGGCGACGATCACGACCTCGACCGGGATGCCCTGCTGGCGGGCCAGTTCGGCGGCGAGGCCGAAGTTCAGCCGGTCGCCGGTGTAGTTCTTGACGACGAGGACGGCGCCCGCCGGGCCGCTGACCGCGCGGATCGCGGCCAGGACGGCGTCGGTGCCGGGCGAGGTGAAGACGTCGCCGGCGACCGCTGCCGTCAGCATGCCGCGGCCGACATAGCCCGCATGGGCCGGCTCATGGCCGCTGCCGCCGCCCGAGACGATCGCCACCTTGCGCTCGGCCGGAGCCGGCATGTCTGCCCGGATCACCACGTCCTCGCCGTCGAGCAGAGCGAGGCGAGGGGAGAGGTCGACCACTCCCTCGAGCAGTTCGCGAACGAGATGCCGCGGGTCGTTGATGAGCTTCTTCATGAAGATCCTCTGGAGATGACAGGTTCAAGAGCACGATCGGAAACGGCTCGTTGAGAGTGATTGCGCCTTTCCGGGAAAGCCATTTGCCTGAAACACTCATCGGATCGCAATCCCGGTACGGCATATCCGGCGCGCATCTCGTTGGACCTGGCTTGAAATGGCGGAGCATCCCTGGCCCGGGGCTTGCGGCATAGGCATTTTCGAGGAAACAGCGTTAAGCCACGCCGTGAAGATTTGGAGAGTTTTATGCCTGAAGCATTCATCTGCGATTATGTCCGCACGCCGATCGGGCGTTTCGGCGGGCAGCTTGCGTCGGTCAGGACGGACGATCTCGGCGCGATCCCGCTGAAGGCGCTGATGGAGCGCAATGCCGGTGTCGACTGGGCGGCGGTCGACGATGTCGTCTTCGGCTGTGCCAACCAGGCCGGCGAGGACAATCGCAACGTCGCGCGCATGGCGCTGCTGCTGGCCGGCCTGCCGAAGGAAGTTTCCGGCTCGACGGTCAACCGCCTCTGCGGCTCCGGCATGGACGCCGTCACCATCGCCGCCCGCGCCATCAAGGCCGGCGAGGCCGAGCTGATGATCGCCGGCGGCGTCGAATCGATGAGCCGCGCGCCCTTCGTGCTGCCCAAGGCCGACAGCGCCTTTTCGCGCAACGCCGAGATCTACGACACCACGATCGGCTGGCGTTTCGTCAACCCGCTGATGAAGAAGCAGTACGGCATCGATTCCATGCCCGAGACCGGCGAGAACGTCGCCGAGGATTTTTCCGTTTCCCGCGCCGATCAGGATGCTTTCGCCGCGCGCAGCCAGGCCAAGGCCGCCGCCGCGCAGGAGAACGGCCGGCTGGCGAAGGAGATCGTGCCGGTGACGATCCCGCAGCGGAAGGGCGATCCGGTCGTCGTTGCCAGGGACGAACATCCGCGCGCCGACACAGCATCGAGGCGCTGGCCAAACTGCCGACGCCTTTCCGGCAGGGCGGCACGGTGACGGCCGGCAACGCGTCGGGTGTCAACGACGGCGCCGCGGCGCTGATCGTCGCGTCGGAAGCCGCCGCGAAGAAGCATGGCCTCACGCCTATCGCCCGCATCCTCGGCGGCGCTGCAGCCGGCGTTGCGCCGCGCATCATGGGCATCGGCCCGGTGCCGGCGACGCAGAAGCTGTGCGTCCGCCTCGGCCTCAAGCCGACCGATTTCGACGTGGTCGAGCTCAACGAGGCCTTCGCCTCGCAAGGCATTGCCGTGCTGCGCCAGCTCGGCATCGCCGAGGACGCCGCCCACGTGAACCCCAATGGCGGCGCCATCGCGCTCGGCCATCCGCTCGGCATGTCGGGCGCCCGCATCACCGGCACGGCGGCGCTGGAGCTGCAGCGAGCGCGGCGCAAGGCTCGCGCTCGCCACCATGTGCATCGGCGTCGGCCAGGGCATCGCGATCGCGATGGAGCGGGATGTAGGCGCCCCGATCGGGCAGCCGTCACCGGCTGTCTCGGTCAGGGCAGCGTATAGGCGATCACGTAGTCGCCGGGCGTGGTGCCGATCGATCCGTGGCCGCCGGCGACCATGACGACATACTGCCTTGCCGTCGCAGCTCTCGTAGGTCATCGGCGTCGCCTGGCCGCCGGCGGGCAGGCGTGCCTCCCACAGCTGCCGTCCGTCGGTCAGGTCGTAGGCGCGCACGAAATTGTCGACCGTGCCGCTGAGAAAGGCGACGCCGCCCGTGGTGACATCGGTCCGCCGATGCCGGGAACGCCCATCTCGAAGGGCAGCGGCAGCGGCGACAGGTCGCGCACGGTGCCGTTGCGGTGCTGCAGATCGATCTCGCCGGTTTGAGGATCGGCGCCGGCGACGTAGCCCCATGGCGGGGCCTGGCACGGCAGGCCGATCGGGACCAGGAACGGGCCCATCATGACGGCGAACGGCGCGCCGAAATTCTCGTTGAAGCCCTGCTCGCTGCCTTCCGAGACGTAGCTGGTCGGGTCGTCGGCGCGCGGCACCAGCCGACGAGTGAAGGCAAGGTAGATCGGATGGCGAAGACGACCTGCCGGACCGGATCGACAGCCACGCCGCCCCAGTTGAACGTGCCGAAATTGCCGGGATAGACGATCGAGCCTCTGGTCGACGGCGGCGTGTAGCGTCCTTCATAGTGAGGCTGGTGGAAGTGGATCCGGCAGGCGAGCTGGTCGAAGAGCGTGATGCCCCACATGTCCTTTCTCGCGAGTGGCTCGGGCATGAAGGTGAGGCCGGAGATCGGCTGCGTCGGCGCCGTGAAGTCGCCCTCGACCGCGCCCTGGGCGCCGGCTCTTCGGTCACCGGCAGGATCGGCTCGCCGGTGCGGCGGTCGAGCACGTAGATGTCGCCCTGCTTCGTCGGCCTCCACCAGCGCCGGCACCGGCGTTCCGTCCTGTCCCGTGGGTGGCGGCTGGCCCGGATCGGAATCTCCGTCGCCCAGCGGGCGCAGGACCAGATAGGCCGCTATCGCAAGCACGAGAACAGTGACAATCAAAGCCAATTGCTTCGTGCCCATGTTCCGGTCTCCGCAACTCGCAAGCCCGCCGGCCGTTCATCCAGTAACTGGCGTACGCGCGACTGCCGTCAACGCTTCATCCCGCCAGCGCCTGCTCCAGATCGGCGATCAGGTCGTCGGCGTCCTCGATGCCGGCTGACAGCCTGACCAGCGAATCCGAGATGCCGATCGCTGCGCGCTGCTCGGGCGGGATGGAGCCATGCGTCATCAGCGCCGGATGCTCGATCAGGCTTTCGACTCCGCCCAGGCTCTCGGCAAGCGTGAAGAGCTGCGTGCGCTCGAGGAAGCGCTTCGTCGCCGCGAGGTCGCGGTCTAGCTCGACCGAGATCATGCCGCCGAAGGCCGACATCTGCCGCTTGGCGATCGCATGCTGAGGATGGCTCGGCGAGGCCGGGATAGATGACGCGGCGCACGTCGTTCGGCTCTCCAGCCATTCGGCGATCCTCATCCCGTTCTCCGAATGCCTCTCCATCCTCAGCGCCAGCGTCTTGATCCCGCGTAGCGCGAGAAAACTGTCGAACGGACCGGAAATCGCGCCGACCGCGTTCTGCAGGAATTTCAGCTGGTCGAGGATCTCTCCTTCCTCGCGCACCACGGCCACGCCGCCAACCATGTCGGAATGGCCGTTGAGATATTTCGTCGTCGAATGCACGACGATGTCGACGCCGAGTTCCAGCGGCCGCTGCAGATAAGGGCTGCAGAACGTGTTGTCGGCAGACCGTCAGCAGGCCCTTCCGCCTGGCTAGGTCGACGATCGCTTCGAGGTCGACGATCTTCAGCAGCGGGTTGGTCGGCGTCTCGATCCACAGCATGCGCGTTTCCGGCCGGATCGCGGCTTCGACCGCGGCGAGGTCGGTGAAATCGGCGAGGCTGACCTGCAGCCCGGCCGAGCGCTTGCGCACGCGGTGCATCAGCCGGTAGCTGCCGCCGTAGATGTCGTCGGTCGCCACCACATGCGCGCCGGCGTCGAGCAGTTCCAGTATGTTTGCGATCGCGGCGAGCCCCGAGCCGAAGGCGAAGGCCGCGGCGCCGCTTTCGAGGTCGGCCACGGCGCGCTCGAAGGCGAAGCGCGTCGGGTTCTGGCTGCGGGCGTATTCGAAGCCCTTTGTGCACGCCCGGGCTCTGCTGGCCGTAGGTCGATGTGGCGTAGATCGGCACCATCACCGCGCCGGTGGTCGGGTCGTGGCTCTGGCCGCCGTGGATCGTCCGCGTCGAGAAGGCCAGGCGGTTCTTGCCGGTTGTTGTCATTTCTTGGATCGCCTCAAATGGTTGATCAGGTCGATGCGTGTGATCAGGCCGAAGAACTCGTCGCCGTCATAGACGATCGCGACTTCGTTGCGGTCGAACACCGGCAGCAGCGCGTCGAGCGTCTGGTTGGCCTGCAGCGTGTGCAGATCGGCGCTCATCGCGGTGCGGACCGGCGCGTTGAAGCGCTCCCAGCGGCCGTCATACGAGCCTTCGACGCGCGAAGGATGTCGCTCTCGTCGATGATGCCGATCAGCTTGCCCTCGTCGATGACGGGCAGCTGCGAGACGTCGGCGCGGCGCATGCGCCCATAGGCGTTGATCAGAGTATCCTCCGGCCCGACGGTGACCGTGCCGCCCTCGCGGTGCGAGCGGGCGACGAGGTCGCGCAGGTCGCCATGCTGCACCTGTTCGGACAGGCCCTGCTCGGCGAGCCAGTAGTCGTCGAACACCTTGGACAGGTACTTGTTGCCGGAATCGCAGACGAAGGTGACGACGCGTTTCGGCGCCGCCTGCTCGCGGCAATATTTGAGCGCGGCGGCAAGCAGCGTGCCCGAGGACGAGCCGGCGAGGATGCCTTCCTTGGAGAGCAGGTCGCGCGCCGTCGCCATGCTGAGGCGATCCGGGATCGAATAGGCCTTCTTCACCAGCGACAGGTCGGCGTTGGGCGGCACGAAATCCTCGCCGATCCCTTCGACCGTCCAGCTTCCCGCCTCGATCATCTCTCCGGTCTTGATCAGCGGCGCCAGCACCGAGCCGATCGGGTCGGCGAGCACCATTTCGGTCTTCGGCGATACTTCGCGAAGAAGCGCCCGAGCCCGGTAAGCGTGCCGCCGGAGCCGACGCCGACGACCACCGCGTCGATGTCGCCTTCCAGCTGCTCCCAGATCTCCGGCCCGGTCGTCGTCTCATGCGCCAGCGGATTGGCCGGATTGGCGAACTGGTTGACGTAGAACGAGCCGGGCGTCTCCGCTGCGATGCTTTCCGCCATGTCCTGGTAATATTCCGGATGCCCCTTGCCGACATCGGAGCGCGTCAGCCTGACTTCGGCGCCGAGCGCCCTCAGATGCTGCACCTTCTCGCGCGACATCTTGTCGGGCACGACGAGCACGATGCGATAGCCCTTGGGGATGCCGACCTGCGCGAGGCCGAGCCCGGTGTTGCCGGCGGTCGCCTCGATGATCGTGCCGCCCTTCTTCAGCCGGCCGCTCTTCTCGGCCTCGGCGATCATCGACAGCGCGATGCGGTCCTTGATCGAGCCGCCCGGATTCTGGCTCTCGAGCTTCACGAACAGGCGGCATTGTCCCGTGTCGAACTTCGTCAGTTCGACGACCGGCGTCTGGCCGATGAGGTCCAGCACGGACGAAAAAGGCGGCTGGAGCCGCGTTCTCGCGGCGGCCGTGCTCGCAATCCCGTTCTTGTTCATGCTCGGCTCCAGCTGTCGGACGACGCCCCGCGCGCAGCAGATATGGCAAATATGGCTGCTGTCCACGAGGAAATACAATCTAGCGAACATCTGCGCTTCTGGTTGAAAAATGCTGATATGCGTCATGCCGTGTCGCCCGGTTTCAACGACTGAGGACTTTGCAGGGTTTCGGGCCTGTGCTGCCGCGGTCGTTTGACTGTTCCCGCATCTGCGCAATCTGGATGCCGAACAGGACAGCCAGAAATGCCCGCCGACAAGGACGAACACGCCCGCATGCCCTACCAGCTTCCGATGCCGGTGGACGCATTGCCGGAAATCGTCATTCCGGACGCCGTTCCCGCCGACGACCGGCTGTGGGTGCCGCAGGCCGAGAATGTCTGGTTCCGGCCGCTCTGCCTCAACCGCTCGCAGGGCTACTGGATGAACCTGCTCAAGGTGCGCAAGGCGGGCGTGCTGTCGCGCCACCGCCATCCGCAGTCGGTGCACGGCTTCGTGCTCAAGGGCCGCTGGCGCTATCTCGAGCACGACTGGGTCGCCACCGAGGGCTCCTATGTCTTCGAGCCGCCGGGTGAGACGCATACGCTCGTCGTTCCCGATGACGTCGAGGAGATGATCACCTATTTCCAGGTCAACGGCGTCATGTACTACGTCGATCCCTGGGGCAAGAACCTCGGCTACGAGGATGTCTTCACCAAGATCGACATGTGCCGTGCGCATTTCGAGCGGGTCGGCCTCGGCGCCGACTACGTCGACAATTTCATCCGGTGACGATGATGGGCTTCTGGCCGAGCGGCTGCTTCGCGGACCGGCATGTCCTGATCAGCGGCGGGACCTCCGGCATCGGTGCTGCCGTCGCCAGGGCATTTCTCGCGGAGAATGCCCGCGTCACGGTGACGGGCGTCGGCGATTTGACGGCCGCCGAACGCGATCTCGAAGGTGCAGCCGTCGCGGCAGCTCGATGTCCGCGACGAGAAGGCCATCGCCGAGCTGATCGCCGGCTTCGATCGCCTCGACCATCTCGTCAACTGCGCCGGCGTCATTCGCCGCGGCGACGAGTTGCGGCCGGATGTCTTCGCGGAGGTAATCGACATCAACCTGACGGGAACCATGCGGCTCTCGACCGCCGCCCGCCCGTTGCTTGCCCGGCAGGGCGGCACGATCGTCAACACCGCCTCCATGCTGAGTTTCTTCGGCGGCGGGCTCGTTCCCGGCTATTCCGCCTCGAAGGGCGGCATCGCACAGCTCACCAAGTCGCTGGCGATCGCCTGGGCTGGCGACAACATCCGCGTCAACGCCATCGCTCCCGGCTGGATCGAAACCGCGCTGACGCAGGCGATCCGCGACGACGAAACGCGCCACCGTGCAATCGCCGACAGGACCGCGCTGAAGCGCTGGGGCAGGCCCGACGAACTGGCCGGCGCCGTCCTCTTCCTCTGCTCGCCGCTCGCGTCCTACATCACCGGAACGATCCTGCCCGTCGACGGCGGCTATCTCGCCGTCTGAGCGACGTGCGAACGAGCCGAAGCGAGCCAGCCGGCTGTCACTGCGCCGGGATATTCTCGCGAAAGATCAGCCTCGGCTCGATGATAGCGGTTGGCGATCACCGGCGCCGACGAGGCGATCGAGCCGAGCAGCTGGATCACCGACTGCTCGGCGGTCAGCCGGGCATTCTGGTCGATGACCACGTCGGCGAGATCGTCGATCAGGTAGGTGCGCGTCAGCGGCGTCAGATCGTGGCAGATGAAGACCGGCTTGCGGGCGAGCTTGGTCTCGCGCATGGCGCGCGCCACGCCGAAGCGACCGGCGCCGACGCAGTAGATGCCGAGCAGTTCCGGCTGCTCGCGCAGCAGCTTCAGCGTCTCGGCATAGCTCGCTTCGCCATCCTCGTTGATGTCGACGCGAGGTGCTCACCGAAAGCTCGCGGAAAATCCTCGCCGAGCACGGCGCGAAACCCCATCTCGCGCTCCTCATGGCCGCGATAGGAGCGCGAGCCGGTGACGATCGCGATGTTTCCGGCCAGACCGCGCAGCAGCCTTCCCATCAGCAGCGCCGCCGTCCGTCCGGCGACGCGGTTGTCCAGCCCGACATAGGTCGAGCGCGGCGTCGCCGGCACGTCGGAGGCGATGGTGACGAGCTTGATGCCCGCATCGACCATGCCTTGCAGGACGCCGCGCGTGCCAGGGATGGTCGACCGCGATCACGCCGACCCCCTTGGTCTCGAGCGAGAGCTTGTCCACCGCCGTCTGCAGGGTGGCGGGCGAGATGTCGGCGAGGTCGTGGATCTTGCAGGACGCGACGAGCGGCATGCGGCTCGCATAGCTGCGGATGTGGTCCGCGAGCTCGCCCATGAAGACGTTCTGCCGGATCGGCAGGAAGAATTCCAGTGCCGCCGGCCGCGAGGGAAGCGTCACCGCGCCCGCCGTCGGCAGATAGCCGAGCCGCTGCGCCGCCTCCATCACGCGCTGGCGGTTTGCAGCACTTATGCCCGGCCGATTGTTCAGCGCCCGGTCGACCGTCGCCGTCGAGAGGCCGCAGCTTTGTGCGATCGCCGATACCGTTACCTTCATCGTCAAGCTTCCCAGTTCCACAGCCGACTTAAAGCACTCGACTGCGCCGCCTGCCAATGATTGAATCTGATGGAAAGTCTGATTGTATGACCCTCACCAACTCTCTCTTAACCTTGGTGAAATGGCCGGATAAGCGAGGAACAGAGAGTCCCGCAGGCTGCGGCGCAGCCTTCCCAAGGAACTACGCAGAATACCGGCATGGCTAGTGCGCGGAAGTCCCGATAATCTGGCCCGAGGAACGCTGTTGGTGGAGAGCCAGGCCTCATGACAAAACGCGATTATGACCTGATGGGCGAAAGCGGCCGCCGCGCGGTCGAAACCGGGCTTGCGGCGGCCGAGTGGTATCACACCGACGTGCCGCGCAAGCAGATGAAGGAGCTGATGCAGCGCTCCGACGGGCCGGCCATCCGCGACACACGTCATCTGGTTCGCGGCGATCGTCCTGTCGGCCGCCGGCGGCATCTGGTTCTGGGGCACCTGGTGGTGCGTGCCGTTCTTCTTCGTCTACGGCACGCTCTACGGCTCCTCCAGCGATGCGCGCTGGCACGAATGCGGCCACGGCACCGCCTTCCGCACGCGCTGGATGAACGACGTGGTCTTCCAGATCGCCAGCTTCATGGTCATGCGCAACCCGGTGACCTGGCGCTGGAGCCATGCGCGCCACCACACCGACACGATCATCGTCGGGCGCGACCCCGAGATCGCGGTGATGCGTCCGCCGGATCTCGCCAAGGTCATCCTCAACTTCTTCGGCGTTCTCGACGTCTGGCATTCGATGTCCGACCTGCTGCGCAACGCCTTCGGCAATGTCAGCGACGGCGAGAAGAGCTTCATCCCCGAGCAGGAATGGCCGAAGGTCGTGCGCGCGGCGCGTGTCCATCTCGCCATCTATGTCGCGACGGTCGCGCTGGCGATCTTCATGCGCTCCTGGCTGCCGCTGATGATCATCGGCCTGCCGCGCATGTATGGCGCCTGGCACATGGTGCTGACCGGCCTCTTGCAGCATGGCGGGCTCGCCGACAACGTCACCGACCACCGGCTGAACTCGCGCACCGTCTACATGAACCCGGTGAGCCGCTTCCTCTACATGAACATGAACTACCATGTGGAGCATCACATGTTCCCGATGGTGCCGTTCCATGCGCTGCCCAGGCTGCATGAGCTGATCAAGCACGACCTGCCGGTGCCCAACACGTCCTTTTGGGACGGCTATCGCGAGATGATCCCGGCCTTCCTGCGCCAGCTGCGCAACGAGGACTATTTCCTGAAGCGCGAACTGCCGCCGACGGCAAAGCCCTATCGCGAGGAATTCCACGATTTGGTCGTGCAGGCGGCCGAATAGCGCGGCCGAAAGACCCACCCCGAAAACTGAGGCAGGCAAGGCAAAAATGGCGGACTGGATCGAGGCATGCGGTGCCGACGAGATCGATGAGGAGGACGTGATGCGCTTCGACCATGAGGGGCGCACCTTCGCGATCTACCGCTCGCCCGACGACGAATATTTCGCCACCGACGGGCTCTGCACGCATGAGCAGGTCCATCTCGCCGACGGGCTCGTCATGGACGACATCATCGAGTGCCCGAAGCACAATGGACAATTCAACTACAAGACCGGCGAGGCGAAGCGTGCGCCGGTCTGCGTCAACCTCAGGACCTATCCGACGCGCGTCGAGGCGGGCAAGGTGCTGATCCAGGTCGGCTGACCGCCGGACTTGCTTCTGCAGAGGAGCCAATCATTCAAGGAGGGGAAATCGATGCGCTCCAACCGACCGACGGTCGCCGACCTTCGCGCCATGAAGGGCAAGAAGCAGCTTTCCAAGATCCGTGTCTTCACCATGGAGGAGGTCGAGGCCGCGGCGCGCGCCGGCGTCGAGATCCTCTCGGTCACGCCGGAGCTCATCTTCAATCCGGAATTCCGCGACGCCGCGCCCGACGTCTTCGCCATCCCCGGCAGCGTGAACTCCTTCTTCGCGCTCAAGGAAGACGTCATGCGCGACGCCTTCCGCTTCATCCGCGCCGGTGCCGACGCCGTCTATTGCGCGGCGAGCCTCGATACGATCCGCGCGCTCGCCGACGAGCACGTTCGCGGTCTGCGGCCATTCCGGCCTCATCCCGCATCACTCGACCTGGACCGGCGGTTTTCGCGCGGTCGGCAAGACCGCCGAAACGGCGATGTTCGTCTGGAAGCAGGTCAAGGCGCTGGAAGCCGCCGGCGCCTTCGCCGCCGAGATCGAGGTCGTGCCGGTCGAGGTCGCGAGCGCCATCTCGGCGCGCACCTCGCTCTTCCTGATCTCGATGGGCGCCGGCCCCGGCTGCGACGCGCAGTACCTCTTCTCCGAGGACATTCTCGGCTACAATCGCGGCCACTATCCGCGCCACTCGAAGGTCTACCGAAACTTCGCCGCCGAATACGACCGGCTGCAGGCCGAGCGCGTCGCCGCCTTCAGCGAATATGTCGCCGACGTGCGCTCGGGCGCCTACCCGGAGCCGAAGCATGTCGTCGGCATCGAGCAGGAGGAACTGACGCAGTTCCTCGACGAGTTG
This sequence comes from uncultured Solirubrobacterales bacterium, assembly GCA_963730145.1. Taxonomy (GTDB): domain Bacteria; phylum Actinomycetota; class Thermoleophilia; order Solirubrobacterales; family 70-9; genus WHSW01. The sequence continues at coordinate 644,675 of CAVSQT010000004.1, forward strand.
CAGAAGGCGGATCTCGCGACGGTTTCAGCGCGCGCGCCATTGCCGTGACGTACCCGATGCGGTTCGACGATATCGGCCTTGTAAGAGTTTAGGGAGGAAGACCGGATGGCGAAATGGAAGGTGGCGGGCATCAATTTCGATCACTTCCACATGGGCGACCTGCTCAGGGAAGCGTTCAACCATCCTGACGCCGAGATCGTCGGCATCTGCGACGCCGATCCCAAGCGCATGCAGGGCGCGATCGACAATTTCGGCATTCCGGAAAACCGCGTCTACACCGATCCTGAAAAATGCCTCGCCGAGACGAAGCCCGACCTCGTCATCCTCTGCCCGGCGACGGCAGAGCATGCGGTCTGGGTCGAGCGCGTCGCTCCGTCCGGCGTCAACATCCTGATGGAAAAGCCCTTCGCCGCTTCGATCGCCGACGCCGACCGCATGATCGCGGCGGTGCAAAAGACCGGCAAGCTGCTCGCCATCAACTGGCCGCTCGCCTGGTACCGCTCGCACAACACGACCAAGCGCCTGATCGACGAAGGCACGATCGGCGACGTCGTCGAGGTGCATTTCTACGACGGCAACCGCGGCCCGCTCTACCACCTCGCCGACAAGGTCGAGGTCACCGACGAGGAGGTCCGGAAGGGCAAGCCCAGTTCCTGGTTCTACAAGCAGCGCGGCCGGCGGCGGCAGCCTGCTCGACTATGTCGGCTACGGCGTGACGCTCGGCAGCTGGTTCATGAACGGCGAGGCGCCGGTCGAGGTCACCTGCGTGATGGACGAGCCGCAGGGGCTGGAGGTCGACGAGCACTCCGTGACCGTCTGCCGCTACAGACGCGGCCTCTCGAAATTCGAGACGCGCTGGGGCACCTTCACCGATCCGTGGACGCTGCAGCCGCAGCCGAAATGCGGCTTCGTCATCGTCGGCACGGACGGCACGATCGCCAGCTACGACTATGACGACCACGTCACCGTGCAGACGCGGGCAAAGCGCGAGCAGCACAAGGTGCCTGCCGACACGCTGGCAGCACCGCGCCGCGCGCCGGTCGAATACATGCTTCATTTGATCGCCACCGGCGAGAAGATCGCCGGCCCGCTCGACCCGAAGCTCAGCCGCATCGGCCAGCAGATCACCGACAGCGCCGTGCTTTCGGCGCGCGAGAAGCGCACGGTCGGGCTGCTGCCATGAGCGAGCACGATCTTCCCTCCGAGACCGACTATGCGCTGGTCGGCAAGACGGTGCCGGAGATCGCCGGCGCCCGAACTGCCCTACAAGCCGCCGATGCCCAAAAACTATCGGCCGAAGATCGCGCTGGTCGGGGCAGGGGGCATCTCCTTCGCCCATCTCGACGCCTACCGTCGCGCCGGGCTCGACGTCGCCGCGATCATGTCGCGCACGCTGGCGCGCGCCGAGACGCGGCGGAAGGAATTTTATCCCGACGCGATCGCGACCGACGATTTCGAGAGCCTGCTTCGCCGCGACGATATCGAGGTGTTCGACATCACGCCGCATCCGGTCGAGCGCGTGCCGCTGGTCGAGGCGGCGCTCAAGGCCGGCAAGCATGTGCTGTCGCAAAAACCGTTCGTCGTCGATCTCGACACCGGCGAGCGGCTGGTCGAGTTCGCCGACAAAAACGGCGTCAAGCTCGCGGTCAACCAGAACGGCCGCTGGGCGCCGCATTTCGCCTATATGCGCGAGGCTGTCCGGGCAGGGTTGGTCGGCGACGTCGTCGCTTCCCATACCGCGGTCCATTGGGACCATAGCTGGATCGTCGGCACGCCCTTCGAGAAGATCGACGACCTTATCTTCTTCGATTTCGCCGTGCACTGGTTCGATTTCCTGTCGAGCCTGATCGGCGCGCGCGGTACCAGCGTCTATGCGACGCGCAATCGCGCCGCCGGCCAGCAGGCGAAGCCGCCGCTGCTCGCGCAGGCGCTGGTCGCCTTCGACGGCGGCCAGGCATCGCTCGTCTTCGACGCGGCGATCAAGCACGGGCCGCTCGACCAGACCTTCGTCGGCGGCACCAAGGGCAGCCTCGCCAGCACCGGTCCCAACCTCGGCGAGCAGTCGGTGACGCTGACGACCGCCGAGGGCGTCGCGCGGCCGAAGCTCGAGGGCGCGTGGTTCAACGACGGCTTCGCCGGCACGATGGGCGAGCTTCTCGTTGCCATCGAGGAAAAGCGCGAGCCGCTCAACGGCGCGCGCGGCAATCTCGACAGCCTGGCGCTCTGCTTCGCGGCGATCCAGTCGGCGCATACGGGGCAGGCGGTCAAGCCCGGCACCGTCAGGAAGGTGCCTGGGATATAACAAGCGGCGGCCCGCGCACTTCTTCGTCGCCACGCCCTGCTTTCGCAGTCTGGCCATTTCAAAGAACGCTCCCTGCCACCGAGGGAGAAGTCGGGAAGCGGGGCACGAGGCCAAGCCTCTCAATCATTAATTACGTGGCGCTGGTTTCCCGTGCCCCGCCGGCGTTCTTGCCCTGATGGAGGACGGGGCCGTTGCCCTTGGTCTCCAACGAGGCCCGGACCTGGGGGTTCATCACCCAGCCGCGCTACCGCAGCGCGACCGATCCGGTGCCGCCGCCCTCCCTGATACCCGGTGCGCACCAGGTTCCTGCGAGGGCGATGCGGCGGATTATGAGGGAGCTACGAAGCGTGTTGGTCGAATTCGACCTACACGTTTTGTTGTGTCATTGGGATCAACGACTTGGCTGGTGGACGCGAGAAAAACTATCCACGCGGCACGCTACGCCTGCAAGAAAGCCAGGTCGCACGGGATCGTCTGCGTTCCTGATGTCCCGCTGACCTTGATACCCCCTTCAACGGGTGTGACACTCGAAATCGAGACATCGCCGCTCCACGGTACCTGGCCGATGATGTGGCGCACCTCGACCGATCCGCTCGGGTCAAGCGTCAGTCCGGTCGGTACGCCGGCGACGTCGAGCGGGTGGGGCGTGCGGCCGGCGGAATTGCCGAGCATTGTGCGGTTCAATCCTTCCTCGACGCCGAGGCAGCCGATATGACGCCCGCTCCATGGCGCATAATCGCGTCCGCCATTCGAGAACCACAGCATGGTCATCGGCAGTCGTGCCGGGTTGCGCAAGCTGATGAAGAGATCACCCTCCTTGCCGCGCGCCACCGTCGTCCAGCCGAGCCGGCTGCCTTCCGCCTCGACGCCGATGGCGAAATCCTCATGGCGCGAGGCGAACGGATAATGTGTGATGTCGGCCTCGCCGCCCGCGGCGAGCGGAAAATGCTGGGGATCGGTCACCTTGACCGGGCAGGCGAGCAGCGAGCGCCCACGCGCCGGATCGGGCTCGAGCGGGATCTGCGGCGTCTCCCACCAGCGTTTCGGCGAAAAGCTCAGCCGGCCGCCATTCGGCAGCGACACCATCGCGTGGTTGGCGACGGACATGCCTTCGGCCTTGCCGCCGGTGAAGATATGCCGCTGGTAGAGGAAGGGGTGCCCGTCCACCAGCCGCAGTTCCTTGACGAGGTCGGCGCCCATCGCCTTGCGGTCGAGGCGGAAGCGCGCGACCGTCTCGCCGTTCTTGCCTTCCGTCCCGAGATGCGATCCAGCTCGTGTTCGCCGGCCAGCCGTGGCCCGGCGCATTGTCGGCCGAGGCGTCGCCGAAGGGCGCGCAGAAGAAATCGCCCGCGAGACCACCGAGATGCGGCGCCGCGTCGTCAGGCATTTTTTCGCCCAGCCACGGCACCTTGTGCAGCATCGAGACCTTGCGCCCGTCACGCTCGACGACCAGTTCGGAGATCATCCCGAACAGCAAGGTCGACCGTTGCCCTCACTCCCTTTGCTTCGATCTCGACATGTGCCATCGGTGGATGCTCCTTCCGTTGCGATTCCAGTTCCGCAAAGCATCTCCTTACCGCGCCGAAAGGCCGGAGCGGAAGGCTCGCAGATGATTTTGGAACGAAAGTTTCATTTCTTGACCATTGGAAATTTATGTGCGGTATTTTCTTCCGTGAGTTGGGGGAGGGCTCAAGCGCACAACAGGAAGGCCACGGTCGCCTGTCGCACATCCCCCGAAAATGAAGGCCCCTAATTGAAGGCTTGACCATGGTTTACGCAACCGGCGACAAGATCGGTCCCAGCCGCCTGCGACTGGGCATGGTGGGAGGCGGCCGCAACGCCTTCATAGGCGCGGTCCACCGCATGGCGCTCAGGCTCGACGATCGAGCCGAGCTGGTTGCCGGCGCGCTGTCCTCCGATCCCGAAAACGCGCGCCTTTCCGGTTTGGATATCGGCATCGCCGGGGAACGCGCCTATTCCGACTATCTGGAGATGGCCGAAGCCGAGGCCAAGCGGCCGGACGGCATCGAGGCGGTCGTCATCGTCACGCCGAACCACCTACATGCGCCGGTGTCCCGCGCCTTCCTGGAGGCCGGCATCGACGTGATCTGCGACAAGCCGCTGTCGGCCACACTGGCGGAGGCGGAAGAACTCGCGGCCCTTGCGAAAAAGTCCGGGCTGGTCTTCGCCGTCACGCTGAACAACACCGGCTACGCCATGGTGCGTCACGCGCGCGAACTGGCCGCCTCGGGCGCGCTCGGCAATATCCGCATAGTACGCGCCGAATATATCCAGGACTGGCTGACGCTGCCGATCGACGCCGACGGCCAGAAGCAGGCCGAATGGCGCACCGACCCGGCCCGCGCCGGCCGGTCCGCATGCCTTGCCGACATCGGCGTGCATGCCTTCAGCCTTGCGCATTTCGTCTCGGGCCTGGCGCCTTCGGAAGTGGCCGCCGACCTCACCACCTTCGTTCCGGGACGCCGGCTCGACGACAACGCCCATGTGCTGATGCGCTATGCCTCCGGCGCGCGGGGCGTGCTGGTCGCCAGCCAGGTCTCGCCCGGCAACTACAACCGCCTGTCCGTCAAGGTCTACGGCGACAAGGCTGGCCTCGAATGGTACGCCCACGAGCCGGAATACCTGCGTTTCTGCGAATTCGGCAAACCTCACGTTATTTTGACCCGCGGCGGTGCCGGCGTCGGCGGCGAAGCGGCGCGCGTGTCGCGCATGCCGGCCGAGCATCCGGAAGGCTATGTCGAGGGTTTCGGCAACCTCTACCGCGACGCCATCGCCTTGATTTCGGCCCGCCGGCGAGGGGAATTGATGGATTCATCGCTTGCCGGCCTCGTGCCATCAGTCGAAGACGGATTGCTCGGCATGCGCTTCATCGAGGCATCGGTCGACAGCAACGAAGCGGGAGGTGTCTGGACACCCATCGCAACGCAACTGTAGAACTCTGCTTCATAAAAACCGGGGGTGCGCCTGACGGCTCGTATCGAGGACCAGGTGCGAAAAACTTTCTGACAGGGAGAAGACAATGAGGAATTGGACGAGAATGGGCCTGGCGGCGATCGGCGCCACCCTGCTCACCACAGCTGCTTACGCACAGGAATACACGATCGGCGTGTCGAACACCGTGCAGGGCAACGGCTGGCGCGAAGAGATGATCTGCGCGATCAAGGCACAGGCGCTCGCCTCCGGCAAGGTCGCCAAGCTCAACATCGCGCACCGCAACACCGACGCCGCCGGCCAGCTCGAGGACCTGCGCAACCTGATCAGCGCCAAGGTCAACGCGATCGTCGTCAACCCGGCCGACCCGGCCGGCATCCAGGCGGCGCTGGCCGAAGCGACCGCTGCCGGCATCACCGTCGTCGCCGTCGACCAGGCGGTCACCGAGCCGTCGGCCTACATCATCTCCAACAACCAGGAACAGTACGCCTATCTCGGCGCCAAGTGGCTGTTCGAGCAGATGGGCGGCAAGGGCAACGTCGTCTACATGCGGGGTGCTGCCGGCGCATCGGCCGACAGCGATCGCGACAAGGGCTTCAAGAAGGCTCTCGCCGAATTCCCTGACGTGAAGGTTGCGCAGGAGACGTTCACCGGCTGGCAGCAGGACCAGGGCAAGCAGCAGATCCTCGACTACATCGCCACCGGCGTGCCGTTCGACGGCATCTGGACCTCGGGCATCGACAACGTGATCGTCGACGCTCTCGTGGAGTCGCAGGCGACACTGGTGCCGGTCGTCGGCGCCGACAATGCCGGCTTCGTCGGCCAGTTGAACTCGGTCGAAGGCCTGAAGGGCGCGGCGGTTACCAACCCCGGCTCGATCGGCGGCGCGGGCGTGACGCTCGCCCTGCAGATCCTCGACGGCCAGAAGCCGGCGTCGCAGACCGTGCTTGTCGAGCCGGCGCTGTGGGAAAACGTCACCGACGCGGGCAAGGAGCAGCTCAAGTCCGCTGCCGATCCGTCGCTGTCGCCCGAGTGGCCGGTGTCGATCTCGATCAAGGACTGGACGACCTACACCAAGGAGCAGATCGTGGCCTGCAAGGGTCCCGGCGAATAATCTCCTGGTCTGACAGGACAGCGGGGACGACGGGCCAAGGCTCGCCGTCCCCGCACCACAACCGAGATATCAATCGATTTTGACTAGAGAACCGCTCCTCGACGCCACCGGCGTCGCCAAGAATTACGGCGCCGTCGCCGCGCTGAAGAACGCGTCGCTCAGCGTCTTGCCCGGCGAGGTGCATGCGCTGATGGGCGCCAACGGCGCCGGCAAGTCGACGCTGGTAAAGATCCTCACCGGAGCCATCTCGGCCAATGGCGGCCGCATCCTCCTGCGCGGCGAGGAGCGCGACATCCGCTCGCCCGCCGAGCGCCCGCAAGGCGGGGCTGGTTCCGGTCTACCAGGAGCCGTCGCTGATCCCCGATCTCGACGTGCTGTCCAATCTCCGGCTGACGCAGACCCCCGTCGAGCCTTTCCGCGAATGGGTGCGCGAGCTCGGCGTGCCGGACCTCGACCTGCGCGACATCGCGCGCGACGTGCCGCTGGCCATCCAGCGCGTGCTCGACCTGGCGCGCGCGCTTGCCGTGGAACCCGACGTGCTGCTGCTCGACGAGATGACGGCGGCGCTGCCCGCCAACCTCGCCGAGCGCGTGCTCGATGTGGTGCGCCGCCAGGGCCAGGCCGGCCGGTCCGTCATCTTCATTTCGCATCGCTTCATCGAGATATCAGCAGTCTGCAACCGGGCAACGGTGCTGCGCGACGGCGAGACCGTCGGCGTGGTCGACGTCGTCGCCGGCGTCGAGGAACGCATCGTCGAGTTGATGCTCGGCGCCAAGGTCGAGAAGCAGCGCATGGCGCAGCGCAGGGCGAACGAAGCCGCTGCGCCCACCGCCGGCAGCACGCGCATCGCGGTGCGCAACCTCAAGGTCGGCACCAAGCTCCAGGATGTCTCTTTCGACCTGAAGGACGGCGAGGTGGCCGGCGTCGTCGCGCTCGAAGGGCAGGGGCAGGACGAGCTGTTCGCCGCCCTTGCCGGCTCGATCAAGCCGAACAGCGGCACGATCGAGGTCGACGGCAAGGCGGTGAAGTTCTCGCATCCGGTCGACGCGGTTCAGCAAGGCATCGCCTATGTTCCCGGCGACCGTTCCGAGGCGCTCGCCATGCAGCAGTCGGTGCGCGAGAACATCGCGCTGCCCTTCCGCGCCGCCTTCCGCAACTGGGGACCGATCAACATGCGGCAAGGAGCGCGCCACGGTGCAGAGCGCCATCGAGCGGCTGCAGATCGACACGCGGGCGCAGCGCGAGGTGCAGCGCCTTTCCGGCGGCAACCAGCAGAAGGTGACGATCGCCCGCTGGATCGCGGCGGACGCGCGCACCATCCTCTGCTTCGACCCGACGCGCGGCATCGACGTGCGCACCAAGCAGGAAATCTACAAGCTGCTGCGCGCAGCTTGCCGACCAGGGGAAATCGATCCTGTTCTACACCTCCGAACTCGAGGAAATCCAGCTCGTCTGCGACCGCGCCATCGTCATCTTCGGCGGCCGCGTCGTCGACATCCTGCCGGTCGAGATCGCCGACGAGCCGGCGCTGACGCGCGCCGCCTACGGCCTGCCGCGCGACGCCAAGGCCGATGTCGGCATCCTCGCCGACCTGCCCCCGGTGGCCGCGCCATGATCCGCCTGCTGCGCCAGAATGGCTGGGTCGTCGGCCTCACGGTCCTGCTCGTTCTTCTGTTCATCCTCACCAGGACGATCCAGCCGAGCTACGGCGCCGGCGATTTCGGTTCGCTGGTGCGCGCGGTGCTGCCCTACGCCTTCGCGGTGGCGGCGCAGACCGTCGTGGTCATCGCCGGCGGCATCGACCTGTCGGTCGCCGCGATGATGGCGCTGACCAGCGTGACGGCCGCCTCCATGATGGCCGGCGCCAGCGAGGAATACGCGCTCTTCGTCGTGCCCTTCGTGCTGGCGATGGGGTTCGCGCTCGGCGCGCTCAACGGCATCCTGATCGTCGTGACGCGCGTGCCCGACATCGTGGTGACGCTCGCGACGCTGTTCGTGCTGCAGGGCGCGGCACTCCTGGTGCTCGGCGCGCCGGGCGGCGGCGTCGCCGAATGGCTGAAGAACCTGATTGTCGGCACGGTGCCCATTCCCGGCATTCCCGACGGCGTCGACGCGTGGATCCCGAAGGCGCTTGCTTCTGCTTATCGTCCTGCTCTGCGTCGTCTGGATACCGCTCAAGCGCTCGCGGCTCGGCCTGTCGATCTACGCCATCGGCTCCAGCCAGCTCGCGGCCTTCCGCAGCGGCGTGCCGGTCGCGCGCACCAAGATCCTCGCCTATGCGATCGGCGGCCTGTTCGCCGCGATGGGCGGCCTGTCGCTCACCATGAGCACGGGCATCGGCGCGCCGATCCCCGGCCCTTATCTGATGGCCAGCGTCGCGGCGGTCGTGCTCGGCGGCGTCGTGCTCGGCGGCGGCAAGGGCGGTCTGCTCGGCCCGATCATCGCCGTCTTCGTGCTGCGCCTCGTGCGCACCGACCTGACGCTGCTCGCCATCGATCCGAACGTCACGGCCATCGTCGAAGGCACGATCATGGTCGCGGTCGTCATGTTCGGCGCCTTCATCGCCATGCGGAGCCGCTCGTCATGAGCATCAGCGCAACAGCCCCCCAATCCGTGCCGTTCGGTCGCCGCCTCAAGCGCTTCATGAGCGACTATCCGATCGTGCCGCTGATCGTGCTTTTGATCCTGCTGGTGATCGTGCTCCAGATTCTGAGCCCCGGCATCGTCAACCAGCGCTGGATCGCCAACACGGTGAAGTTCGCGATCCCGCTGGCGCTGCTCGCCGGCGCCCAGACGATGACCATGCTCACCGGCGGCATCGATCTTTCCGTCGGCACGGTCGCGACCATGGCGGCCTTCATCGTCGCCACGCAGGCGCGTGGACAATCCGGCGCCGGTCGCGATGGCGATCGCGCTGATGCCGGCGCTTGCTGATCGGCTTCGTCAACGGCATCGGCGTCGGCGTGTTCCGCGTCCACCCGCTGATCATGACGCTCGGCACCAGCCTGATCGGCGTCGGCTGCCTGCAGGTCTACCAGCGCACGGTCATCTCCGCCGGCACCAAGGTCCCGGACTTCCTGATCTGGCTCGGCACCGGCGTGACCTGGGGGTTCCCGAACGCGCTGCTGCTCTTCATTCCGGTCGCCGCACTTCTGCTCTTCATCCAGAAGCGGACGGGTTTCGGCCGGCTGCTCTACGCGATCGGCGACAATGAGCACGCGACGCGGCTGGCCGGCGTCAAATACTGGCAGGTCATACTGGCGCTCTACATGCTGTCCAGCGTGCTGGCCGGCATCATGGGCCTGCTCTACATGGGCCTGATCAGGGCGCCGTCGCTGTCGCTGGCCGAGCCGCTGGTGCTGCCGTCGGTGGCGGCTGCCGTCATCGGCGGCACCTCGATCTTCGGCGGCCGCGGCAGCTACACCGGCACGATCGTCGGCGCGCTGATCCTCACCGTGCTGACGACGCTGCTCACCATCCTGCAGATGCCGGAAGGCGCGCGCCGCATCCTGTTCGGCGCGATCGTGCTCCTCGTCACCGCGGCCTATCTCAGGATCATCGAGGACCGCGTAAGCCGGCCGTCTTGCGGTCTGCGCGCTCGCGCGGAGCGTCGACCGCCGCCTCCGGATTGCGATATCCCAGGCTCATCACCAGCGTCTGGCAGAGCACCATCGCCGGCACCTGGCTGCGGAAGTGGCCGAGCCGGCCCTCCTTCACATAGAGCACGTGCCTGGCGAGCGGCGCGACCGGGCTGAGCTCATTGTCGGTGATGGCGAGCACGGTGCGCCCGGCGGCATGGGCGTTCTTCGCCAGTTCGACCGTCTCCGGCGTGTAGTCGTCGAAGGTGATGACCAGCAGCGCGTCGTCGGCGTCCATCGCCGCAAGCTGCTCGGCGCGCATGGCGCCCAGATTGTCGAGCAGGAAGGCGCGCTTGCCGATGCGCGACAGGCCGTAATAGGTGTAGCTGCCGACGCCGAAGGCGCCGCGCGCCGCGGCGATGTGCACGGCCTTCGCCTTCTGCAACGCATCGACGAAAGGCGTCAGCGCCGCGCCTGCCACGTCCTCGCGCAGCCTGAGCAGCGCGTCGAAGGCCGCCTGGATGAAGGTCTCCGCGACCTGGTGCGGGTCACTGGGATCGCCCAGATCACCGGATCTGCCTTCCGGCGCGACCTCTCTGTTCACCGCCCGCAGCCGGTCGGCATAGGACATTCTTGGACCGAGCAGCCGCTGCTTGAACAGCGCCTGCAGCCCGGCGAAACCGTCGAAACCGAGCTCCTTGGCGAAGCGCGTGATCGCCGAGGGCGGCACGCCGGCGCGGCGCGCGATCTCGACGATGGTGAAGATCGCCGCGTCCTCGGGATTGTTGAGCAGATATTGCGCGACCTGCTGCAGCCGCCGGCTGAGCGACGGCTTGCGCGCCAGCAGCGTGGCGACGAACTCGCCGTAGTCGCGTGTGCTGTCGGTTTCCTCGCTCAAGCAGTCTCCCCCGCCGCGTTTCTAGGCTGTTGGCGGCGCTTCGGCCATGGCGGCGCCGAGCGCCTTCGCCACGCCGTCCGCGAGCAGCGTTTGCGCACCCGACGCGACGCGGGCGACGAAGGCCGCATCGTTGGCCAGCCTGTCGCCGAAGATCGCGCGGTTGCCGATGAAGAGCTTCGTGAAGGCCCCGATGTCGCCTGACGATTTTTTGGCGATGTCGGCGACGAACGGCATGATCTGGTCGTTCGCCTCCCAAGCCGCGCCGAACGCCGGCTGCGATTTCGCGAGATAAGCGACCCAGCCTGAAATCGCAGTTTCCAGAAGCGGCGAGGGGAGGCCCTTTGCCATGCGGTCGCGCAGCGGCTGCAATATGCGCTGGTTGATCTTCTGCGAACCGTCGGTCGCGATCTGGTGGTTGGAATGGCGGATCGCCGGGTTGCCGAGCCGCGAAATCGTCAGCTTCAGATACGGCCCGACCTGCATGCTCGGCACGATCAGGCAGCACGGCGGCCGTCTCCGCGAGGATCATGCGCTCAGCGAAATCCTTCAGCGAGGGGTCGTTGACGTCGTCGCAGGTGGTGCCGAGCCCTCTGAGCGCGCCGAGATAGGAGAGCGCGGTCTGACAGGCATTGAGCACGCGCATCTTGACGAATTCGTAGGGCTCGACATCCCTGACGAATTCCGCGCCGGCCACGTCCCAGCGCGGGCGAGGACGGTTGAAATCGTCCTCGATCACCCATTGCCTGTAGGGCTCGCCGACCACCACGCCCTCGTCGCGGTATCCGGCAATCTGCTCGACGCGCCTCAGGTCTTCCGGCCTGGTCGCCGGAACGATGCGATCGACCATGGTCGAAGGGAAACGCACATTGTCGGCGATCCAGGCCGCCAGCGGCTTGTCGGCGGCTTCGGAAAAACTCGACACGACATTTCTAAGGATATGTCCGTTGCCGGGGATGTTGTCGCAGGAGATCAGCGTCACCGGCGCATTGGCCGCCATGCGCCGGGCAAGCATTTCTGCGAGGAATCCCGGCAGCGACTGCCGGCCCGACATCCGCTTCAGGTCGCCCGCGATCTCGGGCCGGTCCCAGTCGAGCACGCCGCTCGCCGGCACGTGGCAATAGCCTTTTTCGGTCACCGTCATGGTGATCACGTCGATACCGGGATCGGCGAGCGCCGCGAGCGCCTTGTCCGGCTCCCGGTCCGCGTCGAGCACGCGCCTGATCGAGCCGATCACGCGCGCCTCGGCCTTCTCGCCCTCGACCAGCAGGCGGGTGTAAAGTCCGTCCTGCGCGTCGAGTTGCTCCTCGATCGAAGGCGGCCGGATGTTGACGCCGATTTCGGCGCGGTCGTCTGCGCCTGCTTCCAGCGCGTCCTCGGTGTATTCGGCCTGGTGGCAGCGGTGGAAGGCGCCGACGCCGATATGCGCGAAGCCGATCCGCGTCTTGGCGCGATCGTAACCCGGCCGCCGCACGTGACCTGGCGCGAGCGAAAGACTTTCCGCGCTGAGCCGCTTCATGCGTCCCTCGGCCCGACGGCTGACTGCTCCTGGTCGATCAGCGCGCCGGTCATCGGCTCGGAAGCCGGCGACAGCAGGAAATGCGTCAGCCTGGCCACGTCCTCCGCCACCAGCAGCCGCCCGAACGGCTGCTGTGCCGCCTGCTTCGGCAGCCAGTCCGGTCCCTTGCCCAGCGTGTCGGCATGCATGACGCGTTCGGCCGGCGTGTCGGCCCAGCCCATGTTGATGCCGTTGATGCGGATGCGATCGAAGCGATGCGCATGCGCGGCGTTCTTGGTGATCAGCGCCAGCGCCGCCTTGCTGGCGGAATAGACCGTCAGGTCGGTGGCGCCGCCATGCACGTTGATCGACAGGATATTGACGATGGCGCCCGGCTTCTTGCGCGCGCGCATGTCGGCGATCGCCCGCTGCATCAGGAAGAAGGGCGTTTTCGCGTTGACCGCGTGGAGCCTGTCCCACAGCGCTGGGCTGGCCGATATCATCGATCCCCGGTCGGTGGCGCCGGCGGCGTTCACCAGCGCGTCGATGCGGCCGAATTTTTCCAGCGCCGCGTCGGCCAAGGCGTCGCTCGCATCGGGATCGGCGAGATCGACCGCCACGAAATGCGCCTTGGCGCCCAGCGCCTCGACCTCCGCTGCCACGGCTTCGCCGCGCGCCTTGTCGCGACCTGCAGATCAGGATCGCCTCGGCGCCGTTCCGTGCCGCTTCCAGCGCGATCGCGCGGCCGACGCCCTGGGTCGAGCCGGTGACGATCAGCACAGTGCCGGCAAGGGACAGGTTCATCGTCGCGCAACTCGATTTCTATTTGGAGAAAAATAGAAAAATCGTTCCGCGCGGTCAAGCCGGCGCTCCAATTCCGGCATTTGCCTGACCCGGCAACCTCACCGGGGACTGGAAGTCAATTCGCTCCACCAAGGAATGGCGGATTGACAGTCTCGACGACGCCGCCGATCAATGACGAGACAGGGGCAGCGGGGTCGCTTTGCGCATGCGTTTCTTCCGATCTCCGGGATCGATGGGCGTCGCTATCGCGCGCCTTGCCGGGCTCGTGCTGCTTCTGGCGCTGCTGGCCTTGCGCGTCGCCGACCCGCTTTTCGTCTCGGCCATCCGCAACCAGGGGTTCGACATCTTCCAGCGGCTGCATCCGCGGCCATCGGTCAAGCAGCCGATCGTCATCGTCGACATAGACGAGAAGAGCCTCGAACAGGTCGGGCAGTGGCCGTGGCCGCGTTCCGAGGTGGCGCGGCTGGTCGACAGGCTGACTGCGATGGGCGCTGTCGTGATCGGCTTCGACGTGGTCTTCGCCGAACCCGACCGCCTGTCCCCCGACCGCATCGCCGAGGACAATCCGGCCCTGCCGGAGACTGTCAGGGCGGATCTGCTGAAGCTGCCGTCGAACGAAGCAGGTGCTTGCCGATTCCATCAGCGCTCGCGCGTTGTCGTCGGCGAGACCAGCGTGCGCCTTGACGATCAGTCGCTTGCCGGCGGCGAGCGTGCCATACCAGACGTGCCGCACGCCGCGCTCGGCGGCGATCCGACGCCTTTCCTGCTGAAATTCCCGCGCCTGGTGCAGAACCTGCCGGTCATCTCGCAAGCCGCCTCGGGACATGGCCTCTTCACCGTCGAGCCGGACCCGGACGGCATCTTCCGCCGCGTGCCGCTGGTCATGATGGTCGAGGATCACATCCGCCTCGCGCTCTCGGCCGAGATGCTGCGCATCGCCACCGGCGGCCAGGCTTTCGCGACGCGCACCGGCGACGCCGGCCTCGAGGGCATCGTGGTCGGCGGCGTCTTCGTGCCGACCGACGGCAACGGCCGGGTCTGGCCCTGGTTCAACGGCTCGTCGCGCGACCGCTACGTCTCGGCCGGCAGCGTCATGTCGGGCGAGGCGCCGGCAGCGCGCATCGCCGGGCACATGGTGGTGGTCGGCACCTCCGCAGTCGGCCTCGAGGATTTTCGCGCGACGCCGGTCGCCGACTTCATGCCGGGCGTCGAGATCCACGCACAGATCATCGAGAACGTCCTCACCCAGCAATTCCTTTACCGTCCGGCCTATGCCATCGGCATGGAGCTCGTCTTCACCTTGGTCGCCGGTCTCTTCGTCATCTGGCTGGTGCCGCAGATCGGCGCGCTTCTATTCGTTCTTCGCCGCCGTCTCGGTGCTCGGCATGGTCGCCACCGGCTCGCTCTGGGCCTTCTACTCCCACCGCATGCTGATCGACGCCAGCTTCCCGATCGGCGCGCTCGCCGCGCTCTTCATGCTGATGGCGACCGCAAACTACATGCGCGAGGAGCGCCAGAAGCGCCAGATCAGGAGCGCCTTCGGCCAGTATCTGTCGCCGGCGCTGGTCGACCGGCTCGCCGACCATCCGGAACAGCTCGTGCTCGGCGGCGAAACGCGCGAGCTGACGCTGCTCTTCACCGACGTGCGCGGCTTCACCACCATCTCGGAAAGCTTCAAGAGCAATCCGCAAGGCCTGACGCGGCTGATGAACCAGTTTCTCACCGCGCTGTCCAACGCCATCCTCGAACGACGACGGGACGATCGACAAATATATGGGCGACGCCATCATGGCGTTCTGGAACGCGCCGCTCGATCTTCCCGACCATGCGCTGCGCGCCTGCCGCGCCGGGCTCGACATGGTGAAACGCGTCGACGAACTCAATGTCGAGCGCCGCAAGGAGGTCGAGCAGAACCCCGACGAAACCTATCCATGAGATCAAGATCGGCATCGGCATCAATTCGGGCCAATGCGTGGTCGGCAACATGGGCAGCGACATGCGCTTCGACTACACGGCGCTCGGCGACACGGTGAATCTCGCCTCGCGCCTCGAAGGCCAGTCGAAGCCCTACGGCATCTCGGTCATCCTCGGCGACAACACCGCCATCGCCGTGGCGGACACGCTGGCGGTCGTCGAGATCGACCTGATCCGTGTCAAGGGCAAGAACGAGCCGGAGCGCATCCACGCGCTGCTCGGCGTCGAGGAGATGGTTGCGGACGAGACTTTCCAGGCAGTTGCGGGCGGCCAACGAGGCGATGCTCGGCAGCTACAGGTCGCAGGACTGGCAGGCGGCGTCGGACGCGCTGGCCGCGATGGAGCCGCTTGCCGGCAGGCTGGGCGTCGAGCTCGAAGGCTACATCTCGATCTACGGATCGAGGATCGCATATTTCCGCGAGAACCCGCCGGGCGAGCAGTGGGACGGCGTTTATGTCGCCGCCACGAAGTAAATATGTGGCGCAGACGCCTCACGGCCGCTCGAAAATCTTTAGGGAAAGGCCGGATTTCCTTGCAGTGCAGCATCGTCGGCTGTCCTTTTTAGTGCGGAATAGTATATGAACGGCCGGGTTTCGGGGGTACGTGCGTATGTCGGGGTTGCGCATCGGGTTGGTTTCGGCCGCCATTGTCATGGCGGGGCTGACCGGTCACGCCCATGCCACCTCGCTTCGCGAAGCGGTCCAGCAGGCGGTGCTGACCAACCCCAGGATCGATGCCGCGCAGGCAAACCGCAGGGCGACCGAATACGGTTTCAAGCAGGCCAAGGGCCGCTTTCTTCCCGAGGTCGAGCTGAACGCCGATGTCGGCCAGCAGAGGATCGACCGGCCGCAGGGCCTCGGGCCGGCTGTCAACGACGACTGGCGGGACCCTCGGCAGGCGACGCGTCAGCATCCGTCAGGTCCTGTTCGACGGCTGGGACCGCGCCAACGACATCTATCGCTCGCAGGCCAGCATCTCCGCCGCCGTCCTTCCGGGTCATGGTCCGTTCGGAAGCGGTCGGCCTGAACAGCGTCGAGGCCTATATCGACGTCATCCGCCACGACGATCTGCTGGCGCTTGCCCAGGACAATGTCCGGCGCCATCAGTCGCTGCTCGAGCATCATCCAGGAGCGCTACGACGGCGGGCGCGCGCCGATCGGCGACCTCGAGCAGACGATCGAGCGCGTCGAGGCCGCCAAGGCGCTGGTGGCGCAGATCAAGGTCGCGCGCGAGACCGCCAAGGCCAAATACAAGAACGCCGTCGGCGTGCCTCCGTCGGCGCTGAAGCCGGTCAGCTACGCGACCGGCATCCCGAAGAGCGTCGCTGACGTCACCAACCGGGCGGTCCGCAACAATCCGCGCGTCAAGGAAGCGATCGCCGAAACCGAGGTCTCCTATTTCGACAAGGAGCAGTTCCGCTCCACGCTCTACCCGCAGGTCTTTCTCGAAGGAAACGCCACGCGCGGCGAGGATCTCGATGGCACGCCCGGCCGCAACAACGAGCTGGAAGCGAGGGTGGTCCTGCGCTGGAAGCTGTTCGACGGCGGCGTCAGGCGAAACCGCACGGCCGAACTCGGCGAGCGCTATTCCGAGAAGGTCGCCGAGCAGATGATCCTCGTGCGCGAGCTCACCCAGGAGGTCGAAATCGCATGGGCGCGCCTCGTCGACGGCCGCGCCGAGGTCGATGCGATCCAGCGCGAGGTCGCGCAGAACATCAAGGTCGTCGCCTCCTACCAGGACGAATACAACGCCAACAAGCGCAGCCTGCTCGACGTGCTCGACGCGGAGAACGCCAAGTTCGCCAGCCAGTTCGAGCTGTCGCAACGTGACCGCGCTGCACGTCTTCTCCAGCTACGAGCTGCTCGCGCAGATGGGCGTGCTGCTGAGGACGCTTGGCGTCCAGGCGCCGGACAATCCCCGACGTGCCGGCAAATCCCTTGCCGCGCGTTGCTCCGCAATTCCTCGCAAGACACAGTTCGACATTCCGCCGCTCAGCCAGAAATGATCGCGCTGCACAATATCCCGAGCACGAATCCTTCGGGCTCGAGCCGCGGTGACAGGTGGAACAGCGGCACGGATCCTTCAGGGACAGCCTCGGACCGGCTATCGAGCCGGACGTCTTCGACGTTCATGATCCGCTGCTCGCTGCGCTCGAATATCTCGCCGGCCATCACCGGCAAGCCGTTCTCGAAAGCCGCCGTCCTGCAGGGGCTTGCCGCTCACCGACGGGCTTCTGACGCTCGATCTCTTCGCCCGCGGCGCGGAGCGGCTCGGCTTCGAGGCCAAGATCGTCAACCGCCGCCCGTCGGAAGTGTCCGGCCTCGTCTGCCCCTTCATCGTGCTCCTGAAGAGCGGCGACGCCGCGGTCGTGCTCGAGAAGCATCATCGCTCGCGCAAGCGTGCCCGTCATCGTTCCCGGCGTGTCCGACGTGAAGAAGATGCGTCTCTCCGAGCTCGACCGCGAGGGCGCTGGACACCGTCATCTACGTCGCCGACCGCAGGCAGCAGGACGCGGTCGCGTCGGACGCCGCGATGAGCGCGGCGCATGAAGGGCCACTGGCTGTGGTCGGTGGTGATGCGGCTCTGGCCGACCTGGAGCTATGTCATCCTCGCCGCGCTGGTCATCAATCTCCTCGGCCTCGCCCTGCCTCTGTTCGTGATGAACGTCTACGACCGCGTCATCCCGAACAATTCCGTGCCGACGCTGTGGGCGCTCGCCGCCGGCGTGGCGATCGCGCTCGGCGCCGATTTCGTGCTGCGCATGCTGCGCGCCGGCGTCATCGAGAATTCCGGCCGCCGCGTCGACATGAGGGTTTCGGCCGGCGCTCTTCGAGCAGGCGCTCGACGCATCGATGGCCAGCCGCGCGGCGCGGGCCGGCGAATTCGCCAACCACATCCGCGAATTCGAAGCAGGTGCGCGACTTCTTCACCTCGTCGAGCATCGTGTCGGTCATCGACCTGATGTTCATCGGCGTCTTCCTCGGCCTGCTCTACATGATCGTCGGCGAGCTGGCGCTCGTGCCGCTTCTGGCCGTGCCGGTCGTGCTGGTGGCGACGCTGCTCATCCAGGTGCCGCTCGCGCGCTCGGTCAACGCCGCCCAGCTCACCAAGACCAGCCGGCATACGATCCTGGTCGAATCGATGGTCGGCATCGAGACGGTCAAGGCCGATCGCGGGCGAAGGCGTGCTGCAGAAGAAGTGGGAGGACGCGGTCGCCGGCTCCGTGCGGGCCAGCTCCATCGATGCGCTTCTGGTCGTCGCTGGCGATGTATTTCTCGATGACGGTGCAGCAATGCGTCAGCGTCGTGCTCATCATCTGGGGCGTCTATCTGGTCGCCGCCGGCAGCATCACCATCGGCGCGCTGATCGCCTCCAACATCCTCGCCGGCCGCGTGCTCGCGCCGCTCGGCAGCATCGCCATGACGCTGGCGCGCGCGCAGCAGTCCTTCTCGGCGCTGAAGCAGCTCAACCACATGATGCGCCTCGACCGCGACCACAAGGCGCCGCCCGACGGCGGCGGCCGCATCGACCGCGGCCGGCTGGAGATGCGCGACCTCGAATTCGCCTATCCCGGCCAGCAGACCAAAGCGCTCGACGGCCTGTCGCTCAGGATCGCGCCGGGCGAGCGGGTCGGCATCGTCGGGCGCGTCGCCTCGGGCAAGTCGACGCTCGGCAAGCTGCTCTGCGGCCTCTACGCGGCCGACAAGGGCGCCGTCATCATCGACGGCACCGACGTCAGGCATTGTCTGGATGGCCGACCTGCGCAAGGCGGTCGCCTATGTCAGCCAGGAGCCGGAGCTCTTCGCCGGCTCGCTCCGGGAAAACATCCTGTTCGGCAGGCGCGACGACGACAAGGCCTTCGAGGAGGCCGCGCATGCGCACGGGCATCGCCTCGCTGGCGCAGAGCCATCCGCTCGGCTATGCGCTGCCGGTCGGCGAGCGCGGCCGCGCCATCTCCGGCGGCCAGCGCCAGGCCGTCGCCATTGCCCGCGCGCTGCTCGGCAAGCCGCGCGTGCTCTTCCTCGACGAGCCCACCAGCGCGATGGACAACCTCACCGAAGCCGCCTTCATCCGCAGCTTCCGCAACTGGCTGAAGCCGGACACGACGCTCATCCTCGCCACCCACCGCGTCTCGATGCTCGAGCTGGTCGACAGGCTGATCGTGCTGGAGAACGGCCGCGTGGCGGCCGACGGGCCGAAGGACAAGGTGCTCGCCTCGCTGGTGAAGCGGAAGCTCGTCGCTCCGGGCGATGGAAGCGCGGCGGGCAGAAGGACGGCGCCGATGGCTGACGTCGACCTCAACTTCGCCAACGACCCGCGCGCCGTCATCGAATCCTCCGTCACGCCAGGCGCCTGGCGGATACTGCTCGTCATCGCCGCCGTCTTCGCGCTCGGCGTGCTGTGGGCTTCGGTCGCCCATGTCGACCAGATGGCGACGGGCGCCGGCCGCGTCATCCCGTCGAGCCAGGTGCAGGTGGTGCAGAGCCTGGAGCCGGGCATCGTCGCGGAAATCCTCGTCGACGAGGGCGACCGCGTCGAGGCCGGGCAGAACCTGATCCGCATCGACGACACCGGCGTCGCCTCGCAGCTCGGCGAGTTGCGCCAGCAGCAGCTGGCGCTCGCCGCCGAGCTCGATCGGCTGAACGCGCAGGCGAAAGCGCGCCGAAACCTATGCGCCGCCCGCCGTCATGGAGGCCGGCTCCGAGCCGTTCTACCGCGACCAGCAGGCGATCTTCCTGGCCGATCGACGCGCAAGCTGGACGAGAAGATACTCATCCGCCGCCAGCAGCTCGTCCAGCGCCAGCAGAATCTGCGCGAGGCGGAGGCGACCGCGGCCAAGCAGGCAGCCTCGCTGGAGCTTGCCGAGCGGGAGCTGGAGCTGACGCGCGCGCTTTTCGACAAGAAGGCCGTTCCCGAGCTCGAGCTCCTGCGCATCGAGCGCGCCGTGACCGAACTGCGCGGCGACCTCGCCATCTGGCAGGCCGCAAAGCTGCGCCTCGATGCCGAAGTGTCGGAGGCCGAGGCGCAGGTCGAGGCCGAGGAGTCGGCCTTCCTCGCCGAGGTCCAGACGCGCATCTCCAAGGTCAACGCCGAGATGTCGGTCGTGCAGGAAAGCCTGCGCGGCGCCGACGACCGCGTGCGCCGCGCGATGCTGAAATCGCCGGTCGGCGGCGTCGTCAACAAGGTCAACGTCGCCACGATCGGCGAGGTCATCGCGGCCGGCGCCAGCGTCGTCGAGATCGTGCCGGTCGACGACACGCTGCTCGTCGAGACGCGCATCCGGCCGCAGGACGTCGCCTTCATCCATCCGGGCGCCAAGGCCACCGTGCGCCTCAGCGCCTACGACTACACGAAATACGGCACGCTTTCCGGCGTGGTCGAGCGCATCGGCGCCGACACGATCACCGACGAGGAAGGCGAGACCTTCTACCAGGTGATCGTCAGCACCGACACCGCCGATCCGGCCATGTCGGGCGAGATGCGCGTCATCCCCGGAATGGTCGCCACCGTCGACATCTCGAACGGCGAGCGGACGGTGCTCGAATACCTGCTGAAGCCGGTACTGAAGATCCGCGACCAGGCGTTGCGCGAGGCGCAGTGACGAGGCGCCAGCCGGCGACCTCCTGAAGCCGGTCAGAATTTACCTTAAATCCGTCCGGATATTTACCTTACGGTAAGCTTTATGGACTCCGGCGCGTTTCGCCGGTATGCTGCAAGTGCGAATGGGCTGACGGCTTGGCCGTCAGGGGAACGATACAGAGCATGGCCATCGAGAGCGCAGTCGGCGACGGGCCGTCCGTCGCTCCTGTCAACTGCCGTCGCATGACGGCGGCGGCTCCGTGCCGTCGCGGACGCAGAAGATCCTGTTCCTCGGCGACTATTCGCGCCAGGGTCACGACCTCCTCATCGAACATGATGGAACGGCGCTGTCCTCGTCCAGGACTATTTCGCCGGGGTGCTGGCGGAGGCGCCAATCTCGTCGGGCCGAACGGCGCCTTCCTGACGCCCGCCGTCGTCGAGGCGCTGGCCGGACCCGCGGCGCCCGGCCAGTACGCGCAGGCCGGCGCTGACCCGCCGAGCCGGCCCTCGGCTGCCGCCCTCGTCCAGATCGGCAAGGTCATCTCCGTCGAGGGGACCGCGACCGCGACACACAGCCGACGGCGTGACCGTCAACCTCGCGAACGGCGATCCGGTCTACCAGGGCGACGTGGTGCGGACCGGAGCCGGCCTCCAAGCTCGGCATCTCCTTCATAGACGATACCGTCTTCTCCCTGTCGGCCGATGCACGCATGGTGCTCGACGAGCTGGTCTTCGATCCCGCCAAGGCGCCGACAGCTCGATGGTCGTCAACCTCGTCCAGGGCTCGTTCGTCTTCGTCACCGGCCAGGTCGCGCCGACCGGCAACATGAAGGTCGAGACGCCGGTCGCGACCATGGGCATTCGCGGCACCACGCCCAAGGTGCTGATCAACACCGATCTCGGCGTCACCGAATTCACCATCCTGCCCGATCCCGGCAGCGGCAAGATCGGCAGCTACCTGCTGATCGACAAGACGACCGGCGAGATTCTCGGCACGGTTGAGACGAGTCGGCGACAAATGGGTCATCACGTCGCTCTCCGGCGAGGCGGTCAAGATAGCCAAGTCCGGCCTCGACCTGCTCGAGGACGAGCGCGCGCTGACCGACATCCGCGACGCCGTCTCGAACGCACTCGGCAAGCGCGCCGAATACGACGGCTCGAATTCGTTCCAGCAGGTGGCGTTCGACTTCGTCTGCTTCGGCGGGCGGCCGAGGACGGGACGGGCGGGCCAAGCGACGGCGGCGGCCCCGGCGAAGGCAATGGCGGCGTCGTCGACCCCACGCCCGACAAGCGACGACGCGCCGATCGCGGGCGATGATGCGTTTACGACCAATGAGGATCTGGTCCTTGTCGGCGGCAACGTCATCAACGCTTCCGGGGGCGGTGCGGATGTCGACCCGGACGGCTTCGCGCTGACGGTGACGCAGGTGAATGGCGTCACGTCTGACCTTCCTGAACGGTGACGGCGTCCGTCGTGTTGCCTACGGACGCAGACCTTCAGACGGTAGGCGCGAACCTGCTGATTTCCCAGAACGGCGGCATCACCTACGATCCGACGAGCGCTTTCAACTATCTCGCCGTCGGCGAGTATCGGATCGACTCGCTTCACCTACACGATCACTGACCAGTTCGGCTTTACCGATACGGCGACAGTCAACATCACGGTTCAAGGCCGCAACGACGCGCCTGTGATCACTGCCGGCCCGGTCGTGGCGGAGATTGCCGAGTCCAGCGAAAATGGCGGCGCCGGAGGGGGTTTCACCGGCGATGCCCTCACCGGAACCCTGACTTTTACCGACGTCGACATCACCGACACCGGTCATGAGTACGATGTGATCAGCGTCCTCGAGCAGCCGGCAGGCGGCGCTCCCCCGAATCCGCTTGGCGGCGAAGCCCTTTTGGCGATGCTCAACACGTTGGGATCGACGGATTCCGGCACGACGGGGACGGATGGCACGATCGTCTGGACCTTCACCGGCGACGAGGATGATTTCGACTATCTGGCATCGGGCGAGAGCGTCACGCTTGTCTACACCGTGCAGGTGACCGATCCGCATGGCGCCACCGACACCCAGACTGTCACGATCAAGATCGTCGGCGCCACCGACGGTGGCAACTCCAACGACGCGCCGGTGATCTCGGTCGACACGTCAGGCGCCGCCCCTGATTCCGCAACGGCCGGGCGCGATGAGACGAATGGCGGAACTGACCGCCTCGGGTACGCTGACGGTAACGGAGATCGACCGCACCGACGAGGTCGACCTCTCGGTGGTGTCGGTTGCCGCCACGGGCACGACCACGGGCATTGGTCTGAGCAATGCGACGCTCCAGGCGATGCTGTCGCTATCGCCCGGGACCGTGCTCAGCGACACGGTTCTGACTTCGCAGAAATTCACCTGGAGCTTTGATTCAAACGGCCAGGCTTTCGATTATCTCGCCGAAGGCGAGACGCTGGTTCTGACATACACGGTCCGGGCCGACGACGACATCGACACCGGCGATCATACTGTGACGGTCACCATCACCGGCACGAACGACGTGCCTGTGATCACCAGTGCTGCAGGCGGAGCCGATCTTGACGAGGCGGCCGGCCAGACCGGCGAGGATACGCCTGCGCTCTCAGCCGATGGCAGCATCGCCTTTACCGATGTCGACGTGTCGGAGAATGCCCACGAGGTTTCGGTAGCCGTCGAGGCCACGGGCGTGACCACTGGTCTTGCGCTCGACAATGACGACCTCAAGGCGCTGTTCGGCACGACCGTCAACCAGACCGGCGCGACCGGCATCAACGGCTCGGTCGCCTGGACATTCGATGCCGCCGACCAGGCCTTCGATTATCTGGCCGACGGCGAAGTGCTGACGCTGACCTACACCGTCGCCATCACCGACGACTGAAGGCGCCACCGTCACGCAGGACGTGACGATCACCATCACCGGCACGAACGACGCGCCTGTCATCACTGCTGGCCCGGTCGTGGCGGAGATCGCCGAGTCCAGCGAAAGTGGCGGCGCCGGAGGCGGTTTCACCGGCGATGCCCTCACCGGAACCCTGACTTTTACCGACGTCGACATCACCGATACCGGTCATGCAGTACGATGTGATCAGCGTCCTGGAGCAGCCGGCGGGTGGCGCTCCTCCGAATCCGCTTGGCAGCGAAGCCCTTCTGGCGATGCTCAACACTTTGGGATCGACGGATTCCGGCACGACGGGGACGGACGGTACGATCGTCTGGACCTTCACCGGCACGGAAGATCGATTTCGACTATCTTGCCGCCGGCGAGAGCGTCACGCTGGTCTACACCGTGCAGGTGACCGACCAGCACGGCGCCACCGGCACCCAGACTGTCACGATCAAGATCGTCGGCGCCACCGACGGGGCGGCACCAACGACGCGCCGGTGATCTCGGTCGACACGTCAGGCGCCGCCCCTGATTCCGCAACGGCAGGGCACGACGAGACGAATGCGGAACTGACCGCCTCGGGTACGCTGACGGTAACGGACGATCGACCTCACCGACGAGGTAGACCTCTCGGTGGTGTCGGTTGCCGCCACGGGCACGACCACGGGCATTGGCTCTGAGCAATGCGACGCTCCAGGCGATGCTGTCGCTATCGCCTGGGACCGTGCTCAGCGACACGGTTCTGACTTCGCAGACAATTCACCTGGACTTTCAACTCGACGGTCGAGGCGTTCGACTATCTCGATGACGGCGAGAGCCTGACGCTGACCTATACGGTGCAGGGCGACCGACGACACGCGACACTTCGACGACCAGACAGTGACGATCACCATCACCGGCACCGAACGACGCGCCTGTGATCACGGTCGGCGCCGCCGACAGCGCGGCCGAGACGCTGGCCGAGACCAATGCCGGGCTGATCGAATCCGGCACGCTGACGGTGGTCGATGTCGATCTCACCGACGCGGTGACGCCGACGGTGTTCTCGGTGGTGGCCTCGGGCACGACGACGGGGCTTGGGCTCGAACAACGCGGCGCTGCAGGCGATGCTGACGGTGACGCCGGCGTCGATCGCTGCCAATGCCGGCGCTGCGAACAATCTCAACTGGGCGTTCAACTCGGGCTCGGAGGCGTTCGACTATCTGGACGACGGCGAGAGCCTGACGCTGACCTATACGGTTCGGGCGACCGACGACAGCGCCGGCCACGACGACCAGACGGTGACGATCACCATCACCGGGACCAACGACGCGCCGGTGATCACAGCTGCGACCGACGTGGCAGAGACGCTGGCCGAGACGGAATGCCGGCGCTGTCGACGGTCCGGCTCGTTTGTCGTCGGCGACGTCGACACCACCGATGTGGTGTCGATCACCGGGGTGACGCTGGCGACCTCGGGCAACGACGACCGACCCGGCGCTGCCGAACAATGCGGCGCTGCTTGGGATGTTCTCGCCGCAGTCGGGCGTGGTGATCGACAACACGTCCAACGAGCGGCACGGTCAACTGGACGTTCAACTCCGGCACGCGAGGCGTTCGACTATCTCGACGACGACGAGAGCCTGACGCTGACCTATACGGTGACGCTGACCGACGATAACGTCGCGCCCGTCACGACCAGGATGTTACCATCACCATCACCGGCTCGAACGACGCGCCTGACATCAGCGTCGGCGCGGGCGACAGCGCCGCCGAGACGATTGCGGAGACCAATGCCGGTCTGACGGAATCCGGCACGCTGACGGTGGTCGATGTCGATCTCCCAGACCTCTCCGACGCGGTGACCCCGACGGTGGTCTCGGTGGCTGCCTCGGGCACGACCACGGGCTGGGCCCCGGCAACGCCGCGCTCCAGGCAATGCTGACGGTGACGCCGGGATCGATCGCCAATGCCGGCGCTGCGAACAATCTCACCTGGACGTTCGACTCGGGCGCCGAGGCGTTCGACTATCTCGACGACGGCGAGAGCCTGACGCTGACCTATACTGTGCGGGCGACCGATGATGACGCGCCTCTTCGACGACCAGACGGTGACGATCACCATCACCGGGACCGCCGAGGCGTCTAACCTCGTCAGCATGAGCTCGTTCAGCTTCAGCGAGGAGACCGATCCCGACGCGCAGACGTTCTTCGGCACGGACGCCAACGACACCTTGCTCGGAAGCCCCGGCGACGATCAGCTCTTTGGCGATTACGGCGACGACATCCTCCAGGGCAATGGCGGCCACGACACGCTGGAAGGCGGCGAGGGCGCCGACCGGTTCATCCTTGTGGCCGGAGATATGGACGTCGACCAGATACTCGACTTCAACACGGAGGAGGAACTCCATCGTCCTCGCAGGCTTCGACTTCGACGAACTCGAACCAGTTCAGCCTTGTCGAAGGCGCAACTCCCTCAGACAGCATTCTTCGGTTCGACACCGGATCGGGATATACCGACATCGCGGTTCTGTCGGACGTGGCTTATACCGACCCGATTGCCCTGACTTTCGAAAATCCCGAGCCGGTCGTAACTTCCTGATTAGGGCCGATCCATGCCGACAGCCGACATGATGACAGGCTCCCGGACGCCTTTTGTGCGCTTCCTGCTCGCGCTCGCTGTTCTTGCAGCCACTGCTTTCCCCTCTCACGCCGCCGAAGACAACGCCGTCGTCGCCGAAGCGCTGCGGTCGCTGTTCCAGTCCGGCAAGGCCGACACGGGGTCCGAGGCCGCCAACGCGGCGCTGCCGTCCGTCCGCGAAATCTACGAAATCCGCGACTTCAAGCCGATCTGGGTGCGCGACGCCGGCCCCAAGACGAAGGCAAAGGCGCTGCTTGCCGAGCTCAAGATTTCGGGCGTCCACGGCCTGTCGCCGGACTTCTACCATGTCGCCGAGATCGAGGCGCTGATGGGCGTCGACCGACCCTGCCGACCTCGCGCGCCTCGACATGCTCTTGTCCGGTGCGGTCGTCGAATTCGGCCACGATCTCGCCAACGGCCGCATCGGCCCCGATGTCGCCGCCGTCCGAAAATGCCGTCGAACCCGTGCCGATGACGCCGGCCGAGTATCATCGCCGGCGCGGAGGCGGCGGAAAACTTTCGCGATTTCGCCGGCGCGGTGCTCAACGAAGATTTCCGCTACGTCCGCCTGATCGCCAAGCTCAGCGAGTTCACCCGCATCGAGGCGTCCGGCCAGTGGCCGGTGATCGACGCAGGCGGCCCGGAGATCGCGCCGGGAGGCAGCGACCCGCGCATGAAGGACATCCGCACGGCTGCTGGCGCTCTCCGGCGACCTGCCGATTGCGCTGATGGACGGCGGCGACGTGCATGACGACAAGAGCATCCAGGCGGTGCGCGACTTCCAGACCCGGCACGGGCTGGAGCCGAGCGGCACGATCGATCGGGCCACGCTTGCCGAGATGAGCGTCCCGATCAGCCGACCGCATCCGCCAGATCAAGGTCAATCTGGAGCGCCGGCGCTGGCAGAACCGCGACCTCGGCGAGGACAACATCTACATCAACCTTGCCGACAGCAATGTGAAGATCGTGCATGGCGGCCGGTCCGAACGTTTCGTCACCGTCACCAATGTCGACGAACTCGCCACGCTGCCGACCTTCTTCGGCGCGGTCACCGGCGTCGAGATGCAGCCCCGGCGATGCGCCTGAGATCGTGCTCACCGTCCAATCGCCCTTGATCGATCGGATCGGCGGGCAGGGCTCCGACGCGGGCAATCGCGATCACAGACGCGGAGTCGCGTGGTCGTCCGAGCTTCTCGCCGCCCGCGCGCCGCCCGGCGACGACGCTCGATGCGCTTGCTTGCATCCGGACGCGCCGGCCAGGATCGAGTTCGCAGAACCGCTCCCGCTCTTCGTCACCTTCGTGACGGCCTGGGCGAACCGCGACGGCTCGGTCCATTTCCGCCGCGACACGCATGGCCGCGACGCGAAGGTGGCGAAGCTGCTTCAGCTCGATTGAGCGCTGCCGCGCGGCAGCACGATGCGGAACTCGGTGAACGCGCCCGGCACGGTTTCCACGTCGATCGTGCCTGAATGCTGCTTGACGATGATGTCGCGGCTGAGAGAAAGGCCGAGCCCGGTGCCTTCACCGGCCGACTTGGTGGTGAAGAAGGGGTTGAACATCTTCGCCTTCACCTCGGCCGCGATGCCGGCGCCGTTGTCGCGGATCGTGA
The DNA here is from genome assembly GCA_963730145.1 of uncultured Solirubrobacterales bacterium. GTDB lineage: Bacteria > Actinomycetota > Thermoleophilia > Solirubrobacterales > 70-9 > WHSW01. The sequence goes on from CAVSQT010000004.1 coordinate 672,502, forward strand.
TCTCGACGGCGTCGCCGAGGTTTTTCGTCGATGCCGCGAGCACCGGCTGATAGACGGCACCGTTCATTTCCTGGCCGCGCCGGGCGGTCGCATCGAAACCGTTCGAGATCAGGTAAAGCAGCGCACGCGTGATCTCCTGCGGGTAGAGATCGACCCTGCCGGCCGCCGGATCGAACATCTTCTCCAGCCTGATGTCGAAATTCTGCCGCTCGGCGCGCGCGCCGTGATAGGCGATGCCGAGGCTCTCGTCGACCACCGCGTTGATGTCGACCGGGCGGCGCCCAGCCGAACTTGCCCCTTGGCCCTCGTCCATATGCAGCATGTTCACGACGACGGAATTGGCACGCCTGCCGTACTCCACCACCTTGTCGAGATTGTCCTTCAGCGTATCGCCGAGATCCTCGACCTCGGCCCTGGTTCCACCGTCGATAACCGCGCCTTCCAGGACCATGCGGATGTCGTTGACCAGCCTGTTCGACACGGCCGAGAAATCCTTGACGGAGTTGAGCGAGGCCCTGATCTCCTTGGCGATGCCGGCGGTGAGCTGACCGAGCGAGGCGAGCCTCTCCATCTCGGACACCCGCTCCTGCAAGGCGTGCAGGTCCTGCTGGGATTGCGGCGAACTCGCCGGCGCGCGCTTGCGCCTCGTCGGCGAGCCGCATGTTCCCGATCGCGATCTCGGCCAGGTCGGCGAAGGTCCTGCACCAGCGCGACCTGCCGCTGCGTGAACGCTCCCGGCTCCGGCCGGATCAGCGCGAAGACGCCGATGGCGGTCCCCTCGCGCAGCAGCGGCACGCAGAGGATTGCGCCAAGCCCGCCTATCCTGGCGATCTCGGGGTGCTCGGCATCCCTGCCTGTGTCCGCGACATGGATCGCCGTCCCGTCCAGCGCCGCCCGGCCGATCCAGCTGTCGCGGCCGGGCAGGTGGGCGCGGACAAGATGCGCCGGCATGGCTCCGGTCGCTGCCCCGACGCGGTAGGCGTCGTCCTTCAGCAGGTAGATCGCCGCGCCGCCCGCGTTGCAGAGCGAGCCCGCCGAGGCCGTCAGCATGGTCAGCACGGCATCGAGACCGAAGGCCGGGCGGCTGATCGTCTTCAGCACGTCGGCGGTGGCGGTCTGCTGCCGCAGCCCTTCGCCGACCTCCGCCGTGCGCGCCTCCACCTCGTCGGCGAGCCGCACGTTCTCGATCGCGATCACCGCCTGGTCGGCCAAGGTTTCTACCAACCCGATCTGCAGGATCGCTGAACGGTCCGGGCTCAGGCCGGGTCAGCGCGAAGACGCCGATGACGGTTCCCTCGCGCAGCAGCGGAATGCAGAGCATGGCGGCTGCGTCGCCGAACCTTGCGGCGTCAGGCGGCGTCTCGTGCGCGTCGCCGGCGAGGCCGGGAACATGGACGGCCGCCATGCCGACCGCAGCGCGACCGACCGGGGAACTGGCGTCCACACGCAGCGGGTTGGCCTGCTCGTAGATGCGTTGCTCTGGCGTGACACCGGCGCCGGCGGCGAACCGCAGGCCATCTCCGTCGGCAAGATAGATGCGTGCGGTCGCGGCCTTGCACAGCAGCGCCGCATGACCGGCCATGGCCGACAGCACGTCGGCCAGGTCGAATGTCGAGCGGCTGATCGCCTTCAGCGTCCCGGCGCTTGCCGCCTGCTGGCGCAACGCCTCGTCGAGCTCGGCCGTGCGTGCCTGCACCTGGTCGAGCAGCCGAACGTTCTCGATGGCGATGAGGGCCTGGTCGGCCAGCGTCGCCGCCACCGATATGTCTTCGTCGCCGAACGGTGCTTCGCGGACAATCACCAGCGCGCCGATCGCGCCGCGGTCGCCGGCAAGCGGTACCGCAAGCGTGTTGCCGGTGGCGGCATCTCCCGATGACGCACCTGATGACTGCAACGTCACCGCTTCGCGTATGGCGCGTCGCGCCAGGCCGGCCGTCATGCAGGTGCCTTGCATCGCCGGGCCACCCGCGAGGGAAGCCGACGCTGCCGGCGGTCTCGATGGTGGCGCCGCCGTCGAGACAGATTGCGGCCATGCCGGCGCCGCAGAGCTCGGCTGCGGAATGCGCCAGCGTGTCCAGGACGGCGCCGAGATCGAAGCGCGAGCGGCCGATCGTCGCCAGCATGCCCGCCGTCGCCTGCCGCTCGCTTCGCGCATGGTCGAGGCTTTGGGTGCGAGCTTCCAGTGCGCCGGTGAGCCGCGCCGTGGCGACGGCGATTGCCGCCTGCGCGCCGAGCGTGCTCGCCAGTTCGATCTCGCGCTCGCTGAACGCGCCGACCTCGCGCCGTAGCGTCAGGGTGCCTTCCGCCTTGCCGTCGAGCATCAGCGGAACGGCGAGCCCCGCCCCCGGCATGATGCCGTCTGCCGCTTCGTTGACGAGATGGACGGTGCGTTGCTCGGCTAGGGCACGTTTTGCCGCCGAAACGTCGCCGCTCACCGTGCCCGCCGCGGCGACGAGGCGGAGTGCTCCGCCCTCGGCAAGATTGATCTCGACCGACTGAGCCTGGCACAGCTCGGCCGCCGTCGCCGCAACTGCATCGAGCGCCTGCTGCGGATCGTTTTCGACGTTGCCGACGAGTTCGAGCACGCGCTGCGCCGCCTCGCGGAACCTCCTGGCATCGTCGAGCTGGTTGGCGCGCAGATCGGCGAGTTCCATCAACCGCTGCGTCTCGATGGCGATGACCGCCTGGTCGGCGAAGCTCTCCGCCAGCGTCGCGAGCTCCTCGCCGAACGCTTCGGCGCCGAGCAGCACCAACTCGGGCGCCCCTTGCGCCGCACCGTCCTTGAGCAGCGGGACGCCGAGCGCCGTGCCGAGAACCGCTTCGCCTCCCGGCAGGTTCGCGACCTGAAGCGCCTTGCCCTCGGCGATTACCTTGGCCGCGAGCGCATCGCGCGCCACAGCGAGCAACGTCTCGCGGTTCTCTTCCGGCAGCCCTGACGCCGCGGCGGCCTCGATCCGGTCGCCGGCGCGACCGAACAGGATGCCTGCGCCGGCGTCGCACGCGCGGACTGCCGAGCCGACGATCGTCTGCAGCACCGCATCGAGGCCGGCGGAGGGATCGGCGACGCGCTTCAGCGCCTCGGCCGTCGCGCCGCGCTGCAGACGGGCCGTGTCGCGGTCCTGCGCGTGCAGCCTGCGGGCCGCGTCGAGCTCCGTCGCATGGAGCTGACGCGCTTCGTCTAGTTCACCAGCGTGCAAGTGGCGCGTCTCGTCCAATTGCGCGCTGTAGGCGCTGATCGTTTCGGCAAGCTTGGCCGCATGCGTGTCGACGGTTTCCTTGAGCTCACCCACGTGTCGCAGGTTCGTGTCGGCAAGTTCGGCTTCGTGCCGCAGGCGGGCCTCCTCGACCTCGGCGGCGTGCAGCCGATGAGCCTCGTCCAACTCCGTCTTGCGCTGCGTCTCTGCCGCATCCACGTCCGCGGCATGGCGCTGCTGCCACTCGTCGCGCTCGGCCGTGCGTTCGGTGAGCTCCTCGGCATGCCGCCGGAGGATATCGCCGATTTCGGCCTCGTGCCGCTGGCGGGTTTCCTCGATCTCCGCCGCGTGCTGCTGCTGCGCAGCTTCCACATCCGCGACGTGGAGACGACGCGCTTCATCGCGCTCGGCTGTGCGCTCACCGAGTTCGTCGGCATGCAGCCGGCGGATTTCGGCGAGTTCCGCATCGTGCTGCTGGCGTAGTTCGCCTATCTCGGCGGCGTGCGACCGGAGGGCCTCATCCATCTCCGTCGTGCGCCGACGCTCCGCCGCCTCTCCGTCCGTAGCATGGCGATGGCGCGCCTCGTCGCGTTCGGCCGTGCGTTCGGCGAGTGCCTCCGGCAGTTGCGCGCCGGCGACCGCGAGCGCCGCCTGGTCGGCCAGTTCCGCCGCCAGCTTCGCCTGCTCCTCGTCGAAGGGCAGCACTTGGGCGCGCGTCAGCGTCATCACGCCGAAGATCTTGCCCTTCGCCAGCAGCGGCAGCCCCAGCATCGACCGGGTGGCTGCATCCTTTCCTGCGTGTTCGGGGTCCTGCCAGGCGTCGAGCAGGTTCAGTGCGGCGGCCCCGGCGACAACGCGGCGCGCGAGGCTGCCGTGACCCTCGGTGGCGGCTTCTTCGCCCGAAGCGTCCCGCAACACCTCTCCGTCGAGGCGGAAGAATCGCGCCTCGTCGGCGGCGCACGCGCGCACCGCTCGTCCGGCAAGGCTCGCCAGCACGCCGCCGAGGTCGTAGTCGGTCCGGCTGACCGACTGAAGCAGGATGCCGGTCGCGGCCTCGCGGTCGAGCGAAGCGGCAAGGTTGGAGGTGCGCGTGCGCAGTTCGTCGGACAGGCGCGCGCCCTCCAGGGCGATGACGGCCTGGTCGGCGAAGGCTTCGAGCAGGGCGAGCCGGCGGCCTTGCAGGGACGCCGGCAGGACGTCTGGCCTGAGGTCGGCGACCGTCATGACGCCGATCGCTGCGCCATCCCTCAGCAGCGGGACGGCGGCTACGGAGCGGACGCCGAGCAGCCGGGACAGCGCGTCGGACGTTTGCCCCGATACGGCCTGGAGGTCGGCGACCAGGACAGAATCGTGCCTGGTTATCGCCTGCCCTGCCGGGCTGCCGGCCGCCGGTGCGGCTGCGAAGCTGCTGCCGATCAGCTCGATCGCTTCCGGCGGCAGCCCGTGCCCGGCCTTGAAATGCAGAAGCTGCCCGTCGAACAGCTCGATATGGCAATAGGGCGCGTCGCAGAACCGCGCCGCGCTCTGGGCGATGGCATCCAGCACGGGCCCGGTGTCGGCCGGCGATTTGGAGATGGCCCGCAATATGTCGCTGGTCGCCGCCTGTTCTTCCGAAGCCCGCGCCAGCTTGCTGTCGCGCGTCCCGATCTCGCCGAGCAGCTTCATGTGCCGGACGGCGATCAGCGCCTGGTCGGCGAAATCCTGTGCCAGTGCGGCCTGCCGGTCGGTGAAGGGGATGGGGTCGGCGCGCGACAGCGCGAAGACGGCCTCGACCTTGCCGTCATGCTTGAGCGGCAGCGCAAGTGCCGAACGTTCGTCGCTGTAGGCCGGCCGCTCGCCGTAGTCGCCGGCGAAACGAACGTCGCGCAAGACGTCGTCGACGTTGACGATCTGCCCGGAATAGGCGGCCGCTGCGGCCATCGCATGCGTTTCGGATCCTGCCGTGAAGGGTGCCTTGCGCGCCGCCTCGACCCAGTCGCTCGTGTGGCCGAGCTGAGCCGCGAGGCGGAACGCGTCGCCCTGGCGCAGCCACACCGCGCCGACATTGGCTTCCGCCAGCCGCACGGCGGAGCCGATCAGCGTGTCCAGCACCTGCTCCAGCTGGTAATCCGAGCGGCTGATCGTCTTCAGCATGTCGACCGTCAGCGCCTGCTGCTGCTGGGCGATGTCCAGCCCCTGCGCACGGTCGTCGATCGTCGCCTCGAAGCCCTTGTGGCTTTGCTGCAGGCGGCTCGCCATCATGTTGAAGCGGTCGGCCAGCGCGCCGATCTCGTCGCGCCTGCGCACCGCGACCCGCTGCGTCAGGTCGCCTTCGCCGAGCTGCTCGGCGCTGGCCTGCAGCCTGCGGATCGGCACCGACACCCGGCGCGCCAGCCACATGCCTGTCGCCGCCGCGATCAGCAGCCCGGCCGCCGACAGCAGCGCCGATTGCCATGCGAGCGTGTAGAAGGGCGCAAGTGCCGCGCGCTCCGGCGTCTGCGCCAATACCTTCCAGCCGGTATCAGGCACCTCTGCGTAGGCCGCCAGCGCCGGCGCGCCATCGTCCGTCACGGCGTCACCGGTGGTGCCGTCGCCGCTGGCGGCAATGGCCACCGCCACTTGCGGCAGCGCCGACATATCGCTGTCGCCGGCGGCCGGGTTCTTGCCGGGATGCGCGATCAGCCTGCCGGTGCCGGTCGACCACGAAGGCGATCCCGCCATCCTGGCCGCCGGCGTTGACGAGATCCGAAACGAAGGCGAGGTCGATCTCCGCCACCGTCACGCCGCCGTCGGCATGCGCCATGCCTACCGTCGTCGAGAGTTCGGCGCCGTTGCGGACATAGACCGGGCCGAACCAGGTCCGCGCCTTTACCGTCTCGACGAAGCGCGGCTCGTTGGCATGGTTCGTCTGGCTGGCTATGGAGTCGGGCGCGAAGCGCGAGACCTTGAGCTGCTCGAGGCCCTTGCCGTCGATGTAGAAGAGCTCGGTAACAGCCGGGAACTGGCTGAGCATGCGGGTGAAGTCGGCGCGCTGCTGCTCGATGCCGGCGCTTCTCCAGGCCGGCTGGGCAGTCCAGGCGAGCTGGCTTCCCAGTTCCGAGAGCACGCCATCGATGCGCCCGGCCAGCGTCTCTGCCTTTTGCTGCCCGGCTGCGAAGGCGGCGCGTTCGGCGCCGCTATAGGCCCACCACAGGCTGGCCGCGCCGAAAAGCGCGAGCAGCAGCAGGGCCAGCACCACCGTCACGCGTGGCGAACTTCACCGACAGCGGAATCCTCAGCCGGCGGCCAGGTTTCTCGGCCGTGGCTTTCGACCCGTTCGCCGCTATCGCCATGGCTCAGCTCTGCCGTGCGCAAGGACGGGTCGAAGGACCCGCAAACCCGGGGAATTCCACGATCTGGAGCTTGGTTGCCATATACATTCGTCGGTGTCGGCTGAGAGACCGGCAACCTAAGCATCTTTGAAAACCTTGTCCATGAACAGCGGCCCGGAAAGCCTTAATTTCCTGCGCAAAACCAGCATCGAAGTTACCGGCGCGGCTCGTGGCCGGGACGCGGGCCTGAGGGGTCGAGGTTCAGGCCAGACTGGGCGCCTGACATGAATATCGGTTGGTCAGCCGCCAGTGCGCGGAATGATCCGCGTCTCCGCCGGCCTTCTCGACGGCGAACTCGACCTCCACCGTTCCAGCTTTCTCGAAGGTCAGCGTGCCCGGGAATTTCACGCCCTCGACGGCCGGCGCCTTCAGCTCCTTGAACATCAGGTGGTAGGAGCCGGGCTCGAGCTTCACCTCGCCGCCGGCGGGGATTTCGATCCCGTCGGCGAGCGGCCTCATGTTCATGACGCCGTCCTTGACGGTCATCTCGTGGATTTCGCCCTTGCCGGCGATGTCGGCGGTGACCGAGACCAGCCTGTCGGGAGTCGAGCCGTTGTTCTTGACGGTCAGATAGCCGGCCGCGACCTTGGCGCCGGGCAGCGTCGCGCGCGACCAGGGATGGCCGATCGTGAGATCGCCGAGCTTGAACTCATGCGCGGATGCGGCCTGGGCGAATGACAGGGCTGCGGCGAGGGCAGCCGCGGGCAGGGCGACGTTGCGGAAAGAGAAGTTCATGACAATTGCTCCGAAATGCGTTCGCGCCGCATCCTGCGGTCGGCGAACCTTGCTGCTGACAAGCCGCGCTCTGACGGAGCACGGCACTTGAAGCTCAGACAGCGGCAGGCGGAGCGCGTGGGTTGGCCGGCGTTCGCCGGTCGTGCGGGAAGGTGAGCTGGAGTGTCGGATAGCTGACGGCCGCGTCGACCAGAACGGTGGCCGGCCATTCGATGGCAGCCGGCACGTTCGCGGCCGTCGGGAACGCGGCGCTGCAAGACAGCATGCAGCAGTCGGGCATGTGGCCGCCGTCATGGCTTCCGCCCGACGGGCTATGGCCGGTGCTGCCCTCGGCGCAGATGACGTTGCCGAATATGTCGCGCTGGACGGGCTGTGCCGGCGACGGCGAGGGCCGACTGCAGAACGAGCACCAGCGCCACGACGAAAGCCGCAGCGCGCTCAATGCCAATTCTGCCTATGCCGTGCCGCATGGACTGCCTCGATAATGGCAGACACGTAGCATGCGCGGTTGCGCTGGCAAACTGCTGCGCGGCTTCTGCGGCAAGATGCCGTTACCCTACCGGGATCACGTCGACCGCCTGTTCGCCGGTCTGGCTGCCGGTCGTCCTCAGCACGCCGACGATCGGCGCGACGTCGGAATAGTCGCGGCCGTAGCCGACGGTGATGTGGTCGTTGCTGGCACGCATGCCGTTGGTCGGGTCGAATTCCTGCCAGCCGGCCTCGCGCCCGCACCAGACCTTGACCCAGGCATGCATGGCGTCCGCCCCTTCCAGCCGCTCCTTGCCTGGAGGCGGGATGGTGCGCAGGAAGCCGCTGACGTAGCCGGCAGGAATGCCCAGCCCACGCAGGCCGGCGATCATGACATGCGAAAAATCCTGGCAGACGCCGCGCTTCAGTGCGAAGGCGTCGGCGGCCTTGGTTGCGACCGTCGTCGCCTCGCCGTCATAGACGAAATCGCCGTGGATGCGGTTGCAGAAATCATTGGCGATGCCGATCACCGAGGAGGTCTGCGACAGGCTCTCGCGCGCATAGGCGGTGATGCGCGGCGTCGAGGTCGACATGGTCGCTTGCGGCTAGGAAATGATGCGGCGCTTGCGGACGCCAGCGAGCGCACCGAGGCGAGTCTCCTCGCGCAGGTTGGGCGAGCGTGGGCGATACGTCGAAGCCGGGCTCCGGCCGTGCGACGGAGACGCGCGCGCTCATGCGCATGTCGAGTTCCTCGTAGGAGTCGCGGAAGGCGATCGAGGTCACGCCGTTGCCGAAGAAGTCAAGGAAATCGGAGCGTTCCGTCGGCATCGGCGAGAAGGAAAGCGACGAGGCGATCACGCGCTGCACGCCTGATATCGTCTGCGGCACGACATGCACCTGGTGCCGGCTGCCGCCCGCCGCCGCCGCGTAGTCGTAGTGCAGATGGAGCCTGATGTCGTAGAGCATGGCGTCAGGCGAAATACGCTTTGGCGAGGCTGCCGTAGAGCCCGGCTATGTCGTTGGCCAGCGCATCGAGCGCCTCGGGCGATCAGGTCGCCCGGCTCGTTGATCGCGAGCGCCGTGTGTATCCTGAGCACCTCCTTCGCCGCCGGCGACAGGTGTCCGCGGTCGCCGGCCTCCGGCAGATGCGCGATCTCCTTCTTCAGCCGGTCGAGCTGGAACAGCACCGAGCGCGGGTTGAGCGGGTCGAGCGCCAGGAGGTCGACCAGGCTGCGGCGCCCGGCGCAGCGCGTATTGGCGCCGGTGGGTCATGACGCTGTCGCCGATCTCCAGCATCATGTCGAGCGCACCGTCCGGCGCATCCTCGCGCGTCAGCCAGGCGAGCGAGCGGGCGATCTGGATGCCGCGCTCCAGCCGGCGGCCGATCTCGAGGAAGCGCCAGCCGGTGAAGCGGTACATGTTCTCGTGCGAGCAGGCCGGAGAAGCCGGCGAGCTTGCGCAGGATCACCGTCATGGCGCGCGTCGCGTCGTCGCCCGGCGCCACGTCTTTCGCAAAGCGGTGCACGGTCTTCTGAGAGATCGCGCAGCGCCAGCCAGCCGTCCGGCGAGAAGCGGTCGCGGATCTGCCCGGCGCTGTAGACGGCGCTGTCGAGCGTCGCCGATCAGCGCCAGCGGGATGGCCGCCTCCGGCGTCGATGCCGAAGGGCTCGAGATAGTCGCGGATGTCGGCGAGCAGCGGCATGTCGGGGTCGGAGGTCTCGGCAAGCCGGACATGATAGGCGCGCAGGATGCGCACCGTGTCCTCCGAGCGCTCGATATAGCGGCCGAGCCACGTCAGGTTCTCCGCGGCGCGGAGGGCAGGCTGCCCGGCAGGCTGCGCCTGAAGCCCTCGCGGTCGCCGGGCAGCAGCGTCTCCTGCTTCACCGGCTTGCCGCTGACCACCCACACATCGGCCGCCTGGCCGCCGCGCTGCATGGCGATCGCCGTCGTGTCGAGCGAGGAGCCGACGCGCGCGAAGCCGCCGGGCATCACGGTCCAGCCGTCCGGCGTGCGCGCGAGATAGACGCGCAGGCTGGCCGGCCGCGGCTCCAGAAGGCCGCCGACGAAGACCGGCGCGGTCGACAGCGTCACCGCCTCCTGGCCGACGAAGCCGCCGCCATCCGCTTCGATGCGCGGCGATCGAGCGCCGCGCGTGCCTCGTCGCCAAAGCGTGCGAGCCGAGCACGGTCGCGTCGTCGTCCTCGAAGGGCAGCCGCGTCGACAGCGCCGGCCCGATCATCATGCGGTCGAGATTGTCGAGCACGTGCCTGCGGCTCGGCTTCCTGGCCGCACCACCATGTCGCGATCGACGGCAGGTCGAGGGCCTCGCCGCGCAGCGCCTGCGCGATATTCGGCAGGAAGGCGGGCAGCGCGCGCGTCTCCAGTATGCCGGAGCCGAGCGCGTTGACCGCCGTCACCGAGCCCTGCCGGACGGCTTCGGCCAGGCCCGGCGTGCCGATGCGCGAATCCGGCGCGCAGCTCCAGCGGATCGGCGAAGGCGGCGTCGAGCCGCCGCCACAGCACGCTGACCGGCTTCAGCCCCGACACGGTGCGCACCATCAGCCGGCCGTCGGTGACGGTCAGGTCCTCGCCTTCGAGCAGCATGATGCCGAGATAGCGGGCGATGTAGGCGTGCTCGTAATAGGTCTCGTTGAGCGGCCCGGGCGTCAGGATCGCCGACGCGGCCCGCCGGCTCGCCGGCCATGCCGGTCAGCGCGTCGCGGAAGCGGCGGAAGAAGCCGGCCAGCCGGTGCACATGCATCTCGCCATAGATGTCGGACAGCGCGCGCGTCGTGGCGACGCGGTTCTCCAGCGCGAAGCCGGCGCCCGACGCCGCCTGCATGCGGTCGCCCAGCACCCACCAGCGCGCCATTCGGGCCCGCGGCCGAGCTCGAAGGCGCAGAAATGCAGGAAATGCCCGCCGGCCGGCTGGATGCCGACGAAGGGACGCAGATATTCCGGGCTCGACGCGATCAGGCCGGGCGGCAGCAGCCCCTCCGCCACCAGCCGGTTCGGGCCATAGATGTCGGCGCAGATCGCCTCGAACAGCTCGGCGCGCTGCGATCAGCCCGGCGCTGATGTCGGCCCATTCGGCTTCGTCGACCAGCAGCGGCACATGCGCCAGCGGCCATTCGCGCTCGTTGGCGCCGTCGCGGTCGTAGACGCGGTAGTAGACGCCGGCGTCGCGCAGATACTGGTCGGCGCGGGCGAAGCGCTCCTGCAGTTCCTCCGGCCCCAGCGCCTCGAGCGACGCGATGAAATGTCTTCCACACCGGCCGCGGGTTGCCTGATGCGTCGACCATCTCGTCGATGACGCCCTCGATCGGCCGGTAGCCTTCGAGCAGCAGGTTCGTCGGCCTGCCGACGCTTCGCTTTGGTGTGATTCCCCCTCGCCATGGCCGATCACAATCCGGACGGCCGCCTGAGGTCAAGCGTCAGCGGGAATTCTTCCGACGGTTCTTCGCGCCGCAATTCGTAGGCGCCCGGCGTATGGCCGCGCGGCTCGAAGCGGGCGAGCCGGCGCGCCTCCGCCTCGTTGGCGTTGACCGGGAAGGTCTCGTAGTTGCGCCCGCCGGGATGCGCGACATGGTAGACGCAGCCGCCGACGGAGCGGCCCGACCAGCGGTCGTAGATGTCGAACACCAGCGGCGTGTTGACCGGCAGCGCCGGATGCAGGCCGGACGACGGCTGCCAGGCCTTGTAGCGCACGCCGGCGACGGCGATTTCGCGGTTGTCAGTCTCTTTCAGCGGCACCGGGCGGCCGTTGCAGGCGATCGTGTGCCGTTCGGGATTCAGCCCCTCCGTCTTCACCTGCAGCCGCTCGACCGAGGAATCGACGAAGCGCACCGTGCCGCCGATCGCGCCCTGCTCGCCCATGACATGCCAGGGCTCCAGCGCTTGCCGGAGCTCCAGCTTGATGCCCTGCATGTGCAACCTCGCCGCAGAAGGGGAAGCGGAATTCGAGCTGCGCGTCGAACCATTCCGGCCGGAATGCGAAGCCGTTCTGCCTGAGATCGTCGAGCACGTCGAGGAAATCGGCCCACACATAGTGCGGCAGCATGAAGCGGTCGTGCAGCGACGTGCCCCAGCGCACGAAGCGGCCGTCGAGCGGGTTTTTCCAGAGACGCGCGATGATGGCGCGCACCAGCAATTGCTGCGCGAGGCTCATGCGCGCATTGGGCGGCATCTCGAAGCCGCGGAACTCGACCAGCCCGAGCCGGCCGGTCGGCCCGTCGGGCGAGAACAGCTTGTCGATGCAGATTTCCGAGCGGTGGGTGTTGCCGGTCACGTCGGTCAGAAGGTTGCGGAACAGCCGGTCGACCAGCCAGGGCAGGGGAGCGGCGCCCTTGCCCGGCAGCGGCACCTGCGCCAGCGCGATCTCCAGTTCGTAGAGACTGTCATGCCGCGCTTCGTCGAAGCGCGGCGCCTGGCTGGTCGGGCCGATGAACAGGCCGGAGAACAGATAGGACAGCGCGGGATGCCGCTGCCAGTAGAGCACCAGGCTCTTCAACAGGTCCGGCCGGCGCAGGAACGGGCTGTCGTTGGGCGTCGCGCCGCCGACCACGACATGGTTGCCGCCGCCGGTGCCGGTGTGGCGGCCGTCGATCATGAACTTGTCGGCGCCGAGCCGCGATTGCCGCGCTTCCTCGTAGATCGCCTCGGTGGTCGCCACGCAATCCTGCCAGCTCGACGCCGGATGGATGTTCACCTCGATGACGCCGGGGTCCGGCGCGACGCGGATGACGTTGAGCCTCGGGTCCTGCGGCGGCGCGTAGCCTTCGATATGCACCGGCAGGCCGATCTTCTTCGCCGCGTTCTCGGCCGCCGCGATCAGCTCGAGATAGTCCTCCAGCGCCTCGACCGGCGGCATGAACACGCAGAGCCTGCCGTCGCGCGGCTCGACGGAAAGTGCCGTGCGCACCGCGCCGCCGATCTCGCCGAGCTCCTGCTCGACGCGCTCCTGCTGGCCGGTTACGGCGGTGAAGGACGCCGCCGTCTGCCGGCGCGCCATCTCGTCGGCGCCTTCCGGTTCCGCCGGGACGCCTCCTGCTGGCTCCGTCAGCATGGCGTCACGCGCGGGCAGCGGCCCGCGCGGAACCGACGGATCGACCGGCACGATGTAGGGAAACTGCGCCGGCGGCACGTAGGGCAGGGTGCCGAGCGGCAGCCGGTAGCCGACGGGCGAGTCGCCCGGCACCAGGAACAGCCTGCCGCGCCTGGTCGTCCACTTCTCCGAGCGCCAGCGGTGGCCGGCCGCCTGGCTCTGCCAGCGCTGCACCGGCAGCACGTAGCCCGACGGCTTGGTCAGCCCGCGCTCGAAGACGCGCGCCATGCGGCTGCGCTCCTCCGGGTCTTCCAGCTTCGAGTTCGACGGATCGACATTGTCCGGCAGCTTGCCTTCCTTGAGCAGCCACTCGGCCGGATCCTCATAGGCCTCGGCCACCATTTCGGTGTCGATGCCGAGCTCATCCGCAATCGTCGTGAGCAGCCTGCCGGCATCCTCCGCCGTCGACTTTGCCGTCCGACTTCTCCCGCGCGATCAGCTCGGGGTCGGACCAGACCGGCTCGCCGTCGGTGCGCCAGTAGAGCGAGAAGGTCCACCGCGGCAGGCTCTCGCCCGGATACCACTTGCCCTGGCCATAATGCAGGAAACCGTTCGGTGCGAAGCGCTCGCGCAGCCGGCTGATCAGCGCGTCGGCCTTCTCGCGCTTGGTCGGCCCGACCGCCGCCGTGTTCCACTCCTCGCTCTCGAAATCGTCGATCGACACGAAGGTCGGCTCGCCGCCCATGGTCAGCCGCACGTCCTCGGCTTTCAGCTCCGCGTCGACCTCTTCGCCCAGCCTGTCGAGCGCCTGCCAGCTCTCGTCCGAGAACGGTTTGGTGATGCGCGGATGCTCGGCGACGCGGTCGACGCGCATGTCGAAGTCGAAGTCGACATTGGCAAAACTCGCCATGCCGGAGATCGGCGCGGCGTTGCTGAAATGCGGCGTCGCCGCCAGCGGCACATGGCTCTCGCCGGTCAGCAGGCCGGAGGTCGGGTCGAGGCCGATCCAGCCGGCGCCGGGCAGATAGACCTCGCACCAGGCGTGCAGGTCGGTGAAATCGACCGCCGTGCCGGCCGGCCCGTCGAGCGCCACCAGGTCGGGCTTGAGCTGGATCAGATAGCCCGACACGAAGCGCGCGGCGATGCCGAGATTGCGCAGCGCCTGCACCAGCAGCCAGCTCGAAGTCCCGGCACGAGCCTTTTCCGGCGGCGAGCGTCTCCTCCGGCGTCATCACGCCGGTCTCCATGCGAATGATGTAGCCGATCTCGCGCTGCACCTGCGCGTTCAGCGCGACGATGAAATTCACGGTATTGGTGTGCGAGTGGTCGACGCGGCCGAGGAACCCCTGCAGCAGCGGCCCGGCTGGCTCCGGCGTCCGGTAGATTTTCAGGTCGTCGGCGATGTCTTCCGGGTAGTCGAAGGGCAAATTCTCCGCCGACGGCTCCACGAAGAAGTCGAACGGGTTGTAGACCGTCATGTCGGCGACCAGATCGACCTCGATCCTGAGCTCCATCACCGGCTCGGGAAAGACGAAGCGCGCCAGGAAATTGCCGTAGGGGTCCTGCTGCAGATTGACGAAGTGTTTTGCCGGCTCGACCTTCAGCGAGTGGCTGAGCACCTTTGTGCGCGAATGCGGCGCCGGCTGCAGCCGGATCACCTGGGGGCCGAGGACGACCGGCCGGTCGTATCTGTAGTGCGTCAGGTGATGGACGGCGGCGAGAATTGCCATGATGGCCTGTCCGCGGTTCTTCGGAAAGCCGGAGTTTTTCACAGGTCGCAGGCTTTCTCCAAGCTCTTATTGCAGTGCGGCATGAAATGAGGAAGCAGGATCACGGCCGCGCTTGCGGCGAACAATCTGGAAGCCATTAGGTTCCACAGCAGGCGCCGATCACGATGTGTGTGGGTTAGTCAACCGGCGGCGGCAGCAGCTCGTCTGAAAACGATGGTCACTTTCGTTCCCCGATCTGCGCTGGAGGAGACATCAAACTCTGCCTTGGCGTTCTCTGTCAGAGAGAGTGCGATCAAAGCGCCGAGCTTGCCGCGTTTAGGCCACGTCTCACCTTCCGGAAGGCCGATCCCGTCATCTGCGACCGTGACTTGGCACCCTTCTCCGTTGACGATGCTGTGCAACGTGATGGTCCCGCCCTCGCGGCCCTTGAAGGCGTGCTTAAGCGAATTCGTCAGCAACTCATTCACCACCAGCCCGGTCGGCATCGCAACATTTATCGAGACAGGGTAGGTGTCCAATGTCATGTCCAGGCGAATGCCCTCGACGGCATGTGAAGTCATGACCGCAGATGCGATCTGGCTGAGATATACACCGAGGTCGATCTCGTCCTTTTGCTCGTCGGCCGACAGCGCCGCGTACAGGATTGCCAATGCATCGACCCTGCCGGCAAGACGTTCGAACCGCTTTTGGTCCGGTTCGACTGCATTGCGAGTTTCCAGGCGTATGAGCGCAGTTATCATTTGGAGATTGTTTTTGACCCGATGCTGAAGCTCGCGCAAAAGCGTGTCCTTTTCTCGGATACGCTCTTCCATCGAAAGCTTGTCGGCTTCGCCATGAGCGGAGACATCGACGAGCGCTACCAGACGAAAACAGAGCTTACCGTTGTCGTCTTCAATTACGTTGGAATAGGCGTCCACAACGACGGATTTCCCATCAGCGACGGGTTTCCCATCCTCGCTCCGCTCCAGCCGAAACGTGCCGACGAAGTCGGTTTCCTCGACGATCGCTGCCACAAGGTGCCGGTCGTTTAACTCGTTTAGGCTGCTACCAGAAAGACTGGCCCAACTTTCTTTCGCGAGCCTGGCGGCAGAAAGCCCGCATAGCTTCTCAAATTCCGGATTGGCATAGACGACGCTTTCCACGCTTGTGATGTCAGATACGGCAATTGCGATGGGCACCTGATCAAGGAACTTTTTGAACTGCTCGCTTTCCAGCGCAGTCGCTAGTTCCGGCATATCGAGCAATTGCTCGACCTGCTCTGGCTTATCTGAATTGGATGCATCGTCGTTCGGCAGTCCCCTGTATGGGCCGCAGCAGTATCAGTGTTGGTGTTCGCCAGCCATCTTTTTGCACCGGATCAACGCCTTCACCACATTGAGATAGCGGCGCCGGTGCAAAAGGCTAAGATGTCGGGAACGGCCCCATAGCCGCCGAGACCGCCTTGCAGGGCGGCGGACGCCCGTCAGGCAGCAGGAGCAATGAGCCGTCCGCCTGGACGGAGGACGGCCGTCGGACATTCGATCGACACTGACGGAGCTGTGCGAGGCGTTCAACGCGCACGATCTTGATCGCATGATGGCGTTCCTCTCCGAAGACTGCATCCTGGAAGTGCCGAGGGGAAGCCATCCCCGGGGGCTCCCCTTCGAGCGCAAACGGAACATGCGGGAAGCGCTGGCGGGGCGTTTCGAAGGCCTGCCGGATGTCCACTACGGCGACACCGAGCATTTTTGTGGATGCAGCCGCAAACACCGGCATGTCGAAATGGACCCTCACCGGCACCACACGCGACGGCACGAGTGGGGTTGCGACTTCCATACGTTTCGCCACGGCAAGGTGACGCGGAAGGATTCCTACTGGAAAATCGTGGAGTAGGAGGCCAGCCATGCCCATTGCGTTAATTCGCGGGCGCGAATCGCCCATTTCCCTCTCCGTCTCGGCCTAGACAAGCGCATGACTTCGGCACCTCCCCCACCTCGTGAAGGGAGCTGCCCACCCCAGACGAATTTCGCTGGCTTAGGAATAATCCGCGCGGAAGAACGTTAATATGTGAGCGGCGGCAAGCCCCGGGCCTTAATGTTGATTGACGGCATGCTCTAAACGGACCTGGCTTACCGCCATCATCAAGGGAGGTAAGCCATGCACAACTCTAGGCTGTCCTCACAAGCGCGAAGACGTGATTGCCAAGGATGACGCCCGCCGCGTCGGTGGCTGTATTGGCTGGGGCGGATAACGCGGGCGCGCAGGAGAAAAGTCTTTATGACCGGCTGGGGGGTGTCTTCGCCATTGCCGCCGTGGTGGATCACTTCAGCGACGCCCTCGTGAAGAACCCGATTGTCGGAGACGCCGAGAACCGCAGCTGCGGGAGTGGCACACCAAGAACCTGGGAAGGCTGCCCGGCCTCAAGTTCATGCGGACGCTGTGGGTCTGCGATGTTTCGGGCGGGCCCTTGAGTTCGCGCCAGGCTAACCCGGCACGACACCGCTCGGCCTTGAGGAGGCCCATCGGGACCTCCGGATCTCGCCGCAGAATTCGATGAGGTCGCAGCGGAACTGGGAATCGGCTTGGACTTCTTCAAGGTCCCGGAGGCCGAGAAAGGCCGAAGTCCTCCAGCCTTCGCCGCGCATAAAGACGAGGTCACCGCGGCTACGGGGGTTGAATGCAGTTTCCCGCAGGCGATTGCATTGCCGTTCACGGGAAGGATACTGGTCGCGACGCCGGGCGATACTCACCCCGCCTGCGGTGCAAACCTTGCCACCAGCGAATGCGTTTCGCCGGCATAGGTCAGCCTGACATTGGTCACCGGCTTGTCGCCGCTCCAGATGCGTCGCCTGGGCGGGCCCTGCTATCCGCTTGGTTTGCCCATTTTTTGGGCTCCTAGACACACGCTCTGTTGCGATGCGGCAACAGGATGACAACGGAATTCGCGAGCGCCGGAGGGATTGTAGCAGAAGTCTTTACAACCAACGCGTTGGTTATGATTGTCCTTTTGTTGCACAAGCAATTCACGATGGCGGCGGATCGTGTTTCTCGTTGAGCGAGAGGGGTTCCGATGAAATTCTTTGCAGCCACAGCTGCCGGTGTTCTTGCTTTGACGGCAGCCGCCTCGGCGGCTGATCCGGCCGTTGAGGTTGCTTCCGGCTACAACTGGTCTGGTTTCTACGCGGGTGTCAACATTGGGCACGCGGGCCACAGGACCGGCTTCGAGGATCCCGAATACGACTGGTACGGTTCCACCTTCTATCTCAACGAGGATGGTCTCGCCTACGGCGTACAGGGCGGCTACAATTGGCAATACGGCGCATCGGTGTTCGGCGTCGAAGGCGACATCACCGGCTTCACCAACAGCGCCGATACGCTATTCGCCACGGATGACGAGATCGAAAACGATCTGAACTGGATGGCCTCGCTGCGCGGGCGCGCCGGCATCGGTCTCGACCGCACGTTGCTCTATTTCACCGGCGGCCTTGCGGTCGCGGACTTCGACCGGTCCTGGATCGAATTCGAAGATCCGGACGACAAGCTGGCCCGACCTCGGCGACACCAAGGTCGGCCTTATCGGCGGGTTTGGCGTCGAGCATGCGTTCTCGGGCCGGTGGACTGCCCGCTTCGAAGGCCTGCTGGCTCATTTCGACGAGAACGAGACGGTCAACGAAGACGAATATTCGTTGCTGACGTCGGACACGATCGCCACGGCGCGGCTGGCGATCAACTACCGCTTCGGTGAGCAGCCGGACGCAGGCGTCGCGCCCTATGCCTATGGAACGCCGTCCGACTTCTCGGGATTCTATGTCGGCGGCAATCTGGGCGGAGCGTTCGGCATCGTCTCGCAGACCGACGTCGAGTATTGGGAATACGGCGCTACCTACGACCACAGGAGCGAGGGTTTCACCGGCGGCGGGCAAGTCAGCTACGATGCCAAGAGCGGCGCTGGCCTCTACGGCGCAGTCGCCGATTTCAACCTGTTCTCCAACAGCAAGGATCAGGACTACTTCGATCCTGAAGATCCCGACTACGAGATCCGGACGGCGATCAACTGGATGGCGTCGCTCCGCGCCAAAGCGGGCTTGGTTGCTCGCGAGGCGATTCGCTGATGTATTTGACCGGCGGTGTCGCGCTGGCTGATTTCGACAGCGAATTCGACGGAAGAATCGACGACGATCCGCTTTGGGATATGAGCGATACCGAGGTCGGGCTGATCGTCAGCACAGGCTTCGAGCAGAAGTTCACCGGCAATCTGAGCGGTTTCGTTGAAGCCACTTATGCTGCGTTCCCGGCTCGACCGTCGTAGGAACCGATGACGGCGACGAATCCCAGTTCCGCAGTGCCGGCGAGATCGCCTCCATCCGCACCGGCGTCAACTACCGCTTCGGCGATGGCGGAATGTCCGGCGGCGTGGAAATGCCGCTCGTGAACTGGAGCGGCGCCTATGCAGGTATCGAAACGTCCTTCGCCTATCACAATGGCAGCATCTGGGACCGCGTCTACTACGACTTCGGCGGCACCTATCAAGTGCCGAGCCTTGGAGCGGGCTTCGGCGGCCATGTAGGCTACAACTGGCAGAACGGAAGCTTCGTTTACGGCGCGGTGGCCGACATCGAACTATTTACAAACGGAGGCCAACTCCGTCGCGGACGATCGGGAAATCGTCTCGGATCTCGACTGGCTCGCCACGATCCGCGGCCGCGCCGGCATCGCGTCCGGCAACAGCTACATGTATGCGACGGCCGGTCTCGCCATCGCCGATGTCGATCTGGAATACAATTATCTGCCGGCGCCGGACAGCGAGAGCTTCGATCTCAGCGGCACCCGGGTCGGCTGGGTCATCGTATTGGTGTGGAACAGGCGCTCACCGAAAAGTTGAGCGTGAAGCTCGAAGGGCTCTATTCCAAGTTCGGCAAGGAAACGGCTGGCAACGCGGATACGTGCACTGGCGGTCCCTATGTCGAACCGTGCGAGATGGACGGCTTCGACGACAACGTGTCGATCAAGCTCGGCCTATCCTACAAGTTCGGCAATCCCGGCTGAGGGCTTTCCGGTCTCGCTTGCGCCGGAGAACTATCGGTTCTGCGGCGCAAACCTTGCCACCAGCGAATGCGTTTCGCCGGCATAGGTCAGCCTGACATTGGTTACCGGCTGCTCGCCGCTCCAGGTCCGCCGCTGCACTACCAGGCACGGGCTGTGGCGCGGCACGGCCAGCATCTTCGCGACGTGATCGTCGGCCGCCACGGCGCGGATCGTGTGCTCGGCGGCGTTCCAGGGCACGCGGGCGAGTAGCCATGGCCCGGGCGCAACTGCCTCGAAGCTTTCGTCCACCGCCTCCGGCACGGCGGCGAGGCTGATCATGCGTTCCTCCAGGCAGAAGGGTTCCGCGCCGGCGAAATGGAGGCAGACGAGTTCGACAAGTCCCGTGCCATCAGGGAAGCCGGCATTGCTCACCTCGTCACCGGACGCCTCGCGCACCACCGCACGCGAGACAAGCTCGTAGCGATAGGGCAGGCCAAGCGCCTCGACTTCCGCGCGGATGTCGTGGATCTCGAGGATCGCCGCCTGGCTCTGCGGCCGCCTGACGAAGCTGCCGGAGCGCCGACGCCTCTCGATCAGCCCCGTCCTGGCGAGTTCCGACATCGCCTTGTTCACGGTCATGCGTGAACAGTCATATTCTACCGCAAGCTCGTGCTCGAAGGGGATACGGTGGCCGGGCGGCCATTGGCCCGACAGGATGCGGCCGGCGAATGTCCGTGAGGATGCGCTGGTAGAGCGCCCCTTGCCGTCCATATCAGCCGTTTTCGCGTCCATAATGCTTGCCTGCTCCGCCTTAGCCGGCCGTCAGCTCCATCATTACCTTCCGGAACCGCTTGGCAATGGCCTCGCCGCGCACATGCCGTCCGCCTTCGACCAGCTTCCTCCCGCGCACCCATGCGCGATCCACCTTCGCGCCGTTGGCGAAGATCCAGGCGTCGAGAATGGCGTCGCCTTGCTTGCCTGCCAGCGTGGGATGCGACGCGTCGAGCGACACGAAGTCGGCCGGCGCTCCTGCCGCCAATCTGCCGTCATCAGCGTCAAGCGCAACACTCCCGCCTGCAACCGCCGCGTCGAACAGCGCCCGTCCGTTCGATTGCCCGGGCTTGGCCAGCACGTTGCGCGCCTGCCGGGCGAGCCGTTGCGAATATTCGAGCTGGCGCAACTCATCCGCCACGCCGATCAGCACGTGGGAATCCGAGCCTATGCCGTAGCGCCCGCCTTTCGCGGTGAACCGCCGTCCGGGAAAAGTGCCGTCGCCGAGATTGGCTTCGGTGATCGGACAGAGGCCGGCAATTGCGCCTGCCTTCGCCACGTCCTTGGTCTCGGCCTCGGTCATGTGGGTGGCGTGGATCAGGCACCAGCGGTCGTTCAAATCCGCATGGCGGAGCAGCC